>CAVRMY010000043.1:0-217856 GCA_963721935.1 uncultured Alphaproteobacteria bacterium
CAAACTATTGATTCTGTGTTAGAATTCTGATCTGCCGTCTCGATTTGCCCTGTCCAGTCCCTGTCAACTTTGAGCCTCGCCACGATCTTACACCGCGATCCTGACGCCCGCCAATGCCCAGTCCTCATCCTTATCTGTATAGAATGTCGGTCTTGGCGTAATAGGCCATGAACACAAGCGCCGCCTCCCCGCAGTAGGCTGGGTATCCACATGCAGGAGCACGACCTTGCCAAGGTCGGGGTCGGTTGTTCGAATCCCTTCGCCCGCTCCAAGATTACAATGCTCCGATCCGGAGACATGGGTTACGTTTCATTCCGAAGACATAGGTAACACTTTCGGTCCGAAGGGATCTGCAGGGGGTTCGAGCCTGCAGGTCTCGTCGTCGAAGTATCCGAGATCGTAGCTCATAAAGCTGACGAGCCAAATGCGGTCGTCGGTTTGTTTGATGCCGACGGTCTGGCCTGCAAACACCTGGCTCAGATTGATTTTCCGACGATTGAAGCAGATGCGGCCGCAAGTCGTGACCGTGACGGCCTTGTCATGGAACGGGTAGTCGAGGTTCGGCAGTCCACGATAAGGCTTTGACGACGGCCGATAGAGTTGCGTCAGACACTGCATGTCGAGCGCCTAGTGTGGTCGCTCGTTGTCGTAACAGTCGATGAAGTCATCGAACCTGGCCTGCTGTTGAAGGAAGTTATCGGCAGCTGGCTTGGTGGTCTCCAGCTTCAAGGTCAGATGCATCCGCTCGTGGCGGCCATTTTGCTGTGGGTGAGGATCTTGTAGCCGGTCTTGCGGGAAATGTCGAACTCTCGGCATAGCGGCGCCGCCAAATATGACATTTCGACCTATGTTAGAACCCAGCGTGACCAGATAGACGCGAAGAGGGAATCAGGATTCAAGTTCACACCTTAGGATTTCGCATACGATGAACGACGACGCGCGCGTGAAACTGCGTCGGAAAATGTCGGACCACCCAAGGCAGGATGTCTTATTTTCTTCTCGAAGAATTCGGTTGCGGCGGCTGCGGAAAAAATCCGATTCTTGCGACCTGCCTGGACATTGCTTCAGGACAAGGCAGTGTACCAAAAGTGGCTTGTGCTCTTAGACGAAGAGCCAATGGATGTAATGAGCGAGGCCGTATCTTACGCAAGGTAAGAAGGCGCAATTGCGCAAGCTGCAGCAACGCGGATTTTTTTGGCAGCGGTGTGTATGATCGGAATGGTCGGGCAGCTCTAAGGAACTTCGCCTGATGAAAACATCGAAAACTGTGATGGCGGCTACCACATCATTGATTAGCAGAGGGCAAAGAGGTTGGGCACGTTTGACCTGAAAGGGGGCAGCAATCTGCCCCTGGGTTTGCTATCTCGGGATGCGCCTTGGCGCGGGCAGCAGCAATTTCGGCATAGCGTTGCCGCCGAGCTTCTCTGATACGTTCCCGGCTCTTCTCCCTCCATTTACGTTGGGAGGCCAGTCGGCTTTCCCGGTTCTCCGCTCTCCATTTACGTTGGCGTTCTTTGATGCGTTCCCGGTTCTCTGTCCTCCATTTGCTGTTGTAGGTACGGTTCTCCTCCCTCCATTGACGCTGGTATTCCTTGACACGTTCCCCGTTCTTCGCCCTCCATTTAAGTTGGCGTTCTCGGTCCGTCGCTGGGTTGCGTCGCGCCCACTTCCGGCGATTGGCGCGCACTTTTTCGATGTTTTGTTCCGCCCATTTTTTCTTGCAAGCGCGGACTTTTTCGGTTCGGCATGCGTCTGAACAAAACTTGCGGGTGTGGTAGAAGGGGGAAAATGGCGTTCCACAGGTAGCGCAGTTTTTCATGGTCCTTTCTTCCTGTAGTTGGGGCAATGCCCACTCAATATGGCAGGTGGCGATAGCGGTGAGCTGATGCACGCCTTGCCGTTCGAACGCGGGATACCCCGGCGTTTTGTTCACCGCTGCCGGTCAGCATGGGTTGACCGTAACCACGAGCCTCCGTTGACGTATATCAATCGACCGTCCCGCTTATCGTCCACTATTCGGCCGATTGGTTGGGCACATTTTAAGCGTCCCTAGTGAGGACATTCGCATCCTTTTCTTTTTTTGGGAGAATGACCCTATGAAGAGTATCATGGTTATTGGTGCTGTAGTACTTCTCTCCGCGCCGGTCGCGCTGGCAAGGGAGCGGTCAGTCGGGGTCTGTACCGCCGACATCAAGGCTAAATGTGCTGACGTTAAGCCCGGCGGGGGCCGCCTTAAAGAATGCGTTAAAACACACGCCGCAGAATTTTCCGACCCGTGTAAGGAAAGGCTTGCACGGGTCGCCGAGATCAGCAAAGCCTGCGCGGTTGATATAAAGGAAAGTTGCCCTGGCAAGGAACGAAGTTGCATCCTGAAAAGTATTGGCACCATCAAAGACCAATGCAAGGAGGCGCTCGCGCAATCAGTGGCTGGGAAAAAATAGAAAATCCTCAAGCGTTTTTACCACGATTGATCGAACGACGGCCAGCAGTGGCGATCGTATGAGCGAACGCTCTCGCCTTGCCCGCTCGAACGCGTCGGGGCGCTCCGTTATATAGCGATGGTTGGCTCCAACCGCTGCAAGTTTGCCACGACGGGGAACGGCGATGAGGCATTACCGGGTCGTATCCACTTTGCATGGGTCGGCTCGCCTGAGGTGACTCCGTCCACCTCATGTCTTTGGTGGGTCAAATGTCAGCAACGCATGAAGTGGGTCCGCTCTTCAATCGACGGCGTGATATCCGCCGTCGACGATTGAACTTCGAGCCAGCTATTTTTCGGCGCGATACGTCGTGCCAAACGCTACCCGATAGATCGCCCAATATACAGCGCCGACAAAGCCGGCACCGCCCACGATATTGCCGAGTGTCACGGGAACGAGATTGTGCAGGATTCCGGAGACCGTAATGGGCGAGATGTCGAAATTGACTGGAACGTGGCCGGTCTGCACCAGCAGCCAGGCCATCGGCAGAAAATACATGTTAGCCACGCAATGTTCGAAACCGGCCGCGATGAAGGCAGAGACCGGCAAAATGAGAGCGACGATCTTGTCGGTGACCGACCGGCCCGCATAGGCAAGCCAGACCGCCGCGCAAACGAGAATGTTGCAAAGGATGCCCTTGAAGAACAGCGTCACCATATCCGGACGGATCTTTCCGGCAGCCGTATTCAATATCGACAGGCCGATGCGGCCCTCATTCATGTCGAGATGATGTGAAAAAAACACCAGAATGATGAGCCCAAGCGATCCGATCAGGTTGCCGAACCAAACAATGGTCCAGTTGCGCAGCATCGTCCTCGTGGAAACCCTTCCGCTCGCCCAGGCCATTACGATCAAATTGTTGCCCGTAAACAGCTCGGCCCCTCCCACCAGCACAAGTGCCAGTCCGAGCGAGAAAACCAATCCGCCGAGGACGCGTATGGTGGCGAAGCTGAGATCTGGATCGCTGGCAACAATGGTGTAGTAAACGGCGCCGAAACCGATGCTGCCGCCGCCCACGATGGCCAGCATGAAGGAGGCCAGAAACGGCAGATTGGCCTTTTTGACCCCGACCTTTTCGACAGCCTCCTTGATTTCCGCGGGGCTATAAGCCTGCAGATTGAAAATAGCAGGCGGTTGAGGCGCGGGCGCTTCGTCGGACATCCCTTTAGCCCTCGTTCGACGCGAGCTACCCTCCTGTGCCGCCGCCGCCTGCGAGCAGGCCGACGATTTGCACGGCGATCACCTTCACGAGCGTCATCGAGGGAAAGATCATGGCATATCCGATGTCAGGCCGCTCGGTGGGCGCCATCTTGGTCGAGTAGACGAGAATGGCGGGGTTTCCTGTCGCGCCCGATGCGACACCCACGAGATCGTCATAAGGGATCTTGAGCAGGTAGTGGCCGGCCAGCAGGACGATAAACACGGTGGTCAAGAGCACCGCGACGCCGATGAAGAGCATCGTAAAGCCGGATTCGGCAACGGTGCGGACAAAGGGTTGGCCGGCGTTGACGCCAACGGTGGCGAGGAACATCGCGAGTCCGAAATTTCGCAAGACGATGTTCGCCGGCAGCGGCATCGTCCAAAGCATCGGGCCAGTCCGCCGCAACTTGCCAAGAATGAGAGCGACGATGAGCGGGCCGCCACCGATGCCGAGCGTGACGACCCCGACGCCCGGAATCGGAATTGGAATGAGGCCGAGCAAAACCCCGAGCACCATGCCGACCCCCAGCGACACGTAGCTGAATTCGGCGGCCGCCTTCACGGTGTCGCCGAACAGCTTGCGGATCTCTTCCTTTCGGCTGGGAGGCGTCAACACGCCGATCCGGTCACCGAATTCCAGCATCAGGTCGGGACTGGGCACGAGGTCAGCGTCGTACCGCCGCACATGCAGGACATGGGTCTGAAAGCTTGAGGGCATCGGCAACTGGGAAAGCGGAATGCCGACCATGTTGGCTTTTCCGACAAAGACCCTGATGTAGTCGAGGTCGGCGCGATCGCTCGCGAGCAAGCCCGGCTCCAGTTTGCCGAGCCGCGCGGCGGCGTCCTTGATGGCTTCGTTCCGCTCGGAAACGATGAGGATGGCGTCGCCCGCCGAAAAAACCGTATCCGGCGTCGGAACGAAGTTGCGACCACCCGTTCGTACCATGGTCACCTGCACGTCGCTCGGAAGGTCCGTAATTAGCTCCTCAAGCTTGCGGCCGGATGAAGCGGCTGCGATCGAAATCTCGCCCATGTGGAAGCGCTGTGCCTTCGCCGGGAATTCGGGCTTGACCAAGCGCGTCATGAAATAGATGCAGAGAATCGGACCAATCACGCCGAACGGATAAGCGATCGAGTACCCGATCGAGGGATCCTTGTCCTTCATGACGTCGAGCGCCGCCTGAAGCGTCGCGGTGCTGGTCATCGATCCCGCATAAAGGCCCATCGTATGACCGAGTTTGATTCCGAAGACTTTTCCGAGGCCAAGTGCGACGAACAGGCCTGCTATACAGGCAACCAGCGCCAGCAGATTGTACTTCTGCCCCACGCCTACCATGCCTTCAAAGAACTGACGGCCGTAGAGAATGCCAATGCCATAAAGGAACATGATCAGGCCCGTGAGGCCGATTGGGCCAGTGATCTGGGCCTTTGGTGCGAACGCGCCGATTGCAAGGCCAACAAAGAGAACGGCACCGACGCCGAGGGAGAACCCGGCAATACTTATCTGGCCAACCAGGTAGCCGAGGCCGATCGCGAGAAAGGCCGTCAGGATCGGCTGGCTGCCGATGATATCGCGCGCAACATCCAACATATTCGTCTCCCCCTATGGATTTCGAATTTGCTCAGCGGACCCGGCAGCCTGCGTCTCGGAACTGCCCGAGTACCCTGTCCACCAGATGCGTCGTCGGTGGCTCGGTATTGGCGAGCTTGTATTCAAGCTTCATCGCTTTCCACTTGAACTCACCCATCTGGTGGAAGGGCTGCACCTCGACCCATTCGACGTTCTGCATGGGGGCGACAAATCTCGCGATGCCCTCGACATTCGCGGGATCGTCGGTTTCGCCGGGAACCAGCGTGAAACGGACCCAAACCGGCTTCGAGAGCGAAGCAAGCCGCTCCGCGAAGCGAAGCGTCGGCGCCAGATCACGGCCGGTGACCCGGCGATAGGTGTCGGGGTCCGAGCTCTTGATGTCGAGGAGAACAAGATCGATCGCCGACAGGTACGACTCGTCGGCGCGATCGCCCAGATATCCCGACGTTTGGACCGCCGTATGCAGGCCCATCGCCTTGGCGCCCTGAAAGATGCGGCGCGTGAAGGCGAGCTGCACCATCGGCTCGCCCCCCGATATGGTGAGGCCCCCGCCAAGCTGGACCAGGGTCGGCGCAAAGCTGCCGAGCCGGTCGAGCACCTGCTGCAGCGAGACATAGGTGCCGTCTTTCAGATGCCACGTATCCGGATTGTGGCAATAGGTGCACCGCAACAGGCAACCCGAGACGAACAGGACTGCACGCAGACCCGGTCCATCGTATCGCGACGACGTCTCGTAGGAGTGGCAGTACCCGAACGAACCTTCCTCGTCCTTTACCTCGGACTCATCGGGAGCGTCTGGCGACAAGCCCTCCCGGAGATCATAGCGACTTCCCGATTCGAGCGGCCTTAAGACCGACATGAGCTCCTCCGGCTATCAGATCTGGCCATGGAAGGTACGGCTGATCACATCCCTCTGCTGCTCGGGCGTCAGGCGGACAAAGTTCACGGCGTAGCCGGACACGCGGATCGTCAGCTGCGGATATTTGTCCGGATTCTTCATGGCGTCTTCGAGCGTTTCCTTGTCGACAACGTTGAGGTTCATGTGGAACCCGCCGCGAGCGAAATAGACGTCGAACGCCTTGGTGGCCTCTTCCACAAGTTGGCTTTCGGAGAGGTGCGCCTTCTGCGGAGCGACCGACACGGTGTAACTGATGCCGTCCAGCGCATCCTTGTACGGGAGCTTCGCAACGGAGAGGCAGGATGCCAGCCAGCCGTGACTGTCGCGTCCGTGCATCGGGTTGGCACCGGGTCCGAAAGGCTCGCCCTTCCTGCGGCCGTCCGGCGTATTTCCGGTCGCCTTGCCGTAGACGACATTCGAGGTGATCGTGAGCACGCTCTGGGTATGGGTCGCGTTTCGATAAGTCGGGTGCTTGCGGATCTTTTCCATGAAACTGGTCACGAGCTCCGACGCAATTTCATCGACGCGGTCGTCGTTGTTGCCGAACTGGGGCGTGGCTTTGTTGCCCTCGTTTTGAAAATCGACTACCAGTCCCGTCGCATCGCGAGTTGCCCGTATCTTTCCATATTTGATCGCGCTGAGGCTGTCGGCAACCACCGAAAGGCCAGCGATACCGAACGCCATCGTGCGCAGGATGTCGCGATCGTGCAGCGCCATTTCCAGGCGTTCGTAGAAGTATTTGTCGTGCATGTAATGGATGCAGTTCATCGCATGCACGTAGGTGCGGGCCAGCCACTCCATCGTCGTGTCGAACTTGGCCATGACATCGTCGTAGTCCAGGAAATCGCCGGAGACTGGAAGCGTCTGAGGCGCGACCTGTTCGCCGGATACCTCGTCACGGCCGCCATTGATCGCATAAAGCAGCGCCTTGGCGAGATTGACGCGTGCGCCAAAGAATTGCATTTGCTTGCCGAGCCGCATCGCCGAGACACAACAGGCGATGCCGTAGTCATCGCCCCAGAACGGCCTCATCAGATCGTCGTTTTCATATTGCAGCGAGGACGTGTCGCGGCTGACCTTGACGCAATAGCGTTTGAAAGCCGGGGGCATATGAGTGGACCAGAGGACCGTGATGTTCGGCTCGGGCGCCGGACCGAGATTGGAAAGGGTGTGCAGCATTCGATAGCTGCTCTTGGTCACAAGCGCACGTCCATCGAGGTCCATGCCGCCAACGCATTCGGTTGCCCAATAGGGATCGCCGCTGAACAGCGCGTCGTAGTCGGGCGTACGCAGGAAGCGGACGATGCGAAGCTTCTGCACCAACTGGTCCCAAAGTTCTTGCGCGCCGGCTTCGTCGAGCACGCCCTCCTTGAGGTCACGCTCGATGAAAATATCGAGGAAGGTCGAGATGCGGCCGATGGACATGGCTGCGCCATTGGCTTCCTTGATCGCGCCAAGATACGCGAAGTAGGTCCACTGAAAGGCCTCCTGGGCATTCGTCGCAGGTTTCGAAATATCGCGGTCGTAAAGCTTCGCCATCGCGGCGAGGTCCTTTAACGCGCGCATTTGCTCGGACAGTTCCTCGCGCAAGCGAATGATCTCGTCGGTTGGCCACATGTCATCGATCTGCGCGCGTTCCTCGCGCTTGACCTCGAGCAGCCGGTCGACGCCGTAAAGAGCTACGCGCCGATAATCGCCGATGATACGTCCGCGCCCGTAGGCATCGGGAAGACCGGTAATGATGCCGGACCTGCGGGCGTTCATGATTTCCGGCGTGTAGGCGTCGAACACGCCGTCATTGTGCGATTTCCGGTATTTTGTGAACGTCTCGTGAACCGCCGGATCGGCATCAAAGCCGGCCGCCTTCAGGCCCGCCTCGACCATGCGCAAGCCGCCAAACGGGAAGATCGCCCTTTTGAACGGCTGGTCCGTTTGCAATCCCACGATGACCTCATTGTCGCGGTCGATATACCCGGCTTCGTGAGCCAGCATCGTCGAGGGGTGCTTCGCGTCGACCGCTAGCACGCCCTTTTTCCTCTCGTCCGCGAAGTAAGGCTGCAGTTTGGCCCAGACGGCCTTGGTCCGTTTCGACGCGCCGGCGAGGAACTTCTCGTCGCCCGCGTACGGCATGACGTTGCGAACGATGAAGTCGCGAACGTTGATGGAAGTACACCAATCGCCGGGCCGGAAGCCCCTCCAGCAATCTCTTTCGCTGGATTCCTTCTTCAGAGCTGCGCTGCCCTTCATGATACCTCTCCCATCGTGCTTTGCCGATTCCTGCCTGCTCAGTAAGCGACACTACTGGAGGCTGAAAGCGAGTACTAAGCGGCAGTGAGAATTGAAAGCAGCGGACCCGCCGCCGCGTTGATTTGAATCAAGCAAGTGCAGCTATTTCAAGCGGGAACCGGCGCATTATCGCGATCCCGCATCTCCACTAATGGGATGGTCCGGCCGTGCTCCTGCCCCGCCAGCGATAAGCTGGCAAGGGGCGCCAAGACAAGGAGCACGCCATGTCGCAGAAACTCTTCGCCGGCGCAATCGGCATCGATATCTCTACGCGTTATTTGCGACCAGTGGCCGCTACCAAAAGCGGTCCGCGAAGCGCGAGCCATTAAGTTAAAAGGGGAAATTAAAAAAATACTAGGTCACAATCGCGCGCCCAAAATCCGTGACAGAATGGTAATAGCGGAAAATATTTGGACTTAACTGCGACCGATCGCGTGAAGGCCAGAACAACACACTTGTAGCTTTGATCCGGATCAAAGCGACCACCATAGAAGCTCGCATTTTTTGAATGAGATAAACTGGGAGGTAGTATGAGATCATCAAAAGTCATCGTTTTGATGTTTGTGGTGGCGGCTCCGAGTTTGGCGCCATCCCCATCAGCACAGGCCGCTTCTGAATGCCCGACATCAGGAACATTGTCGAGTTGGGGCGCCAACTCGACGGGTTTTTTCAATGTCGCTTCCGGAGAAACATGCCTATTCTCTATCAAGATGCAGGGCGAAATCCAGATCTCGAGCATCGCAAAAGAACCGGCACACGGGACTTTGAAAAAGCTCGACGTATCTACCTACGAATATACAGCGAAGGCTGGATACAGGGGCGCGGATACTTTCGTCGTTCAGGCGACGGGAACGGGTCCGACTAGTTCCGGTACGTCGATAATTACAATGAACGCAACCGTTAAATAGCGCTGAACCCTGATCAGTTACGGCGCGCCTATTGTCGGATGAAGAGCGCCTGGACTGTTTTTTGCATCGTTGATCAGTCGAAATAGGCCATCAGTGGCGGCCTATCTGTTGTGGTATTGCCGATGACGCCAGGCCGTTTACGACTTCGAAGCAGGACATTAAGCGCGACCACATCGACCGGGATCAATGGACCACACGCGGTATACATAAAGAGATTGGAAGCTGTCAGACCTTCCGAGCGTATGTTAACGTAAAACGGGCCGCATCGGATTAGCATATCATGAAGAAATGGCGCGCGCCGTTCATAACTGTGGTGCTGCTTTCACTGTTCGGAGCATTCAGTCGATCCACCGACGCTGGCACCAACCCGACGGCGGAGCAGCCCTTTATGTCCCGCACTGAGGTTCGCCAGCAGGGCGCGGTGACCGTTCGCGCTGCGGTGCTGACCGACGAAGAAAGTGAACGATATTTCGGCGCATCACTGGCTGACAATGGCATCCAGGTCGTTTGGCTGAGCGTCGTCAACGCCAGCGATTTGCGGCTGCGCTTTCTGCCTATTGTCACCGACCCGAATTATTTCTCGGCCCCAGAAGTCGAACGGTTACTTCGCGTTTGGTGGCGCGGCAGTACCAATGCATCGATTGCATCGGTAGTAGCGCAAGCCCCGATGCCGGATGTGATTCCGCAAGAGCAAACCGCTGCCGGGTTCGTCTTCACGCACCGTGAAGGCGGTTTGAAGCTGTTCGAGGTCGGGTTCGAGACCGATAGGAAGATGCTTCGGTTCAGGTTCGTGCTGCCGGTCGGTAGCTCCTCATACGCGATCGAAAAAGTCGACTTCGGAAGCATTTATCCGCCCGGTACAGTAGAAGCCGTCGATCTTGCGACACTACGCGAGAAGCTGGCGCAGTTGCGCTGTTGCACCGCCGACAAGGCCGGTAGTACGAACGGTGATCCGCTCAATATTGTAGTCGTTGGGCGCGGCATTGACGCGCTGTTTGCCTTCATCGAGCGAGGCTGGAGGCTCGACGAGCCGTTCGACCTCCACAGCATTTACCGGACAATACGAGCCTTCTTGTTTGGCAACGAATATCTCAATGCACCGGTTAGCCCGCTGTATGTTTTTGGGCGCCAGCAGGACGTCGCACTGCAGAAAGCGCGCGACACCGTCAGCCTGCGCAATCATCTAAGGCTGTGGCTAGCACCGTTCACGATTGACGGGCTTCAGGTGTGGGTTGGCCAAATCAGTCGCGACATCGGCATCAAGCTGACGACGCAATCTTGGTATCTGACGACCCATGTTATTAGCCCGGAAGTGGATCAGGACCGCTTCTATTTGATGCAGGACTTGATCTTGTCGGGGGCTGTTTCACGCTTTGGCTTTGTACGTGGCGTGGGCGTATCGTCCATGCCCGATCCACGAGTAAATCTCACCGGCGAGCCCTATTTGACCGATGGCCTACGGCTCGTGGTGTTCCTCAATGAGCCGCGTCGGGCATTCGACCAGATCGATTTTCTAGATTGGGAGCGCGTTTCCCCCTAGAACGGCCGCCGCCGCTTGCGTGTTAAGCGCATCGCGCAACTAACGGATCGCAATTTGGTCAGTTTGCAGTCCCAAAGGGTCAGGTCTTCCTTTCGGTGCCGAACTGCAGTCGACTTATTGGTATTGGCGCCGGCGCGATAAGCGCTATCGATTACATTTTCGTATCAAAGGCGGTGCTCAAAAGGTCATATTGGTGTCTACGAAGATTGATGCTTGTCAGGTCTGAGCGACCATGCGCCGCTGATCGCCGAAATAGAGGCAATGGATGCCAGCCGTTGGCGAGGCGGGATTGGGTCGGGATGTCGGCCGCCAGCCTGCTAATTCCATAGCATCTGATCAGCGCAGTTGGCTGCGACCGGGCCGGTGTCTGGGTGCGCGACGCCCCTGACGGGCTAGGAGAATACATGGCATTGCGCGACCATGTTAGCCTCAGGGGGCGCTCGATAGGCCCAATTTCGGGAGAGCGCAGCAGCTATTGCCGGGAGCGGAAACGAGCCAGATCCGAGGTTGGGCTATTCATTTCCCCCTTTTTATCTGCGACGGCATGATGAAACTGTTCTAGCGCCAGACTGAATGCTGAGAGATCGCCTTCTTCTATCGCGCCGTCATCATAGGAATTCAATGTTTCACGAACAATTTCATCGACCTCGCGTTGCATTTCGTCCAATTCATTCTCAAAGTTTCCTTGGCGCACTTGACCGACGAGAGCCAACACTCGATCCCGCAACCCGGTGCTCTGGGATTTTTCGTCCCTCTTCAGATAACTACGAAACCACGCTCCTGCAGATCCGAGCCCGGACAGCAGCAGGATTGCTCCCCACATATAGTCGCTGTATTTCTCAAGGAATGTCCGCTCGGTCCCATCGATGTAGGCTGCGGCTCCACGATGAGCCGGTAGGGCAGCATCCTTGTCGGTGTCCGGCGTCTCGATTTTGGCAGCGCCCGGCATCTCTTTCGCGAGTGACGGACGGACGGCGAACAACTGGTGGGTGAACGTACCCACGGTCGTTTCAGACAGCGATCGTCGTGCCACGATGAGGTGATTGACGCTGACCGTTTCAATTTTGTCGTCAGGTCTCGCGGGTGACGAGCTAAACGTGCTACCGGGAATCTCTTCGGATTCGTAAAGTGGATGCTTCTGAGCGATTGCTTCGGACACATCGATCGGCAGAAACTTGGGTTCGCCTCGATCGCGAGCCGTCGCGGCTATCGCCTCGGTCGTGATTTTGCTGTCTAGAGGACCAACCGCCATGAACGCTGCGAGCGTCAGATCTTTCGCCATCTCGCCGATTTGATTTGTGCCGAATTGAACGACTTCGACTTTTTCAGGGGCGATTCCGGATTCCTTGAGAATGACGCGGAGTAATGTCACGTTGGCTTGCGTTCTTCCGATCACGCCAATGCGGCGCCCGGGCAGATCTTCCAGGCTCTTGATCCTGGCGGTAGGGGCTCGCTTCGAGCCTTTAGCCGGCGAAGCCGAGGGAGCCCAGAGAACGACGACGTTCTTTCGTAGGATTGCAACCAATTCGGCGTCAGCCGGCATCTCGAGATCACCGCGCGCGACTGCTAAATCGGTTTTAGATGCAGCTAGCAGCGAGATGCTTTCTGATGCGCCATCCGTAGAAATCGGAGACAACCGGACCGCACTTCTCTCGCGCGCAAACGTCTGCGCCAACGCCTGAATTAATTTTTGATCGTCGCTTCCTGGTGGGCCCACTGCAATATGCACGGTCACAGGTCGCAAAGCCACATATAGAGCGCCTGCAGACGCCACGAATATCAATATCCCCGCAAGCAAGGCGAAGAACCAAAGACCTCTTTTCTTTTGGCGACGGAGAGATGCCCTGATTGTTTCGGCGGATTCGTCAGACGAAGGCATAAGTTTCGACCACCTTAATGGGCACTTCCCGCAGCTTACTCCGGTTCAATGGTAATATTGCATGGAACTTTGATTTTTAAGTCGTCGGCTCGCGCCTTTGCGACGATCCGATCTCGGGTCAGGGTGCGAGATCGGGCAACAGCTTTACAAGGAGTTCGGAGCCGGCAAGCTGGATCGCGTAGATTTCCAGCGTTCCAACTTTCAAGGACGGTCAGTATGACACCGAGCCAGATCCAGTTGAGCGCGACGGTCCGGGTCTGCGCGAAGCCCAGAAGGAAGAAAAAATCGGAGCCGCCAGGCGTCCGAAAACGCTCCACCAGCGGTCGTCTTCCATGAAGAAATAGCCGAAATGGCCGACCGAGACCGAGAAGATCGCCGCGGTTTTCAGCTAGTCGGCGTTGTCAACGGCGTGAGGCATGTGCGGGTTTCGATGAGATGTGTTCGTCGAATGCATGGTGTCGCGCACTTCTGCGCCCAAAACTTGTACTTGTTTAGCATTACTCGCGCGGTCCACGAGGCAGCTTATCATCGAGGCCGTCCCGCATGCTAAGTTCGCGCTGACCCTGCCGCAACCGTTTTTGTTGGTGTTGAAATGGAGACCAGGTTCACACGGCTGCCAGCAGCCTGTCGGACTTAACGACAGATTCTTTTACCGCCGTCAGTTGATGAATGGCTTAGAGAAGCACCTCGCTGGCTTTGTAGCGGAGCAATCAAGGGACTGGACCTGTCGGCAATGGCTAGGAGACTGTCGAGGCTCTGGATCGGCATTCTATCATCCGGCGGTGCTGTTGAGCGTTCTGGTATACGGCTATGCGACAGGAGTGTTTTCGAACCGCAAGCTGGAATGCGGGACCTATGGCGACGGTCTGGCGATCTCCACCAGGCGGAGATTATTACCTTGATATTGCAGGCGGCAGAATCAAGGCTGCCCCCCTTGCCCTCTTTCTTGCAGACGGCGCCGGATGTTGGTGGAGGCGCAGTGATCATGGGGCGTCCTTGCCCTACATCAGGCCACGCTTCGAATGACAAGTGCGGCGCAAACATCAGTTCCCTCGATAACCTGGGCATTAAATCGCCGCGGCCCGCCATAATCAGGTGGTGCATGAACGAGACGTAGAGTTGGCGCCAATTCGAATTCGAACGTGTCAAGGCCGAAGGGCAATCCCTCTCCAATGGATTTCAGAGCTGCTTCCTTGAGGCTCCAGAGCTGGCAGAAAGTTCGCAGGCGCGTCAAACCGCCTACCGCTTTAACAGTCTCCACCTCAGCCTGCGAAAAGAACTGTTGAGCGAGTTCTGCCTCCTCCAAGTTCCTCGTTTGATCTTCGAGGTCAACACCGATCCTGTGTGTCGACGACCATGCGCCGAGAAAACCGAACCGGCAGGAGGAAAAGCTAAACCAGACGTTTGGCAAATCGGGAAGGTAGGGACGCCCTTTCTCTGTCTCCTGGAATGCTATCCGCGATAAGGGCTGCGGTGATCCGAGCACGAAGGCTCCGCAATAGCGACGAAACGCGCGCCGTTGTTTGAAATGAGCCTTGCCGTCTTCCGTTACAAAGCGGTCAGCCCTCTGCAGCTCGGTATCCGACAGGACTGAGCCGCAACGCCTTGATGCCTCCGGATCGCGCGACACGGGCGCATACAGAACGCAAGCCGCGTGACGCGCTGACGCCGGCGTCCAATCGCGTGCGCTGGCGGCGAACAGATTGTCGACCCACTCGCTATAGTCTCGCGTCATCTGAGGTCACGTAAGCTTGGTAAATCGAGTTTCCTCTCGTCGATAGCCGCTTTCTCCGGGGAGCTCGGGAGGTTCACCGCCTCCTCGTCGCAGAGCGATTGTGGGAGAAGGGTTGAACCGCTCACAGGCTCCGCGGGGCTCCCTTCGTAGGTAGCAGTGATCATGTTCATCTCCTTAAGGACGAGCGACAACGGCAAAAGGGTCGTGCCTCGCTCGATGACCGCGCCACCCATCACCGTGGCCCCGAAGGCGACGGTGCAGCCATCCCGGATGTGAGTTCGCTTCACCTTCAGCATCATGTTCTCGAAGGTGTGAAACTGCAGGAAGCCGTCGATAACACAATCATTGCCGAAGCTCACCGCGTTCCAGTCGGAGCACTGCATTGGCCGGGTCACGATTGTCCCATAGCCAATACGACATCCCATCCACCGTAGGATGGAGTTCGCGAGAACAGTCCCGGCGCCGAACACAAGAGGACTCCTGCACCAAACGAAGAAACAGTCCTGGGCGAAGAAGTAGGCGAAGTGGCGCCAGGACCAGAAGGGGGTCGAGTCATTGGCTCCCCATTCGTTGCCGATGAGGGCCTTCTTAATCGCGACGCTGAACAGGACCAGGTCGACTTCTACGAAGATCAGAGCAATCAGCGCGCTGGCGATTGGGTGTCCGCCCAATCTCAGCAAACAAACGTACAGAACCGGGAAGACGATCATCTCGGTGATGGGCAGCATGCCGATGCTCAGGAAGTCGAACAGGAAGACCCGGGTCAGGAAGAGGGGAAAGTCCGGCAGTCTGTGGGTTTCATTCTCCGCCTCAAATGACGCGCTTGCGAATTTCACCGGCGGATTCCCCGCCACCGTGACCGGTTCGCCGAGCCGGGACCGCATTTGTCGTCGGAACTGTATATCATTGCCCGGCGTAGAGACGCCTAGCAGGAAGTTGGACGGGAAATTCCCATACTCCGCTACGCAATTATTACCGCCGAAGAAATTCCGGGGCAAATCGAGGCGACGCAGCTTGAAGTGCTCGGCGCCATAATCGAGCATGTTGGTGAAACATCCATTGGAGAAGAAAACCTGGGAGTCGGCGGTAGCAGCCTCCGGGACGATGTTGAACATGACATCGCACTCGGAGGCACCAAACCGCGGGAAGTGCATGCCAGCGAGAGCCCTCAGGTACTGCCCTGTGATGCTCCAGGTCCACAGTCTCTGGATGCCGTTCAACCTCTTCATTCGGTACATGAGGAGAGCGCCCCTGAGCCCGCGCGAGGGATACAGACCCGGGAAAACGGCCGTCCAGCGTATGAAGAGGCAGCCCAGCAGAGAGGTCACGACGATGGTGGCCCAGCTGACGATAAACGAGTAAAGAGCCAGGTGCCAGACGATCTCGAACAGCGGCGTCACCTTGAAATATTCGTCGGTAAGTTCAGCTTCTCCGGCGGGTACCAAGGCGCGGGCGAGCCAGAAGATCGCTGCGGTAGGGACCACAATAAGCCAAAAGGATAGGAATATCTGCATAAGGACGTTGAGGGTCTCCAGCAGCCAGATCGGATACGCGTACTGACAGGCGATCGCCGTGCGCTTCAGCTCCGTGCAGCGGCCGTTGAGGCGCGCGGGAGCTCCCTCCCAGATCTCGTGCGAGCCCACGTTGGCGAGGATGGGGGTCAACGGAGTGATCCAGGTGCCGCGGCCCACCGTCACATTGTTGGCGATGGCGGCTCGCGTCCCAATCTTGCAACCACGCTCGAGATGAACCGGACCGACGTGCAAGTGCTGCCCCGACCACTTGGTCGTTCGGATGTAAGCCCCGGTCGAGATGGCGACATCGCCCTCGATGGAGATCAAGTCCAGGGGCCCGGATAGGTCGGCATCGTGTGCGCACTGAAGGTTGTCGCCCACGGTCGCGCCGAGTTGCCGCAACACGAATGCCATAAGCGGCGCGCTGCGATACATCGCAGCCAACGGCACGAGCACCATGGTCTCCAGCCGTCCAATGCACCAGATTCGCAGATGCATTTTGCTCCACTTGGGGTACACACCCGGGGTCACATTGTTCTTGCGGAACGTCACCTCCAATGAAGAACTTTATCGTCATGACCCAGAGCAGGCCGGCAAAGGGCGTGACGAGGGCCAGCAAATAAAGGAAGAAGCCGTCGATGATGAACGTCCAGAGGCTGGCGGTCGTGAAGATCGTCCCGAATTCGATAAACTCGAAGAAGCTGAGGAAGGCCACCATCAGCGGGGAATACAAGAAAATCGCGAAGAGGACCTGCAGGGTGGTAAAGTATCCGATGGAGAGCACCGCTGCCGCGGCCTCATCGCGCTTTGCGCTGTTCTCGTCAGGTTTCACAGGTGCAGTAAAGGCCGGCTGGAGCGCCCGCGGACGGCTGGCTACCTTTCGAGCCGTGTTGCAGTCACTAAGCAGCGCCCGGACCTGCACCACCCATCCTGCAGCTTGCAGCTTCTGCGCCAGGCGCGCGATGAGAATCGAGTGCCCACCAGCCTCAGCGAATCCATCGTCCAATCCCAACGGGGTCTCGAACACGGTCCTGCAGATCGACAGCACTTTCTCACACTCGGGATCCAAGCCCGCTTTGGCATCATGCACGTTCGCTTCCCGGTCCCCCGTGCCGGGCGCACTGGCCGGTGTATCCCAACGAGTGTCCTCAGTTTCCGGCTCGGCGTTCCACAGCAGATGAGACGGGTTTGGCAAGCACTTCCGGTCGATCTTCCCCGAAACCGGATTCATGACGAATTTTTCTACAAGGAAGATCTTCGTCGGGACCGACGGCGCTGGAAGTTGTTTGGCCAGCGTCGCCGTCACCCGTGCGGCCCACTCCGCCGGCGCGGGAGCAACCACCGAGATCTCGCCTTCATAGACTGAAGGCGCGGCAACAAAGGCGACTAGCGTCTCGTTCTGGTAATCCAAAACGGCGGCCTCGATCTCACCGAACTGCGACTGGAGGACGTCCTCAACGGGCTGCGCCTCAACGCGATGCCCGCGCACTTTGAGCTGCGTATCGATTCGGCCGAGGAAGTGCACGCGCTGCGTTCGGACATCGATTTTACATTTGTCCCCGGTACGGTACAGGCGGCCGAACTGAGGGTGTGTGATGAACTTCTGGGCTGTTTGCTCCGGCAAGTTGCGATACCCGCGTGCAACGTGCACCCCACCGATACAGAGCTCTCCAGCTTCCCCGTGGGGCAGTGGTTGGAGTTGGTCGACATCTAGGATGACGTAAGTGACGTTCGCGAATGGCGAGCCAATTGTAACGGGCTCCCCCGGCCGCAAACTCTGGCGGCTTGTGTCGGTGCTCGCCTCTGTGGGACCGTAGGTGTTGATGACCTGGCGTCTGGCCCTGGTCCATGGCTCCACGAGCGCGCTGGGGAAGGCTTCGCCCGCCGGCACGATGTAACGGCACAGCGGATAGGGCAGATCCAGTTCGGGGGTTGATGTGAGGGTAGTGAGCAGCACCGGAGGACAAAAGAGTACCGTGACCTCGGCTTCCCGGAGGACGGGGAGGAGGTCCGGGCCGGATCGGATTTGCTCCTTGGTCAGCATGACCACGGCGCAGCCCGACACCCAGGCGCTGTACATCTCGGAGATGCTGCCGTCGTAGCCCAGCGACGAAGTGAGCGAGGTTGCGTCCATGCCGGGAAGAAGATCGAAGTAATCGGCGTAGCTCAGGGCCAGGTTCACGTAACCCGCGTGCGGACACTCGACGCCCTTGGGCATCCCAGTGGTGCCGCTCGTGTAAAAGATGGTCGCAAGGCGCTGCGTGGGGTCGTCCAGCCAAGGCGGCGGTTCCCTGCGGCGGGGCATCTTCTCCGGCAACGTCAGGACGTCAAGTGTTGGCAGGTCGCGGAACTTGTCTTGCCCCCGCGTCAGAATGACTACCGGCTGTGCGTCGTTGAGCATGTGGGAAATCAGGGCGTCGGGGAAGGTGGTATCGAGGAACATCACTGTGCCGCCAGCCTTGAGAATGCCGAGGTGGGAGGCCACGATTTGCCAGTTGTCTTGCGACATGGCCACGGCTACGACCTGGTCGGGTCCCGTGAGGAAGGGAGAAAGGGCTGCGGCCACGCGCTCCGCTCGGGCGTCGAGCTCAGCGAAGGTCAGGGATTCTCCGGTGTGGGGAATCTGTAGGGCCGTGAGATGCGGAAACTTTTCGGCGGTCCGGCTGAAGATCTCCGTGAGCCACCGGATTCCTTTCTGATGCGGTACGTTCATGAGGGGGCGGTCGCCGAAGACATCCATCAAGGCGTGTTGGCTGGTGTCTGCCCCTGGCGGTACTTTCTCCGCCGCCCGAAGGTACCGCCTCCAGGCCACAAACGTCAGTGCAAAGAAAAACGCGACGGCAATTGTTACGGAAATTGCTACCAAAACTCTTCCTCACATGCTCGCAAATCCAGACTCCCGGATTTTCAGAGACGCTTGGGTCTCGACTTCAAAACGTCAAAAATTGCCCGCTGGTTGAGCATGACGAAAGCACTGCGTTCAATCGAAGTATCGCTGTAGTGTTCCAGTGCGGCGGACGTCCAAGGTAATGCAATGGGGTCCACCGCCCAATAGTTTGGAGTGCCGCAATTTCAGGGGGATTACGTCAAGACCCTCCTGCTCCAGGAGTTTTATGAGAGACGGCTGATTTCGATCGACCACGACCAAATTAGGATTGATGCTGAATGCATTCATGTCGATCCAGTCACTTCCAATGCATTTGGACAGATAGTCAGCATCATATCTGTCTGTGTTCTCCATCGGTGAACAGTAAATGACTTTCCACCGCTTCAAGATTTTGGGCAGGGTGTCGTCATTGACGCGAGAAGGATTGGCGAGGACCAGGCCAGGGCGCAAGGGCACAAGCGTCGAGTCTATATGACTGCCGAAGTATACATCCTTGAGAAAATGGACCCGATATTCGACCCCTAGAATCGACTGCAGCCAATGTCCCCCCAATTCGTTGCCCGTGGCGCTGACCAGATAGATCAAATCTTTGCCAAGACGCAGGACGTTAGCCGCATCAAAGGCCGGCTCATCGTTGCGCGGTGTGGGCTTGTTTAGATCAACCCCCTCGAAGAGTGAGTCCAAGAGCATGGGTTTGGGGGCGCTGTACCACTTTGCGCCTGACCGCATATACTCCATCAATAACGTGCGATAGCTGAACGTTTCCTGAGCGCGGCTGCGGATGACATTGGGCGTTTCGATAATGTGGTCACCGATGACCAACAACACATCGCGGGGACAATAATTGTAGTATCCCTGAGCTTCCCAATGGATCGTGGAAAATTTTGCTTCGTGTGGCCATTTGTCCGGACGTTTGACGGTGATGCCCAAACCTTCCAGGATTTTGGCAAATTCATTCAAATCCTCTTCGGTCTCGTCAATGACCTGTCGAGGAAACGGGCCACGGGGAATTTCGGCCAATGAACGGTCGGGAAATTCTGCGAGCTGGGTGCTCCGGTCTGGCGTAGGATACCGCGCATTCAGGGGATTGCCCAAAATAACTTCTTCAAGTTGATCCCACTCATTGCAACTCCACACATTCGACATGTTGATCTGCTTCCTCGCTTGCTCTGAGTGGGAATAACTTGCCCTATATCCTTCGGAACGCGCTTGAATGCTCCGCGTTTGAAGTCGGCGTATTTCGGATCGGAAAGCCTTAAATCTTCTTCACCATCGAGCAGAATTGCTGAAGAAGTCGGGTAGCGCAATTGCCTCGCCGGACGATTTTGCCGCCTCGAGTACGAAATTGCCTACGGCAAGATCAAGAACGCCAAGCCCAAACGGTGAAAATATGCGAGGCCTGCCATGATCTAGTTTGAACTTCTTCTCCAGGACATTCACCAAACTCCCCGAGACAAAGTCCCTGTTTCCCACGGCCATTTCTGTCAGATGGAGCGAGGTTCTCGCCTTCAGGCAGTGATCCACATCGTCGACAATGTTTTGCGATGCGAGGATCACATTCACGCAAATATCGCGCAGCGACAAATGCAGGACGGTGGGGCAGTGCTCGAACAGGTCTCCATTGGCAAGATAGGGGTCCAGCGTAGTCGTCGCGAAGAGTATCAGAGAAGAGAAGGATATAGCGTCCTCCAGACGATCTTGGATATCGGCCTGCAGGTTATGCTGATCGCGAAGCCACTTACCGAAGTGCTCCGCTTCCTTGCGGTCCACATCGTACAGGCTGATTTTACGAAACTTCCAGTTTCGAAATAAAAGCCACTCGACGGTTGTACGGGCGATTACCCCAGTTCCGATTATGCCGAGGGTTCCCGCAAAGGGATTGGGGGAAATCTGCTCCGCTGCCAACGCGGCAGAGGCGGCCGTGCGCGTAGCACTGATTAGAGATGCCTCGATACAGGCCAGCGGATAACCCGTCGCGGCATCGTTAATAATCAGGACCGCTGACGCTCGGGCTAGGTTACTGGCCCTGTTTTCCGGGAAACTCGATATCCATTTGATGCCGCTTTTTTGCACCGCACCGCCGAGATGAGCTGGCAAGGCGATGATGCGGGCGCGGGGTCTGTCTGGATATTGGAGGAAGTAGCTGTCCGGATTTATAGTATTTCCGGAGGCGTGAAGACGGTATGCCGCCTCGACGGCATCGAAAACCTGCTTCTTGTTGCCGTCGATTACACGCTTAACTGTCGAGCCGGGAACAACGTAGAATGCAGGAGCGGATGACACGTTAAATTCTCCCATTACGCCCGACTGAGATATTTTCCGCCGCCGGTCGTGTCAAACGGCTCGCTGACGTGCTCCGTCAATGACGGGTCAGTCGGCATATCCTCGCGCCAGGGCGCCGGCCGTGAGCGCGACAATCAAACGCTTTTCCTGTGCCTCACTCGGGCGCGATCAACGCATAAGTTCGCACAGGCCTTTCATCTTCAGGTACAATGACGTTCTCTACCCAGGTCGGGTCATAAATAGTGTCCAAGTACTTTTCGCCGAGATCCGCGGATATGGCGACTATAGTGTCGCCGCGACTGAACTCCGGAGCTAGCTGCTCTACAGCGGCCAAGACTGTTCCGGTGCTTCCCCCAACAAGTAAGTGATAATTTCGAACGAAAGAAAGACAAGCTTCAACCGTTTTTTCTTCGTTCACCGCGACAATTCTATCCGGCTTGGCGAGGTCCGCAAGCTTTGGCCTCACGCTGGCGCCAATTCCAGGGATGTTCCGTTTGCCGGGCGCGCCTCCGAATGTGACAGAGCCTGCCGGCTCGACGGCGACAACCTTAATCTTTGGGAATTCGGCATGAAGTCGTTCCGAGATCCCGGCCAGCGTACCGGTAGTGCCGGTCCCGACAAAAACCCAATCGACTTTGTCAAATTCGCGCGCGATCTCGTTCGCCGTTTGCTCGGCATGAACATTCATGTTGGCTATGTTGGCATATTGATTGAGCCAGACCGCGTTCGGATCCGATTGCAGTATTTGATCGATTTTCTTTAGCCTGCTTCCCAAATATCCCCCGGGGGTGTCGCGAGCTTCAACTACAATAACCTTTGCCCCATAGAGTTCCATACCTCTTATGGTCGCGCGATTAGCGTTTGGATCGGTCACGCAAATAAACTTGAAGCCTTTGATAGCACATATCAGACTAAGGGCCAGTCCGAGATTTCCCGATGACGATTCGACCAATACGGTTTCGTCTGGCCTGGCAATGCCTCGCTGTTCCAAGTCCTCAACAAGCCCTAATGCAGTCTTGATCTTAATCGAGCCCGTTATGTTGAAGCCTTCCAGCTTTAGAAACACGTCGTGTCTTCCGGCAAAAGCTGGAAGACGATAAAACAAATCACGAAAAATCAGCTGTAAGGGTGACTCGATGATCATTGTTCGACATCCCTTGGGCAGAAGGCCCTGCCTTGTTTCCTCGGACCACCAGCTTGAGTGTTCCGTCCTGGTCTTTTTTCCGACCACCCAACTCCGGTTGTCGTCGGCCGAGCCGCAAACGCGCGGACTTCATATATCGCAGCGGCGCGGCTCATCATTTGCGCCACCGTCACGTTGCAGGGTACTTTGAACCTGGCTCTTTATGGTGTTGATCGCCCATTCCTATTCGAGGATGCCTCAACCATCATGCATAGTGCTTGTCGGATAGGCAATGGTAGAATTGGGCATCGGTCCCGGCGCGGCGTTCGAGTCCGCACTTGTCGGGATCAAGCTTATGCGCGACTCCCCTGCCTGCTGGCGGGAGCTATTCGCGCGTGCTGATCCAACGGAAAGCATAAGCGCGCGCACTCGATCATCCCTTATTCACGCTCCCGCGTTCTTTTGACTTCAACACTTTCAATGCGCGGGTAATCAACGGATCGACGCCGTTTTCAATGTCGGTCTTCTTGTTGAGTAGCTTGATGTCGACCGGTATGCCCTCGCTTTCGTAGCACACCATGTCGGCTGAAAAGTACTTCTGGTACGATAAGCAGTAACGCCAGCCATTGGGGAGTTTCTTCTCGAGTTGATAGGAGAATATGCCGTTGGTACGATCACCTATGATCGTAACATGAGGCAGTTGTTTTATCGCCAGCCCAAAGGCCTCTCCACCGCTGAAAACAGAATCACAGGTTAAGAGTACGATTGGCCCGGTGAATTGTGCATCACCTTGCGGTTCAATGTACCAGGTCTTCAGGCTCGTAAAATCATCTTCGCCCGGGCCAATCTTTGTCTTCCTGTGGAAGGCTATTCGCTTGCGGTCGCAAAACCGATTGATGATGGTGATTGCAGTATTATCGTCACCACCGGGGTTGTTGCGGATGTCGATGATGATGCCGTCCAACTCTTTGAAGTCGGCGGCGATCTTGTCCAGAGCGGCGGTCAAACGCCCCTTTTTCACCCCCTCCAGTTCAAGGACCCGGATGTAACCAAATGTGCGTGACCTGCAGTAGTGAAGCATCCAGGCCTTAGTCTCTGCAGGTCGCCCGAAACCATTGGCGACAAGAGTCTTCTCGGTCGTTTTGAGGAGCTGCTTGACCTCTCGGCTCGAGAATTCCTGCCAAAATCTGGGCTTTTTCTCCGGGTTGAAGTATCGCTTCTTCCGATTTCCACTTGCTTTGGCTATCAGCTCTACATGCCCGTCATGCAACGGGGCGAGCATTTGGCAGAAAATATCGAAGAGCCGATCATTACTGGTCTCCCTGGTGACTTCTGGTCTGTAGGTGTCATACTGCTTTTTCCAGTCGACATTTCTCAGGCCGAAAAATGGATACCTGTTGTGGAAGGTCTTCCACAACTCTTCGAAATTTTTTTCAGGGTCACGAATGATCATGGCAGTGTCGATCTTCCTCCAAGTCGGAAATGACTCCGGCGGCAGTCCTTCAGTCGATGAACGCCTCCGCTGCCGAGTTGGCTTATGATGCCCTTTGGCGCGCCAATTAACATTTATTGTCACCCAAAATGATAAAAGTCGCTAGCCAGGGTCGGCTTCACTTGACCGCGCTCAACGGTCCGGCGCTTTGGTCGCGTTTGAAGCCGGCTTTCGCGCAAAGAGCAAGAGACGCAGACCACTGGTAGCCCTGCTTCGGCCAGAGTACTGAACAGCCATTGCGACAGCGGTCCGGCTTCCAATCCAATTCGCTTGAAGCGGTAGGCCGAGGTCCCCAGAACCTTCAAAAGAGCCTCCGGCTCGCTCCCTACCTTCACTTCCCTGACAATCCGCCCCGTGTCATCCACAATGCAGATACTGGTCTCCTTGACCGATACGTCCAATCCAGCAAAATGGGCCATGCTGGGCTTCTCCTTCCGATGCTTGAGGCCGTAACCACGGACCACGTTTCACCATCAGCCTGAAGCGCAGCACCCAAAATCTTCAGCTATCCACAGGCTGGGCCGGCCGATTACCCCATCTTTACCTCCGATAGCGACTGGAGCGGACTTCGGGCCATGTCCACTAGCCCGCCTCACGACGCCTTTGCCGCACTCCGGTCTGACCGGAACCGAAAAGCTGCTATACTGAAGTTTGCCTAGCCCCGATTTCGTTCAGCTTGGTAGCTAACGATGCCCTTATCAGACGATCCAATCGGACCAGGAGAGATGCCTCCCCCCAGGGGCAATAAAAAAACTCACGGGTTACTCGTACTGGCCACCGGGCTGTTTATTTTCGCCGCGGCCGCCGGCGCGTTGTATCTCGCGCTGCGGCCAGTCACCTTGCGGATTGCTGTCGGACCGGCAGGAAGTGACGATGAGAGGTTGGTCGAGGCGCTAGCAGAGGCTCTCACTATTGGACGCAGTCATGTTCGACTTGCGCCGATCACAACTGCCGGGCCGGTCGACAGCGTAGCTCTCCTTCGATCAAAAAAGGCCGACCTTGCTGTCGCCCGTGCCGACTATTCAGAAATGCCTCGCGATGCCGGTTCGGTCGCAATTATGCGCAAGAACGTTGTGGTTCTATGGTCGTCTTCCGGCCATCGGCCAAAGGGCAGCAGGAAAGAGGCTGGGCCGAAAATTAAAGGGATCGATGATCTGGAGGGGCATGGCGTAGGCGTTATCGGCCGGACTCAGGAAAACGTCAACCTGCTCCGCATGATCTTGACGGAATCCGGTGTCGATCCCGAAAAGGTGGCCATAACGCTATTTGCTACGAACCAGATTGACGAGATGGCACGCAATCCGAAGATCGACGCGTTCATGACGGTCGCGCCGATCGGCAGCAAGATCACCTTTGACGCGATTACTTCAACCGCGCGGTTCCGGGGCGAACCAAAGTTTCTCCCCATCGAAGTTTCGGAAGCAATCGCTCAGAGACACCCTGTTTACGAATCCGAGGAAATTCCAGGCAGCTCCTTTAGTGCGAAACCGGCCAGACCGGACGACAAGATTGACACGATAGGCGTGAACCATTTGATCGTCGCGCCAAAGTCTCTGTCCGAAACGAAGGTCAGTGCGCTTACTCGTCAGCTTTTCGCCGTTCGGCATTCGCTTGTTGGGGAAGTGCCTGGCGCGGAATATATCCAGAAGCCGGACACGGACAAGGATGCCGCGCTGCCCGCACACCCTGGCGCGGCCGCCTACATCGACGGAACTGAACGCACCTTCCTCGACAGATACAGCGACTACATATGGTTCACGTTTCTCTTTCTTTCCGGGCTTGGGTCAGGCGGCGCATGGTTGCGCTACTATTTGAAGAGGGAACAACGAGAGCAAAATTTACTGCACCGAAACAAGCTGTTGCTAACCATTGCTAAGGTGCACCAGGCGAACTCCTTACAAGAATTGACTGCAATGCAATGCGAGGTCGAAGAATTAATCCGCGAAACACTCGACTGCTACGCCGATGGAGCGATTGAGCAAGGCGACCTGTCGGCTCTTAGCCTGATCCTGGAGCAGTTTCATCTCGCAGTTCTAGAGAGAATGTTCGCGATCGGTGCAACGATGCCCGATTATCCTCGTCTGCGTGCCCGATAGACCGCGGCTTAGCGGTGTCCGCCAAAGACCTCATGACGGAGCATTCGCATCAGAGTCGATTGGTCGGTTCAAGCAACAAGCAACGTCGGACAGCGAGCCTAGAATTGAATACCCGCCGTAACTCAAGGCCTCGCGGCTCGCGGACCGCTTTCAGTAGCCGCCACTGATTGCAAATACCGCCCAGAGGTTTGCAATGGGAACAAACAAACTAGGAAGCCGCGTCATCAACTATGCGGCAGTGGCTGCGGCTCTCGTGCTTTGCTCTGAAGTTTTGAATGCCGACCAGGGCGGTAGCTCATTCTGGTTTCCGGGTCAGTTTGCGAGTCTCGCCGCCGTACAGCAGACACCAGGCTGGGCGCTGAGTGTCATCGATTACCATTCCAGCGTCGCCGCCGCGGGGAGCGCTGCTGCGGCCAGAGAGATCCCGGCCGGCAGAATTCCCGCGACCGTCAACGTTGATTTGAATCTGAGTCTGAGCGGGCGCTCCGATCTGGTCGCCCTCGCGCCATCGTATACTTTCGCGACGCCGGTGCTTGGCGGTCAGTTGGTCGTAGGCATGTCTGGCCAGTACGGCAGAGCCGCCGCCAGTATCGCCGGAACCCTGACGGCAATAGCCGGACCGATTGTGGTGATGCGAACCGGAATACTGGAAGGCTCGCTTACCTCCTATGGCGACCTCGCACCATTCGCGGAACTGCTATGGAATCATGGCGTCAACAATTACATGGCTTACGTCACAGGCAATATTCCTGTCGGCGACTACGATCCGACACGGATTCCCAATATCGGGCTTGGGCACGGCGCGATCGACGTTGGGGGCGCCTATACCTATTTCAATCAGGCGGCAGGGAACGAAATCTCGGGCGTCGCCGGCTTTACCTATAATTTCACCAACCCCGACACCCAGTACCGGAGCGGCATCGATTTCCACTTCGACTGGGGCGCATCGCACTACCTCACCAAGCAGCTTTTCGTCGGCATTGCCGGATACGCCTACCAGCAAATCACTGACGATTCCGGCCAGAACCCGATCCTCGGTGGCTTCCGGTCACGCGTTTTCGGAGTCGGTCCGCAACTTGGGTACAGCTTCCCGGTCGGAGACATGCAGGGCTCCCTTAGTCTGAGGGGATACGGCGAATTCGGTGCAGCCAACCGTCCGTCGGGATGGAATACCTGGCTGACGCTCACCATTTCCCCGACCGCGCCTGCCGCGATAGCGCCCACGAAGCATCTGGTTGTGAAATGAGCTTTGTCCAAACTGGACGTCGGCGGCGATCGGCCGATTATCCCATCTATGCCCCCAGTAGATGGAGTACTCGGCCGGCCCAGCTTGTGGATAGCTGAAGATTTTAGGTGCTGCGCTTCAGGCTGATGGTGAAACGAGGTCCGTGGTGACGGCCTCAAGCATCAGAAGGAGAAGCGCAGCATGGAGCATTTTGCCGGATTGGACGTATCGGTCAAGGAGACGAGTGTCTTCATTGTGAATGACGCGGGCAAGATCGTGAAGGAAGTGAAGGTAGCGAGCGAGCCTCAAGCACTTCTGAAGGTCCTGGGAAATCCCACTTTCCGCTTCAGGCGGATCGCGCTGGAAGCCGGGCCGTTATCGCAATGGCTATTCAGCGCTCTCGCCGAAGCCGAGTTACCAGTGATCTGTGTTGAGACGCGGCACATGCAGGCTGTGCTGAAGGCGCAGATCAATAAGACCGACCGCAATGACGCGCGCGGCATCGCTCAGATGATGCGGGTGGGAATGTACCACCCGGTGCATGTGAAGACGCTACGCAGCCAGAAACTGCGCATGCTGCTGACCCATCGCGAGCTATTGCGCGGCAGCGGCCCCATTCGCTCGGGTGCGTTACAAAGATTTGGCGCGCCGCGCTGAATTGTCGGAGGTCGGCTGGCGACATGGGCACGCGGCGCATTGACTGACCCGGCGCCGGCATGGGCCTGGGAATATGCTTTTCACCTAATTCGAGGATCCAGGGCATCGCGCCATCAACGGCGAGCAGGTTTGTCGCAACGACGTTTCAGTCAAAGTCACTTGCCCACTGGAACAATGGCCTTAAGGGCAATAGCTGTAAGCACGGCACCTGTTGTAGTCTGGCGGTTAATAATCAACCCTCAGGCAGGGGGCGCCGCTGAGCTGGAATTTAATTCGCGGGTAGCGCTGTGCAGAGAGCTCGCAAAGCGTGAGCCCGCTCACCAAGCCTTTTGGATGGCCGAGGCGGAAAACTGGTCGCGCCTGTCAAAAGAGAAGCCAGTTGAGCGACGTCGAATTGGAGCGCACCGTGATGGTGGACAGGCTGCCACACCAAGTTCGCTGCTTGCTGAGAGTGTGTCCGGGTTGATACCCCACACGTTGAAGCGGAGATCGAATAAATTTCAACGATTGTCTTCATCGCGCCTACGATGATGCCGTTGAGGCTTGATGTGTAAATCAATAGGGCAGCGATCGCTGGGTATTGCAGTCTAGGAGAGCTTTTGCTGCAGCGCTTTCTATCATCTCTGAATTGTCTAGGTGCCTGATGCAAGAGAGGAGCAATTGCGATGCTTTGGACAATCCTCATTGGCTTTATCGTTGGCGTGATTGCCAAGTTCCTTATGCCTGGCGACAAATATGAGCCGAAGGGCTTCATTCTAACGACAATCTTGGGAATCGTGGGCGCGTTCGCTGCAACTTACCTCGGGCAAGCAGTCGGGTGGTATGGTCCCGGACAATCGGCTGGTTTTATTGGTGGCGTGGTCGGCGCAATTATCGTCCTCGCTGTCTATGGCTTCTTCGCAAGTCGCGAAGGGCGCGCCATCTGATACGCTAGCAGTGCAGGGCTTGTTCAAAGGTGAGCCTTTCTCGGCGCCGGCTGGTTGCGCCGATGATTTTGCTCAACGTATCGGGGCCACGAGCGACATAATGCACGGCCCCGGGGCAAGTAGTCGGGGAAGCGGGTTCTTCGAAGTCGATCCGACGAATTTTGCTATCCCGGCAACGGCAGCGCACCTTTTCTGTTGTCGCTAGGATACAAGCGGAGCCCTTCATGCGTATTGACGCTATCTCAATCGGAATCAATCCGAGTAAAACCCCGGTGTTTTTGAAGTCGCTCTCAGGAAAAACTTGGGAATTCAGGTCCCGAAGTAGGACCCATTCAGAGAGTAACGATGAAACTCGCGAATTCTCGTCAGGGTCTGAGTGAACCTGGCTTATGGCCACCCAAGGTTCGCCGTACGCATCCGGCGGCGGCCCCTGGTCGGGTCGGCTTGGGCGGATAAAACCCTGCGCTCAGGCGGCGTGCGCGACGCGCTGAGGCTGCTGCCACAGGAGTTCGTGAATGCGCTTGGCAGGGTGGTCCGGTTCGCTTGAGGTCCGCAAGACTGATGGTGCCTCGGTGGTCGCTATCGGGGGTAAACCGGACATGGCGCGGACAGCCCAATTTGGTCGAGAATGACCCAGAGCGGAAGTTCAGTGATCCGCAAATTGACCCAGGCACAGACGCGGCTAGATCGCACGGACTGCCAGATCACCCTTTGAGCCACTGTGGTTCGTACGCTAAGCTTGTTTCCGGCCCCTGGCGGAAAGGCCAGGATGCGCCATCCATCTTTGCTGCACCGGGGAGAGTTGAGAAATTGCCAAATGCATGACGTCCCGAGTTCGACGAGAACGCCTCCAGTTGACAATACCGACTGGCTGAAGACCGCCGCAATCATCGCGGTCGCAATTGGCCATTTCGGCCATTTCTTCATGGAAGACGACCGCTGGTGGGCCGTTTTCGGACGCGTCGCGGCTCCGGCATTTTTCTTCCTCCAGGGCTACGCGGAGAGCCGGACCGTCCCGCTCAACTGGATATGGCTCGGTGTTGTCCTGACTCTGCTCGATAGTTGGAACGCCGACTGGAGATGGGTGGCACCGAATATTCTCCTGAGCTACGTGCTTATCCGCCTCGCACGTCCGTACGTACAAAGCTTTGTGCAGCATCACGGCTGGGTCGCCGTTGCCCTCCTCGTCTCCGCACTTCTCGCGGTGCTCCAGCTGGTGGGGAAGATTGTCGATTACGGTGCGGAGGGCTGGCTGTGGGCCCTGTTTGGCTTATACCAGCGCCGGTATGGCAGATCAGCGGTCAGCGAAACGCAAGTCGCGTCACCGCCTGCGCGCGGGATCAAAGAAAACTTTGGTCTGATGCGCCTACTGGTCTGCTGTGTCGCTGCGGTCGTCTACATCTGGCAGGAACAAAAGGAATTCATGTTTTCTCCGATACAGCTCGCCGTCGTCATTCTGTTGGTTGGTGTCATGTCCCTTGGCCTGTGTCTATTCGTGCGTGGCCCAAGCCCCATCCAACCTCCAGAGCCCGTAGCTCGCGTGTTGCACTTCACCGGCAGGCACACGCTGGAAATCTACGCCATCCAGCTTGCCGGTTCCGAACTCCTTGTGAATTTAGTGCCCGCTCTCGCCCCCTGACCCGAGACCGGTACGCGCCGCCAGGCTACGTCGATTCGCATCCTCAAGGGCGGGAAGCCGGGAGACCTCCCGGTGAAGGCCCTCGCGGGACGATGGATGAGGTGAGTCCGCTTGGTCGCTTGGACCTGCCGACGGCAAGGCCGCCCGTTAGATTGTTCCACCTCGTCCTCGGGCCCTGGTGCCGATTCCGAAGAGAAGCGCGAGCCCGTGAGCGACATCGACATTGCAGTGGCGGATAGTCTGAAAGTGCTTGACCTCAAACGGCCGATTAGAGAAGCGGACATTGAGCAGGACGCACCGCAATCTCGATTTATGAGAACGCGTCCTATTCAGCCGCACCGAACGGGACCGTGCCCAAGGTGTAATCGCTCGGGCGACATGAACTCCGGACGCGCCTTTAAGGAATCCGAATGCGCCCTGCACCAACTGATCTGGAATTACTGCAGCGAACCTCCCATCTTTGGCGACCGGCTATTTTTAAGCAAAGGTGCGGCTCATGACGCTCCAGGCAGACTTCGCCAGTCAGGAGTATTTTCGCAACCCAGCGGCCGCGATCGAGAAGCTGCGTACCGCCGGCTCGGTCGTCGAAGTGCGGTTCCCAATCATCGGCAAGGTGTGGGCCACGACGACGCAAGCGCTTGCGGACCAGGTACTGAAGGACGCTGACACCTTCACCAGCGGCTCCATCTCGAGCACGGCACGGCGACGAAAGGCCTCGTCCACGATATCGCGCAGCCGCTTGTGATCCGGCTCATCCATCGAGAGCATGCTGTTGGCGAGCGCCGGCCTTCATGATGTCGCCAGAATGGAGCGTCAACAAGGCCGGTGCGTTGGATTAGAGGCGGCACACGATGAGAAACATCGTGGACGAAATGGGCGAGATCATCGCGAAAGCAACGGATGACCATACGGTGATCGGCGGCCACCACCGCCCTCATCGAATCGAAAGGTCGCTGCAGACTTCTCCGCAAGGGATCGTGAACAGGTTCCAGCGCTGGTACCGACACCTCGGTTCGTCGGCTGCTCCAGTCACAGCGGGCGAGGACTTTCATCACCAATGCGGCCAGGAAGATCTCGACGGTCTGGGGGCATGCGAACCTCCGAACCCACGACGGCAGGAAGATGAGTCGGCTCCTGACCAGGTGCCTCGTCAAGAGGTTGGATTCTGATCGACTCCCTGTCTTGTCTGACGGGGAGCACTCCGGCGTCGCGTTGGCATTCGGCTAAACAACGGATAGCCTACGCATTCGCAATACTCGGTGAATATAGCCGGTTCCCCGAATGCCCGAGCCCGTTGTGATGTCCGCTTTCTTGGGGCTGACCGGACTCGGGGTGGGGCGAGGTCGCGGGCCCATCGAGGTCCGGCAAAGTATGTTGCTTAGCCCAGGCATCTATTTCTGACGGACCGGCAGAAAACGCTTCAACCCTTTCCATGCAGGCGGAACGGCAAATCCAACGATCGGGATTGTGGCCGCGCCAATCAACAATCCGAGGACACCTGAGATGGCGGCCTCAACGATCCATTCGAGCGCCCCGGCGGCCGATGGCAGGGCGTGAGCCGCGGTTTCGGCGGCGGCGTGGACCGTCGAGCCGATTGAAGGCGGGCCGTATACTTCCAGGCCATGAAGGACGATGCCGCCGCCAACCCAGATCATGGCGGCTGTGCCGAGGACGGTGAGAATTGTAAGGAACAAGGGCATCCCGCGAACCAGGGCGCGTCCGAGCGCCCGGCCCATACCGGCAAGGACCGAGGCGCGGTCGTTGTTCGCAAGGACTACACCGAAATCGTCGGCTTTCACGATCAGCGCTACAACGCCATACACGGCGACGGTGATCCCGATCCCGACAAGCGCCAGCACAAGGGCCTGCGTCACGATGCTTGATGCGGGAAGCGCCGCCAGCGCGATCGCCATGATCTCCGCCGAAAGGATGAAGTCGGTCTTGATGGCGCTTGCAACTCTCTCGTCCTCCACCGTCTTCGTATTGAACGCGACCGTGCCGAGCTGCGCTTCATGCTGATGGGCACGATGTGGCAAGACGGCTTCGAGCACTTTTTCTACGCCTTCGTAGCAGAGATAGGCGCCACCAATCATGAGAAGCGGTGTGATCATCCAGGGAAGGAAGTAGCTAAGGGCCAGGGCAACGGGCAATAGGATCAGGAGCTTGTTGCGAAGTGATCCCGCCGCGATCCTGCCCACGATCGGCAGTTCGCGCTTGGCGGCAAATCCGATCACGTAACCCGGCGTAACCGCTGCATCGTCGATGACTACGCCCGCCGCCTTTACGCCCGCCTTCGCGGCCTGGCTGGCGACATCGTCGAGGGAAGCTGCCGCCACCTTTGCGATCGCTGCGATATCGTCAAAAAGGGCGATCAGGCCGACGCTCATCGATACTTTTCCTTCATCGTTGGTTCAGCCCTTTCAGAGGGTGAGCAGCGATCCGGAGCAAGAGCATTTTGCCGACGGCATGGGGAAGATTGCCGTTCGTGATCGCGCGCAATTCGAGCTCTACCTACTGCCGCGCAGTGCTTGGCGGATGCACTTGGCTTGGACTTTTCGGTCGCCGCCGGACAGCGGTATGATGCGCGGAAAAACGTTGTGCATCAAAGCGCGGCAGACGATAACTCGCGACGAAGCTCGCTCATGTGGCCCACCGGAACAGACGTTTCAAAAACTAGGTCAATTTACGTCATAAAATTCAATGCTTGTAAAATAATGGATTTGCCACATTTTAACGTAAGAATACGCCCACAACGCCTCATTGTTTCCATCGACTCGGTTGGTCATTCACGCAAGCGTCCTTTCCGCTTCAGCCTAGTAAGCGCTGTTTTTGAAACTCGTTCGACTTGCGCTGTTTCTCGATCTCCAGTTCTGCGAACCCCTGAGGCGTCATCAAATGCAATGCTTCACGCGCCACCGAGACCCGGATCGGCGTCTGGGTGATGACCTCGCCATCGACGGCAACGTATTGCTGCGGGACGGTGTCGATTGTCAGTTCCGGGACTCTTATGACCTCAAGGTCGGAAGGGCCGAAGGGCACGCCTAACGCAATCCGCGCCCACTTTTTTGCCAATGCCCACTTGGACGACCCCTTGAGAATGCGGATGACAATCTTGCCGTCGTACGGGGTCGCTTCGCGAGCAACCAAGACGCCGCCCTGATACCCGCCGCTTGCAATCAGAACGTCAAATGCCTGGAACGAGGTCTGCTGACCATTGACCGTGACGATGCAGCGGAACGGCGCAAAGCGCGTGAACTTGTACGTCGCGACCAAGCCATAGGCACCTCGGCCGAGCCATTTCTTCAGGCTGTGCGGTGTTGCTCGACCGACAATGGCGGGCATTCCGATTGACGATCCGTTAGCAAAGTAATCTTCATTGATCTTGCCGAGATCGATGTTGGCGACCTTCCCGTTGACCAGCACATCGATGGCGCCCGCCAGGTCAAGCGGGATCCCGAGCGTGCGCGCAAAACTGTTGGCCGTGCCGAGCGGCAGCAGGCCAAACACGACGCTGGTGTAGGCAAAATGATCAACCACCGAACTGATGGTGCCGTCCCCACCGCCAAGGATGATGAACTTGCGTCCTTTCGCAATTTCCTCCTGCACTATCTCATGCAGCCTCTCCGCGTTCCGAACGGGATAGGCCGCATCGAGGGCAATTCCGGCCTCTGCGAGCAGCCTCTTAGCTTCCGAATAGGCGCGCGCGCCATATCGCGAGCGCGTGTTCACCACGAGAACTGCATGACGGCTTCGTTTGATCTCCTGTTCCAGCGTAATGTTTTCCCGGCGATAATCGGGCGCCGATGACGTCCCGCGCAAATGCTGTGCTCGGGTCAATTCACTCACCAGGAACCTCCCTCCAATTTTTAGAATTTTGGTATCCTGCGCAGCCGACGCTGAATGGCCGTTTTCGGGCGCAGAGCCGACATGCGATCGACGTTTCCGTACGAAATCGGAAGTTGGCATCCGTCTCGTTGACATGGATCAAAAAAATTGGCGTCTGGCCGGAGCGGTGTGCGTCGCCGCGGCCTGATCCGTTCGGCCCACTCAGCAAACTTCAAAACCGGGTCGTTTGACGCTCCGGTTACGGAGGTAGAGCGGACATCCCCGAAAGCTGCGGCGATGTCGCCTTTTGGCGGATGTCGCCGGTTATAGCCGTCTCATGGGCACCGAGGAGGAAGGCACGCTGGCCCGGCTCAAGGCGGTCAGGAAGGCCCTCGTCGATCCCACCATCGCCTCCCGTCGTGGCCGCATCGTCAAGACCACTGGCGACGGATGAAGCCGCTGATCTTCATCGCGCTGGTCGTCATCGCGGTCGCTGTGATGTAGCTGGCGCGCAGGGAGGACGTTGATGCTTCTATCTCATGAGCGACCACCGGATTGCAAAACCGGTGCTGGCGACGATGGCGGTGAGGACGGTTGAAATTAATAACGAGAGTGCAGCTAGCTTAATCCAGTCAGTCACTGTTGGAAATTCCCGTCGGCTCCGTTGCCGAGTGCCCCAGTTGTGTCGCATTTTTTTCGTGTTGCTATGGACTTTCGCGCAGCACGCTGTCGCAATTTATCATAGAAGCGTGATCGTTGAGCGGCAGCGGTGCGCTTTTTGCGCACCACGCAAGCAGCATTTGTCGACAACGCCAAACAAAATTTGTCGACAACGCCACAATCCCGCCCAGCCGTCAGGAGATCGACACCGGATCAAACAGAGAAAGGATATCGCCGATGTCGAATACTCTGACCGTCAAAACTGACGTTGGTGACGTTGAAGTTCGCGAGAGCGAACTAGCATCAACCACGATGACGCAGATCATTCGAAAAGTGACGAGCCAGTCATTCCAAAGCGGCTTATTCGGGATGGCGAAATTGAAACCAGCAGCCGTTTATTTGCTTTTGCTGGCGGTCCAGACAACAGGGGCGCTTTTCTTTATCTCAAAGGAACTACCTGATTTCAGGCAATTGCTGCTGTATCCCGGTGAGCAACAGCCGTATCTGCGGGGCGACGATTTTGCTATGATGGTCGCTATCGTCGCAATGCAGGTTGCGTACTGGTATCGTCTCCAACGCGTCCCAATTCCTTTTCAGGGCTCGAATACAATCTTGAGCCACTTACTTTTGTTTCTGGGGCGCCTTAGTTTCGTCTTCGGCGGCTCACTTTTCGCCGTCGTTTTCTTCAGACATATTCCAGGGCTTGATCAAAGCACCGATACTTGGCTGATGGCAAGACGCGGGCTGCTCCTAGCTGGATCACTATTCGCATTGTTCTGCTTTGCGCTTGAACTGGAACGATTTGGGGCTGCGCTTGGGAGTAGCCAAAAGCGATTGAGCGATGGACGTTCGCATCATGGACGCTGTTAGTACTAGCTAGGACGTGTACCCATAAAGCCAATTCTGTGAGCGCGGCTCAATGTCTGCTTCGGTCCGAAACCCACTGAACGGCTGCATTGCCGCAAGATGACGCGAAGGGCCAGCAAGCGACACCAATCCCCTCGTCCGCACGCGACGGCAATGTCGCTGGAACCATGAGCCCTAGCGCTTTGGCAGATTTTTAGCTGACCCTGCTGGCCGGTAGATCAGCAGGGTTTTCGTGGAAATCCGTCCGAGATAAAGCCGCTTTGCGATAAGCGTCCGGCAGACTGTGTGGGGTACCCCAACGAACGCTGCCGATGAACGAATAGATATTCAGATCAACCTTTGGTCACTACCGGGGCCGGGGCCGCAACAGGGTATTTGCCCACTGGGCTCTTGCCGACGGGATATTTGCCGACGGGATATTTGCCAACCGGCGCCGGCGCGGCGGCGACCGGCTGAGGCCGTGGAAGGTCGGCAGCAACTGCTGTTCCCACGAAGGCCAGAGAAGCGACACCGAGGATCACGAATTTCAACATCTAAAGCTCCAATGTAAATAATCGAGGTAGGTTGCATTTTACCCGACACGGATAGCAATAACCTCACTCGCCAACACGGATATGGCTGGACTAGGGAGTTGACAGTTCCGACAGCCATTTTTTGTCAGATGTTGCGAAAATGGCACGAAATTTGAGGCATTTGGTTCCCGGTCGCTTTCGTAGTCCACAGCCCCAGGATCGACCTGTCGGGACCTACTTCAGGAAAATCGGCGGGAAGATCCGACCCGTCCGCCCATTATACGCGATCCAGTTCACTCCAAAAGCGGACATCGAGCGTTTATGAGTACGCGCCCTAATTCGACGTAGCTTAACGCTTTCCCATCCGACGGCGGTTCGGCACATAGCGTCCAAATTGGCATGTCTGTTTTGCACCGCTCTAAGGGACAGAGCGGACATGGGCATTTAAGAGGTTACAGCATTCTGTACTGGGCATCGCTCAAGTCACGTTTTCTTCACCGTGCACGGAGCGGAATGATCCCGTCCGGATCAATGCGCATATCCCGCATGCATCCTTGCGATCAGTCTTCACCGTCATCGCCGATAAGCTGCCTTCACATGTCGCGTTTCGAGCGAACCGCTCGAGTCCTGCAATTTTCAGCCCCGCATGGAGCCATATGATAGGGCCCAGCTTCAATCCAATCCTCTTCAGCTGCAAAGCCAAGCTTTCAAGAAATTCAATGAAGGCGCCGGGCTCGCTCGCGACCTTCGCCTCCTTCAAGATTTTGCCGTGGGCACTCAAAGCGGCATACGCTCGACAGTTCCAATGACACGTCAATTCCGGCATAGTTCTCCACGGCTGATCCTCCGCTCCAGATGCTGGAGCCGACAAGTCGTGACCCCGTTTCCTCATCTATCGGGGGACAGCCACCCTCATCACCCCATGCTCGGAGCAGGCCCATTCGGCATCTAGCCCTAGCCCTAGCCGCGCGATTGATCTGGATCAATGCGACCGGATCGCGATCCGCTTTGCCTACAAAGGAAAGAAGGCCTACTCGCAAAGACCGAGTGTCATCGTTAGCGAAGAAACGAAAGCGGAGAGCCATTTCAGAGTGTCAATTTGATCGGTTACGGTCGAAAGCGTGAGGAACATCATGTCCACAGCAATAGCTGCTCGTACGTTGATCTCATTGCCGAAAGCGAAGCTCGCCCAAGAGACACAGCGAAAATCCGAGATCAAGACATCCTGGGCAGGTCGGGTTCCGCATCCGAATCCAGGCAGATATGCCGACGGCATGCCCCTTCACGAGGTCGACTACTTGGCATGCAAGCTCATTCTTAAACCCAACAGGTTCAGGTCGCGCAAGAACCTGTTTGATTTCGCAAAGGTGCTCCGGGCGCCTGCCGATAGCTGCGGAGTGGGATTCTCCACGGAGAATTTCAAAGACGCACCGCTCAAGATCCGGGAAGTCATGTTTGTGGATACAAAGGACTTCCGGCTGTATAACAACGCGTTCATTCTACGCCGGCGCATCCCCTATATAGACGGCTTCCCTTCGGGTGAGCCCGAAATAGTGTTCAAGTTCAGACATCCGGACATACAGAAAGCCGCCGAAACCGATGTGCGCCCCGAGATCGCTGGCAATTATCGGGTAAAGTTCAAGTGCCAGGCGTTGCCTCTCAAAGACCAGCTTGGCGGGATGCGCCTGCTCTTTTCGCACAACGTGCAGTTCCCGCGCTCACATGTTGGCACTAACGACGTATTCCAATTCAAGGCGCTCACAAACATTTTTCCGGCGCTGGCTGCCGTGCAGCATTCGCGGCAGGAAAAGATCGCGATGGTCAACAATACCATTATCGAGGAAGTGCTTCAGGATATCGGGTCGCTCGATTTCGGTTCAGGACTCAAAGCGAAGACGAACGTAGCGATCTGGCGTACTCGGGGAGAACACAGGCCGCTGATCGGGGAGTTCGCCTACCAAATCCGATTCCGCGACAGGAAGCTATTGACCCTAGACGCGATGCAAAGGGCCGAGCGCTTCTTCCTGGCGCTCCAGTATGCCGCCAAGGATTGGATTGCGCTAAATGCCACGAAGACCGGTGTCGTGTACCGTCTCCTCGGCAATGCCCCGACAACTCACGAGTAAGCGAGTGGGGAGTGATTGACCATGGCCAAGGAAATCGAACGAAAGTTTCTGGTGAGAGGTGATGCGTGGCGATCGTCTGCCAAGGGCACTACTTACCGGCAAGGTTACCTTAACAGCGCCAAGGAGCGCACTGTCCGGGTTCGGGTCGCCGATGCAAAGGCGTTTCTCACCATCAAAGGCGTCACGGTTGGAGCGACCCGGTCTGAATATGAGTATGAGATTCCCTTCGACGAAGGCAAAGCAATGCTGGAAGCGCTTGCCGAGAAACCGCTAATCGAGAAGAAGCGTTACAAGATTCCCGTCGGCGGCCTCACGTGGGAGATCGACGAGTTCCTCGGTGACAACGCGGGATTGATCGTCGCCGAGGTAGAGCTCACAAGCGAGGACCAGGCGTTCGATTTGCCCGCCTGGATCGGTGAAGAAGTCACTGGTGACCCCCGCTACTACAACGCGAATCTTATCAAGAATCCGTTCACACGCTGGTCATAATTCACCGCGCCGCAGTTCAAGACTTGTAACGAGCGCCGACCTCGACATAGGGAGGATCTACTGTGACCGACGTTTTTGCGAAGAACACGGTGCTTTCCGCCGAAGCAGCCGCGAAAATCGCCCCGCGAGCCGAGTTCCGCGTGTTCGGGCAGGGGATCATCGAGACTGTTCAAAGGAAAATGTGGGACGCCGGGGCAATACTGTGGAGGGCCCGGAAGATGCCGGCGGAGACGTATTTCCTTTCCGTGCACACCGACGAAGCCAACGTGAAGGTGCGCGACGGCCTGCTCGACATCAAGACCAAGGTCGGCGAGACCCCCGAGGGATATGAGATTTTCCAGCCTCGCGGCAAGTTCCAGTTTCCAGTGAAGAAGCCAGACCTCACGACCATTCTGTCGCACCTCGGCGTGAAGATGGATCTCGGTCGGGAAACCTGCGCGCTTGAGGAATTCACCGAAATAGCGCGGTGTCATCCCGACCTCGTGCCGGTAACGGTCGAGAAGATGCGCTACGGTTTCACGGTCGACGGGATCATCTGTGAGTATGCGCAGGTATGGTTCAATGGCGCGCTCCTTGAGTCTGCGTGCAGCGAGAGTGAGAACTACCTAGGCATGCGCAAAGCGATCGTGGCCTTGGGCATCGATTCGATGCCGAACATCAACTACCTGAAAGCGGCCAAGCGCGTGGTTGGCATGGTATGAGCCGATCTTGCGCCATCGCTGAACTTTACGTATCACCGACTTGACTTTGACCGCTCTTGATCGAGGCAAAATCGAGCTGGTTTGGGCAACGATCGGAGCTACATGCATGAAGAGGGCACTCACGACATGGCTCATCTCGCTCCAACGAGATATCATTGGGGTGAGGTTCGCCGTAAATGTTTTTATCGGAACGACCGTTACTTGGTACGTACTGACGCACATTGCCGACGACGAAAATCCAATTTGGGCCATAGCTTCAATGGTCGCGGCCTCTGATCCCCAGGTGAAAGAAGCGGTTCGGATTTTCAAGAGTCGCCTCATAAACGTGTTGCTTGGTTGTGCGGTCGGGTTGATCTTTGTGGTCATCGGTGGAACGAGCGAGTGGAAGCTACCGATTGCATTGGCCGTGACTGTCCTTTTGTCGTCTTATTGGGTTCAAATCCCCACGATGTGGCGTCAGGCGCCGATTACGGCGGCGATTGTTATCGCGGCTGGACTGACAGACGATTCCAAGCTGAGCGGTATCGTACATGGCGTGCACAAGGTCGTAGAGGTCATCTTTGGTTGTCTTGTGGGCCTGTTTGTAAGTATGTTGATGTCAAAGGTCTGGCCGGTGGCCGAGCCTGAAAATCGACCATAACCGAAACCATCCTGCTTGGACGCGCCGACGAGGTGATCGAATAACGATACTTTTTGTTGCGGTGCGTCGGTCGCTATTGGCGCTTTTTCGGGCGTGCCTCGCCAAGCTGACGATGTCCTCTGTGGATGGCTCCCGCGTTGCAAGAGCTAAATTGACGCAGCGGCATCGGTCGGGTGCAGTCTTCCGTTCGGCCGGTCGATGCAGTCAATTGAGACTGCTGGCCGTGATGGAGTCCGCAAACAAGGTCCCATTCTGCTAATCAGGCTATGACGCCTTGGACATCGCTAGGGTTGTCCCTGTTCCCGGTCTGGCCGGTCTGCCATCACATCGCATCGCGCTCGCAACCTCGTGAAGCTGATCTCCTCTTCAGCTAAACCGTGTATCTTTGTGATTAAGTTCCAACTTGTCAGCCCGTGCAGAGCGCAGAACTGGTTAACGCGCCGGGAGATGGAGATAATGTCCAGTTGGGGTCATTCACGACTGGGCCGGCCGGTCCTTGCACCCATTTCGGGCGCGGGGCGCGAAGATGATGACCAGATCGGATTCATCGACGAGAGGACCCGGGCGATCTTTGGCCGCAGTTATGCGGCCGAGCCGCATGTCCTAATCGAGCAGCTCAGGAGAGACGAAGCTATCACCGAGGCCGACACGCTGCTGTTGACCATCCCCCACCAATTGGGCGTTGCCTACAACGTGCATGTGATCGAAGCGATTCTGACCCACGTCGCTCCCGCCGTGAGGTGGCGCTGACCAAAGGGCATAGCGTATCTGGCTTAAAAGGAGTTTGACTTGAGCGTTGCTTTCACCAAGGAAGACAGTGCCGAAACGGCGTCGGAGACGCTGCTACCCGACCGCCCGGTTTCACCTCATCCGAACCTTGTTACGGAAGCGGGATTAAAGGCTCTGCAATTTCAACTCCGCCAGGCTCGCGAGGCGTACGAGGCGACGCAGAAGATCGAAGACCTGAATGAACGACGGCGGCAAGCGGCAACGCCCTTGCGCGATATGCGCTACTTTGCGGCGAGAGTTCGGACGGCCCAGGTCATCACCAATCCCACGTCAACTGACTCGGTTGCCTTTGGGAGCACGGTGACCTTCAGGCGCGACGATGGACGCGTGCAGAAATATCGTATCGTGGGAGAGGACGAAGCAGACCCCAAGGCCGGTTCAATTTCCTTCGCATCCCCAGTAGCAAGGTTTCTGATGGGCAAGGCTGTCGGGGATGTAGCAGGTACATCCGGTCAAGAGCTCGAGGTCATTGCGATCTCGTAGTACGCCCGCATCGGACGCGGCCGACGTTTGGGATGGCCGCTTTGCCCCAGAAGCGGCCGTTAGTGCGGCTGTCTATCAACTGGGTCTATACGGCACGGCGGCGAAAAAACTCAAAGAATATGATCTGAAGCTCTGAAGCCCTTCCGGGAGTAATGTCCCCCTCGGGTCAAACGCTAACGGTCGGGCCGTTCGCGCCATGTCCGTTTTGCCCCCGGTAGCGACCGAATAGCGGACATCCGAGATTGGCAGCTTCGTGCCATGTGTGGACGGCTCCGGGTTGGCAAGAGGAATCTTCACGTCGCAGGCTTGGTCGGTGCTGCCATGTGTTCGGCCTTTCGGTGCGGTTCACATGACCGCTGGCCATAATGCCCTCCGCGGATCAGGTCCCGGTCAAAACCGCGCATTCAACGATGCGATGGCACAAGTGGGTTGTCCTGACCGCCGGATCGACCGGCTCTGCATTACGTGCTGTTCGCCCTCCCAACCTTCACATCATGCCGCTTTCCGGCGCGATCTCGTTTACGCCGCCAGCGCGACAGGTTGCTTGTAACGCTCACCCTTGGCCATCATGGCCCAGGCCATCCGCGCGATTTTGTTGGCAAGTGCGATAGCAGCGACCTTGGTCGGGCGCCGACCCAACAACGCCGTGAGCCAGGGCCGATGCCCGGCGCCATGGATCTTGGCATAGCGGATGACAGCGAGTGCTCCGGCCACGAACAGGCCACGCAGATAGCGGTCACCCTGTTTACTGATGCTGCCGAGCCGCTCCTTGCCCCCACTGGAGTGCTGTTTGGGAACGAGCCCAATCCAGGCCGAAAAGTTACGTCCTGATCGGAAGGTGCTGGGGTCAGCAACACTCGCGACCAGGGCGGTCGCCAGCATCGGACCGATCCCGGGGATGTAATGAAGGCGCTTGCTCGTTTGGTTGGACCGGTGCCAGACCATGATCATCCGATCGAACTCCAAAATCTGCTTCTCGATACTGAGCAGTTGAGTACCGAGCGCAGCAAGGCATGCACGAGCAACCTCAGACACCCGCTTGTCGTTCGTGTCGGCAACAATTTGCAGCAGTTCCGTGACCCCTTTACGCCCCACCGGGGCGACAATGCCGAACTCGGCAAGATGCGCTCGGATCGAATTAATCACCGCGATCTGCTGGCGGATGAACAGATGACGGGTGCGGTGAAGCATCAGGCAACTTTGCTGCTCGGGTGTCTTTGTTGGCACGAACCGCATGTTGGCTCTGGTAACCGCCTCGCAAATCGCTTCTGCGTCAGCCATGTCGTTCTTCTGCCGTTTGACGTAGGGCTTAACGTAAGCTGGTGGCATCAATCGCACGGTATGGCCAAGTGCCTGCAGCTCGCGCGACCAATGGTGAGACGAGGCGCAAGCCTCGATGCCAACCAGGCATGGCGGCAGCTTCTGAAAGAACGCCAGGACGTGACGACGCTTCAACTGGCGGCGGATGATCACCCGGCCGGCGGCATCAACTCCGTGTACCTGAAAGACTGACTTGGCGATATCAAAACCGATCGTCGTGACCGTCTGCATGGCTAGCTCCTCCTCTGAATTGTGGGAGCCTCAACAGCGCCCACATCCGTAGCACCCTCGTGCCGGTGGAGGAGCCGTCCACAGCATCAATACCGGACTGATGCGCCGCAGCAAAAGCGCTCCTCACATCGGGGATTCACCGCCCCGTCCAAGTCCGCTAAGGTTAACTCGTGTTCGTTCCGTCTGAGAGGGCTTGATCTGTGCGGCTGTATTCCAAAGCCTTGAAGCAGCGTACCGCAGGCGTCCTGCTGATGGCATTGGGAGCGCTCGCCTTTTCTGCGCCATTGGTTGTTGGCCAATGGTCGCTCGCGCTATTGGGTCTGCCATTGCTGGTGCTGAGCGCAACCGAAGCCTACGCAGCTTTTAGATCGACGCGGAGCGCTGAGATCAGTGCCTATGTGCCGAGTGCGCTGGCCATGCTCGGCGGAAACATGCTGCTGTTGAGTTCCAGTCTCGTTATCAACGGACTGGTGATCCTGCTTTTTTTGATTCTCATCTTCGATGGCGCCAGCAAAATCATTGCAGTCACGCGCAACTCATCGTCGGAACGTCTTCCAATCGTCGTCAATGGGCTGATCGATTTCGGATGTGCGGCGCTGCTTTGGTATCTAATTCATTTGGTAGGTGCCGAACGAGCCGTCGGCATCATCGTCGGCATCTTTATTCTGGCGGCGGGTTGGCGCTTGCTGCTCGCCCCAATCGAAACGACAACCCGCGCGGCAGCTGGTAGCGATCCAAACGCCCATCCAGATCCGGGACTTGGCCTTGCCCCGAACGCCGCATTCGCCCGGCTGTACGCCGAGATCGATAGCGCGGCGTCATCCGTCAGTGGCAACGACCTTCTGTGGATTTTGACGTTGGTTGGCGTATTCCTTGCGATCCATGTCGGCCGGATGCCGACTTCCGATACTGTCCTCGGCATTGTCTCGCCTGTCGTCGCCACCGCGGGCGATATTCTGATGACGCTGTTGTTTGCGACAGCAATTGTCCTTCCCTGCCGTCTTCTGTGGCGACGACTGACAAGGCCGCTCGAACGACTGGCGTGGTCCCTTCAATTGGGCAGGAAATCGGACGCCCCGCCGGTCAATCGCGCGGCGGGTTGGGTGATTACCAAATGGCTGACCAGCCGCTTTCGTTTCACGATGCGGCTGCGCCGGGCGCGCGGCTCGCTGGCATCGGCGCTCATGCTGCTTTTGCACCTCGGCTTGCCCGTGACCGCCTTCTTCGTCGCGTTCAATCCGATCTGGGGCTTCAGCTGGTACTTCAACACGGAAAGCTGGGCCAGCGGCGCCTATCAGAAACTGACGGAGCTCCGTGTTGATCCCTGGCGCATCAGCATGATCAACGCGGTGAGCCGGGCCTATGGCAGCGGCGATGAACTCTTCCGTGTCACACCAGACGGCGTCGACGGCAGCGGGGATTTCAGCTTCCTGGTCATCGGCGATCCCGGAGAGGGTGACGCGTCGCAATACTCGCTCGTGTCAAGTTATCTGAAGTTTGGACTCCATGAGCGTGTGAGATTTCTCGTCGTTTCATCGGATGTCATCTATCCGGCGGGATCCATGCATGACTACGAACCGAATTTCTATCTCCCCTTTCAGGGCTTCGCGAAGCCAATTTATGCGATTCCCGGCAATCATGACTGGTTCGATGCGCTCGAAGGATTCAACGCAAATTTTCTGGAGGCCAAGGCAGCACGCGCCGCGCTGGAGGCCCGCGTCGATGCTGATCACGGATTGACGTCAACCACCGCACAACGAATCGAGCGGCTCATTGCCGAAGCTGCCCGTCTGCGCCACCTCTACGCGGTCGATGCGGGCAAACAGAGATCCATGTTTTTTGAGCTGCAGACCGACGGGTTTGCGCTTCTGGCAATCGATACGGGAATCCTGCGCACGGTCGACGAGCGGCAATGGGCCTGGATTGAGCGAGCCCTCGAGCGAAGCCGGGGCAAGTTCATCATGACAATCGTCGGGCACCCGCGGATCGCCGGTGGGCATGATATTCCCACAAACGCCGAGGGCGGCGACGTTTCCGAGTCCTCGGAAAAGTTCGCTACCCTCTATCAACTCTTGGCAAAGCACAATGTGCGCATCGCCATGGCCGGCGACACCCACGATTTCGAGTATTACAAAGAGCAAACCGGCAGTGGTGAAAATGCTCGTGAGCTGCATCACTTCGTGAATGGCGGAGGCGGTGCTTACCTCAGCATCGGCACGGCCCTTGATTTCCCGGAGCAGCCTCCGGTAGCCGACTGGGCGTTCTATCCGAGAACCGATCGCCTCAAAGCCAAAATGGGGGCGGAGATGCCGATCTGGAAGCAGCCGTTTTGGCAATGGATAAAGTGGCTCAACGCGTGGCCGTTCAGCGTCGAAGCGCTGTCTGGTCTTTTCGATTTCAACCGCGCGCCCTTCTTCCAGAGTTTCATGGAGGTTCGAGTCGAAAGATCGAAGAGGCGCATTGTTCTGGCCCTATACGGTGTGGATGGCTCGCTGCGCTGGCGCGACCTGCAGATCGGCGGCGACGTGCTCCCCGCATCGGCCACTGTCGACGACCCCGTCGAATTTATTGTATCAATGGATTAGAGTGAGCTGCAAACTCACGGATCGATCGTATCTGCTTGGGTGCACGCTGATCACTTCCGCCCTGAATTCGCACTTGAGCCTGGATCGGATGGCGACCTGAAGATCGCCACTCGTCCGAAAGAAAACCGCCAAAAGCTTCTCAAGCCTGATTGTTGCGAATTGTGCGAAAATCGTTGGCTTTGACTTCCGCGGATAACCTCCGCACCATCGGAACTCGCGAAGCGGCGGCGCGCGTTAATTACAGGCCGACGGAAGGTCGCTACGACGATTAGTTAGGATGGTCCTCGAGATTCGTCAAAAGGCGTCTGATTTGATGTCAACGGTTTCAAATCGTTCATTTTCGCGTGTTCTGGATCCAATGGAGCGGATTTCAGAGACCTTATTCGGTCTAATCATGGCTCTCACCTTCATCTGCAGCCTCGGTGTCGCAATGGCGGGCAGCATCAATATCCAAACGATGCTGATCGGTGCGCTCGGTTGCAATCTAGCTTGGGGCATCGTTGATGGCGGTCTCTATCTTTTGGCGCGCATCAATAGCCGGGGCAGCAATATCCTGACGCTTCGCGCCATACGACAAGCGCCCGATCCGGAAACGGCGCGACGCTTCGTCGCCGACGCATTGCCGCCGGAATTGGTGTCAGTCTTGCCAGTGGAGCAACTGGACCTGATGCGGCAAAGCTTGCAGCGGCTGCCTGCGCCAGCCGCACGTCCAACGCTGACGAAGCGCGACTGGATCGGAGCACTTGGCCTTTGCTTGTTGAGCTTCCTTTCGATCTTTCCGATTGTAACGCCGTTCATATTCCTGAGCGACGCCAAATTGGCGCTGCGTGCCTCCTACGCGGTCGCCATCGTCATGCTTTTCTGCTGCGGTTACGCCTTTGGATGCCTTAGCGGGCTTCGCCCTTGGGCAGCGGGCGTTTCGATGGTGGCTCTTGGCGGTGCGCTGGTCGGCTTGGCAGTAGCACTTGGAGGGTAGTGACCATGCAACAGAGGAGGGCTGCAACAATCAGTCAAGCGAGGGGGGTCTCAATTGCTCCGTTCGTTGGCCTGTGGCTAGCGTCGATGACCGGCGGTTCGGCAAGCGCCCAAACCCTCGATGTCAGCCCAGGCGGCGCGATCGGTCTCGGTAATCGCGGCTGGTCCGCGGCCGAAACGAACCACGCAGCGTCTGCAAATGAGCTCGAATTCAGCGCCCGGGCGGGGATTGCATCTGACTACATTTATCGTGGAACGACCCTGTCCGATCACGGGCCGGCAGCGGGGGCAGCCTTTGAAGCAAGGTTTGGCTCTCTATACGCAGGTACCACCATGGCCTCCGTCGCGCTGCCGACCCAACCAGTCGCTGAGTTCACCATGGCGGGCGGCATCCGCCCGAAGATCGCAACGATCGATTTCGATGTTGGCGTGACCTATTTCGCTTATCCCGGAGAAAGGCTTCCTGGCGAGACCAATGGCATCAATTATTGGGAGACCGTCATCCGCGCCGATCGAAGCATCGGCGAACAGGTCAGCGTCGCCGGCGGTTACGCCTATTCGCCGAATGTCTCGAACACCGGCGCCTGGAGCCAATATGTAGCGGCCGGGGTTGGCTACGACGTGCCGGGCCGGCTGCTGTCGCAGAACCTGACCGTATCATTCACGGCTGCTGCCGGCTATTCCTGGTTTGGTAATCAGGCTCCGCAACTCGGCCGCTTTCCGTTACCTGCCTATCTTAACTGGCAGGCGGGCGTGACCTTTACCCACAAGGGCTTCAACCTCGATCTGCGCTACTACGACACCAACTTGTCGAAGGAAAACTGCTTTGTCTTTACGGGCGATCCAAATGCGCGGCCAGGTGGACGCGTGAATCTCGTCACCAACCCGGATGGCCTAGTCTCGAACTGGTGCGGCGCGACGTTCGTTGCCAAGGCCTGGTTTGCGTTTAACTAGTTTTCGTTTACAGACCCTCTGGCGGACGGATGGGGAATATGCCCCTGAGGCTCAGGACGAGGCATCGTAGCCGCTTAATGTGGGGTGGCGGAAGGGGGTGATGTCCGAGATGGGTCAAAAGCGTCGTTTTGACCCTCCGCCGATCACTTCCGGTCTTCCCCGATAAGCAGACGTTCTCACCCGCAACCTTCCCCGTCTCAAGCGATGCGGGCCGGAGCGTTGGCTTTGCTCTTTTTCCGAGCCGCTTCGACCCGGTTCGGCGCGTCCGGCACAAGCGGAGCATCGTGATGGGTGCCGAGCGCAAGCCCGAGCAGTTTAAATATGCGCTTGGAAATCTGCTCTTGCGACTCGCGCATCGCGGGGCCGTTCTGCAAAATCAATAGCGCGACGTAATCTTGAGAGATGCCCTTGGGCGCGTGGCCCATACGGCGTGGCAGAAAATCCAGATCTGCTGGTCCCGAACGCAACGCGACGAGTTAATCCTGCGTCCTTAGCTGATTGCAAGTGAATGCATGGAACTGGTGCCAATAAAACTTGATCGCCCATTTGTCCCCCTCACGGCTTGAAATGAATTCATTACCGCCTCGAACGACGGAATGAGCGGCTTCCATTTTGGCAGCGGCGTTTGGCGAACCTGATTTCTAGGATTGGTCCACAACATGCGATACTCGCGAAAATCGAGTATTGTAATTTATTTCAACTTATACTGGCCGCCACGGGCTGGCAAGGTAGGCAATCAAAATAGGGAAGCTCGGCGCCAGAAATGTTCGATGTCGCGACGATCCAACCGTTCGCAACGCAATTGCCTTTCCACTTTCCTGAGGTCGCCTCGTCACCACATCAACCCAACTCTGGGCGCTCGGTCGCCGATGACGTTGGAAACACTGAATTCGTTCTTGTAGTAGGAGTGTCCACGACGGCGGCGCGCTTGTCGGCTCGAAGCGCTCCGCCAAGCCATAGGTCGATCGGAATCATCGCATCCTGACCAAATCCCGATTTTTTGGCGTGCAGCCGCCTGTGACGGTGCTATGGTGCTTGTGGGGAACAGCGTATGTCGGGGCGGGCGTACACGATATTCGGCACGGCGATCGGCCATTGCGGCATCGCGTGGAGCCATGCCGGCCTGGTCGGCGTGCAGCTTCCCGAGGCGCGCGAGATCGAAACCCGCAAGCGGCTGTTCAAGCTTTACCCCGACGCGCGCGAGATGCGTCCGCCGCCGATTGTCAAAGAAGCAATCGAGGGAATTGCCGCGCTGCTGCGGGCCGAGCCTTGCGATTTCTCCGACGTCACGCTCGATATCAGCGGAATTGCCGCCTTCGACCAGCGCGTCTATCAGGCCACGCGCGAAATTCCCCGCGGCAAGACCCTCACCTATGACGAGATCGCCCTGCGTCTCAAGGCTCCCGGTGCAGTCCGCTCGGTCGCCCAGGCGATTGGGCGCAACCCCTTCGTGATCGTCGTTCCCTGTCACCGCGTCCTTGAGTCCGGCGGCCACGCCGACAAGATGTCTCCGCACGGAGGCATCATCTCAAGGCGCCGGCTGCTTTCGATCGAGGGCACGCCCTCCCCGAGCAGCAAGACCCTGTTCGACGCATTGCTTCCGGTTGCTCCGCCGCGCCTGTCCGGCTAATTTTCGGAACATGATGCGAACCACCCTGCTGCAACGCCCGTTGATTTCGGTGTCCGACTTCCGCCCGACGGCAACAATGTCGAGGCGGTTTGCACCTGACCGACCATGCCCACACGAAGGACCGCGCCGCGCGCGCTACAATAATTTCCTAGAGATAGCCGCCCCCCAGGATTTTCTTGCCCGCGGCGGCCTGGGACATCGCATCCCTGCACGGATCGCTCACTTCTGCCATGTGCGATTTTATGCAGGCCCTGATACCGCCGGTGCCCGGTACAATACCGGCACACAGTTTCGTAACATCGGTCTTGCACACCTTTCCGGTCACCGCCACCGTCAGCAGGCGTTCCTGGCAGGTTGGCGACAGGCCGGTCAAATGCGATTTTATGCAGGCCTTGATCCGGCCTTCGCCGGGCTGAATGCCGGCGCACAGTGTCTTGATATCGCCGGCGCAGGGCGGGCCCGTCTGCTGTGCCACAGCGACAGAACCTGACGGTAGCAGCGCTGTCAGAATAACAAGCCCAAATCGCATTCCTGCCATTTTGGATTCCTCTATCAGATTCAAAAAGCGTAATTCCGCTTTTAGGTCATTCACGTCGTTTCCGCGATGTCCGCCGTCAGTCCGCTTTGCCTACGAACCGCCGTCATCCGTTAAACCGGTCATGTCTCAAAGGTGCCCACATTCTGACTCCTGCGCGGCAGCAGCGACAGGCCTATTCGATCGCCTCGTCGGCGCGGCGGCTCACTCGGGTAGCCCGGCCTTGCGCAATCCATCGACGATGTGATCCAGCGAGGCCGCCCACGTAGTAATGTGCGGCCAAGAACGGAACCCGGAGAGCGTCAAACCCGGTCGCCGCCGCCTCAACTCGTCTATTACGGGAAGGGCTTCCGCGCTATCGTTCAGCTGACCGAGTGAAGCTGCCCAGTGCACATATGGCCAAACCAGATCGGCAACGGGGAAGCGGGTTGCATCCCGAGCAACCACGGCCGCCTCATCATATCTTTTGAGTTGGTAAAGAGATGCAGCCTTGAGCGTCAGATATGACCAGGCAGCCGGGTCTCGGGGACTGAGCCGTAGGGCGGAATCGAACTGATCAACCGCTTCCTCATCTCGACCTGCCTTCAACAGAGCATATCCAAAGGCCCAACGGGAAAAGGAATTGCTGGGATTAAGCTCTAACGCGATCCGATGTTCGGAAAGCGCCTCTTCTCGCCGACCACATTCCATGAATGCGATGCCCATCGCGCTGTGCGCCAGATGATCGCGAGGATCAAGTGCTACCGCTTCCGAGGCTTCGGCGATCAGCTGATCCCGCATTGCAACGTAGTCGGATGCGAATCCGTGGGTAATTTGGAAGAAACACGAGACTGCGAGCGCCGCATGAGCACTGGCAAAGCTCGGATCGAGGGCGATTGCCTCAACAAACAGGGAGCGAGCTGCCGAGAGATCGTCACGATTGCGCCGCAGCAAATGCCACATGCCGCGCTGATAGCGCTCCCAACTGTCCAGGCTATCAGGGGGCTTGCGGCGTGCGCGTGCGCGCTCAGCTGCACCTATCTCAGGCTCCAAGGTGGCGGTGATTATGTCGGCTATCTCCTCTTGAACGGCAAAAACATCCTCAACAGGCCGGTCGAAACGATGCGTCCAAACTTGAGTGCCCCTCGTCCCTTCGGTTAGCTGAACGGTGATTCGCATGCGATTGGCTGATTTGCGAATGCTCCCTTCGACAACATAGTGCACACCCAATTGTTGAGCGATCTGGACCGCGCTTAATCCCTGGCCTTTGAACCGGAAGCTTGAAGTGCGGGCAATCACGAAAATCCACCGCATTCGCGATAAGTTTGTGATGAGGTCCTCGGCAATCCCATCCGCGAAGTATTGCTGCCCGGGGTCGCCGCTCATGTTCTCGAACGGCAGGACGGCGATGGAAGGCTTGTCGGGCAGGGCAAGCGGCTTGAAACTCCGGCTCGCCGACGCGGCGCTTACCGTGGCTGAGAAAGCTGCCGAACGCGCCGCATAAATCCGCATGGGCCGGTCGATGTTCTTCAAATGTCGTTCGCCGAGATCATCGAACGCAAACGAGGTCTTGCCGCGCACCTGCCGAAAGGCATCGTCAGACAAACAAACGCCTCCCGTCTCGCATTCACTCTCTACGCGAGCCGCAACGTTGACGCCATCGCCAAAGATATCGCCGCCGTCGACAATGACGTCACCAACATTGATGCCAACGCGCAAGTTGATCTTTGCGACGGAGTTGGAATTACGTTCCGCCATTTGGTCCTGAATGGCCATCGCGCAAGTTACGGCGTCAACGACGCTCGCGAACTCCACCAACATACCGTCGCCGGTCGTCTTCACGATCCGGCCCTTCTGGCTGGCAATGGCAGGATCGACAATGTCGCGTCGGAGCGCTTTCAACGCTTCCAGCGTGCCGAGTTCATCTGCGCCCATTAGCCGCGAGTAACCCGCGACATCGGCTGCGAGGATGGCAGCAAGCCGGCGTTCGACCCGCGCCTCGGCCATTAGCGCGCTCCGGTCCAGTGCAAATGTTGAGGTAAGTCTACGGGTTAAAACCGGGGCGTGTCCATGATGTTCACAATGACCGCTTTGGCTGAATTTCGTAAGTCGAACAGCGTCCGGGTCAGGTCCGCTCATACCTCTTCCAACAGCGGATCGTGGCTATCGGGGCCACCGGGTTACTTTCGGTCGGCGATACGAGTACACGCCCTGGGATCGCCGTCCCGTCAGCCGATCGACCAGACCAAAGGCGCGCCACCTGTCGCCATCGCCCTCATGGTTACAGCGATGTGTCGGCCGCAGCCGGCGGCCAGGCCTTCGTAAAGACCCTGCAGGACGCCGGCGCAGGCCGGGTGATAATCGGCTACGTCGGACATCAGATTCCAGGTCTGCTGTCTGATCTCGAAAGCTCCATCTGAGCCGGAGAGATCGACGGAATCGTCCTGTGCTTCGAGCAGGGCGCTCAGGAACGACGCGAAAGCTCCAGCGCTTCCCTTGTCCGTAGCAAGGTGGCTTGCGACTTCGTCAAAGTACTGCATCCCGATCAATTTCCCGGTCAGATGCAGCAAGTGACGAGCTTCTTGCGGACCGAACAACTGCACCATGACTGGAGCTGCGGTCCGCACATATTGCATGGCATAGTTGCGATAGGCTTTTTCAAGCCTCGCCCTCGGCCAAGTCTCGACCGGCAAGGCGGGAGCTGCGGCGGGATCGAACATGGGCGCTTCGAGTTGGCGTGCGAAAACCAGCCGCTGATCGACATCGAGGTCGTAGTCGTATTCGAAATAATAGCCTTCCAGCCCGTCCTGGCCATCCACGCTCTGCTTGGTGCACACGAAGCCCAGCCTCGGATTGCCAAGCGAAACGCCATTATTGGCGTGCCAGCCGCGCAACATCGCCCGCGAGACCTCGCCGGGTATGCCGCAGATTGCCGTTCCCTTCCAGATCCAGCGCGGCGGCGGGTAGCGGATCCAGGCCTTGCGGTCGGACTCGTACATGTATTCGACGCAAACGCCGCCAATCCAGTTCGACAGATAATGGTATTGCGCGGCTGCCACCGCCGGCGGCAGGTGAGCGAGACCGAGCTTTTCAAGGCCCGGCAGGAAACGCTCCTGCTGCTGACGGCGAAATACCCGGAATACGAACTCGGCGGCATCCACCGTGCCTCGGCGCGTTACCACCGTCAAAATAAGTCCGGTGAAATAGGCATGATAAAGTTCGGCCACAGCCCGCCATTTCTGCCATTCGGTCTGCACTGCCAATTGAGCTTCAGCCATTCTCACACCCGGAGTTGTCAAGCTTGTGTCGCCTGTTGGCAGCATAACGCGCCTTGTAATGTCACGCGAAAATTAGTGTGGGATGCCGTGAACGTGTTCTACCTTCTTCTTCGACGGCGCACAGGCGAGGAACAAGCATGCGCAGACTGATTTTTTCTTCCAGCCATCTTCTGCTCGCGGGCTGTTTCGCGGGCGTGGCCGTGGGGCTTGCGGCCTGCAACGAGCAGGAAACGGCCATGGCTGAACAAACCTATGGCGCCAAACCCGCCCTGCCGGCACCGGAAAAATCGTTGATCCCCACGGTCAACGTCGCCAAGGCGGTGGGCTGGCCCGCCGGCGGCAAGCCGATTGCCGCGGCGGGAATGGCGGTCAACGCGTTTGCCACGGGGCTCGATCACCCGCGGACGCTGCTCGTGCTGCCCAACGGCGACGTGCTGGTGGCCGAGACCAACGCCCCGTCGCGACCCGACGAGGAGAGAGGCATCAAGGGCTGGATCACGAAGCTCGTGATGAGCCGCGCCGGCGCCGATACGCAGAGCGCCAATCGCATCACGCTCCTGCGCGATGCCGATGGCGACGGGATTGCCGAAACCAGAACCGTCTTTCTCGATAGCCTCAATTCCCCCTTCGGCATGGCGCTGATGGGCGACGACCTTTATGTCGCCAATTCCGACGCGATCATCAAATTTCCGTACCGCACCGGCGACACGAAAATCGCCGCGACCGGTGTCAAGCTCGTCGATCTTCCCGCGGGCCCTCTCAACCATCACTGGACCAAGGATCTTGTGGCGAGTAGCGATGGATCGAAGCTTTATGCCACCGTCGGCTCCAACAGCAATATCGGCGAGAACGGCATGGAGGCCGAGACCAATCGCGCCGCGGTGCTCGAAGTCGACCGCGCGACCGGCAAATCGCGGCGGTTCGCCTCCGGCCTGCGCAATCCGAACGGCCCGGCCTGGCAGCCGCAAAGCGGCGCGCTGTGGGTGGTCGTCAACGAGCGCGACGAGCTCGGCAACGATCTCGTGCCCGATTACATGACATCCGTGAAGGACGGAGGATTTTACGGCTGGCCGTACAGCTACTACGGCCAGCATGTCGACGAACGCGTCCAGCCGCAGCGCCCCGATCTGGTGGCGAAGGCGATCGCGCCGGATTATGCACTGGGTGCGCATACGGCATCCCTCGGGCTTGCCTTCAACACCGGCAATCTGTTTCCGCCAGAGATGGCCAATGGGGCCTTCATCGGTCAGCATGGCTCGTGGAACCGCAAGCCGCGGTCCGGCTACAAGGTGATATTCGTCCCCTTCGCCGATGGCGCGCCTTCGGGCAAGCCGCAGGACGTGCTGACCGGATTTCTCAGCGCTGACGGGGAAGCGCAGGGCCGGCCGGTCGGCGTCGCCATCGACAGGAAGGGCGCGCTACTGGTCGCAGACGATGTCGGTAACGCGATCTGGCGCGTGACACCGGCTGCGAAGCCGGCGACACGCTGACTTCACTTCTCCTGGAAGGCACTATCGATCACGTCACCGATCGGTTGCCAGCTCTGGCCATCGAATTGAACCAGGCGCAGCTGCTTGATCGGGCGAAAATCGTTCGGTCCCGTGCTCGCCGTGATGCCCTTGAGCGCCAGCGGAACCGGAAATACATCCAGTCCTTCCGCCTGCTGCATGATGTTTTCGCGCGAAAGGTCGTCGCCGCATCGCGTCAGCACCTCGACCAGCGTCGCTGCGGCCGCAAATCCGAAGACGGCATTGATGTCGCTCTTGTCTCCGTCGGGATAATACTTGTCCATGAAGGACATCCATTCCTTCATTTCGGCATCATCCTTCCAGACCGGATCACCGGGGTCTTTCAGGAATTCCGTCGTGATGACGCCGATCGAGTTTTCGAGCCCCGCGGGCCGCAGCGCGTTGGCTATCGAGGCGGACGCATTGTCGAGCAGGAACACCGGCTGCCAGCCGATTTCGGCCATTTGTCGCAATGCAAGCGCGGCGACCGCGGGCGATCCGTCGAACACCAGAATTTCCGCGCCCGACGAGTGCAGTAGATCGATTTGGGTATTGATCGTCTTGTCGGAGATGTCGAAAGTGGTGTCGGACACGATCATGCGGGCGCCGTCGCCAAGACTTTCTTCGAGGCCGCGGAGCATATCTCTTCCAAATTGATCGTTCTGCCACAGCACCGCGATTTTTCGATCCGGATAATATGCCTTGATGTAACTGGCGTAGATGCGACCTTCCCTCCGCGATTGAGGCTGCCACCCCATGGTCCAGGGGAAGGCATCAGGTGCGTTCCAGGCATCGTCACCGGACGCTACAAACAGGTGCGGCACCTGCTTCTCGTTCAAATAGGGACGAACGGCCAGATTGCTCGGCGTCCCGAACGCTCCAAAAACCAGCAGGACCTGATCCTTCTCGACAAGCTTGCGCGCGTGCTCGATGGCCGCAGCCGGGTCGGAACTGTCATCATAGGCGATCAGCTTCACCTTGCGGCCGTTGATCCCGCCACGCTCATTGATCATTTCAAAATAAGCCGCTTCTGCCCTTCCGATCGACGAGAAGGCGGCCAACGGCCCGGTATACGGCATGATGGTTCCGATACGGATCTCATTGCCGGGTGCGTTGCCGGTAAGCGTCGGCTCCGCCATCGTCGAATTTGACAGATAAAACATGCCCGCTACCAACGACATCGCGACTGGCAGCACTCGCGTTGCTTTGCGCATGGTTCCCTCGCCAGGGATAACAATCACAATGCCGTTCGATGACCGCCCTGCATCCGGGAGGCCATGGGCAATCGCTAGCAACCAAATCGGGCTGATTTTAGCTGGAGCCTTTCCCTTCATCATACTCCATCGAAATGTCCCGCCCGGTGTAGTCAGGCATGAACCACGCCGCGATAATGCTTATGACCGAGCAAACGGCGATGTAGATGGAAATCGCATAGCCGGAGTGATAGGCGGCGAACAGGGCAGTTGCGATAAGGGGCGCCGGGCCGCCGGCAATCACGGAGGCGAGTTGATACCCCAGTGAAGCCCCGCTGTAGCGCAATCGCGGCGTAAAGGCCTCCGCAATCAAGGCCGCCTGCGGCCCATATTGCATGTCGTGCGGAATCAGCGACAGCACGATCGCGACGAACACCAAGGACGGAATTGCGGTGTCCACCATTCCGAAATAAAGGAAGCCGAAAACGCCCACCGTCGCCGCGCCGATCAGATACATCTTCCTCCGCCCGATCCGGTCGGAGATGTGGCCCGATAGCGGAATGGTGATAAACGAGACGCAAGCGGCAGCCAGCACCGCGAGCAGGATAAAATCGCGCGACATGTGCAAGGTGCCGACCGCATAGGCAAAGATGAATGCGGTGAAGATATAGAACGGCGCCTGCTCCGACATCCGCACCAGGGCCGACAGCAATATCTCCTTCGGATGCTTCTTGAAGACCTCGACGATCGGGGTCTTCTCGATCTTCTTGTTGTCCAGGAGCTGCTGGAACACCGGCGTCTCGAGGATGCCAAGGCAAATCCACAGTCCGACGCCAACGAGAACGATCGACAGCGCGAAAGGAAGCCGCCAGCCCCAGGTGACGAACTGGTCGCCGGTGAGCTGGCTGAATGCGAGGACAGCAAGGTTCGACAGGAACAGGCCGCAAGGCACGCCGAATTGCGGCCAAGAGGCCACCAGCCCGCGTTGACCATGGGTGCGCGACCATTCCATCGCCAGCAGCACCGATCCGCCCCACTCGCCACCCACGCCGATGCCCTGAAGCATCCGCAACACCGTAAGGATGATCGCGCCCCAGACGCCGATCGAGGCGTAAGTGGGCACGAATGCGATCAGGAAGGTCGCGATACCCATGCACAGAAGGGTTGCGATCAATGTCGCCTTGCGTCCGATCCGGTCGCCGTAGTGACCGAATATCGCAGCACCAATCGGGCGCCCGATGAAGCCGATGAAATAGGTACCGAAGGCCGCCAGCGTCGCCGTCAGCGGTTCCTCGTTCGGAAAGTAGAGCTTGCCAAAGATCAGCCCGGCGGCGGTGCCATAGAGGAAAAAGTCGTACCACTCGATTGCGGTGCCGATGGTCGATGCGATGACCGCCTTGCGCAACTGCGCGCTATGATCGGATTCGGATAACATCCCGTGCGTGGTTGCCATGGCCATTGAAGTGTCCCCGTTGTTTCCCTGCCGGTTGCTTGTTCGGCCGATGGTACAGTCAGCGGGCGACAACCGAAAGACGCAACTCGCCCGTGCAGCGATATTGCTGCGCCGCGGCGTGGACAGGTCAGCGCGATCACGCCCGAAAATGCTTTGAGAGTTTCAGGCCCTGCGCCTGGTAGTTCGAGCCAATGCGCTGACCATACATCGCACTGGGCCGCGCCAGCATTTTCTCGTAGACAAGGCGCCCGACGATCTGGCCATGCTCGAGAATGAACGGCACCTCGCGCGAGCGCACCTCCAGTACCGCGCGCGCGCCCTGCCCGCCGGCGCCGGCATAGCCGAAGCCGGGATCGAAGAAGCCGGCGTAATGCACGCGGAATTCGCCGACCAGCGGATCGAACGGCACCATCTCGGCCGCGTAATCCGGCGGCACCTGCACTGCCTCTTTCGATGCCAGGATGTAGAACTCGCCGGGATCGAGAATGAGACTGCCGTCGCCCCGCGCAGGCATGGCTTCCCAGAATTCATCGACCGCATAGCCGCCGCGACGATCGATATCGACCACGCCGGTGTGCCGCTTGGCGCGATAGCCGACGAAACCCTTGGCGTTCTTGCCCGACAGATCGACACTCAACGCCACGCCGTCGGTCAAATCGGCCTTGTCCACATCCACCAGCCGCTCCAGCACGTGCAACGCGTCGAGTTCCCCGGCGTTCAGAACAGCATCGCCGGTTCGAAACCGCACCTGCGAAAGTCGCGAACCTTCGCGCAACAGCACCGGAAAGGTCTTTGGACTGATCTCGGCATAGAGCGGACCATGATAGCCGGCGCCGATCATGTCGAAGCGCCGCGTGCCGTCGGCGATCACGCGGGTGAACACGTCGAGCCGCCCGGTCGAACTCTTGGGATTGGCCGCAGCGACGATTTCCGAAGGCAGAGCGAGCGACTCCAGGAGCGGCACGATATAGACGCAATTCGTCTCCAGCACCGCGCCGTCGGCAAGGCTGATCTCGTGCAGCTTCAGTTCGTCGATACGTTCGGCCACCGTGGCACCCGGCCCCGGCAGAAAGCTCGCCCGCACCCGATAAGCGATGTCGGCAAGCCGCAGGTCGAGGCTCGCGGGCTGAATCTGGCTTTCGACAAACGGATAGGCCGGAAGGATCAAGCCTGAATCCGCCATGGCCGCGATCATGCGGTCCGGCAGAATACCCCTGGCGTCGGGCGGAAGCATGAAGCTCACGGGTTGCGGTCCTTCAGGGACGACCAGGCCATGCCTGGAGAGGCAGTGGCCGGCTGGGTAGCAAATGTCAAATCCACCCCAACAGACGCTGGAAATACGCCACTTTACCGGTTAGCCGAAGGCCGCCTTGACGGAAAGGGTGCGAGCGAATATCAGCATGACTTATCCCGTGGTGATTTGGGCCGGCCGGCTTGCAGCCACGTTAAATAAATCGCTAAACAGGCCGGGGACAGTGTGATCCCGGCCTTCGGAAATTTTCCAGGCCGGTTTTTTGTGACCATTTTCAACGGGTGGTCACGATGGAGGTCACATGTCGAAGTCTGCCGCGCCCGCTTCATCCAGCGCCCGCCACCGCCCCGAGACCCGGCTGGTCCATTCCGGAACCATCCGCTCGGAATTCGGCGAAACGTCCGAGGCGATGTTTCTCACCCAAGGCTACGTTTACGACACCGCCGAGCAATGCGAGGCGCGTTTCAAGGGTGAGGACAGCGGTTACATCTATTCCCGCTATTCCAATCCCACGATAGCGATGTTCGAGCAGCGGATGATCGAGTTCGAGGGCGCCGAAGCCGGCCGCTCCACCGCGACCGGAATGGCGGCGGTGACGACCGCCATGCTGGCGCCGCTGAAGGCGGGCGACCACGTAGTCGCAGCCAAAGCGATGTTCGGATCGTGCCGCTACGTGATCGAGGATCTGCTGCCGCGCTACGGCATTCAATCCACCCTGGTCGATGGGCTTGATCTCGAGCAGTGGCAACGTGCGATGCGGCCCAACACCAGGAGCCTTTTTCTGGAAAGCCCTACCAATCCGACACTCGATGTGCTCGATATCGGTGCGATCGCCGAGATTGCCCATCGTGGCCAAGCACGGCTGATCGTCGACAATGTATTTGCAACTCCGATCTGGCAGAGCCCGCTTTCCCTCGGCGCCGATGTCGTCGTTTATTCGGCGACCAAGCATATCGACGGTCAGGGCCGTTGCCTCGGCGGAATCATCCTCGCGTCGGAACAATTCATCGCCGAGCACATCCACACATTCCTGCGCCAGACCGGGCCTTCGATATCGCCGTTCAATGCCTGGGTCCTGCTCAAGGGCCTGGAGACGCTGGCCGTGCGGGTTCGTGCCCAGACCGCAACCGCCGCCTTGGTTGCGGATGCGCTGGCGCAGCACCCGAAAATTTCGCGGCTGATCTATCCCGGCCGCGCCGACCACCCGCAGGCGGATTTGGTCAAGAAGCAGATGCGCGCCGGATCGACGCTGATCGGCTTCGAGGTCAAAGGCGGCAAGGCGGCGGCGTTCCGCACTCTCAATGCGCTCAAGCTCGCGCGCATCTCGAACAATCTCGGCGATGCCAAGAGCCTCGTCACGCATCCGGCGACCACCACCCATCAGCGCCTGACACCGCAGGCGCGCGCCGAGCTCGGCATCAGCGATGGCTTTATCCGCTTCTCGACCGGGCTCGAACATGCGGAGGATCTGATCGAGGATTTGCACGCGGCGCTGGCAGCGGCGTGAGATTGGACCTGCAAATAACCCACCATCATTGCGAGCGCAAGCGAAGCAATCCATTCCTTCACGGGCCCGAAGCTTGGATTGCTTCGTCGCTTTCGCTCCTCGCAATGAGGGAACTCACATCGGCCGATAGGTCTGCACGTTCGACGGCACGTTGACGCCCAGCTTGATCTGGCCGACCGATCTGATGATGTCGTCACCGAGCAACTGGGCGAAGCAGGCATATCCCCAGTCGTTCATGTGCAGACCATCGGCAATCACGAAACTGTCGATCGGCAGGGCCTGGCTCTCATGCCAGTACCGCATCACCTCGAAGCGCGGAAAGACGCTGACATGGCGAAGCTGGGCGACCTTGCCGAGCAGCTTCACCATCTGGCTTGCGCTTTCCAGATGCTCGTTGACCTTCGGCGAATATTGCGGATCGACCAGCACGAGGTCGGCGCCGGCGGCCTGGATGCGGGCGGCACCGTCTGCCACAAGCCTGGTGGTCTCGCCCGGGTCGAGGTTGCGCAGCACCGCGTTGGTGCCGACCTGCCAGATCACGAGATCAGGCTTCACGTCGATCACGTCGGCCTGCAAACGCTTCATCATTTCTGGGGCGTCTTCGCCGCCGCGGCCGCGATTGATGACGGTGATGTCGGCGCTCGGAAATTTGCGGTGCAATTGCGCCGCCAGGCGGTTCGGATAGGTGAACTCGGGTGAAGAGGTGCCATAGCCGGCGGTGGAGGACGATCCGAACGCGATGATCAGTACGGGTTCGCCGGCGGCGAGCTTGCCCGCCACATGCGGCAGCGAGCCCATGGTTCTCGGGGCGCCCTTCGGTGACTGACACGGCACGCGGCTGAAAATGTCGCTCGCTGATTTCGCGACCTGCTTCACCTTTTCGATTGCCTTTTCGGTGAGGCTTTTGGGCTCTGGCGAATTAGCCTGGTCGACGGCAGCGACATTGCCCTGGTCGGTTTTTTCGGTCGCAGGCGCAACCGCCTCTGGATCGCCGGATTTGGAAACCTCCGACTTCGCCCCATCGGACTTGGCCATATCGGGCTTGGCTATATCGGGCTTGGCTGTATCGGGCTTGCCGGTTTCAGAGTTGGCGGTTTCGGACTTGGCCGTCTCGGATTTGGCCGTATCGGATTTGGCACTATCGGATAACGCCACCTGCCGGGCGTCCTGCGCGCGCGCACGCGTGATTTCGGCCGGCGTCAACAACAGCACACTGGCCGCGGATGCGGCCAGCAATGTCGCTCGGCAAAAAGGGCGAGGGCAACTCTCAAAAGACATAAACCATCGATCCTCAATTCTGCTGCGGCGGCCCGAGATGAGCGGCGTCGATCACGAACTGCGACAGCGCAACGCCGATGCAGTTGTGGACGCGCTTTGCCAGCTCAACACCATGGTACGCGCTGAACAGGTCAAACTCTCCCGATTCGGCCCAGTGCCGCATAATGGCGAAGCGGTCGAACAGCGGAACGTCACGTTGCTGCGCCACCACCCGCATATTATCAAGATATGGCGGCACGGAAATCATCGTTTCCGTGCGTGGGCTATACTGCGGATTTATCAAAACCACGTCGGCCCCGGCTTCTTGCAGCGCAACAATGCCCTCGTCTATCGCAGTGCGGAAATCGTCCGGATCGACGGATCGTACCGCGTCGACCGTCCCGGTCTGCCAGATCACCAATGTCGGCTTTTTGCCTTCCATCAGCTTCGCCAGCCCGGCCGCCACTTCCTCGGCGGTTTTTTTGGCCTGTACCTCCACAGAAAGATTGACCGCCACGGACGGCAGTTTTTCCTTGAGCGTTGCCTGCATCCGCGCCGGGTAGGCTGCCGCTTCGGAGCTATTGGCATTTGGATTGATGGTCGACGATCGGCTGCCCACCACCAGGATATCCAAAGACCCCTTGTTCTTGACGGCGTTCTCGACCTTGGCAAGGGCGCTTTCGCTTGCGAGCAGATAGTCCGGGACCTCGCAGCGGGCCGGCGCATCCTCGCCGCGCGCGGGCATTGCGGTCAGAAGACCGGTCAGCACCATCAAGCCCAGGATCGGCCCTGAGACGGACTTCATGCGCCCCCTCCCGCCATATCGGCGTTGCCGCTGGTGCCCTTGCTCCGGGTCCCACTCTTGTCGGCAGAGTGCTTGTACCACGAAAACAGCCATGCAGCGGCGGACATGATCAGGATTCCGGAAATACTGATAACAAAGTGCAACCCGGCACCTCCCGAGAGCTCCGCCAGCAGGAAATGCCCGGCGAAGGCCAGGAACACGCCGAGGCAGAAAATCTCCAGCGAGTGCTGCCCGCACAGGATCAGCGGCCGCAGCCATGGCGACTTCAGCCCCGGCCAGTCTTTCGGGATGAACCGCACCGTCACCGCGGCCAGCGCCAGGAAATGCGCAAAGCGCAGCACATCGAGATCGGTCTTGCTGATCGGATACATCCATTGCTCGAGCCGGCGCGGCATCAGGTAGCTCAGTTGCGGCATGTACCAGGTCAGCGTGACGAAGAACGCAAACAACAGATAGGCGATGCAAATCCACAGCGTGATCGGCGATGCCAGAATCCGCGACATCCGCTGCGCGCCGCCCTGCGCGCACCACGCACCGAACACGAACAACAATTGCCAGGCAAAGGGATTGAATACCCAAACGCCGTTCGGATAGGCCGACAGGTAAAGATCGAATTGCCAGGTGATGGCGTAAAGTACGACCGACAGCGCCAGCGTGAAATCGGGGCTCCGCTTCATCAGCCAGAGGATTATCGGCAGGAACAGCATCAGCACGATATAAAGCGGCAGCACGTCCATGTTGACGGGACGGAATCTCAGGAGCAGCGCCTGGACGATGGTAACGTCCGGCTCCTTGAGGAAATCCATGATGCCCATTTCTTCGCTGTAGAGCGGATTCTCGAAGCTGGTGGCGACGTAGGAAATTTCCGCGAGGAAAATCGTGAACAGAAACACGTGCGCGACGTAGATCTGCCAGACCCGGCGCAGGATGCGCGCGGTCGCGACCACGAAGCCGGCATCGCGCATCGCGCGGCCGTAGACGAATGCGGCGGTGTAGCCGGAAATGAAGATGAAGATTTCGGTGGCGTCGCTGAAGCCGTAGTTGCGGATCGTCAGCCAGGTCAGAATGTTCGGCGGCAGGTGATCGATAAAGATCAGCCACAATGCGAGCCCGCGAAACAGATCGAGCCGCAATTCGCGCTCGCCGGCCGCCGGCAATGCCACGGCCGGTGCCGCGACCTGAGCCGCCGCTGTTTCCCGCGCGATCACGTCCGCGTCAGCCGCGAGCGGCGGTCCGGCAATTCGGTCGGCTACTGAGGTCATCTGGCACCGTCTTGGGCGGGCGGTTCATGAGCCTGCTTCGACGCGAGATAGTATAGGCCCACGGGCCGCACGCAAGTTGCGCGGCGCGCTGGCTTTAGGGGAGAACTGTGGTGAAACGACGATAGGAACCGGCGGCAGAGGCAACGGCAGCCTCGACGATTGGTTTGGCGCGAACAATTGGATATGATGCCGCCTGATTTCGGAAGATCGACCCGCATGTATCGCGCCGTTACCCGTGATATCGAAGTCACCGTTGAACCCAACTTCCTGCCGGAACGCTCGTCGGTCGAAAACCGCCAGTATTTCTGGTCGTACACGATCGTGATCACCAATTCGGGCACCGAGACCGTGCAACTGCGCACGCGGCACTGGATCATCACCGATGCTACCGGCCGCAAGCAGGAATTTCGCGGCGAAGGCGTCGTCGGCGAGCAGCCGGTATTGGCGCCTGGCGAACGCTTCGAGTACACCAGCGGTGTTCCGCTTCCGACCGCCTCGGGTTTCATGACCGGCCGCTACCAGATGGTGAACGAAAGCGGCGAGAAGTTCGAGATCGACGTGCCGACCTTTTCGCTCGACAGCCCCGACGGCAAGCGGGTGCTGAATTAGGGCGTCGCGGGCGCCTTGCCGTCATCGCGAGCGAAAGCGAAGCGATCCAGCATTTAAAACAAGCGGACTGGATCGCTTCGTCGCTGCCGCTCCTCGCGATGAGGATGCGGCTACGCCGCACCTTGCTCCACGCCTGCCTCATGCGGCGTGAATTGATAGACCGACGAGCAGAACTCGCAAGTCACCACCACCTTGCCGTCCTTGACCATGTCGGCGCGATCGTCGGGCGCGAAGCTCTTCAGCATCGAGGACACCGCATCGCGCGAGCAAGAGCATTGCGCGCGCAACGTCAGCGGTTGAAACACCCTGACGCCGCGCTCGTGAAACAGCCGATAAAGCAACCGCTCGCCGGACAGATCGGGATCGATCAACTCGACATCCTCAACCGTCGAGATCAGGGACTGGCCTTCGATCCACGCGTCGTCTTCCGCGACAGTGTGGGCAAGCGTACCCTCCGGCGCGTCGCCCGGATGCAGATCTGCCTGCCGCGCCCGCTCCGGCGCCTTGGGCAGGAATTGCAGCAGCATGCCGCCGGCACGCCAGCGATGCCTCGGACCATCCTTACCGGCGCGCCATTCCTGGCCGACCGCCAGCCGCACGCGGGTCGGGATCTGTTCGGAGCGCAGGAAATACTCGTGTGCGGCATCCTCGAGGGTGCCGCCATTGAGCGCCACCACTCCCTGATAGCGGCTCATGTCCGGACCCTGGTCGATGGTCATGGCAAGATGGCCCTTGCCAAGCAGCGCACCGGATTCCTGGCCGTCCTTGAGCCTTGCTGCGTCGAACCGCGCATAGGCGCGCAGTCGGTCGCGCGCATGAAAGTCGACAATCAGAAACGACACCGGGCCATCGGTTTGGGTCTGCAGAATGAAGCGACCGTCGAATTTCAGCGAAGAGCCGAGCAGCGTCGCAAGCACAATGGCTTCACCAAGCAGCTTGCCCACGGCGGGCGGATAATCGTGCTTGGCCAGCATATCGTCGAGCCCGGGGCCGAGCCGGGTCAGACGGCCACGCAGATCAAGCGCGGCAACCTCGAACGGCAGGATGGTGTCGTCGAGCGGAACCGGCGACGGCGCGCGGATCGGCGTTTGCTTTATTTTCATGTCGGGGGCTTGTGAAGTCATGATGCCTATCTGGGGTCGGAAAACGCAAAACGAAAGGGGCTTGAAGATTGTCGTCCCTGCGAAACGCGGGGACGACGATCGTTTTGTGGTCAGGCCACCGCGTCAAAGCACCAGGCCAGAATTCCCTTCTGCACGTGCAGGCGATTTTCGGCCTCGTCGAACACCACCGATTGCGGTCCGTCGATCACCTCGTCAGTGACTTCGTCACCGCGATGAGCCGGCAGGCAATGCATGAACAGCGCATCCGGTTTGGCGAGCCGCATCAGGTGAGCATTGACCTGATAGGGCCGCAGCAGGTTGTGCCGATGCTCGCCGTCCTTGTCGCCCATCGAAAACCAGGTGTCGGTGACGACGCAATCGGCGCCCCGCACGGCGGCTTCGGGATCGTTGCCAAGCACGATCGGCGCCTGGGTCGCGTTGATCCAGTCCCGCATCGCCCTGTTGGGTGCGAGCTGTGGCGGGGTGGCGATGTTCAGCGTGAACTTGAATCGCTCCGCCGCATGGGCCCAGGACGCCAGCACGTTGTTGTCGTCACCGCTCCAGGCTACCGTGCGCCCGGCGATGGGACCGCGATGTTCCTCAAAAGTCATCAGATCCGCCATCACCTGACAGGGATGGGAACGCCGCGTCAGCCCGTTGATGACGGGCACAGTAGCGTGCGCGGCCAATTCGAGCAGTGCGTCGTGGTTGAGAATCCGAATCATGATCGCATCGACGTAGCGGGAGAGCACGCGCGCGGTGTCGGCGATCGTCTCGCCGCGGCCAAGCTGCATCTCGGCGCCGGTCAGCATGATCGCTTCACCGCCGAGCTGCCGCATGCCGACGTCGAACGAGACCCTGGTCCGCGTTGAGGGCTTCTCGAAAATCATCGCAAGCGTCTTGCCCTCGAGCGGACGGTTCGCTTTCTCACCCTGGTTTTTCGACGCCTTCAGCTTCGCCTTCATGGCCACGCTGGCCTCAAGCATGTTGCGCAGCTCCCTGGTCGGGAGTTCGTTGAGATCAAGGAAATGACGCAACGCGTTGCTCATCGCCCGGCCGCCTGTTTCTGCTGGTTTGCCGAAAGCGCCGCGCAGGCGCGATCGAGCCGCTGCACGGCCTCCTCGATCTCCGCCTCATTGACGATCAGGGGCGGCAGAAGTCGCACCACGTTGTCGCCGGCACCAACCGTGAGGAGGTGCTGTTCGCGCAAGGCGGTTACCAGATCGGCCGACGGCACCACGGCTTTCACGCCGATCAACAATCCCTCGCCACGCACCTCCGCCAGCACAGCCGGATGACGATCGATGACCGCGGCCAGCTTTTGTTTGAGCAGCAGCGACATTTTCCGGACGTGTTCGAAGAAGCCCGGCTTGAGCATCACGTCGAGCACGGCATTGGCGGCCGCAACCGCAAGCGGGTTGCCACCGAAGGTCGAGCCGTGCGAGCCCGGCGTCATGCCGGCCGCAGCGTCGGCAGTGGCAAGACAGGCGCCGATCGGGAAGCCGCCGCCGAGCGCTTTGGCGAGCGGCATCACGTCGGGCACGACGCCCAGGCGCTTGTAGGCAAACAGCTCGCCGGTGCGGCCCATCCCGGTTTGCACCTCGTCGAATATCAACACCAGGCCATTGTCGTCGCAGAGCTGGCGCAGCGACTTGTAGAAGGAAGGAGGCGCGGCGCGCACCCCGCCTTCACCCTGCAGCGGCTCGATCAGAATACCGGCCGTCTGCGGACCAATGGCTTTACGGACAGCATCGAGATCGCCGAGCGCGACCTGGTCGAAGCCCTCCATCGGCGGGCCGAAACCCTCCAGGTATTTGGCCGATCCGGTGGCCGCCAGCGTCGCCAGCGTGCGCCCATGAAATGCGCCCTCGAAAGTGACGATCCGATAGCGTTCGCCATGGCCCTTGGCGGCATGATGCTTGCGCGTGATCTTGATCGCGCATTCCATCGCCTCGGCACCGGAATTGGCGAAGAACACGAAATCGGCAAAGCTTGCCTCGCACAATCGTGCCGCAAGCCGCTCGCCGTCGGGGCTCTGGAACAGGTTCGACATGTGCCAGAGCCTGGTCGCCTGTTCCTGCAGGGCCGCCACCAGATGCGGGTGGCAGTGGCCAAGCGCGTTGACCGCGACGCCCGAGGTGAAATCGAGATAGCGCTCGCCATTGGTGGCGACCAGCCACGCGCCTTCGCCGCGCTCGAAGCCGAGATCGACCCTGGCAAATACCGGAAGCAGATGCGACGCAGAGCTCTTGGTCATTGTGATCACCAGACCCTCATTCCGAAGTCCGCGATCACATCGCTGACTGGCCCTTGCACGAACTTCGAAAAGCGAGGGGCCCAGGCAAACTTGCGATCCGATCCCGGAAAATAAAACGTGCCGCCTTTTAAGGGCGGCACGCGGGAAACTATTTTAAGCGCACGGAGACAAGTGTCAACCGGTCGGGCTCCACGGCTATCCCCGCTAAACACGGTGTCGCGCAAAGAGCGCATCACGAGGTTTAAATTCACGGAACATGTGGACGCACTCACGCGGACTCTTGCGCCAGAGTCACGCCATATTGTAGCTTCTTTTCCGTCGGGTACGACATCTCGTGCGGTAGTAACGATCCTCTAAGTCGCAGCTGTTCGGCGTAGACGTTCGGGCGCGTTTTTCGCGCCCGGCGAGGGCTAAGGGATTCTGCCGGAAGGGATTTTTGGGACGATTGGCATCGCAGCGCTGCCCGAAACCGGCCGGCGCGACACGGGGGAAGAACGCGATGACGGTATTGACCTGGTCTGACGATCGCGTCGAACAACTCAAGAAGCTCTGGGAAGCCGGGCTGTCGGCGAGCCAGATTGCCGCCGAACTTGGCAATGTGACGCGAAATGCGGTGATCGGCAAAGTCCACCGGCTCGGCCTCTCCGGCCGCGCCAAGAGTCCCTCTTCCGCGGCCCCGCGCCAGCGCAAGGCTCGGCCCGCCCAGCATATGATGCGGGTGCCGCGCCCGGCCTCCCGCGGCAACACGGCGCTGGCCCACGCCTTCGAGGTCGAGCTCGATCCGGATCCGATCGCCTATGACAATGTGGTGCCATTGAGCCAGCGGTTGTCGCTGTTGGAGCTGAACGAAGCTACCTGCCACTGGCCGATCGGTGACCCCTCCAGCCCGGAATTCTTCTTCTGCGGCGGCAAGGCGCTGACCAGCCTGCCCTATTGCGCGCATCATTCACGGATCGCCTATCAACCGGCCGGCGACCGCCGCCGCCATACGCCGAAGACGACGAGGTAGGGGCGTTCCCGGACGTCGTCCCGGCTCAAGGCCGGGACGACTGTGGAGTTTCTACTCCGCTTTCGCGAAGCGATCGTCGAGCGCGTAACCGGCGCCGCGCACGGTGCGGATCGGGTCCTGCTCCCGGCCGGGATTGAGCAGCTTGCGCAAGCGCCCGATGTGGACGTCCACGGTGCGCTCGTCGATATAGATGTCGCGACCCCAGACGCTGTCGAGAAGCTGCTCGCGGCTGAACACGCGTCCCGGATGTTCCAGGAAAAACTCCAGCAGCCGGTATTCGGTCGGCCCGAGATCGACCGGACGGCCGGAGCGGGCGACGCGGCGCTTTTCGCGGTCGAGTTCGATGTCGCCATAGGTCAGCACGGTCGCAAGCCGCTCCGGACTTGCACGCCGCAGCAGGCCTCTCACACGCGCCAGCAACTCGGGCACCGAGAACGGCTTGACGATGTAGTCGTCGGCCCCGGTAGCCAGTCCCCTGACCCGCTCGCTCTCTTCGCCGCGCGCGGTCAGCATGATGATCGGCAATTGCCTGGTCTCGGGCCGCGCCCGCAGGCGACGGCACAGCTCGATGCCGGACAAACCCGGCAACATCCAGTCGAGCACGATGAGGTCGGGAACCCGTTCCTTCAAGCGCGTGTCGGCGTCATCGCCCCGCCCTACCGTCTCAACGTCGTAGCCTTCGGCGTCGAGGTTATAGCGCAACAGCGTCGTCAGCGCCTCCTCGTCTTCCACCACCAGAATGCGTGCGCTCATATGCGTAGCCTTCTCTCGTGTTTGGGACCCGTTCTTGCGCGATGGTTTCGCACAAGGCGGTCGTCAGTTTCCGGGAACAGTCGTGGCAAAGGTCGTCATGTCGCCCTTCGGACGCTTGTCGAGTATTTGCTGGCCTTCGATCATGTAGAACACGGTTTCCGCGATGTTGGTGGCGTGATCGCCGATCCGCTCGATGTTCTTGGCGCAGAACATCAGATGGATGCAGAAACTGATATTGCGGGGATCCTCCATCATGTAGGTGAGAAGCTCCCGGAACAGGGAGGTGCAGATGGCGTCGACTTCCTCATCGCCCTTCCAGACCGACATCGCCGCCGGAAGATCGTGCGCCGCGTAGGCGTCGAGCACGGTTTTCACCTGCGACTGCACGAGGTCGGTCATGTGTTCCAGGCCCCGGATCAGCTTCAGCGGCTGGAAATCGCTCTCGAGCGCCGCGACGCGTTTGCCCATGTTCTTGGCCAGATCGCCGATGCGTTCGAGATCGGTTGCCACCCGCATCGCGCCGACGATTTCGCGCAGGTCGATAGCCATCGGCTGACGCCGCGCGATGGTCAATACCGCGCGCTCTTCGATCAGGCGCTGCAGATTGTCGATTTCGCTATCGGCCTCCACCACGCGTTTGCCGAGCGCGAGGTCGCGGCGAATTAGCGCATCGACCAACTCCACGATCATGCGTTCGGCAAGCCCGCCCATTTCCGCGACCAGCCGCGTCAGTTCCTGCAGATCGCTGTCGAACGCCTTGGCTGTATGTTCTGAAGCCATCGAGCTCTCCTTAGCCGAAGCGGCCGGTAATGTAGTCCTGGGTGCGTCGTTCGTTCGGCGAGGTAAAGATCTTGTCGGTCTCGTCAAACTCGATCAGCTCGCCAAGGTACATGAAGGCGGTCTTGTCGGACACCCGCGCCGCCTGTTGCATGTTGTGAGTGACGATTGCGATCGTGTACTTCTCGGCCAGCTCCTGGATCAATTCCTCGATCTTGGCGGTCGAGATCGGATCGAGCGCCGAGCACGGCTCGTCGAACAGGATCACCTCGGGCCGCACGGCGACGGTGCGGGCGATGCAGAGCCGCTGCTGCTGGCCGCCGGACAGGCTGAGACCGCTGGCATTGAGCTTGTCCTTGACCTCGTTCCAGAGCGCGCCGCCGCGCAGCGCCCTCTCGACGCGATCATCCATCTCCGACCTGGAAATCTTTTCGTAAAGGCGAATGCCGAACGCGATGTTTTCGTAAATCGTCATCGGGAACGGCGTCGGCTTCTGGAACACCATGCCGACTCGCGCGCGCAGCAGGTTGAGGTCGAGCTTGGGGTCGAGGATGTTGGTCTGATCGAGCATCAGCTGGCCGGTGGCGCGCTGGCCGGGGTAGAGATCATACATACGGTTGAAGGTCCGCAGCAGTGTCGACTTGCCGCAGCCGGACGGGCCGATGAACGCGGTGACACGGTTGGTGCCAAGCGTGATGCTGATGTTCTTCAGCGCGTGGTGCTCGCCATAGTAAAAATTCAGGTCGCGTGCGGTCACCTTGGCCGGCGGTTCCGCATGATTTGCATGACCGGCCGCCGGCGACGCCGGAGCGCTTGGAACACTCACGGAAACGGACAGGTCGGTCATTTTGCGGTCCTCTCGGCACCAAGGATACGCGCGCCAATGTTGAGAGCGAGAACGGTGAGGGTGATGATCAATGCCCCGCTCCAGGCGAGCTGCTTCCAGTAGGCGTAGGGGCTCTGCACGAAATTGTTGATCGTGACCGGCAGGTTGGCCATCGTCTTGGTCAGGTTGAGGCTGAAAAACTGGTTGGAGAGCGCCGTAAACAACAACGGCGCGGTCTCACCGGCGACGCGCGCTGTCGCAAGCAGCACGCCGGTGATCAGGCCGGACCGCGCCGCACGGTAGGCGATGCGCCTGATCACAAGCGAGCGCGGCAGCCCGAGCGCGGATGCGGCTTCGCGCAGAGGGTTGGGAACCAGCAGCAGCATGTCCTCGGTGGTGCGCACGACGACGGGGATCACGATCACGGCCAGCGCCAGCGAACCGGCCAGAGCCGAGAACCCGCCCATCGGCACCACGATGGCACCGTAGATGAACAGGCCGATGATGATCGACGGCGCGCTCAGCAGGATGTCGTTGATGAATCGGATCACCGAGGTGAGGTGATCGTTCCTGCCGTATTCGGCAAGATAGGTTCCGGCGAACAGGCCGAGCGGCGCGCCGATACCGACGCCGATCGCCGTCATGATGATGGAGCCGGTGATCGCGTTCAAAAGGCCGCCCTGGTTGGATCCGGGCGGCGGCGTGTTCTGGGTGAAGACCTCGAGATTGAGACCGCTGAAGCCGTTGAAGAACAGCGTGAACAGGATCAGCGCGAGCCAGGTGACGCCAAACAGCGCCGCGCCATAGCAGAGGCCGCGGATGACGAGGTCGTTTCGGCGACGCGACTTGTAGATCGGGTTCATCTCAATTGCCCGCCTTCCTCTCCAGCCGCAGCAGCATCAGCCGCGCGGCGGAAAGCACCATGAATGTCAACACGAACAGCAACAGCCCGAGCAGTATGAGCGCGGACTGGTGCAGCCCGTCGCTTTCGGCAAACTCGCTGGCAATTGCCGCCGAGATCGTGGTTCCCGGCGCAAAGACCGAGGACGAGATGCGGAAGGAGTTACCGATGATGAAGGTGACGGCCATGGTTTCGCCGAGTGCGCGCCCCAGCGCCAGCATGATGCCGCCGATGACGCCGACGCGGGTATAGGGGATCACCACGTTGCGCACCACCTCCCAGGTGGTGCAACCGACGCCGTAGGCGGCCTCCTTCAGCACCGGCGGCACCGTCTTGAAGACGTCGACCGAGATCGCCGTGATGAATGGCAGCACCATGATTGCGAGAATCAGTGCCGCATTGAACAGGCTGAGATAGGAAGGCGGCCCGGCGAAGATCGCCCCCAGAACGGGGATACCGCCGAACAAGCGAATCATGAACGGCTGGAAGGTGTAGGCCAGGAACGGCCCCAGCACGAAGAAGCCCCACATGCCGTAGATGATCGATGGAATGCCGGCGAGCAATTCGATGGCTATTCCGATCGGCCGACGTAGCCATATCGGACAAAGTTCGGTGAGGAAGATCGCGATGCCCAGGCCAACGGGGATGGCGATCAGCATCGCGATGAAAGACGTCACCAGCGTGCCGTACATCGGAGCGAGCGCGCCGAGCACCGGCGGATCGGCCGACGGCGCCCAGCGCTGCGTCCACAGGAAGGCTGGTCCGTATTGCTTCATCGCCGGCCACGCGCCGACGATCAGCGAGAGGATGATGCCGCCCAGAATGAGCAGCACCGAGATCGCACTGGCCCGTGTAATCCAGTAGAAGGTGACGTCGCCGAGCTTGAACGCATTCAGCGCCTTGGCGCGGTCGTAGGGTCCGGCGACTTCCACTGCACCGCCTTGAACGGCATCGCCCTGAACGGCCATGTCTGCCACGCCAATTCCCTCTGCCCAGTTTCGACGATCCGCCCGGACGCAAGCATCCGGGCGCGGCTGGCGATCGCCCGGTCAGCTCTTGATGTCGGCCGACCAGGTCTTTTCGATCAGCTTGACCACTGAATCCGGCATCGGAATGTAGTCGAGTTCCTCGGCCATCTTGCCGCCATTGGCGAAGGCCCATTTGAAGAATTTGATGGCCTCCGCGGATGCCGCCTTGTCGGCGGGTTCCCGGTGCATCAGGATGAAGGTCGATGCCGCGATCGGCCAGGATCGTTCGCCCGGCTGATCGGTGAGGATGACGAAGTAACCCGGTGCCGTGGCCCAGTCCGCGTTCGAAGCGGCTGCCTGGAACGCTGCCACGGTCGGCTGCACGGCCTTGCCGGCCTTGTTTACCAGCGCGGTGTAGGTCAGCTTGTTCTGCTTGGCATAGGCATATTCGACATAGCCGATCGAATTCCTGGTCTGGCCGATATTGCCGGAGACGCCCTCATTGCCTTTGGCGCCAACGCCTGTGGGCCATTCGACGGCGGTGCCGGAGCCAACCTTGGTCTTCCACTCCGCGCTCACCTTGGAGAGGTAGTCGGTAAAGTTGAACGTCGTGCCCGATCCGTCGGAACGACGAACCACGGTGATTGCCTCGCCCGGCAGCTTGACGTTGGGATTGAGCTTCTTGATAGCCGGATCGTCCCACTTGACGATCTTGCCGAGGTAGATATTGGCCAGCGTCTCCCCGTCGAACACCAATTCGCCGGGCTTGATGCCCTCGATATTGACCACCGGAACGATCGCGCCCATGACCATCGGCCATTGAACGAGCCCGATCTTCTCGAGCTGCTCGACCTTGAGCGGCATGTCGGTCGCGCCAAAGGTCACGGTTTTGGCCTCGATCTGCTTGATGCCGCCGCCCGAACCGATCGACTGATAGTTCAAGCCGTTGCCGGTCTCCTTCTTGTAAGCGTCCGCCCACTTTGAATAGATCGGAAACGGGAAGGTGGCGCCCGCGCCGGTAATGTCGGCGGCGAATGCCGACGTCGATGCGCCGATCAGGCCGGCAACGACGATCGTCTTCATGAAATTCATCGCTGGTCTCCATCTCGTAAGCCAAGCGCTCACGTCGGCCCCGTTTAGGGACGGTCAATGCCGCTTTTACGAAGGTTTAATGACACCTGGATGACGGACCCAAGCCATTGAAAATGCTTGGATTCAGGTTGAAACCGGGTTTCTGGCCTGGGGAAAGCAGGCGGTGAAGGTCGCGCCGTTTTTGGGCACGCTTTCGATCAGAAGCCGCCCACGATGGCGGTTAACGATATGTTTCACAAGCGATAGTCCAAGCCCGGTTCCGCCCTGGGCGCGGCTGTCGCCGACATCCACCCGATAAAACCGCTCGGTCAGGCGAGGCAGATGCTCCGGCGCGATCCCCGGGCCGAAATCGCGCACCGTCACCCGCACCTCGGGAACGCCCTCGCCGGTGGCCGCAACAGTGAGCGAAACAACCACCTTGCCGCCGGATGCGCCGTATTTCAGCGCGTTCTCGATCAGGTTCTCGAACACCCGCAGCAGTTCCTCGCGATCGCCCGCGATCCATACCGGCTGGTCCGGCAGATCGATGTCGATGACGACCTGGCGTTCGCGCGCAAGCGGTTCAAGCCCGTCCGCGACTTGCCGGATGATCGGTACCACATCGACCAGGGTATCGGGGCGGACATGGGCGGAAAGTTCGACCCGCGACAGCGACAACAGGTCGTCGATCAGCCGCGCCATCCGCGTCGCCTGGATATGCATGATGCCGAGGAAGCGCTCGCGGGCCGTGGCGTCGTCCCTGGCCGGCCCCTGCAGCGTATCGATGAAGCCCGACAGGGCGGCCAGCGGGGTCCGCAATTCATGACTGGCGTTGGCGACGAAATCGGCGCGCATCTCCTCGACCCGGCGCAGCGGCGTCTGGTCGTGGAACGTCATCAGCATGCATTTGTCGGTACCACCGAACAGCGTCGGCACCGGAATCGGGGTAATGATGAGCTCCATCCAGCGATCGACCGGCACGTGATCGAGATAGGTCGCGCGACGGGCTTCCGTCGTCGCGATGGCCTCCCGCAGCGCCGCGATGATTTCCGGCGAGCGCAGCGCGAACTGGGCAAGTTCATCCTTGCGCAGCGCCGGTGCAAGCTGCGCCGCCGCGGCGTTGAGATGGATGACGCGGCCGGCGCGGTCCAGCAACACCGCGGGTTCCGGCATCCCGGCGACGACGGCGCTGACGGCGGCGGTCTCGACCGGATTGACGCCGCGGACGTTTTCACGCGATGCGGCGGCGTCGTGCAACCGCCACGGCACCAGCGCGGCGGCCGCGATGCAGAGAAAAACGACGACGGCCCGGACAGGCGACAATTCGCCGAAAATGACCACCACCAGGAGCGCAAGGGCGGCCGCGAGCAGGATGATCGTCGAATGCCTCAACCGATCCGGCCAGGGGGAGAAGAAGGAAGACGAAGAATCGTCAATAGCCATCAGGCCAGCTCTCATCGCTTTCGGTTTGTCACCTCAGGAGCCGATATCCCCGCGCTCCCGAACGTACACGGCTTCGCGTTTCGGCTCGGCGGACGGTCCGGCAGCCGACGACTGCTTCGGCAGGCGTTTGAGCCGCGCACCGATTATAACCTCTCGAAACGTCAGTAAAATTACAGACATGACGAAGGGCGCAATATAATAGAGAACGCGGAACAACAGCATTCCAGCGAGCAGGTCTTCCCGGTCCATCTGCCACAGGCCGACCAGCATGGCGGCGTCGAATACGCCCAATCCACCCGGGGAGTGGCTGGCAAAGCCAAGCAGCGTCGCCGACACGAAAATTACCGCTACGACGACGAAGCCGAGGTTGGGCTCGTCGGGCACCAGCACGTACATCGCAAGCGCACAGAAGCCGAGATCGACGATGCCGATCGCGATCTGCAACAGCGTCAGCGGTCCGCCGGGAAGTATAACCGTCCAGGGTCCGCGACCGACGTGGCGCGGCCGCAGCCAAACCCAGATCACATAGGCCACCAGGCCGGCGATGATCGCAACCGCGACCGTGCGGTTCAGCCACGGAGGCAACTGATCGATCGCCGCGGCGGCTTCGGGGTGATAGGCGATGCCGAGCCCCAGCACTGCGGCATTGCCCAGCCAGAAGGTGAGGCCGGCGAGAAAACAGATCTTGGCAACGTCGATCGCGTTCAATCCCCAGGCCGAATAGATGCGATATCGCACCGCGCCGCCGGTGAAGACGCTTGCACCGACATTGTGCCCGATCGAATAGCTGGTGAAGGCGGCAAGCGCGTTGATGCGATAGGGAATCTCGCTGCGTCCGATCGCGCGCGTGGCGAACAGGTCGTAGAATGTCAGCGTGAAATAGCCTGCCGCAACAAACAGCGCCGCCAGCGCGATCGAGCGCGTCTCGGTGCTCTTGATGGCTTCGACGACCTCGTTGACGTCGATGCCGCGCAGCATGTGATAGAGCACGTAGCACGCGATGGCGATGACGGTGACGCTGATCGCAACGCCCAATTTGTGCAGGATTTGTCTGTGGCGCAGAAACGAGTTCGCCCTGCGTATTACTTCCAGCATCTAGACCTCGAACAACGATCGCACGACCGGACGCCTTTCGCGGACGCGGCCGCAAGCTCCGCCATGTTTGCTCCCCTGCCTCATGTGGTAGCTTGTTTTGAGGCTGAGTGGAATTCGCCTGGTGGCCAATAAATCACGTTTCTTCAGTATATTAGGGAGCTCGACGACGGCGAAAGGCGCTGTTTTGCTGCAGTTGTGGCCATAAGGCCGGGCTCCCTGACGTAAACTGGCCATGGCGGAAAAAGTTTTCATCGTCTCACCCGGCCGGCCGTGCGGCTGTCCGCTGGAAAAGCAGCAGATCGAGTTCCGGTGCCTCACCGACAAGACCTGTCAACATAGCGTGTACTTGTCCCCGGTGATGGGTTTGGTGATTGAACCAATGCGCCAGGGCAGGAGCCAGTTGCTGCTCGAATTGTTCGGGCGAGGATAGACGGCGATATTTGATCGTGCCGGCGATGCGTGCGTCATCGAGGTTTTCGACAAAATTGACGATCCGCAGGTCCTCCGCCTCGCGCGCGGCGCCTAGTTCACCAACCGTCTCGAACAGGATCGCATCCAGCCTGGCTGGCGCGTCACCTTCCCCGGTGAACCGCTGCATCCAGATCCGGTCGGTCGCCAGCAGGTGATTGAGGGTACCGTGGATCGATTTGAAGAAAGCGCCACGGTCGGCGCGGTACTGTTCGACCGAAAGCCGCGCTGCGGCTGCAAAAAGCCGGCGATTGGCCCACGCGTTATAGTGAGCGAACATCCGATAGTGGGCTGAGGTGCTGAGGGGCATGACAGTCATCCCGGACCGTAAATTTCAATCCGCCTTGGCGTGGGTGGAAACCACCCAGTCGCGCAGCCGCGATCCGACCGTGCAGCCTGCGAGATAGAGCGCGAACATGAAGAGGCCGAGGTCGAGCCAATAACCCGGCCGGCCAGGCACGATGCGTAGAAAAGCTGCGGCGACAAGCGCTGCTACCAGCACGGACGACCATCGCGCGATCTGTTTCGAAACAGGCCGGCCGCGATGCACTACGGCAATCCAGCCCATCGCAAAGCCGAGCAAGAGCGCCGCCAGCAACCAGCCCCAATAAAATGCCGCCAGATGGACCATCGCTATTCCCTCACCGAAAACTCAATGCGGCGGTTCTGCGCCTTGCCCTGGTCGGTTTCGTTGGTCGCTACCGGCTGGGTGCTGCCGTAACCCATCGCGGTGAACCTGCCCGCGGGTAGTCCGGCCTTGACCAGATAATCCACGACCGCCTGGGCACGTCGTTCCGAGAGCGCCTGGTTGGATGCATTCTCGCCGTCGGTATCGGTATGCCCGGCAATCTCTACATTGGTCGTCGGACAACGCAGCGCGGTTTCAACCAGGCGGTCGAGCAGGCCGCTCGAGTCCGGATCAAGGGTGGATCGGCCGGATTCGAAGCGAATCGTGCCCTTTGCAAGCAACTCAGAGAAAAGTTGCTGACAGACGGTGGCATCCACGGGGGCTGCTGCCGGCTTGACCGAAATATCGGCCTTGAGCTGCCAGCCTTGCGGAAAATCCCTGGTGAGATTGCTGCGGATCTGCGCCGGTGCCGTTTCGTAGAACGAGTCGCCGGAAAGATCTACTTCCCGGTCGGACACGACCAGCGTGCCGGTCGACAGCCGCGACAGTGCGCCGAGCGCCGGTACCACGGCGCTCGCGAATCCGGAAGGCGCACCGACACTGTCCTTCAGATTGTCGACCACTTTTTCATTGAAGAACTTGCGGCCTGCCGCGGCTACGATCGCGCCATGAACGCTGTTGTCCGGCACGTAGCCTGTCAACGTCAGCGTCACCGCGACCGGGTCCTTGTAAGCCTGGAAGATGTAGGGCGGTGCCTTGACCTCATTCGAGGCGACCGAAAAGCCCTCGGGGAGATTCTTCAGCGCGGACGCGATCGCTTCCCGGCCGCCGAGTTCGCGGGCCATCCCGGAGAGGCTGACTTTGTTATCGGCGATGGTCATGTTGCCGTCTTTCAGTTTGCCGACCTGATCGATCAACAGCAACGCCGCATTGTCGAACCGAGGCGGCGCACCGCCCGCCAAATTGGTTTGATCGACCACCTCCACGCCACCCAGCGCCGCGCGGGCCGCCTCCAGCAATCTCGCCTTGCTTGACGGCAGGGGGGAGCTGCCCGACAGGGTGACCCGGACGACGTCGCGCTCGGCTGTCCATACGAACGGCCTGGCCTCGGGAATGAGACGGGTTTCGTCGTTGACAAGCCGCACGCCGGGCACGGCTTCGACCGAAGCGACCGCGCTATGACGGCCCGCTTCGGAAAACGCATCCGCGGCAACGGTAACGTCGCGGCCGGCGACCGCGATCCTGCTCTTGTCGAGCAGGGTATTCTTGAGGGCGGCGGTCGAGCGGGCGGCGAGATCAACTTCCAACGGTGCAGTCGTCGTCCAGGCCGCTATGACCCAAAGCATAACCAGCGGAATCAGGCCCGGCCACCATTTGCTGCTCCACCTGAAAAGTCCGCGCATTCGTTATCCTGCGGAGCTTCGCGCCCCGTTTTTTCGAAGTTCGTGGACCCAAGGCGGCACCCCGCGCGAACTCCGGCCAGCAGGGGGGTCGCAACACTATGATCCGGTATCGTTTTTCGGTTTGACCTTGCCAGGCGCGAGCTTGCGGAACCCTTTTTGGGAGGCGGCCGCCGATACCGGAAGCAGAGAGAAAACAAACCCTTGCGAGGCTGTCAAACACGAAATGACGAGCATTTGACCAGGGACGGAGGCCACCCGACTAACTGTTTGTTCAATGGTCTCCCGCTAGTGTCTCGATTCCGAAGTTCGCATCATTTTGCGGCGTTCTCTTTTGCGAACCTCGGAATCGAAGGGACACTGGTGTGGTGGTTCGGAAATTCTCTTCGTTCGCGCGGCGGGTTCGTCAGGAGAACTCATTAGCCGTCACACTGGCTGTCGGACCCGTCCAACCGGCAAACCAGTTCTGATGAAGCAGTTACGCAGCAACGTCATTCGCGCCGGACTGGAAGCGCTTTATCTGACCGGCGCACATCATCTGCTTCGTCCGATCTTCGCCGGTGTCGGCACCATTTTCACGCTGCACCATGTCCGTCCAAAGCGCTCTGGCGAATTCCAGCCCAATCGCCATCTCGAAGTCACGCCGGATTTCCTGCGCGCGATGCTTTTGCATCTGCGCTCGAGCCAGATCGACATCATTTCCATGGACGAAGTGCATCGTCGGCTGACCGAGCGCAGCCTTTCGCGACGCTTCGCCTGTTTCACCTTCGACGACGGCTATCGCGACAACAGGGATTACGCGCTGGCGGTGATGCGCGAATTTGACGCACCGCTGACGGTGTTTGTCGCCAGCGATTTCGCACAAGGCACAGGCCGTCCGTGGTGGATCGCGCTGGAGATGGTCATAGCCAAGGCTTCTTCGGTCGAGGTCGAGATCGACGGAGTTGCCACGCGGCTCGATACATCGACGGCAGCCAGTAAGCAGACCGCGTTCGACCGCTTGCACGACTGGCTGCGCGGATTGCCGGAGCGCCAGAACCTCGAGCGCGAAATCGGCGCGCTGTGCGCGCGTCACGCCGTCGACGAAGCCGCGGTCTGCCGCGAACTCTGCATGTCGTGGGAGGAACTGGCGCTGTTTTCGCAGGAGCCCCTCGTCGGCATCGGCGCGCACTCCGTGACCCATTGCAATCTCGCCAATGAATCCGACGAGGTCGTCAGCCGGGAAATGACGATGAGCCGCGCGCGAATCGAAAGCGCCTTGCAGCGCGGCGTCGTTCATTTCGCCTATCCCTACGGCGACAGGGGCGCGGCGGGTCGGCGCGAATTCGCGCTCGCAAAGGCAGCCGGGTTCAAGACCGCGGTGACGACGCGGCCGGGCATGATCTTTCCGGAGAATGCAGGCCACTTGACCGCGCTGCCGCGGGTCTCGCTCAACGGCAACTACCAGGATGAACGTATCCTGCCGGTGCTTACCTCGGGCGCTGCGACGGCGATGTGGAACGGTTTCAGACGTATCGACGCGGCCTGAAGCGCGACGAGATCTGGCTGAATCGTCATCGTGCTTCAGCTCCCTGATTGAGAATGATCTCCCGCGCAAACGCGTTTCGCGTTTGTCGCGAGGGAAAACCGCTGCACGCGTTTGCGGATCACGCTTTGCCGTCGGTTCGGAAGTCCGCATCATTCACCGCCTTGGGGCAGCTCTTTCATTCCCCAGATAGCAACCGGTAGACGGATTTGAACCGATAGGATCGTTTGCCAGCCAATGCAGTGGCTTCGAACTCGGCGCCGTCGTCCGAATAGGTTCCGGTAAATCCAATGCTAAGATCCTTTCGTGCCCATGGATACGTGATGGAGATAGGCGAGTGCTCTCGGCTCGTCATTTCACCTTTCCACTTGCCGTCGCAGCACGTGTAACTCCCCACGGTATAATAAAATCCACCACCTCCACGCATCGTGCCATCACGCAGCACCATGACGTGTCGGTTGTAGGCGTCCACGCCGTCCAGAAATGTCGTCTCGGCCAGATAAAGTCCGTTCCTAATCATGATTCATGCCGCGCAAAATCGGCCAGGTATTTGCCCCCGCATTGGATTCGCTTCAAAGCGCGACACTATTTCCTCCCTCCCTTTCGATCAACAGAGATGAATCTCCGTCGTGGTCAAGCGCGACCAGTCCCGCCGGTCCGCGGCCTCGAGAAAATCTTGTGCCGCAGCGGTTTCGCCCACGGCGCCGCTGGCGCGCTGGCGGTGGCCGTCGGCATCGTGCCCCGGGCCGGATCGCCGCTTCGCTTGACTCGGCTTCCCCACGGGCTCAAACACGGATCAAAAGGTCGAGGAGAGGCCCATGTTCAAGGATCTGTTTTCGCTCAAGGGGCGCGTCGCGCTGGTAAGTGGCGGATCGCGCGGTATCGGCAAGATGATCGCATCAGGCTTTCTCAGCCAGGGCGCAGCGAGGGTCTACATCACCGCACGCAAGGCCGCTCCCTGCGAGGCCACCGCCAAAGAGCTCACCGCGGAATACGAGGGCGAATGCATCGCCCTGCCGATCGATATTTCTACCCTCGGCGGCATCGAAATGCTGGCGGGCGAAATCAGGAAGCGCGAACCGAAGCTCGATATTCTGGTCAACAATGCGGGTGCCGCGTGGGGCGCGGACTTCGACGAATTCCCGGAAAATGGCTGGGACAAGGTCGTCAACCTCAACTTGAAGACGCCGTTCTTTCTCACCAAGGCGCTTGCCGCGCAACTGCGCGCCGCCGCCAGCCCCGAAAGACCTGCCAAGGTGATCAACATCGCATCCATCGACGGCATTTTCGTCAATCCGATGGAGACTTACTCCTATGCCGCAAGCAAATCGGGACTCATTCACCTGACGCGCCGGATGGCGACCAAGTTGATCAAGGAGAATATCAACGTCACAGCGATCGCACCGGGCGCGTTCAAGTCCGATATGAACCGCGCGGCACGCGATCACGAACAGGAGGTGGCACAGCAGGTGCCGGCCCGACGCGTCGGAACCGATGAGGACATGGCCGGTGTGGCGATTTATCTCGCCTCGCGGGCGGGCGATTATGTGGTCGGCGCCACCATCGCCGTCGATGGCGGCGTCGTCTACGCCAGTCCCGGACTCGAGATCGCCGGATAGGGCAGAGGAACGGACGACGCACCGCGGTGAAGAGGAGAAATTTACGTCTCGATCTTCACATATTCGAAATCGCCCGGCTTGTTGTCGATGCCGACCTTTGGCGGCGAAATCCACGGCGCGAACTGGCCAACCACGGTCACCGGTGTCATCAGCGAGGCGATGAAGTCGCCATCGTCGGCGGACGGCAACCATTCATGCCTGCGCTTGTTCCAGGTCGCATCGTCGATCAGAACGCCATCGGGCGTGGCGTGGATGTCCTTGAACTCGCCGATGGCGCGATGAAACGCGACGTTCGGCAGCGCCAGCTTGAAGTCGTAGCCTGCCGTCGAAATGATCTTGTTCCAGCGCAGCATGCCCTTGACGCAGTCCTGGGTATAGTCGTCGCGCAGCCGCATGTTGAGCGCGGTCAGCGCCGGCTCGTCGACGCGCTTGATCTGCCCGTCCACCAGCTTGAGCACCGGGTAGGTATCGTTCTGCAGGCGGTGATCGTCCTCGATCTGGGTTTCGCGGTAACGGCCCTTGACGCCGGCGTTGAAGGCGTTCGCCGCGTTGGTCGAGACCTCCGAGCCGAACAGGTCGAGCGAAAGCGAGTAATGCAGGTTGAGCTTCTTCTGGATGGTCGGAAGATCGATGACGCCCAGCGCGCGAACCCTGGCGATGTCGGCGGGATCGCCAATGCCGGCTTGCTGCATCGCCTCGCAGGTCCGCTGTACCACCCGGCTGATGCCGGTCTCGCCGACGAACATGTGGTGCGCTTCCTCCGTCAGCATGAAGCGGCAGGTACGCGACAAGGGATCGAAGCCGGACTGCGCCAGCGAGTGCAATTGCATCTTGCCGTCGCGGTCGGTGAAGTAGGTGAACATGAAAAACGACAGCCAGTCCGGCGTCGCCTCGTTGAAGGCTCCGAGCATCCGCGGCGCGTCGGCGTCGCCGGAGCGGCGGCGCAGTAGTTCGTCGGCCTCCTCGCGGCCGTCGCGGCCGAAATATTTCTGCAGCAGATACACCATCGCCCAGAGATGGCGGCCCTCCTCGACATTGACCTGGAACAGGTTGCGCAGGTCGTAGAGCGAGGGTGCCGTCTTGCCGAGATGGCGCTGCTGCTCGACGGAAGCAGGCTCGGTGTCGCCCTGGATCACGATCAGCCGGCGCAGCATGGCGCGATGTTCGCCCGGCACTTCCTGCCACGCCACCTCGCCATAATGCTCGCCGAACGGAACGACGCGATTCTCCTCCTGCGGCGCCAGCAGGATGCCCCAGCGGTATTCCGGCATCCGGACATAGTCGAATTTGGCCCAGCCACGCGGATCGACCGAATAGGCGGTGCGCAGGTAGACGAGGGACTGCTGGAAACCCTCCGGTCCCATGTCGCTCCACCAGTTCATGTAACCGGGATGCCAGCCCTCGAGTGCCTTGAGCACCTGACGGTCCTCACCGAGATTCACGTTGTTCGGAATCTTGGTCGAGTAGTCGACGTTCATGCTGTTGACGTTCATCGTCGTGCTCCTTGGTGGCCTCGTTTCCCGGACGCGGTGCAACGCAAAGCGGTGCAATGCAGAGCCGGGACCTGTTCAGTGACGGTCCATATGGGTCCCGGTTCTGCAGCGCGTCAGCGGCGTGCCGCGCGGCGCCCGGGACACGAAATCAAACCCTCGTCGTATCGAACTGCGGCTTCTGGCCGGTGCCGTAGCGGCGCAGCGCGCCTTCCTCGCCGACTGCATTCGGGCGCTGGAAGATCCAGTTCTGCCACGCGGTGAGGCGCGCAAAGATTTTCGATTCCATGGTTTCTGGTCCGACGAAGCGCAAATTGGCTTCCATGCCGGTGAGGCTGTCGGGCGAGAAGCTGGTTCGCTCCTCGAGAAACACCCTGATCTCGTCGTCCCAGTCGATGTCGTCGAGCGCGAAGGTGACGAGGCCGAGCGCCTCGGCTTGCTCGGCGTCGAGGGCCTCGCCGATGCGATCACGGGCGCGTTCCAGATCCGAGGGTTCAGCCTGGAAGCGCGATTGCAGCCGCGTCAGGCCATGGCTCATCGGATAGGCCGCGAAATTCAGCGGCGTAAGTTCCATCGTCGGCGGCGGGCGGTTGTCGCCCTGCCGGGAACCGATCAGCATGTAGGAGCGGTCGGCTGCGAGCACGATTTCCGCCAGCGTTCCGACAAAGCACGAACCTGGCTCGACCAGCGTCACCAGCGTGCGCGAGGTGACGTCGACGCGCTTGAGCACGCGCTTCCAGTACTGCCTGATTTCGTTGACCAGCCAATGCGACTTGTTGGCTTCCAGAAATGCGTCGCAGGCCAGCACGTTGGCGCGCTCGCCATGCGACTTGAACACCACCATGGCGATCTGCAATTCGTTGATGCGCAGATGCAGGATGGCATCGTCAAGTTCGCGGGCGACCTGCAGCGGCCAGAACGAAGCGCCCTGCGCGATCAGGCGATCGATATCGGCCGGCGGCGGCGCGTCGTCCGCCTTGATCGAAATGGTGGCGATGCGCGCGGCACGGTCGATGTCGACGTTGACGAAACCATAGCGAATGCCGCCGTCGTCGATGGTTCGACAAAGCGGCGTGAGCGAAATGCCTTTTCCCGTACCGTTGCGCGCCGAGGCGGCGGCGAATTCGCGAGCGCGCTCGGCGACCCTGGCTTCCAGCTTGCTGTTAGGCACGATCTCGTCGACCAGGCGCCATGCGACTGCGCGCTTGCCCTTGATGCCTTCCTCGATGGTGCAGAAATAATCGGCGTGATCGCGGCGGACCTTGCGCTTGTCGACCACGCGCGTCAGCCCGCCGGTGCCCGGCAACACCGCAAGCAGCGGCACTTCCGGCAATGCCACCGCCGCCGCGCCGTCATCGGCAAGGATGATGTGATCGGTGGCGAGTGCGAGTTCGTACCCACCGCCGGCCGCAGTTCCGTTGACCACCGTGATGAAACGCTGGCCCGAATTCTGCGACGAGTCTTCCAGGCCGTTGCGGGTCTCGTTGGTGAATTTGCAGAAATTGACCTTGTGGGCGTGGGTCGCCCCGGCCAGCATGCGAATATTGGCACCGGCGCAGAACACGCGATTCTTGGCGGAACGCACGATCACGACCTTGACGGAGGGATGCTCGAAGCGCAGCCGCTGCACGGCGTCTGCCAGTTCGATGTCGACCCCGAGATCGTAGGAATTGAGCTTGAGCTGATAGCCTTCGAACAGGCCGCCGTTTTCATCGACATCCATCGTCAGCGTCGCGACCTCGCCTTCGACATTCATCTTCCAATGCCGGTAGCGCGTCGGATCGGTCTGAAAATCGATGTAGCTGGCGCCGCCAGCGAGGGTGCGATTTTCACCCGCCATGAGCCGTTCCTGTCCAGGGTTCTGCGTGTTTAAGGTTTGGGTTACCTGAAGGACATGCACAATAATTCATATTTGGGCCAACGTCCAGAGGCACTTGGGTCGCAAAATCTGCATTTTGTTTCATATCTGCCAACCGAGCGCCCGGTAGCGGCGCTGGTACCGGCTAGGCGGCCCATCCTCCCCAACCTTCATGAAGGCACAAAATCCGCGTGGCGAAATCCGCAATCGAATTCAGCGTCACCTCCGGCGCTTCGCGATGCGGCGAATGTCCGATGCCGGCAACGATCGTCACATCGACCGGACAATAACATTCCTCCCGCGCGATCTCGATCTGGCGCACCGTGCCATATTGGTCGTCGGCGCCTTGCACGATCGCCACCGGCACGCGGATATAGGCCAGGTATTCGCAGATGTCCCATGTGCGAAACTTCGGATCGAGCCAAGCGTCGTTCCAGCCGTAAAACGCGTTGTCAACGTCCTTGTGCCAGCGCGCCAGTTTTGTCCTCAGAGCCGCGGTCTCATAGGCCTTCCTGGTTTCGGCGATCGCCACCACGCCCATCTCTTCGACGATGAAGTGCGGTGCGATCATCACCACGCCACGCACGCGGTGGTCGGCCTTGCCGCCGGCGTAGATCGCCGCAATCGAGGCGCCGTCCGAATGTCCCAGCAATAATCCGCTGCGGAAGCCGATTGCATCAAGCAGCGCAGGCAACACATCGAGCGCTTCAACACTCATGTAGTCGAGCGGGCGTGGCAAACGCACCGGCGCGGATGCGCCATAGCCGGCTCGGGAATAGACGAATACGCCGGCACCGGTTGCAGCCTGCAGGCGGTCTGGAAAATCTCCCCACAGCGCCGCCGAGCCCAGGCCTTCATGCAGCATGACGATAGTGGGCGCGTCAGCGGGGGCTGGCCCGATCATCCGGTATTCGAGATCGGAGCCGCCGATGCGCAAGGTACCGGTGGGTGAGAGGGTGGTCATGTAGCGCACCTCGAGCCCGTTCGTCGTGCCCGCGTTTGTCGCGGGCATCCACGTCTTCCTGGCAAATGAAGCCGTGGACGGCCGGGTCAAGCCCGGCCACGACAGCTAGGTGGATTCCCGCAACTTGAACCGCTGTATTTTTCCAGTCGCGGTTTTCGGCAGGGAATCGACGAATTCGATCCAGCGCGGATATTTCCAGACGCCGATTTTCTGCTTGACGTGCTCCTTGAGCGCTTCCTGCAGGCCGGCGGTCTCTGTAGCCGCGCGCACCACGACAAAGGCCTTGGGCTTGAGCAAGCCTTCCGGATCGGCCTCAGGTACCACGGCAGCCTCCAGCACCGCCGGGTGCGTGATCAGCGCGCTCTCGACTTCGAACGGCGACACCCAGATGCCGGACACCTTGAACATGTCGTCGCTGCGGCCGCAGAAAGTATAGCGCCCCTCGGCATCGCGAACATATTTGTCGCCGGTGCGCGTCCAGTGACCTTCGAAGGTCCGCCGGCTCTTGCTGCGCTGGTTCCAGTATCCTTCGCCGGCCGAGGGCGCATCGACCAGAAGCTCGCCGACCTCGCCATCGCCGACATCGGCGCCGGCCTCATTGACAAGGCGTACTTTGTAACCAGGAACCGGCCGCCCCGACGAGCCGTATTTGATGTCGCCCGGCGCGTTCGACAGGAAGATATGCAACAGCTCGGTCGAGCCGACGCCATCGAGGATATCGACACCAAAACGCGCCTTCCAGGCGTTGCCGACCGATTCGGGCAGCGCCTCGCCAGCCGAAGTGCAGATTCGCAGTCGCCTCCCGCCGCGCTCGGTTTTGAGCGTCTCGTCATTGAGCATCGCGGAAAACAGCGTCGGCACGCCATAGAAGATGGTGGGATCATACTTGTTCATCAGCGCGAACATGGTCGCCGGCGTCGGGCGATCGGGATTAAGGACCGTGGTGGCGCCGACCGACATCGGGAAGGTCAGCGCATTGCCCAGGCCATAGGCGAAGAACAATTTTGCGGCCGACAGGCACACGTCGTCTCTGCGAATGCCGAGCACCTGTTTGGCGTAGGTGTCGGCGGTCGCGGCGAGATTGGAGTGCAGGTGACGCACGCCCTTTGGCATGCCTGTCGAGCCCGACGAATACAGCCAGAACGCCGGTTCGTCGGGATGGGTCGCCACCGTGGCGAAGGCGTCGCTTTCGGCGGCCAGCTCGTCGGACAGTCTCTTGTGGCCGTGCGGATCGCGCCCCGAAACCACGACGTGATCGAGATCGGCCATCCGCCCGACCATGTCCTTGACGACCCCCAACAGCGCCTCGGAAATGAACAAAACCCGCGCCCGGCAATCGGCCAGCACGTAGGCATATTGATCGGAGGTCAGGAGCGTATTGAGCGGCACCGGAACGATGCCGGCGCGGATCGCCCCCAGAAACACCGCCGGGAAATCGATCGTATCGTGCATGATCATGGCCACGCGCTCTTCGCGCCGCACGCCCAGACGGCGCAGCATGTTGGCGACGCGGCGGGTCTGCTGCTGCAGGCCGCCATAGGTCAATTCAGAAGCGGCGTCGGTGTAGGCGAGCTTTTCACCGAGGCCCGCCTCGACATTGCGGTCGAGCAGCCAGGTGACTGCATTGTAGGAACCGGATGTTTCGCTCATGCCGTGTCCCTCATGCCCTTTCCCTCAAGCGCCAAGCATGCCACGACGCTTCTCCCAGTTTTTAAGAATTATAATTCATAGAAAGCCACCGACCGCGCTTGCTGTCAACCTTCATCGGCATTATCTTTCCTGTCGCCTCTGTTGATGTGCCTACCCGGACCAGTAACTCCCTTGCCCGGAAATCCGGGCGCCCTCTCCCATCCGAGGACCATGAGCAAGACAAGCGATCCCGAGACCAGCTTCCTCGAACAGCTAGGTCAACGTGTCCGCACCATGCGCGCGCTTCGCGGCATGTCGCGAAAGGTGCTGGCCAGGGTTTCCGGCATCTCCGAGCGCTACATCGCGCAGCTCGAAGGCGGCAAGGGCAACGTCTCGATCGTGCTGCTGCGCCGGGTATCGAATGCGATGGGTGCGCATCTGGAGGACCTGATCCCACCGGGCGAGCCGTCGCCGGATTGGGCCGTCATCCGCGATCTCCTGCGCAAGGCTTCACCGGGCCAGATCGCGCAGGCCAAGGAAATCCTTGCCGGCCAAAACGCCCTGGTCCAGCGCCGGCTGTCGTTTGCCGGCATCGCACTGATCGGCTTGCGCGGCGCGGGCAAATCGACGCTCGGCAAGATGCTCGCCAAAAAAATCGGCTGGAATTTCGTCGAACTCAACAAGGAGATCGAGGCGCAGAACGGCCTGTCGATCGCCGAGATCATCGCGCTGTACGGGCAGGAAGGCTTTCGCCGCATGGAGCAGGCTGCGCTTGGGCAATTGCTGGCGCGCAAGGAATTGACGGTGCTCGCCACCGGCGGCGGCATCGTCTCCGAGCCCCTGACCTTCGACCTCATCCTGTCGTCGTATTATACGATCTGGCTGAAGGCAGAGCCCGAAGAGCACATGGCGCGCGTGCGCGGCCAGGGCGATCTGCGTCCGATGGCGGACGACCGTTCGGCGATGGCCGAGCTTCGCACCATCCTCAAAAGCCGCGAGCCGCTGTACGCGCGCGCATCCGCCGTGGTCGACACCGCACGCCTCACCGTGGACGCCGCGGCGGCGCGCCTGATCGAGGCGGTGGCGCCGGTGCTGCATGATGACGCGCAGGTGTTTGGCTTGCGCAGCGCCGCGCGTTAGCTACAAGGCGACCCGTTCGCAAACCTCCTCGTGAAATATGAGATACCGGTTTGGGATGACACATTGAGAGGCATGCTCTCGCCACCACGCGGCGGCCTCGGGGTTTGCTCTTTCGAGAATTTCCACACGGCCGACCCGTTCTTTCGTGAGTCATCGGGCGCGGGCTTCGTCGATTACTACGTCCACATCAAAAATGCCGAAATCGAACGCTTCCAGGCGGAAGTCTCAGACTGGGAACAGCGCGAATATTTCGAGATGTTTTGAGGATGTGCTGTTTTATTCCAGCAAATATCAGCGCAAGCGCAAGCAATCCGGCGTCGTGAAAGCAACTGGATCGCTTCGTCGCTTCCGCTCCTCGCGATGACGACGATAGTTTCGTCATTGCGAGCGTAAGCGAAGCAATCCAGTAGTTAGGCGTGCCCCGGACTATCACCAAGTCCGGTTTGGCCCAGAACCAGCTGCAACCCGAAAGCACACGCCGCCGCTCTTCTTTTTCGGTGACAAGTCCGCGATTTGTGACAGAATTGCTACGATCGGATGTCGGTTCGGTTACACGTGGAGTAGCCCATGAGTTCGGAGTGGCGGGGTTCGCAGCGGCGGGCGAAGTCAAGCGTCCTGGCGTGGTCGAACCCGGTTGCCTGGTGGTGGGGTTGGCTCACCATCGTCAGCGGCACGAATATCGCGGCCTGGTTCGTGCTCTACCGCCATCTCGGCAGCATGTCCGGCGAAGAGTCGATGCTGATGCTCTGTGCGGCCTATGTATTCGGTTGCGCGTTTCGCTCGTTCCTGCCGCGCGCGGATGTCCAGCGCATCTGCCTGTTCGACACCTGGCTGTCCAGCGTTGCCGTCGGCCGATCGGTGGCCACCGTGGCCGAAATCTGCTTTGCGGCGCAGTGGGCGATCATCCTGCACCATCTGGGCACAATGACGCATTCGGACACGACGCTGAACGCCGCATGGATGATCGTTCCCTTGATCCTGATCGCCGAATGTTTTTCCTGGTATGCGGTGCTGACGACCAATTATCTCGGCAATGCCATCGAAAATTCGATATGGGCCATTGCCTTCGCTCTGGTCGGGATCGGACTTTGCCGATTGCTGGTGGAGTTTGGCGGTCCGGTTCGCATGATCCTGGTTGCCGCCATGCTCGGAATTGCGGGTTATCTCGCCTTTCTGATCACCGTCGATGTCCCGATGTATCTTGGCCGCTGGCGGGCCATGGGGGCCAGCGGCAGCAAATTCCTTGGACCTCTCGAAGGCCTGCGCGATGTGAGTACGCGCTGGGTGGTGACCCACGACCTTGCCGAGTGGAAGGACGAAATTGCCTGGATGTCGCTTTACTTCAGCGCTGCGGTCTGGGCGAGCCTGGCGCTGTGCGTTTGCTATTCGCTTGGCGATCAGCTGCCGCGCTATCGCACCGAAGCTGCGGTCACGACCTCATCAGCGCTCGACCAGTCGCATGCGGCCTCATGGTTCGAGACGCCACGCAAGGAGCGTGGCTCCTCATTCTGAGGGTTCAAGCTCGAGCCAAAGTAACGGCCTCATCCCGAGGAGGCGCGTGAGCGCCGTCTCGAGGGATAGCCGCATGAGCAGACCCGCGAGGGAACGCCAAACTGTGCTCAAATCCCGAGATAGCGGTGCTGCAGATCGGGCTCTGCGAGCAATTGCGCCGATGTGCCGCTCCACACCGCCCGGCCGCGCTCGATGATGTAGTGGCGGTCGGCGACGCGGCTGAGATTCTCGACGTTCTTGTCGATCACCAGCACCGATTGACCCCGCCCCTTGAGCATCGACAGACAATTCCAGATCTCCTCGCGGATCAACGGCGCAAGCCCCTCGGTCGCTTCGTCGAGGATCAACAGCCTCGGGTTGGTCATCAACGCGCGGCCGATCGCCAGCATCTGCTGTTCGCCGCCGGATAGCTGATTGCCCATATTGGCGCCACGCTCGGCAAGCCGCGGGAACAGGGCATGGATTTTCTCCAGCGTCCATGGATCGACGGCGCCGAGGCGATTGGATGCGGCTGCGACGAGGTTTTCGCGCACCGTGAGGTTCGGGAAAATCTGGCGTCCCTCGGGAACGAGGCCGATACCGAGTTGCGCGATGCGAAAAGAGGCCAGACCTCGAACCTGCTGGCCGCCGAGCCGGATCGTGCCGGCGCGCGCGGGCGTCAAACCCATGATCGAGCGGATGGTCGTGGTCTTTCCCATGCCGTTGCGGCCCATCAGGGCGACCATCTCGCCGGAGCGAACCTGCAGCGACATGCCGAACAGCACCTGGCTCAAGCCATAGCAGGTCTCGATGCCTTCGACATCGAGCAGAGGCGCCGGTTCAGCCATGGCGGGTCACCGCATGCTGGTCGCCGAGATAGGCGCGCTTGACCTCCTCATTCAAGCGGATCGCCGCGGGCACATCGGAGGCGATGATCCGTCCATAGACAAGCACGGTGATGCGGTCGGCCAACGCGAAGACCGCGTTCATGTCGTGCTCGACGAGGATGATGGTGACTTCCTTTCTAAGATCGGCGAGCAGCTTCACCATGCGCGCCGATTCCGTTGCGCCAAGCCCGGCCATCGGTTCGTCGAGCAACAGTAATTGCGGCCTGGTGGCGAGCGCGACCGCCAGTTCAAGCTCGCGCTGCTCGCCATGGCTCAGCTCCGACACGACGACGTCGGCCCGATGCTCGAGACCCACGCGCGCCAGCGCCGAATGCGCTGCGTCGCGGAGATGCTTTTCGTTCTGCGCCTTGCCCCAGAAGCGGAAAGAGTGACCGTCGCGTGCCTGGGCCGCCAGCGCGACATTGTCGGCAGCGGTGAAATCCTTGAGCAGCGAGGTAATCTGGAACGAACGCGCAAGACCGAGCTGGCTGCGCCGCCACGCCGGCACGTGGGTAATGTCCTGGCCTGCGAAGCGGATGGTGCCCCCGCTCGGGCGCAATTGCCCGATCAGCTGGCTGATCAGCGTGGTCTTGCCGGCACCGTTCGGCCCGATGATCGCGTGCAATTCCCCGCGCTCGATCTCGAGCGAGAGGTTGTCGGTGGCGACAACGCCGCCAAACCGGTGCACCAGTTTCTCGACGCGGAGCAAGGGCTCAGCCACGGGCCAGCCTCCCGACGAGTCCAAGGATGCCGCCACGCCCGAACAACACGATCAGGAGCAACAAGGGGCCCATGATCATCGCCCAATATTCGGTAACCTGCGACAGGAATTCTTCCAGCACGAGATAGACGATTGCTCCCAGCACGGGTCCGAACAGCGTCCCCATGCCGCCGAGGATGACCATCACCATCAGATCGCCCGAGCGGGTCCAGTACATCACGGCGGGGCTGATGAAATCCGTGTTGTTGGCGAGCAGTGCACCGGCAAAGCCGCACATCGTGCCCGCGATGACGAAGCAAACCAGCCGGTAGCGGTTGGCCGGAAATCCGATCGCCTGCATCCGCTGCTCGTTGGAGCGCAGGCCCTGCACTACCATGCCGAAACGCGAATTGACGATGCGCCAGACCAGTGAGATGCCGCCGAGCAGGCAGCCGAGGCAAAGATAATAGAACTGGACGCGGCTCGAAAGATTGATCAATCCACCGAAGTCGCTGCGCTTGTAGATGGTCAGACCGTCGTCGCCGCCGTAGCGCGAAAGGCCCGATGCGACGTAATAGGCCATCTGCGCAAAGGCGAGCGTAATCATGATGAAATAGACGCCGCGGGTACGCAAGGATAGTGCCCCGATCACCAGCGCAAACAACGCAGAGGCCAACAGCGCCACCGGCCATTGAATGAAGCCGGAGCCGATGCCTTCGGCCGCGAGGATGCCGACCGCATAGCCGCCGATGCCGAGATAGGCGGCATGACCGAAGCTCATCATGCCGCCATAGCCCATGATGAGATTGAGGCTCACCGCGGCCAGCGCGAAAATGACGATGCGGGTGAACAGCGTCAGCACGAAGACGTTCCCGGTCGCCTGCGAGAATAGCGGAAGCAGGACCAGACCGGCGACGATCAGCGCCGCGATGGCGTTGCGCGAATTGAGCGAAGCCTTCATCGACGGTTGGCCGGAAACAGCCCCTCCGGCCTTGCCACCAGCACGATCGCCATCAGCAGATAGATCAGCATCGATGAGAGCGCGGGTGCCGCGGTGGATGCGGCCGCCGAACTGAGGATGTGCCGCAGCAAGTCGGGCAGGAATGCGCGGCCGAGCGTGTCGATCATGCCGACCAGTATCGCGGCGACGAACGCACCGCGGATCGAGCCGATCCCGCCGATCACGATGATGACGAAGGCGAGAATCAGGATGTTCTCACCCATCCCGATCTGAACCGTCAGGATCGGCGCCTGCATCAGACCGGCCAGCCCGGCAAGCGCCGCGCCAAGGCCGAACACAAGCGTGTAGAGCAGCTTGATGTTGATTCCGAGCGCGCCGATCATTTCCCGGTTGGACGCCCCGGCGCGGATCAACATGCCGATGCGGGTCCGCATCACGACGACATAGAGCATCAGGGCAACGGCGAGCGCGACGACGATGATCGCCAGGCGATACGCGGGATAAAACACGCCGGGGACGATCTGGACGGGCACCGTGAGCCAGCCCGGCAGCGACAGCGCAAGACCCGCCGGTCCCCAGATCAGGCGCACCATGTCGTTGAAAAACAGGATCAGCCCGAAAGTCGCCAGCACATGGTCGAGATGATCGCGGCCGTAGAGATGCCGAAGCGCCACGACTTCCAGAACGATGCCAAGCAACAGCGTTGCCCCGAGCGCCAGCAAGATCCCGATGATGAAATTCCCGCTCCAGGCAACGAAGGTTGCGGCGAAATAGGCGCCCATCATGTAGAGCGAGCCGTGTGCGAGATTGACGAGGTCCATGATGCCGAAAACGAGCGTCAAACCCGCCGCCAGCAGGAACAGCAGCAGGCCGAACTGCAGCCCGTTCAAGAATTGTTCGACGACAAGCAGCATGGGTCCTTTATTGAGGCTGACGACCAGGCAAAACGAAAGGGCGGCGGCGCGCGAGCACTCCCGCTGTACTAGACGACCGGTGAAAGTGGAAGCCGGTTTTGCGCCCGATCGCGCTCTTGCACCGGTCAATTTGGCGCAGGCCCGTGGCTATCACTTCATCGGGCATTTGTCGTGGAAACGATCCTGGTCGTTCTCGACGATCGTCGCCACCGTCTTGAGCGAAAGTTCGCCGCTTGAGTTTTTCACCACCTCCGAAAGATAGAAATTCTGAATCGGAACGTGGTTGTTGCCGTATTTGAACGGACCGCGCACGGATTTGAAGTTCGCCTTTTCCATCTCCGCCTTCATCGCGTCCTTCTTGCTCAAATCGCCGTTGACGGCCACCACCGCGCTGTTGATCAATTGCACGGCATCATAGGCCTGCGCACCGTAAAAGCTCGGACGCAGACCGGGATGCTTCTTGCGGTAGTCGGCGACGAACCGCTTGTTCTCTTCATTGGGCAGATCGTTCACCCACTCCTGCACGCCGAGAACGCCGAGCGCATTCTCCTTCTGCAACGGCAATGACAATTCGTCGACGGTGCCGCCGGTGTAGAGCGAGATCTGCTGTTTGAGCCCGGCCTGGACATATTGATTGAGGAACTGCACGCCGGCCGCCCCGGGGAAGAACACGAAGATCAATTCCGCCTTCGAGGCGCGCGCCTTCGAAAGCTCTGCCGAAAAATCGAGCTGGCTCGGCCACACCGTATACTCCTCGCCAAGCACCGCGCCCTTGAACGTGCTCTTGAGGCCGGCCAGCTGGTCCTTGCCGGCCGCATAATTCGGGCCGATCAGGAAGACCGATTTGACGCCCTTCTGGTTCATGTAGAGGCCCATCGCGGCGTTCGCCTGGTCGTTCTGCCACGAGGTCAAAAACACGTAAGGCGAGCACAATTCGCCCGCGAGTTGCGACGGCCCGGCGTTGATACCGATGAGGAAGGTCTTCGAATCGACCGCGGGCTTGAGCGAGGCCAACAGCACGTTCGACCAGTTATAGCCGGCGATGAAGTCGACCTTGTCGGACTGGATCAGCTTTTCGGTCTTCTGCTTGCCTACATCCGGCTTCTGCTGGTCGTCCTCATAAATCATCTCGATCGGCTTGCCATCCATCTTGCGGCCGATGTGATCGAGCGCGAGCTCGAATCCATTGCGCGCGTCATTGCCGATCGCGGCGGCTGGACCGCTGAAGGTGGAGACAAATCCGATCTTGATGGAATCCGCCGAGCTGGCGGGTCGTGCCAAGGCGAGAGCCGTCGCACCCGCCAGCCAGAATGCCGCTCTCATATTCGTCTCCTCCCCAACCATTACGCATGCCGTCGTCAGACGACCTGCCGCCCCAAAAATTTCTCCGCTCGTTTCCGGCTTTTGTTTTGATCTATGACGCGCTTGCGCACAAATCCGCCCGTGACTGAAACCGCCGCAGCGGAGAGTAAGAAAAAACAGCAGCGCGTTGCGCGCCGGCGCCCTTCCTGGCAAAGCCCGCGCTCACTTCATCGGACATTTGTCGTGGAAGCGATCCTGATCGTCCTTGACGATGGTCGCCACCGTCTTGAGCGAGAGCGTGCCGTCGGCGTCTTTCACCACGTCCTGCAAATAGAAATTCTGGATCGGGATATGGTTGTTGCCGTATTTGAAGGGACCGCGCAGCGAGTTGAAATTCGCTTTTACCATCTCCGCCTTCATCGTGTCCTTCTTGCCGGTGTCGCCCTTGACCGCCACCACGGCGCTGTTGATCAGCTGCGCGGCGTCGTAGGCCTGCGCGCCGTAATAGGTCGGCCGTAGCCCGGGATATTTCTTGCGATAATCCTCGACGAACTTCTTGTTCTGCTCGTTCGGCAGATCGTTCACCCACTCCTGCGCGCCGGGAACGCCGATCGCATTGTCCTTCTGCAGCGGCAACGACAATTCGTCGATCGTAAAGGCGGTGTAGAGCGGAATCTGCTGCTTGATGCCGGCCTGGACGTATTGGTTGAGGAACTGCACGCCGGCGGCGCCCGGATAGAAAACGAAGATCGATTCCGCCTTGGAGTTGCGCGCCTTGGTCAGTTCGGCCGAGAAATCGAGCTGGCTCGGCCATACCGTATATTCCTCGCCAAGCACCTCTCCCTTGAACGTGCTCTTCACGCCGGCCAGCATGTCCTTGCCGGCTGCATAGTTCGGGCCGATCAAAAATACCGACTTGACGCCCCTCTGGTTCATGTAAAGACCCATGGCGGCCGGCGTCTGGTCGTTCTGCCAGGAGGTCGAGAACACGTAGGGCGAGCAGAGTTCGCCGGCAAGCTGCGACGGCCCGGCATTGGCGCTGATCAGGAAGGTCTGCGAATCCACCGCAGTCTTGAGCGAAGCCAGCAGCACATTGGACCAGATGTAGCCGGCGATGAAGTCCACCTTGTCGGACTGCACAAGCTTTTCCGTCTTCTGCTTGCCGACGTCGGGCTTCTGCTGGTCGTCCTCATAGATCACCTCGACCGGCTTGCCAGCCATCTTGCGGCCGAGATGGTCGAGCGCAAGCTCGAAGGAGTTGCGCATGTCGTTTCCGATCACGGCAGTCGGCCCGCTGAACGTCGAGACGAACCCGATCTTGATAGTATCCCCCGCAAGCGCCGGGCTCGCCAGCGCCAGGGCCGCAGCGCCCGCCAGCCAGAATGCCGTTCTCATATTCCGCCTCCTCCTCTTCACCTTCTTGATCCGACCGGCCACTGGCTTGGTCAGAAAAGCGCCGCTTTGGGCGCATCGTTTTTTTGCGCGAATTGGCGTGCCGGCAGCAAGCCTGAAGCGGAGACCCCTCCTAGAACCTTCGACCCATACCTCCGGCGGTCATGCACCATAATTCGTACGCGCGGCAGTTAGCAAGAACTATAGTTCCGGTCTGCAATTAGCCGTTGCAGGGCAAGGCAAGGGGCAAGCGAAGCGGCAGGCGCAATCGGCGTCTTCCAGGGCATGGGGCCGGCAATCGCGAAAGCGAATGCCGAACTGGTTTCAAGGCAATGCGCGACGAAATCGGCGCTGACAATATGCGTTGCCAATCGGGCGATTGGTGAGGTGGACTTGGAGCGAACCGGTTAAGGGCCTACGCTTTCAGCCGCCAGGAAGAATCCCGAAAAACCCAGAGGTCACCCGCCATGACGACGGAACCGCCGCGCCCGACACAGTCCCATCGCGTAGTGATCGTCGGCGCAGGTTTCGGCGGACTCGAATGTGCGTATCGGCTCAAGGACGCTGGCGTCTCGATCACGGTCATAGACCGGCGCAACCATCATCTGTTTCAGCCGCTGCTGTATCAGGTCGCAACCGCTTCGCTGGCCACCTCGGAGATCGCATGGCCGATCCGCTATCTGTTGCGCGACCGAGGCGAGGTAACGACCTTGTTCGCCAACGTCAACGGCATCGATGCGGCGAACAAGCGTGTGCTGCTCGAAGATGGCGACGCGATTGCCTACGACACGCTCGTGCTCGCCACCGGCGTGCGTCACGCCTATTTCGGCCATGACGAATGGGAGCCTTTCGCGCCCGGCCTGAAGACGCTGGAGGACGCCACAACGCTGCGGCGCCGCATCCTCGTCGCCTTCGAACGTGCCGAGCGCGAGAGCGATCCGGAGCGGCGCGCGGCGCTTCTGACTTTCGTGATCATCGGCGCCGGACCAACGGGCGTCGAACTCGCCGGCACCATCGCCGAACTTGCCAACGACACGCTGCCGCCCGACTTCCGCAACATCGACACCCACCGGACGCGCGTCGTCCTGATCGAGGCCGGCCCGCGCGTGCTGGCGGGCTTTCCCGACGACCTGTCGGCCTACGCGCTGGCGTCTCTGCAGAGCCTCGGCGTCGAAGTCATATTGGGACAAGCCGTCACCGAATGCTCGGCCGATGGCGTGGTCTATGGCGGGCAGCGCCTGCAGGCGAGGACACTGATCTGGGCTGCGGGCGTGCGCGCATCCCGCGCGGCCGAATGGCTGGGTGCGCCCGCCGACCGCGCCGGGCGCCTGCAGGTCCTGCCCGATCTCACCGTGCCGGGCCATCCCGACATCTTCGCAGTCGGGGATACGGTTTCCATTGCGGGCCCTGACGGAAAGCCGGTCCCGGGCATTGCGCCCGCGGCCAAGCAGGAAGGACGTTATGTCGCCGCATCGATCAAGGCCCGCCTTCGCGGCGACAAGCCGCAACCTTTCCGCTACAGCCACTCTGGAAGCCTCGCCCAGATCGGCAAGCGCAAGGCGGTGATCGATTTCGGCACCATCAAGCTGCGCGGCACGATCGCCTGGTGGATCTGGGGCATCGCCCACATCTATTTCCTGATTGGCTTACGCAACCGCCTCAGCGTCGCGATCAGTTGGCTCTGGATTCACGCCCGAGACCAGCGCGCGGCGCGATTGATCACACAAGGCTCGAGCAAGGTCGCAAGCTGACGGACCGGCCTCGACGCCTGTAAACCGCCAGGGCGAACCGCTTCGATTTCGCGAAAGCCGCCGCAACGAGGCCGAAAAATCCACTCAAACTATTGAAAGAGCGAGACGATTTTGCCGATTGAACATCGCCTCGCCGATGTACACAATGGCACACCGCTTGCTTCCAGGACCAACGATTTCCGCCTCCCCGGAGTGCAGTCAGTGATGGCGAACCACCTCCCTCCGCCCAGGATTCAGTCGACGCGCGTGCTGCATCTGCAGATCGAGCTTCTTTCGAAACGGGGCTGCGCGTGAGCGAAACCGTCGCCACCATCCTTGCCGCGCACCGCGCGGGCCAGATTTCGCCCGCGCAAACGATCGCCCGAAGTTTCCAGCGGATCCGCGATTACAACGACCCCGCCATCTTCATCAGCCTGCGCGATGAAAAGGATGCGATCGCGGAGGCCGAGGCGCTGTCCGGCAAGGACGCAACGCAGCTTCCGCTGTACGGCGTGCCCATCGCCGTGAAGGACAACATCGACGTTGCCGGACTTCCCACCACCGCCGCCTGCCCCGCCTATTCGTACATGCCCTCGCGCGATGCGACCTGCGTCGAGCGGCTGCGCGCTGCGGGCGCGATTGCGATCGGCAAGACCAATCTCGATCAATTCGCGACTGGTCTCGTCGGTGTCCGCTCGCCGTATGGCATCCCCAAAAATCCGATACGCGGCGACCTCATTCCGGGCGGATCGAGTTCGGGCTCGGCGATAGCCGTTTCGACCGGAATGGTGCCGCTGGCGCTTGGCACCGATACCGCGGGCTCCGGCCGTGTCCCTGCGATGCTGACCAATATCGTCGGCCTGAAGCCGAGCCTTGGCCTGGTTTCGACCGCCGGCGTCGTGCCCGCGTGCCGCACGCTCGATTGCGTGTCGGTGTTCTCGCTCACGGTCGACGATGCGATGACGGCATTGTCGGCGATGGCAGGTCCAGACGGCGCCGATCCCTTCTCGCGCAATCGGACGGTTGGCAGCATCGGCGCATTCCCCGCCAAGCTGCGGCTGGGGGTGCCACGCGATGGCCAGTTGATCTTCTTCGGCGACAGGGCCCAGGAAGCCGCCTATGGCGCGGCACTGCAGCGCTGGAGCGCGCTCGGCGCCAGGCTCGTTGGTGTCGATCTCGAGCCCTTCTACGAAACCGCGCGGCTGTTATACGAAGGACCATGGATAACGGAACGCTATCTCGTGATCCGAAACCTGCTGGCTTCCTCGCCAGATGCGATCCATCCTGTAACGCGCGAGATCACCATTGCCGGCGCCCGGATTTCCGCCGCCGACACCTTTGCCGCGCTGTACCGGCTGCAGGCGCTGCGACGGATTGCCGAGCGCGCCTTCGCCGGCATCGACGCAATGGTGCTTCCTACCGCGCCGACCGTGTATACGACGGCTCAAGTGCTCGCCAATCCGATCGAGCTCAACAGCAGGCTCGGCACCTACACCAATTTCGTCAACCTGCTCGATCTCTGCGGTCTTGCCTTGCCTGCCGCAATCAGGCCCGACGGCGTTCCGTTCGGGATTACATTGCTGGCACCAGCCGGCCAGGACGCGCAACTCGCAGGCATTGGCCGCGTGTTCCAGGCCGACACGAAATTGAGCCTGGGCGCGAGAAACGTGCCAGCGCCGCCGCTTGCGGAGTTGGCGTCAAATCTGTGCGGAGATGAAATCGCAATCGCGGTGGTCGGCGCGCATCTTTCGGGGATGGTGCTCAACGGCGAATTGAAGGCGCTTGGCGGGCGACTGCTCGAGGCAACCGTCACCGCGCCAGACTACAGCCTCTATGCGCTCGACACGGTGCCGCCGAAGCCCGGCATGCTGCGCGTGGAAGCGGGAACGGGCGCATCGATCGAACTGGAGATCTGGGCGATGCCGGCTGCCTCGTTCGGAAAGTTCGTTGCCGCGATCCCGCCGCCGTTGTCGATCGGCACCGTGCGCCTGAGGGATGGCCGTGGGGTCAAGGGTTTCCTGGTCGAAGCAACCGACGTCAACGGCGCCCGCGAAATTTCCGCGTTTGGCGGCTGGCGTGCCTTCATGGCGGAGGCGGCAGTGGGGTGAATGATTGCTCCCTCGCTGCTGCGGGAAGAGGTCAGCGGGATCACACAGACACCGCATAAAGCTCGTATTCGTCGCGCACGAGCGCGATGTGGGCGCGCATCGCGGCCGCAGCGCCCATGCGGTCGCCGCGCAGGATCGCCACCACCACGCGATCGTGCTCGGCGTGCGATTTCGCCAACCGCCCGAGATTGCGGAACTGGGCGCGGCGGAACGGCTGCACCCGGACCCGCGTCGCCAGCGTTATTTCGGCGATATAGCCGTTCTGCGAGCCGGCATAGATCGCATTGTGGAAGCGTTCGTTGACCTCGTGAAACCGGTCGGGATTGCCGGCATGGCTCAGCACCCGCAATTCCTCGTGCACCATTTCCAGCCGGTGGCGTTCCGCCGGCGTCATGCGTTCGGCGGCAAGCCCCGCGCACAATGCCTCCAGCTCCGCCATGGCCTCGAACATCGCGGTCAGCCGCTCGATCGACGGCTGTGCCACCACAGCGCCGCGATGTGCCCGCGCATCGACCAGTCCTGAGGCCACAAGCTGACGTAGCGCCTCGCGCACCGGCGTGCGGGACACGCTGAAACGCCGCGCTATGTCGGTTTCGTCCAGCGCGGTTCCCGGAGGTAAGCTGCCGCGAACGATCTCGTCCGCCAGTTGCAGGCGCAGCTCTTCAGCGCGCGTGATCTTGTGCGGATAGGATGCAGCCCTGTCGACGCGCCGAAGGTGCATATTCTCATGCTGCAAGGAAAGCGGCGCGGGCAGATCGTCGAGACTCATGCCTTTTGAACCCCGGCTTCGTCGATCACGCTGACATGTGCCGCAACGATCCTCCAGCCTTCCGGAAATCGTATCCATGTCTGCATCTGCCGCCCCACCTTGCCCGGCGCGGTGTCGCGATAGAACAGCGTCGAGGCCACCGCCGTGTCGCGTCCGTAAGTCGTGATCACCGTGCTTGCGGTCCGGCGCATCAGGCCGACCGGCGAGCGCGCCGCGCGAAACGCCGTGATGGCGTCGTAGCCATAGAGATTCTCGCCGCCTCCGTAACGCAGCGTGCGCGGATCGTTGCGGAACAATTCGTCGAGCACGGCGACATCGTTGGTCACCAGCGCGCTTTCGTAGCGCGCGAATTGTTCCGTCACTTCGGCGAGCACATCGGGAAGATCGATCTCCATGCTCAGATCCCCCTCGGCTGGGGCGCAAACGCCGTGCCGATGCGTTCCAGCGCGTAAGCCACCCGCAGCGCGATATCTTCGCGCCAGGGCGCGGCGATGATCTGAACGCCGATCGGCAGCGGCTCCAGCGGAACCGGGGCTGCGACGACGGGAAGTCCGATGAAGGAGATTGGCTGGGTGAGCATGCCGACATTGGCGCGCACCGGCAATTCGACGCCGTCGAGCACGAAGGTCGCCTGTCCAAGTTTCGGAGCGACGCAAGGCGTGGCCGGCGCGAGGATGACATCGACGGATTTGAACAGCTCCAGCACCTTGCTGCGATACCAGCGGCGAAACTTTTGCGCGCGATCGACCATTGGCGCCGGAATCATCGCGCCCGCAATCAAACGATCCCGCACCGCCGGATCGAAATCGTTCGGCCGTTTGCGCAGGCGGTCGAGGTGCAGCGAGGCGCCTTCGCAGGTGGTGATGACGTAGGCGGCGGCGCGGGCGCGGGCGGCTTCGGGGATTTCGATCGTCCGGGTGGCGCCGAGCGCCTTGGCGACGCGGCTGACAGCTTCGACGGCTTCCGGAAAGACGTTGTGCCGGAAATAGCCGCCGGCAACGGCCACCCTGAGATCGTCGATACCGTGCGTCAGCAGCGGTGAGACCGGCTCGGGCGGTCGGTTGCTGCTGGCCGCGTCGTCCGCATCAGCTCCCTGCATCGCATCATAGGCCAGCGCGAGGTCGCCGACATTGCGCGCGAAGGGTCCGAGATGATCGAGGCTGAAGACGAACGGGAACGACCGCGCCCGGGAGAGCCGGCCGTAAGTCGGCTTCAATCCGAAAACTCCACAAAACGACGAGGGCACCCGGATCGAGCCGTTGGTGTCGGACCCGAGCGCCAGCGGCACCAGGGCGCCGCCGACTGCGCTGCCGGAGCCGCCCGACGAGCCGCCCGTCATTCGCGTCACATCGTGCGGATTGCGTGACGGCCCGTCGTGAATATTCTCGCCGGTGAAGTCGTAGGCGTATTCGCCCATGTTGAGCGCGCCGACGAGTACAGCGCCGGCCGCCTCCAGCCGCTCGATCAGCGTGGCATCACGTGGCGCTGGAGGAAGATCGCGATTGATCTTCGACCCGGCGCGAGTGGTCAGACCCTTTACGTCGAACAGGTTCTTCACCGCGAACGGCACGCCCGCGAGCGGCCCGGCGTCCTTCCCGGCCGCGATGGCGGCATCGATGGCGCGCGCCCTGGCGCGCGCACGATCCGCTGTAACGTCGGTGAAGCAATTCAGCACGGGATCGTATTTCGCGATCCGCGCCAGCGCCGCCTCGGCTACGCCGAGCGCCGAAAGCCGGCCGCATTTTACGGCTTGCGCGATTTCCGTGGCCGACAGGCGATCGCTGCCGGGAGGGGGAGAGGTTTCAGGCTGCAAAGACACTGGCCGGCTCTGCTTCGTCAGGCAGCGCAAACTCGTCGACAAGCCGCGCCAGCCTCATGGACACTTCGAGATTGGCCCGCACGGCGGGCCGCCAGGCATCCTCGAGCGGAAGCGCGAGGGCTTTCGAGACGGCATCGATATATTCATCAAGCAGATCAGCAGCCATGTTGTTCCACGGAATAGAAGGGCAAGGATCAGTGCAACGGCGGATGGGGAATCGCCGTCAAGAGCTCCCTTGTATAGGCATCTTGCGGATCGCCCAAGACCCGATCGGAGGGACCCTGCTCGACGATTCGTCCACTTCGCATCACAATCACACGATCGCACAACAGCCGCACCACGTTCAAATCGTGCGATACGAACAGATAGCTCATGCCCAGCGACTGCTTGAGGTCCTGCAGCAAATTCAAGACCACGGCCTGAACCGAAACATCGAGCGCGGCGGTCGGTTCGTCGAGAATGACGAGTTTGGGGTGCAACGCGATGGCGCGGGCGATGCCGACACGGGCTTTCTGCCCGCCCGATAATTGGTGCGGAAACCGATCGAGCAGGTTGATCGGCAGGCCGACCAGACCGGCCAGTTCCTCGCAGCGCGCGCGCAACGCGTCGCGGCCTTTGACCCCGCCAAGCTGCAGAAGCGGGTCGGCGATTGCACGCACAGCGGTAAAGCGCGGATTGAGGCTGTCGGTTGGGTCCTGAAACACCATCTGGATGTTCCTGCGCAGCGACAGCCGCGCGAAGGCATTGGGCATGATGCCGCCGATCTCCTCGCCGTCGAACATGATGCGGCCCGAGGTCTGGTCCAACAGCCGCATCACCATCATCGACGTCGTGGATTTGCCACAGCCGGATTCGCCGACCAGCCCGACGCTCTCGCCATGGGCCACCGCAAAACTGATGCCGTCGACAGCGCGGAACATATCGGGCTCGATCGGCGGCTTGCGCGAGAACAATTTGGCCAGCGTACCCTTGGCGCCCTGGCGCGGATATTCCTTCACGAGCTTTTCGACGAGGAGCAGAGGCTTCGTGGCATTACCAATGCCCTTCTCCGTCTCCCCGATTGCGGGGACGTGACGAGCAAGGCTCGCACTGAGAGGGTCGGGGTGAGGGGCTGTCTCCACGGACCGATCTTGCGGCGAGCCCCCCTCACCCGGCACGCCTGGCACGCCGACCTCTCCCCGCAGGCGGGCAGAGGTTAAGGGAGCCTCATCCTCCGGCAACAGATCGCGCAACGAGACGCCAAGCCTGGGCGTCGCCCGCATCAGCTTCCGCGTATAAGGGTGCTCGGGGCTTGCGAAGATATTCGCCGACGGTGCGGTTTCGACCACGCGGCCCTTTTCCATCACCGCGACGCGATCGCAATAGGCGGCGGCGAGGCCCAGATCATGCGTGATCAGGATCGTCGACATGCTTCGGCGCTTGGTCAGCTCGACCACCAGATCCATCACGGCCTTCTGCGTCGTGACGTCGAGACCGGTAGTCGGTTCGTCGGCGATCAGAAGCTGAGGATTGCAGGCCAGCGCCAGCGCGATCACCACCCGCTGGCACATGCCGCCCGACAGCTCGAACGGATAGGCGTGATAGCGCTCGCGCGGGCGCGCGATCCTGACCTGCTCCAGCGCCTCGATTGCCCGCACGCTCACCTGAGCCCGATCGACCTGGACGTGCTGCAACAGCACGTCCTCGATCTGGTGCCCGATCTTGCGGATCGGATTGAGCGCGAGCCGCGGGCTCTGGAAAATCATCGACATCTCGCGGCCGCGCAGATCGCGCATCTGGTCTTCAGTCGCGGCCTTGACATCGACGCCGGAGAACATCACCGAGCCTTCGGCGATCTTGCCGGCACGATCGAGAATGCGCATCACCGCATAGGACGTCACGGATTTACCGGAACCGGATTCGCCGACGATGCCGACCGTTTCGCCCTTTGCCACCGCGATGTTGACATGCGAAACCGCCTTGACGATGCCGCGGCGGGTTGCGAATTCCACGGTGAGGTCGCGGACGTCGAGAAGCGGCTGCGCGGTCATGGCGTATTTCTCATCATGCCTCAGGTCCTCCGCTGCGGATCGACCAGATCGCGCAGGCCATCGCCAAGGAGGTTGAAACAGAACACCGCAATCATCAGTGCGCCGCCCGGGAAGAAAGCCACCCACCACTCGCCGGAAATGATGTTGGTCGCGCCTTCGGCAACCATGATGCCCCATTCGGGCGTCGGCGGCTTGACGCCAAGGCCGATAAAGGACAGGCCCGCCGCGTTGAGGATGGCATAACCCATGGTCAGCGAAATCTGCACCATCATGATCGGCATGATGTTCGGCAGGATGTGCACCAGGAGGATCCGCATATCGCCATTGCCGGACAGTCGCGCCGCCTGCACGAAGCCGGCTTCGCGGCGCACATTGGCCTCGGCGCGCGCGACGCGAACGTAGAGCGGGAAATTGATGATCGCGGTGGCGATCACGATGTTGGTCACCGTATTGCCGAGAGCCGCGACAATGCCCATCGCGAGCACAAACAGCGGAAACGCCATGATCGTGTCCGAGATACGTCCGACGATGCGATCGGTCCATCCGCCGAAGAAGCCCGCGGCGATGCCGGCGAGCCCACCCATGACGAGGACCAGCGCCACCGAAGCGATGGCGATGGTGAAGTCGAGACGGGTCGCGGCCACCACGCGGCTGAAAATGTCGCGGCCGAGCAGATCGGTACCGAACCAGTGGTGCAGCGACGGCTGCTGCAGCGTCGCCGAGGTGTCGCTGGCGAGCGGATCGTAGGGCACGATGTGAGGGCCGATCAGCGCGCAAAGCGCGATCAGGACGAATAGGGCGAAAGACAGTCCCGTGACCGGATTGTCCGCCACCACATAGATGGCGTGGCGGAAGATGGAATTGGTCGGAGGTTTCGGTTGAACTTCGGCGACCGGCGCTGCCGTCAGACTGGCTTCGGTCATGCCTCTAACCTCACGCGCGGATCGATCACGCCGTAGAGCATGTCGATGAAGAGATTGAGCGCCACGTAGAGCACCGCCATGGTCAGCACGAATCCCTGCACCGGCGCAAAATCCGACTGCAGCAGCGCTTCCACCGCGTAGGAGCCGATGCCGGGCCAGGCGAACACTTTCTCCACCAGCACGTTGGCGCCGAGCAGGAACGAGAACACCATGCCCAGTGTCGTCACCACCGGCAGCATCGCGTTGCGAAACGCGTAGGTAATGATCACGGTGCGGCCATCGAGCCCGCTGGCCCGCGCGGTTCGTATGAACTCCGAGGCCAGCACGGCCAGCATCGAGGCCCGCGTCATGCGCGTGATCGGCGCAAGCGAGAACACCGCCAGCGTCACCGCCGGAAGGATCAATTGACCGAGCGCCGCGCGGAAGGTCTCGAAATTGCCCGTTATCAGGCTGTCGATGAGGTAGAAACCGGTGATATCGGGCGGGGCGGTCGCAAACGCATCAAGCCGACCGATCGGTGCAGGCGACCAGCCGAGCCTGAAATAGAAGACGTACACCAGCAGAAGGCCGGTGAAGAACACTGGAAGCGAAACGCCCGCGGTCGCGACCACCCGGCACAGATGATCGACAAGCGAGCCCTGCCTGACCGCGGCAACGATGCCGAGCGGCACGGCGATTGCGATGGCAAGAAACAATCCGGACAGCGTGAGTTCTGCCGACGCCGGCAGCCGGCTGGAGATTTCAGCCGCGACGGGCCGCCCCGTGGACAGCGAATTGCCGAAATTGCCATGGGCGAGATCGCTGACATAGCGCGCGAATTGATCGGGCAACGGGCGATCGAGCCCGAGCGATTTCCGGATTTCGGCGATCGATTGCGGCGTTGCAGCGGGTCCGGCGAAATAAACCGCAGGGTCACCCGGCAATACCCGGGTGAGAAGAAAGGTGACGATCACCACGCCGATCAGGGTCGGTATTACCGTCACCAGCCGCTTGAGGATCACCATGGTGCTTTCACTCCGGAACCTCCAACCCTTCCTTGAACGTCAAAAAATTGCGCGGTGGCAGACCCCTGGTGCTTGCGCTCCCTCAGGCCTTGACGATCGAGCGGTAGTCGAGTTGGCGGTGGAACCAATAGGCATAGCCGGAGATGTTTTTCTGCGTCGCGACGTTGAGGAACGGCTGGAACAGCGGAATGCGCGGCACTTCGTTGTAAGCCTTGGAGATGAAGCCCTCGACGTCCCTGGCGTATTTCTCCTTGTCGCCGATCGCTGCCGCCGCCCGCGCGCCGTCGATCAGGACATCCATGTCCGCGTTGACGTAGCTTGGCGTGTTGAAGATGGCGTTCTGGCCGGAATAACACCAGAAGAAGAAATATTCGGGATAGTCGAGCCAGCCGGAAAAGAAGTTAAGCATCAGCGGCATCGTCTTCTTGGCCATCTCGCTGCGCCAGTTGGCGCCCGGCACCTTGTTGATCGCCGTCTTGATTCCGATCTGGCCCAGGCTTTCCTGCATCAGCGCGGAGGTCGGATCCGAGACGTCGCCGGCACCAAGATCATAGGACAAGGTGGTTTCGATCCCGGACGCGCCGCTTTCGGCCATCAACGCCTTGGCCTTGGCCATGTCGGTGACGTAGCCGCTTTTTGCGGGCCAGGCGATGTCGGTCACGTTGTTCGACGGGCCGCCGAACAGCGGATTGGCGAGGCCGAACATCGCGGCATCCATGATCTTCTGGTACGGCAGCGCATAAGCCACCGCCTGACGTACCTTCGGATTGTCGAACGGCGGGTTCTTCACATTCATGTCGACCGAGTACATGCCGTTGCCGATCGGATGCGAAACGATGACGAGCTTGCCCTCCTTCTTCATTTCGGACGTGTCCTTGCTCGACAGATCGAAGGAAATGTCCGCATCGCCGCGTTCCATCAGCGCGCGGCGGTTGCCCTGCGAGGGAACGGTACGCCAGATCACCTTCCTGAGCTGGGGCAGCTTGCCTCCCACCCATTCGTCGTTGCGCTCATAGACCACTTCGACACCGGGCTTCCAGCTCGTCACCCTGTAGGCGCCGCTGCCGGCGGTGTTGCTTTTGGTGTATTCGAGCGCCCACGGATCTTTTTCCGTCGCCTTCTTTTTCAGGAGTTCGGAATTGTAGATACCCGGCACGATCACCGCGAGATCGGGAATGGTCAGCCGATCTTTCTTGGTGAAGTCGACGCGCACCGTGCTGTCGTCGATGACGACGAACTGTTCCTTGTCGGTCAGCGAGCCGGCCTTCATCTGCACGGTCGGGAAACCGCCAACCGTTACCGCACGGTCGAGCGACCACTTGACGTCCTTTGCCGTGACCGGCGCACCGTCGTGGAATTTCGCGTTCTTCTTAAGCCTGAAGGTGACCGACATGTCGCCGATGTTCATGTCCTCGGCGAGTTCGCCTTTGAATTTGTCGCGATCATAGGACAGCGTACCGTCAGGCAGCGTCCTCGTTTCATGAGTGATCAGCCGGTCGTAGCAATTCCACAACGTCTCGTAGCCGGGACGGTTGGTGCCGACACCGTGGATGTCGAGATTGTTGGGGCCCCCTTCGGTGACGAGCAGGAGCGTTTCCGAGCGGCCGTCTGCTCTGGCCGGGGACCAGATCGCCGGTGCCGGCATGACGGCGCCAGCGGCGATGGTGGAGACCGACTTGAGAAAATCGCGACGCTTCATGGGATGCTCCAACGCCTCGGAACGGGCCTTTGGGAGCAGACTTCGCAAGGTTTGTGCCAAATCTTAACGAAACCTTACCTCGCGCCTAAACCTCTGATTTAGCTCCGGATATGGAGGGCTTTGCGGGACACTCGCCGGCTGAGGCGTAAAAAGCCATTGCATACAGAGGGATAAAATTGCTGAATAAATGGGCAAGCTTCAGCAAGCGTCGAACGCCGGTCACATCAACAAGTCGACAAGGGCGCAACAAGGCGCCGACGACGCGGCGGTTAACGATTTTGCCCGGACGAATTGTTTTGAACCTTTTCCTCCGGCGATAGACTTCTTCTGGAAGGGGAACAGATTGTTCGTGTACAGCGGCGCCGAAATCTCGCGGACCGTGGTACTCGTCGTTGCGCTGTTGCTTGCGGCAGTCTCGGCGAGCGCGGCTGCGCGCGAATTCCGCGCGGCCGATACCCAGAATGAGGATTATCCGACCGTACAGGCGATGCGCTTCATGGGCGGCCTGATCGAGGAAAAGACCGACGGCCGGCTGAAGATCCGCATCTTTCATTCACGTCAGCTCGGCGAGGAAAAGGAGACGATCGAACAGACGCGTGCCGGCGCCATCGATCTCAATCGCACCAATGTGGCGCTGATCGGCACCTTCGTGCCAGCAATGAACGTACTGGCGATGCCGTTTCTGTTCCGTTCCATCGAGCATTTGCAGAAGGTGCTGGATGGCCCGATCGGCGAGGAAATCCTCGACAGTTTTGAGCCGTTCGGCTTTGTCGGCCTGACTTTCTATGATTCCGGCGCGAGGTCGATCTACAACAGCGTCAGGCCGGTCCGATCCGTGGCCGACATGAAGGGCCTGCGGATCCGTGTGCAGCAATCCCAACTGATGTCCGACATGATGAGGGCGCTCGGCGCGGAGCCGATCGAGCTGCCCTACGGACAAGTTCGCACCGCGCTTGCCACCAGGTTGATCGATGGCGCGGAAAACAATTGGCCGTCCTTCGTCACCACCGATCATTATAAATATGCCGGCTTCTACACCTTGACCGAACACACGATGGGACCCGAGGTGCTGGTGATGTCGCGCAAGGCGTGGGAGAGCCTGTCGGCGGAGGATCGGAAGATCTTCCGCGAGGCCGCCTTGCAGTCGAGCCGCTTCATGCGCGAAAGGTGGAAGGATCTGGAGGAGAAATCGCGCCGGCAAGCCGAGGATGCGGGCGTGACGATCGTAACCGATATCGATCGCAAGCCCTTTGAAGCCGCGATGACGCCAATTTACGCCAAGGCGAGAAGCGACCCCGCGGCCGCAGAGCTGATCGAACGAATTCGCAAGGTGAACTGAATTGGGCCCGGAACCGCGCGAGCAGGACGAAGCTGCGGGCCGGCCGGGGAGCCTCGCTGCGCGCGGCCATTCGCGCCTCGTCGGACTGGTGCGCGCGGTGCCGATCCGCTGGCGTATCCTGTCGATCGCAGCGTTGAACTCCGCAGTCGTGGTTGTGCTCGTTGCGCTGATCTGGAACGGCGTTCAGGTGCTTGGCTCGGCCTGGGATGATGTGCGGCAAATGCGGGAGTCGGACAAGATCCTGACCCGCCTGGAGAGCGAAACCGGCCGCCTGCAGAACCTGATCCATCGCTACATCAACCAGCCCAGCCCGGAGCTGTTCGCCGAGATCTCGCACTTGCGCGAGGTCGTTCTCGGCACTCTCACTGCGCGCGCCGCGACCGACCCCACGCTATCGGGATCGGTGCAGCAGCTGGAAAGCGTCACCGAACGCTTCCTCAACGGTTTCAGCGAATTGCGTCGTGTCCAGACCACGATCACGAAGACTTACGAGGAAGAAGTCCTGGCTCCCGCGAGGGACATGGCGGGGCTCTATTCGATCATCGAGGGTGCGACGGGACACCGCGACGCCCTGATCTGGCCGTCGCTTGGAAAATCCCGCGAAGCCTTTACCGCGATGCTGGTCGCCGCCAACGCCTATTACCTCTCATTGGCAACCGCCTCGGCCGAGGATGCCCGCCGCAACACCGAGACGATCGAAAAGACCATTCCCGTCATGGCGGACCTGGCCGACAACGATCTGCAGCGCATGGCGCTGCAGCGTTTGAATGCGCGGACGATGGCGCTGCGCACCGGCCTTGCCAAATTGTCGGAGCAGCTCACCAGCCGTACCGAATTGTTGCGCAACGCCATCGACGCGAGCCAGGCCGACGCGAGTAGTGCCATCGACGAATTGTCGGCCAGAATGCGGCAGCGAGAGCAGGTGGCGCAGGAAACGTTCGATCAGACATTGGCCGATATATCCCGCAAGGTGTTGTCGATCGCCGTGATCTTTCTCGGAATCATCATCACCGCGGGGGTATTGATCGCACTTTCGATCCGGCTGCCCTTGCAGCAGATCATGACAGCGATGCAGGCGATCACGTCCGGCGAATACAACCGGCGCGTCCTGGGCACCAGCGCCAACGACGAGGTCGGCGAGATGGCGCGCGCGGTGGAGGTTTTCCGCGAAAACGCCATCGCCAAGCGAAAGACCGAGGACGAACTGCGTGCATCCAAGGAGAAGGCCGAGACCGCGCTGCACGAGTTGAATGCCGCCCAGCAAAACCTGATCGACGCCGAGCGGCTGGCGGCGCTCGGCGGCCTGGTCGCGGGCGTCGCACACGAGGTGAACAACCCGATCGGCATCAGCCTCACGGTCGCCTCCAGTTTTGCGCGCCGCACCGAGATGTTCGAAGCCGAGTTGCGCTCGGAAACGGGCCTGCGACGATCGCAGCTTGAGGACTTCGTCCGGACCTCGCGCGACGCTGCCCAGCAACTCGTGGGCAACCTGCATCGCGCCGGCGAGCTGATCCAATCGTTCAAGCAGGTCGCTGTGGACCGCTCGCATGCCGAACGCCGGTTGTTCAGCCTCAGCGAGGCGACCGATCAGATCATCGCCAGCCTGCGCCCCGCCCTGAAGAAGGCTTCCATCACCCTCTCGGTCGAGGTTCCCGAGGGCCTGGTCATCGACGGCTATCCGGGCGCCTATGGCCAGATCCTGACCAATCTGTTCCTCAACGCCGCCTATCACGCATTCCCCGACGGCCGCTCCGGAGCAATCGCGATATCGGCCAAGCCGCGCGGCAGCGATGACGTGGAGATCATTTTCTCCGACAATGGCGCCGGGATGACGCCCGACGTGCAGCGGCAGGCGTTCGACCCGTTCTTTACCACCCGTCGCAACGAGGGAGGTACCGGGCTAGGCCTGCACATCGTCTATAATCTCGTCACCCAGCAGCTTGGCGGGCGCATGATGCTGGATTCAAGGCTAGGACAAGGCACCACATTTCGAATTATCATGCCCAGGACTGCCAAGGGTGGCAGCCAGGAAGCCGAAGAACAAGAACGCGACGGGACACCTTCATGGCCGAATCGGACGATGTCCTCCACCTGATCGACGATTCCGGCACCGCGCCGGAGACTTTGACCGCGCGCAAGTGGAAAATCGCGGTCATCGACGACGATCAGGCCGTGCACGAGGGTACCCGCTTTGCGCTGAGCGATTATGTGCTCAACGGACAGGGTCTTGAAATCCTCTCGGCATATTCCGCCGCCGAGGGACGGGAGCTGATGCGCGCGCATGCCAACGTCGCTGCCGTCCTGCTCGACGTCATCATGGAAACCGACGCGGCCGGCCTCGACCTCGTCGAATACATCCGCAACGACCTCAGGAACGAAACGGTTCGCATCATCCTTCGCACCGGTCAACCCGGACAGGCACCCGAACGTCGCGTGATCGTTCAATACGACATCAACGATTACAAGGCGAAGACCGAGCTGACCGCCGACAAGCTGTTTACTTCGCTCACCGCGGCGTTGCGCAGCTATCAGCAGCTCGAGCGCATGGTCCAGACCCGGCGCGGGCTCGAAATCATCATCGACGCTGCCTCGACCCTGTACGATTTCAGATCGATGCAGCGGCTGGCCGAAGGCGTTCTGACGCAGATCGCCTCCCTCCTCAACGTCGATTGCGCCGGCATCCTGGTGCTGCGCGACGGTGGCGCCGTGGGCGATGATTTTTCGGTGCTGGCCGGCTCCGGCTGCTACAGCCGCTTCATCGGCGTCTCCGGCTCCAGGGCGCTTGACCCCGCACTGCGATCGATGGTCGAGGCCGCCTTCAGGCGGCGCAAGCACGAATTTGTCGATCAGCGTACGGTTCTCTACGTTCGCACCGGCAGCGGACGCGAGGTCGTGGTTCTGCTGCAGGCCGAGCGCCAGCTGTCGGAGACCGATCGGGCGCTGGTCGAGATATTCGGCAGCCGCCTGTCGATCGCCTTCGACAACGTTATCCTTTATCAGCAGCTGCACGAGGCCAATACGCAGCTCGAGGATCGCGTTGCCCAGCGTACCCGCGCGCTGATGCAGGCCAACCGCAGGCTGTCGGCGCAATGGCTGCGCTTGCAGCGTGCCAACGGCTTCAAGAACGAGATTCTCGGCACCGTCGCCCACGACCTCAAGAATCCGCTGGGCGTAATCCTGGGTCGCACCGAAATGCTGACCGAACTGATCGCCGCCGGATCTTCCCGGGAGGGCATCACCGCCCAGGTCGAGCACATCCGCGATGCGACCAAGCGGCTGACTTCGATGGTCGATCATCTGATTTCGGATGCGATGGCCGACGCCTTCGACATCTCGATACGCCGCGAGGCGGTCGACCTAGCCGCGCTGGTGGGCGAAGTCGCCGATGCCAATCAGCCGCTGGCCGTCAACAAGCAGCAGTCCATTGCGGTTTCGGCCCCGACCAATGTCGTCACCATGTGCGACGCGGACAGGATACGGGAAGCGATCGACAATCTCATCAGCAATGCGATCAAATACAGCCCGATCGGCGGCAGGATTTCGGTGCTTGTCAGCAACGAGAGAAAGAAGACACTGATCCGCGTCGCCGATGAGGGGGCAGGCCTGTCGCCTGAAGATCTCAGCCGCCTGTTCGGGCGTTTCCAGCGGCTTTCCGCCAAGCCCACGGCAGGTGAAAGCTCGACTGGACTGGGCTTGTCGATCGTCAAGCGCATCGTCGACATGCATGGCGGCGACGTGCTCGCCGAAAGCGCCGGACCCGGACAGGGCGCGACTTTCACTATCACATTGCCGATGGCAGACGCATGAGCCAAAGTCAGCACATAGTTATTGTCGACGACGAGGCGCCGGCCCGTGAGATGGTCGGCGACTATCTCAAGATGCACGGCTTTTCGGTAACGCTTTGCGACGGCGGCGCCAGCCTGCGCAAGGCGATCGAAACAACGCTGCCCGATCTCGTCGTCCTCGACCTCAACATGCCGGAAGAGGACGGCCTCTCCATCATCCGCGACCTGAAGAGCCGCACCAATGTCCCGGTCATCATGCTGACCGCCACGGCAAGTCCGATCGATCGGGTCGTCGGCCTTGAAATTGGAGCCGACGATTACGTCGCAAAGCCCTGCGAATTGCGTGAGTTGATGGCTCGAATTCGCTCCGTACTGCGGCGCAGCTCGCCAGTCCGTGCCCAGCCCTCGGCCCTGGAGATTGGCGGGGCGAGATCCAACGCGAAAGATCCACTGGTGCGGTTCGGCACCAAATGGCTCGATCTGGAAGCGCAGGCGTTGCGTGACGACGAGGGCAACGAGCATCCGCTGACCGCTTCCGAATTCGGGCTGCTCAAGGTGTTCGCCGCAAACCCCAAGCGCGTGCTCTCGCGCGAGCGTCTGCTGGAACTCGCCAATGCGCGAGACAGCGAAGCCTTCGATCGGGCTGTCGACCTGAGGATCATGCGAATTCGGCGCAAAATCGAGAGCGACCCCACCAAGCCGGCGGTGATCAGAACCATCAGGGGCGGCGGATATCTGTTCTCGCCCTCCGGCGACAAGGCGTAAGCGCAGCCGTTCGAGGCAAGCGGGCCGTGTCACGGCGGGATGACGGCAGGATAACACTTGCCTGCGCCGATCGCTCCGCTGGGGATTTCGACTCACGGTTACAGGCGTCGTTGGCAAACGCCGCACCGCCGCGAGCATGGCCGAGCGATCACAAAAGGCCGGGCCGCGCGTCGCCTTGATCGTTACGCTCGATCCCGTCGCCGCGAATTCCAGCTGTCGCTGATTTCGTCGCATAGAAAGCGCGTCTGCCCCCCAACCGCAACGGATCGGGAACTGGCCGGCAGGACCGCCCAAAGGGGCGAAAGGGACCGGATTTGTTCCGTTCCGCTCCCGGTTTCAGCCCATTCCACAACCCTAAATTTATCCATTTGAAATCGTTCGGTTTTTTGTCCGAAATGTTTCGTCGCCGAAGCTCCGGCGAAACAATTCTCCCGCGCAAGAAACCATTTCTTCGTTTGCGTGCAGACGTCCCGAAACCGTCGCTAACTAACAATTTTCCCAACGAACGCCGCCAAACGGCGAACTGGGAGATCGTCAATGCCGAACGTCGCAGCCATCAATGACGCCGCTCGACAGGGTATCGTCGCCGCTCAGGCGACCTCGGATGAGATGCTTCTTGAAAGTATCGCCGACGGTGGCCGGAACGCGATGCATATCTTTTACTCCCGTCATAATGTGCGGGTTTATCGTTTCATTATGCGCATCGTGCGCGACGTCGGCATGGCCGAGGATTTGACGAGCCAGGTATTCCTCGACGTCTGGCGCACCGCCAGGCAATTTGAAGGACGCTCTCAGGTCTCCACCTGGCTGTTGTCGATTGCGCGTTTCAAGGCCCTGACCGCGCTTCGCCAGCGCCGGCACGAGGACATCGACCAGGAAGAGATGCTTGAGATCGCCGATGAGGCCGACACGCCCGAGGACTCGCTGCATCGCACCACCACCAGCGCCATTTTGCGCGCCTGTATCGCCAAACTGTCTCCGGCGCACCGCGAAATCATCAACCTCGTTTACTATCATGAGAAATCGGTGGAGGAGGTTGGCCAGATCATCGGAATTCCGCAGAGCACGGTGAAGACCCGGATGTTCTACGCGCGCAAGCAACTCGCCGATCTGTTGAGGGTAGCCGGCGTGGACAGTCTGGCCGCGTGAAGCGCCAAGTACATCGGTGATCGCTTATAGTTAATCGACGGCCTCCTCCCGAAAAAGACCCGCCTCGACCCGGAAGGGACAACCTTCCCGGGTCGTTTTGCATGGGGGACCCTGCGACTGGATCACGATGCCATTAAGTGGAATCGCATCATGATCTCATCCCTTTGTTTGAGCATGATCTCCCCGCAAACGCGTTTCGCGTTTGTCGCGAGGGAAAACCGGTTTCCACTTTTCATGCTCCAGCCTCGAAAGCCTCACGAACACGTGACGCGCGCGGCGTAACGCTTCGCGCACGCCTGCCGAAATACGACTCAGCGCGGGTGGGTCAGACCACGTCACGGTTGTTCGAGGGTCCCGTTCAATGCTCGACCTTGTTCTTGCCTTGGCCGCGGGGATGGTCACTGTGGCGGCGCCCTGCACGCTTCCAATGCTGCCGATATTGCTCGGCGCATCGGTAGGACAAACCGGAAGCATGCGGCCGGCATTGATTGCGCTCGGATTTGTCCTGTCGTTTTCCGCCGTCGCCTTGTTCCTGAGCGCCATCACCCGCATTTTCGATTTCGATCCCGATGTGCTGCGAAGCGCCGCTTCTGTCCTGTTGCTCGGATTCGGATTTTTGATGGTCTGGCCGTCTTCATTTGAGCGGCTTGCGATCCGGGCTGGCGGACTCTTTCGCGGCATGCCGGCAGGCGCCACCACGTCCCACCAAGGCAATCTCGGCGGCTTTGTGCTTGGAACGACGCTGGGGCTGGTCTGGAGTCCTTGCGCCGGTCCGGTGCTCGGTTCGATCCTGACCATCATAGCCACGTCAAGGGATAACGCGTGGGCGAGCGCCCTTCTCGTGGTGTACGCGATCGGCGCCGCCATCCCGATGTTGGCGATTGCCTATGGCGGTCAGGCCGTGACGACCCGCGTGCGCGGCATCGCACGAATTTCGCCGAGGCTGCAGCAGGGGTTCGGCATCGTCGTGATCGCTTTCGCCATCGCATCTTATTTTCAGTACGACACGCTGATCGTGGCGTGGCTGACGGCTTTCTACCCGAACGGCCAAATCGGCCTCTAGCTTTTACGACAAGGAGACATCCATGAAGATACGATCGCTTGCCACATCCGCATCGATGATTGCCCTTTGCCTGGTCGGCGCCGTGGGCGCCGGCATCGGTGGCGAGGTCGGGCGCGAGCCGACTGCGCCCTTTGCGGTCGCCGCATTGCAGGGCAATGCGCCGAACTTCGTCGGCATCAGCAACTGGTTCAATTCCGCACCGCTCAGCATGGCGAGCCTGCGTGGCAAGGTGGTGCTCGTCGATTTCTGGACCTATGGCTGCGTCAACTGCGTCAACGCCCTGCCCCATGTCACGCAGCTCTATGCGAAGTACAGGGATCGCGGTCTCGTCGTCGTCGGCGTTCATACGCCGGAGTTCCCATTCGAACGGTCGGCCGCCAATGTGCAGGCGGCGCTGAAGCGTCACGGCATCACCTATCCGGTCGCGCAAGACAACGATTCGCGGACCTGGGATGCCTACGGCAACCACTATTGGCCAGCACAGTACATCGTCGATCAGAACGGAAGGATCGTGTTCCAACACGATGGCGAGGGCCAGTACGAACAAATCGATCGCACCATCGCGCGCCTGCTGAACGCTAACAGCTGAGGCGCTTTTTCGAGCAAGGTTTTTGCAGCGGGTCGCCTGAAGAAAGCGCATCAAACCGCGGGATAGGAGCCTCGGTTCTATTCAAAAAGAGCCGAGGGCCCGTCCGGCCGCGCAGGCGAGCGCCGACATGACGGTACCGCCCTGTCCCTCGACGTGATAAAATCCGTTCCATAGCAGTGAGGACGGATGGCAGTCATGTTCGAGGGCTGGGATGCCGGGGTTCTGGCCCGGGCGCAGTTTGCCTTCACGATGTCGTTCCACATCGTGTTCCCCGCTTTTTCGATCGGCCTGGCCAGCTATCTGGCCGTACTCGAAGCGCTGTGGCTGTGGACCGCTCGCGAAGTTTTCATCAACCTGTTCAATTACTGGCTGAAGATTTTCGCTGTCGCCTTCGGCATGGGTGTCGTGTCGGGCATCGTGATGTCCTATCAGTTCGGCACCAACTGGTCGGTCTTCTCCGACAAGGCCGGCCCCATCGTCGGTCCCTTGATGGCCTATGAAGTGCTGACGGCGTTCTTTCTGGAGGCGGGATTTCTCGGCGTCATGCTGTTCGGCCTCCAGCGGGTCGGCCACCGCCTGCATTTCATGGCGACGGTGATGGTCGCAATCGGCACGCTCATTTCTGCGTTCTGGATCCTCTCCGCCAATTCCTGGATGCAGACGCCCGCCGGTTATGCCGTCAATGCGGAAGGGCAGTTCGTCGCGGCAAGTTGGCTGAACGTGATTTTCAACCCGTCATTCCCCTACCGCCTCGTGCACATGGTGCTGGCGGCCTACCTCACGACGGCACTCGTGGTCGGCGCCGTCGGAGCATTCCACCTCAGGCGCGATTCCCATCTGGCGGGTCCGCGGGTGATGTTCTCGATGGCGATGTGGATGGCCACGCTGGTGGCGCCGATCCAGATTCTTGCGGGCGACCAGCACGGCCTTAACACGCTTGCGCACCAGCCCGCCAAGGTGATGGCGATGGAGGGCCACTTCCAAAGCCACAAGGAGGGAGCGCCACTCATCCTGTTCGGCCTGCCGGATCAGGCTGCGGGCAAAGTCAGGTTCGCGATCGAAATTCCCAAACTATCTTCGTTGATCCTCAAACACGACATCGACGCGCCGCTTGACGGCCTCGACACCGTGCCGCGCCAAAACTGGCCGCCGGTTCCCGTCATATTCTGGTCGTTTCGGATCATGGTCGGACTGGGATTTCTGATCATGGGGCTCGGCCTCTTCAGCCTGTGCGAACGCTGGCGCGGCAAGCTGTACCAGTCCCGCTTGCTGCTTCTGCTTGCGATGGCGATGGGGCCAGCCGGCTTTGTTGCCGTGCTCGCGGGCTGGTTCACGACCGAGACCGGAAGGCAGCCTTTTACGATATTTGGCCTGTTGCGAACGGCCGAGTCGGTGTCGCCGCTGGCCGCGCCCGCGGTCGCCTCTTCGCTGGTTGCCTTTGTCATCGTGTATTTCACCGTATTCTCGACCGGGGTGATCTACATTCTGCGATTGATGAGCAAGCCGCCGCATCACGGCGAGCAGGGACCACGAGCCGATATACCGGCACGCGCCGCCGGCATTACGCCCGCTGCCGCCGCAGCTTCGGCCAGAGGAGCCGCCGGATGAATGCTGCCATCGACATCGCGACGATCTGGGCGTTCATCATCGCCTTCGCCGTCTTCGTCTATGTGGTAATGGACGGTTTCGATCTCGGACTCGGCATCTTGTTTCCGCTGTTTCCAAATAAGACAGACCGTGACGTGATCATGAACAGCGTGGCGCCGGTATGGGACGGCAATGAAACCTGGCTGGTACTCGGTGGCGGCGGCTTGATGGCGGCGTTTCCGCTGGCCTACTCGATTTTGATGCCGGCGCTGTACACACCTGTCATCGCCATGCTGGTCGGCTTGATCTTCCGCGGCGTTGCGTTCGAGTTCCGCTGGCGGACAACGCGAAGCGAACGAAATCGCTGGGACTTCGCGTTTGCCGGCGGATCGTTGCTGGCAACGCTGGCGCAAGGAATTGCGCTTGGCGCCATCTTGCAGGGCATTCATGTCGAGGGTCGACATTATGCCGGCGGATGGTGGGATTGGTTGACGCCGTTCAGTATCCTGACCGGGCTGGCGCTCGTGATCGGTTACGCCCTGTTGGGCGCGACGTGGCTGGTGATGAAGACGGAAGGCGAAGTTCGCGACAGGGCCTATAACCTGAGCTGGTTTCTGCTGTTCGCAATGCTGGGTGCGATCGGCGCTGTCAGCATCGCCACACCATTCCTCGATGTCCAGTACGCCCGGCGCTGGTTTGCCTGGCCTAATGTCATTCTGACGGCGCCGGTACCGATTGCGGTCGCGGCAGTGACCGTGATGCTGCTGCGCAGCCTCGTCAGCAGACAGGATTATCGGCCGTTCTTCCTGTCGCTTGCATTGTTCGCGCTGTCTTACGCCGGGCTCGGCATCAGCATGTACCCCTATATCGTGCCGCAGAGCGTCACTATCTGGCAGGCCGCTTCGCCCGAGAGCAGCCAGGTCTTCATGCTGTTCGGCGTTGCCGTGCTGATACCGCTCATACTGGCGTACACAGCGTGGGCCTACTGGGTGTTCCGCGGCAAGGTTCGACCGGAAAGCGGTTATCATTGATGGCTTGCGGACCCAAACAGCCGCCGCTGGCGCAGCGCCTGCTGTGGTTTGCGGCCCTTTGGCTCGCCGGCGTCGGGACGGTGGCCGTCATTTCATTCGTCTTGAGGTTATGGCTTGTGCCTAAATAAGGCCGATGTTTCCCGGCTACCGCGTTACCGGCAATAAACGAATGGATTTCACCGGCATTTTAGGCTTGCTTGCCATCGTGCCGCCCCTGGGATTTGATGGAACCGCGATGTGGGGCGGTCAATTGCGGGCCGCCGTGCCAGACAACCGCGCCAAAAGGAGAAGCTTGAATGGCCAAATTTCGGCACCTGATCTGGGCGTTGATGGCGACAGCCGGGCTGATGCTTTCGGTCTCGCACAGCTTCGCTCAGCAACCCGACGTCGGCGACCAGCCGGGTCTCATGCCCGACGATTCCCTGCAGCTTGATCCGGAATGGCGCAAGCAGGCGGTGTTTTTCCGGACAACTGAAGCGCCGGGCACCATCATCATCTCCACGTCCGAACGTCACCTCTATCTCGTTCAGCCCGGCGGCCGGGCGATACGCTACGGCATCGGCGTCGGCCGCGACGGCTTCCAGTGGCAGGGATTGCTCAACATCACGCGCAAGGCGGAATGGCCGGACTGGACGCCGCCGCCGGAGATGATCGAGCGGCAGCCTTATCTGCCTCGCTTCATGGCCGGCGGACCCGGCAATCCGCTCGGCGCGCGGGCGATGTATCTCGGTACCACGGTCTACCGCATCCACGGCACCAACCGTCCGGATACGATCGGCACCAAGGTGTCGTCGGGCTGTTTCCGATTGGTCAACGCCGACGTAGCCGATCTTTACGACCGCGTTCCCGTCGGCACCAAGGTGGTGGTGCGGCAGAAGCCGGAACTCTGACCGCAACAAACAAAGCCGCCCCCACTTCGCGAAATTGGTGAGACACAGATGATGCGGACATTCCGAGGCGGCCTCCTGATTGGGCTGGCGGTCGCAGTGGCGGTCGCGGCTATTGCTGCGGCCTATGAGCTTTATGACACGCGTACCCTGAAGCGGACGATCCGGCGCGGCGAGGTGCTGTGCGGCGTCAACACCGGACTGCCCGGCTTCTCGGCGCCCGACGACAAGGGCAACTGGACCGGCTTCGACGTCGACTTCTGCCGCGCGGTCGCAGCCGCCATCTTCGACGATCCGAAAAAGATCAAGTTCGTTCCGCTCGATGCCAGCGAGCGCTTCAAGGAGTTGCAGAACCGCAGGGTGGATATCCTCTCGCGCAACTCGACCTGGAGCATGTCGCGCGAGACCTCCTACGACCTCTATTTTCCTGCCGTGGCTTATTACGACGGCCAGGGCTTCATGGTTCCGAGGGCGCGAAACATCGATTCCGCGCTCGATCTCAATGGCAGCAAGGTCTGCGTCCAGGCAGCAACCACGACGCTGCTCAACCTCGCCGACTATTTCCGTACCAACAACATGAAGTTCGAGGAGAAGAAATTCGGCAAGCTCGACGAGGTCGTCAAAGCCTATGATTCCGGGCAATGCGATACGCTGACCGCCGACGTCTCCCAGCTCCATGCGTTGCGCCTGAACCTCGGCAAGCCGGACGATCACGTCATCCTGCCGGATGTCATCTCGAAAGAGCCGCTGGCGCCAGTCGTCCGGCAGCGCGACGACGACTGGATGCTGATCGTCAAGTGGACGCTGTATGCGATGATCAATGCCGAGGAACTCGGTGTCACCTCGGAGAACATCGACGAGGCGCTGAAATCGAAGAAGCCGGACGTGATGCGGTTGGTCGGAACCGAAGGCAATTACGGCGAACAGCTTGGGCTGACCAAGGACTGGGCCGCCCGCATCATCAGGCACGTCGGCAATTACGGCGAAGTCTACGAGCGCAATGTCGGCGCCGGATCGAAACTGAAGATTCCGCGCGGATTGAACCAGCTCTGGAGCGCCGGGGGAATCCAGTACGCGCCGCCGATCAGGTAGACCTGCCGCCGTCATCGCGAGCCAACGGGTCCGCGCAAGGCGCGGCTCGATGACATGACAGGCTCCGCGAAGCGATCCAGTGCCCGTCATTCCGGGGCGCCGCGACAGCGGCGAGCCCGGAATCTATAACCACCATCGTGAGTATGGATTCCGGGCTCTCGCTTCGCGAGCCCCGGAATGACGAAAAGACTGCATTGCTTCGTCGCTGGAGCCTGCCACCGGGCTCGCCGAAGGCGAGACCCGGTGGCTCCTCGCAATGACACCCCGCGACGACCAACCCAGACCCGTCATTGCGAGCGTTAGCGAAGCAATCCAGCACTTCACCGGAGAAGGAGTTCTGGATTGCTTCGTCGCTTTGCTCCTCGCAATGACATTCGAGGCCGATACCGATCTATTTCGGCAAAGCCTTCACCGGATAAGACGGTACTGCCGTCGGGGACGTAGCACCCAGCGACACCGTGAAGCCGAGCTTCACCACGTCGTCCTGGCGGCCGAACGAGTAGTCGAACAACGGCGAGGCTGCTGGCGTGTTGAACTTACCGTCCCGCCACCAGGTGTGCTGGTATTCCGCAAACAGCGACACGTTCGGCAGGTTCGGCAGCTTGTAGGCGATGCCGGCGCCGACGGTTGCACCGGGAACGATGGTGTCGGTCGAACTCGTTACGGGGAGGAAGTTCACCTTCAACGCTTCGCCCAGCGCGCTGACGCCGGCAATGCCGTACAGCCAGACATCGTTGAACTGCGGGCCGACCTTGATACCTGCCGTGCCGGAGACCCCGCTGGCGGTGCCGAGGAAACTGCCGTTGGCGAAGGTCTGCTTGACCGAGATGTTCGGGAAGTCGACCGAGAGGAACGGCATGAATCCGATGTTGTTGCTCAGGTTGAACCCGTAGCCGAGCAGCAAGCCGCCGCCGACCGGGTCTTTTCGCGGGTCGAACGTGTTGGTGATCTGATCGGTGGATACCAACCGCTCCACGAAGTGACCATCGCCGGTGACCTTGATGATCTGGAGTCCGATCACCGCGCCGGGCTGCGGGCCGAAGATCGGGAAAACGAAGGTGTTTACTTGAAGCCGCGAGACCGTCGGCAGCGGCGCGCTGGTTGCGGGCGCCGGCGGGGGACAAGGGACGGCTATAATTCTGGCAATAAGGTGGTGTCTCTCATCGAGTTTTCGCATGAGAACGACATTGGGGTCTCCTTCACTTCCCGTGAAAACGACAACTTTGCTACGTTGGGCCAAATTGACGAGGTCGGCACCTGACAAAGGCTTGCCGCTTACCCAGCCTCCATCTGAAAAATGCTGAACCTGCCAGCAGACGTCTCGTTCGAGCCCCGCGCCGCCTACCGCCCGGTAAAGTCCGGGACCTATGTCTGCCATCGCAGCGCCAGAAAGAGCGAACGAAGCTCCAATCGCCGCTACGAAGTAGCGGCCGATCGCGCGAATTGTTCCTGAACGGAGCGCGCCTGACCGAGCTCCTTGCCCTGTCCCGCGCCCTGTCCCAATCATATTCTTCAACATTTCAAAACCCCCTGTCCCTATTTCCGCCGCCGCCACGCCCCTGGTTTGCGCGTCGCTTCCAGCGATCGTTCGACTCAACCGGCCCCTCCGGCGATCACCGGGCAATTTCCGCTTTGCCTTGCCCTCGCGCGTCACCAGTACTGATGATGCCGGAGCGATTGACGATGATTGCGGTCATCGAGCTACTACCATCCATCGGGGGCCCCAACGCCGCGCCGTCAAAAACATTCGCCTCGTGTCACCAAATCAGATGACGACAGAGGACCAAGGTTGCGCGAAGACAGGTCACGATCTTGAATTGTGATCCGGGGGTGGGGCGGTTATGCTGACCGGCAGCGGTGAAGCCTCGGTGTCTTCACCAAGAGGGCGCGTCACCGATGCAAGGGGACATTTTCGCCACGGTGGAGGCAATCCACGCGGCCGGGCTGGATGCTGCGCTGTGGCCGCGCGCGATCGAACTGATGACTTGCTCGATCGGCGGCGTCGGCGGGACCCTGGAGGTCATCGACGGGCAGACCCGGCGGCATCGCGAATTCATCTCGCAGGGACTGCCGACCGTAGCCGAGATGGAGTATCTCGATCAATACGCTGCACTGAACGTGCGGATGCTGTCGGACCTTACGGCAAAGATCGGCGACATCTCTCACGACTACGCCATTCTCGACGCCGACGCGATGGCGCGTTCGCCGTTCTATGCCGAGTTCCTGCGGCGTTACGACCTGCGCTTTTTCATTTCCGGCATCGTTGCGAGCTCGGCACAGGAGCTTGCCGTGATTTCCGTGCAGCGCTCCGCAAGACAGGGGCATGTCGGCAACGGCGAGATCGGCCTGATGCGGCGTCTGTTGCCGCATATCAGCCAGGCCTTTGACGTGGCGCGCCGGCTCAAGGGGGCAACTGCTGCCAGCCACGCCCTGGAGAGCGCGCTGGACTGGCTGGCCGATGGTGTCGCCCTGCTCGGCGCCGACGGCGCCGTGCTGTTCGCCAACGAGGGTTTCCATGCCATCGCTCGCCGCGATGACGGACTGCGGCTGCGCAAGGGTGGAATCGAGTTCGCCGTCAGCGAGGCGCGCGAGCGGCTCCAGTCGGCCCTGGCCGCGGCGGCGCGGCTGGCCGGCGGCGATGTGCGAACGACGGCTACTCCTGATTTCACCGTGCCGCGACGCTCGGGCGGCGAACCCTATCTGGTCTCGGTGCGTCCCCTGCTCGACCGCTCGCACAGCCGTCAATCGGCGAAAGCGGTTGCCATCGTGTTCGTACGCGACCCGCTCGCCCGCGGCGCGGCGGCGATCGGCATGCTTCGCGACCTGTTCGGCCTCACCGAAGCCGAGGCTGCGCTCGCGCAGGCGCTGCAATCCGGCGCGACCGTCAACGACTACGCCCGCACGCGACGGCTGAGCCTGAACACGGTCTACACCCATCTGCGGCGGCTGCGCGAAAAGACCGGATCGAACCGCCTGCCCGAGCTGATCCACAAGCTCAACGAATTGCGGCTGCCGCTGCGGGCGGAGTGAGCGGGCGATTCACGCCGTTGCTTCTCGCTCACGCTTGCCGCCACGACGACGCGGCGTCATACGGGGGGCTTGACCCGCGCGTATCCATGTTCCTCGCAAGAAGCTTTTTGCGAAGAGGATGGATGGCCGGGGCAAGCCGGGTCAAGCCCGGCCATGACAGGGGAAGAGTGACGAGGGACGATCTACAGATCCACCACGACGTAATCGCTCTCCACCGAGACCTTCAGCGTCTCCGCCACATACGGCCCCTTCACCAGGCTGGTACCGGGTTCGACATTGACCGGATAGGCGCGGGTGCGAAAGCGCTTCGGCTCGCAATATGATTGGCCGGTGCGGATGTCGAACTCCCAGCCGTGCCAGGGGCAGCGGATGATTTCGCCGAGCCTCGTGTATTCGATCTCGCCGGGGTCGGACGATTGCGCCAGTCCGATCAGCGACCCCTCGCAAAGCGCCGCTCCTTGATGCGGGCAACGGTTGAGAAGGCCGAAATACTCGCCCTTGATATTGAAGATCGCGATCGGGCGCCCGTCGATCTCAAGGAATTTTCGCGTGCCCGGCGGCAGCTCATCCACGGAGGCAACGACATGACGCGCCATGCTTTTCCATTACGTTAGTTGCCGGCCAGTCCGTAAAGCTTCATCGCATTGTTCAGATAAAACGCCTCGCGGTTGGCGTCGCTGACGCCCGGCGGCAACACGCGCGACGGCTCGTCGAAATCCCAATGCGGATAATCGGTCGCAAACAGAAGCTTGTCCCAGCCGACCCAGTCGATCACGTCGAACAGGTGGTCGCGCCTCTCCGGATCTTCCATCGGCTGCGTGGTCCACCAGATGTGATCGCGGATATATTCGGAAGGAGGCCGCTTCACATGCGGCACCTCGCTCCTCAGCCGTTGCCAGTTCCTGTCGAGCCGCCATGCCAGCGACGGCGCCCAGCCGAATCCGGCCTCGATCATGATCATCTTCAGCTTCGGGTGCCGCTCGAACACGCCTTCGAGAATCAGGCTGGAGAGCACCGCCTGCTGACATTGCGAGTGGCCGACCATTTCCTCGATGTAGAAGCTTGGCCAGCCCGAAGCCGTGATCGGATTGCCGCCAAAGCCGAACGCATGGACACCGACGGGAAGCCCGGCCTCATCGGCGGCCTGATAGATCGGCCAGTAGCGGCGCTGACCGAGCGGCTCGACCGTTCGGCTCAAGAGCAGCACCTGGACGAAATTCGCATCGCCTGCGCGCTTGCGGATTTCGGCGGCGGCAGATGCACCATCCTCATTGGCGACCACGATCGAACCCTTGAGGCGGCTGTCCTTGCCGGTCCATTTGTCGATCTGCCAGTCGTTGATCGCCGAACAGATCGCGGTGGCCAGTTCGTGGTTGCGGATGCCCTGCCCCGTCGCGAGCGGATTGAGCACGCCGAGCACCACATTGTTCGGATCCAGATGTTGCTGCTGCATGAAGGAGAGCGAGGAACCCTGCGGGCCGCCTTCCGGCGGATAGGCATCGCGGCGCGACGCGTTGGGCTGCGCCTTCGGATAGGGCGGCCCGTCCATCATGCCCTGATAGGGATGCTTGTCGTAGGTTTCGAGGTGTTCATGCCAGCGCCTGGCGAGAAACGGATAGAGTTCGGTTTTGGTCGCACGCGCCGGATGAATATCGCAATCGGCGATCGCGGTCTTGGCATGAACCGATGAAGCCTGCTCCGGGCGGTCGCGGAACTGGATGTTCATGGCGTCGTCTCCTTGATCGCCGTCTGTTTCAACCGGCCGTAGGTCGCATAGGGATTGTCGATCATGATCTTCCTGACCAGCTCCGGCGAGATCCCCTCCGGCAGCGCCAAATCCCCATCGAATTGCCAATGCGGATAGTCGCTCGAGAATAGGAGCAATTCGTCCGACTGCATATGATCCAACAACCGAATTAATGTTTTGCCGTCGTCCGGAGCGTCCACCGGCTGCAGCGAAAAGCGGATATTGCTGCGCACAATTTCCATCGGCGGGCGATCCACCCACGGCGTCTCCATCCGGATGCCGCGCCAGAACTTGTGCAACCGCCATAGATAAGAGGGCAGCCAGGTGAAGCCGCTTTCCAGCATCACCATCTTCAGGTTCGGATGCCGTGCGAACACGCCTTCGACGATCAGGCTGGTCAACTGGGTCTGAAAGGCCTGCGCCTGAGCGACATAATCCTCGATGTGGTAGGAACCCCAGCCGACCGATGTCGGCGGGTTATGATATGCGCTGCCGGCGTGGATGCCGATTGGCAGGCCCAGCCGTTCGGCCGCGGCATAGATCGGCCAGTAGGCGCGTTTGCCGAGCGGCATGTCGCCCATGACAAGCATCAGCACCTGGACGAAGCGCTCGTCCATCGCGCAGCGTTCGATCTCTGTGACCGATTTCTCGATGTTCTGGACGGGGATCACGATCGATCCGCGCAGCCGGCTGTCCTTGTCGAGCCACTCCCTCGCAAGCCAGTCGTTCAGCGCCCGGCAGAACGCCACCGCCATGTCCTCGGAGAACACCATCTGCACGCCGAACAAGGGATTACAAATGCCGTAGCTGACGCCGAACGGGGCGAGCGCCTGCGCTTGCATATCGGCGAGACTGGAGCCCGGCTTTCCCTGCGCGGGCCGCCAATCCGGCCGCGCGGAGATCGGCGAATTCGGAGGATAAGATTGCGAAATCAGGTCGGTCATCCCCCGTGTGGTGACCTGATCGCGCCAGTAATCGTTGAGATAAGGCAACAGGCTCGTCAGATGGGGAACGGCAGGATGCAGGTCGCAATCCACACCACCCGCGACTGGTGACGTCATGGCACTGTTTCCTCTCCGGCTCAGTCATTCCCGGATGGTTTGCATTGAAGCAGGCCAGCAGCGGGAGCGCAACTCGGCAAAGGCGACCGCTTGTGTTAGAGAGCCTGCGAAAGGGAATTTCATGCTTTCGCGCTCGCCGACAAGCAGGAGCCCGAGCGGCCATCGTACACAAGGCTGTTCCGAAGGAGCTGGAAACAGATGAAAGACCTCGTTGCGGTCGCGGAAAAGATCGCCGAACGGCTCGTCGCGCGGCACGAGACCATCGCAGTTGCGGAATCCTCAACCGGGGGCCTGATTTCGGCCGCGCTGCTCGCGGTGCCCGGTGCATCGGCCTATTTCCTCGGCGGGGCTGTCGTCTACACGCGCGATGCGCGGCGGATCCTCGTCGATATTCCCGATGACGCAATGAAGGGAATCCGTTCGGCTTCTGAGCCGTACGCCAAATTGCTTGCGAGCCAGATCCGCCAGCGCTTTTCGACCGACTGGGGCTTGTCCGAGACCGGCGCAACCGGGCCCGCCGGCAATCGCTACGGCGACGCGGCCGGGCACTCGTGCATGGCGGTGGCCGGGCCCGAGTTGTCGGTGATCACGCTCGAGACCGGCAGCGCTGGCCGGCTCGGCAACATGCATGTGTTCGCCGCCACCGCGCTCAATCTGCTGCTGCGGGATTTGTCGCGGTGAGGATTCGATCGTTCCTTGTCATCGACGGCCCGTGCAGATCCGCAGGGTGGGCAAAGGCGCGCTTCGCGCCGTGGATGCGTGATACGATTTAAATTTCAAACAGCCAGGACACAACGGCGTTTCAGATCGTCATTGCGAGCGTAAGCGATGCAATCGATCGCGCCGCGAGGAACAAAGAGTGGATTGCTTCGCTGGCGCTCGCATTGACGTGAAGACACACACCTGCGCGTTCCGCGACGCAAATTGCGCCCGGCTATGCCGAAAACATCCGCCCCGAAAATCAGAGGGCGCAGGGAATGCCGGGCGAACGATGCGCCCGCAGCCTCGCGTGCGATAAAAACAAAGCACACGAGCGTAGTCACCACGGTCACACCGGAAACACCCGGCATTCCCCGCGCAATGGTTTTAACGGCTTATATCGCGCTCTCCCCGGGGACCGGGCTTTCTTGCCCCCGTCGCCCGCAAGATCATCGCCTCGCGGGCTTGACGCCAGCGTCGGGGCGTCAGGACCACACGACTTCGCCGTATGCGACAGCGCTCTCGTCCGGCTTGACAACAATCGAGCCTGACGCCGCCACATCCATCGCATCCCGCGCCCAACGTGTCGTGACGATCGCGATACGCCCCTCTGTGGGGCACGAGACGGCGGCGGTTCTAAAATTGATTTGCCCGACGGCGAAAGCGGAAAATTTTTGCGAAAGGGGCTGGACTCTCATGAAAATGCATCGGAGCGCGGAAGTGATTTGCCCGTCGGGCAAGTGGGGATGCGATCGGTCCATCCAAATCTCCCCTTAACGAACGCCGGAATTTTGCTATAGGGATTTCGGCAGCCTTGGCGGTAGACGAAGCCGCCCACAACTACGGTGGGGGTGATGCGACCGGTAACGCCGCATTCGCGCCAGGGCTGCCGCTCAAACCTGCACCGATGATCGCTCAGGACGCAGAGTAGGGTGGGTTAGCCGACCCGTCCGCCGAAGCTCGACGAACGAAGGCAGAAGGCGTAACCCGCCATTTTATCGCGGGTAAACGGCGGATTACGCTTGCGCTAATCCGCCCTTGTAATAGCGCAATCAGATATGGTCTGGATGTTCCGAGAGGAATGGCCTGCCGCGGCGTGCATTCCGCGGCAGGCCGCTGGCGATCGGATCGAACCCGCCCTGAGCCGCTTTTGGCTGCCCCGTAGCGAGATCGCGCCAGCACCTTCATCGGACCCGGATGGTTGCCGGAACAACTTGGTTCGCTTCACAAGGCAGGGGTCGAGGAAGATGACACAGACTAACATAACGACGGCCGGGATCGATACGTCCAAAGCTAAGCTCGATATCGCGGTTCACGATCGGCCCGAACGCTGGCAGGTTGCCAACGCCCCGGCCGGATGGCGCGCCCTGGCGGCCAATCTGGCCAGGACTGGCGTCACCCGGGTCGGCATCGAGGCGACCGGCGGCTATGAGCGCGGCGTGGTGGAGCATTTGCGAGCCGCGGGCTTAACCGTGCTGGTATTGCAGCCGATCCAGGTCAAGGCGTTTGGCCGGGTGCATTTGCGCCGGGCCAAGAACGATGCGCTCGATGCCGTTCTGATTGCGGCCTGTGCGACTACGATGAACGAGCCACGGATCGCGCCAGATCAGCGTCTGACTGAGCTTGCAGACCTGCTGACCTTCATCGAACAGATCGAGGAGGACATTGCGCGCCTCAAGATCCGGCTCGAACATATCGGTGAGCCTCGGCTGCGACGCATGGTTGTCACCGACATCGCCAGGCTGAAGGCACGACGGCTGGCGATGTTACGCTTCATTGCCAAGCAATTGCGCGCCCACCACGACCTCGCTGCTCGACTTGAGCTCGTGCTGAGCGTTCCCGGCATTGGTGAGCGCACCGCGCTTGCGCTGATCATCCGTATGCCCGAACTCGGCTATATCAGCCGCGAAGAGGCATCAGCGCTCGCGGGGCTTGCTCCCTTTGACGACGACAGCGGAAAACACAAAGGTCAGCGCCACATCTCCGGTGGCCGCGGACGCCTCCGGCGCTCCCTATATGCCGCCGCGCTCCCCGCCGCCTTCAGGTGGAACAAAGCCTTGATCAGCCTCTATGGTCGGCTTATCGCACGAGGAAAGGCCCATAACGCTGCTCTCATCGCTTGCGCCAGAAAGTTGCTGATCTACGCCAACACCGTCGTCGCGCGGGGCACCCCCTGGGTGGATAGCGCTCCCGCCACTTAATGGTTGCTACGGCCTGTGGTTATGGGTCCCTGCGTTCGCAGGGACGACGCGGATATTGATTGGGGGCGCGAGGCGTCGTCACCTCTCCCTGAACGCCCGCATCAACTGATCGCTCAGCGGCTTGATCAGGTAGGACAGCAGGGTGCGATCGCCGGTCTGCACGAAGGCCTCCACCGGCATGCCGGGGATCAATTTGACGTCGCCCAGGCGCGCGACCTCTTCCGGCGGCATCGAGACGCGGATCGTGTAATAGGATTGCCCGGTGCGTTGATCCGTCGTGACGTCGGGCGAAACGCGGGTGACGAAACCATTCAATTCCGGCGTGGTGCGCTGGTTGAAAGCCGACAGCCGCAGCAGGGTCTTCTGGCCGACCTGCAACTTGTCGATATCCTGCGGGTTGACCTTGGCCTCGACCTGGAGGTCGTCGGTCTGCGGCACGATCAGCATGATCGCGTCGCCGGCCGTGATCACCCCGCCGACGGTATGCACCGTGGATTGCAGCACCATGCCGTCCTGCGGCGCGCGGATATCGATCCGCCTCAACTGGTCTTCGGCCGTGACCTTGCGTTCGACGAATTCGCCGATCTTGTCGTTGGTTTCGCGCAAGTCCTTGGAAACGTCGCTGATCATGTCCTTGTCGACCTGGATGATCTGCAGCTCGGTTTCGGTGATCTTGCCCTTGGCCTGCGCGCGCGCGGCGACGTATTGCGCACGCTCGCCGGAGAGGCGGGCCATGTCGCGCTCGAGCGTGGTAAGGCGCGTCAACTGCACGAGGTGCTTTTCGTAGAGATCGCGAACGCCGATCAGCTCCTTCTCGACGAGGGCAATTTCCTGGTCTTTAGCCCTCTCCTGGGCGGTGAGACCGGCAATTTCCTCGTTCAACTGGGTGACGCGTTCGCGCAATTGCGCCTTTTGTCCGATCCTGCCATTGACGCGGACTTCGAACAGCTTGCTCTCGCTGGCCATGACGGTCTTGACGTCGGGATCGTCGGCCCGGCTGGTGAGCGTCTTCGGAAAAGCGATCTTGTCGAGGCCGCGTTGCTCGGCCTCGAGGCGGGCAGCACGGGCGAGCAGGCCGTCGAGGTTTTTGGTGACGATCGCGAGGCTGGCCTTGGTGACGGTATCGTCGAGCCGCACCACCACGTCGCCGGCCTTCACGAGATCGCCGTCCTTGGCCCGCAGTTCCCCGACCACGCCGCCGGTTGGATGCTGGACCTTCTTGACACTGGATTCCACGACGACCGATCCTGGCGCGATCAGCGCGCCGGAGATTTGGGCGGTCGAAGCCCAGCCGCCAAGCCCGCCGGCGAGCAGAACGACCACGGCCAGCCCGACGATCAGGTGTCGCCGGATCGAATAGCGGGTGCGCTTTGCCTCTACCGCCGTCATGATTTGACGACCCCTCCTTCGGATACGATCTTGATCGGGGAAGGCGCGGCCACGCGCGGCTGCAGCACCTGGCTCAGCACCGTCTCCTTCGGCCCGAAAGCCTGCATGCGGCCGTCCTTCAGCACAAGCAGCTGATCGACCGCCTCTATCCCGATCGGCCGGTGCGCAACCACCACGACGATGGCGCCTCGCTCGCGCGCCGCACGGATGGCGCGGGTCAGCGCCTCGTCGCCTTCGGTATCGAGATTGGAGTTCGGTTCATCGAGGACGATCAGGAAGGGGTTGCCGTAGAGCGCCCTCGCCAGCGCCACGCGCTGCGCCTGGCCGGCCGAAAGCGCGCCACCCTGCTCGCCGATCTGGGTATCGTAGCCCTCCCGCATCTTGATGATCATCTCATGGACGCTTGCTTCCTTCGCGGCCGCGATGATGCTCTCGGAGGTGGCTGCCGGATCGAAACGGCAGATATTCTGCGCGATCGTGCCTGCGAACAATTCAACGTCCTGCGGCAGGTAACCGACGTGGCGGCCCAGCACCTCCGGTGACCATTGGTCGAGCGCTGCGCCATCGATCCGCACCTTGCCGCGCGCGGGCAGCCAGACGCCGACCAGCGCTCGTACCAGCGAGGATTTGCCCGATCCGCTCGGCCCGATGACGCCGAGACCATTTCCGGCCGAGAGTGCGAACGTGACGTCCTGGACGATGACCCTTTGATCGCCCGGCGGAACGATGCTGACGGCTTCGACCGACAATTTTTCCGATGGATTTTGCAGCAAGGTGGGCACGGCGCGGGCCGGCAGGGATTCGAGCAGCCGGTTAAGCCGGTGCCAGCTTTGGCGCGCGGCGACGAAACTCTTCCAATGCGCGATGGCAAGGTCGACCGGCGCCAGTGCCCGCGCGCTCAGGATCGATCCTGCGATGATGATGCCTGCGGTCGCCTCCTGATGAATCACGAGATAGGCGCCGACAGCGAGCACGGCGGACTGCAACGTCATCCGCATGACCTTGGCGACGGCACCAAGCCCGCCGGCGACATCGCTGGCGCGCTGGTTGCCTTCAAGATAGTGCTGATTGGCGTCGCTCCAGCGCTTGCCCAGGCGGCCGGCCATTCCCATCGCGACCAGCACCTCCGCGTTTCGCCGGCTCGCGGCAGCCAGATCGTTGCGACGTGCCGCCAGCCCCGTCGCCTCGCGCGCCGGCGCACGCGACAGATACTCGGTCAGGACGGTCAGCGTCACCAGGATGACTGCGCCGATCAGCGCGGTGACGCCGATCAGGACGTGGAACGCAAAACAGATCGCCAGATAGAATGGCAGCCACGGCAGGTCGAAAAACGCGCCCGGCCCCATGCTGCCGAGGAACGAACGAACATTGTCCAGGTCCCGCAACGGCTGAAGGCCCTCATTGCGCCCGCCCACGATCAGCGGCAGGCGCACCACGGTTTCGAACACGCGCGCGTTCAGCGCTTCGTCGATCGAGGTGCCGACGCGGCCGAGGATCCGCCCACGGATCAGGTCGAGAATACCTTGGGCGAGGTACAATCCGCCGGCCAGAATGATCAGGCCCACAAGGGTCGGGACGCTGCGGCTCGGCAGCACCCGGTCGTAGATCTCCAGCATGAACAACGACCCGGTCAGGTAGAGCAGGTTGATCATGCAACTCATGACGCCGACGCCGATGAAAGCCGTGCGGCAGGCGCGCAGTGCTTCACCGAGTTCGGAACGCCGGACGCCGGGAGCCGCTGCCATCTATTCTGATCTCTTCCCGAGGGGTCGCGCGCCCGACCTGCAAAAGGGTGCGCTGACCGCAATAATACCGATTTTTACGGCCAGCGTCCATTGAAGCGCCATTAACCTAAACGTTTCCCGCTTCCCCAAACGCCGGCAAAAAGCGGCGGCAAAGAGCGCAAAATCAGGGACCCTTACCGCCGATGCGAGGGCCCGACAGCCGCATCAAAAACGGCCGCCGCCTCGAAGAAGCCTCACGACCAGCAAAAGCAGGACGGCGCCGATTGCCGAATAGATGATCTCCCGCACGAGCCCGGTGCCAATCGCAATTCCAAGCTTTGGGAACAGGAAGCTGGCAATTAGCGCGCCGGCGATGCCGACGAGGATATCGCCGATGATGCCAAAGCCGGTGCCGCGCACGATTTTTCCAGCGAGCCAGCCTGCGACCAGGCCAACGAACAAAACAACCAGAAGCCCCTCGTTCGAAATGTGCATGAATCTCCCCCCGGGTCGCGCGCAAAACTTCCTTGCGCGGCGTGGCACCCTATCCAGAATTGCCGGACGTGACAACTCCAAATTGTCGGGTTCCAGCCGTTACGATTTCAGTTCCATCATGCACCGCACCGGTTCGGATTACCTTGCGATTGCGATTTGCGGTCCTGCCGTTCGGCGCTACGCGCGGTCCGCCAGGATGCACCGCGCCATCCTGCCGGTTCCGATCCGAACGTTGGGCGGGAGTTCTTCCACACAGCGCGCCTGCGCGAAGCTGCAGCGGGGCGCGAAGGAGCAATTGGTCGGCGCCCTGTCGAGCGAAGGCGGCGTGCCCGGAATTGTCTCCAGCCTTTGGCCTCGCCTGGCGCCGTGCACGGTGGATGCCAGCAATCCCTTTGCGTAGGGATGGACCGGCGACCGCACGATCTGGGCAAGCGTACCTTGCTCGACGATCTGGCCCGCATACATCACCGCGACGCGGTCGCAGATTTCGACGGCGACGCCGATGTCGTGGGTCACAAAGACGACGGACATGCCGAACTCGCGCTGCAATTCGCGCAACAGGAGCAGGATCTGGATCTGCACCGTTGCATCGAGCGCGGTCGTAGGCTCGTCCGCCAGCAATATCCTGGGCTTGCAGGCAAGCGCCAGCGCGATCATGGCGCGCTGACGCATGCCGCCGGACATCTCGTGCGGGTAGGCGTCCAGCCTTCGTCTGGCGGAGGGGATGCGGACGACCTCCAGCATCTCCAGCGCGCGCGCCGTCGCCTCGCTCCGGCTCTTGCCTTCATGACGCATCACGGTTTCGGCGATCTGCGCCCCGATGCTGTAGACCGGGTCAAGCGCAAGCGCCGGCTCCTGGAAGATCATCGAAACGGTTTGGCCACGGAAAGCCGACAGTTCTTCGTCGTCGAGTGCGAGCACGTCGCGGCCAAGCACGCGAACGCTGCCCGAGATCAGGGTCCGCTTCTTCGGCAGCAGCCGCATCAGCGCGCGCAAGGTGACGCTCTTGCCTGAACCGGATTCGCCGAGCAGGCCCAGCACCTCGCCCTCGCCGAGCGAGAAGCTGAGATCGTTGACCGCATGCACGGTGCGATCGCCGGAGAAGCGAACATTGAGCCCCTCGACGTCGATGAACCGGGTCATGGGAGCTTCGGCACCCTTTCATGGAAATCGGTGGCGCGCTGGAATGCCGCCCCGACGCGAAGCAGCGTGGCCTCGTCGAAGGACCGGCCGATCAGTTGCATGCCGACCGGCAAGCCGCCACGGGTGAAGCCGCACGGAATCGAAAGGGCCGGCAGGCCGAGATAATTGATCGGGCGGGTAAAGCGCGTCAGCCGCTGGATCACGGCTTCGGCGTCCGGACTGTTGCCGACATCGCTCTCTGCGATCGTGGGCGCGGGCACCGGCGACACCGGCGCGATCACGGCATCGACGTTTGCAACCGCGGCAACATGCGCGGCAAGCGCCTGGCCGCGCCAGCGTAACGCTTCGAGATAGGATACGCCGGGTATCGCGAGCCCGTTCTGCAGCCGCATCAGCACCTGGGGACCATAATCCTGCGCCCGTTCGATCATCCAGCGCTTGTGAAAGGCTGCGGCTTCGACGGCGAGCACCAGCTGTGACGCCGCGGAAAGCTGCCGCTGGTCCGGCAGTTCGACCTTGACGACGTTGGCGCCCTCGCGCCGAAGCACGGCGATCGTCGCGTCCAAAGCACCTGCGACCTCCTCGTCGAGGTCGTCGACATAGAAGGCGCTGGGCACGCCGATCGCAATACCCCTGATCAATTCGGTCGCAGCTGCGGCGTAATCCGGGATCGGTCCGGAAATTGCGGTGGGGTCAGCGGGATCGGCACCCGCCATCAGACGCAACAAAACCGCGCAGTCCTCCGCAGTGCGCGCCAGGGGTCCAACCGTATCCAGCGATTGCGACAACGGCATCGCGCCGGCGCGGCTGATGCGGCCGACGGTGGTCTTCAGCCCGGTGACGCCGCAGAAATGCGCCGGCATCCGCACCGAGCCTCCGGTGTCCGAGCCGAGCGCCGCGAACGTCAACCGTGCCGCGACAGCCGAACCCGATCCCGACGACGAGCCGCCGGTGATGCGATCGAGCGCGAACGGATTGTGTACCGGTCCATAATGCACGTTGTGGCCAGTCGGGCCATAGGCGAATTCGGCCATCTGCAGCGAGCCGAGGCGGATGGTGCCTGCGTCCTTGAGACGCTGCAGCGCGGTCGAAGTCGTCGTGGCGACAAAGTCCCGACGGATGCGCGAGCCGCAGGTTACCACCTTGCCGGCCTCGTAATACATGTCCTTGTGCGCCAACGGCACGCCATGCAACACGCCGCGACGGGCGCCTTTGGCCAATGCCGCGTCCGCAGCATCGGCGGCCTTCAAGGCGTCTTCGGCTTCGATCGCCATGAAGGCGTTGAGATGGGGTTGCCATCGCGCGATGCGATCGAGACAGGATTGCGTCACCTCGCGCGAGGACACCTGCTTGTCGGCGATTGCCCGTGCAACCAACGTCAACGACATCAAGGCCGGTTCGGTTTTCATCGCCCGGCCTTTTCGGTTTGAACGACGACGAAGGTCGAGGGTTCGAGATCGAACGGCAGCGTGCCTGCAATGGCCGCGAAGGCGTCGAAGGCCGGCCCGATGGAATTGGCAATGCGGGCGGCGATATCGTTATCCACCGGCACGCCGGCGACGTCGGCCATTGCCTTGATCTCTTTGGCCGTAGGTCTTGTCATTTGCGGTTTTCTCCCCTTGCTGGCGCCAGGCTGTGACCTGAACCCGATATTGCCATGTAACAGGCGGCTTGATGTCCGCTCTCATCGAGCGCCGTAAGCTTCGGCGTGGCGCGGGCGCAGAGCGGCTCCGCGAACGGACAGCGGGTATGAAAACGGCATCCCTGCGGCGGATCGATCGGGTTGGGCGGATCGCCCGAGATCGGCGGCGTTTCCGTCCTGTTGTCGGGATCGGAAGAAGGCATCGCCTTGAGCAGCGCGCGCGTATAGGGATGCGCCGGCGCATCCCACACCCGGTCCACCGGGCCCAGCTCGACCACCTCGCCGAGATACATTACCAGCACGCGGTCGGAAATGTAGCGAACGACATTGAGATCGTGGCTGATGAAGAGATAGGTCAGGGCGAACTCGCGCTTGAGGTCGGCCAGGAGATTGAGCACCTGCGCCTCGACCGATTTATCCAGCGCGGATACCGCCTCATCGAGGATCACCAGTCGCGGCGACAGCGCGAGCGCGCGGGCGATATTGACGCGCTGTCGCTGACCGCCGGAAATCTCGTGCGGATAACGATTGGCAAAGGTTTCCGGCCTCAATCCCACCTTGCCGAGCAGCTCGCGCGCGAGTGCGCGGGCAGTCGCATCCGCCATGCCGTGGACCTTTGGACCAAACGCGATCGATTGCTCGATCGTCAGGCGCGGATTGAGCGAGGCGTAGCTGTCCTGGAACACCATCTGCATGCAGCGGCGAAGCTCGCGCAGCGACAGGGCGTGCCCTACCTTCATGCCGTCATAGACGATCTCGCCGGCATCGCGCTTCATCAGATGCATCAGAAGCCGCGCGGTGGTCGACTTGCCGCAACCGGATTCGCCGACAATGCCTACCGTTTCGCCCTTGGCGATGTCGAATGATACGTTGTCCACTGCGCGCACCGTCTTGCGCGCGCTGAAAAGATCGCCGCGTACCGGAAAATGCTTGGTCAGGCCATTGACCTCGAGTAATGGCTGCGCGGCGCCGCCACGGTCTTCGACCGGCTCGAGCAGTTGGATGGATGGCGCGGCCTGATGCATCGAATTAGTTCCGGATATCCATGGCGCTGCGCATGCCGTCGCTGAGCAGGTTGAAACAAATCGAAACCGCAAAGATCATGACCCCGGGCAAGGCGGCCACCCACGGATTGATGTAGATCGCGGTGCGCAGCGTATTGAGCATCAACCCCCATTCCGGCTCCGGCGGCTTTGTTCCGAGGCCCAGGAAGGAAAGTCCGGCGGCCAGGATCATCGACACCGAGATCAGGCCGGTGGCGTAGACGAAAATCGGCCCCAGCACGTTGCCGAGCATGTGTACGCGCATGATGGTGAAGGGACCGGCGCCGGAGGCGCGTGCGGCCTCGACGAAGTCCATGTTCCGCACCCCCGTGGTGACGCTCTCGGAAACCCGCGTGATCTGCGGCACGAAAACGACGGTCAGTGAAACGATGGAATTGACGATGCCGGCGCCCAGCGCGCCGGAGATCGCGATGGCGAGCAGCACCGAGGGAAAGGCGTAGAACACGTCGACGGTGCGCATGATCGCGGTGTTGACCCTGCCGCCGATATAACCGGCGACAAGACCAAGCGAGGTTCCGATCGCAAAGGCAAGGATGACCGGAAGGATACCGACGATCAGCGACAGCCGCCCGCCATAGATCAGGCGCGCCAGCATGTCGCGCCCGAGTTCGTCGGTGCCGAGCGGATAACCTGACGTGCCGATATGACGAAGCCTTCTGATCATCGAACCCTGGTAGGGATCGGCAAGCCCGAGCCAGGGCGCACAAAGGGCAGAAAGAAAAATTACGACCAGGATGAAGGCGCAGACCATGCTCACCTTGTCGCGAACGATACGCCGGCCGACGGTTGCCCAGTAACCGCGCGGCCTGCTCGCGGGGGCTGCCTGCAGGGCCAAATCGGCAAACGCGCTCATCGCCGCTCACTCATCGGCTTTAGCTCCGCTTGATGCGCGGGTCGATCGCGGCCTGCGCGATGTCGACCAGGAGATTGAGGAACACGAAAAACAAGGCGAGCACCAGGATCGTGCCTTGCAGCAGCGGCAGATCGCGCTGAAAGATCGCGGAATTGAGCAACAGCCCCGATCCCGGCCACGAGAACACGGTTTCGATCAGGATCGAGCCGCCAAGCATGTAACCGAGCTGAAGTCCCATCACGGCCATCGCCGTTGGCGCTGCGTTCTTGATGACGTGACGAAACACGCCGGTTTCGCGCAGGCCCTTGGCGCGCAGGGCTTCGACAAAATCCTGGCTGAGGATATCGCCGGTCAGCGCCCGCACCGTGCGGGTGACGATGCCCATGGGAATCACCGACGTAGTGATCGCCGGCAGGATCAGATAGCGGATGTGCTCCCAGTCCCATTGCCATGCGGCGGAGCCGCCGGGCCCGGCGCCGACGGCGGGCAACCAGCTCAGCTGCACAGAGAAGATGATCACCATCACCATGCCGAGCCAGTAATGCGGCACGGAAACACCGGCGATTGCGATCGATGTCGCGGCCTTGTCGATCCAGGTGTCGCGGAAGTAACCGGCAATCAGGCCGAAAAACAAACCAAGCGTAAATCCGATCAAGGCGGCGGCGATCGCCAGCGTCACGGTGTTGCCGACCGCGCGCATGACTTCCGTGAGCACAGGACGGCCGGTCGCGATGGAATGACCGAGATCGCCATTGAGCGCCTTCCACAGCCATAGGGCGAACTGCACCGGCAGCGGACGATCGAAACCGTAGGCGATGCGCATCTGATCGGCGAGTTCCTGCGATGCATCGGCCGGCAGCACGGCCACCAGCGGATCGCCCGGCGTGATGTGCACGAGAAGGAAGCACACCAGCGCCACGCTGACGACGATGGGGATCACATAGACGATGCGGCGGACGATGTAGATGAGCACGGGTGACTTTCGTAATTAACCGCAACTTCTCTGACGGCGGCTCCCCTGCGGTTCTTCCATCGTCATGCGCGGGCTTGACCCGAGCGTGACGAGAAAAGTGCAAGGCCGCGTTTCACGGCGTCATCGAAATCGGCGAGAAGTCGACGAACCAGCTCTTCGGCTGCACAAACCCCTTGATCTTCGGGCTCATGGCCCGCGGCGCCACGTCGTGGGCGACATAGAGAAATGCCGCGTCATCGACGGAGGCTGCGTGCAGTTCGGCCAGCGCGGCATCGCGTGCCGCCGGATCGAAGGTCTGTCGCGCCTTCGTCACCAGCTCGTCGAACTTCGGATTGTTGATATAGCCCCAGTTATTCGACACCGGCGGCGCCATCGACGATTGCAGGAAACGCACCAGCGCGAAAAACGGATCCATCGCCGCGTAGGTGACATTGGTCGCATTCGAACCGTTGGCGGACGCATCCTTGGTGCCACGCCGCCAGTTCGTGAACAGCGTATTCCATTCGATGACGTCGAGCTGAACGTCGAAATAGCACTCGGCCAGCGCCTGCTGCAGATACTCGTTCATCGGCAAGGGCAGCATCTGCCCCGATCCCGACGCCGAGGTCTGGATCTTGACCGTCAACTTCTTGTTCGGACCAAATCCGGCCTCCTGCATCAGCTTCTGCGCTGCCGGCTTGTCGTATTTGATCTGAAAGGTCGGGTTGCCGCGCCAGGGATGTCCCGGCTCGAAGGTGCCGGTCGCCGGCACCATCAACCCGGCAAGCAGGCCATCCCTGAGGCCTTCGCGATCGACGCAGAGATTGGCCGCCTTGCGAACGCGGATGTCGTTCCAGGGCGAGCCTTCGACGCGCGAAAACTGCCATGGCCAGACATGCGGTTCTTCGTTGCTGTAGATCTTGAAACCGCGCTGCTTGATTTCCGGGATCGCATCGGGCGCCGGCGCCTCGACCCAGTCGACCTGGCCGGAAAGCAGAGCCGCGGTGCGAGCGTTCGCCTCAGGCATCGGCAACAACACCATCTTGTCGACTTTGGGAACGCGGGCCTTGTCCCAATAATCCGTGTTTCTCACCAGCTCGAGCCGTTCGCGCGGCGTGAAGCTCGACATTTTCCATGGGCCGGTGCCGGAGGCATCCTTTGCGAACGCCGCCCAGGCTCCTTGCGATTTCGCCTTTGCATCGGAGCCTTGGGCCGCATCGAACAGCTTCTGCCACTTCGCCGGGCTTGCCATGAAAAGATTGGTGAGGTTGATGGGCAGGAAGCTGTCGGGCTCCTTGGTGGTGAGTTCCACCGTCATGTCGTCGATCTTGCGGGCCGAGGCCAGCGTCGGCATGCGCGATGCGGTCACACCGACCTGGCTCGGATCGAACTGGACGGCATCCTGTTTGAGCACCTTGTCGACGTTCCAGACCACCGCGTCGGCATTGAACGGCGAGCCATCATGGAACTTGACGCCCGGGCGCAATTTGAAAGTCCACTTCTTCTTGTCGGCTTGATCGACGGCCCATTCGGTAGCAAGCCCCGGGATCATCACGCTTGCCTTGTCGGCCGACGAGAGATCCCACATGGTCAGCGCGTCATACATGGTAAGGCCGGTAAAACGGTTGCCTTCAAATCCCTGATCGGGCTGGCCCAACGTGCGCGGAATGTCGGCAGCCGTCATGCCGATGCGCACGACCGTTTCCGCGGTCGCTATCCGCGGATGGCCCGCGGCGATGATTGCTGCCAGCAACACGACGAACGCCGCAGTCCGGCGGCTTCCAACTTTCTCAACCCACATCGCCACTGATCCCCTCGATTTCCCGATGACTATTTCATATGCAACTTTATGCAACGCCTGTGCCACTGACCGCAATAGCTCGCCTGATTGTGATGGCCGTAATCGCTGCTCTCGCGCACGGTACGGGTTCAGTCGCCGCGCAGACGACAGCCTATTTCGTCAACAGCGCATAGGCGCCAATCCAGTCATCCGGTGGCGGGCTCTTCTGATAGCCGAGAACGCGGGCTTCATACAGATTATAGAGCAGGTTCAGACCACCGGCGCCCTCGGTCTTGCGCCCGCGCGCAATGGCCGCGAGCGCGCCGTCCCAGTCCCGGCTGCGATAGCATGCCAGCATCTCGATGGTGAGATTGCGCAAGCGCTGAAAGTGCGCCGACTGCGCCGTATCCTCGCGTCCGGCGATGGCGTAGATGACTTCGGGCTCGGTCTTGCCCTTGACCATGATGAAATCGAGTTCGAGGATCGCGAACTTGTCCTTGGCGGCAAGCGCGGTCCGTGAGCCGGCGATGATCGGAAAACCGTATTCCTTCGATTGTCCTTCCAGGCGCGACGCCAGATTGACGCTGTCGCCGAGTACCGAATAGTTGAATTTCAGATCGGACCCCATATTGCCGACTACGCCGATGCCGGTATTCAGACCGATGCCGACGTTGATCGGGATATAGACGTGCCCGCCCGCCTTCGCTTCCGTCTCCCGCTGTCGGTTGAGTTCTTCGATCCGCTCGAGCATATCGACCGCGGCCGCGCAGGCGTTGATCTCGTGCTCCTTGTCGTCGAGCGGCGCGTTCCAGAACGCCATGATGGCGTCGCCCATATATTTGTCGATATAGCCCTTGTGCATCAGGATCGTATTGGTCAGCGGCGTCAGGAATCGGTTCATCAGCGCGGTCAGGCCTTGCGGATCCTTCTTGTAGGTTTCCGAGATCGTGGTGAAGCCCCTGACATCGGAGAACATGATGGTCATCTCGCGCTCTTCGCCGCCGAGCACGAGCTTCTCCGGCGATTGTGCGAGCTGCTCGACAAGGACCGGGGACATGTATTGCGCGAACTGGCCCCGGATCTGCTTTCGCTGTCGCTGCTCCCTGACGAAGCTTGCAAAGATCAGGGTCAGATAAATCGCGGTGGTCGACAGCAGGGGATAGGTGAAGTCGACCAGCAGCCGATGCTGCGTGTAGAAATACCAGGACGTACCGACCAGCAGGCTTGCGAACATGGCGCCGACGACGACCAGCGGGACCGGGCCGAATTGCGGCGCGAACGCGATCACCAGAAGACCCAGCAGGAGGGCGGCCGCGAGTTCGAGCGGAACAGCGTAAGGCGGCTGGGCAAGCAACGACCTTGTCAGCGCCGCTTCCAGCACCTGGGCGTGAATCTCGACGCCCGGCATGGCCGGAGAAACCGGCGTGGTCTTGATATCGTTGAGACCGACCGCAGAGGTGCCGATCAGCACCAGCTTGCGCGCGATCTTCTCTGGTGGCACGCGGCCCTCGAGCACGTCGACCGCCGAGACATAGAGCGACGGATCGTTTGGGGCATAATGAACCCAAAGCTGGCCATTGCGATCGGTCGGGACTTCGAATCCCCTGACGCCCACGCTCTTGATGCCCGCGCTATCGGACTTGATGAGGATGGTATCGGTGCCGGTCGCCACGCGCAGCATTTCGAAGCTCAGGAAGGGCATCGGCTGGTCCTGCGCCATCAAGACCATTGGTACCCGCCGTATGATGCCGTCGCGTTCGGGCCGGATCGTCAGCAACCCGTGCCCGGCTGCCGCGACCTCCAGAACGTGGGTATTGCGCAGCAGGCCGGCGAAATTGAACATGAAGCTTTGAGGGTCGCCGCCCAACATCGCCATTCCGGTTACCGGAGCGGTTTTATCGAGTTCCGAAACCACTTCGGGAAGGCCGGATGCTCCGAGCACGACACGCGAACGCCGGATTGCTTCGGCCAGAATCTCATCGTTGCTCGGCAGCGCGCGCAGCTTGGCCTTGGCGTCTTCGTCGAGATTGCGGAACATTTCGGCCGCAGCATCCGGATTGAGACGATCGGGCTCGGAGAAGATGACGTCGAACGCGATCACGACGGCGCCGAGCTTCGTGAGATTGGTGACGATGTCGGCAATCAGCGTCCGCGGCCATGGCCATTGGCCGAGACTTGCAAGGCTCTTTTCGTCGATATCGACGATGGTGACCGGGCGGGCCGTCTTCACGCGGGGATCAAAGCGCTGGTAGAAGTCGAAGACCCTGACCCGAAGCTCTTCGATCGGCGCAAAATCGGCAATACGCAGGGCCGCTATTCCAATCAGCAGCGCGAGGCAGACCAGCCTCGCATAGCCGAACTTCCGTCCGAACCAGCGCTGCAATATCCTGAGCCGCTTCATGCTGGATGCAATGATCAGTCTGCCAACATTTATTGCCGGACGTTCGCGTCCGGCAAATTCCAAAAAACAGGCAATTTCTCGAGTCCGGTCTCCCCGCATCTTGGCCCTGCACAGGATATCGTGCAAACATTTTATTGCTACCCGCGGGCGGTGCTGGCGGAAGTCGATCGCCTCGGAATTCCGCGGCTTGCGAGCGTCAGCCTGCCGCCTGCGACGGCGCCGCCATCGCTCAGCGCCAGCGTGACGCCGCGATCGACAACGATCGAGCCGCCATTATCGGCGATATTGACGTCGACATTGAGCGTGCCGCGCGCCACTTCGAGGGTGCCGGAATTGCCGATATTGCTCGAGTCCTTGAAGTCGCCGCCCTGGCCAAGCGTCAAGGTGCCGGAATTTTGCAGCATGGTTGACTGCGAAATCTCCGGCACCAGGTTCCGATTCAATCGGAACGAAAAAGGATTTAGACGACGTGGAAATCGGTTGCGTGCAGTTGCGCCTTGAGAACGCCGTTAAGCGTGATGCTGTCATGGGCGTCAACGGCAATGACCGCGTTTCCGTGGCCGTCATCATGCGTTGCGTTCAAGACTGCCAGCGCATTCGCAAAGATCGGGCTGCCGAACTCGAGTATATCGGTAGCCGGATGGAAGTCTGTCACGGTGGTCTGGCCGACATTGGCAAAATTGAAGACAAAGGTGTCCGCCACGGCAAAGCCGCTCAAGGTCTGGTTCGGGGCGCTTGCGACAATCGTGCTGCTCGCCGCGGGCGCGGCGAAGGCGAAGTTGCTTATGATTTGCGTTGAGACGGATGCGCCGGTTGCCGCAGAGAAGCCGACATGGGCGGTATCGCCACCCAAAACCGACGCGAGATCGACCGTATAGCTTGCCGAGAAAGTCGCGCCCGTAACAAGATCGGTCAGTGTCTCGCCGAGGACGCTTCCATTGTAGGAAATGACGGCCTGAATCTGGTCGCCCGACGCAAAGGCGACGTTGCCCGTCGGACCATAGTTCCCAGTGCCGCCGTCTGTCGCAAAAGCCGTGCCCTGCCCATAGGGAGCATACAAATTCAATTCGATTGCCGCGCTCGGGGAGATCGCGGTCACGCTGTCGGCCGATTGGTTGAAATCGGGGCCGCCATAACCGAGCGAGCGGCCATGCCCACCCAGCGCGTGGACGCCAGCACTGGAATTCTGCAGGATGAAGGCCATTCCGTCTGCCGGATTACTTCCCGCAGTCGCCACATAATCGAACGATGCGGTGAACTCGGAGATCGAGTAAACGGCGTTATCGAACCAGCTGCTTGCTTCGTAGTTCAAGCTGTTTGTCAGCTCGATCGTGCTGCCGGCATTGGTGATCTGCGGAGTGTAGACTCCATCGACATTGATTGTCCCGCCGGCAAAGGAGACGTAGTTGATATGCACGTCGGTCCCGTGCGAGGCGGCGTCTTCGGTCAGCGCAAACTGATTCTGTGTATAGATGCCGGTCAGATTCAGGGTGGTTTCCAGCGTCCCCGAACCATCGAAGATCTGCAGAGTACCGCTGCCGCCGTTGGCGGCTGTAGTCTGCGTCCAGACTGCAGATTCGTTCGACGCAAAAGCGATGTCGGCAAGGGCGATCGAGTCGCCGGTGGTCAGACCGGAGATCGTTGCATGGAAATCCCTGGAATCATCGAGAATCAGCATTCCCGTCGTCACCAGCGGCCCGCCAGACACACCGAAGCTGGCGGTCTGCCCGGAGGAAACCGAACCGCCGATCTGGAGCATCGCGTTGTTGAAAAGATCGATCGATCCAGTCCCCGTTACACTGCCGGTGATGTTCAGCACCGCGGTCGAGAAGCTGCCCGTCTCGCCGGCCTGGATCAGCCCATTGTTCAGGACGTTATCGTCGATCTGCAGCGTGTGGCCTGCGCTAGCTTCCAGGAGACCACCGGCATCGTTGGTAACGAGGATACTGCCCACCAGCCCGGCCGTGGTCATGGTATTGATGCCGGTGTCGATGATCAACGCCTCAGTCCCGTTGGCGTCGATGGTGCCACTGTTGACCAGCGTCAGATCGTCGTCGCCAATCGTGCCCGCGCCGGCGATGGTATCGAAATTGGTAAGCGTCGCCGCCGATCCATCACTGACGATCGAGTTGTCGGCACTATCGGACAGCGTCACCTGGCCGCCGCCGTCGAGCACGACATTGCCGGAAATTTTAAGCTCGGTGACATCGCCTGAGGAATTCAGCGCGATGGTGCCGCTATTTTCGATAGTCCCCACAAGCTCCAGCGACGTGTTGTCGGTCACCTGGACGGTCGTGCCGGCAGCGATAGTGACGCCGCTGAGCACATTGGCGCCGCTTACCGTGGCGATGATCCCGCCGCCGCCCAGCGTTCCACCGTTGAGGGTTGCGTTTTCAAAATCGATCTTGCCGGTGGTGGCGTCGATCTGGCCGTGATTGGCGATGATTCCGGTCAGATCGAGCGTCCCGACCGCAGCCGTCACGGTGCTGCCGACGGCAACGGTGACGCCATCAAGCGTGCTGTCGATATTGGCGTCGGCCGTGGCTATCGTGCCGCTGCCGCCCAATGTGCCGCCGCTGAGGTGTACGTTTTCCAGGTCGACCTTCCCGGTGGCGGCGTCGACCTCGCCGTTGTTGGTGATGGCACCGCTCAAGTCCAGCGCGCCGATCACTGCCATCACCAGCGTGGAGGCAGCGATGGTGACGCCGCTCAACGTGCTTTCGACGTTGCCGGCGGCGGTCGCGATTCGTCCTGAACCTCCGAGGGTGCCGCCATTGATCGTGACGTTCCTCAGATTAAGAACGCCGGTACCGATTGATTCAATCGTGCCGTTGTTGGTCACAGCGGTGCCGACAAGGTCAAGCTCGGCGCCAAGCGCCTCGAGCGTACCGTTGTTGATGAAGCTATCGGTTCCGCCGATCGTGCTGACGCCGTCGGTCGCCTCGATCAGGTCCGTTGCGGCAGCCGTTGACACCGAGCCGCCGTTGATGGAGGCGTTCTGAAGCTTGAGCGTACCGCTCGAGCCGCCCGCCAGATCGACGACGAGGGCTCCGTTGTTGATCAACGCGGTGTTGACGAGGTCAAGCTCGGCGCCGAGCGTCTCCACTGTTCCATTGTTGACGAAGCTGGCGGCTCCGTTGATCGTGCTGACGCCGTTGGTTGCCTCGATCACATCCGTCGAGTTTGCCGTCGCCACCGCGCCGCCGTCGATGGTGACATTCTTCAGGTTGAGAACGCCCCCCGTACCGGCCGCTTCGACTGTCCCGTTGTTGGTGACGGTGGTGTCGACCAGGTCGAGTTCTGCGCCATTGGCTTCCACCGTGCCATCGTTGACGAAGCTCGTGGCACCAACGATCGTGCTGACGCCACCGCTCGCCTCGATCACGTCGGTGGAGGCTGCCGTCGACACCGAGCCGCCGCTGATCGAGGCGCCCTGAAGGTTGAGCGTGCCGCTCGAGCCTTCGGCCACATCGACGATGATAAAGCCGTTGTTGACGACATTGGCATTGACGAGGTCAAGCTCGGCGCCGAGCGTCTCCACCGTTCCATTGTTGATGAAGCTGCTGGTGCCGCTGATCGTGCTGACGCCGCTGGTCGCCTCGATGACGTCCGTCGAGTTGGCCGTCAATATCGACCCGCCATTGATGGCTGCGTTCTTCAGGTCGAGAGTGCCGTTCGTTCCGGTGGCCTCGACCGTGCCGGTGTTGGTCACAATCGTGCTGATCAGGTCGAGCTCCGCCCCATCGGCTTCCAGCGTACCTCCGTTGTCGAAGCTGATCGCCGCATCGACGGTCAGAATGCCGCTGGTGACGTCGATCGGTCCGGTGCTGGCGATCGCCGCCCCATTGATCGAGCTCAAGCCGGTCGAGACCAGCAGGCCCGAGACCACCACCGCACCGCCGTTGATGGCGGTTCCGTCCAGATTCAGCGTCGAGAAGTCGGTCGGATCGATGCCGTCGACTTCAATCTTCCCGCCGGTGTTGGTGATGATCTCCTGACTGAGTACCAGAGAGCTGTCGCCCGTCACCTCGATGGTCCCGGTGTTGGTCACCGGGGTAGGATCGATCGTGAGAGTTCCGCTGCTGACCACGATATTGCCGGCGTTGACGATGGCGGCGGCGGTGATGAAGCTGGTGCCGGTCGAATCCAGCTCGCCGAGGACATTGAGCGTGCCGCCGTCGATGGTTGCGCTGTTGAACGTGAGCGTGTCGCCGCTATCAACCGTCAGAAGGTTGTTGTTCGCGACCGTGAGCTGATTGAAGATCGCTCCGCCCTTGCCGATCTCGACAGCGCCCTCGATGGTATTTATCGGGAAGCCGACGTGAATCAGCAGCGTGCCACCGGTTATTTGTGTGCCAGCATCGAGCAAAAGCGAAATGGTGGTGGTGCCGGGTCCATCCGAATCGACCTGGATAGTGCCCGAATTGATTACGTTGACGCCATTCAAGCTGGCGCCGATGCCCGTCACCGGATTCTCGATGTCGAGCGTCGCCGTCTTGGCGATCGACATCGCGCCGCCGTTCACCGCCACCCCGCCCTCGAAAGTGACGGCCCCATTTATGGTGATCGTGCCGTTGTCGGCGATGGCGCCGCCGTTGACGATGGCGCCATTCAAACTGAGCGTGTCGCCTTCGTCGACCCGAAGACTGCCCCCGGCAAGGTCGTTGAACGTTGTCGTGTTCACGGCGACGTTGTCGAGCGTCAGCGTCACTTCGCTCTCGACCCCTACGACGCCATTGTTCAGCACAGCGTTCGCATCAGTGCCGTTGATAGCGCTGTCGGCGGTGACGATAATAGTTCCGAGGTCGTCGATCGTGCCGCCGGCGATGACCGAGCCGTTCAACGTGAGCGAGGTGCCTGCGTCGACCTGAATGACGCTGCCGGGAAGATCGGCAAACGTCGTCGAGTTTGCGGAGACGTTGTCGAGCGTCAGCGTCACGCCGCTTTCAACCGTCACTCCGCCATTGTTCAACACGGCATCGGTTTCGCTGCCTTTGATCGAGCTGTCGGCGGTGACGTTGATGGCGCCCAAGAAGCCGTTGATCGTGCCGCCGGTGATGGCGACACCCTTCAAATTCAGCATGGTGCCGCTGTCGACGTCGATAGTGCCGCCGCTGTTATCGATATCGGTCAGGACGTTGAGGGTGCCGCCGGCAAGCACGATGGTGCCGGAATTCGTGATCGTTAATGATTCTGTGAAATCGCCGCCCTGGCCGAGCGTAATAAGGCCGGAATTCTGCAGCAGGCTCTGGTCGAAGAGTTCGAGCTTGCCGACAGTAACGGTACCGGAGTTGTTCAGCACGCCGTTATTGAAGATTGTCAGCATCTGGCCGACCGTCAGCGTGCTGTCATTGGTGACTTGCGCGCCCGTCGTGTCGTTGGCGTTCAATGTCAGATTGCGCGCAAACGCCGGCGCCTCGATCGTCACGTTATAGAGGCCGGTGCCGCCGGGAATATTCTGGGCCGGGATAATGGCGTCGTCGGATGCCGTGGGAACCGAGCCCGTGCTCCAATTGGAGCCGACACTCCAAAGACCGCTGGTCGGATGAATCCACTCGACGTTGCTGGGGCCGGAGATCGTTATGGTGAACGGCGCGCTGGCAGTCAGATCCTGCGGCGGGAAATTATTGTCGACGATCGCATTATAGGTCAGCGCCAGTGTTTCGCCGGCGGTGAGGAAATTGAAGGCGGTGTCTGCAACGCTGTAAGTCCACGTCGCCGAGCCATTGTTGTTGTTGCCGGGACTGGGCGTCACGACAGGCTGGGCCTCGACAGCGGCAATTTGCGCCTGTTGTTGAGACGTCAGGGTCGCGGTGATGTCGTTGTGTTGCGCGTCGAACAGCTTGAACGAGACGAACTTCGTCGACACCGTTGGAAGATCGCCGGCATTGATGTCGGTAAAGCTGACCGTACCCGAAACGGTGTCAAAACCGGTGGCCTGCGATGCGCCGGTGTGCACCGTAACCGCGGCGTCGCCGGAAAGCGCTATGGTCGGTGGCTGGTCAATGTGAATATTGCCAGGGATTCCCGGGCCGTTTTGAGTTGTCGACAAAGCGCCGGATGTCGAACTACTGAGGCTCAGGAAAAGCGGAAACGCGGTCACGCCGCTCGCCAGCTTGATTGGTACCAGCGACTGCGGGATCAGCGTATCGGTGTGATTATCAAGCGACCTGGTGTTCGAGTTGTCGGAGAATTTCAGCGAGAACACGTCCTGGATCAGCTTTTGCACCTCGGGCGACAGCGGAGCTGAGGTCTGGCTCAGGATGCCGTTTGAGATGTTGATCTGCGTCCCCGCCGTGTCCACGACTGCAAGCGGTGTCAGCGTCGTCTTGTCGAACAGGATGTAGGAACCGGTCGAGCCGTCCGGTTCGATCAGGACCTGGAATTTAGCGTCCGGCGTTCCCTGGCCGGGCACGAGGAAGTCGATTTCGCACAGCACCGCGGTGCCGCGGATGCCCATGGTCGCAACCGGCGTGTCGACCTTCATGTCGCCGTGCTTGGCGGTCTCGCCGGCGACAAAGGTGATGGTCCCCGCAACCAGGCTCAATAGCGACGAATTGTTCGACCCGTTCGGGTCGTAGACCATTTCGTTGAGCACCATGCGCGCGTTCGACGACAGGCCGAACACCGTGCCGTCGATGAAGGTGATGCCGAGCGTCGAGCTCGCCCCGGACTCGACCACGTCGCCCTTCTCGACGTTGTCGCCATTGTGCAGGATCACGGCGACGCCGTTGCGGACGGCGGTCGCGGTGCCGGCCAGCTTGCTCACATGGCCGATGACCTTGCCAGCGCCGGCATTGCCGTCGGTCGCCTGCGCATATTGCACATTGCCGGCCAGCGCATTGACGAGATCGCCGGTGAGATGAGCGCCGTCGGGCGAGGCCAGCGTCGCGCGCTTCTCGCCCTTGAAATAGTCGTGCAGCACCAGTTCGGAATCGTCCTTCGAAAGGACGAGATCGACGCCGGAGCGCTTGAACTGCGCGTTGAACAATAGATGCGCGTCCTCAACGACGATCGCATCGGCAGGAACCTGGGTGGCGTGAACCGTCTCGACGTGGACGTGGCCGGGCGAATGCAGGCCAAAACCGTCCGTCGAGATCTTGGCGTCGAATTTACCGGAGTAATTCACTGAGCCCCTGCAATGGTTAATCGTTATATAATTTTATTAGTCTATGCTTCCCTTATCATTTGAAAGAGGATCGCGAAACCATCTCCTGCTTGTGGAACCTTCCTCTAAACCAGCGAAGCCGCCACCTCATTTCTACAAAATCCCGGAAAAACCAAGTATTCGCCGCCGCATTTTCAGCTTTCCCATTGTCTACAGATCGAACAGTTATGCCGTTTGATATACTTTTGAGTATTAAATCCATTACGGATACTTTTCTTAGCTGTTTCAGGCATATCTTGGTCGAAATCTGGACCAATTTCAGCTCCGAGAGTGTGATCTAGATAACAGAGGCAGCGATTTTTGACGGATTAGCCATGTCCCGCGGAAAAAGGGCCGCGGCCGGCCGAAAGTGGCCGGCGTTGCAATCATGACACGCCTCGAGCGGCTGCTTCCCGTGCCCGCAAACGCGATCCATAGAAATTTTGCGGCCGAGGTCAGGGAAATTTCAGCCTGTTTCTCACTTTCCCGGCTCCAACGTCCACCTTTAAGCAGAACAAAAGCTCCCCAGCCCATCATCCCAGCCGAAAACGATCCGGTCACGTGCGGGCTGACAAGCCGGCCGAAGCCCGGACAGGGGGTATCAGATGGGAATTTTCAATCGCTCGCAGGCATGTCGTGTACTCGTGCTCGCCTTTTCCATGGTGTGGCTCGGAGCAGCATCGGATCTTGCCGCCGGCACGCTGATTTCGCCCGGCGCAATGGAGCTGATGCGAAAATCCGCTGAGCCGTTCGGATTGTTCGCGTCAAGAATTTCCGGCGGCGGTCTGCGGGAGAAATGGCTGGGGGTCGAGCGAAAACTCGATGACGAACGGGTGCAATTGGCACTTTGCGACGGCGACCGCGCGGGCTGCGTATCGCCGGCTGCCCTGCGCTTCCTCGCTATCGTCGATAGTGCGCGAACTCGCGAGGGTCGTGCCCGGCTCGGCGAGATCAACCGAGCGATCAATCTGGCGATCAAGCCGATGAGTGACATGGCCCAGCATGGCCAGATCGATGTCTGGAGCTCGCCGCTCGACACCTTTACCACCGGCGCCGGCGATTGCGAGGACTACGCGATCGCAAAATTCGTTGCGCTGCGCATGGCAGGCGTCTCCCCCGATGATCTGAGGATCGTCGTGATCCGCGACACCGTTCGAGGCGAGGATCATGCCGTTGCAATGGCGCGGCTGGAGGATCGCTGGCTCGCATTGGACAACCGTCGCATGGCGATGGTCGAGGACGCCGACTTGAGGAACTCGCGGCCGCTGTTCGTCATCGATGATCGCGGCGTCATGCGTTACGACGACGCCCTGCCGCTGGCTGGTTCACCCCGCAACGGGACCGCCCAGGCGGTCGCAGCGAGTCTCAATCTTCCGGCGAGCCTGGCCTCGCCGTCCGACTAAGCGGGACCGGTTGCTGGCGAGGTTGCGATCGTCATTTGTCAGCGCAATGGGTGATATACTCGGTGCGGTCCCTGCGCGGTACCTTGGCCTCGTCCGCCTTCTTTGCGCAAGCGAGCAGCCTGAGTTGCTCCGCGCGCCGCTTTTCGGCGGCTTCCCGATATTCCGGTGCAACGGTGTTAGGATCGACGAGCTTTTGCGCCGAGCCGGCGCCGAACCAGGATGCGCAGGCCAGGACCAGGCCGAACTTGAGGACAAAACCGGCGGACGAGCGCCGCACCGCGCAGGCAGCGTGAGAGGTTCTTGTCATTTCACCGCTTCGAGGACGTTGAGGGGTCAAATCGAGGACGTGGTGGGTTAAAATCAAATAGTCCGATTCCGGGAAGCACCTCGCTTGGCGCTCCGAGCCATGAACGGATGGTATCACAGCGGCGGCCGGCATCAATCGGGACCCGCGCGGCGTGCCGGCAGTCATTCCTCTCGCCACGACGTTCGAAAGCTATCTTTCGCGTTTCAAAAGGCCGACGGCGGCTGGCGCTGCGATTCGAACACGCCGCCGACTGTGGAGACAGGGATCGCCCTGAGCGGCCCACGCAATTTGGCGGCCACGATTCACCCGGCCGAAACGGTTTCGGTCCAAGGTCCCGCTTGCGGCCTTCAAACCAGGATCATTCGGATCAATGCCTTCCGATCAATCGGCCCTGCGCGTGCAAGGGTTAACAAAACGTTTTGATCGCCTGGCGGTCGATACGCTCGATCTGGTCATCCGTCCGGGAGAGTTTTATGCCCTGCTCGGGCCCAATGGCGCGGGCAAGACGACGACCCTGCGGATGGTTGCCGGCCTGCTGCGCCCCGATGCAGGCGCAGTCTCGATCTTTGGCATCGACGCGCTGAACGATCCGGTGGCAGCCAAGCAGGTGACGGCGTGGGTATCGGATGAGCCGATGATCTACGACAAGCTGACCCCGCTGGAGTATCTCGAATTCATCGCCGGCCTGTGGGGCATTGCGCCTTCGATCGCAGACGCTTGCGCGCGCCAATTGCTCGGCTCGCTCGGTCTCGAACCGAACCTGCACGAACGGTGCGAGGGATTTTCCAAAGGCATGCGCCAGAAGGTGGCGCTGGCGGGCGCTCTGATCCATGATCCTCGCCTGATCATCCTGGACGAACCGCTCACCGGCCTCGATGCAGTATCCGCGCGCCACGTAAAGAGGTTGCTCGGCGAACGCGTTCGCGCCGGCAACACCGTCATCATGACCACGCATATTCTCGAAGTCGCCGAGCGTATGGCCGACCGCATCGGCGTGATCGCTTCGGGACGACTTGTCGCCGAGGGCACGCTCGCCGAGCTTCGTCAGCAAAATGGCAGGAACGACACCAGCCTCGAAGACGTGTTCATAGCCCTGGTCGATACTCAGGCAGCGGCCGCATGAATTCGACCGCGTTGAGCTGGTTTGCCCGGCATGAGATCCGGCTGGCATGGCGCGAATGGCTTGCCATGATGACAGGCGGGCGTCGCGGCCGAAAACGCGCCGCGATCGTCGGCCTCCTGGTCTTTGCGGCACTTTTGCACCTGCCGGCCTATGCCGTGATCGGAAAATACGCCAACCTGCAGCGGCCCATCGACAAGACTACGCTCATCGTCACCACCGCCACGATATTCCTGGCATGGACCTTGATGTTGTCACAGGCAATCGAATCCGTGACACGGGTATTCTATGCCCGCGCCGATCTCGACCTGATCATGTCTTCGCCGGTCAAACTGACCAACGTATTTTCGGTGCGCCTGGCGGCAATCGCGTTGTCTGTCACTGCGATGGGGCTTTTGTTCTCGACGCCGTTCGTCGACGTGCTTGTGCTTAAGGGCGGCGTCAGATGGCTCGTGGCGTTTGGCGTTGTCATCGCTATCGGCATAAGCGCCACGGCGGTGGCGATCGCCGTCACCGTCATGCTGTTCCGCCTGATCGGAGCCAGCCGCACCCGGCTGGTCGCGCAAATCCTTGCCGCGATCATCGGGGCCGGTTTCGTCATAGCGCTGCAGGTAGCGGCGATCCTGTCTTACGGCACGCTGTCGCGATTCGCGGTTTTGACTTCGCAAGCGGCCGCAGCATTCGCACCCGATCCCGACAGCATCGTCTGGTGGCCGGCGCGCGCAGCGTTCGGCGACGGCGAGGCGTTGCTGCTGCTGCTCGCCTTCGGTCTGTCGCTGCTCGGCGCAGTGATGGCGGGTTTCTCGGCGAGATTTGCCGACACTGCGGCGCGCGCCTCGGCGAACGCGGTGCGGGCCAGCTACGGAACTCGCAGACGAGCGTTTCGCTCCGGCTCCCGGCAGCAGGCACTGCGAAGGAAGGAATTCATGCTGCTGCGCCGCGACCCCTGGCTGGTCTCCCAGACCCTGATGCAGTTGCTCTACCTGGTGCCGCCCGCGCTGCTGCTGTGGCGAAGTTTCAGCGACAGTTCGCTCGCCATCGTGCTGATCACCCCCGTGGTCGTGATGGCGGCGGGCCAACTCGCCGGCGGCCTTGGCTGGCTCACAATCTCGGGCGAGGACGCGCCCGACCTGGTGGCTGGCGCGCCGCTGCCTCCCTCGCGCATGATCCGCGCCAAGATCGAGGTGGTGCTGCTCGCTATCGCCGCGCTGTTCGCGCCGCTGGTTCTGGCATTGATTTTTGCTTCGCCGACGCAGGCCGTCGTCACAGCGTGCGGCGTCGTCATGGCCGCGGCCTCCGCGACCGCGATCCAGCTGTGGTTTCGGGTCCAGGCGCGCCGTAGCCAGTTTCGCCGCCGCCAGACGTCGTCGCGGCTGGCGACATTCGCTGAAGCCTTCTCCTCGATCGGATGGGCCGCGACGGCAGCACTTGCTCTGGCTATACCGTTGGCCGCGGCTATCAGCGGACTGATGACCGCCGGCCTTTTGGCCGCAACCTGGAAGCTGAGCCCGCGGCGCGAGTAGACAGTAACGGCCGAGAGCCTTTATGCCTCGATCAGTTCCATGACCGCGGCAGCGAAGGCCTGCGGCTCTTCCTGCGGAAGATTGTGGCCAGCACGCGGGATGACACGATGGTCGCGGCGGCCGCTGAATTTCGCCGCAGTTGCGGTGCCGTCAGTCGCAGGGATGACGCCATCGGCGTCGCCATCCAGCGTGATGGCCGGGACCGTGATGGGCGGAAGCGCGGCGAGGCGCCGTTGCAAGTCGGCGTATTGCGGATCGCCTTCCGCGCGGGCAAAGCGATGACGATAACTGTGGATGACGATATCGACATAATCGGGATTGTCGTGAGCCAGCGCCGTCCGATCGAAAGTCGCCTGGTCAAAATGCCAGTTCGGTGACCATTGCCGCCACAGTATTCGCGCGATCTCGCGCCGGTTGGCGGCAAGGCCGGCGCGTCCCCGCTCGAGCTGGAAATAATACTGGTACCAGAGAGCGACCTCGCGCACCGGATTCAACGGAACCATTGCGTTGGCGATATCCTGGATCTGATAGCTGTTGACCGATACCAGACCGATGCAGCGATCCGGCCACAGAGCCGCCACCACGTTGGCAGCGCGCCCGCCCCAATCATAGCCCGCCAGTACTGCGCGCTTGACGCCGAGCGCATCCATAAGCGCCTTCAAGTCGGCGCCGATTGCAGCCTGCTCGCCCGAACGAGGCGTCGTGGAATCGAGAAACCGGGTGGGACCATATCCGCGCAAATAAGGCACGATGACGCGGCATCCTTTGCCGGCCAGCAGAGGCGCGACATCCACATAGGAGTGAATGTCGTAGGGAAAGCCATGCAGAAGGATCGCGACCGGCCCGTCAGCCGGACCTTCTTCATAATAGGCAATGTTGAGCGCACCGGCATCGACGTGACGAAGCGGCTCCAGACGACGCGTCGAGGGCGCGCGTGGTGGTGCTGCGGTCTCGTCTGACTGCGCCACAGCCGCTCGGGGCGACGCGATATCCATGGCTGCAAGCTCCACAATGGCCGGTGACGAGGCGAGAGGGATCGAACGACCGAAGGGGGTCGACACGAGAGTTAATCTAGATGGTTCGAGGCCCTCTCGACAACAGCGCAGGCATGCGTCGGCGCTGCCATGACGGAGCTGGATTTCGCCGCTACAGTGGGCGCCTTGAAGTTCCGGTTTACGGACCCGTCATGCTGCGATTGCTTTCCGTCGTCGTTGGTTTTCTGGGCTTTCTGGCCGCGCCGGCGGCAGCACAGGATGCCCCCAATCGCAGCGAATGCCTTGCGATGGCGGAAGCGCTGCCTCGTGCAACACCGGTCAACCTTCGCCGCATGGCGGCGAAGGCCGAAGAAGTCACGATCACCTATGCCGGCCATTCGACCTACTATATCGACACGCCGGGCGGCATCCGCATCGCAACCGATTTCAGCGGTGCCTACACCACGGGGCGGCTGCCCGACATCATCACCATGAACCGCGCGCACAGCACGCATTATACCTTGTTCCCCGATCCGCGGATTGCGCACGTGCTGCACGGCTGGGGCGAAGACGGCAAGCCGGCACAGATCGCCGAGCGGATCGGCGATGTCTATATTCGCAACGTCACGACTGACATTCGCCGCTACTACATGGATGATTTCAGTGCGGAGATGATCAAGGATGGCAACTCCATCTTCATCTTCGAAGTGGCCGGGCTCTGCATCGGCCATCTTGGCCACCTGCATCACAGGCTTGACGATACCCATTTCGCGGCGATCGGCCGGCTCGACATCGTGATGGTGCCGATCGACGGCACCTATACGATGTCGCTCGACGGCATCTCGGAGATCACGCGTCGCCTGCGCGCCTCAATCGTATTGCCGATGCACCGCTTTGCGACACCGCTCGACGAGTTCATGCGCAGAATCGGCCAGCAGTTCGAGATCGACGAACGCACCGAGCGCAGCTTCAGCATTTCACGTGAGTCGTTGCCGTCCACGCCGACCGTGATCCTGCTTCGCGGCGTCTGAAACACCGATCGAATCCGCCCATCGACAAAATAAGCAGGGAGTGAAATCATCCATGATCGCAAGCACGCTGCCGTCCTCCAAAAGTGGCCTTTATGCGGAGCCGAGAGTCGACTGGCTTGCCTTGCACGAGGAGGAAATTCTCGACCCCACTCGTCCCATCGTCGATCCACATCATCATCTCTGGGATCGCGGCGGCCAGCGCTATCTGATCGACGAGATCGCCTCTGACATCGCCTCCGGTCACAACGTGATTGCGACGGTTTATGTCGAGGCCCGTTCGATGTACCGCGCCCGGGGACCGGAAGCCTTGCGGCCCGTGGGCGAGGTTGAATTCGCCAACGGCGCTGCGGCGATGAGCGCGAGTGGCGGCTACGGCCCCGCCGCCGTATGTGCCGGCATCGTCGGCCACGCCAACCTGTTGCTTGGCGAAGGCGCAAAGGCAGTGCTCGAAGCGGAGATATCGGCGGGCCAGGGACGATTTCGCGGCATCCGGCATTCCTCCGCCTGGGACGCCGACGCCAATGTAGCCCACATGTACGCCGCAAGGCCAAGCGGCCTGTTGCTCGATTCGACTTTCCGAAAAGGCTTCGCCTGCCTGGCGCCGCTGGGCCTGAGTTTCGACGCGTGGCTGTTTCATCCGCAGATCGGCGAATTGACCGATCTTGCCCGTGCCTTTCCGGATACGAGAATCGTGCTCGATCATTGCGGCGGGCCCGCGGGCACCGGCGTCTATGCCAACCGGCGCGAAGAGGTTTTTGCAACCTGGAAAAGCTCGATCCTGGAGATCGCTGGATGCCCCAATGTCGTGGTGAAACTCGGCGGCCTTGCCATGTGCCTGCTCGGTTATGATTTTCACGAACGCCCAAGGCCACCTTCGTCGGAAGAACTGGCTGTGGCGTGGCGACCCTATATCGAGACCTGCATCGAGGCGTTCGGGCCTGAGCGCTGCATGTTCGAAAGCAATTTTCCGCCCGACAAGGGCCAGTGCAGCTATCAGGTGATATTCAACGCGTTCAAGCGCATCGCAGCCACTTTCAGCGAGCAGGAGAAGACGGCGTTGTTCTCGAAAACGGCGATCAACGTCTACAGGCTGAAATTCGACTGAAACGTTTATGCCTGAACGATGAACTCCATTCGCAGGAAATCGATGACAATCCGAACCTTGGCTGGAAGGTAAGCGCGGCCCGGATAAAGCAACCAGGCTGCGCTGCAGATTCAGGCCCATTCGCCCTTGCGAAATACCGGCACGCGCCTGCCGTCCGCATAGAGACCGTCGATGTCGATCTGGTCGGAACCGATCATCCAGTCGATATGGATCAGGCTTGCATTGCCGCCCTGCGCTGCGATCTGTTCGGGGGTGAGCTTCGCGCCGTCCACGAAACATTTCGAATAGCACTGACCGAGCGCAATGTGGCACGCTGCGTTCTCGTCGAACAGGGTGTTGAAGAACAACAGCCCGCTCCTTGAGATCGGCGATGAATGCGGCACCAGCGCCACTTCGCCAAGACGACGCGCACCCTCGTCGGTATCGAGAACCTTGTTCAGAACCGCCTCGCCCCTTGTGGCCCTCGCCTCGACTATGCGGCCTTCTTCGAAGCGCACGGCAATGCCCTCGATCATGGAGCCCTGGTAGGACAACGGCTTCGTGCTGACGACGTTGCCGGAAACCCGCCTTGCGTGCGGCGTGGTGAAAACCTCTTCGGTCGGAATATTCGCGTTGCAGGTGACGCCGTTCTTTGCCGTGGATGCGCCGCCCTGCCATTCGTGGCCATGGGCAAGCCCGATTGTCAGATCGGTGCCGGGACCCGAATAGTGCAGCGCGTCGAATCGCATCCCGTTCAGCCATTCGGTGCGAGCGAGCAGCGCCGCATTGTGCTCCTGCCAGGCAGCAATCGCGTCCTGATTATCCACTCGCGAGGCCGAAAAAATCGCCTCCGCGAGCTTTGCGACGGCAACGGTCTCTTCATCCTCCGGAAAAACCAGCTTTGCCCACGACGGCGACGGATAGGCGATGATGTTCCAGTTGATGTCGAAATTGACGATTCGTTCCAGCGCCGGCTTATAGGCGATGGAATTGGCCTTGCTGGCGCGTGCAACCTTGACCGGATCCTCGCCGGCAAGCAGCATCGGATTGTCACCGACAATGGCGAGCCGTGCGGTATTTCCGGCAAATGCCCGTGCCATGCCATCATAGAGCCAATCTGCTGCACGGTCGAAGCCATCGTCCTGTCCGAAACGGTAGCGCGACAATGTAACCGCCTCGTCGGAAAGAATGGGGGTGACAAGCCCGGCGCCCGCCTTGTAGGCATGCTCGGCAACCCTGCGTACCAGAGGCAGCGCCGCGGTGGGCGCGGTCATCAGCAGGTCCTGTCCCGGCTTCAGTTGAAGCCCGACCTTGATCGCGATTTCCGCGAGTCGGTCCAGTTTAACGGGGTCGATCGGTGCCGGGTTATTGCGTTGGTTAGCGTTCATTGGCGGACGGCCTGTCGGTTGGCAAAGCTGGATTGTATCTGATTTGGCGTAAAAAGCGCCGAAATCGGGATCGATGGTCACAGCAAAGATGGTGAGATACGAGCCGTTTATCAACGCCGCCGTTCGTCGAATGACCGCCCGATCGCCGACATCAGTGCGCTATTTCTTCCAGGCGCAGGTTGCGCGTCTCGATCATTCGCGTGGCTGCAAGCAAGCCTACCACGGCAACGCTCGCGAACATCAGGAATACCGAATCCACGCCGCCCTTGCCGAGCATGAATCCGACCAGCGTCGGTCCGATCGCGGAAGCGATCCGAAGCCATGAAGTGGCGACGCCCGTTCCGATCGCACGCATCCGGGTCGGATAGATCTCCGGCGTATAGAGGTAGACCACTGCGGCTATCGATCCGATCAGTCCGTAGCTGAGCGTGCTGAAAACGATGACCCAGGCGACGTTCTGCGTGCCGCCGAGCGCCAGCACCGCAAGCATCGCTCCGCCAAGGCCGAAGGCGCCCATCAGCCAGTATTTGCGCCCGGTGCGGTCGATCACCATGGCGCAGACCAATACCACCCCCACCTGCACGACGTTGGTCATCGAGGCCGCCCGCAGTGCCTCGGGAACGCCGAGGTGATACACGGTCGTGTAGAGCGTGGGCAGCCAGTTGTTGAGGCTGTTGGCGATGAGATACGCGGAAGCCCACAAAACCCAGGCGATCAGCGTGCGCTCACGAAAGGCAGGCGACAGCAATTCGCTCCACTTGCCGCGGGAGCGCGGCGGGACCGCAAGTTGCGCCGGCATGGTTGCGGGCGGCAACGCATCTGCCTTCGCCGCGGTCGCCTTGTCGGCGGCAGCCTCGATGCGCATGACCACAGCTTCCGCCTCGGCGAAACGTCCCCTCCCGATCAGCCAGCGCGGGGATTCCGGCAATCGCAATAGCAGCGGCGCGATGAGCAGACCGGGGATGCCGCCGATCAGGAACATGATCTGCCATCCCATGAGCGGCACCAGCACCGCACCGACCTGCCCGGTCACCATCAACCCGATCGGAAAGATCATTTCGTAGAGCATGAAAAACCGGCCGCGGCCGCGCGCCCTGGAAAGCTCGCTGATATAGGTGGCGGCGACCGGCATTTCGCCGCCAACGCCGATGCCCTGGATGAAGCGGAAGAGCAGAAGAATATTGAAGCTCCACGCCGCAGCGCAGGCGAGGCTCATCAAGGCATAGATGGCGGTCGCGGCCGCCGCGCACGGCACGCGGCCGTAACGTTCGGCGGCCCAGCTGAATGCAAGCGCGCCCATGATCTGGCCGACATAACTGGCGCCGATCATGATGCCGACTTCCGGCGCCGTGATGTGCCAGAGCGGCACCAGGATCGGCAGCACGAAGGCGATCGACAGCGCATTGAACGCGTCGAAAAATGTCGCGCTTCCCATCACCACGCGAGCATGGACAAACCAGCGCGAGGTCGGCACCTGCTCCAGGCGCGCAATCAGGGCCGCAGCCGCCTCCTCGGAAGAAAACGGCGTCATGGGTGGCGGAACGGCGGAAGCCTCGGAGCGCTGGACGGCATCGGATCTCATCGTGCCCTTTCAACAAGTGCCAGCATTTTCTCGGCAATCAACGCCGGACACTCGATCGGCGTCAAATGACGGACGTTCTTCAACACCGATAGTGTTGCGTCAGGCAAGGCATCCTTGATCTGCTCCGACATCGCAACCGGAGTAGCGTAGTCCTCTTCGCCGACGATCACGCTGGTCGGCACACGGATCGTTGCCTGATAGTGCCGCAAATCGGCATCGCCCAGCATCTCGCAGGTCGCCCTGTAACAATCGATATCATTGGCAAGAAACACGTCGAGATGCGCGCGGACCACTTCCGGATTCGCCTCGCGGAACGCATCGCTTACCCAGCGTGTCGCCTGAAAGCCAGCCAGGCCACGAAACCCCTTGCTTGCCGCGGCGGCGGCGCGCTCGCGCCAATCCTTGGGCGCGGTCGGGCCATACCACGCGGTGGTATCGATCAGGGCGAGAGCCTGAACGGAATCGGGATGGACCCCGGCAAAGGCTTGCGCGACGCAGCCGCCCATCGAACAGCCGGCGAGGATGACGCGCGGCCATTTCAGGTGATCGAGCAGGTCCGCCAGATCTTCCGCGAAAAGTTCCGGCGTGAACCTCATCCTGGGCCGTCCCGATTTGCCGTGGCCGCGGCAGTCCAACGCCAACACATCCGCACGAGGGGTCAGTAACGGCACAACGCCGTCCCAAATGCTGCGGTCAAGCGCGAGCGAATGGATCAGGACGACGTGCGGGCGGGAGCTCGATCCGTGCGGCGGCGATGCCGCATGCAGCGTGTAGGCGATCGAAATCCCGTCCCGCGCCCTGGCGCTGCCCGACGACGACACGATTGAATTGCTCATGCGGCGGCCGACTTCTCTGCGGAGGGAGGCGTCGGTGCCGGCTCGTCCAGAGAGACGTTCCAGGCATCGTAACCATAGAGCCAGCCCGGGTCGTCGTTGCCGCCGCTCATCCAGGTATTGGCGCTGGAAATCTCCTGAATTTTTGAAGTGCGCGGCTTGCGGTGAGCTTCAAAACGCTTGAATGCTGCTTCAATCCCCTCGGCCGGCACGTCTTTCAGGCAGCGCGCCAGCACCGCGGCATCCTCGATCGAGGTGGCTGCGCCTTGCGCCATATAGGGTGTCATCGGATGACAGGCGTCGCCGATCAGAACCACCCTGCCCTGGCTCCAGGTCGGCAACGGGTCGCGCTCCAGGATCGCCCATTTGTGGCAATCCGGACAGGCGTCGAGCACCATCCTCACCTCGGAATGGAAGCCGGCATAGGCCTTGCGTAACTCGTCCACATCGCCTTTGGCCGACCAGGACTCTTTTGTCATCCAGTCGGCCGGTTCGGGCACGCTGGTCACGAAGTAAAGCTGGCTGCGATCCCTGGTCGTGTAATAGATCACGATGTGGCGGTCCTCGCCCCACCATTTGGTGCGCGATCGTGAGATTTCCTTCGACAACAGGTTTGAACTGAACACGGAGCGGTAGGCGATGCGGCCGCGATGGATCGGTTTGTCGGGTCCGATGATGATATCCCGCACCACCGAATGAACGCCGTCGGCCCCGATCACGGCATCGGCCTTCGCCGTCGTTCCGTCGGCGAAGCGAAGGGTCACCGGCCCGCCGTTGTGCTCCAGTCCGACCAGCTTCTTGTTCAGATGGATCGCCTCGCGCGGCACGATCGAAGTCAGCGCCTCGTGCAGGTCTGCCCGATGCATGCAAAGGAACGGCGCGCCGTATAGCTCCTCCGGCATCGGCAGCTCGCGCTTGAGTTCGCCGGTGTCGCCGACCCGATTCAGGTGGGAGTAAGGCGCAAACGCGCGTTCGCGCAGCTTGGCCTCGACGCCGATGGCGCGCAGCACCTTCATGGAATTCGGCAACATCTGGATGCCCGCGCCGATCCGCGCGAACTGATGCGCCTGTTCGTAGATCTCAACGTCGATCCCGGCCTGCCGAAGCGTGCCGGCCGCAGCCATGCCCCCCATCCCGGCGCCGACAATTGCAATTTTGGGGGATGGCATGATTTGCGCGGCTCCTTGACCCTGCAAAAAAACGAAGGAGGCCATCAGGCCTCCGACCGAGCCGACATCGGCGCAGTTAGCGCACGGAATATAACTTTCATGTCCTTGGCAGGACAAGGAATCTCAGGGCTGCGCGACCATGTGTGGCGCTTCACAAGAAATTCATCGAGGCCGGGAAGTCGCTTCCGCGCCTTCGCCATCGATGCCATGCTGAATGGCTCGGCAGCGATGGGTATGCGCCTCGCCGGCTGGCCGGCCGCACGCCAGGAGCGCAAGATTGAGCGGCCTTGGGATTTGACATATTGACAGTTACTGTCAAAATTGTCGAATGGGCTCCCCCGATCGCATCCTGTCTGCTGCGGAAAACGTCTTCGCCAGATTCGGCTACAGGCGCGCGTCGATGAGCCAGATCGCGGAGGAAGCGGGATTAACGCGGCAGGCCCTCTATCACCACTACGCGGGCAAGGAAGCATTGTTTCGGGCCGTCGTCGAACAATTGCACGAATTGGCTTACGAGGCCGAAGCCGCGGCCGGCCTCGAGCAGGAACAGGCCGGCGCAGGACTTGCGGACGTCCTCGCCGCACAGATCGGCGCACGTTTTCGCTACCTCCTCGAATGCGTCGAGCAATCGCCGCAGGCCGAAGAGCTGTTGTCGGAACACCAGCTTCAAACGCGCGACCTCTATCAGAGCTTCGTCGAGCACAACGCCGAGCTTCGCGCCGAAACCATCGATCGGGTTTGCGCCAGGCAGGGAATCTGCCTTCGGCAGGGCATGACGCCGCGCCAACTCGCCCGATGTATCCAGCTTGCCATCCGCGGCCTCAACGATCTGCGATTGGACGCTTCCGTCCTGCATGAACTTGACCGCATGGTCCGTCTTCTCGTGGCCGGCGCCATCGCACCCGCCACGCCCAAACCTCGCAGCAGAAGGAAATCGCGATGAGCACAGTGACGATCAATGGTCGCATTGAAACCTTGCCCGACGATCCCGACGCGCTTCTGGTGGATGTCATTCGCGACGGGATGAACCTGACGGGGACCAAGCTCGTCTGCGGGGCCGGCGTCTGCGGGGCCTGCACCGTCCTGCTCGACGGCGCCCCCGTCGTAAGCTGCCTGATGCCGGCAAAGGCGGCGGCGGGCAAAACGATAACGACGGTCGAGGGCATTGGCGGCACGGCACTGCATCCGATGCAGCGCGCCTTCATGGCGCTCGATGCGTTGCAGTGCGGTTTCTGCACCCCCGGCTTCGTGGTCGAGGCCGCCGCGTTCCACGACCATTGGCGCAAGGCGAACGGCACAGCGATTCCATCGCGCGAGGAAATCGGCGCGGCCTTGTCCGGGCATCTCTGCCGCTGCGGCGCCTATGAAAACATCCTGCGCGCGGTGGCCGAAGCATGCAGCGGTCGCTTCGACGGCGCTGCCGGCGCCCCGCCCCGCATCGAGGCCCGCGACAAGGTAACGGGGGCTGCGAAATATACGGTCGATATCCGCCACGAGGGCCAGCTCGAAGGATTGATCGTTCGCTCGCACGTCGCTCATGGAAAAGTCATCGGCATCGATCTTGCGCCCGCCCGCGCGATGGCGGGCGTGAAGGCTGTGATTTCGCTTCTCGGTAACGACGGGATCGTGCGCTATGTCGGCGATCCGATCGCCGCGATTGCGGCAATCGACCGCAAGACTGCGCAAGAGGCTGCAAGCGCGGTCGGAATCAAATTCGAGCAACTGCCATCGGTCGTCGGACTCGATGCGGCGCGCAAGCCGGACGCTCCGGCGGTCTTCGAACGGTCGAGCCGGAAGCAGGCTGCAAACGTATCGGAGGGCTCGCCTGCGCCGGCGCCGTGGAGACAAAACGTGCGCGGCCCTTCGGCTGCGTTTTCACACAAGGCCAGGACGGTGCGCGGTGCGATTGCAGCGGCGGCCGAGGCGCATGATCCTCTGCTCGTGAAAGGCATTTTTCGCACCGCGGGTCAGTCGCACACCTGCTTTGAGCCGCACGCCACTGTAGCCCGTTTCGACGGCGATCGGCTGACCCTGCACGTCTCGACGCAGGCGGTATTCCACCTGATGGAGCTGGTTGCGAAGCGTTACAAGCTCGACCACGACAAGGTGCGCGTGATCGCCGACCATGTAGGCGGCGGCTTTGGTTCGAAAGCGAGCCTCGGCATCGACACCATCGCCGCGATCGAATTGGCGCGCGCGGCGAAGGCGCCGGTTCGCGTGGCGCTCGACCGGCACGAGGAGCTGTCCGTCACCGGCCATCGTCCGGGCACGGAAATCGACATAGCGCTGTTGCCCTCCCGCGAAGGCAACCTGAAGGCGCTGGCATTGACGGCGTGGTCCGACAATGGCGCCGGCATCAATTCGACGATCGCCGCACTTGCACGCCTGATCTATCCGGCCGAGGCGAAAGCCCTGGTCGATTTTGACGTCGTCAGCAATCTGCCGCCGGGCGCGCCATTTCGCGGACCAGGCGGACCGCCCATGGCCTTCGCACTCGAACAGGCGATCGATGAAGCAGCCTTGCGCATGCAGATCGATCCGATCGAGCTGCGGCAGCGCTGGGACCCCGACCCCAATCGTCAGCGTCTTTACCAATGGGCCTCGGAGCTCGACACCTGGCGCCGGCGAACCGCTGCACAGTCCGGACGCTATCGCCGCGGCATCGGCGTTGCCACTGGCTACTGGCTCTATTTCTGGCAGCCAGGTTCGAAGGTCGAATTGGCGGTGAAGGGCGGTCGCCTTGTCGCGAGCACGGCGATCCAGGATATCGGCACCGGCAGCCGATCGGTGCTTGCAAACACCGTCGCGCACGAGTTTGGACTCGAGCCGCACGAGGTCGAGGTCCGGATTGGGGATTCCAACCTGGTCGAGGGACCTGGTTCGGGCGGCAGCCGGACTACGGCCTCGATCGTGCCTCCCGCATTGCTCGCGATCCGGAAGCTCAAGGAAACGATCGAGAGGGATGCGAAACGACGGCCAGCACCTGGTTCCAACGCGCCCTGGCGCGAGCTGATCGCGGGCTCGGCCGATATCAGCGTGTCTGCGACGCGGCCGGAGGACAGCAAGCAGTTGGCCGCGGGCGTGCGCTCGCCGCTGAAGGAGGCGGGATTCATGGGAGCGATCTTCGGCTGGATGCTGCGGCGCTTCTCGAATCTGGCCGTCGGCGCCGGCGTACCGAGTTCGGTGCAGGTTATCGAAGTAGAAGTCGATACCTGGCTTGGCCACGTCAAGGTTCTCAACGTTCATACCGGGATCGCCGTCGGCAAGCTCGCAGCCCCGGCGCTCGCGCGGAGCCAGGCCGCGGGTTCGCTCATACAGGGTATCGGTTATGCGCTCTACGAGGGACGCGAAGTCGATCCGACGCGTGGCGATATTCTCACCGCCGGCCTTGAGGATTATCGGATCCCCGGCATTGCCGACACGCCAAACATTGACGTTCATTTTGACGAAGCCGGCTTCGATCACGTGCTCGGCGGCAGCGTCGGCATCGGCGAGGTCGCGACCGTGCCGACCTCGCCCGCGATCGCGAACGCGATCCGCAATGCGATCGGCGTGCGGGCTTACGAGCTTCCGATCAGGCCTGCCCGGCTTGTGTCGATACTGAACCAGAGGAGCGTGGCATGAACAGCAGCATGGCGTCGGCAGCCGTGTCCCCGGCCGAATTCCGTGCCGCGGGAACCGATCTTTCGGAGCGGCGGCGCAGCGGCGTGTCGCGCGGACCACTGATCGATCTGGTGCAGCCGTCCGGCACGCCCAACGTCGAATGGGATGCTGGCGGCGCGGTGCGGATCAGCGCCTTTTGCAGCATCGCGGCCATTGCAGCCGATCCGAAACTCGGCGCGGCCTATCCGGGTCTGGTGGCCGCCGCCGGCGGCGTCGCCACCCCGCAAGTCAGGCATGTTGCGACGCTCGGCGGCAATCTCGCCCAACGTTCACGATGCTGGTATTACCGCGACCCGCAGATTGCCTGTCTCAAGAAGGGCGGCGCGACCTGTCCGGCTCGTGAAGGCAATCATCTCTATGGCGTCGCCTTCGACCTCGGCCCCTGCGTCGCGCCGCATGCTTCCACGATGGCTGCGGCACTGATGGCTTATGACGCCACAGTGAAAACCAATCTTCGAGAGCGAGTGACCATCGAGCAATTGCTCGGCGATGGCTCCAGCGGCGTTTCCGACAACACACTTGCGCAAGGCGAAATCATCGAAAGCGTCGAGCTCGGTATCCCGACCGCAAATGAGCGCGCCCTTTACCGGCGCGCGATCAGCCGCAGCTACGCGGATTGGCCGCTTGTGGAAGTGGTGGTCCGCGCCGTCATTGAGAATGGAACGTTCAAGCTTGTCCGCATCGTATCAGGCGCGATCGCTCCCGTTCCGCTTCGGCTTCGGGCCGCCGAATCCGCAGCGCAGGGAGCCATTGCGAACGCGGCGACCATCGCCAGGACAGTTGCGCAATCGCCGCTGGGTGCAAAACCGCTGGCCATGACCGGTTACAAGCTCGACCTGCTGCAAGGACTTGTACGGGACCTGCTCGAACGGATTTCCGCGTAAAGCATGATCCGGAAAAACTGTGCAGCGGTTTTTCCTCGCTACAAACGCGAAACGCGTTTGCGCGCAGATCATGCTCAATCAGGGAGCTAAAGCGGCCGCGAGTTGGATCACAGCAAGATGGTTTCACGCCGGCGGCGTTCGGAAGCTTTTGCCACGGCTTCCGTCCTTGTTCGCGCACCCAGTTTCCGGAACAGCAATTCGACATGGAACTTCACGGTATGCAGCGAAATGTCCAGCCGGCGCGCGATCGCCTTGTTGGTCATGCCCTCAGCGAGCGCTCCGAGCACCTCGAGTTCGCGCGGCGTCAACAGTGCGTGACCATCCGTCTCGCGCATCGCGCCAAAGCCGGCGTCCCTCGGCTCTGGCGCGCGCACGATCAAGCCGGCGGCAACGGCGCGGATGGCGGCATCGATCTGGCTTGCATCCGCATCTCGCGGCAGCAAGCCGGGCGACCCATCCTCCGGCCCGCCGAGCGCTACCACGATGCGGGTCTCGCCCGCCGAACTGCCGCCGTCGGCCAGCACCACGTCGGCGGAGTCGTGAAGGCCAACCACGAGATGCCCGGCCTGGTCGACCATCAAGGCCAGTCTGGCGCGGCGAATCCCGTCGTCGCACCGGATCGCCACACGCAGCCGCTCGTTTGGCGTCAATTTACCCGCCGCTTCGCTCATGCAGCCTGCCGCTCCGCGATTGTTGCCTGCACGGTGACGACCGTACCGCTCCTGATGAGGCGGACCTCTGTCGTGCGTCCGATACTTTCGCTGCCGAAATGCCGGGCGATCTTTCGAAATCGATGGGCCGGCGTTCCATCCACGCTGAGAATGATGTCGCCAGCAACAATTCCAGCTTTCGCGGCCGGTCCGTTCTCGACGACCGACATCACCATCAACCCGCTGGACTGATCGCTCTCGCGCAGTGCATCGGGGACCGCAACCGCTTGCAGCGCGACGCCCAGCCAGCCTCGCGCGATGCGGCCGTCCTTGAGCAACAGCGGCACGATGCGTTCGATGGTCGCGGTTGGAATGACGATAACCCGACCACCCGGGCCGAAGGTCGACATGCCAAGAAGGCCGCCGGCTGCGTCGAAAACGGGCCCTCCTTCCTCGCGGTGCGCCAATCGCAAATCGAGCACGATGCGCCGGTCGATGAGCCCGCCGCGGCTGGAATGCCATTCTGGTCCGACCGCATTGACAACGCCCAGTCGCGCGCTCGCACCACCCGCGCCGTCCGCGCCGAACGCAAGTGCGATAGCACCTGTGAGCGCAGCGCCCGCGGTAATGCCGGGCGCGGCCATCGTCTCCGCCGGTTTCAGGATCGCGACATTGGTGCTGGGATCGCGCCCGGCCAGTGTTGCCGCAATGATCGCTCCGCCCGGTCCGACCAGCTCAAAATCCTCTTTTCTCGGCAGCGCCTGCTCCGAAGCGACGACAATGCTGCCTTGCCATACGATACCCGTGACATGCCGGTCGTGCGCGAGGCGAATCGCAATGACGGCGTTTTTGGCGGCATCAGCACGCGCGGCGAGGGCGTCGGAGAATTGGACCAGAAGGTTGATTTGATCGGCCATGAATGACTCCTATCGGCTTAAGATAGGAACAAATCTGGAAGTTAAAGTAGCAAAAGACTATCGGCCGATCGACCGGGTTTGGCCCGGCCATTTGTCCGGGCACCTATTTCGGCGATGCGCCACGCAACTGCTGAACGAGCGCCGACAGATTGCGGTCATCCGGAATGATCGCGGCGAGCCGTTCGGCATAGGCAAGCGCAGAACCGTTGTCTCCGGCCGCGCGACTGAAGGCGATCAGCGCCGACAGGATATCGCGATCGTTGGGATGACGCTCCAAAGCCTCCTTCAGTGCCGTCGCCGCCTGATCCTGTTGACCGGCGGAGTTCAGTGCGACGGCGTAGACGTAGGCATATCTGGCAGAATCAGGCTCGAGGTCCGCCGCCTGCCGAAACTCGGAAAGCGCCGCTTGCGGCTTCTTCAGGCGAGCCAACACCAAACCAAGCGCGTGGTGTGCGGCGGCAGCTTGCGGTGAAATGGCGATCGCGGCGCGCAACACCGCTTCGCCATCGCCGTCGCGGTTGAGCTGCCGGTAGAGGTCCGCCAGATTGATGGACGCCGCAAGATATTGCGGGCTGAGGTGCAGCGCCGCCTTGTATTCCGCCTCTGCCTCGACGGCCTTGCCACGCCGGACAAGAAAACTTCCCAAGGTGGTTCGGGCTTCGGGCCGATCTGAATTAGCGCGCTGGGCATCGATGAACTCTCCAGCCGCGCGTTCAAAAAGCTCGCGATCCGGCGGCGGCTGGCTTGCGGTTGGAACGGCTGCAAGCAGAGAGACCGCGCGGATACGGACACCACGAACCGGATCGGATAACAGCGGCGCCACCCAGGGCCAGAGCTGGCCGGGAGGTGCGTTTCCCAGCATATCGAGCGCGCCGATCCGAACCATCGGATCGGGATCGCCGAGCGAGCCGCGCGCCAGGCCGAGGTTTGCCGCCGACAGGCGCGGCGCAAGCTCGGCAAGCGCGCCTGCGCGCGCCACAGCCGGCTGATTCCGATCCGCCACAACGGAAGCAAGCAACGCCGCAGCATCGGCTTCCTCCGCACGCGAAGCATGGAAGGCGGTCCCGTAGGTCTGGAAGCCCTTGCGGTCGGCGCCGAACCAGGCCTCGACGGCCGCGGCAGCCCATTGCGTGTTCTTGTCGCGATGGCAATCGTTGCAGGCGTTCGGGGTCCCGAGCGCAGCCGAAAGATCGGGCCTGGGAACACGAAAGCTGTGATCGTGGCGCTTATCGACGACCATGTAATTGCGTTCGGGCATATGACAGGAAATGCAGGTTGGCGCTCGGTCGATGCCGGCATGATGACGATGAGCGACATTGGCGTATTTGTCGGCGGCATGACATTGCAGACAGACACCCTCGCCCGGGGCGCGGAGCTTCGCGCCATGCGGTTCGTGGCAATCGCTGCAGGTGACACCGGCAGCGAACATTTTGCTCTGCTTGAACGGAGCGTAATTATATGCCTCTTCCACGTCGCGCATCTGGCCGTCGGCGTAATAGGTGCTGCGCGTCAGCGGTTCGACCACATGCGTTTGCGAAAGCCACTGCCCGGGCAGCCAATCCTCGTGGAATGCGGCGCGGCGCGCATGGCATAGCCCGCAGGTTTCGACCTCCTTGCGGAGCGCAAGCGGCGCTGCGCTGCGCCTTGCCGTGCCGCTCTGCGCGTCGATCGGCCAGGTCACGCCGTGGCGTTCGTCGAAACGGACGAGTAAACCCTTGTTCTGGTCTTCATGTTTGCCGAACGGCCGCCAGCTTTCCTGGTCGCGCGCCCAAGCGACGTGCGAGGAGCCTTGTCCGTGGCAGGCCTCGCATCCGACACTTATCTCCGCCCATTTCGTGGCGAAATGATCGGTTCTGGCGTCATAGTTCTTGCGCACGCCGGTCGAATGACACTCCGCGCACATGAAATTCCAATTCTGGTTCAGCTTGGTCCAATGCAGGACGTCGTCGTGTTTGATCTCTTCATCTGGATAGAGATGAAACCAGCGTTGACCGCCTTCGTCCTTCGGTCGGCTATCCCAGGCAATCGACAGCGCCTGAATCCGGCCGTCGGGAAATTCGATCAGGTATTGCTGCAGCGGATCGACACCGAAGGTGTATTTCACCTCGAACACGGCGAGTTTGCCGGCCGGTCCGTCAGTTTCGACCAGAAATTTTCCATCCTCGCGGTAGAAGCGCGAATGCACGCCGTAATAGTCGAAGCCGGCATCCTTGAAATCGCCGAGGACGGTCCGGTCGGTGGCATGTTGCATTGCTGCCTTGTGCTGCGAAATCCCCCACGATTTTCCTTCTGCCTGGTGGCAGCTCGCGCATATCTCGCTGCCGACAAAGCTTGCTTTCGACGAAATCTCCTTCTCGCTCTGCCGGTAAAAAACAACGCCAACCGCCAGCAGAAGCACCACCGCGGCCAGCGCCGCCGACCAGATCAGACGCCCCGAGAAGACCGCAGGCTTCGATTGCTCCGGCGCAGGTGTTTGCACCGGCCTCCTCGCCGGGCTTTTTTGCGATCCGCCCGCATTGCCCGACTTGCCTCGCTTGCGTGCCAACGGCCTAACCCCTCAGCGCGGGGATCGCGCAATGCGATCGGCAATCCTCCAACCGGATCGCGCCATCATCGGCCCGCCTTCCGCCAAGTCAAGCGCAAGGCGCAGAGCGGAACAGCAGGGATGCAGCGCCGTATCGCAAAGATGCTGCAGCCCACCGGGCGGCAATTCCAGCTTGACCTGCACCAATCAGGCGTATCCTCTGCCCCTTGGAAATTTTGACGATGGCAGCGTGCTTCCGCGATTGGAGCAGTCTTCATGATTTCGATAAGAATGCCGTTCTGGCTCCGGATTATTTCGCTCCTTGGCGTGGTCCTGATTTGCACCGGCGTGGGTCTGTTCGGATACCGTTGGTATAATCATCCGGTAACGCTGACGGTCGCGATCGGTTCGATCGACGGCGAAGGAGCCAAGGCAATGTTGGCGATCGCCAACCAGCTTGCCGCCGACGGCGCCCCGGTGCGGCTGAAAGTCATCGATACCGGCACTTCGGTTGAATCCGGCAAACAGTTCGCTGCAGGAGAGGTTGACCTCGCTGCCGTTCGCGGCAACGTCGGTGATTTGTCTCAGGCCCAGGCCATCGTCGTGCTGTCACATGTAACCGTGCTTCTCATCGCACCGCCCGGCTCGTCGATCGACGGCATCGACAAGCTCAAAGGCCGCACCGTGGGCGTGCTGGGCGGCGAGGCAAACGCCAAAATAGTCGATGTATTGAATAGCAGCTACAACCTTGCCCGCAACAAGACGGTTTTCAAGAACCTCGCGTTGGAAGAGGCGCGCCAGGCCGTTCAATCAAAACAGGTCAGCGCGTTGCTTGTTGTCATCCCTCTCACCGAAAGATATCTGACGCTGGTGAAGGGCTTTTTCCCGCAAGGGTCCAAGGCGGTGCCGGTCCTGATCCCGATCGACTCGGCCGCGGCAATCGCTGAGGCCAATCGCGCCTACGAGAGCTTCGACGTACCCGCGGGCACCATGCGCGGATCGCCTCCGGTCCCGGACGACGACCTGACGACCTTGAGGACCTCGCTCTATCTCGTCGCAAGAAAGAGTCTCGAGAACGACGTGGCGGCAAATCTTGCCCAAAATATCCTGAAGGTGCGCCGAGAGTTGTTGCGAGATAATCCCCTGTTCGCGCAAATCGCCGCTCCAAGCATCGAACAGGACGCCTACCTTCCCGTTCATCCCGGAGCGTTGGCGTTTTACAACGGCACGACGCAAAGCTTCATCGATGAATACAGCAACTACATCTATCTCGGCCCGATGATCCTCGGCGGCATCGCCTCGGTGCTGGCCGCCGCCTGGAAGTTTTTAGGCATCGGGCAGCCCGAATTCCGGGAGGGCCCGCTTGACACGCTTTATGGCCTCGCGCGGCGGATACGCGGCGTCAATTCCGAGGGCGAGCTTTCCAATATCGAGGAAGAGATCGACAACATTCTGAAAGCCGAACGCCGCATGGCCGAGGCGGGCAATGAAAACGCCGTCGATGCGGCGACCCTCAACGTCGTCGCGCACCGGCTGGAAAACCTGATACATGATCGCAGGGCGATGATCGCGGCAAAACCTCCAATTGCTTCGGTGGCATAGGGGGAGCGCCCCGAATGCGGTCCGCGGACGCTAATGCTCGATGAGATTTGGTTGAATCGTCATCGCGCTTTAACTGCCTGATTGAGCATGATCTCCGCGCAAACGCGTTTCGCGTTTGTCGCAAGGGAAAACCGCTGCACGCTTTTCCGGATCAATGCCTTTAGTCTTGCTGCGTGATAACCGATTTGTCCCCTCATCCCGAGGAGCTTGCGCGAGCAAGCGTCTCGAAGGATGAGGCCCGGAAACAGGCAACGTGGCCTTCATGGTTCGAGACGGCGCAAGGGCGCCTCCTCACCATGAGGGTCTTGTGACGCAGTAAGATTAGAAGGTCAGGTTGAATCGCGTTTGGGTCTTTATGTTATAGACCGGGTAATCCTTGATGATCGGCACGCCGATCTCGAAGGAGAGCGCCGAATTGCTGCCCAGTTTGCGTCCGATTCGGAAATCGAACGGCAGGAAAAGGCGGCCAGTCTGGCCGGTGATGGGATCGCCGTAGTTTATCCGGATATCGGTGCTCGGATAAAATGTAATGAACCACCGGTCGGGAAGGCCGATGTTGAGGGCCGGACCAATCTGCAGATTGCTGATGTTCTTTTTGGTCGGATCGCCGGCGAAGCTGACATCGTATCGAACGATGGGTTCGAAATAACTGGATGAATTGATTTCCCACAGCGCGACGCGGGCACCGACGACGGGCATGACCTGCCACTTTCCCGAACCGAAGGTATCTCCGCCGGTGGGCGCGATCAGCCGCGCGCCGCCGCCTATCGCCCAGCGCTGGCTGAGATTGTGGATGATCGCAGCCTGAGTGTCGGCATCGCCGATGCCGATCTCATAATCGCCGTTGGGATTGGAGGAGGAAACGGGGTTCTTGGCGACAGTGGGCAGATCGGAACGCAGGGCCAGGATCCACAGCGGCGCCAGTTCGATCGAGTGGTCGTATCGCAGGTTCAGCGTCTCGCTCGGGACGTTGACGATGGATCCGCTCGTATTACCGCTTCCAAGCGTGGACTTGTACTGAGTTATCGTCTGAAACAGGTTGGCCGGTGGCCGAAAGAAATCTTCGCCCGCATTTCCTTCCTGGTCATTGCGGGATGCGTCTTGCGCGAAGACAACGCTGGGCTGGCCAACCAGCGCAAAAAGAAGACAGGCGCCCAGGATCGCCAGGCCGATCATGGCGGGACAGCCTTTCCGAGGAGAGCTACTCGCGCGCATCGGGTCCCGGGAGCAAGCGGCGTTTCAAGTTTGACTGCTGCCACCTTTGATCCGCACCAAGACAATTTTTTGACCGATCGGCAGCCTGGATCGGCCACGGCCGGCGCCGCCGATGGACTCGTCGGCCGCTCAAATCACGAAAAATCCGTGAGTTGCATCACGCCGCAACTGTTCGACAAGACCGTATTCCCAATCAAGATAGGCTTGCATCGCGCCCTTCGATGCATCGGTGCCTTCGTAGGGGCGCCGGTAACGATGGGACGGGTCCGGCTTCGGCATTACCTGCGGCGGCCCCGTTTCGAGAGGCCGATCATATCCACCCTCCAGCACGTAGGTCTCCCAACCCATCTGTGCGAGCCAGGACGCCGTCATGTCGGCACGAACGCCCATATTGTCGGTCAGGAGAATGCGGGCGCCGCGCGCCGGTGCAGCCATGTCGATTTCCTGCACAAGCTGCCCGCCGGGATAGTGATGAAAACCCTTCAGGTGACCTTTCTCATATTCATCGTTGGCGCGCACATCGAAACGATAAAGCGTACGGGCGGCTTCTTTCTCCAGCGCACGCGCCTCCTGGAACCCCAGATGCCGGACACCGGCACGGTAGGCGACCTCGCGCGCCCTGGCCCGTGCTCCCTCCAACAGCCCGATCTCGCCATGACGATCGGCGCCGTGTTCGAGTTGCTGGCCGGCGAGCGTCCAGCCGATCGTACCGTTTCGAAGCGCGACGACCCTGTTCGCAACACCGGCATTGATGAGCGATTGCGTGCCGATGATCGAGCGGGTACGGCCGGCGCAATTGACGATGATGGTCGCAGCCGCATCGGGCGCGACGCTGCCGGCGCGCAAAACCAGTTCAGCACCGGGCACACTGATCGATCCGGGAATGTTCATCGTCGCATATTCGTCGCGCCGGCGAACGTCGAGTATCCTGATATTGGCCCCGTTCGCGATCAGCGCCGCGACTTCCTCAGCCGGCAGCGAGGGCGTGTGGCGACGGGATTCGACCAGTTCGCCAAAAGCCTTGGCATATGAATTGACGTCCCTGAAAACCTCATAGCCTGCCCGCTTCCACGCTTCCAGACCGCCGTCGAGCTCACGGAGGTTGTTGTACCCGAGCGCGGCAAGTCGATCCGCAGCAATTCGGACGAGGCCTTCGCCGTCGTCATAAAGGACGATCGGCGCATCTATTCGCGGAAGCCTTGTTGCGGCTTCAAGCTCGATCCTGTCGGCTGCCATGTTGGCGGCAAACAGCGGATGACCCGTGGCGTAAGCGGCCTCATGCCGCAAATCGAGCAGCGCGATTTCTTCGCGCAGCAACAGCATGTAGCGGATTTGCGAGGGCGAGACGGCGGGTAAGGTCATGGTGAGACAGCTCGGACAAATGGCATGCTCAGCCTTGCACGCTTATCTCGGCGAATTCAACCCGAGCCGCATTTGCCCGCCTCCTCCAGCCCTGCCCGCGCCCCTATCGCCTGATGAACAAAGAAGAAAGCGCGCTGCAAATACATAGCGCGGCGACAATGGGAAAGATGATCGATGTGTTCCCCGTGTGGTCCATGAAGCGGCCGATCAAAGGCTCGCCCAGCCCTGCGCAGGCGTAGGAGATGAAGTTGAGCACACCGGTTGCGGTTCCCGAGAGGCGGCGGCCAAAAATATCCGGGCAAAGCGCCCAGAACGAGGATGCCGGACCAAATACGAAAAAGCCGCACAGGAACAGGCCGAAAATCCCGAGCAGGCTGCCATGCGGCACGAACCCCATTGCGATCGCGACGACCGCGGCCAGAATCATGTAGGTGATAATCGCCTTGTAGCGTTGCGACTGAAAAACGATGTCCGACATCCAGCTATTGGTCGAGGCGCCGAGGGCCATCCCAATCGGCAGCGCGACCGTGATCCAGGTCGGATCGATGACGCTTGAAGCCGACTTCCAGTTCGGGCCCAGAAAATGCACGGGTATCCAGACCAGCAACGCGTATCGCGCCGCATTTTGAAATCCGATCGACAATCCGGCGGCGTAGAGCCGCCAGTTCGACAGCACGGCGCGATAGCGCAACAGGCTCGCTTCGGAGGCCGCGCCGGCGTTGGTTTCGTCATCGGACGTATCATCCGTGGGACGAGCCAGTCCAAGGTCTTCCGGCCGTTCCCGCACGCTGAGAAACATCACGACGGCGCCGAACAGCATGAAAAGAACCGACAGGCGGAAAATCCAGCGCCAGTCGAGACCGAGACCACCCAGAATGACGATGGGAAGAAAATACGCCAGCACCGACGAAAAGCCGGACATGCCGACGTAAAATGAATAGACGAAGCCGCGGTTCTTGTGCCCCCACCAGTTGGAAAGCAGCCTGCTGCCCGGAGCAAAACCCATGGCCTGGAAATAGCCGTTCAAGCCCCACGCCAGCAGGAAACCGATGAAGGAATCTGCAAAGCTCGTGGCCCAGTTGGCGGCGAACGACAGCACGGCGCCGGTGAACATCATGGTGCGTCCGCCGAACTTGTCGCCGAGATTGCCGTTGATCGACTGGCCGACGGCGTAGGCCCAAAGCATCGTGGCGCTCACCCATCCAAGCATTTCCTTGGATAGTCCGAGTTCTTTCTGGATGCCGGGGATTGCAAACCCGAACGTCTGGCGGCCGGTGTAATAGAAGAGATAACAGAACGAGACGCCGAGCAGGGCCGTCCATTTGTAGCGGCGGTAAAGGGCCTCGCTGTCCGAACTGGCGGTAAAATTTCCCGCAACCGCCTGCCCAGTCTCAAACATCCTGTACCCCCCGCCGATGCTGTCTCACGGCCTTCAACGCACGCCGTTCAAGGCGAAATCGAAAATGTCGAAATTGCGCAGCCGCCTTGTCTCTGCGAGCTTCAGGTACGCTTCGCTCATCGGATGCGAGACGATGAAGGGCACGACCTGCTCGCTCAATCCCCCGTGGGATCGAAGACGGTGACCGCGAAGGCCTTCAAGGTCGTGCTCGGCACGGCTCGCGCCGATGACCGCGTGGGTATCGCCGATCGCGATGAAATCTCCCTCGCGGTCGAGCGGCATTTCATAGCGAAGCGCTGCGCTTTTCCCATCCAGCACGAGCGCAATCCCCGGCATCGCGGCGGCAACGTCCATGACCTCGGCAAGGTCCAGCTTTTCGCGCAGGTAGACCCGGACGAACGATCCGAGTGCGCCATGGTGCTTGACGAAGGGATCGGTGATCGGACAAATCACGCGCACCGCGTTCGATCCGAACCGATGGTTGAGCTCCTGTTCCAGAAAGACCACGCGCGGCGTTCCGTCCTCGTTGGTCTTGTCGTTCATGCCGTGATCGGCAATCAGGCCGACAACAGCGCCGAGTTCGGCCAATCGGCCGACCTTGCCGTCGACCGCGCGGTGGAAGGCATCCGCTTCCGCCTCGCCGGGACCATGGGCGTGCTGAACCAGATCCGACAATGAAAGATAGAACAGGTCGGCGCGACCCCCTTCCAGCAATTTGATGCCAGCATCAAGCACGAACAACGACAGATCCGGGCTGTACATGTCCGGCGCCGGACGGCCGACCATCGCCTCGACGTTCTCAATTCCGTTTTCGGCAAGCGTCGCACGGCCGGCTTTCTCGGAAGAAAAGCAAATTCCGCCTTCCATGCCATGACCCAGCATCTTCCTCAGCTTGTCTTTGGCTGTGACCGCGGCGACGCGGACCCCGGCGCGCGACATTTCGGCGAGAATGGTCGTTGCGCGCATCGGACTTGCGTCGACGATCATGATTTCCTCGCCGGTCTCCCGGTCCAGATAGTAGTTGCCGGAGATCCCGTGAACCACGGGCGGAGCGCCCGTCACGATCGAGACATTGTTGGGATTGGTGAAGGTCGGCATCGCAGCATCTGCGAGCGTGGAAAAACCTTCGTGCATCATTCTGGAAATGTTTGGAAACACGTCCGCCGCATTGCCATAATTGAGATAGCGCGGGTCGCAACCATCGAGACAGACGACCACAGTGGGGCGGCGAGGCTTTGCGTAAGATCGCCCATTTACCTGGATCATGATAACCTTTGGTTGTAGGGATTGTCGCAATCATCTGCGACCGCAAGATGACGCAGCGCGAAATCGTTTGCGTGCAGCCGGACTCAGGCTATCGGTTCGGACCGGAACCCGACAAGGGCTATTGTCTGCTTCGCCCCCCAAGATCAGGATCGGCTTAAGGGGCGGCCCGAGACCAGCGGAACGCAACCGTTGACCGCACCCTTTGACCGCCACCTTTGACCGCCAGCATTGACACGCTAACATTGAGGAAAAAAGGGAGGCGAACATGGAAGCCATCGCGGCACAGCGTGCGGCCGAGTTGCTGCTTGCCGAACACAAGGCAAAGTCGCGCTTCAAGGCACTTGGACCGCCGGCTGCGCCGGCTGCGATCTCTGATGCCTACGATATACAGGAGAGATACGTCGCACTTCTCCGCGGCGAGTACGGCGAAACGGTAGGTTACAAGGTTGGGCTTACCTCGGCTGCGATGCAGGCCTTTTGCGGCATAGATCATCCCATCGCGGGCGTCGTGCTCGCAAGGCGGGTGCATCGATCGGGTGCGATCGTCAACCGCTCGGACTTCGGGCGGCTGGGTCTCGAATTTGAAATCGCCGTCCGCATCAAATCGGACGTGCCGGTCACGGACGGTTCCTGTTCGGCCGAAATGATCGAGCCACACATCGACGGCATTTGCGCGGCGATAGAGCTCGTCGACGATCGGGATGCAGACTATGGCAACCTCGACGTTCTTTCGCTTGTCGCCGACAATTCCTGGAATGGCGGCATCGTACTTTCGAAATTTGCAACGGCATGGCCCGACCTGAAAAATGTCCTCGGGCGTGCGACGAAGGACGGCGCTGCGATCGGCGAAGGGCACGGCCGCGACATCCTCGGACATCCCTTCAATTCGGCCGCCTGGCTCGCGGCGCAACTGGCCGCGCGGGGAGCTGGCCTGAAAGCCGGTCAAGTCGTGATGACCGGAAGCGTCATGAAAACCGTCTTTCCGACAGAGGACGCGAGCTACCGTTTTGACCTTGCGCCAATCGGATCCGTCGAGGTGCTGGTGAGGTAACCTTTCGTTCGGCTAACACGGTTCATGTAGTTTGCCAGACAGGTAATCTGGCCGAGACCGGCCGACGAGTGCAGCGGCGCCGGTCTGTGCTGCTGCCTCGCCTTCAACCGGACAAAGTATCACCTAAAATCCCATTACCTGAAATCGCAGTCCGATGCAGTCGGTCTTGCTATAATTCCCTTGATCCGTCGGGAGTTTCGGGCGGACTGGTATCAGCCAATGCGCACAGGGCCTTGTATACTTTCCCACCACGAATCAGGTCAGCACCGCGCTGGCCCGGGATTTTGCTCGCCCAAAGGACCGGTTGCTGCGAACCAAGGCTCTAATCACAGGCTGATGTCATCGTGAGCGCCCCCGGAACCCGCCCATCCGCCATTGCGCGGATTCGGGCATTGTTGAATCAGCCCACCCACCATTATCGTCCGGCAACCACGATTTTTCTGGACCTGAGCGTGGATCGCGTGGCGGAGGAGTTTCGGCTGGCGACGCGAGGCAGCGAGCGCGGCGAGCAGAATCGACCGACCAGCGACGCGCAGACCATGGATGACGTCGAGCACCAGATCGTCGAACGACTGGAGGCGCACAAGCAAGACGCCAACGTGATCTATCTCGACCACGTTCACACCTACGACGAGCGGCTGACGGCTCTGAGTTTCGAAGAGCGTTTTGCGACCATCCGGCAGGCCGCCCCGGAGGCAGTCGGCGATTTTCGTGCGGAAGCAACCGTCGGCCGCGACGAACTTTTCGTTCTGCGCCGCAGGCTCAATGAAACCGAGGTCGAGCGTGAACGCTTTCGCGCCCGTCACCGCATCGAACGCCCGGCACGGCTGGCCACCCCCGGCAAGCTCATCCTCAAGATCGGCGTGCTTGCGATCCTGTTCATCATCGAGGTGGTGATCAACGGAAGCTTTCTTGCAAAGGCAAATATCGGCGGCCTGCTTGGCGGAGCGGCGCAGGCGGTGACGTTCGCCGCGCTGAATATCATCGCGAGCTTCTTCTGGGGAATGGTGCTGATAAGGCTGGTCAATCGCCGCAACTATCTGCTCAAGCTGCTCGGCCTGCTCTCGTTCGTCGCGTATCTCGCATTCGCGATCGCGCTCAACCTGACCCTTTCGCACCTGCGCGAAATCCCGCCGGCCGTCGGCCTCAACGACAATGTCGGGCAGGAGGTATTGCACCGGCTGCTGACGGCGCCGCACGCCCTCACCGACATCAACTCGTGGATCCTGTTTGCCATCGGCTTCGTCTTCTCGTTGATCGCAATGGCCGATGGGTTGATGTTTTTCGATCCCTATATCGGATACGCCGGCCTTGAACGGCGATGGATCGAAGCGACAAGGCAATTTGCCAAGGCGCGAAGCGAATTGATCGAGCGGCTTCGGGATATTCGCGAGGATGCAACGGAAGCCATGAACGAGGCCGCGCGCGATCTTTCCGTTCGTCGCAGCGAATATGATTCGCTGCTGCAGGGGCGTGCGCGCCTTGCCCAACGTTTCAACCAGCACCAGAACCAGATCGAACAGACCTGCCGCGCCCTGCTTGAAATCTATCGCGAAGCCAACCGGCGGGCTCGCTCCAGCCCGGCTCCGGGCTATTTTGCGAAAACCTACGCCATGGAGCGGATCAGCTACGCGGAAGGCGAGCCAAACGCAAGCGCCCGCGAAGACTTGCGCAAGATGATCGGCGACACCCAGGAGCTCCTGAGCAGGCAGATCAAGGCCATTCACGAAGCTTTCGACAGCGCGGTACGCACCTATCGCGAGATCGACGAATTGTTGCCGGAGAAGAAGCATGGTTAGGCGGCGGCCGCGACAGCGAGGCTCGTCCGGGCTTGGCTGGGCGGGTTTTGGCGGCGCCCTGCTTCTGCTGCTTGCGATCACCTCCGGCGGTGCGCTTGCCTATTTCTATTTCTCGGCTCCTGCGCGGCCGGTACTCGACCCCCAGACCCTCTGTCCGATCGACGGACCGCAAGGCTTTACGGTGGTGCTGGTCGACACGTCCGACGACCTGCCCGAGACCACGCGCCGCGAGGTGCTTGGCCAGCTCGACGACATGATCACGACTTTGCCGCCGTTCTACAAGCTCGACATTCGTGTTCTCGATATCGCGCAAGCGCGCAGTCGCTCGCTGTTTTCGAAATGCAATCCGGGCGATGGCGCGGGCTTGAGCGAGTGGACGGACAATCCGCGTATCGCACGGTTGCGATGGATCGAGGATTTTCGCAAGCCCGCCGCGGAGGCCGTAAAGAGCAGTGTCGCCGCGGCGCGGTCGAACAGCTCCCCGATCATGGCCGCTATCCAGGACATTGCGATCGGAGAGTTTTCCAGCGCGGCAAGCCAAAACGCCAAGAAGACGCTTTACATCATTTCCGATATGATCGAATTCACCAGGGACTACAGCCAATATCCGCGCGCGGGCGACCTGACGTTTCAGCGTTACCGGCAGTCACCGGCCTATCTCAAGTTTCGCACCGACCTGCATGGCGCTACGGTGATCATCCGATATGTGACCAGGCAAGCGGGCGGCCAACCTCTTCTTGACGGTACCAAGCACATGGAGTTCTGGAAGGCCTGGGTCGAAGACAATCGCGGCGCGTTCGGCGGCGTCAAACGGCTGCAGGGGGCCTGACGGCGTGGCCACGTATGAAACCAGACCTGTTCTGCCACCCGGCCTGATCAGCGGCCTGTTGTTCTTCGCCGTTGTGATCGCGGGCAGCGGCTATATCATTTTCTCGAAGCTCGTCGGCTTCGGCGCGCTGGCGGTGACCAGCGTCCCGGTTCTGATCATGATCGGATATGCGCTCCTGCTCGGAACGCGCCTGTTCCGGCTGCGCGACGACCAGTCCGGCGACAATCTCTATTACATGGGATTCCTGTTCACGCTCACGAGCCTTGCGGTATCGCTTTATCAGTTTTCCGCTGCGGGCTCGGCCGAACAGATTGTCCAGAATTTCGGCATTGCCATCGCCTCGACGATCGCGGGGATCGCGCTGCGGATCTTTTTCAACCAGATGCGGCGCGATCCCGTCGAGGTCGAGGCCACTGCGAGGCTGGAGCTGGCCGAAGCCTCCCGACGGGTGAAGCGGGAACTCGAAAGCACCATCCTGGAATTCGGATATTTTCGGCGAATGACCCAGCAGTCGATCAGCGATGGTCTGGACGAGGTGAAGGAAAGCCTTGGTGCCGCGCATGAACAATTTGCCGGCGAGCTCGCCAAACTGGCGACAACCGCCAACAAGCCCTTTGAGGAGGCCCTGCAGCGCTCGGGGGAGACTTTCGACCGGCTGAACGAGAGGACGGTCGAGGTCCTGGAGGTATCCAGGCAACTGGTGCAGGAGGGCGAGCAGCTTGCGAAAAACACGACCAGCATCGTCAAGGCGATCGATGACGTTTTCGCAAGGCTCGCCGCGCATCAGACTTCCGACCAGATTATCCAGACCAGGCTGGCGCCGATGATTGAAAGCCTGACCGAAGCCGTCAATTCGCTGAAGGACAGCACCGAGACCCAGGCTCGGAACGTCGAGGTCAATCTTCGGCACACGCAAAGCGTCGTTGTCGCGGTCAACCAGCTGTTGAAGGAAATGCATGCCGCAGAGGTGACGCGCCCTGCCGCGGGATCATGGAGTTCGAAAATTCGCGACCGATAAACCAGGACAAGTGAGTTCGGCCATGAACGGACAAATTCTGCAGCAACGCTCCTCGTACCGGCAAGGCCTGGTGCTCGGTCTGACCATGGCCGAAATCATGATCCTGCTGGTGTTCTGCCTGCTGATTGCGATGGCGACGTTCCTGAAGCGGGAAGAGACCAGGCGCGTTGCGGCCGAGCAGGAGCTTCAGGAGCAGAAACTGCAGAACGAGCGCGTCCGCGACGTGGTGGCGGAGCTCAGCAAGAGCGTCGCACTTGCCGAAAAGGTCCAAAGCCTTTCGGGTCTCAGCGATCCGCAGGCGATCGACAAATACTGGCGTGAATTGGTGGATAGTCGGACCGTGGTGGCCGAGATCGAGAAGAAACTGTCCGTGAAGGAACTGCGGGATGGTCTCGCGACCGTTTCGGCGCTGCGTTCCAACGGCATCGACGTGGAGAAGGCCATCCATGATTCGGAGATCGTCGCCGCAATCCAGCGCACGATGACGAGGCCAGGCGAGCCGCCGGTCGCAACGCAAGCCATTCTCGATGCGATCGCGCGAGGTACGGCCAGCGGCGGAACGAGCGGCCATCAATGGCCCCCCATCATCAGGATGAGCGAGGCCGACGGCTACTACTTCAAATCCGGAAGCGCCGAGCTCTCTCCCAGCTTCCAGGATACTCTCGCCAGCAAGACGCCTGTCGAGATTCTCAACTATATCAGGAAGTATGATGTCAACGTCATAGAAGTCGTCGGCCATACCGACGAACGGCCGATCGGTTTGCGTCAGTATTCCAATCTCGATCACGATCTTCTGTCGGTGCTGAAGAACGACGCGGGCGTGGTCAGCCTCGTCCCGGCGGACAACGCCGGACTTGGGCTCGCGCGCGCGGTCGCGGTCGTGAGCGTTTTGCGGCAGAGCGCGTTGCTCGCCGGGTACAAGTTGATTCCATTGTCCGGCGCGCAGCTCGTGAACACCGATGAAACGTTGGCGCTCGCCGGCTCCCCCGGCGATGTCCGGGAGCGGCGGCGCATCGAGATTCGCCTGCGCAAGTCTGCGCCAGGCGACACGACCGCGAGCGTCCCGCTTTCGCCGCCGGCTGCGCCGCGCTGACCGCCGATTCGGATCGAAGGATCGTCCATATGCCTCAGATGCATATCAACCTGTTCATCCAGAGCCGCGGACATCACGAGGCGGCATGGCGGCATCCGAAATCCTCGCCCCTGCCGCTGACCGATATCCGCTATACGGTGGAGCTGGCACGCAAGGCGGAGGCCAGTTTTTTCGACTCGATCTTTCTCGCCGATGTGCTCGGCCTCTGGAACGACGTCGAGAGCACGCCGTTCAACTGGCTCGAGCCGATCACGGCACTTGCGGCTGTAGCCATGACGACAAGCCGCATCGGGTTGATAGCGACCTGCTCGACGACCTATACCGAGGCCTACAACCTGGCCCGACAATTTGCCTCGCTCGATCACATCAGCCGCGGTCGCGTGGGGTGGAACATCGTCACCACCTGGTCCCCCCAGGCCGCCGCGAATTTCGGCAACATTGGACAAGTCGGTCACGCCGACCGCTACGAACGGGCCGAAGAGTTCATGACGGTGGTCAAGGGCCTTTGGGACAGCTGGGCCGACGACGCCGTGCTCGACGACCGTGCGAATGGGCGATACGCCGACCGCACGCGGGTCAGGATAATTGACCACAAGGGACCGCATTATCCGGTACTCGGGCCCTTGAATCTTCCACGCTCGCCGCAGGGCCGTCCTGTCTTCGTCCAGGCGGGATCTTCCGATACCGGCAAGCGGTTTGCGGCACGTCACGCCGAGGCGGTGTTCACCGCACATCTTGAAAAGGCAACCGCCAAGGCATTCCATGCCGAGCTGAAGGAACTGGTTGCGGCCGAGGGCCGCAGTCCGCAGCATGTCCTCATCCTGCCGGGGTTCAGCCCCGTCATCGGTTCAACCGAGGCGGAGGCCGAGCGCTACGCTCAAGAGCTCAACGAGCTTTCCGATCCCGAGGTCGGCCGCAGCCGGTTGTCGCAGCGCTTCGGGGGCCACGACTTTTCCCATCTCTCGCTCGACAAGCCGCTATCGCCTGCCGATTTCCCCGATCCGAGCAAGAACGAGGCCTCGCGCAGTCGCACCGAAGCGGTCGTGACGCTTGTCGCGCGCGCGCAGCCGACGCTGCGGCAACTTCTCGCCAAGCTCGCCGGCGCGAGGGGACATTTCACCATCGCCGGACCGCCGGAGAAGATTGCCGACGCCATGCAGGACTGGTTCGAGAATGGCGCAGCCGATGGCTTTAACCTGATGCCGCCAGTATTGCCGCACCAGCTCGATCTCTTCACCTCGGAAGTCCTGCCGCTGTTGCAAAAGCGCGGCCTGTTCCGCAGCGCCTATGACGGCGAAACCCTGCGCTCGCATTTCGGATTGCCACGCCCGGCAGCGCGCTTCGGTAAATCAGCGAATGGATAGATGCGGGCGACGATCCGGTCATGGCTCGGAAACACCGCTTCGAATCAGGCCGCTGCCCTGTCTTCTTTTTCCGCACCGCGCATGACGATCTTTAGCGCATCATCAGGCAGTGGCCGCTGTAATGCCTTTGCCTCATCCCACGGTGCCCGCATCCAGAGGTCGCGCTCCTCGTCGGTCGTCAGGATTACCGGCATCGCCTTGGGATGTATCGGTTCGACCACCGCATTCGCCGAAGTCGTCAGGAAGCCGTAGACGTCGTGCGGACCCGGTATGGGCTTCGATTTCGTGCCGCGATCGCCATTGAACGTCGTCCAGATGCCCGCGAAGGCAAAGAGCGGCCTGTCCTCATTGAAGCCGAACCACACCACGTCCTTTTTTCCGGTCTCGGGGTTCGGCTCGGGCGCGTACTCGGCGAAGCTATTGGCCGGCACCAGGCAACGGTTCTCCGGTCTGAGCCACATCCGCCAATGCGGCGACGCCGTGTTGCGGATGTTGGTCACAGGCGGACCGCCGGTGCGCGGTGGTGGTGGCATGCCCCATCGCATCGTCACAAGCTCGGTTCCGCCGTCGGCGTTGCGGATGACCGGCGCGGGAAAGTCCGGAAACACGCCCGGCATTGGTGGCAGATTGCCAACGTATCGGTTGATCACGCGGAAGAGGGCGATGATGGCGGCCTGGTTTGTTGTGATAGAATAGAGGTTGCACATCCTCGGACTCGGTTTCTGCCTGACCTGTTTTTTTATTTAGTCATTCATTCACGGGAGGGGAAGTTGATCGATCAACGTACCGCGCCATGGGGCGCGCGGTCGGCGTGCGGCTGCTCGAACGCGGACCGAAGGCCTTCGGCGGCCAAAGGATAGACTGGAGAGCGAATTCGTAGATCGAGCAGTGGCGCGCCACGGCCGATGAGATGGGCACTACTCCCTCGCCATTCCCCTGTGATGCTGCAGCCGGCGATGCGCTCCATTTGGCAAGTCTGCGATGCTCTGCCATCCGGCACTGCGCATCGTGGATCGACTCGATCGGATGTCATTCGTTCTCGACGACAGACGAATAACTTTTCCCTGATCCGAGGAAGACCGCAAATTATTTCCTGCAAAAGAATGCCGGACAGAGCAAGCATGCCAAACGACGAACAAATTGCCGAAATCAGCGCAAGCACCGTTAAAGTGGCGATTCCCTACGGAAGCAGGGAAGCGAAAACGAGGAGGGGGCCAGCTGTGAATGTTCGCTCGGGTTTTCTGGAAGCCATTGGCAATACGCCGTTGATCAGGCTGCGCGCGGCGTCGGATATCACGGGTTGTGATATCTACGGCAAGGCCGAATTTCTCAATCCGGGCGGATCGATCAAGGATCGCGCGGCCTTGGCCATCATCAATGATGCCGAACAGCGCGGCCAACTCAAGCCGGGCGGCGTTATCGTGGAAGGCACCGCTGGGAACGTCGGTATTGGCATTGCGCTCGTGGCCAATGCGCGCGGTTATCGTTCCGTGATCGTGATGCCCGACACGCAAAGTCAGGAAAAGAAGGACATGCTGCGGCTATGCGGGGCCGATCTGCGTCTGATACCGGCCGTGCCTTATTCCAATCCCGGCAACTATGCTCGCTATTCCGGTCGCCTCGCTGAGGAACTGGCCGCAAAGGAACCAAACGGGGCATTCTGGGCAAATCAGTTCGACAACGTCGCCAACCGCGACGGCCACTATCGCACGACCGGCGCCGAAATTTGGGAGCAGACGAACGGAAAGGTCGACGGTTTCACTTGCGCCGTCGGCAGTGGCGGGACTTTGGGTGGAGTTGCGCGCGCCCTCAAGGAACGGAATCCCGCCGTGAAGATTGCACTCAGCGATCCAATGGGTGCCGCCCTCTACAATTGGTTTACCAAGGGTGAGCTGACCACGGAAGGCGACTCGATCACAGAGGGTATCGGTCAAGTACGCGTGACGAAGAACCTTGAAGGCACGCCGATCGACATGGCCTACCAGATCACTGATGAGGAGGCGCTACCCGTTTTGTTCGACCTGATCGAGCATGAGGGGCTGGTGCTGGGTGGTTCCAGCGCGATCAACATCGTGGGGGCCATGCGGCTTGCACGAGACCTTGGCCCAGGCAAGACCATCGTCACAATCCTCGCCGATGGTGGCCAGCGCTATCAGTCCAAGCTCTTCAATCCGGACTTCCTGCGCAAGAAGAACCTGCCGCTACCGCCTTGGATGATATGAGCCAGAGGACCTTCTGGCTCATATCGCGGCCCGCAAAGCACCGGACCTTGTCGCCCGTCGTCACCGCCTTCATCAAATGCGCCCGAACGGTCGCCAAACCGCTCGCCAAAGCCGGCGCGGATTGATGGCAACGTAGAGTGGCTGCTCGCAAGGCGACCTCGACACTCACAGACCGTTCAGGCAATGATCCCAGCATGGACCGGAACAACCCCCTCCCGGCGCTGACCCAGGACGACGTACGAGTTGGCGCTTGGGCGGAGGTCCGGGAGGCTTTGGAACGTCAACTCGCCCCGCTTGGCCAGCGCGCATTGCAGGCGCTCGAGCCGCGCGCTGGTGAGAGCGTCCTGGACATAGGCTGTGGCGGGGGTGAGACAGCGCTGGACCTTGCCCGGGCAGTCGCGCCGGACGGCACGGTGGTGGGGATCGATCTGTCGGCCGCGGTGCTTGCATTCGCGCAGCGCGCGGCGAAAGGATTCAAGCGAGTGCGGTTCGTTCAAGCAGATGCCCAAATGTTCCAATTCGAACCGGCCTCGTTCGACGCCGCCTTCTCGCGGTTTGGGGTGATGTTCTTCGCTGATCCAACTGCGGCGTTCATCAACATTCGTCGCAGCCTCCGCCCGAACGGGCGACTCGCCTTCGTCTGCTGGCGAGCGCTGGAGGAGAACCTGCTCGACATCCTGCCGCTCAGGGCCGCGTCCGCTCATTTGCCGCCACAGCCCGCTCACGATCCGGACGCGCCCGGACCATTCGCGTTCGCCAACTGCGACCGCGTGCGCGGCATTCTGGAAGGAGCGGGTTTCGAGGAGATAGAGATTACTGCCCGTGACGAGAAGGTTGGAAGCGGCGACCTCGATACGATGCTGGCGGTTTTGTTCGCGGGTCGGAGCTCTGGGCAAGATTCTTCGGGAAAATCCCGAACTCCGGGCCGCGACGCTGCCGGCAGTGCGATCCGCGCTTGCGGCACACGATGGACCTGATGGGATCAGGCTAAATGCAGCGACGTGGGTTGTGACAGCTCGGGCTTCGGTGCGGCCTTCGGCGGCTAAAGGATAGACTGGAGAGCGAATTCGTAGATCGAGCAATGGCGCGCCACGGCCGATGAAGATGGGCACTACTGCTTCGCCGTGGCGCTATGATGCCATAGCCGGCGATACACTCCAATTGGCAAGTCTGGGATGTTCTGCGATCCAGCACTACGCCTCTTGGATCCCCGATATTGCGGGTTGGTCCGGTTGACCGCTCAATAGCGGCCATCCGAGCAACCTCCCGGACAGATGAGAAGGGCCAAGAGGCGATATCGCTGGTGCGGCAGGCTCCTTGCGGTCGCGTCAAACTTCGCGCGGCGGATTGATGGTTCCTTAACAATTCAAAACAATTCTGTAAGGGCTGTAGGTCACGAACTGTATTCTGCGGGCGATGCGATTTGAGTTACCAGGCTACGCCGAAGACCGCGCTAAGCGCCGCGGCAGCATTCCCGAATTGATGGCAGCCGCCTCCTCCGGGAACGTTGAGGCTCAGTTGGCTCTCGCATGGGAGTACGCCCGCGGCGATGTTGTTGAATTGGACATAACGACGGCGTGGAGTTGGTTTGATCGAGCAGCTGTATCCGGACAGGAAGAAGCGCTCTTGTACCGCGCGCGCTTCCTACAGCTTCGTGGCGTACCGCAAGGCGTCCGCGACCTACGTAAGCTTGCTGCCGGTGGCAATTGGAAAGCGCAGTTTTGGTTGGCTACGTACTATCAGTCACAAAACGGCCGATTGAACCAGTTGCGAGCTGTAGTGTGGTACGATCGATCTTTCAGGCATGGCAACCGTGCTGCTAAGCTCGCCAAGTACGCACAATTGGCAAGAATTGCGAACCAGCCCTCTAAGGTGGCTTTTGCGGCTAGGGCCGTTATCGAGGCGGTTTCAGTGGTCAGCCAAATCTCCCAACGGGAGGACCAAATAGACCTCTACGAGACATTGCTGTATCGCGTGAAAGGCAAGAACAGTTAAGGAGCTACTGCACTTCGCTTGCGGGTGTTCGCGTTGGGTCAATCTCGTCGATTTAGCATGTCTGCTTTACCGTCCGCTATCCACGAACCAGACATTCTCACATCCAATCGGGACGGGTCTACTCGTCGCCTTTGCGCCCGAATTGCAAATTATCCGCGTAACCAGGGTGGCTCCGGATGATGGCATCGATCGACTCGGAGGCACGTGCCATCGCCAATGAGTCTGCATATCGACTGCACGAATCCGGCACGCAATCTGCTCTTGCGATGCACTTTCCGATTTTGCCTAATCGCAACTTGTCGAAGAATTACGCAGGACTAAGGAGGCGCGAGACATCGACCGCTTGATAGCAGGATAAAGAGCGCAAGGTGCGCCGCGGTCGATCGTGTGACAGCGCAGAGACTTATCGCAACTTTTCTGGCATGGCCGCACCTTGCGAGAAACCATGTTCTCCTTTGCGCTCGAGAGGTTAGTGCAATGTGGGGCCGAGGCCGATCCTGAACTTGGCGTTGCCTCGCCATCACCCTTTGCAAGCCGATGCCGGACCAGGCGACGCCCTATGTCTCCGGAATGAAATGTAACCCATGTGTCCGGAATGGACCCCGGAATTACTGGCGCACCACGGCCGATGAAGATGGGCACTATTGCTTCGCCGTGACGCTACGATCAAGCGGGACAGTTGCTCTGGCAGCGCCGTGCACCGCGAACTAACTCGCCGGACTGCTAGGCATCACCTTGCTTATATCTCAAAAATGAGATATAAGCATTCGTGGCTTGGCGGGTAGAAATCCTTAACGAAACGGTCGCAGCGGAAATCACAGCCCTTCCGGCCGATATGCAGGCGCGGTTTCTGCGGCTTGCAGAGCGCATCGCCTCGGTAGGGCTGGAAAGTCTGGGCGAGCCGCACGTCAAGCAGCTGGAAGGGACGCTGTGGGAGTTGCGGCTGACAGGCCGCGACGGAATTGCTCGCGCGCTTTACGTCACGGCGATCGGCTGAAGGGTGGTCGTGGTTCGCGCGTTCGTGAAAAAGACGCAAAAGACCCCACGCTCCGAGATAGAGCTCGCGTTAAGGCGAGCAAAGGAGGTCACGTGACGATCCCATTCGAGAAGCTCAAAGCTCGCCTCCTGGCCAATCCGAAGGTCAAGGCGGAGTACGACGCACTCGCTCCAGAGTTCGAGATTGCCGCCGAGTTGCTCAGGGCTCGCTTGCGCGCAGGTCTCTCGCAAGCCGAACTGGCGGCCCGAATGGGGACCAGTCAGTCCACGATCGCTCGACTTGAAAGCGGCCAAACGCTGCCGAGCACCAGGACACTCTTGCGCTATGCCGAGGCGACGGGCAGCAAGTTCCATGTGCGGCTATCGGCGGCCTGATGTGGCGCTTTGTGCCGTTAGTCCAGAGCGGCCAGGTAGCGCGATCCGCGAAGCCGAGGCCGCTGGCATCCCATGGACGGTGGACGAATCCAGGCCGAACGCCAAACACGTGCCAAAGGACAAACGCTTCACCAGGATCGGACCGTATGCGGCGGCAGCGCTCCGCCTGCTCCTGTTCACCGGCTGCCGCCTGCGGGAAATCCTGCATTTAGGTGGTAAGAATTTACTCTAATTGATCTCGATCAAACGGCGCGGTTTTTCACTGCACAGTTCTTTGATTCGTCCGACAATCGGCGCCTTTCTAAAATTGCTGCCCGCGTTCGCGACGCCGCAGCTGCATAGTCCTGGCCGGCGCACTTCGCGGCGTTTGACCGCGTGGGTTCCAAATTGCGGCCGAGGGGCAGCGATAAGATGAGCCAGACGATCAAGGAACTCCACACTGCTACCCTGGTCGGGCCGCGGAGTGTGGCCTCCGAAATGTCCGGCCACTCCAACATGGTCTGGGTCCCGGGGGGCACCTTCCACATGGGGTCGGACAAGCACTACGCCGAAGAGGCGCCGGTCCACCGCGTGACAGTCGACGGCTTCTGGATCGATCGTACCCCAGTCACAAACCGCCAATTCCGCAATTTCGTGCATGAGACGGGCTATGTGACCTACGCCGAGATCGCGCCCGATCCGAGGGACTATCCGGGCGCCCTGCCTCATATGCTGAAGGCGGGGTCGCTGGTTTTTAATCCGCCGAATTACCCGGTCGATTTGCGCGACTGGAGCCAGTGGTGGACGTTTACATTTGGCGCCAACTGGAAGCGACCCTATGGACCAGGGAGTTCGATCAGCGGACTCAAGGATCATCCCGTCGTTCACGTCGCCTACAGGGACGCCGTGGCCTACGCGAAATGGGCCGGCAAGGATCTGCCGACCGAGGCAGAGTGGGAGTTTGCGGCCCGCGGCGGGCTGGACGGTGCGGAATTCGCCTGGGGCGATGAGCTCACGCCGGGCGGCAGCCAGATGGCTAATACCTGGCAGGGAGCGTTTCCGCACGAGAACCTCAGGCATGACGGCTACGAGCGCACGTCGCCGGTGACCGCGTTCCCGGCGAACGGCTACGGCATCTACGACATGATCGGCAATGTCTGGGAATGGACCACTGATTGGTATTCGCCCAAGCACGAAGCCGACGCGCCCAAGGCATGTTGCATCCCCGAAAACCCGCGCGGCGCGCGCGAAGACGCGAGCTACGACCCTCGCCAGCCCAGCATCAAAATTCCCCGGAAAGTCATCAAGGGCGGCTCGCATCTGTGCGCGCCGAACTACTGCCGTCGCTATCGTCCGGCCGCGCGTCATGCCGAACCGGTCGATACCTCCACGAGTCACGTCGGGTTCCGCTGCATCGTCAGGCAGGCGGGAGCAGCGCCATGACCGATGCCAATCCGCGGGAACTGGGCCTCCTGGCCAAGCTGGTCATCGTGCTCGCTGTCGTGCTGTTCGTCGCCGGCGTGGTGTGGCACGGCGTTACGGGCGATGCCTTCCGACAATTCTGGCACGACCTGATTGAACGGCCAGATGAGCCGATGAGGCTCCGCTTCGTCCTGCAGCCGCTGATGGCTGCGATCGCCGCTATCCACGATGGACGCGAGGACGCGCGGGCCGGCCGCTCTCCGTATCTCATGACGGTGCTGCGCAATCCGCAGGAACGCGTCGGACGGCTGCGCGAGGGATTAAACGCGACCGCCAGAATCATCCTTCTGGGGCTGGCGATGGACGTCATCTATCAGCTCCTCGTGCTCAAGACATTCTATCCGAATGAGGCGCTCGTCGTCGCAGTGCTGCTCGGATTTGTCCCGTACCTGATCATCCGAGGGCTCGTTTTTCGCGTCGCGCGGTGGCGCATCGGCGGACCGCGCGGTGAGGGCACCGACATGAATCGTCAGCAATAAGGAATCCGGCATGACAGACCCAGGCTCCGCCCCAAGCGCAGGCAGGTTCGAGGTGAGAGTAACCTCGGACAGCCACTTCAGCTGGATCCGTACTCGCCTGAGCATCGAGCGCACGATGATGTCGTGGATACGGACGGCAACCGCGCTGATCGGCTTCGGCTTCGCGATCGTCCAGTTCTTCGAACGCTTGCAACAGATGCCCGGAGTCCGACCTGCTGCTTATCCAAACGCAGCACGCGACCTCGGGCTGGCCCTGATCTCATGCGGTGTTTTGGCGCTGCTCATCGCGATTTTGCAGTACCTGTGGATCATTCGTTACCTTTGGAATGGATCGTTCGCTCCAATTGCCGGGCCGACAAGGGAAGGAGTGCAGGCGCCGGTTCTCGCGATCGCCATTCTCCTCATCGGCATCGGCCTGTTTGCCTTCTTTGCCGTGCTGCTGCGCCTCGTATAGCCGCCGGTGAGACTGAAAAGGGGTTTCGAAATGACCGATCCAGGTCCGACCATCGTCGACAGGCTCATCAGCATGAGCGTGAAAGCGAAGCTCTCAGTGATCGTTGGCGCGCTGATGACAATGGAAAACCTGCTTGTAAGCAAACAAGGGAGTCGGAGATGAATCGCAGACTCGAATTCTTCAGCATCGTGCTCTTTGCGCTAAGCGCGGGCGTGGTGGGCGGAGCAGTCACCTCCGCGCTTGCGGACGAGGCTGGAATCGAGGTGGACCTCGGCGACTTGCGCGGCGAAGTCCTGTCGCTCTTCGCGCCTCGGGGTGCCGTCGCGACAGAAACGAACCCGAATTACAAGGGCGCTGCGGCGCCTGCGCCTGCGGCTCCTCCCTCGCCGGCCGCCGCGGACTGGCCGAGCTATAACAAGACGCTCACTTCCGAGCGCTTCTCCGACCTCAGCCAGATCAACACGAAGAACGTCGGCAAGCTCAAGGTACTGTGTACCTACGACACCTGGCGATTAACGGCCTTCGAGACCGGCCTGATCATGGTCGAGGGCGCGCTCATCGGCACAACCGAATTCGATATTTTCTCGATAAACCCGGCGACCTGCGCCGAGAACTGGCGCACGCACGAGGAATATCCGGCCTACATTCTGCCGACCAATCGGGGCGCGGCCTACCTCGACGGCATGTTGTTCCGCGGCACCCAGGACGGGCGCGTGCTGGCCTATGACTTCAAGACCGGCAAGCGGCTGTGGGAGGCGACGATCGCGGACGCGAAAAAGGGCGAAGACGTGCCAGCGGCACCGATCGCCTGGCAGGGCCTCATCTTTATCGGCAACTCCGGCGGAGACTTCAAGGGTGCCAAAGGGCACATGTATGCGCTCGACGCCAAGACCGGCAAGATCGTGTGGCAATTCTTCCTCGTGCCCAAGACCGAGGGCGATACTGTTCGCGGGCCTGAGGGCACCTCGCCGCTCGACACTTCAACTTGGAAGAACATACCTGGCGCTCCGATCAGCGGCGGAGGAAACTGGACATCTACGACGTTGGACCCTGCTTCCGGGCTCTTGTATGTGCCGGTTGGCAACCCCGCGCCCGACTACGACAACAGCGTCCGCCAGGGGGACAATCTCTTCACCGGCTCCGTGGTTGTCCTCGACGCCAGGACCGGCGCTTACAAGAACCATTTTCAGCTTGTGCCCAGGGACTGGCACGACTGGGACGTCTCCAACCCGCCGATTTTGATCAAGACGAGGGGGGGCAAAAGGCTCATGGCGGTGTCGCCGAAGGATGGACATCTCTACGGCTTTGATCTTGCTGACAACAAGCTCTTGTACCGGACGCCGGTGACGAGAATCGAGAATGTGGAAGAGCCCTTCGCTGTCGACAAGGACGTCCATTTTTGTCCGGGCGCGGGGGGTGGGGAGGAATGGAACAGCCCGGGCTACGACCCTCTGACCAATTTTATCTTCACCGGCGACGTCGACTGGTGCACCACAGTCAAGTTGCAGACCGCGCAAGAAGTCGTCGCGTCGGCGCCCGGGCAGTTCTGGACGGGAGAGAGGACTCTCAATCCGGCCAACGACTTCGGAAAGTTCACGCGCGCCGATGGCGTCTGGGCGGGGTGGCTTCACGCGGTCGACGCCGACACAGGGGTGTGGAAGTGGAGGCTGAAGTCCAACTATCCGATCCTGAGCGGCGTGACGCCGACGGCTGGGGGCCTTGTGTTCTTTGGCGACACGGGCGGCAATTTCTACGCGCTTGACGCGGCAACCGGCCAGAAGCTGTGGGGCAAGAAGATCGGCGGCGCGATCGGCGGCGGGGTGATCACTTACGCGGTGAACGGCGCCCAAAAAGTCGCGGTTGCGACCGGCTACGTATCTCCCGCCTTTCCCGCCGAAATCAGGAGAGCGAAGATCGCTATCCTCGGTCTCGAGGGCAACTGAAGCAGCCGATGGCGGCGCCGGCCGCCGCGCGAGCCAATGAGGAGCCTCGTCATGGAGCTCGATCCGGTTCTGCTGTCGCGGGTGCAGTTCGCCTTCGTGATCAGCTTCCATATCATCTTCCCAGCCTTCACCATTGGGCTCGCCGCATGGCTTGCAACTCTCGAAGGCGCGCGGTTGTTGACCGGCAACGAGCTCTATCGCCGGATCTTCGACTTCTGGCTCAAGATATTTGCTCTGTCGTTCGGCATGGGCGTGGTGAGCGGCATCGTCATGGCCTTCCAGTTCGGCACCAACTGGAGCGTACTGGCAGAGCGCACCGGATCGATCCAGGGGCCGTTGCTGGGCTATGAGACCTTCACGGCCTTCATGTTGGAAGCGACATTCTTCGGCGTCGTGCTCCTCGGTCGCGACCGCGTGCCGCCCTGGTTCTACTTTCTCTCCTGTTGCATGGTCTCGCTCGGCACCATGTTCTCGTCGTTCTGGATCCTCGCCAACAACAGTTGGATGCAGGTGCCGCTCGGCCACGTCATCGTCAACGGCAGGATCGAGCCCGGCGACTGGTGGGCCATCACCACCGGGCCCATCATGCGGATTCGATGGCCGCACATGCTGCTGGCCGCCTTCTTGACCACCGGCATGTGCGTGGCGGCCACCGGCGCCTGGTACCTGCTGCGTGGCAAGGACGTGCCGGAGTCGCGCGCCATGCTGCACTGGGGGCTCGGGCTCGTCGCCATTATGATCCCGATTCAACTGTTCTTCGGCCACTTGACGGGCCTCTACGTGCTTCAGCATCAGCCTGCGAAGTTCGCTGCGATCGAGGCGCGCTGGAAGAGCCAGCAGCCGGCAAGCGAGGTGCTGATCGCTCTGCCCGATCCATTCGAGGAGCGGAATCTCTTTCCAATCGAAATCCCCAAGCTCGGCAGCTTCATCGCCTCCGGCAATTGGACCGCGCGCGAGATTGGGTTGGAGACCTTCCCAGTCGAAGACCGACCACCGGTGATCATTCCCTTTTTCGCGTTCCGCATCATGGTGGGAATGGGCCTGATCATGCTCGCGGTTTCCTGGTTCGGAACCTTTCTGCGCTGGCGCGGCCGGCTGGAGAGCACGCGCTGGTTTCTGTGGGGGGCGTTCCTATCCTTCCCCAGCGGCTTCATCGCCATTCTGGCGGGATGGTTTACCGCCGAAGTCGGCCGCCAACCCTGGGTCGTCTACGGCCTTCTGCGCACCAAGGATGCTGTGACGCCGTCCTTGAAGACGGGTGACGTGCTGCTTTCGCTGGCGTGCTACGTCATCGCTTACGCGACCATATTCGGCTTTGGTGCATTTTTCATTCACCGACTTTTGCGGGACGGCCCTGGGCGCGATGCGTCGGACCGGGCGAAAATGACTCCGGCTCGGCCACTGGCCGTTGCAATGCAAGCCTCCACGGAGGAACCCCGATGAGTGCGACGGATCCCTCAGCGCTAGCCCTGTTCTGGGTCGCCGTGATCGGCGTGGCGATTCTCGCCTATGTCGTCCTGGACGGTTTTGACCTGGGCGTCGGGATCCTTTTTGGCGCTACCAAAGACGAGGCGCTGCGGGATCAAATGATCGCCTCGATTTCTCCATTCTGGGACGGCAACGAAACTTGGCTGATCGTGGTGGGCGCAACGTTGTTCGCAGCCTTCCCCGCCGTCTACGCAGTGTTCCTGGGGGCCTTTTACATCCCGGTGCTGCTGCTTCTCTTGGGACTGATATTCCGCGGCGTCGCGTTCGAGTTCCGCGCTCGGGGCGCTGCACAAGCATTCTGGGATCGCTGCTTCGCTGTCGGCTCGCTCGTTGCCGCCTTTGTCCAAGGCGCCGCGGTCGGAGCCATGATCCGCGGAATACCTGTCGTGAACGGCCAGTTTTCCGGAGGCTCGTTCGACTGGGTCGCAGCGTTTCCGATCCTGCACGGGATCGGCCTCGTGCTTGCCTATGCCCTGCTGGGCGCGGGCTGGTTGGTCCTCAAGTCCGAAGATCCGCTGCGCAGCTGGGCGCGCGGCCGCATACCGCTGCTTGCAGGTGCGGTTGTTGCGGTCCTGTGCGTTGCCGTCGTGATGGCGTTCATCGATCGGGCCCGCATGACTGGAAGCCTCTTCCTCGACCGTCCCTGGGGCTTCATCTTTCCGCTGATTGGCATCCTCGCGATCGTGGGCATTTTTGCGGGTGTTCGTCAGCGTCGCAACTCGTGGCCGTTCGCCATGACGGTCGTGCTCTTCGTCGCAGCTTTTCTCTCGCTCGCGGTGATGTTCTGGCCGTACATGATCCCCTACAGCGTCACGGTGGCCGCGGCGGCCGCGCCTGAGGCTTCCTTATCTTTCCTGTTTTGGGGCGCCGGACTGTTCGTGCTGCCGGTGATCAGCGCCTACACCGCGGTCGTCTACTGGATGTTTCGGGGCAAGCAGCGCAAAGGCTACACCCCAACGAGCGCGCCGCCCTCTACCGTATAGCGATCGTAAGACACGGAGTCATGCCCCACTACTGTACCTGCAACTGCAATACCAACAGGAGGAGATGAAATGGCTAAAACCAATAAACCGAACATTCTCGTGATTTGGGGCGACGACATCGGCATCTCTAATCTGAGCTGCTATTCGCACGGCCTCATGGGTTACAAGACGCCCAACATCGACCGCATCGCCAAGGAAGGCATGATGTTCACCAACTCTTACGGCGAGCAGTCGTGCACGGCGGGACGCTCCTCCTTCATCACCGGGCAGAGCGTCTATCGCACCGGCCTCTCCAAGGTCGGCATCCCCGGCGCGCCGATCGGCATGTCGGAGAAGCTCGCCACCATCGCCGCCTGCCTCAAGAACCAGGGCTACGCGACCGGCCAGTTCGGCAAGAACCACCTCGGCGATCTCAATCACATGCTGCCGACCAACCACGGGTTCGACGAGTTCTTCGGCAACCTCTATCACCTCAACGCCGAAGAAGAGCCGGAAATGGAGGACTACCCGAGCGAGAAAGATTTCCCGAACTTCCGCAATCGGTTTGGACCGCGCGGCGTGATCCATTCCTGGGCGACCGACAAGGACGACCCGACCGATGAGCCGCGTTGGGGCAAAGTGGGAAAACAGAAAGTGACCGACACCGGCCCGCTCACCAAGAAGCGCATGGAAACCTGCGACGACGAATTCATTGCGGCAGCCAAGGATTTCATGAAGCGCCAGAACGACGAGGGGAAGCCCTTCTTCGTCTGGCTGAACACGACCCACATGCATCTCTACACCCATCCCAAGCCCGAGAACAAAGGACAGGCGGGACGCTGGCAGTCGCCTTACCACGACACGATGGTCGACCACGACAAGAACATCGGCCAGGTGCTCGATTATCTCGACCAGCTCGGCATCGCCGACAACACTTTCGTGATGTATTCGACCGACAACGGCCCCCACATGAACTCGTGGCCGGATGGCGGCATGACGCCGTTCCGCAGCGAGAAGAACACCAACTGGGAGGGCGCTTTCCGTGTGCCCATGATCGTGCGCTGGCCGGGCAAGATCAAGCCGGGCCAAGTCTCGAACGGGATCGTCCAGCATCACGACTGGTTCCCGACCTTCCTCGCCATGGCCGGCGATCCGGATGTCGTCGAGAAGTTGAAGAAGGGCTATCAGGCGATCGGCCGCACCTACAAGAACCACATCGACGGCTACAACCTTGTGCCCTACCTCACCGGCGAGGCGAAGGCGAGCCCGCGCGAGTTCTTCATGTATTTGAGCGATGACGGCGACGTGCTGGGCTTGCGCTACGACAATTGGAAGATGGCGTTCATGGAGCAGCGCTGCAACGGCACGCTACAGGTCTGGGCCGAGCCGTTCACCCGGCTCAGAATACCGAAGATCTTCAATCTTCGCACCGACCCTTACGAGCGGGCGGATCAAACGTCCAACACCTACTGGGAGTGGTACATTCATCACATCTACCTGTTGTATGGCGCGCAGGCGGCCGCCGCCCAGTGGGCGGCGACCTTCAAGGACTTCCCGCCGGTTCAGAAGCCCAACACCTTCACCCTCGACGACGCGTTGAGGATGATGCACGAAACCGCCTCCGGAATGCACTGAGCCCGCATTCGGCTTCGGGCGGCAGGCTTTTGGCCTGCCGCCTGTGGCGCTCGACGTTGAGCGGGCGCAGGCCGGAAATCCGAGGAGGTCCGAGGTGAGCCACAGCGAGGAAGTCCGCGACTTCTACGAGAGGATGCCCTATCCGGCCCCGCGCACGAGTCTGGACGCACACCGCGAACTCTACGAGAACGCGGACCGTCGTCGAGCAGAGTTTCATCTGATCTGGCCCGCCAAGCAACCGCGAGGAGACCAGGAAATCCTGATCGCTGGTTGTGGCACGTCTCAGGCCGCGCGGTACGCGCTCCGCGAGCCCGGTGCTCGAATCACGGCGATCGACATCAGCGACACGAGCCTGCGTCACACGCGCGATCTTCAGCGCAAGTACAACCTTGAGAACCTCGTGCTCCATCAACTCCCGATCGAGCGCGTCCAGGAGCTTGGGCGCTGCTTCGACCTGGTGGTCTGCACAGGAGTGCTGCATCACCTGCCTGACCCGGACCTCGGTCTTCGCACCCTTCGCGACGTGCTGCGTCCGAGCGGCGCGATGCGCCTGATGGTCTACGCACGCTACGGCCGGACCGGAATCTATATGATGCAGGAGTACTGTCGCCTGCTCGACATCAAGACCTCGGAGGATGACCTGCGAGGTCTCGGCGCCACACTCGAGGCGCTGCCGGCAGACCACCCGATTTCAGGCGTACTAGGTCGGGCGAAGGACTTCCGGCGGCCGGAAGCGATGGCAGACGCACTCCTTCATCCCCAAGATCGCGCCTACACCGTTCCGGAACTGTACGCATGGCTGGATCGGTGCGGCATGTCCTTTGGTCGCTGGATCGAGCAGGCTCCCTACCTCGCCCAATGCGGGGTGGTGGCGAGGACCCCGCACGCCGCGCGTCTAGCCTCGCTACCCTCCCGGCTGCAGCACGCCGCCGTCGAGCTCTTCCGGGGAACGATGGTCTCGCACAGCTTCATCGCCTACCGCGACGATCGCTCCGATGCGGGCCAACCGATCGCCTTTGCGGGCGATAGTTGGCGCGACTACATCCCCATTGCACTGCCACGGACGGTGTGCGTTCGGGAACGTCTGCCGCCCGGGAGCGTCGCGGTGCTGATTAACCGATCGCATACATTTACCGATCTTATTCTCACCGTCGATCCTTTCGAGGACCGCCTGCTCGGCGCCATCGACGGAAACCGAACTCTGGCCGAAATTCTACAATTTACAGCGCAGGATGGCGACGGCAATCACCGAGCCCTGCGGTTCTTCGAGCGCCTGTGGCAATACGACCAGGTCGTCTTTGACGCATCGCGCGCCGCCGCGAACGAAAGCGGACGACCGCCATGGCCCTAAGGATTTACGGATTCGCGCCCTAGTCCTCACCAATTCGGAATGCGAATGAGCCTCGAGCACAACCTCGCGAGCGACCGAGAAGGCGACCATGGCAGCATCCTGGTACTTGCTGTTTTGGCGCTTATCGTTGGCGCGGTTTCAGGTTTCGTAGGAGCGCTCTTCCTGCTCTTGCTTGAACGGGCGGACAGGTTTCGCGATGCCCTCATCGTCTGGGCACATTCGAAAGCTTTCGCCGGTTTTTTGGTCGTCAGCATCGCTTGTGCCGCCGGCGCGGCGGTAGCGGCTTGGCTGGTTCGCCGCTACTCGCCTCCCGCGTCAGGGAGCGGCATCCCACACGTCGAGGCGGTGCTGAACGAGGACCTGCCGCAGGCACCGTTTCGCATTATAGCGGTGAAGTTCGTCGCGGGGGTGCTGGCGATCGGTTCGGGGCTGGCGCTCGGCCGTGAAGGCCCAACCGTTCAGATGGCGGCAACCATTGGACATCTCGTCGGCAAGGAATTTCGACGCGGCTGGCCCGACTGCAGGGTGTTGCTTGCCGCAGGCGCCGGGGCGGGCCTGGCCACTGCTTTCAACGCGCCGATTGCCGGCGCCATTTTCGTCCTGGAGGAATTGGTGCGGCGATTCGAGCTACGCGTCGCGATAGCGGCGCTTGGCGCATCGGCGACCGCCATCTCCGTGTCACGTGTGCTGCTCGGCGACGAGGCAGACTTCCATGTTGGAGCGCTGGCCTACGCTGGTGCCGCAACGAGGCCGCTCTACTTTGTCCTCGGGGCGGTCGCCGGGCTTGCGGCGATTGTCTACAATCGCGTGTTGCTTGGAACTATTGCGACGATACGTCAACTCGACCGGTGGCCCGTCGAGCTGCGTGCGGGTCTTATCGGCGGGGCAGTCGGGATTCTCGCTTGGTTCGTGCCCGACCTTGTCGGCGGCGGCGATCCGATTACGCAGCGCACTCTGGTCGGGGCGGGTACGCTTGGCCTGCTTCCGCTCGTTTTCCTACTCAGGCTCGGGCTCGGCGCCATATCGTATGCGGCGGGGACACCGGGGGGCCTGTTTGCCCCCATGCTTGTACTGGGAGCCCAACTGGGATTTTTCTTCGGTCAGCTCTGCCGGCTTGTATTTCCAGATCTGAACATTCAGCCTGAAGGATTCGCCGTTGTCGGGATGGCCGCCTTCTTCGTCGGCGTCGTCCGAGCCCCGCTGACCGGCATCGTCCTTGTCGTCGAGATGACGTCAAACGTCACGATGCTGTTGCCGATGTTGGGGGCCTGTTTCATGGCCATGCTGGTGCCAACTCTGCTGCACGACGCGCCAATCTACAATTCTTTGCGGGAGCTCACTCTGGAGCGCGAAAGAACGCGCCTCAAGCAGGCGGGGATTGCAGACGCCGGGCATTCAACCACATCGCTGCGAACGGAAGACAAGCCAGGCCGTTCGATCAGTGGCTGACCGGCATAAGCTTCGAAAACATCTTTGTGGCTTCGACGACGACGAGAACAGCCAATGGCAGCCGGACCTGCTTTGCAACACCGTCACGAGTCACCGATGGCCGACGACACGCCTTGATTCTTTTTTCGCGCGGTTGGGGCTCGCATCTTCGGTTATGCGCGCTCGGAATTGGCGCTTGGCTGCTTCTCAGTCGATCGGACCGCCCTTGATTTCACTCGACTGCTTTGATGGTGCCGCCGTTCGTGCAAAACTAAGCCCGCAAGATCGGTTCGGAGCAGGTTCGACGGCCGCCAAACGGAGCGCAAAGCCTCCGTCAACACTGGACCGAGGATCGAACGTCGCGAACATAAGCACGAGCACTAATTGAGCATGAGGTCGTCGAGCAGCGTTTGACCCGCTTCAGAAGGAGTCAATCATGGGCGGTCCTGGAAAACCCAGTCCACTTGCCAGCTGGAATGAGGGTGCGACGAAGTCACAGATCCTCGACTTCGTCGCGCGCGTGACGCAGCAAGGTGGACGAGACTTCGTTCCACCTGCAGAACGCATCGCCGTCTTCGATAACGACGGCACGCTCTGGTGCGAGCAGCCGCTGCAAGTGCAGGTCTTTTTTCTCATAGACCGGGTCAAGGAGCTCGTCGGCAAGGATCCGACAGTGAAGGAGCGCCAGCCGTTCAAGGCGTTGCTCGAGCTGGACCTCAAGACGCTGATGGGTCTTGGCAAGCAGGCACTTCTTGAGCTGGTGTTCACCACCCATTCGGGTATGAGGGAGGAGGAGTTCGACCCCATCGCGCGAGACTGGTTGGCGAAGGCGAAGCATCCCAAGTTCGGGCGGCTGTTCAAGCAGTGCATCTTCCAGCCGCAGCTCGAGCTGCTCAAGTTCTTGCGGGAGAACGGCTTCAAGACCTTCATAGTGTCGGGCGGTGGCATCGATTTCATGCGCGCGTGCTCGGAGGAGATCTATGGCATCCCGCGCGAGCAGGTCATCGGCTCGAGCAACAAGCTGCGGTTCGAAGTGAACGAGGACGGCGCAGGGCTGATGAAGCTTGCTGAACTGAATAGCTTCGACGATCGCGAGGCGAAGCCGCAAAACATCGCGTTGCACGTCGGCCGGCGGCCGATCCTGGCGTTCGGCAATTCGGACGGTGACCTGGCCATGCTGCGGTATTCCAGGACCGGAAAGGGCCCGCGCTTGGCTCTTCTCCTTCACCACGACGACTCCGAGCGAGAGGTCGCCTATGACCGAGAGTTCCGGCTGAGTCCGCTCGGCGAAGCGCTGGACAGGGCGGACGCCTACGGGATCACCGTGGTCAGCATGAAGCGCGACTGGAACGTGATTTTTCCCACGGCCTCTTAGACCCAGAGGGGAGATCGTTTATGCCTGCACAAGATCCTCAAAGCCCAATTACGGCCATCGACATCCTGCTGGAACCTGACGCCACGATGCTGGGTTACGCCCAAGCCAACAACGCTCGGTTGCTCGAGGTCTTTCCGAAGGGATTCGCCCTGGATGACGCACACCGTCCGCACATCACACTGATTCAGCGTTTCGTCCGTACGGCGGACCTCGACAAGGTCTATGCCGCCGCCGAAAAAGTCCTCGCGGGTGCCAGCTTCACCCGCATGCAGCTGGAGGCGTTCAAATACTACTATGCACCCGGCAAGGATACCGGCGTGGCGGGTATCGTCGCACGGCCGACGCCAGCACTGCTCACGTTGCAACAGATACTGATTGCCGCCGTAGCCCCATTTACCGTGGAGACCGGGCCGATCGGCGCGTTCACCGCGCCGCACGACGATCCCGCCTACGACGCCTTGCTCATCGGCTACGTGTCTACCTTCGTTCCGAAGCAAACCGGCGACCAGTTCAGTCCGCACGTCAGCACCGGCGTCGCACCCCGGGATTACCTCGACAAGATGCTCGCCGAGCCGTTTGCGCCCTTCACCTTCTCACCCGCAGGGGCGGCTGTGTACCAGCTCGGCCCGTTCGGCACGGCTGCGAAGAAACTCAAGGAATGGAATTTGAAGTCCTGACGAACGTCGACCTGATGCAAATTTTTCGCAGCTCCAACTGACGCAACGTCCAGGGAGTGCTGATATTGCGGCCAGGAGATCAGATATGAGCGACCCAACTCTGCTATCATTCCGCTACCGCTTGGAACAGCAACCGCCGCACTCCAGCTGCGGCGGGGTCGTGCGGGGCGCATCTGTCCGGCAGTTCCCTGTCAGCCAGGGCATCGGCGGCGCCTCGATGCGCTTGCAACCGCGGAAGCGCTTCCTCAGGAGAGGCTGTTTATCGCGCACCCCCCAGATGCACGATGACAACCGCTGCTCGAGCACAAAGCTTTTACCGACGACGAGCACTTCGTCGACGTTGCGGCGCAAGATGGGAAGGCCAAGCCGTTCGCGTTCAGCACCACGCAACACATAGTTCAACGCACACGTAAAGCCACCGGCAAGGTAGACCATGTTGAAGCACTTGCTGATCGATCTCATTGGTCATGTTTCCGGTCTCAGCGATGCACAACTTCGGCAAATTGAGAAATCGTTGCCGGCGAGCAAGGCGCTGATCGATCTTCTCGTTAGAGCGCAGCCGATCATCGAACAGGCGCAAAAGCTGTACGCGGAAGCTGAACCGCTGATCGACGAAGCGATGAAAGAGTTGCAAACTGTCGGCCCCGCGGCGCAAATTTTGATCGATGTTGTCGGGCATCATGTCGACAAAGGTAGTTCGCCAGCAGAGGCCGCTGCGGCAGTCCGCACGGCGCTCAACGGCTCAATCAAGAGCGTCGCCCAGGATCATTGGATCGATCAGTCGATGAGCTGCGTAACCGTGTTTGGGGGAACTGGCTTTATTGGCCGTCGCATCGTGCGCCATTTGTGCGAGTCCGGCGCCACGGTGCGCGTCGCCTCACGGCATCCTGGGCGGGCTGAGGGCGACCACGTCGAACAGATCGTCGCCGACGCGCATGACGAGCGCTCCGTAGAGGCCGCCGTTGCGGGCGCCGATGGCGTGGTCAACGCGATCAGCCTCTACGTCGAGCACCGAAGCGATACATTCCATTCGCTGCACGTCGAAGCGGCCGCTAGAATCGCGCGCGTAGCGCGGCGGGCCGGGGCCAAACGGTTGGTTCACCTATCAGGAATCGGCGCCGACGCGGCCTCGTCTTCGCCCTATATTCGCGGTCGCGGCGAAGGCGAGGCGGCCGTGCAGGCCGCATTTCCTGGCGCGGCCATCATCCGTCCGGCGGTGATGTTCGCGTCGGACGACGGCTTTCTCACGACAATTCTCAGGCTTCTTCGGAGGCTGCCAGCCTATCCGATATTTGGCGATGGCAGGACGAGGCTCCAGCCGGTGTACGCGGATGACGTTGCTGCGGCGATCACGCAAATTCTGCGGCAGGGCAAAAAGCCGTCTCCTATCTACGAACTGGCCGGCCCACGCGTCTATTCATACGAGGAGTTGTTGCGGACCATTGCCCGTACCGCGGGTTTGCGGCCGGTGCTGATTCGGACTCCATTTGCCTTGTGGGATGTACTGGCCGGCGTCGCTGAAATCTTGCCGCACCCCCCACTCACCCGCAATCAGGTCGAGCTTATGCAGATCGACACCACAGCCTCGGACAACTTGCCGGGGTTTCACGTGCTAGGCATTTCGCCGCGATCGCTCGAAGAAGAACTCGAAGCGATGCTCAAGCAAGGCAAATGAGGAAACTCAGCAAACTGCACAAGAGGCCCGTACCAGCTTGAGGCTGGGAGGGCTGGTCAACTCTTGATAGCACACCGCGTGCCAGGCACCCGGCGGGGCCGATGCATCGATGGATTGATCCCAATTCCCGGGGGGACTTCGACGACTTGGTTGATAGCGTCATTCCGCAGGACTTTTGGACGATCCCGGGAATCGATTGGGTATCGAACGCGTTGACTGCGCATGACCAATGTTATTGTGATGTCTCGATGCCTCGATGCCTTATTGCGGCTGTTTCCGAGCCAGCGAACGGCATCGATGCGGCTGAGTTTGTGGGCAACCTAGTGCTCGTCAAGGAGACTGCGGAAGCCAACCTCCAGCAAACTCCGAGACGAACGCTAGGACGGCCTCCTGCATTTGCATGGGAGGCTTTTCACGTTGAAGTCGCGGACCTAGTCAAAAGCGGCCGAACGCCCCAAAAAAAGGAGGCAGCAATTCAGCAGATGATGAATTGGTTTGAGACTACGCAAGGAGGAAAAAGTCCGAGTCGCTCGGCAGTTTCCGAGAAACTCACCCCCTATTATCGACGGTTCTTCTCGGACAAAAGCTAGGATTCGAATCGAGCCGCGACTGCGAACGAACTTTCCGTGTGTTGCCCTGGTGCTGCCCCAAAGAATGCCGGCGTCAGGAGGCCAAAAATCGCGCACAAATTTCAGATAAAAATCAAATAGTTGCTGGCGCGCCCGGAACAATTCGAACGTCCGACCCCCAAATTCGTAGTCTGCAGACTGCGCCTGCCGCATTAACCCAAAAACAATCTAGAGCGATCACGGCCCTTGCTAAGTGGCGACGGCGAACCATTTTTTGCCGACACCCTCAGATTATCTTTGAAAAGAGCAATCATGAGACCTCACGAACACTCTGCTTCCGCGCCCTCGTCTGCTTCCATATTGCTTCCAGAGCCGGACGTCATTCCGTTGCCAGCGGCCAAGCGGAACCGAACAAGTGCTAGCACCTTTACAAAGGTTACTGTCCGCAAGATGCAATGCTCTCCCAAACAACAGGAGAGATTATTTTGGGATGCCGCCCTTCGAGGCTTCGGCATGCGAGCACTTCGGTCTGGCCGCCGGTCTTGGATATATCAATACCGAGACGAGCATGGTCGGACCAGACGTATGGTTCTTGGGGACGTGTCCGCAGTCAGCCTAGAAACGGCCCGCGAAGCAGCGCGCCAAAAAGCGGCTTACGTCGCCCAAGGGGCGAACCCGTCCGTTGAGCGAAAGAAAAAGCGCACCGCCGGAACCGTGATCGAGGTTGTTGAAGGATATCTTGCCTATGCAAGGTCCCGCCAGCGGAGCCGATCCTTCCGTGAGACGGAGCGCCACCTACGTATTCACGCCGCGCCTCTGCACCACGACCGTGTCGAGGCAGTGCGCAGGGGGGATATAGCAGGCCTGTTGGGGCGAATAGCTGCGGACTCTGGTCCAATAGCCGCGAACCGGCTGCGCGCGGCGCTCAGCGCGATGTGGACTTGGGGACTGCGATCAGGACTGATCGACGCCGATAACAATCCGGTGGCATACACGGTTCGCCAGCCGGAAAACCCCCGGGATCGGACGCTCACCGGAGCCGAACTGAAGGCGATCTGGGATGCTACAGACGATGGCAAGGATTATTCCCGTATCGTTCGCCTGTGCCTTCTCACAGGATGTCGCAGGGAGGAGATCGGCGGTCTTCGGTGGGATGAAATCCAGAACGATCGGATCGTATTTGGTCCCGACCGCATGAAGGGAAATCTTTCCCACGAGATTGCGTTGTTACCGATGATCTCATCAACCCTCCCGGAACGCCCAGATGATGCGAGGGGCCGTGTGTTCGGCAGGCGCGGCACCGGCTTCTCAGGCTGGAGCAAAAGCAAGATTAACCTTGACGCCAAAATCGTTGGTCTTGGCTTGGAAATGCCTGCTTGGGGGCTACATGATCTGCGTCGTACCTTTTCAACCAGACTGCATGACGCAAGCGTGGAGCCCCTCGTTATAGAGGCGCTGCTCGCTCACAAACAGCAGGGCGTGGCGGCCGTCTATAACCGCGCGTCATTTCGCGAGGCCAAAAGGGCGGCCTTGGAGCGATGGCATGCAATTGTGGCGGAGGTGATCAAGTATGAAATGTATTGATCCGACCCCTCAGCCGGAAGAGGTTCATTCTGAACCGGCAGCGATTCCAATAGATCTTCGATCTGCGCAACCTGACTGAGGCAGAGAAACATCAGCACCTCAGGGAAGGGATTTTCACAGCTCTAGAGCTAGTGGGAAAAGAAAGCCGTGGGCAACCGCCAAGGGTGGACCGATTTCGAGAGGTTGCGCGCCTTGTGGCGGAATTGGAAGCTCAAGGAGTACCATTTGGGGTTTCTTCAACTAGCATAATGAACCAACGAGTTCGCCATCTTTTGAATGAGAAGGCGGCAGCGGCGAAAGCTTCAAATGACCCCAGAAAGTCTCGGACGAAAAAGATAACAGCCGCCGCCGTCCGGAAGTGGCTGAGAGATGTCCGGTACCTTCGACAGATCTCCGATGAGTTCATCAAGACGCCTCCCTACACAGATTAAACTACCCTCCCCTTGGATTAAACTACCCTTCGACACCGGAAAGCTCTTGATTACTTAAGAGCCCTCAACCGTCTTCACGAGGGCTTAGCGATGCAAGATGCTTTTGATCCGATCCTCAGCGAGGAAGAACTCTCGAAATGGCTCGACACCTCCCGTCCTACCCTACAGCGCCAGCGATCGGACGGCAGCGGGCCTCCCTTCGTCCAGCTTAGCGAGCGGCGAATTGGCTACCGCAAATCCGCGATCGAACAATGGTTGGAGGCGCGCACCATCAATCGCGTCGGCGCACTTGCTTCACCCCCGCAAGTGCTTGAACCGGTAGCACAACCCGACACTCCCGCCCTCGCTACTTTCGATGACGCAAAAGCAGCGACGAAGGTGGAGCCTCCATCCGGTAAAACGGCGAGGAGGGCCGGACCATGAGTAAGGCCGATACTAGCAATGTTACCGCCACGGTAAGTAAGGGCAAAACCTACGACACCGGGTTCGCGGATGCCTCAGCCGAGGGAAACCCATGGTTTCCTCAACTGCCTGCCGCGAAGCAGGTCGAAGTCGTAAAGTACGCCGTACTTCACCTCGCCAACAATTCGAGTTTGCTTGAGCGGAACGAGCAGGGCTGCAATGATAGGGACTACGAGCGGATAACAATTGCTATTGCCCGTAGCGGCGTTGGGGATGCGGAGACGATATTTGTCGAAGCGGCGTCCAGCGCGAACGGAGCAGCCCCTCAGGACGATCTGCGCAAATTTTTTCAGGCACATTCGGGCGGCAATCCAGATACCGACGGCATCACCGTGGGCACGCTTCTTAATATCGCGCGTCAGTACGGTGCCGATTTCAATAGGTGGGAGGCAACTTCGGATAATCGAGGTCGCGAAGTGCTCAATTCTCCCGGGAACGAAGAGGAATGCCGGAAGCAGATTGACATCATAGTTGCCGCCGATCCGCAAACCTTTACCTTGGGCGATCCGACGGGCCCATTGGTCATATTGCGTGTACCCAAAAAGGAGCAACTACCCGCCAAAACAAAATGGGACGGGGATTTGCCGGGTACCACACTCGCAACGCCTGCGGACATTATGCAGCGCGCCGAGCGGCTAAAGTGGCTTCAACGAGCAGGAGGTAGAGGTGAAGACCGCTTCGTCCGCACAGGCCCGCCTCGTGCCTTCGTGGCTGAATGGCTTCAACAGATGCGGGGCCAATACCGCGCGTCGCCGCTGCAAGGCATTACGAGGGTGCCACGTATCGACGATAATGGCATCATCCATTTCATTTCAGGGTATGACCCCATAACGGGATTATTCCACGACAGGATAACCAGCTTCCATGTCCCGCTGAAGCCTTCGCGAGATGACGCCCGAAAAGCAGCGGAAGTTTTGTGGATCCCTTCTCGCAATACAATTTCGATGATCCGGTCGTGGGGCAAGCGTTGTTGCTCGCGGCAGAATTCACCGCAATTGAGCGGGCATTCCTGCCCGTCGCTCCGCTGTATGTCGTACGCAGCCCGATGCCGGGCACCGGCAAAGGGTTGATCGTGCGCAGCTTGGTGAGGCTGGCATATAATACCTTGCCCATCATCGCGACGTGGGGAGGCAGCAGCGAAGAGTTCGAGAAACGTCTCGGCGCACTGTTGCTGCAAGCCCCCGGCGCTCTCAGCATCGACAATGCGAATGGGATGCAGATCAAGGGTGACTTGCTAGAAAGCATCATAACCGAAGGGTGCGCGGACATTCGTCCGCTCGGGCGCAGCGAAATTGTCAAAGTACGCAATCGCTCATTCATCACCTTAACCGGCAACAACCCAATTATTACGGGAGACATGGCGAGGAGAGCTCTCCCAATCGACATTCTGCCTCGGTCGGCGGACCCCGAACGAGATCGTTACACGTTCGATCCTGCTGAGTTGATGCAGCGCCGCCGTACGGATTTTCTTCGGGCTGCATTTTTGGCGATGAGAGCGTTCCGTTTGGCCGGCATGCCGAGGCAAGGGCTACCCGCGGTGGGATCGTTCGACGAATGGTCCCGCAAGGTCCGCGATCTCGTTTATTGGCTGACCGACTACGACGTCAGCGAAGGCTTTCGCCGAAACAAGGCAGAGGATCCGCGGCGTCAGGGTGACGCGGCTTTGCTTGCTGCACTGTATCGACACTTCGGCACAACACCGTTCAAAGGGGCCGACGTGATCACTGTTCACAAGCGAGTAACAGATCACAGGCGTACACCCCTCTCGTCACCCACCCCAACGCCTATGGAGCAGGCAGTGTATGAGGCTCTTGAGAATGTGCTCAGTTCTCGCAACATCGACGCGAAAATCTTCGGCTACTGGGCATTAAGGGTAAAAGGGGCGCGCTTGGAGGGATTCATGTTGGAGACGCACCACAATACGTCAACCAACTCCAACGACTTCACTGTTCGAAAGATTTAGCGGCGGCAGATGCCGGGAAGACCGGGAAGTACGGGAAGTATTTGGCTCTTACAAGAGGATCAAAAATATATAGATGCCGGATATTTGATCTGCACATACCGGCAGAAATGCTCCCGCCCTTCCCGCACTTCCCGGCGTGCCCGTCTCTGCAGCAGCACCGCGACTTGCACCTATCAAGGTATCACCACCCTACCCTTCCACTCCCGGAGCGATCCACGTCATCAGCCCGCTCCCTTCCCACCGTGAATAGGCCCCCGGCAGCATCTCGGCGAAATTAGTCGCTCATTTACCAGTTTTTATCAGCGGCTTGTGTAGAAGACCTGCGGCGGATCAGACGCGACCGCAGGAGGCGCTAGTGTCAGTTCTGGGACGGTTACACCGTATGAAGGCCGAGCTATCCGAGGGTGAGATCGACCCTTGGAGACGCGTGCTCGAACGTGCGCTGCCCGGCAACGTGACGACGACCAGCACGGTAGCGCTTCTCGATCTTTTGGGCTTCCCACCCACTACAGGCAACGCGCGCCGTCTGGCTCGGACGATGAGGTCGATGGGCTGGGTCGGGATCAAATCGCGGCGGCTGGCACCCGGCGGTTGGCGCACCACCGAGTGCCGGGGCTGGGCAAGACCCGTTCGCGAACTAAAGAAGGAGTATGTGCGTCATGGTTCACGATGAGTTTCACCCCGACGTTTCGTTGCCCGATTGGGAGGCGTATCGCGATTGGGTTTCGCCCCATCCCTTCGAAGAGGTGTTAGACCGAAGCGAAGCTCGATTGCCAGACCGGTACCTGCCTTTGGCACGCGGAGCCGCGATCCCGGGCCGACAGCTTCTAAGCCGGGCGGGCTATCGTGCTGGTTCTCGTCGCGCACGCGGTTGGTTCAAACCTAACCGTGAGGAGCTTTATAAGGACCTTGGTAGCGATTGCTTGATAGTCGAAAGGTGCGGGTCCTTTTGGCGGATCGGGCGGGACACCGGCACGTTGGCTCGACCGCATGACCACTCGAAGTTCGAGTTAGTCGACCTTTTCGGCTCGACGCCAATTGTAACGCGGACCTATCAAGAGGCGACGTACCTAGCCGAATTTTGCTTCAAGGAAGGTCATTTGACGGGGCTCCGCTGGGTACACGAATGCCCCGACGACATGAACGGCGCTATTGATTTCGCTCTTCAGCGTCGCATCGACGAGGCAAGGACTGCGCGCAATCTGCTTTCCAGTCTCGCTGCCTAGATACCAAGGTGCAGCGGTGAACACTCCCGCCCACGTGAAGCTTGGATTTGTCGCAAGGGCCCTTGGCATAGCAAGGTAGCAGCCGCCGTGCGCGACGAGGATGCCATCAGCACTGCCGCGCTGCTCGACCTACTGCGCGCTCCAGCAACCACAGGAACAGCGCGCCGTCTCGCCATTGAGTTCCGAGGAGTACATGGAGTTCGAGATTATACTGTTCGAACTCGGTGCCGTTCCCGGGAGATCAAGAAGTTTCGGAAGCCCGTCGTTCAGAAGGCGAAATAGGAACGTTTGCATGTGCCGGGTCTTGCGGCAGACGGGAGACGCCGCGCATTGCCCGGATCGAGTGGCAACGCCCGCAACAGAATTAACCAAAAATGCTTTTTAAATTGCGCTTGGCCGCGGTCTCCGCCATGTAACGCTCAGCCAGAGATAGGAGATAACCGAGTGAGACCCGCCAAGCCGAAAACATTACGATCAGCTCGAATACGCCGAGCAAGTCGAGTACCACGTCGCCGTCATTCGCTGGGAAGAAGCTCACCCGGACATCGTGCAGGCCGAAGAGGCGGCGCGGCGTGTGGCGGAGACGGCCACCAAGCGCGCCGAGCGTGCGGAACGTCTCGCCGAGATTGAGGCACACAAGCAGGCAGGCCGCAAGATGGTTTCGCCGCCGGTTAAGCCGAGCCTCTCAGAGTACGGCTGCAGCGGCAGGGTGATCTTGCTTGACGAGCCCGACAGCCCGGGCCGGGTCGCATGGCGAGCCTACCGTCTCGCGGACTATCAATACCGGCTCGCGCACGAAGGCGACGAGGAGACTGACGACGAGGTCGCACGCATCCTCGAAGAGGAAGAGCGCGAGACCGCACGAGAGAAGGCGAACGCCGATTATCTCGACTATCTCGCCAAGCTTGGCAACCGGGAGCCGAAGCCTTCGAAGGCGACAGGCTATCTGGAGGGCGACACCTATGGCCTCTATATCAAGGCGCATGACGCATGGGAGCAAGCTCACCCGGAGATTTTGGCGCGCCGTGAGGCCAAGCAAGAGGCCGAATTGCAGAAGTTCCTCGACGCGAACCCCGAAGAGCGCGCCGAGCACGAACGGGCCGAGAAGGAGAAGGCCGAGCTTGAGGCGAAGATCAAGGCCAAGGAAGCGAAGCGGATCAAGCGGGAGGCGAAGGACCCGGCGGCTGCATTGGAGCGCGCCCGCGACGCGGCGCAGCGTGAGGCAATGGCCGACGAGAAGGACGAAGCCAAGCGCGACGCTCGCGAGAACGGCGACGCTTGGTCCGATGTGAAGGAAGAGTGGGAAGCCGATTGGCTGGCAAGCAACTGGATGCCGGAGGAAGAGGCCGACTTCCTCGTCACGTTCTGGAACCAATGGCAGAAGGATCACGGCGCGCCGTTTCACACTGAAGACAAGGCCGCCTAACCGTTACCCGCGAAGAGGGTATATCTGCCTGCAACCGTGGTGATCAACGGGCAAGCGTGAAAGGGGCTACAAGGCGAAGCTCTGGGCGCCGCCTCGCCACCGTGATGCGCAGCCTGAATTTTATTCCGATAAAATCGCGCCGCTTAATGCCGGGCGGCCGGGCAGGAAACACAGTCACTCGCGGGTGGGCCCGTCCCGTCCGCTCCATGAGATCGTCCCCAACGATGTACAACGCAACCTCTAACCATCAAGGGATGATCCCATGACGACGTTTTTGCTTCTCAACCGATCTGCCTACCATGTTATCCTCAACGTTGAAGCCGACTTGATCGTTGCCCGCGTTTACCCGCTTGGCGGTCGACAAGGTCAATATGAAGTGACCTCCTGCTTCGGGTCCTCGTATCGGGAGGGCAACGTCGGCATCGTCAAGTCTCTCGACGATGCAATCCCGGCCTTCATCGACTATTATAAGAAAAATCCAGTTCCGTGGGAGTGGGAGAGCCCTGCTTTGTACTGGAGGCACACTATGTCGGTGTCTCTGCGGGTCGAGCGAGACCAACAGGGGCACTGGCTTGCCTATCGCGACGATTATCCTCTACTTCGCGATGGACAGCCCGCACGCTTTGCTACGCACGTGGATGCGCAGCGCGCTGCCGACGCGCAAGAACTTGACGGATATCCGAACGCCGAGATAGTTGACAACGGCTTCTCATGGCAGCCCGATCCAGAGCTGGCACTCGATCCCGCACCGTGTTGAGGAGCGCGCTAACTGGCAACGGTGTGCGTCGAGTTTGTTGTCTTAATTTGGCAGTTGCGCTAGCCCCGCTAGGTGGGTGCTGGTCACGCGACCACCTCGTCTTGAAGGGAGCACGTGACCAACGTTCGCGAGGTCTGTTCTACGCCGATGAACGGACATCATCCGGCTGCTGTGGCATGTCAGTTTTGGACCAGTAGCGGGCCGTCTCCCGGCCGAAATTTGCAACTCCCGGCGATTAAAATTGGACCGCCGCCGCGCTCGAAAAAGGAGGGGGAGCTATCTGTTTTGGCCCCCCCCGGCCCGTCAAACGAGGCTCGCCCACCTGAGGGTCACCGTCCACCACTCGGCCAGAATAATGCGCCCAAACCAAATATCTGGCGGGAAGTCCCAAAAGTCTTTGCTTGACGCGAACAACAAACTGGGAACGTGTGCTGGGGGCCTACGGCATCACCGTGCGGGAAGAACTGGGGGAGAACGTGAAACTGAAACCCATCATCTACGTAGTGCTTTTGGGCTTTACACCTAGTTTTTCAGCAATTGCTTATGATCCTCTGGACTGTCTTAACGATGCAGCCAAAGTTGATAAGGATATTATCATTGGATTGGCGACGAAGCTTTGCTCGGGCGCTTGGACTGCTGAGCCAGTCAAATGCTACGCACAGATTTCTCGTGTTGATACCACCATCCCCCGTGGAATTGCTGTCGATCTTTGTGCCGGTTCTTCCAATGCAGAAAACACCATCAAGTGTTATGCGGAAGCGGGTAAAAGAAGAAGTCTTGCCCGTTTTCTAGCTATGAGACTTTGCGGAGTAAGAGAAAGCCGAGAGTAAGTCGTTAGTTCTGCGAGTTCGAAATCTCGCCCTCTCCGCCAAAAAATAAGAGAACTGATTTGGCGAAAATGCTCAATCTTCGCTACCAGCTAGGCATCTCATTGCACGGCGTCTCAACCAACTCGCCGCGCATTTCTGCGCGCGCCTCCCATCCCCACACGTGTCACGGCCTCACGGGACGCGGACGCTTAGAGGCGTCGCCTTCTTCGTGTCGAATACCGGTAAAAACCCGGAAGCGGCGGCCCCCGTCCGGCTTGGGCAGAGGCAATCTCGCGGTCGCGTGCGAAGATCTGATCAAACATCTCTTCGAGGTTGACACCATCGCGATGAGCCTTGACGAACTCCGCTCGAACAATTGGCGATACATAAGCCAACACGTCGCCGCTAAGCGGATAAAGTCGCCAGAGTGGGCTGTCGCCTTGCTCAGTCTCGCCGAAGTCGAAATAGACCGGGGCGCGGCTCTTCCCCCAATCGCGCAAAAGAGCGCTGTCGTCTCGGTGGATCGTAAAGGTCGGCAGTTTCGATGCGACGTGCAGCGGACCGGAAAGCGAAGTAAAGAATTTCTTTCGGTCGCGGAGACGCCTGTCGGCGTGAACGACCCAGACCAATCTAGTGTAAAATTCCTCCCGAGAGACCCGCTCGGCTTCGCTCAACGCCGAGTATTGAAACTCTAGGACCAGCCCTCGCTCCGTTTTAATGTCGGCCCGATGTCTTTCGCCGCTTTGCGCAGTTTGTCCAATCTCATGCCACGCGACGGGAAATTGGTTCTTCCACGACCGATGCCATTCCGTCTCCGGCTCCCACCAAGGATCGCAGTCTTTGGATTTCCAGTGCGCCCAATGCCAAACGCGGTGCTGTCCGCATTTAGCGAAGATGGCATGACCGCAGTCGCGGCATTTGCCAATAAGGCCCGGTTGTGCCTCCCGAACATTCCCCTCGATGTCAGCATACTTCATCGGCCGTTTTCCCCGGGCAGTTGCAACTGCTCAAGAATTGCTCAGAGTTCGTCGGAAATCCATCTGATTTCCATCGACGTGCGCGCTTGACGCGCCTTGCAGCATCGAGCGCACAAGCTGTAAGCGTTGCGTTGTATGCATGAGAAGCAGTTGTATCGTGAGAGTAGTTTTTTGACGTTGACGTATAATGAGAAGTGTTTGGGTAATACGTTGGTTAAGCGTGATTTGCAGTTGGTTCGACAGTCGTCCGGTACGGGTCAAACCGAGACAAACCGGCATGTACACGTCACGTCCGGGTTCACCCCAATAACCGACATCAATCTAGCAAGGTGTAAAGGTGAACCGTTTCACCCCGCGCAACGACGAGACAATGTCCGCGCTAGACCTTTGGGAAATGGCACCGTTCAACAGGTCGGCTCACGTAGCTCGCCTCGCGGCCGGCTTGAACAGCCGACCCTTTTCCACCACGAGCACGACCGCTAACGAAGCCAGCGTGCAAAGGAAAAACCCAGTCGCAAATGGCAAAAGCGTGCCATTATAATCTTGGCCGACGGTGGTGCCGATGCCAATGCCGAGCAGTGTAGTGATCGACCCGTACAGCGACGAAGCGGTGCCGGCGATATAGCCCTGCGGCTCCATCGCGAGCGAGGTGAAATTGGCGAACATCAGCCCGAACGCGAACATCATCAGCGCCGCCAACACCATAAACAGCGGCAGCGGCATCATTTGCACTTTCACCGCCAGAAGCATGATCCCCGCTACCGCCACGAAGCCGACAGACGCTGCACCATGCGAGATCACCCGCATGCCAACGCGGCCAACGAAACGGGCATTGAGAAAGCCAGCGACTGCGACGCCGATGGCGATGGCTGCGAACGCCAGCGGAAAGTAATGCCCCAGCCCGTAGATTTCGGTGAACACCTGCTGCGACAGAACACGAAAGCGGACAGAAGTGCGCCCCTGCAGCACCACCGGCCGCCAGCGCATAACCGAGTGTCTGCCGATTGGTCACCGTCTGGCGATAAGCGTCGAGT
>CAVRMY010000044.1:0-138589 GCA_963721935.1 uncultured Alphaproteobacteria bacterium
GGAACGGTTAGCGCGAGAGCAGGAACGTGTTGCCTGTGATGTGAAAAGGAAAGCAGCCGCTGAAGCGGATAAAGTGAATTGGTCAATTGTAAAAGCCGCCCAGATCGAGTTGCGCGATACGTTGCTGAAACCCGATCATACGGCGACGATTATGATGTCGTTGTGTCCGCAAAAAATCGGTCGCCAGCCGGTATCTCAAGGATACGGATGAATGTTGTGGCACTTGATTGTCCCGACGACGATGCGAACAAGAGTAAGTGCGATGTCGTCGGTCACCAGGAAAAGGTATTTGAGGCAAATATTCCAACTGGTGAGGTGCGCCAGGTAAAGGGGGAAGTGACATTGCCGGATCCCGAAAGCGCTGGGCAAATTTTCTTGGTCGTTACGAGTGACCGGCGCACGGGTTAGCCCCAAGAAGGACTCCGAGTCGGATGATGATTATCTAGTGATTTGGAGCTGCCGGTAAGCAAACCGTTGTCGATGGCGATGATGAGTAGGCGCCTGCTTACCGGATGCTTACCCGTCGCAGAGCTGGTCGGCAATTTACATCCCATAAAGGCCGATTTTCTTCAATGATTTCAAATGGTGCCCAGGGGCGGAATCGAACCACCGACACTGCGATTTTCAGTCGCATGCTCTACCAACTGAGCTACCTGGGCGCTTCCAGCCGCAAGCGGCTTGGGAGCGGCGGTTTATAGTCAGGCCGCAGGGTCCTGTCCACCTCGCTTCGCGCCTTGTCTCGAGGCGATCCCGACACGCGGCCGCTGTGATCGGCGGCCGTCTGATTCCCGACTAAATGATTGAAACTTCAACGGAACCAGCGAATCACGTTCAATCGTTATCGTCATCCTCGTCGTTGCGGACGGGGATCGCGTAGGAGCCTGACAGCCAGCGGTTCAGGTCGACTTGCCGGCAGCGCTGCGAGCAGAAGGGCCGGAAAGCCTGGCTGGACGGCTTTCCGCAGATCGCGCACGGCCTGGCGCTCGCCTTTCCCGAGGATCCATCGCCTGGCGGCTCAGCTGGCATTCAACCAGCCGAAGCGAACCGGAAAGCCTTCACCGCCGAGCAGGGTCATCGTCTCATACAGCGGCAAGCCCACGACATTGGTGTAGGAGCCGACCATCTTTACCACGAACGATCCCGCGATGCCCTGCACGGCATAGCCGCCGGCCTTGCCGCGCCATTCGCCAGAGCCGATATAGGCCTGGATGTCGTCCTCGCTCAACCGCTTGAAGCGCACGCGCGTCTCGATCAGCCGCTGGCGAAACGCTTCCCTTGGCGTCACCAGGCATATCGCCGTGTAGACCCGATGGTTGCGGCCCGATAACAGACGCAGGCATTGCGAGGCTTCGTCGACCAGATTGGCCTTGGGCAGGATACGGCGGCCGACCGCGACCACCGTATCGGCGGCGAGGATGAAGGAACCGCGCAATTCGTCGTCGAGTTGCACCGATTTGAGCGCGGCGTCGGCTTTGCCGCGCGCAAGGCGGTTGGCGCAGGCGCGTGGCAGTTCGCCGCGCCTCGGGGTTTCATCGACGTCGGCGGGACGCAACGCATCCGGTTCGATGCCGGCCTGGTTGAGCAGACCGAGCCGTCGCGGCGAACCTGACGCTAGAACCAGTTTGGGACGGCCAAGGAGCATGCGGACCAGTCGGCGGGAGGGATTGGCTAGCTGAATGCGCGCGGAACCTATCGGAAGGCATGGATCGAGACAACCGCGCATTCGCGCCCGCCGGCTCCCGACGGATGCGCTATCTGCCACCTGCCCACGGGCGCCATCCGCTGACATCGCTTCGTCATGAAAGCCGCGACTTGTACCGCCGCGGCCTGCGTCCGGATCAGCCACTTGCCGCGCTGGCCTTTGAAAATCGTTTGCGAATGCGCAGCAGGAGTCCGTCACAGACCTCGCGGTAGGCGCCGAGCTTCTGATCGCGGCTGCCTTCGGTTCCGGAGGGATCGGGGGTCGGCCAGTACTCGACGTCGGCGGCGAGCGTTCGCGTCAGGTCAAGCGCCTTGTGATGGGCTTCGGGCGACAGCGTGATGATGAGATCGAAGTTGAGCCCCTCCCAATCGTCCAGCTCCTCGAACGTCATCGGCCTGTGGCGCGAGATATCCTGGCCGAGTTCCGCCATCACGGCGACCGCGAACGGATCGAGTTCGCCTTTCTTGACGCCCGCGGATTTCACGTAAAGCGCGTGGGGAAACATCTGCTGCAGCAGGCTTTCGGCCATCGGCGAACGCACGCTGTTGAAGCCGCATGCAAACAGCACGGCCTGGGGATTGCGCAGGCGCGGAGGCGCCATCGCTCAGGTTGCCCCGGCAATACGCATGATCTGGTCAGAAAACCGGTACCCACTTTGCGAGATCATGCGTTAGCCCTTCCAATGCAGCACGCAGATCAGCGTAAACAGCCGGCGCGCGGTTTCGAAATCGAGGCGCACCTTGCCTTTCAACCGCTCCTGCAGCGTGCGCGAGCCCTCATCGTGAATACCGCGCCGGCCCATGTCGATCGCTTCGATCCTGTCCGGGGTCGCGGTACGAATTGCCTGATAGTAGCTGTCGCAGATCATGAAATAGTCCTTCACGATCCGGCGGAACGGCGTCAGCGACAACAGATGCGCCACGACGGGTGAGCCGCCTTCGCGGCGGATGTCGAACACGAGCCGGTTTCCGGTGATACTGATATGCAGCGTGAACGGTCCGTCGTCGACGCCCTCCGGCGCGAACAGGTTCTGTTCGATCAGGTCATAGATGGCGATCGCGCGTTCATGTTCGATATCGGGACCCGAACGCCCGATCAACTCCTCATCCAGCGTCACCGCGACGATGCGGTTTTTCGAATCGTCCCCTGGCGGCGGCTTGTTCATGACCGATTGAGGCGCAGTCCGATCGAGCGCGCATGGGCATCGAGGCCCTCGGCCTTACCCAGCGTCATTGCCACCGGCCCCAGGATGCGCAGCTGATCCGGCCCGCATTTGAGCACCGAGGTCCGTTTCATGAAGTCAAGCACCCCAAGGCCCGACGAGAACCGCGCCGAGCGCGCCGTCGGCAATACGTGGTTGGAGCCGCCGACGTAATCGCCGATCGCCTCCGGCGTGTGCGGCCCCAGGAAGATAGCGCCGGCGTTGCGGATCTTGCTTGCGAGCGCATCCGGATCGCTGGTCATGATTTCCAGATGCTCGGCGGCAATTGCGTTCGCCAGCTCGACCGAGTCATCGATCTCCGCGACCAGAATGATGGCACCGAAATCGTTCCACGAGGCGCGGGCGATGTCCTCGCGAGGCAGCGTCGAAAGTTGCGCCTCGAGTGCGCGCTCGACATCGGATGCCAGCGCCGCGTCGTCGGTGATCAGGATCGACTGGGCGTTGACGTCGTGCTCGGCCTGAGCCAGCAGGTCGGCGGCGATCCAGGCGGCATTGCCGGTGCGGTCCGCGATCACCAGCACTTCCGAGGGGCCGGCAATCATGTCGATTCCGACCATGCCGAAGACCAGACGCTTGGCCGCCGCGACATAGGCGTTGCCGGGACCTACGATCTTGGCGACGGGAGCGACGGTTGCCGTGCCGTAGGCAAGCGCCGCCACGGCCTGTGCGCCGCCGACCCGGTAAATCTCCGACACACCGCCGAGTTGCGCCGCCGCCAGCACCAGAGGATTGAGCCTGCCATCCGGCGAGGGCACCACCATCACCACGCGGCCGACGCCTGCGACCTTCGCCGGCACCGCGTTCATCAGTACCGAGGACGGATAGGCGGCGGTGCCGCCCGGAACGTAAAGGCCGACCAATTCGATGGCACTCCAATGCCAGCCGAGCTCCACGCCGAGCGCGTCGGTAAAACGCTCGTCCCTCGGCATTTGCCGGCGGTGGAAGCTTTCGATGCGGTCCCGCGCGAGTTCGAGTGCGGCGATCGTCGGGCCATCGCACGCCTTGACTGCGGTGGCAATCTCCTCGTTGCCGACGCACAGGCGCGACGCATCGATATCGAGCCGGTCGAACTTTCGCGTCGCCTCGATCAGCGCCACGTCGCCGCGCTCTCGCACGTCCTCGACGATCGAGCGGGTAGCCGCTTCGATATCGGCGGAAACCTCGCGCTTCATCGCGAGGAATTCATTGAACCGCCCGGTGAAGTCGGCGCTGTTTCTGTCTAGTCGGACAGGCATGATGGCTTTCCGGCGAAAGTTCTGGAAAAAATCAGGCTCCCCTGCTCAATGGCGCGGCGACCATTCGCCGTCAACCCTTCCTGGGCGGTAGCTAACTGCCCCCTTGCCCATGCGGCGGCAGCGGGTCTTCGCCGAGGTCGCCGGCGCCGAGGTCGTCACTGCCGAGATCGGACAGCTCGCATTCGAGGCATTCGACATCCAGCCGCAGCGCCTCACCCCTGCTGAACATCAGTACCGCGCTGCCGCCGGGCGGCTCGCCGGGGTGGAACTCGATACCGACCAGCTCCAATACCGCCTCGGGTGCCTCCAGATCTACATTGCGCGACTTGCACGCCAACACGCGGTCGAAACGCAGCGCCGCGATCAGACGCCGTGGCGAGGTGTCGCCGATCAGCGTCTGTTCCCAGTCGAGCCTGTTCATGCCGATTACCAGCCGCTTTTCACCCTGCCGCCAGATGATGTCGGAGGTCTGCACCCGCGCGTCCTGCACATGCGCCCAAATGACGGCAAGGTCCTCGGCATCCAGCGCAATCAATTTCAGATGGGGCGGCACCGCATTTCCTGACGAAATTCAATCGCTGATACGCTCGATGGAGGCGCCGCACGCAGAAAGTTTCCCCTCCAGCCGTTCGAATCCGCGGTCGAGATGGTAGACGCGGTTGACCATGGTTTCGCCCTCGGCGGCAAGACCCGCGATCACCAGGGACACCGACGCGCGAAGGTCGGTCGCCATCACCGGCGCTCCGCGCAGTTTGTCGATTCCATGGATGGTGGCTCTTTCGCCATCGAGTTGAATCCGGGCGCCGAACCGCGCCAGCTCCTGCACATGCATGAAACGATTTTCGAAGATCGTCTCGGTGATGTATGAAGAGCCCTTGGCGCAAACCATCAGTGCCATCAGCTGTGCCTGCAGATCGGTGGGAAAACCCGGAAACGGCGCCGTCGAAACCGTCACCGGATTGATGCGCGCGCCGTTGCGGGCGATGCGAATACCCTGATGGTTGACGTCGACATCCGCACCGGCTTGCGTCAGCACATCAAGGGCGGATTGCAAATGCTCCGGCCGGGCGCCATTGAGCTGAACATTGCCTCCGGTCATCGCAACCGCCATCGCATAGGTGCCGGTTTCGATCCGGTCGGGCAGCACGATGTGCCGTGCGCCGTGAAGCTTGCTCACGCCCTCGACCACGATGCGCGGCGTGCCGGCCCCCAGGATGCGCGCGCCCATTTTGTTGAGGCAGTCCGCAACATCGGCGACTTCGGGCTCGCAGGCGGCATTGGCGATGACGGTGGTACCCTTGGCCAGGGCCGCCGCCATCATGGCAACATGCGTGCCGCTGACCGTGACCTTCGGAAACTCGATTGCCGCCGCCTTGAGGCCGCCCGGCGCCTTCGCGACCACGTAACCGCCGTCGATGGCGATTTCGCCGCCGAGCCGTTCCAGCGCCATGATCAGCAAGTCGACCGGACGAGTGCCGATGGCGCAGCCGCCGGGCAGCGACACCCTGGCCTCATGCATCCGCGCCAGGAGCGGCGCGATCACCCAGAAACTGGCCCGCATCCGTGACACCAGCTCGTAGGGCGCCGTGGTGTCGATGATGTTGGCCGCGGAAATATGCAGCGTCTGGCCCTGAAATTCGCGATCGCCGGTCCGCTTTCCCGCCGACATGATATCGACGCCGTGATTGCCGAGGATGCGCTGCAGCTGGGCCACGTCGGCGAGCCGCGGCACGTTCTCCAGGATCAGCGTTTCCTCGGTCAGAAGCGCCGCGATCATCAGCGGCAGGGCCGCGTTCTTCGCGCCGGAAATCGCAATGGTGCCGTTGAGCTTGTTGCCGCCGACGATGCGAATGCGATCCATGCGAACCGTGCCCTGCTTTACAGAAAGTATAGGGTGAATGCCGTTCACATGGCAAAAGCTCTGTAGTTTGCGGCTATTTGATGGGAACGATGGTTAAGGCCGGTTGATATGTCCGATGCCGAGACTGCCGATACGAAAAGGCCACAGCACCGAACCGGCCGAAAATCCTTGCGTTCGCTGCCGTCCGCGCTCCGCTAAAGCGAGGGCTTTGCCGTGTCTCCGAGATAGCCGTGCAAGGCTGCGACCACTTGCGCTCCCTCGCCGATCGCGCCGCCTACCCGCTTGACCGATCCCGAGCGAACATCGCCGACGGCAAAAACGCCGGGCACCGAGGTTTCCAAAGCCGTCGCAAGCCGTTCTTCGCCGGATTTGCCTTGCGCCCCGGTCACTACAAAACCGGCCCGGTCGACCGTCACGCCACACCCATCGAGCCAGCCGGTTGCCGGATCGGCGCCGACGAACAGGAAGAGGTTGCGGATGTCGAGGGTGCTCTCTTCGGCCGCCAGGCGGCTGCGCCAGCGAACTCGCTCCAGGGAGCCGTCACTCGCCCCCGCGAGGCCGCTGACCTCGCTGTTGAACATCAACTCGATATTTGACGCAGCCTCGATGCGATCGATCAGGTAGCGCGACATGCTGGCGCCAAGGCCGCCGCCGCGAATGATCATGTAGACCTTGCGGGCGTGGCCGGAGAGAAACACCGCCGCCTGGCCGGCCGAGTTGCCGCCGCCGACCAGGACGACTTCCTGCTGCGCGCAAAGCCGCGCTTCGATCGGAGACGCCCAGTACCAGACACCGCGTCCTTCGAAATTCGCCAGATTTTCGATCTCGGGCCGCCGATAGCGCGCCCCGCTTGCAACCACGACCGACCGCGCGCGCAACAGATCGCCATTGTCGAGGGCAAGGCCGAACGCACCGTCGGCTTGCGAACAATCCAGCGACTTCACTTCGACCGGAATCATCACGTCCGCGCCGAACTTCTGCGCCTGGTTGAAGGCGCGCGCGGTGAGGGCATGCCCGGAAATTCCCGTCGGGAAGCCGAGATAATTCTCGATCCTGGCACTGGCGCCGGCTTGCCCTCCAAACGCCCTGGTATCGCATACCGCAACGGAGAGCCCTTCCGATGCGGCGTAGACCGCGGTCGACAGCCCGGCCGGGCCGCTGCCGACAACCGCCACATCGTAAACCTTGTCCTTCGGCAGCGCGCGTATCATGCCCATCGCGCGCGCGAGTTCCGATTCGCTTGGGTTGCGGAGCACTGTGCCGTCGGGCGTCACCACCAGCGGCCAATCGGCCTGCGAAGGCGAGTAGCGCGCGATCAGTTCGGATGCGTCGGTATCGGTAGCCGGATCGAGCAGATGGTGCGGATGGCCGTTGCGGGTCAGAAAGCCCTGCAACCGGACGACACCGGATGAATCCGAAGGTCCAACCAGAACCGGTCCGCCGGCGCCACCGCGGATCAGGCTCACCCGGCGAAGGATCAGCGCACGCATGATGCGCTCGCCGAGATCGGCTTCGGCGACCAGCAACGCGCGCAGCCGCTCGGGCGGAATCAGCAGTGTCTCCACGTCGCCTTCCGCGTGGCCATCGACCAGGGCAACGCGGCTGGAGAGTTGGCCGATCTCGGCCAGGAACTGGCCCGGCCCCTGTTCGATGACGGGCGTGACGTGCCCAAGGCCGTCGCGCTGCGTGATCGCGACATGGCCGGACAAAATGACGAACATTCCCGGTCCAACCTTGCCGGTTTCAAACAGGGTTTCGCCGTTCTTGTAAGTCGCCACCTCGCCGAACCGGCGCATCCGCGCGATTTCCTGCGGGGTCAGGGTTGGAAACGTCTGTTCGTAACGCGGAAATGCGCTCTCTGCCGGCGCCCTTCGATCAGCCTCGGTTCCCATCGGAGTTTGTTCCGGAAAATTCGCCTACGCCTCATTCAAAGAACAAGGATCAATAATATTCCCAACCGAGCCAACCGGCTATTTGCCCGGGTGGTTTTTGCCTGGATCGGCCACTGGATCGGCCGCCGTGACGTCATCAGGAATTCGACGACGAAATCGTGAAATCGTCCCGTCCCCGGCCTTGCGATTTTCTTCGCTTGAGATTCTCGCGCAGCGCAAACTTCAGCCGGTCCCGGCGGGCATCGTGCGCGCCCTTTCCGGATTGCCGCCCCCTGTTGTCCTTGTCGTCGCCCATGTTCGACCCGTCTGGAGAAAAGCAAGGATTATCTGCGCTCGATTGTGGCAGAAAACATCGAGTTTCGCTCGCATGCCGACCCGATCGGCCACCTTGAAGGCATCGGCATGGCGCGCCGCTGTTCCGGCCCTTTTGGCCAGCATGGCAAGGCAAGGCCCGCGCTTGCGCGCCTGCGGCCCTTGTGGCAAGGATCGACCCGCCTCGTGGGCCGCTCTTTTGGCCGTATGCTGCCGTAGCTCAGTGGTAGAGCACTCCATTGGTAATGGAGAGGTCGACAGTTCAATCCTGTCTGGCAGCACCATTCTTCAAAATTCGCCCACCGCGCTTGCGCCCTTTTTCCGCGAACGATCTCGCGTTTCGGCCGTTTGCGGCGGCACCGTGGAGATGGCAAATTAAGGCTTCCTTCAGGTTTGATTAAGGCTCCATTAAGTACAAAATCCTGTTGTTCCACAACAGGTTGGGTTGCCCACGAGTGTGGCTGACGGGTGACAGTATTTCAATCGAAAGATGTCTATGTGCCCGCCGCGAGACGAGCGCAGAAGGCGCCCGGTCTTGAAAATTGAAATGCACTCTGGAGACCCAAGTAATGAAGAAGCTTCTACCGGCAGCTGTGGCTCTCGTCGCTCTGGGCGCGACCGTGCCAGCACTCGCAGCCGATCTCCCCGCCCGCACCTACACCAAGGCTCCGGCCTATGTCGCCCCGCTCTACAACTGGACCGGTTTCTATATCGGCGGTCACATCGGTGGCGCGTTCAGCGGCGACAGCAATTTCGGTGGGCTGGTCACGGGCAACAACAATGACGGCCGCTTCCTTGGCGGCTTGCAGGCAGGCGCTGACTATCAGTTCGCCCCGAACTGGGTGATCGGTGCCGAACTGCAGTACAGCTGGCTCGGCAGCAACAACAACGGCATCATCTTCCCGGGCGGCTTCGTCTATACCAATAACCAGCGCGCGCTCGGCTCGGTGACCGGCCGCCTCGGCTACACCTGGGGTCCGGGCCTGCTCTACGTGAAGGGCGGCTACGGCTTCTCCGACAACAACGAATCGCTCGTAAACGCCGGCGCCCCGGTCCTGTTTGCGTTCAACAGCGGCCACAGCAACGGCTACACAGTCGGCGCCGGTTTCGAGTACCTGTTCACGCAGAACTGGTCGGGCAAGATCGAGTACCAGTATTACAATTTCGGCAGTTCGAGCTTCACCGTCCCGACGACGCTTGCCAGCTTCGGCAGCTTCCGCACCGAGGACCACACCGTGAAGGCGGGCCTGAACTATCGCTTCAACTGGGGCGGTCCGGTCGTCGCCAGGTATTGATCGGCGACCGTCAGGTGAGACTGGAAAGGCCGGCCCCGCGCCGGCCTTTCCGTTGGCGCGCTGCTTTGTTGGTCGGCTTTGTTCGGACAAGCCCGTTCAGAGCATTTTACCGACGGGGCGAACTTTTGCTCCGGTGCATGGGCAATTGGCGATTGTTTTCCGCCGGCCGGGCGCCGATAGTGCGCCGATAGTTTGTCATTTTGCGAATACGACACACGATGCACTCGAAAGCAGAATCCATCCAGTCCTCGGCCGAGGCACTTGGCTATCCGTTCGAAAATCATCCGGGCCCCGATCAGGTCGTCGAGGTGATGCCGGGCGTGTTGTGGGTTCGCCTGAAGCTGCCGTTCCGGCTCAACCACGTGAACATCTATCTGCTTGCCGATGGTGACGGCTGGGCGATGGTCGATTCCGGATTTGGCAACGAAGAGTCGATCGCAGCCTGGACCGCGCTGTTTGACGGCGCGCTGGCGCACGTCAAGGTCACGCGGCTGATCGTGACCCATTCGCATCCCGATCACGTCGGGCTGGCCGGCTGGGTGGTCGAACGATTCAACTGTCCCCTTTACATGTCGCAGGTCGAATATCTTCAGTCGGTGTATTTCCAGAACCGCGGCACCGAGGAGCGCAAGCAGGCGCAGCGACTGTTCTTCCGCCGTCACGGCATGGATGAGAGCCTGACCGACAAACTGCTCGGCCGCGGCCAGGACTATCTCAAGCGGGTTTCGATCCTCCCACCCGCCTACCGCCGCATCTCGCATGGCGACGAGATTTCGATCGGTACGCGCCGCTTCAAGGTGATCACCGGCGGCGGTCACGCGCTCGATCAGGTGATGCTGTACTGCGCCGCCGACAAGCTGTTTCTGTCGGCCGATCAGGTGCTGAGCAGGATTTCACCCAATGTCAGCGTCTGGGCGGTCGAACCCGACCAGAACTCGCTCGGGGAATATCTGGCGTCGCTGGCAAGCCTCACGACGACGCTGCCTTACGATCTTTTGGTGCTCCCCGGTCATGGCGTCCCGTTCTTCGGATTGAAGACGCGGATCAAGCAGCTGGCCGATCACCACGAAGAGCGTTGCAGACGGATTGCCGAAGCGTGCCGGGAAAGTTCAAAGACTTCCAAGGAGCTGGTACCGGTCGTGTTCCACAAGCACGTGCTCGATGCTCATCAAATGGGATTTGCCGCCGGCGAATTGATCGCGCATGTCAATTACATGCTGGTAGAAGGTCGCCTGACGGTCGAGGAGACCGATGGCATGCTTCGCTTCCGCACGACGTGACCGCTCGCCATCCTTCAAGCAGCCCGCAACGCGCTGCTCGTCATATCTCCAGATTGAACAGCCTCGCAGCGGTGCGGCCGAGAATATCGGCCTTTTCGTCGTCGTTCAGCGAGGTGCAGGCGAAAATGTGGTCCACCGGGCCGAGCTGCCAGGGATAGGGATAGTCGCTGCCGAGCACGATCTGGCTCGCGCCAACCTGGGTCGCCAGATGGCGGATCGCCTCCGGCGTGAAGACCAGCGAGTCGAAATAGATTTGCCCGAGATATTCCGAAGGCCGCTTCTTCAGCTTGATATCGGGATTGCAGCCTTTGGGGCCGACCATGCAGGCATGGTCGGAACGCTCGGCATAGGACGGCAGATAGCCGCCACCATGGGCTGCAATCACCTTCAATCCGGGAAAACGGTCGAGCGTGCCCTCGAAAATGAGGTGGGAGAGCGCGATCGTCGTATCGAGCGGATTGCCGATGGTGTTGTCGAGCCAGCCATTGCCCGACAGCCGCTTGTTCAGCTCGGGCGTGCCGCGCGGATGGATGAACAATGGCACGCCAAGCTCCTCGGCCCTGGCCCAGACCGGGTGGAATCTCGAATCGGAAAAATCGATGCCATTCACCGAGCCGCCGATCGCGGCCCCCTTGAGGCCCTGCTTCTTCACCGCGGTCTCGAGCTCCTGGACGGCAAGGTCGGGCGCCTGCAGGGTAAGCGAGGCGAAGGCGGCAAAGCGCTCGGAGTTCGCGCCGCAGAATTCAGCGAGCTTTTCGTTCTGGAGCTTGACGATTTTGGCGGCAAGTTCGCGCTCGCGGTTGTACCAGAATGGATTGATCGACAGGATCTCCATGTCGACGGCCTGTGCGTCCATGGCGGCAAGCCGCTGGCCGATATCGATATAGGTTTCCGCCGCGCCGTTGATCGGCGAGATCTGGAGCCGGGTGCCTTCCTCGCCGAGCAGCGCACCGGCCTCCCGGAAATGGCAATGCGCGTGCACATCGATGGTCCTGACCCGCTTGCCATTGACCGCGACGGGCAAGTCCCGGCGCACCTCGGCCTGCGCGCCGTGCAGCAGGCCGCAGCCGCAAAAGACGATACCGCTGGCAGCGGCGGCGGTGCCGGCCTTCAGAAAATCGCGGCGCGTGGTCATGACATTTCCCCATGGTTATTGTTTTCATTCGCGACCGGCCATTTTCGCGTCGTTGAATGGCCGCGCGTCGAATACTTATCCTTCGGCACGTGACTTGCGAAACATTGCCGATATCGACCGTCATCGCGTCCCGTGAGCGAGACGACCTTGCAGCCGTTTTACGAGTTGGGAGGCTGTGTAGCAAAACACAAAATAGATGACGCCGACGGTCAAATACATTTCAACCAGCCTGCCGTCGCGCTGGGCGATCTTGCTGGCCGCGCCGAGAAGATCGGTCGCCGATATGACGTAGACGAGCGAAGTATCCTGAAACAGGATGATGGTCTGCGTGAGCAGGATCGGCAGGACGTTGCGGATCGCCTGCGGAAAGATAACGTAGACGTAGGAGTTGAGCTTCGAAAGTCCCAACGCTGCGCACGCCGCATATTGTCCGGGAGAGATCGAGCGAAAGCCGGCGCGCAGGATTTCGGCATAATAGGCGGCTTCGAACAGCACGAACGTCACATAAATCGTCAGCGATGCCCCCACTGCGACCGGACGGGCGCTGCGGGTCATCCATCCGATCGCCCATGGCACGAGGAAGAAAACCCAGAAGATCACGAGAATGAGCGGTATCGAACGCATCAGGTTCACGTAAGCGCCCGAAAGCGCGGACAGGATGCGGTTTTGCGACAAGCGCGCGACCGCAAGCAGGCTGCCGAACACAACGCCGCCGGTGACGCCGACCAGGGTGATCTGCACCGTGAACAGAAGGCCCTTCATCAGAAAAGGCATTGCGGTGGCGATAGCTGAAAGGTCAACCATCATGTCCGCGAAGTCCCGCTGGCGAGGCCCGGCAATTGTGCGGCCCGCTCGATCCGCTGCATCAGCTGCCAGGCAAGAAGGGCGATCACGAGATAGACGATCGTAACGACGCCGAACGCTTCGAATGTACGAAACGTATTTTCGTTGATTTCGCGGGCGGTGGCGGTCAATTCCACAAGACCGATCGTCAGCGCCACCGACGTGTTCTTGAAGATCGTCATGAATTCGTTGGTCAGCGTCGGCAGAATGATCCGGAACGCCTGCGGCAACAGGACCAGGCGATACATGCCGGTGCGACTGAAGCCGAGCGCGAAGGCGGCCTGCATCTGGCCCGCCGGCAGCGCCTGGACCCCGGCACGAACCTGCTCGGCGATCCGTGCTGCGGTGAACAGACCAAGGCAGATCAGGGCCGGGACGAAACTCGCCCAGGGCGGTTCCATCTGTTTGATCGCCTGGCCGATGCGCGCCGGCAGCAGCTCCGGAAGGACGAAGTACCAGAAGAACATCTGCACGAGCAGCGGAACGTTGCGGAAGGTCTCGACATAGACCCGGCCGAGCTTCGGCAGAATTCCCCTCGGCAGGGTGCGCGCAACGCCGACCAGCGTCCCAACGACCAGCGCGACCGTCCAGGCGCCAAGCGCAAGCGAGAGCGTCCAGCCGAGCCCGCTCAAAATCCAGTCGTAATAGCGCCCCGCGCCATCGGGGGTCGGCTCGAACAGCAAGGACATGGGCGCCCCTCGGTCAGATCATGGAACAGACGGGAATTGCCCGATCAAGATCCCGTCAGCCGCCCTATTGCCCGTTGGCCTTGTCGCTCGGAGACTTGATCAATTCCTTGAGCTTCTCCGATTGCGGGAATTTCAGGTTGATGTTCTTGGGCGGTATCGGGCTCTCAAACCATTTGGTGTAAAGCTTGTCGTACAACCCCGAGCTCATGGCTTCGGTCAGCGCGTCATCGACCAGACGTTTGAACTCGGGATCGCCTTTCGACATCATCACGCCATAGGGATCGCTCGGATAGGCATCGTTAAGGAACACAAAGTTGTCCGGCGAAGCTGCGTTAGCCTTGAGGCCGGCGAGAAGAATGTCATCCTCCATGAATGCGGTGGCCCGGCCTGTCTCTACCAGCAGGAAGGATTCGGCGTGGTCCTTGCCCTGCAGGATCTTCATGCCGAGGCCCTTCTCGGTGTTGAGCCTGGCTACGAACTGCGCGGTATTGGTGCCCTGGGTCACGACGACCGCCTTGCCCTTGAGGTCATCGGTCGATTTTACGCCGGACGATTTAAGCGCAAGCCATTTGAATTGCGGCGCGTAGAAGATCACCGAATAGGCGACTTCCTGTTGGCGGGCAATGGTATTGGCGGTCGAGCCGCATTCGATATCGACCGTGCCGTTCTTCACGAGGGGAATGCGGTTGGAGGAGTTGACGGCCTGATAGGCGATCCTGATATTGGGCAGGCCGATCCTGGTCTGTATTTTCGCGACGACGAGGCCGCACAGATCGAGCGAGAAACCGATCGGCTTCTGATTGTCGTCGAGATAGGAGAAAGGCACGGAAGAATCGCGATGGCCGATCGTGATCGTACCGGCGTCCTTGATCTTCTGCAGCGTCGGACCAAGGGCTTGCGCCGATGCGCCCGAAAGCGCGGACACGAGCCCAAGCCACAGAGCGGCGATGCCAACAGCGAGTTTCGTCATGATGTTTCTTCCCTCTTCCAAAATCCGCAAATCCGCGCGAGGTCGCACGGATCATCGCGCGTTCAGCCAAGCGAGGCGACGGCCGCGTCCAGCGCATCGCCAAGACGCTCGACAATCGTGTCGACCTGATCCCGCTTCACGATGAAAGGCGGAGCAATCAGGACGTGGTCGCCTCTGGCGCCGTCGATCGTGCCCCCCATCGGGTAGACCATCAGGCCGCGCGCCATGGCTTCGCGTTTGATCCGTGCGTGAAGCTTCAATTCCGGCGCGAAGGGCTGTTTGGAGTCGCAATCCGAAACCAGCTCGACGCCGCGGAACAGGCCCCGCCCGCGGATATTGCCGACATGATGGTGATTGGCAAAGCGTTCTTCCAGGCGCCGCTGCAGGTGATTGCCCATGGTCACTACATTGGAAAGCAAGTCGTCGCGGCGAATGACGTCCTGCACGGCAAGCCCCGCGGCGGCCGCCATCGGATGGCCCATGTAGGTGTGGCCGTGCTGGAAAAAGCCGGAGCCCTGCGAGAAGGCCTCGAAAATCTTCTTGTTCAGCAAGACTGCGCCGACCGGCTGATAGCCGCCGCCCAGGCCCTTCGCAATCGCCATCAGGTCCGGCGCAATGCCGTCCTGCTCGCAGGCATGCAGCGTTCCGGTACGGCCCATGCCGCACATCACTTCATCAAGGATGAGCAACACGCCGTAGCGATCGCAGATCGCGCGGATCTGTTTGAAATAGTCCGCCACCGGCGGCACCGCCCCCGAGGTCGCGCCAACGACCGTCTCCGCGACGAAGGCGATCACCTGATCGGAGCCGAGTTCGAGGATCTTGTCTTCCAGCGCCTTTGCGGCACGCGCGGCGTAAGCTTCATCGCTTTCACCACTCTGCTGCCAGCGATAGGCATAACAGGGCTCGATGTGGTGGGTTTCGATCAGCAGCGGTTGGAACTGCGCACGTCGCCATTGATTGCCGCCGGTCGCAAGCGCACCGAGCGTGTTGCCGTGATAGCTCTGCCGTCGCGCGATGATGTGCCGGCGCTGCGGCTCGCCCTTCTCGACAAAATACTGACGCGCCATCTTCAGTGCGGCCTCGATCGCTTCCGATCCGCCGCTGACGAGGTAGACGTGATCGATGCCCTCAGGCGCCGTCTCGATCAGCCGATCGGCCAGTTTCTCGGCAATCTCGGTCGTGAAAAAGGCCGTGTGCGCATAGGCAATCGAATCGAGCTGTTTGTGAAGCGCCGCTATGACATCGGGATGCGCATGCCCCAGGCAGGACACCGCCGCGCCGCCGGAGGCATCGATATAACTTGCGCCGCGCTGGTCGAACAGTTCGATGCCCTTGCCGCCAACGGCCACGGGCAGTTCCGCATTGGCGGAGCGATGAAGGATATGGGTCATGACGCTTTCTTGCTGCCTCTTGGCTTGAGATGCGTGTTCAGCGCGGCCAGGTGCCCGTCGGAATGCCGGAGCGAGGCCAGTGCGTCTTCGCCGCCGCGTCCGGCGATCACCGCGCCCAGGACTTCGGCAACGGCGAAGGCAGGCGACATGGCATGGAAAAACGACGGGCTCTCGGTCGGCACGACGATGACGTCCTGCGCAATCTGGGCAAGCGGAGCGACCTCGCTGTCGGTGATCGCGACGACGGCGATCCCCCGCCTTGCGGCATATTCCGCAAGTTCGACGGTCAGGCGGGTGTAGGGCATGACGCTTGCCACAAGAAGGATGTCGCGGTTCGTTGCCCGCGCCAGCGCGTCCGCACCGGTCGCGCCGATGCCGTCAATGTGGATCGAGCGGTCCCCGACCAGCGTCAAAACGTAGTGAAGATGCCAGGCGACCGAATGGCTGGAGCGCAATCCGAGACAGTAGATGCGCCGCGCCGACGCCAGGGCTCGCGCGGCCGCCACGAGGCGATCGAGGTTGGCCGGCGCGGCGAGCCGCTCGATTTGCTTGCCGATCGACTTCAGCATGTCGGCCGCCAGCGCCCTGTCGCCCTTTAATTTCTGGCTGACGACCTGGACACCGGCCTTGCCGGCAAAGCCAAGACCGCCGTCGCGCACGGCGGCAGCGTAAAGTTCGCGAACTTCGTCATAGCCTTCCATGCCCAGACGCTTTGCCAGCCGCGTCATCGTCGCAGGCTGAACGCCGGCCTGGCGCGCCTGCTCGCGCATCGACAACAGCGCCACATCGCGCGGCCGGTCCAGCACATAGCGCGCGCCCGCCTGCAGCTGGGCGGGCATGTCGTCGAACGTCTTGATGATCTGCTCGGCCAGCGGCCCACGGTCCATGCCGCATCCTAGTCGCTTCGTTTGCATGTTTGCAACAAATGTTTCAGGCGAGAGATAATCAATCCAATTGGATCGCAAACCGGGGTGCGCTGGATCGCGAGCAGGGTGCGACGCGGGCGAAGCATGCCTCCTCTGTGAAATGTGCCCGGTTGGGGGCACAGCCGCGGCTGCCGAGATTTCGGCAGAGCAAGCATTTTCCGAAAACACCGCGAAAAACCGCAACACGCTGTTAGCGGCAATTTGCTCCGATCGGCGCGCTTGCCGATTTGCTTCAGGACACCAAGACTTGATCCGGATCAAGACGGCAAATCCCGCTCGACAATAATCCTGGAAACGCTCTAAAAAGACGGCACCTGCTCCGAAACCAGCCTCCTCTTTAGGTTTTTGCGATGGACTACAGCCAATTCTTCCGGACCGCTCTCGACCGCCTGCATGATGAACGGCGATATCGCGTTTTCGCCGATCTGGAACGCTTAGCCGGGCGGTTCCCGCATGCGGTGTGGCACTCGCCGAAGGGCGCGCGGAACGTCGTGATCTGGTGTTCCAACGACTATCTGGGAATGGGACAGCACCCGAAGGTCGTCGGCGCAATGGTCGAGACCGCTACCCGCTCGGGTACCGGCGCAGGCGGAACCCGCAACATCGCGGGTACCCATCATCCTCTGGTGCAACTGGAGAAAGAACTGGCCGACCTGCATGGTAAGGAAGCAGCGCTGCTGTTCACCTCGGGCTATGTCTCCAACCAGACCGGCATTGCGACCATTGCAAAACTGATTCCGAACTGCCTGATCCTGTCGGACGCGCTCAACCACAATTCGATGATCGAGGGCATTCGCCAATCCGGCTGCGAGCGCGTTGTGTTCCGCCACAGCGACATGGCGCATCTCGAAGAGTTGCTGCGTGCCCTCCCTCCCGACCGGCCAAGGCTGATCGTGTGCGAAAGCCTTTATTCGATGGACGGGGATATAGCGCCGCTGGCAAGGATTTGCGATCTCGCCGAGCGTTATGGCGCGATGACCTACGTCGATGAGGTTCATGCGGTCGGCATGTACGGTCCGCGCGGCGGCGGAGTTGCCGAGCGCGACGGGGTCATGCATCGCATCGACATTCTCGAAGGCACGCTCGCCAAGGCGTTCGGCTGTCTTGGCGGCTACATCGCCGCCAGTTCCGAGGTCATCGACGCCGTCCGATCCTATGCGCCGGGCTTTATCTTCACGACGGCACTGCCGCCTGCGATCTGCTCGGCTGCTACCGCAGCGATCCGGCATCTGAAGACCTCGAATTGGGAGCGCGAGCGCCATCAGGATCGCGCTGCCCGCGTCAAGGCGATCCTGACTGCCGCGGGACTGCCTGTCATGTCGAGCGATACCCACATCGTGCCGCTGTTTGTCGGCGACCCCGAAAAGTGCAAGCGGGCATCCGATCTTCTGCTCGAAGAGCATGGTATCTATATCCAGCCGATCAATTACCCCACCGTAGCCAAGGGCACCGAGCGGCTGCGGATCACGCCTTCGCCCTATCACGACAACGTCCTGATCGATCAGCTCGCGGAGGCCTTGTTGCAGGTCTGGGAACGGCTTGGCCTGCCGTCGAACGAGAAGTCGCTGGCGGCGGAATAACGTTAACCTGCCAATCGCCGCCGTTTCGGCCGCTGGCCGCTCGCACTCCGTGCTTTGCCGGTGCAATCCGGCTATACTTCCCTCGCCAGAGCATGATCCGGAAAGGTGGATCATGCTCAAACAAAGGGATGAGCCGCCGATTTGAAGTTCCTGCCACAGAATCAGTCGGGCGCCGGAACCCAAGGGAGTAAGCAGCGATGCTGCACGACTGGGCCGTGATCGCGGCCGCCTTCGGTTACATCGGGTTGCTTTTTTTCGTCGCCAGCTATGGCGACCGCCTGTCGCCATCGCAGCGCGGGCGGGCCAGCGCGCTGATCTATCCGCTTTCGCTGGCGATCTATTGCACCTCGTGGACATTCTTCGGCTCGGTCGGGTTCGCCACCCGTACCAGCGTCGACTTTCTCGCCATCTATATCGGCCCGATCCTGATGGTCGGACTATGCACGCCGTTGCTGCGCCGCGTGATCCGGCTTGCGAAATCGCAAAACATCACTTCGATCGCCGATTTCATTGCCGCGCGATACGGCAAGAGCCAGGCAGTCGCCGCGACCGTGGCCCTGATCGCGATGATCGGATCGGTTCCCTATATCGCCCTCCAGCTCAAGGCGGTCGCCTCGTCACTGGAGACCATCCTGAGCGAAGACCAGGCCTTCTCTTCAATTCCGATTCTGGGCGATATCGCATTGACGGTGACCCTTGCGATGGCGGCGTTCGCGGTATTGTTCGGAACCCGCCAGGCCGATGCGACCGAGCACCAGCACGGCCTGATGCTCGCGGTTGCGACCGAATCCATCGTCAAACTCGTGGCCTTCCTCGCCGTCGGCGCCTTCGTCACCTTCTGGATGTTCACCCCGGTCGAATTGGTCGAACGGGCGATGAAAACTCCGGAAGCCGTACGCGCCATCGAATACACACCCTCGATCGGCAACTTCCTGACCATGGTATTGCTGTCGTTTTGCGCGATCATGCTGCTGCCGCGCCAGTTCCATGTCAGCGTTGTCGAGAATTCCAGCGATGCAGAGGTGGGCCGTGCGCGCTGGTTGTTCCCGCTCTATCTGGTGGCGATCAATCTGTTCGTGATCCCGATCGCGCTCGCCGGACTAATCGCCTTTCCCTTCGGCGCCGTGGATAGCGACATGTACGTGCTGGCGCTGCCGGTGGAGGGAAATGCGCCGCTGCTCAGCATTGCCGTCTTTGTCGGGGGACTGTCGGCTGCAACCGCGATGGTGATCGTGGAATGCGTCGCCCTTTCCATCATGGTCTCGAACGATATCGTGATGCCACTGGTGTTAAAGCGCGGACGCGGGTCGCGCGCCGGCCAGAAGAATTTCGGCCGCTTCCTGCTCGCCGTCCGGCGCTTTGCGATCTTTGCGATCATGGCGATGGCCTATTTCTATTACCGCGCGCTGGGCGAAGCCCAACTGGCGGCGATCGGCCTGTTGTCCTTTGCGGCCATCGCACAGCTTGCGCCGGCTTTTTTTGGCGGCCTGTTCTGGCAGCACGCGACAGCGCGAGGCGCCATGGGCGGCATGCTGATCGGCTTTGCGACGTGGACCTACACGCTGTTCCTGCCGAGTTTCCTGGACGGAACGACCGCCGGCCTTTTTTTGCTGCAGCACGGTCCGTTCGGCATCGAGGCGCTGCGGCCGCAAGCGCTGTTCGGCGCCGATCTGACACCGCTCATGCACGGCGTGCTCTGGTCGCTCTCGCTCAACCTGCTGACCTATATCGGGCTGTCGCTCGGCCAGCAGCCGTCATCGATCGAGCGACTGCAGGCGGACCTGTTCGTGCCAAATGCGCTGGCGCCGATGACGCCGACGTTCCGGCGCTGGCGCACCACGGTGACCGTGCACGACATTCAGAGCACGGTTGCGCAGTATCTTGGTCCCGACCGCGCCCGCAATTCGTTCGAAGCCTTCGCAGCCTCGCACGATACCTGCCTCGACCCCGTCGCACCGGCGGATTTTGAACTGCTGCAGCACGCCGAACATTTGATCGCGTCCTCGATCGGGGCCGCCTCGTCGCGTCTGGTGATGTCGCTGCTGCTGCGCAAGCGCGCGGTCTCGGCCAAAGCCGCGCTCAAGCTTCTGGACGATTCGCACGCCGCGCTTCATTTCAACCGCGAGATTTTGCAGACCGCGCTGAACCACGTACGTCAGGGCATCGCCGTTTTTGACGCCGACCTGCAATTGATCTGCTCGAACCGGCAATTCGGCGACATCCTCGGACTGCCGCCGCATCTGATGCAGATCGGGATTCCCTTGAAGGAAATCCTTGAATTCATGATGGCTATCACGCCTGCCGGCTTCGGCGACGACAGGGATGCGTTGATGGAGAAACGGCTGGCTGCCTACACCACCGAAGGCGAGCCCTACCTGGAGCGGCTGCCCGACCGGCACATGGTGGTCGAGGTCCGGGCGAACCAGATGCCCGGCGGGGGCCTTGTCATTACCTTTTCCGATGTCACGCCTTCATTCGAGGCGGCCGAAGCGCTGGAACGCGCCAACGCCACGCTGGAGAAGCGCGTGCGGGACCGCACCGAGGAGCTGACGCGCCTGAATTCGGAACTGGCACTTGCAAAAAGCGCCGCCGAAGATGCCAGCATCTCGAAGACGCGCTTCCTGGCAGCGGCAAGCCACGACATTCTTCAGCCGCTCAATGCCGCACAACTCTATGTGACAAGTCTCGTCGAGCGTCAGAGCGGCGGCGAGGATTCAAGGCTTGTTGAAAACATCGACGATTCGCTCGAGGCGATCGAAGAGATACTCGGAGCGCTGTTGGACATATCCCGGCTCGACGCCGGCGCCATGACCACGGCAATCACGAGTTTCAAGATCGGCGACCTGATGCGTTCGCTGGAGATCGAATTCGCCCCGATCGCGCGAGCCAAGGGGTTGAAGCTGACTTTCGTGCCCTGTTCGCTGCCGGTCGAATCGGATCGCCTGCTGCTGCGACGGCTGCTGCAGAACCTGATCTCCAACGCCATCAAATACACCCCGCGCGGGCGGGTGCTGGTTGGGTGCCGGCGCCGCGGACAATCGCTGCAGGTCGGCATCTACGACACCGGCGTCGGAATTCCCGCTCTCAAGCGCGGCGAGATCTTCAAGGAATTTCACCGCCTCGAGCAGGGCGCGCGGATCGCGCGCGGCCTTGGCCTGGGGCTGTCGATCGTCGAGCGGATCGCGCGCGTCCTCAATCACGGCATTGCGCTTGATTCCATCGCAAGCGGCGGCTCGTTCTTTTCGGTCACGGTACCGACCGCGACGTCCGTCAACCATACCACAGCGGTCACGAGCGCAACTCCGCTTTCCAGGACGCCAATTAGCGGCTCTCTGATCGTTTGCATCGAAAACGACGCCGCGATCCTCGACGGCATGAAAACGCTGCTGACCGGTTGGGATGCCGAGGTGATCGCCGCAACCGATCCGGAAGCCGCCATCGAAGCGATCGAGGCCGCGGGCAAGCGCCTGACCGGCCTGCTGGTCGACTATCACCTCGATCGGGGCAACGGAATCGCCGCGATCCGCGACATTCGCCGCCGTTTCGGCAATGGCATTCCGGCAATTCTGATCACCGCGGACCGAAGCCCGCACGTGCGCGCCGCGGCGCGGGAGGAAAACGTCGCCGTACTGAACAAGCCGGTCAAGCCGGCTTCGCTGCGGGCGCTGCTCGGTCAGTGGCGCACGCAGCAGATGGTGGCGGCGGAATAAAGGTTGCGGCACTGTTTGCCGCCACTGCGGCTTGTCGTAGTTTCTCGTGAGGAATCCATGAGAATTGGTCGCCTGTTCGTCGGCGTAATGATTGCAATGGCAAGCACTGCTGCAAATTCACCATACGGCTTCGCCCAGGATGCGCGCGAAGTTTTGGCGCCAACGGGCCGGCTGCGTGTCGGCGTTTATCCGGGCACGCCTACGTCGATGGTCCGGCATGCGACGACCGGCGAGGTCCACGGCCTGAGCTTCGACCTCGGCAACGAACTGGCAAGGCGCCTTGGCGTTCCGCTCGAGCAGGTCAATTATCAGCGGATTGCGGACGTGCTTGCCGGGATGAAGGAGGGCAACGTCGACTTCACCATCAGCAATGCGACGCCCGCGCGGGCACAGGATGTCGCGTTCAGCCAGACGTTGATCTCGCTCGAGCTTGGATACCTGGTTTCCGCCGCTTCTCCGATTGCGACGGCTTCGGACGTGGACAGGCCGGGCATGCGGATCGGCGTAACTCAAGGCAGCACGTCGGAACGAACCCTGCCGAAACTTTTGGCAAATGCGAGGGTGGTGCCGACGCAGAACCTGACATCCGCGATCCAGATGCTCGATCAAGGGGAACTCGACGCGTTCGCAACCAACAAGCCGACGCTTTTCGAAATGTCCGACCACATGAGGGGAGCGCGGGTGCTGGATGGCCGCTGGGGCGAAGAGCATATCGCCGTTGCAATTCCCAAAGGCCGCGACAGCGCAATGGAATATTTGCGCCGTTTCGTTCAGGAAGTGCAGTCGAATGGAATGCTGTCCAAAGCCGTGGCGCAGGCCGGACTGAGGGGCGCGATAGAGCCCAAATAATCACCCGCTTGCCGTCACGCTTGCCTCAGGCGCCGGGCCGCCACTGATTGCCCGCGATTTTCGCCGCCGCAATCACCGCCTGCGTGCGACTTTCGACGCCGAGTTTTTGCAGGATCGCCGACACATGAGCCTTGATGGTGGCCTCCGACACACCAAGTTCATAGGCGATCTGCTTGTTGAGCAGGCCTTCCGAGAGCATCATCAACACCCGCACTTGCTGCGGCGTCAGCGTGACGAGCCGATCGCGCAGGCGGGCCAGTTCCGGATCGGTGGCCGAAGACAGGTCGGTGTCCGGCGGAATCCGAACGTCACCCTCCATCACTTTCATGATGGCATCGCGCAGCGTATCGACGCCGAAGCGCTTGGGAATGAATCCGGATGCGCCGAAATCGAGCGAGCGGCGGATGGTACCGCCATCGTCGCTGGCCGAAACGATAACGACGGGAATGGCGGGATATTGCGCCCGCAGGTATATTAGTCCGGAAAAGCCGGAAATCCCCGGCATCGTCAGGTCGAGCAGCACCAGATCGACGTCCGAGTTCTGCTCGAGCAGTGCCGTCAACTCTTCAAACGATCCTGCCTCGTCGATCTTCGCCGACGCCACGACGCTGGCGACCGCCTGCCGCAGCGCATCGCGGAACAGCGGATGATCATCGGCAATAACGAGATGGGTGTTGGCGGCGGCAGTCATGTATTTCTTGCAAGGGGTTACGGCAACGCAAGAGCGCCTTGATTTGGGCTTGCGAAGCCGTGCTCGCGGGCGAATTGTCCCCCGGCGGGGGAACGCATGCAAGGGCGCATTATCGCCATGCGGAATAGCGGTTAATCGGCAAAGCGCTTGTGCGCCGCAATAAGGCAATTACGCGCAGGCATCCGGTATCCTGAAATCGGAGCGCCCGGTTCCCGGACCTCCCCGGACGGCCGAAAGTCTTATTGGGTGAGGTTTCACGGCGATGTTACCGTAAATGAACATCTCCTCGCCCGATCCAGATTCGGTGTACGGGGACAGGTTTTCCAACAACGATTTCGGGGAACGCACGATGACGATGGCAGCAACAGTGGGCGACATCCGCACCACGGGAGGAATGACCGCGGAAGAGCGAAAGGTGATTTTCGCCTCCTCGCTGGGTACCGTGTTCGAGTGGTACGATTTCTATATTTACGGAACGCTCGGCGCCTTCCTCGCGAAATACTTTTTCTCCAACGTGCCGCCGAACGTCGGCTTCATCTTTGCACTGCTCGCCTTCGCCGCGGGCTTTGCCGTTCGGCCGTTCGGCGCCCTGATCTTCGGCCGCCTCGGCGACATGATCGGGCGCAAATATACCTTCCTGATCACCATGACCTTGATGGGCGTCGGGACCTTCTTCATCGGCTTGCTCCCAGGCTATGCCACCTGGGGCATCGCTGCACCTGTGGTGCTGATCGCCTTGCGTCTGGTGCAAGGCCTTGCGCTCGGCGGCGAGTACGGCGGTGCGGCAATCTACGTGGCCGAGCATGCGCCGCAAAACCAGCGCGGCTATTACACTTCCTGGATCCAGACCACTGCAACGCTCGGGCTGTTCCTTGCGTTGCTGCTCATCCTCGGCATCCGAACCTGGATGGGCGAAGATTCATTCGGCACCTGGGGTTGGCGCATTCCATTCCTGCTCTCGGGTATCCTTCTGGTCGTCTCGATCTGGATCCGCTTGAGCCTGAGCGAATCGCCGATCTTCCAGAAGATGAAGGACGAAGGCAAAACCTCGAAGCGGCCGTTGACTGAGGCCTTTGGCGAATGGGCGAACGCCAAGATTGCCATCCTTGCGCTGTTTGGCGCCACCGCCGGCGAAGCTGTGGTCTGGTATGGCGGACAGTTCTATGCGCTGTTTTTCCTGACCCAGACCCTCAAGGTGCCCGGCGCGACCGCGCAGATCCTGATCGTCGTTGCGTTGGCACTCGGCACACCGGGCTTCATCCTGTTCGGCTGGCTTTCGGACAGAATCGGCCGCAAGCCGATCATCCTCGCGGGTTTCCTGCTTGCGGCGTTGACCTACTTCCCGATTTTCAAGGGCATCACGCACTTCGCAAATCCGAAGCTCGAGGCTGCTTTGGCGTCGGCGCCGGTAACGGTGATCTCCGACCCCGCTGAATGCTCGTTCCAGTTCAAGGCGACGGGCACGGAAAAATTCACCACCGGCTGCGACATCGCAAAGTCGGCGCTGGTCAATTTGTCGGTGAATTACCAGAACCAGGACGCGCCGAAAGGCACGCCGGCGCAGGTGAAGGTCGGCGAGCAGACGTTGACCGCCACCGCAACGGATTTCGCCAAGGCGCTGGCAGCGGCCATCAAAAACCATGGCTATCCGGCATCGGCTGATCCTGCCGACATCAACTACGTGATGACCACGGTGTTGCTCTGGGTGCTGGTGATCTATGTGACGCTGGTTTATGCGCCGATCGCGGCGTGGCTGGTCGAACTGTTCCCGAGCCGAATCCGGTACAGCGGCATGTCGCTGCCTTACCATATCGGCAACGGCTGGTTCGGCGGATTCCTGCCGGCTACGGTGTTTGCGATCGTTGCGGCGACGGGAAATATCTACTCCGGCCTCTGGTACCCGGTTGGAGTTGCCGTCATGAGCCTCATCGTCGGTTTCCTGTTCCTGCCTGAAACAAAGGACGTCGACATAAGGACCAACTGACGGCGCAAGTTAAGCATCGCCTGTCGACGATATCGTATATCAAGCCGGCCGCGGATCGCTTCGCGGCCGGCTTTGCTTACCGGCCACCGGTTGCCCCGATAAATTGCAGCACGATCTCGCGGACGTGCGGACGCAGACGATGCTCGATCAGGTAAATCGCCTGCCATGTCCCCAGCATGAGCCTGGCGTTCAGGACCGGAACCTGCAGCGAGGTCGTCGTCAGCATGGTCTTGACGTGGGCGGGCATGTCATCGGGGCCTTCGGTATCGTGGCTCCAGCCTGCGTCTTCCGGCGCAAGCCGGTCGAGCGCGGTGGTCAAATCCTCGAGCACCGACGGGTCGGCATTTTCCTGGATCGCAAGCGATGCCGAGGTGTGGCGGATGAAAAGTGTGACCATGCCCTCGACGGCGCCGGCCTCTTTCACGAACTTCGCGATTTCGGATGTGAGGTCGACGAAGCCGCGCCCGGAAGTCTGGATCGTCAGGAGTGAACTGGCGATGGTAGTTGGGTTGACGAATGCGAGCGGACTGCGCGAGGGAAATTTGGTTGAAGTCATGGGCCCTCGCATAGATTGCTGACACCCTCATGCTGAGAGCGGCCATTTGGCCGCGTCTCGAAGGATGAGATATCGGAGATCCTTGGGCCTCATGGTTCGAGACGCGCAAGATGCGCTCCTCACCATGAGGGCCGAACTCAAATCTTGCCGCTGACGTCTTTCTGCATCCGATTGGCCATCTCGACCAGCCGCCGCCATGCCCGTTCGAGGAATGACATCACGCGGTCCATGTCGTGCTCGCTGGGCAACGGGATTTCGATCTTGCGTTCACCCTCCGCGGTTTTCGGTTCCGGTTTTTTGAGCGAGTCCGATTTCGGCAGCGCTTCATCGACCTTGCCTTTGACCTCAGGTTGGCGGGCCGCCAATTCGGCCCGCAGGGTTTCCGCCTCTGCCCTGGATCTTTCATTCTCCGCCTGCAGCCGGCCGATTTCGGCGTCAAGCGCGGCACGCTCGTCCGGCATCGCATAGCAGGCCCAGCCCGCGCCGGCGTTGTTGCAGGTCGCAACGGCGCCGGTGCGGGTGTCCAGCCGGATCACGCCATCGGCAATTGGCGACAGCGCGTAGCGCCCATTCTCGCTGTCGGGCATCGATTGCGCGGCAGCATCGTCGATTGCGCCGAGGATCAGCACCGCAAGCGTGACGGCGAATTTTGGCGATGTCGCTTCAAACATGGGTTGCTCCCTCGACCTGCGCCCCACGATCGCTCAGGTATTTCCGGTTCTCTCGCTGTTTCCTGATTACGCTTGCGAACGGTAAGGCTGCCGACCGGACCTCAACGCGTCCACCAGCAATTCGATCCGATCCTGCCCCCAGAACACCTCCCCGTCCAGCACATAGGCCGGCGAACCAAACACGTCGGCCGCCAACGCATCCTGCCGGTTCTGCTCATGACCTTGCCGATCTCGTCCGTTTCGGAGCGCTCACGCGGGCCGACCCGCGAGCTGCGGCGAAATCGGCCGAATGCGTGTTTGGTTTTGCGCTGCGGCGACGGCCGGAGAGCCGGCTAGCGGCAAACGAAATAACCCCATTCAAATCAAGAATATAGATAGCTGTGACGCAATCTTGACTTGATTAGGTGTGGTAAGTATGGTCCGCGCGGCTTTTGAGGGTGACGGGGCGTCCTTTCCATCCACCGCAGCATCGTTTCGGGTCTATGCAGCATGGCGCAAGGCACGAATGACAGCGAAGATGGAAGCGGCAACAAATCGTTCTCCGACGAGGCCGCTCTTTCCGCAAGGCTCGGAAGTCTGGATCACCGGTTGTCCGAAATTCGGGGCAGCCGAAAAATCGAGACTGACCAACCCGGAGCGGGAAGCGGAGACGGCGCCGCCAGGGCTTCGGCGATGGCGCGCGGTTTCCGGCTCTCCTCGGAGTTGGTCGCCGGCGTTGTCGTCGGAGCGCTGATAGGTTGGGGTTTCGACCGCTTGCTGTCGACGTCACCCTTCGGGCTCATCGTGTTCTTCCTGCTCGGCTTCGCGGCCGGCGTGCTGAACGTGGTCAGATCGGCGGGTGTTGCTCCGGACAGAACGGGTCGTTAAGGAAACCTGACGATTTGATTTCAGAACGCCGGCGTGGCCGGTGCTACCGAAAAGATGCCGCGCGGATGATCGATCCGATCGAACAGTTCCATATCGAAAAGCTCTTCACGATTGGCCATATCGGCAATCAGGAGATCGCCTTCACCAATTCGTCTGCCTATATGCTGGTCTCGGTGGCGCTGATATCGCTGCTGATGATCGGTACCGGCCGGCGACTGGTCCCGGGCCGTCTGCAGTCGGTGGCCGAAATCAGCTACGAATTCGTGGCCAACACCATCCGAAGCAGCGCCGGTTCGGAAGGAATGAAGTTCTTCCCGCTGGTATTCTCGATCTTCATGTTCGTCTGCGTGTCGAACATGATCGGAATCATTCCTTACACGTTCACCGTCTCCAGCCATATCATTGTTACCGCGGCGCTGGCGCTCCTGGTGTTCTTCACGGTGCTGATTTACGGCTTCTACAAGAACGGCCTGAAATTCTTCAAACTGTTCGTGCCCTCGGGCATTCCGATCGTGATCCTGCCGCTGGTAGTCCTGATCGAGATCATTTCGTTCCTGTCGCGGCCGATCTCGCACAGCGTGCGATTGTTCGCCAACATGCTGGCCGGTCACATCACGCTGAAAGTGTTTGCAAGCTTCGTTACCATGCTCGGTGCCATGGGCCTGGTTGGCTGGGCCGGCGCCGTGCTGCCGCTCGGCCTGACGGTTGCCCTGACCGCACTCGAATTGCTGGTCGCCTTCCTTCAGGCCTACGTCTTCACCATCCTCACCTGCATCTACATCAACGATGCTATCCATCCGGGCCACTGACCAGGGCCTCACCACCAAACCTCAAGAAGGAGTTCGTTCATGGATCCGATTGCCGCGAAGTACATTGGCGCTGGTATTGCCTGCATTGGCATGGGTGGCGCCGGCGCAGGCGTGGGCATCATCTTCGGCAATTATCTCGCCGCCGCAGTGCGCAATCCTTCCGCCGCCCAGGGCCAGTTCGGCAACCTGATCTTTGGCTTCGCCGTGACCGAAGCGCTCGGCATCTTCTCGCTGCTGATCGCACTGCTCTTGCTGTTTGCGCTCTGATCCATCACCGGACTGGCCGATGAGATTCGCAAGGCGCAATCCCATCTGGCCGAACAGGAGAAGTGCCTGTGGCTGAAAGTCATGGCAACGCCAGGGGAGCCAGCGCCCATACCGAGGCAGAGGGCGGCCAGAAAGCCCCCTTCCCGCCATTCCAGAGGGATACCTTTGCCTCGCAGCTGGTATCCTTGTTCATCGCGTTTGTCGCGCTGTATCTGATCGTCTCGCGGATCGCCCTGCCGCGTGTCGGCAAGACGATCGACGATCGTCACGACGCGATCGAAGACGATTTGGGACAGGCGCAAAACCTGAGGGACGAGTCCGACGCCGCGCTGAAGGCCTACGAAAGCGAGCTGGCGGAGGCGCGAAACCGTGCGCGATCGATCGGCGCCGAGACCCGCGAGAAACTGAACACGGCCTTCGAGGCCGAACGCAAGACGCTGGAACAACAGCTTGCCGACCGACTTGCCGACGCCGAAAAGAGCATTGCCTCCACGCGGGAGGCCGCAATGCGCAACGTCCGTGGCATCGCCACGGATGCAGCCTCGGCCATCGTGCAACGTCTCACCGGCGTCGCGCCCGAAACCGCGTCGGTGCAACGCGCCGTTGATGCTTCCTTGAAGGGATAAGTTCGATGCTCGCCGAACCGGAATTTTGGGTCGCCGTCGCGTTCGTCATCCTGATGGGCGTGTTCGCCTATTTCGGTGTCCACAATACCGTGTTGAGGGCGCTCGACAATCGCAGCGAGCGCATCAAGGCCGAACTCGACGACGCCCGCCGCCTCAAGGAAGAGGCGGCAAAGGTGCTCGCGGAATACAAGGCCCGCCGCGCCACAGCGGAAAGCGAGGCGCAGGAGATCATCGCCTCGGCGAAGGCGGACGCCGAACGTATCGCGGCGGAATCGAAGTCCAAGATCGAGGATTTCGTTGCCCGGCGCACCAAGACCGCCGAGAGCAAGATCGCGCTTGCCGAGGCGCAGGCGCTGGCGGATGTGCGTGCCGCCGCCGCCGACGCGGCCGTGACCGCCGCCTCCAGCATCCTTTCGCGGACGGTGACCGGGCAGGTCGCCCACGACCTGCTGGCGAAGGGAATTTCGGAAGTTCGCGAAAAGCTGAACTGAAGCTTTCATCCCAGCCCCAACCGTTGCCCGCAGGAGGCAGGGAGTGTCCGCGCAAAGCGCGCTGCTATTTGCGGCGCGAAGCTTTAGGCTCGGGCGTCAGCGCTTGCGGATCGAAGCCGATATAGAAGACGAAATTCTCGCTGGTGAGATTCGGCGGCATCGTATAGGTGAGGTCTTCGCCAACCAGGCTGAACGGGACACTCGAGTCCTCTCCCATCGAAACGGTGGTCCGGTAGACCTTGGTCGAGATCACCTTTTCGTTGACGCCAGTCTGCACCACAGCTACCCGGAGTGGGATTTCGACCGTGGCCGGAGCCCCGGCGGGGCCCGCGATGACGCGTCCCTGAATCCCGATCCGCGCCACGATCTGACCGCTGGAGCGCGTGCAGTCGCGCGCGGTCCGCGTAATGGTTGCCTGATAGCGTAACTCGCTTGCCGTGGGCTGCTTGCCGGGCGGCGCTACCGCATAGGTCGACGCTCCCGCGCGGATCTTGACGGCCGGACAATCCAGTTCAGCGCCATCCGCCGCAGGCGCCGCCTCGCCGACCGCCTGGGATTTCGAACCGAACAGTTGATTGAACCTGTCGCCGATGGTGGGAAGGGCACCGGAATTTGGATCAGATGAGGGAAGGACCCCGCTGCATGCAGCAAGTAATGCACCCGCCGCAACGGTGAACAGCCCGCGCAAATGGCTCGCCCGGTAAGCCGCCATCGCCTGCCCGATCAGCCCGTGATGCATTATCCGGATATCCCCCAGGGAACTTGCTCGTCCATAGCCGTTGGCGCGCCCGTGAATGGCGCGCGCGAGGGCGCGTTATAGCAGCGCAATGGCGGCAAACCAAAGGCGCCCGTCGCTAACTTAGCCGCGGAAATCCTCATGCAGCAGGCCAAACAGCAGGTGATCCTGCCAAACCCCGTTGATGCAGAGATAGCGGCGCGCCAACCCCTCGCGGGCAAAGCCGCATTTCTCCAGCACCCGGATCGAGGGTGTATTTGAGGGAATGCAGGCGGCTTCAACGCGGTGCAAATTGAGCTCGCCAAACAGCGACGGCAACAATACGCGCAAGGCCGCCGTCATGTGGCCGCGGTGCGCGTAAGGCTGGCCCATCCAGTACCCGATCGTCGCGGCCTGGACGATGCCGCGGCGAACATTCGCGACCGTGACCCCGCCGATCATCGCGCCATCGGACTCGCGCAACACGATGAACGGATACGACCTGTCGGCAGCGATATCCTCCGCGTAGCGGCGCAGCCGCCGACGAAAGCCCGAGCGCGTGAGATCGTCGGAGGGCCATATCGGCTCCCACGGGGTCAGGTAATTGCGGCTTGTTTCACGCAAATGCGCCCATTGCAGGAAATCAGACATCTGGGGAGCACGCAGCAGCAGACCCTGGCCGCGCGGCGCCAGCGCGGCGGGTCCGCTCGACGGCAATCGAAACAGGGCCATGCGTACAACTCCCCGGTGCTTCAGCCAAGGCCTTCAATGAAGGCGCGCCTTGGCCTTCGACATGGTCAATCCTTCCGCGAAAGCAACCGCCGTGTCCAGTCCCCTTCCGCTGCCGAGCGCCACTACCGCCGGTCGGCTGCGCGACAACAGGGCCCGCGCGGCGTTCCGCGTCGATTCGATGCTCACCGCATCGATCCGCGCCACCAGTTCGTCAACCGGAAGCGGCCGTCCATAGGCCAGCACGTGACGCGCCAATTGTTCGGCGCGGGAGCTGCAGCTCTCGAGCGCCATCAACAGGCCTGCCTTCATTTGCGCCTTGGCCCGCGCAACCTCGGCTTCAGCCAGTGTTTCGACCGCGTCGTTGATGACATCGACGATTACTTCCATCATTTCCGGCGCGTCGGCGGGGTCGGTACCGGTGTAGAGCCCGAAAAAACCGGTATCGGTATAGGGGGCATGGAAGGCGTAAATCGAATAGCATAGTCCGCGCTTTTCGCGGACCTCCTGAAACAACCGCGACGACATCCCGCCCCCGAGGATGTTGGTGAAGACCTGCAAGGAAAAGAGCGACAGGTCGGCTTGCGGTACCCCTTCGAGCGCCAGCGTCAGGTGCGCCTGCTCGAGTTCGCGATGCACAACGCGGGAGCCGCCCTTGCCAAACATCGCCGGCTGCGGCTTTGGTGCGGGCGAGCCGTCGAAACTGGCAAACCGCTCCGCCACCTCCTCGACCACCCGTTTGTGATCGACCGCGCCGGCTGCGGCGACCACCATGTCGGGGCCCCGATAATGGGTCGAGAGATATCCCCGCAGCATGTCTCGGTTGAAGGTTTTCAACGTCTTTGCCGTTCCCAGCAACGAGCGTCCCATCGGCTGATCCGGGTAGCACAGCTCGTTGAGGTGTTCGAACACGACGTCGTCGGGCGTATCCTGCGCTGCGCCGATCTCCTGCACGATCACGCTCTTCTCGCGCTCCAGTTCATCCGGAACGAATGACGGGTTGGCAAGAATGTCGGAGAGCACGTCGAGCGCCAGCGGAACATCGGCCTTCATGACCCGCGCATAATAAGCGGTCGTCTCGGTCGAGGTGCCGGCATTCAGATCGCCGCCGACGGCCTCGATTTCCTCGACGATCTCGCGTGAAGAACGGCGCGTGGTGCCTTTGAAGGCCATGTGTTCGAGCAGATGCGATATACCGTGCTCATTCGCCTTCTCGTCGCGGCCGCCGACACCGGCCCACACCCCGAGCGCCGCAGTCTCCAGGTGCGGCATGGTGTCGGTAATGACGCTAAGGCCGGACGCCAGCCTGGTTACCTCAACGCTCATCCGGCAGCTCCTTGCTTTGCAGCACGGCTTACCGACTGCACAAACCGCGCAACATCCACTTTGTCGTTCTTCATAACCTCGATGCGCTCCGCCCTTGTCATCAGACCCTCGAGCCATTGCGGCAATTCCGGTCGAACCCCGCAGGCCGCTTGCACCGCATCGGGAAATTTCGCGGCATGCGCTGTCGAGAGCACGATGTTGGGAATTTTTAAATCCGGCGTATCGCGGTCGGCGACTGCCAGCGCCACCGCGGTATGCGGATCGACCAGGTCGCCGGCCTCGCGCCAGGCTGCACGGATGGCGGCGCTGGTCTCGGTTTCGTCCGCGCGTCCGGCGTCGAACTCCCGCCGGATCGCCGCCAGCGTCGCGTCGGGCAAGACGAAGCGTCCGGATTGTTTCAGCGACGCCATCAGGCGGCGGACCACGCTGGCCTCGCGGCCACTCGCCTCGAATAGCAAACGCTCGAAGTTCGACGAGACCTGAATATCCATCGACGGCGAGGTCGACGCGTGGACCTCGCGCACTTCGTAGATGCCGGTCTTGAGCGTGCGTGGCAGGATATCATTGATATTGGCGGCGATACGCAGCCACCTGACCGGAAGGCCCATGCGTTTGGCGACAAAGCCGGCAAAGATGTCGCCAAAATTACCGGTCGGTACCGTGAAATCCACCAGGCGCGCGGGCGCCCCGAGCGCCACCGCCGACGTGAAGTAGTACACCACCTGCGCCACGATCCGTGCCCAGTTGATGGAATTGACGCCTGAAAGCGCAACCGCATCGCGAAAATTGTGATCGTTGAACAGCTCCTTCACGATCGCCTGGCAATCGTCGAAGGTGCCCTCGACGGCGAGCGCATGAACGTTGTCAGCCGCACTTGTCGTCATCATCCGCCGCTGTACGTCGGAAATCCTGCCGCTGGGGAACAGCACGACGAGATCGACATTGCCGAGGCCCGCGAAGGCATCGACTGCGGCACCGCCGGTATCCCCCGAGGTCGCGACCACGATGGTCGTGCGTTGCGCCCGTGCCGCAAGCACATGATCCATCAGCCGCGCGATCAACTGCATGGCGACGTCCTTGAACGCGAGCGTCGGGCCGTGAAACAGCTCGAGCAGGAACTGGTTGGGCCCGACCTGGTCGAGGGGGACAACCGCCGGGTGGCGGAACGTGGCGTAGGCCTCGTTGGCCATGCGCCCGAGATCGGAGTCCGAAATTTCACCACCAGCAAACGGCCGGATCACCTCGACCGCGACCTCCCAATAGGGCCGGCCAAAAAATCCGGCGATGGTCGCTGAGGAAAGCTGCGGCCAGGCTTCGGGCACGTAAAGACCGCCGTCGCGGGCGAGCCCGGTCAGCATGACGTCGCAAAAGCCCAGGACGGGGGCCTCTCCCCGCGTCGATACATATCGCGTCAAACCGCCCTCCAGTATCGCGATACTTTGCCAAACCTTTGAATAAATTGTGTTATTTTACTTTTCCGGACGCCTCGGGCGGCACCATAATGCGTTTTCCGCGGAAGTGGAAACCGGTTCTTCTTCACCCTTTCGGCAAAACCAGGAGTCTCGGCAAATCCCGGCAGGATCATCCCGGACTCGGAAGGCTCCCGATACCGGTTTCCCGGCTGTGGTCAAATAACCGCAGAGTGCTGACACGACGACAGACTATCTGTAATTGACGCCAGCATGGTCAGGTTGCAATGATGAGACGAGACCCTTCGGTCGCTGGATACCTGGTGCCGCTAAATTTTGGATACGTGACCGTCCGGCAACTTCAAGGCACAGGCCAAATCGCTGCATCGAGGGAAATTTCCGATGTTCCGGGAGGACAAGACCATGAGCCTGCTCGAAAAGATCGACGATGCCATCGAGCGGGCCGAGGATCTTGGACTGGCACTCGTGGTCAGCATCCTGAAGATTGCGCGCCTGGAGCTTGTTCAGCCCGAGAACGGACCGGGGGCTGGTTCCGGAAGGAAACGAGATACATGAATTTGCCGTCGGCGGCGGCGGAATAGAGCGCTCGGGCGGTCATATGAGGACTCGAGCCGCGTATTCATCGACCGTCGAAAACACTGCGAATGATGGATTGCCGGCTCAAAGCCCGGCAACGATCAGGCAGCGAGCATTGAGGCGGCGATCCCCGCGCCACCACACCAGGAACGCAATCGCAACGGCGCCAGCCAGCGCGAACCAGGTGATGGCGTATTGCAGGTGGTCGTCCTTCAGATGCACATCGAGCGACCCCGGTTTGGGAATGCCGCTCGGCGGTACCGGCTGCTCCAGATCGATATAGAACGGCGCGACGTTGCCCCAGCCGAGTGCCCCGGCCATCGCCAGATGATCACGGGCGAACCAGAGGCGTTTGGCGGTGTTTTCCGACGGAGTCAACGGGCCGGCGTGCTCGGGAAAGCGGATGTAACCGGTCATCGTCGCCGGCTCGCCGGTCAAGAGCCGTGCCACCACTCGATCCTCGAGGCCTCGATCCTGCATCGTGTTCTGCACGAAGCCGGCATTGATCACGACACTCCCGCCGCTCGCAAGTCGGGCCGGTAGAAAGGCCCACGTGCCGGGGCCGAAGACATCATCGCGCACAGCCGAACCGGAGGCATAGACCATGGCGTCCGGCAAGGACACATAAGTTGCCCGGAAGCTGACACGACGAAATTCATCCGCCGCGGGGTTCAGCGCGTCCCATTGTGCGGGAGACGGCAGCGGCGCGGGCTGAGCCGCGAGGCGTTCGCCGAGAACCGCCATAAGGGCATGTTTCTCGACCCGGCGCTGCAACTGCCACAAGCCGAGGCCCACGAACAACGCAACCACGAACAGGGTGAAAAGGCCGAAGCCCGGCCGTCTGCGTCCCGCTGTTGCGGTCATTTCCGTGGTTCTAGCTGGCCCGGTGCGGCCTTGTGATGAAACTGCAGCGCGATCAGGAGCGCTTTCATGGCGCGCAGCGGCAGCAGCGTGGTCGCCAGGATCAGCGGCAGCCAGAGCACGGCATGCAACCAGAATGGCGGCTGATACTTGACCTCCACAACCAACGCACAGGCCACCACGATCGCGCCCGCCAGCATGATAATGAAGATCGCAGGACCATCGCCGGTGTCGATAAAGGCATAGTCAAGTCCGCAAACCTCGCACCGCGGTCGGAGCGTGAGAAAACCCGCGTAGAGCTTGCCTCCGCCGCAGCGCGGACACCTGCAGGCGAGCCCACGCAGCGCACTGTGGACGACGGTTGGTGCAACCGATTGGTGGTTGTCGGAATCTGCCATGGTAATCAGTCTATCACGGGGAATGTCGGTTCGCTCGTTCGGGGAGGCATCGATTTTCCCTGCGCGCTATACCTTTTTATTGATCAAGCAGAACAGCGCATGGCTGATCGCCCATCAGCATTCTTCGATGCTGCCGAAACCTGGCGGTTGATCCAACAAAAGGGCGGCCAGCGGGCCGCCCTGTTTCGGTCTCTATGACGGCCGATTACTCCACGCCGACCCTGCCGCCGCCAGTGCCCCAGACATAGATGCATGCGAACAGGAACAGCCAAACCACGTCGACGAAATGCCAATACCAGGCGGCGAACTCGAAGCCGAGGTGCTGCTTGGGCGAGAAATGCCCGGCATAGGCGCGCGCCAGGCAGACGATCAGGAAAATGGTGCCGACCAGCACATGAAAGCCGTGGAAGCCGGTCGCCATGAAGAAAGTGGCACCGTAGATGTTGCCTGAAAACGCGAAGGCGGCGTGCGCATATTCATAGGCTTGTACGCAGGTGAAGCTCGCCCCGAGCAGGATGGTGAGAATCAAACCGTATTTCAGGCCCTGGCGGTCATTCTCCAGAAGCGCGTGATGCGCCCAGGTGACGGTGGTGCCTGACGTCAACAGAAGCAGGGTGTTGAGCAGCGGCAGGTGCCAGGGATCGAAGGCCTCGATGCCCTTGGGCGGCCAGGTGCCGGGCACGCTGCAGGCGCCCGCCTCGGTACCGGCGCCGCAGCCGAAGATCGCATCGCGCGTGGCGTGGACCGCATCGGCCGGGAACAGCGCCGAATTGAAAAAGGCCCAGAACCAGGCGACGAAGAACATCACCTCGGAGGCGATGAACAGGATCATGCCGTAGCGGTGGCTGATCTGCACCACGCGGGTGTGGTCGCCCTTGAACTGTGCCTCGCGAATGACGTCGGCCCACCAGCTCGCCATGGTGTAGAGCACACCGACCACGCCCGTGAAGAAGATGATGGGCGCCAGCGTGCCGAACAAGTGATGCATCCAGGTAATCGCACCGACCGCCATGATGAATGCCGAAACGGCGCCGACGATCGGCCACGGGCTCGGATCGACGAGGTGATAGTCGTGATGCTTGACTTGCGCCGTAGCCATTTGCGGTCTCTCCGTTGGCGGTGCCCTCGGGCACCATTCGTCTCGAAAATCAAATTCCGGATCATCTCTCTGGTCGAGGTCCTGCCAGGGATTCTTTTCTGGATTTTAAAGGTTTCCCCCGGGTTTTTCCGGTTCGCCGGCGGCGAGCGGTTTTCCTGCGCGATCGCGCACGGGATAGAAAGTGTAGGATAGCGTGATGGTGTTCAGCCCTTCGTTGTCGCTGTCATTGACGATCGCGGGATCGACATAGAAAACCACGGGCATCTCGCGGCTCTCGCCGGGAGCCATGGTCTGCTCGGTGAAGCAGAAACAATTGATCTTCTGGAAGTACGCGCCGACCGTCAGCGGCGCCACGTTGTAGGCGGCCTGCCCGGTCGTGGTCCGCGCCGATTGGTTGGTTACGGTGTAGAACGCTGTGACTACCTCGCCGATTTTGACCTCGATTTCGGTCTTCTCGGGCTCGAACTTCCACGGCAGCCCCGACGCGACATTGGAATCGAAACGTATCGCGATCTTGCGATCAAGCGGCGCGGCGGACGGAGCCGAGGTCGCAACCTGCGTCGTACCGTTGAAGCCGGTAGCCCGGCAAAACCAGTTGTAGAACGGCACAGCCGCGTAAGCGGCACCCACCATCAGCACGACCACGAGACCACAAACTGCGGCCACTGCCGCATCGCGCGCCACCCTGCCGCGTGAGACCGCGTTCGGGCTTGCGGTCGGCTTTTCTCGCCTGGTCGATTCGTTCGTCATGTCGCTACATCGGCCGCATCAGAACGGCCGGCCCCTTGACGATGGTAACCGCAAAAAACAACACGACGAGAACGCCAAGCGCCAGCGCAATGGCGATCGATCGTTCGCGGCGGCTTTTTTTCTGCGCCTCGGTGAGGACAATTCCCTTTTGCTCCTGCTTGTCGTCCATTGCCCCACGCATTCGCTCCCTACCAGATCGACGGCGCAGCGGCGCGGACGACGACTTCGATCAGCAAAGTCGCAAACAAGGCGAACAGGTAAAAAATGGAGAAGGCGAACAGCCGGCGCGTGGCCCGCGAAGCTTCGCGACCCTCGCGGCGGCGATAAACATTGGCAGCAAGCATCAGCATTCCGCCACCGAGAACAAGCGACGCTATGCCATAAACCGCGTCGAAATAGCCCAGCGGCCACGGCGCGAAGGCGACTGCGACCAGCACGATCGTATAAAGCAATATCTGCAGCCGTGTCGCATCGGGACCCGCAGTGACAGGCAGCATCGGTACGCCGGCGCGGGCATAGTCTTCGCAGCGAAACAGCGCGAGCGCCCAGAAGTGCGGCGGCGTCCAGAAGAAGATGATCAGAAACAGCAGCAGCGGTTCGACCGACAACGATCCCGTCGCCGCCGCCCAGGCCACCACCGGCGGCAACGCGCCTGCTGCGCCGCCGATCACGATGTTCTGCGCGGTCCAACGTTTCAGCGCCATGGTGTAGATCACCACGTAGAAGAAGATCGTGAAGGCGAGCAGCGCACCCGCAACCCAGTTTACCAGGATGCCAAGCGTCATTACCGAGAAAAAGGCCAGCGTCATGCCGAACGTCAGCGCTTCCGGCGGCGTGACGCGCCCGCGCGGGATCGGCCGGTTGGCGGTGCGCGACATCAAGGCGTCGATGTCGCTCTCGTACCACATGTTCAGCGCGCCCGACGCGCCGGCGCCGACCGCAATGCAGAGGATCGAGGTAAACGTCAGCACCGGGTGGACGTGAACCGGCGCGATCAGAAGTCCCACCAGCGCGGTAAACACCACCAGCGACATCACGCGCGGCTTGAGCAGCGCGACGTAGTCGGCGACATCGGCCTCGGAAATCCGGGGCGTCAGTTCCATGGCGTGGTGATCGACAACCGACACGACAAGTCCCTGCTCCTTCAAGATCATGGTCCGATCAGATTGATCGGGCCATGATCAATTTATCTTCTTTGAGCATGATCCTTTTCGGAAAACCACTTCACACTTTTCCGGATCATGCTCCTACTGCACGCGCGGCAACACCTCGAACTGGTGGAACGGTGGCGGTGAGGGCAGCGTCCATTCCAGCGTGGTGGCGCCGGCGCCCCACGGATTGTCGGCCGCCTGCCGCTTGCGAAGGAACGCATCGAGCACGCCGTAAAGGAAGATCAGCACGCCGAACCCCGAAATATACGAGCCGATCGACGACACGAAGTTCCAGCCCGCAAAGGCGTCCGGATAGTCGACATAGCGGCGCGGCATGCCGGAAAGGCCGAGGAAGTGCTGCGGGAAGAATACCAGGTTGACGCCGATGAAGGTGAACCAGAAGTGCGCCTTGCCGATGGTCTCGTTGTACATGTAGCCCGACATTTTCGGGAACCAGTAGTACCAGCCGGCGAAGATCGCGAACACCGCGCCGAGCGAAAGCACATAGTGGAAATGGGCGACAACGTAATAAGTATCCTGCAGCACGCGATCGACGCCGGCGTTCGCAAGCACGACGCCGGTCACGCCGCCCACGGTGAACAGGAAGATGAAGCCGATCGCCCACAGCATCGGCGTCTTGAACTCGATCGAGCCGCCCCACATCGTGGCGATCCAGGAGAAGATCTTCACGCCGGTCGGCACCGCGATCACCATGGTGGCGGCGACGAAATAGGCCTGCGTCGCCGACGACATGCCGACCGTGTACATGTGGTGAGCCCAGACCACGAAGCCGATGCCGCCGATCGCAACCATCGCATAGGCCATGCCGAGATAGCCGAACACGGGTTTGCGCGAGAAGGTCGACACGATCTGGCTGATCATTCCGAATCCCGGAAGGATCAGGATGTAGACCTCGGGGTGACCGAAGAACCAGAACAAGTGCTGGAACAGCACCGGATCGCCACCGCCTTCGGCGGAGAAGAACGTGGTACCGAAATTGCGGTCGGTCAAAAGCATGGTGATCGCGCCGGCGAGCACCGGCAGCGCCAGCAGCAGCAGGAACACGGTGACCAGGATCGACCACACGAACAGCGGCATCTTGTGCAGCGTCATGCCTGGCGCGCGCATGTTGAAGATCGTGGTGATGAAGTTGATGGCGCCGAGGATCGACGAGGCACCTGCCAGATGCAGCGAAAGGATCGCAAAATCGACCGCCGGGCCCGGATGACCCGATGTCGACAGCGGCGCGTAGATGGTCCAGCCCGCGCCGACCCCATTGGCGCCGGGCTCGCCTTCAACGAAGCTGGAAATCAGGAGCAGCGCAAAGGACGCAGGCAGCAACCAGAACGAAATATTGTTCATGCGCGGGAACGCCATGTCGGGCGCGCCGATCATCAGCGGCACGAACCAGTTGCCGAAGCCGCCGATCATCGCCGGCATCACCATGAAGAAGATCATGATCAGGCCGTGTGAGGTCACGAAGACGTTGTAGGTGTGGGTCTCGTGGAACAACTGCACCCCGGGGTACATCAACTCGATCCGGATCGCGATCGACATCGCGGCGCCGATGATGCCGGCGATGATCGCAAACACCAGGTACATCGTGCCGATGTCCTTGTGGTTGGTCGAATAGACGAAACGCCGCCATCCCGTCGGATGGTCGTGCGCGTGATCGTCATGGCCGTGGGCGTGATCGGTATGAGATGCTGCGGTGGTTGCCATTTTCAAATCCTGCCTTGCAATCCTTCGATGACCTTCTCGGTCCTGTCGCCCTCTTTCCAGCGACGCGCTTCAATCCCGGGCGAAGAACCCCGGGCTTACTGCGCCGCCGCGCCCGCTGAGGCGAACGAGTTCGCAGGGCTGGCGGCAAATTTCTTCTTCGCGGTCTCGACCCAGGCCGAAAATTCCTGATCGCTCACGACCCGCACCGCGATCGGCATGAAGGCGTGGTCCTTGCCGCACAATTCCGAGCACTGACCGTAGAACATGCCGGTCTTGGTGGACTTGAACCAGGTTTCGTTGAGGCGGCCGGGAATGGCGTCGATCTTGATGCCGAAAGCAGGTACCGCGAAAGAGTGGATCACGTCGGCGCCCGTGGTCTGGACGCGGATCACCTTGTTCACCGGAACGACCATCTCGTTATCGACAGCGAGCAGGCGGGGCTGCTTGTCCTGCGCCATCAGCGAGTCGAACTCGAATTTGCCGTTGTCGGGATAGGCGTAGCTCCAATACCACTGCTTGCCGGTCGCCTTCACGGTGAGGTCAGCCTTCGGCAGGTCGAGCTGCAGGAACAGGAGTTTGAACGACGGGATCGCGATGCTGACCAGAATCAACACCGGGATCAGGGTCCACGCCACCTCGATCAGCGTGTTGTGGGTGGTCCTGGAGGGAACCGGGTTGGCCCTCGCGTTGAATTTCACGACGACGATGACCAACAGCGCCAGGACGAACAGCGTGATGACGGTGATGGTCCCGAGCAGCCAGTTGTGAAACCAGTGGATGAAGTCCATCACCTCGGTGGCTGAGCCCTGCATGGTCATTTCCCACGGCGCCGGCTGTCCCAATTCGGCTGACGCCGCTCCGGCGGTTACAAGCGCCAGGCCTGCCACCACAAATCCCAGCAACCGCCGCCCCGTCTGGCCCATCGACATCTTCATGCCGCTCGCGCTCCCTTGATAAATCCTCACCGCCAAATCCCCAACGCCAGATCCCAACGCCAAATCCGCAACGCCAGATCGCCAGCGCCAAATCCCCGCAGCATTCCGCCAGATGGCGGAGCATGCCGTCCGATCCGCCCACCTGACAAACGGTCGTGGCATGCACTTTAGAAGCACATGGGCCAGATCGCCAGAACTGGTCGAAATCCAGCCTCTCAAACCATAATTCTCAGGGCATCGCAATGCAGGAGTGCGGGCGGCGGGGAAGCTTCGCCGGCTAATCCGCCGATGACACATTTTCCCGCGGAAATAAGGCGATATCGGCAAGTTCGCCGCCCGGCGCGGCTTGACAGGCGGATTGCCCGATGTAGGCCAGACGAGCCGTTCCCAAGGGACCTGATTCGTGACCTCGCGAACTGGCCCATGAAAACCTGGTCCATGAGAACCTGCGAACTTAGCCAACAGAACTTGCCCGGGAGAACTTGGCCGTGACGACTTAGTCGTGAGAACTTGGCCATGGCGGCGCCAAATTGCCTTTATGGCGCCGTCATTGCCGTATCAATCCAACCTCAAACTGGCATGGCCAACAACTTGTTGAAGGGATCGACCCTGATGGGCCCCTCAAAGCACCCGACCGGAAGCCGCGAATATCCGTTCAATCCGCGCTGGCTGAATGTCGGTCTGGCGGTTGCGCTGTGCTGGCTCGGCCTCACCGCGGCAGCCGGTGCCCAGGGCGCGGTGCGCTCGGTCCATGGTGACTGGCAGATCCGGTGCGACACCCCGCCGGGGGCGCAAGGCGAGCAATGCGCCCTGATCCAGAGCGTGGTAGCTGAGGACCGGTCCAATGCCGGCCTCACCGTCATCGTTCTCAAGACCGCCGACCAGAAGAGCAGGCTGATGCGGGTGGTGGCGCCGCTGGGCGTACTTCTGCCCTCGGGACTCGGCTTGAAACTCGACAATGTCGATGTCGGTCGTGCCGGTTTCGTCCGATGCCTGCCTAACGGCTGCGTGGCGGAGGTCGTGATGGACGACAAGCTGCTGGGTCAACTGCGCTCGGCCAAGACCGCGACTTTCATCATTTTCGAGACGCCCGAAGAGGGTATCGGCTTCCCCCTCAGCCTGAACGGGCTCGGCGAAGGATTTGACAAGCTGCCGTGAGGCAAATCGCCACCATTACCCTGACCGACCCTCCCTTTTTTGGCCCGCCTGACTATGTAGACAGCACGTCCGGCCGACTGCTGCGCGAGGGAACCCCCGACAAGTTACAGTGATGTAAGGCGACCGTTCGTCAGGTTTGCTTTAACCTGCAAGAACTTGAGCTTGTCGGGCCTTGCGCTTGTCGGGCCTTGACGTTCGAGGCTCGGACAAGCTTGGTGCCCGGATGCCGGAATCGGACGATGGATAAATTGGAGCAGATATGACGCCAACGACCCCGCCCACGGCTTCGCCCGCAACCTCGCCCACGACCTCGCTCACGACCTCGCTCCTGGACCGCGCCAATCTCGATCGCGATTCCGTTCGCGGCCAGATCGCGCGCGGACTTGCCGGCGCCGATGATGGCGAACTCTTCCTCGAATACAGCCAGAGCGAAGCCCTGATGTTTGACAACGGCCGGCTGAAACAAGCGACCTATGATACCTCGCAGGGTTTTGGCCTTCGCGCGGTCAAGGATGACGCGGTCGGCTATGCCCATTCCTCCAACGTCTCGCTGCCGGCATTGGTTCGCGCCGCCGACGCGGTCGCGGCCGTTCGCGGCGGCTACTCGGGAACCTTTTCCGCCCCGCCCGCCCACACCAATGTGCGGCTCTATGGCGATGAAAACCCGCTCGACGCTCCCGGCTTCGAGTCCAAGGTGAAGCTGTTGGCCGAGATCGACGCCTATGTCCGAGACAAGGACCCGAGAGTGCGCCAGGTCACGGCAAGCCTGGGCGCCACCTGGCAAGTGGTGGAGATCGTACGGCCGGACGGCGAGAGCTACCGTGACATCCGACCGCTGGTGCGGGTCAACATTTCCGTTGTCGCCGGCCAGGGCGACCGCCAGGAAAGCGGCAGCAAGGGCTATGGCGGCCGCGAGGGCTATGCGCGCTTCATCGACACCAAAGCGTGGCGCGAAGCTGCGGACGGAGCCATCCGCGAGGCGCTGGTCAATCTCGAATCGGTTCCTGCCCCCGCCGGCGAAATGGACGTCGTGCTGGGGGCCGGCTGGCCGGGCGTGATGCTGCACGAGGCGGTGGGGCACGGCCTCGAGGGCGATTTCAACCGCAAGAAAACCAGCGCTTTCGCCGGTCTCATGGGCCGGCAGGTGGCCGCCAAGGGCGTTACTGTGGTGGATGACGGCACACTCGCCTCCCGGCGCGGCTCGTTGTCGATCGACGATGAGGGAACACCGACCAACCGCACCGTGTTGATCGAGGATGGAATCCTCGTCGGCTACATGCAGGACCGCCAGAACGCCCGCCTGATGGACATGAAGCCGACCGGCAATGGTCGCCGCCAGGGCTACGCCCACGTCCCGATGCCGCGCATGACCAACACCTACATGCTCGCCGGTAGCCGCGAGCCCGCCGAAATACTCGCCTCCGTCAAGAACGGGATTTACGCCGCCAATTTCGGTGGCGGTCAGGTCGACATCACCTCGGGAAAATACGTTTTCCAGTGCACCGAGGCCTACCGAATCGAAAACGGCAAGGTCGGCGCGCCGCTGAAGGGGGCGATGCTGATCGGAAACGGCCCCACGGACCTGCATCGTATCACGATGATCGGCAACGACCTCGCGCTCGATACCGGCATCGGAACCTGCGGCAAGCACGGCCAGGGCGTACCGGTCGGCGTCGGCCAGCCGACGCTGCGGATGGAGCGCATTACGGTTGGAGGAACCGGCGGATGACGATCAAGCGCGAAGCAATCGCCGCCAAGGCACGCGTCTGGGGTGCCCAGCTTCTGCAACTTGCCGCCGCCGTGCTGATCGTATTCCTCGCCAAGGGCGCGATTGCCGAGCCGTTCTATGTGCCGTCGGGCTCGATGGAGCCGACCCTTTTGATCGGCGATGCCTTGCTGGCGTCGAAATTCCCCTATGGCTATGGCACCGCCTCGCTGCCGATCCAGATCAACCCCGAGACGATCAACCTGCCGGAAACCGGCCGGGTGTTCGGCGAAATGCCCAAGCGTGGCGACGTTGTGGTGTTTCGCTGGCCGGGCGACAGTTCGCAGGCCTGGGTCAAGCGCGTGGTCGGCCTGCCCGGCGACCGCATCCAGATGCGGCAAGGCCAACTCTTCATCAACAACCGCGCCGCATCGCTCAAACCCGACGGCATCGGCGAAGCGGAGGACGACAACGGCGGTTCTGAGCGCGCATATCGTTACATCGAAACTTTGCCGGGAGGGGTAAGCCACGCCATCTACAAACTCCGCGACAATGGCCGGCTCGACAACACGCCCGAGATAACAGTGCCGCCGGGGCACCTTTTCGTGATGGGCGACAACCGGGACAACTCGGCCGATAGCCGCGTTGCCGTGCGCGAAGGTGGCGTCGGATTGTTGCCGATCGACAATCTGGTCGGCCGAGCCGACGCTGTGATCGGTTCCTGGGATCTTGGAATCCGCAGCCAGCCGATGTGGACGTGGCTATCCGGCTTCCGCCTCGCACGCTTCTTCACTTCCGTGCGCTGAACATCTTTCGGCTCAGCTGCAGCATGCGCTCTTGCCGCCCTGCTGGATCGGCGGGCAGGGAACTGAACCATATGAGCAGAACACGCAGCAATCGCCTGACTTTGGCTTGAGCTTTTTGCCGCAGCCCTTGCAGGCGTAGAAGTATTGGCAAGCATCCACCGGCATTTTTTCGGTGGCCTGAAAGGCGCAATCAGGACAGGTCAGGATCGATTCCAATTGCATGCCGCCCCTGCTCCCTGAAGCTAGACTGTTACCGGACCACGCCTGAGGTGAACCCGGGTTTTCGCCGCGGCGGCTTGATGTCCTTCTTCAGGAAACAGTGAGCATCCCTGCCGACATATCCGGGCCGCGCATAGGTCCATGCCCGGCATTTGTTGTCGGCGATACAAGCCGCCTTGCAAAGGTCGTCGCCGTCGCCGCGTTTGAGTTCGAAACTGCGGTAATCGCCGCCATACCGATCGATCGAGGTCTCAACCGCACCGTTGCGGGGCTCGACGACGCCGGCGCCGCGCACTCCCGAAACGCAGCAATCGTCCTGCACGCGGGCCGGCACGCTGTTCTTCAGCCAACAGACGGCGGTGCGGGAAGTATCGCTCGGGTAGTTGAAGCTCCAGGCCCGGCAGCGCCGGTCCCTTTCACAGGCCAGCGCGCAATCCGCAGGATCGCCAGACGGCAGGACCAGGCTCAAATAATCGCCACCGGGACGGTCAAAATTGGCCTGCGCGTTGGCCTGCCGCATGGCGGAAGCGGTCGCAAAAACAGCGAGCGTCACCAAACACTCAACGAGCAGGCGGCCTCCCCACATTCGCAATGCTTTCAACTGATTGGACTTGCCCGCATTTTCGCGGCGCCATTTGATCGCCACGAACCTGTACCGCGGATGAACGGCGACCAGGCTTCAGTTCCTGCCGCACCGGATGGTCACAGGAAAGTGCACCAAGCCCAGGCACTTGCGCCATCATATCAAGCCACGAGCCGAACGTCCCGCCCCGCTAAAGCATGATCCGGAAAGGTGTGCAGCGGTTTTCCCTCGCGACAAACCAAATCTCATCGCGCTTTAGCGTGGCGGTTCACAAGCCCGCAGGGCGCGTACTCGAAATGTAACCCCTGTGGCCGAGCCGATCTATTTTGTTTGGCTTTCAATTTTGCGTTCAATTGTGACGATGGGATGTGGCCTCCACTCGCGCGCCAACCTTTCCGCCTCCGCGATCTGGGCGCTCGTCATGAGCGCCACAAGCCTGTCTCGCTGTTCTATCGCCGTGTATTTCGACGTATTGACCAGCTCGATGCCGAGCGGATCAGGTGCCCTTGTGTCCCCAAACGCTATGGCCAACGTGAACCACATGAGCGCCTGGACGTAATCCTGGGCCGTGCCGCGGCCCGACGCAAACATGGCTCCGACATTGTACTGCGGACTGTGTATCCACGTGTCACCGGGTCGCTCGTAAATCTTGTTCGCCGCACGTCGGTACCATCGAAAAGCCTCGGCATGATCCTGCGCGACGTAAATGCCGTGTTCGTAGGCGATGCCAATGACATTTTCCGCGAAGGAAGAGCTTTGATCCGCAGCGAGGCGATACCACTTGAAGGCTTCGCCATAATCTTGCGGCACACCGCGTCCGAGAAGGTACGTATTTGCGAGATTGTTTTGGGCTACGACCAGGCCCTGATCTGCAGCGAGACGAAACCACTTCACCGCCTCTGCGTCGTTCCGCTCGGCACCCATGCCTTGTTGATACAAAATCCCGACTTCATTCTGCGCTACCGCCAACCCCTTGTCTGCCGCAACTCGCAGCCACCTCATCCCCAAAGCGTAGTCCTGCGGGACGCCCTGGCCTTTGATGTACATGATGGCGATACGGCGTTGAGCGTAGGTATTGTCCTGACCTGCCAGGGTCCCGAATAACCGCAGGGCAGTTGCGTAGTCGCCATTATTGGCCGCGGTCTCCGCCTCCTCGAATGGGCCTGCGTTAACAGGCACGACAGACGCCAAGGTCCATAGAGTGACGGCAAACGACAGGAACGGATTTCTGAACACGACGACCATTTCGGGTTCTTGTCTATCTGAAGGCCATGTCCGCTTTCGGGTGACTTCGGAATCAGGATACTAAAGCAAGATGAGATTTGGTTGAATCGTCATCGCGCTTTAGCTGCCTGATTGAGCATGATCTCCGCGCAAACGCGTTTCGCGTTTGTCGCGAGGGAAAACCGCTGCACACTTTCCCGGATCATGCTTTAGTCTTACTGCGTCATAACCGATTTGTCCCCTCATCCTGAGGAGCTTGCGCGAGCAAGCGTCTCGAAGGACGAGGCCCGGAAATAGGCAACGTGGCCTTCATGGTTCGAGACGGCGCAAGGGCGCCTCCTCACCATGAGGGTCTTATGACGCGGTAAGATTAGCTAGAACGCGTATTCGTCGTAAGCCGGTTCTACCGAACCGTGCCAGGCACCATGATACTTCGCCAGCATCTCCTCGGCCGGCGTATGTCCGCAGTCGATGATGCGGTCCAGCGGCTCCAGATGACGCGTCTCGTCGCGCCCGGAGTGGTCGACGCGGCCGCGCCGGCGCAGCCCCGAATGAGAAAGCGCCAGGCATTCCCTGGCGATTTCGAACAAAAAGCGATCCTTGATTCGGGACTTGAAGCCGAGCCGCGGTACGTCGTCGCGCAGTGACTGGCGCTCGCATGCGTTCCAGCATTTGACGATGTCCCATGCCGCATCCAGGCTGGTATCGTCGTAGAGCAGCCCGACCCAGAACGCAGGCAGCGCCGGCAGCCGCCCCCAGGGAACCCCGTCGGCGCCACGCATTTCCAGGTACCGCTTCAACCGTACTTCGGGGAAAATCGTCGAAAGATGGTTGGCCCAGTCCGACAGCGTCGGGCGCTCTCCGGGAAGCGCGGGGTTTTTACCTTCGAAGAAATCGCGGAACGACGTTCCGGAAACGTCGATGTAGCTGTCGCCGCGCTTGACGAAATACATCGGCACATCCAGCGCGTAATCGACCCAGCGTTCGAACCCCATCCCGTCCTCGAATGCAAACGGGATCATCCCGGCCCGCGCCTTGTCGGTGTCGCGCCAGATCTCCGAGCGGAACGACAGGAAGCCGTTGGGCCTGCCTTCCGTGAAGGGCGAATTGGCGAACAGCGCGGTCGCCACCGGCTGCAATGCCAGCGAGACCCGCAACTTCTTGACCATATCGGCTTCGGAGGAGAAATCGAGGTTGGTCTGCACCGTGCAGGTCCGATACATCATGTCGAGGCCGTAGCGTCCGACCTTGGGCATGTAGTTGGTCATGATCTGGTAGCGCCCCTTGGGCATCATCGGGATCAGCGCCCGCGACCATGACGGCGTCATGCCCAGCCCGAGAAAGCCGATTCCCAGGGGTGTTGCGATCTCGCGAACCTGGGCCAGATGCGCCATCAATTCGCTTTGGGTCTGATGCACGGTCTCGACGGGGGCGCCCGACAATTCGAATTGGCCGCCGGGTTCCAGCGAAATCGCGCCACCGCCGGTGACATCGTAGAGCCCGATGATGTTGCCGCGCTCTATGATCGGCTCCCAGCCGAGCAGAAGCTGCATGCCTTCCAGCAGCGCGCCGATGCCGCGCGCGCCTTCGTAAGGCACCGGGCGATGGCCGACCAGCGTGAAAGGCGTCTTTTCATGTTCGGTGCCGATCCGGAATTCGGCAGGCGGCTTCACGCCTGCTTCCAGCCACGCGATCAGCTCATCGCGCGATTGCAGAGGCGTCATATCGATCTGGTCACGCGCCATGCGAATTCCAAATGTAAGACCTTGGGAGGGGTGTTTCGACCGAAAGCGTGCTGGGTCGGGAATGTCCGCGAACCCTCCGGTGCGCGGATGCGAGGGGCATTGAAGATATCATCGGGCGGGCGCGCCGTCTCTGGCGGCGAGCCACGGATTCTCGCCGCAGGAGCAGCCCAGGCGGTCGAGCAATCCGCAGAGCTTTGCGGCATCCGCATCCGACAGCTTCGAACCAACGTGCTTTTCGATCGCAGCCGAATAAGCGCTCCACATTTTCTTCTGCAGTTCGCGGCCGGCTTCGGTGATCTCCACGAATTGGCCGCGCTTGTCGACCTTGCACTCGCGGCGCGCCGCCAATCCCTCGTCAACCAGGCGATCGATCAGCCGCGAGGTCGAGTATTGCGGAAGCAGCATCTGCTTTTCCAATTCGACCGGACGAAGTTCACCCGATGGCGCGCGCGACAATTCGAGCAGTGCATCGTACCAGGCCAGTGGCGGAAACCCGGTCTTCTTGAGGTCTTGCTCGACGGCGTCCAGCACCCGGCTCTGGACCCGCATCAGGCGGATCCAGGCGGCGGTCGCCTCGGTTGATGGTTTGCGTTTCATGTCCCGGTCCATGGATGACGGGGGGAGTGTAGCTTACTAAATGCAGCTGCATCAATGTTGACTATTCCATGCGAATGCATTTAGTCATCCCGCTGCACGTTTTCCATAATTCGAGGGAAGGAAACTCCGATGAAGCTTTATTACACGCCCGGCGCCTGTTCGCTGTCGCCCCACATCGTACTCCTGGAAGCCGGTCTCCCCTACGATCTGGTCAAGGTCGACCTGCGCGCCAAGAAACTCGAGAACGGTGACGACTACCTGAAGGTCAATCCAAAGGGCCAGGTCCCGGCGCTTGCGCTGGACGGCGGCGAACTGGTGACCGAAGGCCCTGTCATCGTGCAAATGCTGGCCGACAAGGCCCCGGGAAAGAACCTGGCACCCGCACGCGACAGCGCCGAGCGCTACAAGCTGCAGGAATGGCTCAACTACATCACCGCAGAATTGCACAAGAACATGGGCCCGCTGTTCAGCCCGATGCTGTCCGACGACGCCAAGGCTTTTTTCAAGGACCGCGCAATGGGCAAGTTCAAGTATATCGACGGCAGGCTTGCTGGTCACGATTACTTGATGGGCAAGCAGTTCACCGTAGCCGACGCCTATCTCTTCGTCATGCTGTCCTGGGCAGACGCGATGAAGTTCGATCTCTCGGGGCTGCCGAACCTTGTGGCCTACAAGGCTCGCGTCGCGGCCCGGCCGAAGGTGCAGGAAGCGCTGGTCAAGGAAGGTCTGATGAAGGCGGCGTGACGGCTTTCAGCCGCAAACGCTTCAAATCGAGATACCCTTTTCAAACTCTCCCCCACAAGGGGGAGAGAGTCCATTGAGCAAGCCTGTGGGCAATCGCCGCAATACTACGCCGCCGCCGGCTTCTTCGGCGGGAAGCGACCGTAGAAAGTCTCGCCCTTCTCCGCCATTTCGAGCAACAGCTTCGGTGGGGCGAAGCGCGAGCCGTATTTGGCCTCGAGCTTGCGGCACAGTTCGACGAACTTCTTCGTTCCCATGAAGTCGATATAGGACAGCGTGCCGCCGGTGAACGGCGCAAAGCCGAAGCCGAGGATCGAGCCGACATCGGCTTCCCGCGGATCGGTGACGACGTGATCCTCCACCGTGCGGGCTGCTTCAACCGCCTGCACGACGAGAAAGCGCTGCTTCAGCTCCTCAATATCCAACGTATCGGGATCGAGATGCTTTGGCTGCAGGCCGCTCAGGTCAGGCCACAGCGTCTTCTGGCCCTTGCCCTTCTCCGGATAGTCGTAAAAACCCTTGCCGTTCTTGCGGCCAAAGCGGCCCTGCTTTTCGACCATTTCGACCATGAGTTTTTTCTGGGCCTGGTCGATCGCATTGGGACCAAGGTCGGCTTCAGTCGCCTTCATGATCTTGAGCACGAGATCAAGCGCGACCTCGTCGGACAACGACAGCGGCCCGACCGGCATTCCCGCCATCCTTGCGGTATTCTCGATCATTGCCGGAGGAACGCCCTCCATCAGCATTTCCAGCCCTTCCGCGGTGAAGCGCAGCACGCAGCGGTTGGCGAAGAAGCCGCGGGAATCGTTGACGACAATCGGCGTCTTGCCGATCGTGCGAACGTAGTCCAGCGCCGTGGCGAGCGCGACGTCGCCGGTCTTCTTGCCGACGATGATTTCCACCAGCATCATCTTCTCGACCGGCGAGAAGAAATGGATGCCGATGAACTTGCTCTGGTCCTTGAATTCCTCGGCCAGCGAATTGATCGGCAGCGTCGAAGTATTGGAGGCGAAGATGGCGTCGCTCTTCAAGAGAGGCTGCGCCCTGGCATAGGTTTCGGCCTTCACCTTTCTGTCCTCGAACACGGCTTCTATGATGAGGTCGCAATCCTTCAAGGCATTGTAGTCGGCGCTCGCGGTGATGCGCGACAGGATGGCGTCGCGATCGCTTTCCTTGGCGCGCCCCTTCCTGATCAGATCGTCAATCGCTGACCGCGCATGAGCCTTGCCCTTGTCGGCGCTTTCCTGGTCGCGGTCGATCAGCACCACGTCGATGCCGGCGCGCGCCGAGACATAGCCGACGCTGGCGCCCATGAAGCCGGCGCCGATCACGGCGAGCTTTTTGACTTTGGTCGGCGGCACGTTTTGCGGACGCCGCGCGCCCTTGTTCAATTCCTGCATCGACAGGAACAGGCTGCGGATCATTGCCGCGGCTTCCTTGCTGCGCAGGATTTGCGCGAAGTAGCGGGATTCAACGCGAAGCGCCGCATCGATCGGCAGCTGCAGGCCTTCGTAGACGCAACTCATGATGGCGCGCGCGGCCGGGTAATTGTCGAAGGTTTCGCGGCGGTAGATCGCGTTACCCGCCGGGAACATCATCATACCGTTCTTCGAGTAGACCGGACCGCCGGGCAACTTGAACGCCTTGTCGTCCCAGGGGGCGGCCGCCTTGCCGCCGCCCTTGATCCAGTCCTTGGCCGTCTTGATGAGGTCGCTTGCGGGCACCACGGCGTCGACCAGCTTTAGCGCCTTGGCTCGGTCGAGATTGACGGCCTCGCCCTTCAGCAGCAACTGCATGGCATCCTGCGGCGGCACGATGCGCGGCACGCGCTGGGTACCGCCAGCGCCCGGGAAAAAGCCCGACCTTGATCTCAGGCAACCCAAGACGGGTCTTCGGATTTTGCGCGGCAACGCGGTAATGACACGACAGCGTCAATTCGAACGCACCGCCCAGCGCAAGGCCGTTGATCGCGGCCGCCCAGGGCTTGCCGCTGGTTTCGATGGCACGGAACACCAGCGAGATTCTGCGGCTCTCGTCGAACAGCATCTGGTTGGCGGCGACTTCGCCCTTGGCCTTGAGCAGGTCGGCATGGCGGCGGTTCATGCCCTCCAGCATCGAAAGATCGGCGCCTGCCGAAAATGCTTCCTTGCCCGAGGTGACGACGACACCCTTCACCGCCGCGTCGGCGGAAGTCTGCTTCACGATCTCTTCGAGTTCGGCAATCGTGGTCTCGTCGAGCACGTTCATCGAGCGGCCGGGAATGTCCCACGTCACCAGTGCTATGCCGTCGGCATCCGTTTCAACCTTGAAATTCCTGAAGGCCATGATGTTCGCTCCCAATATCCAAGATGTGCGAGTCTATGCCCGCCGAGGCGGCGGTCGGCTCCCTCCCCCCTTGCGGGGGAGGGTTAGGGAAGGGGTATGCCGCATGAATGATTGCTGGTGATTACCCCCACCCCCGACCCCTCCCCGCAAGGGGGAGGGGAGAAGAAGCTGCGGCGCGAACTCACATCCGCTCGATAATCGTTGCGGTACCCATGCCGCCACCGATGCACAGCGTAACCAGCGCGGTCGATTTATTGCTGCGCTCGAGTTCGTCGAGCACGGTGCCCAGAATCATCGCGCCGGTCGCACCGAGCGGATGACCAAGCGCGATCGCCCCGCCGTTGACGTTGATCATGGAATTATCGATGTCGAAGGCCTGCATGTAGCGCAGCACGACCGAGGCGAAGGCCTCGTTCAGCTCGAACAGGTCGATGTCGGATTTCTTCATGCCCGAGCGATCGAACAGCTTCTCCGTCACATCGACCGGACCCGTCAGCATCATCGCCGGCTCCGAGCCGATATTGGTGAAGGCGCGGATTTTTGCCCGCGGCTTGAGACCATATTTAACGCCGGCTTCCTTGCTGCCGAGCAGAACCGCGCCGGCGCCGTCGACGATGCCCGACGAATTGCCGGCGTGATGAACATAATTGATGCGCTCGATCTCGGGATGCGACTGGATCGCCACCGCATCGAAGCCGCCCATCTGCGCTACCGTCGCAAACGAAGGCTGCAGCTGGCCGAGCGACTGCATCGTCGTCGAGGGTCGCATGTGTTCGTCCTTGGCCAGAATGGTCAGGCCGTTCACGTCCTTGACCGGGATTACCGAATTGTTGAAGCGTCCCTCGTCCCAGGCTTTGGCGGCGCGCTGCTGGCTCTGCACCGCATAGGCGTCGACATCATCGCGAGAAAAGCCGTACTTTGTGGCGATCAGGTCGGCGGAGACGCCCTGCGGCATGAAATAGGACGGCACCGCGATCGAGGGGTCCATCGGCCATGCGCCGCCTGAGGCACCGATGCCGACCCGGCTCATGGACTCGGCCCCTCCGCCAATGACCAGTTCATTCTGTCCGCTCATGATCTGGGCGGCGGCAAAATTCACCGCATCCAGGCCCGAGGCGCAGAAACGATTGATTTGCACGCCAGGCACGGATTCGCCAAATCCGGCCTTCAGCGCCGCAAAGCGCGCGACGTCGGAGCCCGCCTCCCCGACCGGATCGACCACCCCGAGTATAACGTCGTCGACGGAATCCTCCGGCAGATGGTTGCGTTCCTTCAGCGCCTTCAGGGGCGCGGTCGCCAGCGCCAGCGCTGTCACCTCGTGCAATGCGCCGTCGGACTTGCCGCGGCCGCGCGGCGTGCGAACGTGATCGTAGATGTAGGCCTCAGGCATGACGCCCTCCCGGATGATGGTCGTAATATGACGGTGAAGTAGGCTGAGCTCTCCGATCAGAACGCTTCCGCCGCCAATTCCATGGTCGTCGCGCTTCCGCTCTGGATGCGCGCGAGGTGAAGAGCAGTTTCCGGCAGCATCCGTTCCATGAAGAAACGGCCGGTCACAAGCTTGGTCGTCAGATAAGGCGTTGCGCCGCCACCCGCAATCTTGTCCTGCGCAACTTTCGCCATCCGCGCCCACATGTAGCCGAGGGTGACAAAGCCGAACAATTGCAGGTAGTCGGTGGCGGCCGCACCGGCATTATCCGGCTTCATCATCGCATTCTGCATCAGCCATGTGGTGGCCTGCTGCAAATGGCCCAGCGCCGTCGAAAGCGGCGTAACGAAGGGTTTCATCGCCTCCTCGGCGCCGTGCTCCTTGGCGAAAGAACCGACTTCCTTGAAAAACGACATCACGGCTCGGCCGCCATCGCGCGGCAATTTGCGGCCGACCAGATCGAGTGCCTGAATACCGTTGGCTCCCTCGTAGATCATGGCGATGCGCGCATCCCGAACGAACTGCTCCATGCCCTGCTCGGCAATATAGCCGTGCCCGCCGTAGATCTGCTGAGCCTGCACGGCGTTGGCAAATCCGGTGTCGGTGAGAAAGCCCTTCATGACGGGCGTCATGAGGCCCATGTGATCGTCGGCTTCCTGACGGTCCTTGGGGTCGCTGGAGCGATGCGCAACGTCGCTTTTCAGAGAGGTCCATACCACCATGGCGCGCGCCGCCTCGTTGAAGGCGCGAACGGCGAGGAGTGTCCGTCGCACATCGGGATGCACGATGATCGGATCGGCCGGCTTGTCCGGCGCCTTTGGCCCGGAGAGCGAACGGCCCTGCAGGCGGTCGCGGGCATAGGCGACGGCGTTCTGGTAGGCGACCTCCGACTGCGCCAGACCCTGGACAGCAACGCCGAGGCGCGCCTCGTTCATCATCACGAACATGCCCTGCATGCCCCTGTTTTCCTCGCCGATCAGCCAGCCTGTGGCACCGTCGTAATTCATCACGCAGGTGGAATTGCCGTGAATTCCCATCTTGTGTTCGATCGAACCGCAGGTCACGCCATTGCGAGCGCCCAAGGTTCCGTCGGCATTGACCAGGAATTTCGGCACCACGAACAGCGATACGCCCTTGATGCCGCCGGGCGCTCCCTCGATGCGCGCCAGCACCAGATGGATGATGTTGTCGGTGAGATCATGCTCACCGGCGGAAATGAAAATTTTGGTCCCGGTGATCTTGTAGCTGCCGTCGCCCTGTTTGACGGCCTTGGTGCGCAACAAGCCGAGATCGGTACCGCATTGCGGTTCGGTGAGATTCATGGTGCCGGTCCATTCTCCCGCCACCATCTTCGGCACGAACATCGCCTTCTGCTCCGGGCTGCCATGCACGATCAGCGCCGCGGTCGCGCCCATGGTCAGGCCGCCATACATCGCAAATGCCATGTTCGCCGAGCACTGGAATTCGCTGACGGCCTGGCTCAGCGTGACCGGCAGGCCCTGGCCGCCATATTCCGTTGGTGCCGAGAGACCCAGCCAACCGCCCTCCGCCACCTGCCTGAACGCCGCCTTGAAACCCTTCGGCGTCGTCACGCTGCCGTCATCGTGGCGGACGCAGCCCTCCAGATCGCCGACGCGATTGAGCGGCTGCAAGACCTCTTCGCTGAGCTTCGCCGCCTCGCCCAGTACCGCATCGCGCACATCGGCGGATGCATCGCTAAAGCCCGGCAAGTTGTCGTAACGATCGATCTGAAACACGTCGTTGAGCAGGAAATTCACGTCTTCCAGGGGGGCTTTGTAGATCGGCATGGTGTCCTCTCGGCGCGAGCGAATCGTTTTGGGGGAGATTACTCGGCGCAGCAATTGCTGGTTTCAGACTAAATTCCTGTTGTCGTCTCGAAGGACGGCAGCCCCCTCGATGGCATCATGATCCGTCGGCCGCTGCTCGTTGAGGATCAAATTACCCCACGGGCCAACTTTCGGCACCACCCTCCCGATTCCTTAACGGGTTATTTACCGTAACACGAAAAAGTCGACTGCAGAGGCAGACGAGCCGCGCGATTTTCGATTGTCTCCTTTGCCGGGACGCGCGGGGAGGCTGAAGGCGCAATTGGCGCGCCGGATTCGGAACCGGACCAGACCATGAATTCGCGCGTATCGTGGGGTAATGAAGGCATCGATCCTGCCGTGCGGGAAAGGGCCGAGGCCGCCGCTCGCCGAGCCGGGATGTCGCTGAGCGACTGGCTCAATTCAACGCTGGGCGATCACGCACCTCCCAGCTTCCATTCGACCTCAGATCAGCGGCCGGCGATGCCGGTCCAGGAAAGCCGCGACGTCGCCGATATCCACCAGCGGCTGGATTCGATCGCGCGCCAGATCGAGCAGATTTCGCAGGCGAGGCCGCGCAATGATGCGCGCAGCGACGCCCCTCGCAACGAGCCGGCCGTCGCGCGGCAACTGAACGATGCCATCGCGCGCCTCGATGCCCGCCTCTCACAGATCTCAAACCCGGCCACGTCGCGCCCTTCCCAGGTGCAGGACCGGCAGCGTCAGGCTGAAATGGCCGAGCGTGCCGCTTCGCAAGCCTATCGCCCCTCGCCTCCGCTCAGCCCGGCATCGCTTGAGTCCGCGATCGCGGAAATTGCCGCGCGGCAGAATGAACTCGACCATGGCGCGCCCCGCCAGGCGCCGCCGCGCAATGCCGCTCCGGCCGCACCTCTCACCCCACCGGCGGCGGCCTATGCCCCGCCGCCGCCGCCAGCGCCCCCTGCCCCCACCGGGGCGGATTTCGCTTCGCTCGAGCGTCACCTGCTCAAGATCACGAGCCAGATCGCGGCCATGAAGCAGCCCGATCACATCGATCAGTCGATCGCGGCTTTCCGCAGCGAACTCGCCGAAATTCGCGTTGCCATTACCGAGGCAATGCCGCGCCGGGCGATCGATTCGATCGAAAACGATATTCGCGCGCTGGCACGTCGCATCGACGAGTCACGCCAGAGCGGCACCGACGCCCATGCGCTCGCCAGCATCGAACGCTCGCTCGGAGAAATCCGGGAAGTGTTACGCACCTTGACCTCTGCCGAACAGCTGGCGGGTTATGACGAGGCGATCCGCAACCTCGGCGCCAAGCTTGACAAGATATTGCGCGTCAACGACGACCCGTCAACGCTCCAACGGCTCGAGGGTGCGATCGCAGCGCTCCGCACCATCGTCTCCAATGTCGCCTCCAACGACGCGCTGGCGCGTCTGAGCGACGATATCCAGCTTCTGTCGTCGAAAGTCGAGCGGCTGGCGCGTTCCGATGACCATGCCAATTCGTTCACGATGCTCGAACAGCGCATTGCCGCGCTGACCTCGTCGCTGGAGAGTCGCGAGCAGCGGCCCGGCACCCACGAGAACTCCGAGCAGATCGAGAATGCCTTGCGGATGATGTCGGAACGTCTCGACCGCATGCCGTCGGGCAGCGCCAATTCCGAAAGCATCGAAAATGCGCTGCGGACCATGTCAGAGCGTCTGGACCGCATGCCATCGGGCAGCGCCAATTCCGATAATCTCGAGAGTGCGCTTCGCGCCCTGGCGGATCGTATCGACCGCATGCCGGTCGGCAACGACAACACCGCGGCGCTGGCTCATCTCGAACAGCGTGTTTCCTATCTGCTGGAGCGGCTGGAAGCCGTCACCGACGGCCGTGCCGGCAATCTGGGAAGGGTCGAGGAAGGGCTGCAGGACATCCTGCATCATCTCGAACGCCAGCACGCCAGCATAGCCGCCTTTGCTGCCGATAGAAGCAGCGAACCGGCGCCCGCGGACGGCGGGCTTGCCGATCTCGTCAAGCGCGAATTGTCCGACATCCGCTTCCACCAGGCAGAAACCGACCGCCAAACCCAGGGTTCGCTGGAAGCCGTCCATAATACGCTTGGTCACGTTGTCGACCGCCTCGCCATCATCGAAGGGGACCTGCGCACCGCGCGTTCCCAGCCTGCTTCCATGCAGTCGGGATCGGCCTGGCAACCCGCCTATGTTGCCGCCCCCGAAGCTCCGCTGGAACCGTCCTACGCGATCTCGACGCCAGCCGCGCAGCCGATGGCTTCGTCCGAACGGTTCGATGATGTACCGCTGGCTGCCGCATCCGAGCCCGTATTTGCAATGCCGCCGCTCCTGCCGGCGATGCAGGCGCCCCCGCTCGCGATGGCGCCGCAACCCAGGCCCGAATTGCCCAATCCCGCAGCGATGCAAGCGCATTTCGATGCGGCGCCGCGGGAATTCCATGCCGTCACGGCGCCGCCCGCCGTCGTGACACCGAAGGCGATCAGCGAAATTCTGGAACCGCTCGCCGCATCGCCTCGCGTCGCAATCGAACCGGACCTGCCGCCGGATCACCCGCTCGAACCGGGCACACGGCCGTCGGGGCGAACCGCCTCTCCATCGGAGCGGATCGCTGCATCGGAGGATGCGATCAGCGAAATTCCGCCTACCCCGCACGAGCCGGTCAGCACCTCGAGTTTCATCGCCGCCGCCCGCCGCGCGGCAAAGGCTGCAGCGGCGGCGCCGCCGCCCGACAAGGCTGGCCGCGGCCAGCTCAAAATGACTTCGGGCCAGCCGAAACAGCCATCGAAGATCACATCAAAGATCCGTTCGCTTCTGGTCGGCGCGAGCGTGGTCGTGATCGTGCTCGGCACGTTCAAGATGGCGATGACGCTGCTCGACACCGGCATCGCGCCGCAAATGCCCGCGATGGAGAATTCCACCAACTCGCAATCTGCGATCCAGCCACCAGCCAGCGACGGTGCGAATTCGGCGATGCCTGCGCAGGTGACGCCATCGATGACATCGCCCACTCCGCTCGGAAAACAGTCGTTCAACGGATCGGTACCAGACAGCGAGAACGGCGCCTCTGTAGCGATCCCGCAGAACGCGGCTGCGCCTGTGGATTCTCCGGCAAACGATATTACCGGCGCAATTCCGCCGCAGCAGACGGCGCCAGGCGACGGCAGGCTGGTCTTTATCCCAATTCCGCCCTCGGAGAGGTTACCCGATACGATCGGTGGAGGCGTGCTGCGCACCGCGGCGCTCAAGGGCGATCCCACGGCAGCCTACGAGGTGGGTGTGCGCTTTGCCGAGGGCAAAGGCATCGCCCCCAATTTCGACGAGGCCGCCAAGTGGTTGGACCGCGCGGCCCGCGCCGGGATCGTGCCGGCGATCTTCAGGCTCGGAACCCTCTACGAAAAAGGCCTCGCGGTGAAGAAGGATGTCGACATCGCCCGGCGCTATTATCTGCAGGCGGCCGAACGGGGCAATGCCAAGGCGATGCACAATCTCGCCGTGCTCGACGCCGACGGCGGCGGCAAGGGCGCCGACTACAAGGGCGCGGCCCAATGGTTCCGCAAGGCTGCCGACCGTGGCGTCGCCGATAGCCAGTACAACCTCGGGATCCTCTATGCCCGCGGCATCGGCGTCGAACAGAATCTTGCTGAATCCTTCAAGTGGTTCAGCCTGGCCGCGGCCCAGGGCGATGTGGACTCAGGCCACAAACGCGACGACATCGCAAAACGGCTCGATGCGCAGTCGCTGGCCGCGGCAACGCTTGCGATCCAGACCTTCACGCCGGAGCCCCAACCCGACGACGCCATCAACGTGGCAACCCCCGCAGGCGGCTGGGATTCGGCGCCGGCGCAGGCTACGACAACAAGGCCAGCGGCCAAGCCGGTTTCGAACAAGCACACCGCCTCGGCGCGTTAAAGCCTTTTGCTCTGCTTGTTTCCGGCGTCGCAATCCGCGCCTACCGCGACCTCTCCCGCCTGAAGCGTGGGAGCTCAGCCGACCATTAATGCTTATTTTTCACCACAAGAAAAAATGCTCGGCTTCAAGCGGCAAAAAGCGGCCTTTCGACAAATTCTTTAGTCCCTCCCATCAGTGATTTCGGCTATGCAGAGGCGCGGCAGTTGACCCGCACTCCCAAAGAAACCATGCCGTGAGCGGTTTCGGCCAGCCTCAGGGCTCATTTCCGAAGCGACGCGCGTGCAGATCTACCTCCCGATCGCGGACATCCCGGTCAACATCTTCCTCATCCTTGCGATGGGCGCGGCCGTTGGATTCGTGTCGGGAATGTTCGGCATCGGCGGCGGATTCCTGATGACGCCGCTGTTGATCTTCATCGGCATTGCGCCCGCGGTCGCCGTCGCCTCGGTCGCCAGCCACATTGCGGCCTCCTCTTTCTCCGGCGCCATCGCCTACTGGCGCAGACGCGCCATCGATCCATCGCTGGCGCTGGTGCTCTTGAGCGGCGGAACGATCGGCACCGCGCTCGGCGTGTGGACTTTCACGCTGCTGCGCTCGCTGGGTCAGCTCGATCTGATGATCGCGCTGTCTTACCTCGTTCTGCTCACGACCGTCGGCGGCTTGATGTTCTGGGAAGGATTGCGGTCGATCCAGCGGGTGCGGCGCGGTGTGGCGGTTCCGTTGCGCCGTTCGGGAAGCCACGGCTGGATCCATGGCCTGCCGCTGAAGATGCGCTTCAAGCGCTCCAAGATCTACCTTTCGGTCATTCCGGTCATCACGGTCGGCATGATCATCGGCTTCATCGGTGCGGTGATGGGCATCGGCGGCGGTTTCATCCTGATCCCGATCATGATCTATCTGTTGCGGGTACCGACCTCGACCGTGATCGGCACCTCGATGGTGCTGACGCTGGTCACCATGGTGTTCGCCACCATGCTGCACGCGGTTACCAATCATCTGGTCGATGCGGTGCTGGCGCTGATCCTGATGATCGGCGGCGTTACCGGCGCGCAATTCGGCGCGCGGGCCGGTCAGAAGATTCGTGGCGAACATCTGCGACTGTTGCTCGGGCTTTTGATTCTCGCCGTCGGAATTCGGTTTGCGATCGAACTGGTGATCCGCCCCGACGATCTTTTCACCATCCGCGAAATCGGGGCAACCGGATGACGCGGCCCCGCTCATTGGCGATTGTCGGGATCGTTCTGGCGCTGGGCGCGGCTCTCGCATGGTCGCCCGCGCGTGCCGAGCGGCTGATCGTATCGGTTTCGAATCATCGCGTCACCGTGACGCCGAACTATTCGGGCGAGGAACTGGTGCTGTTCGGCTCGGTCGAGAGGGACGCAAACACGCCGGCCAACCGCACCAGCTACGACCTCGTCGTCACTGTCATCGGTCCCCGCGCCGACATGGTGACGCGCCGCAAGGAGCGTAAATTCGGCATCTGGATTAACACCGACTACCGTGATTTTCTTCAGGTGCCGACCTATCTCGCGCTGTTTTCCAACCGGCCATTCGACGCCATCGCTTCGCCGGAAGTCGAGCGGCGGCAGCAGCTTGGTCTCAACAATGTCCTGCTCACCCAGCGGGTCGGGACCGATTATGCGGATGTGGTGCCCAACGATGCGTTCCGCAGCGCCTTCGTGCGGCTGCGCATGGAACACGGTCTTTATCGGGAGGAAACCTCCGCGGTGACCTTCCTGACGCCAACGCTGTTTCGCACCGGCATACCGCTTCCGGCCGCAGTGCCGATCGGAACCTACCAGGTCGAGATCAGGCTGTTTTCCGACGGCGCCCTGATCGCGAGAACCGATACCGCGTTCGACATCGTCAAGGTCGGATTCGAGCAATTCGTCGCGACGACCGCCCGCCAGGACGGCCTTTTCTACGGGATGGTCACGGCCTTCATGGCGCTGATGACCGGCTGGATGGCCTCGATCGTGTTCCGCAAGGACTGACCCACCTGCGGAAGCGCGCGCTTTCGCCGTCTCGCATTGGCTGCCGCTGACGATGGCTCCCGAATTACCGGACAAGCCGCGGGGCACTCTTAAGACAACATTATGGAAGGTAGGATAGGGAGCGACTGCATCGCGAATCGTCCGCGGCTTCATCGAGGACACCATCTTGCAGGCATCCCCCCGAATTCCAGGCCGCTACTATTTCGCAATCTTCATATTGGCCACCGCGACGCTGTCCTACCAGATCCTGATCACGCGCTTCTTCAGCGTGATGCTGTATTACCATTTCGCATTTGCCGCCATTTCATTGGCCATGCTCGGGCTTACTCGCGGCGCGATGCAGGTTTACAGCAAGCCGGCCCGCTACGCTCCCGAACGGGTGGCAGTGGAATTCGCAAGCCACGCCGCGTGGTTTGCCGTCACCGGCGTTGGCGCAATGATTGCATTTTTGTGCGTGCCGCTCGTGATTCCCACCGACTACGTGCTGGTGGCCCTGGGCATCGCAACGGTCGCGTTCGTGAGACCCTTTACCGAAAGCGGTGTCTGCATAACGCTTCTGCTCACACGCCTGCCCAACAGCAATGGCTGGCTCTATGCGGCCGACCTTTTAGGCGCGGCGCTCGGGTGCATCGGGGTTATCCTCTTGCTGCTCGTCGTCGATCCCGTGAGTGCGACATTGGGGATCGGAGCTTTCGCCGCTGCTGCGGGCTGGATCATGGTGCGCGATTGCGGAGATATTCGAAAGGTGCGCCTGAGCGCCGCCGTCACGCTGACGCTTGCTGCCGCAGCGATCGTACACAGCGGACTAGATATTTCCGGCAAGAGCCATCTCGGCGTGTTCTGGGCCAAGGGCACCCAGCAGATGGGAACGCTGTTCGAGCGCTGGAACACCTACTCCCGCGTGAGAGTGATTGCGCTCGGCGCCTCCGAGCCGTTCGGCTGGGGTTTTGCCCACACGCCGCAGACCAGGATAGACCAGCACATCCTCGATATCGATGCGGGTGCGAACACGGTCATCACGCGGCACGATGGCGACATCGGCAAGCTCGCTTACCTGAAGGACAACGTCATCAATGCCGCCTATCTGGTGCAGCCAATGGCGGACGTAGCGGTTGTCGGCGTGGGCGGGGGTCGCGACATTCTTTCCGGGCTGCTGTTCGGCGCCAAACACATACGCGCCATCGAGATCAACCCCGCGATCTTCGAAGTCCTCACCGACAAGTTCGCCGACTTCTCCGGCCACCTCGATCGAAAGCCCGGTGTGTCGCTGGTCAATGCCGAGGCGCGCAGCTACATCAACCACTCATCCGAACGCTACGATCTGGTGCAGATTTCGCTGATCGACACCTGGGCTGCAACAGCCGCCGGCGGACTGACGCTCACGGAAAATCGGCTTTATACCGTGGAGGCGTGGGATGACTTTTACCACGCGTTGAAGCCGGGCGGGGTGCTGTCCGTATCGCGCTGGTTCGATCCGAAAGGCCACCGCGTCGAGTTCTACCGCCTGGTAGCGATCGCAGCGAGTGCGCTCCAGCGCAAAGGCGTGCCCGCGGCCGAGCTATCGGATCATGTTGTCGCGGTGAACGTCGACAACATCGTAACCGTGATCAGCCGTCCGGACGCCTTTACCAATGCCCAATGGCAAGAGGCGCGCGCGAGGCTCGAGGCCCAGGGCTTCAGGATATTGCTGGGGCCGGACGTCACTTACGACGCCGTCACGTCGACGCTGATGTCCGGCAAGGCAGACACCGCGTTCTTTGCCTCGCTTACGGAAAATATCACGCCCTCGACGGACGACAATCCGTTCTTCTTCTTTACGGAACGCTTCGGCAATCTTCTCAGCAAGCCGTCGGCTTCCCTTTCCAACAACAACGCGGCGATCAGCATGACGCTGCTTTTGATCGTGGTGGCGTTTGGCGCCTGCGCCTACTACATCGCCACTCCGTTCGTCCGTCTCGCGAGGCGGATGCCGCTGTCGGCGCTGACGCCGCCTGTTGCGTATTTCTGCGCGATCGGCATGGGCTTCATGCTGATCGAGATATCGCAGATGCAGCGGCTGATGGTCTTCCTTGGACATCCGGTCTATGGCCTCGCTGTCGTGCTGTTCACGATTCTTCTGTTCAGCGGAATCGGCAGCACCACGGTTATCGCGCAATACTCTGGCGGGGGTGCGGTGATCGCGAGGGTTGTCGCACTGCTGACGACGCTCGCAGTGGCAGGAGTAATGACTCCCTTGTTGACCGCCTCGGCGCGATCGGCTGCCACCGACATGCGAATTCTGCTATCGGTGCTGCTGCTGGCGCCCCCGGCATTCTGCATGGGCATGATGTTCCCGCTCGGACTGAGCGTCTGGCGCCGCTACGCGGAGTTGCTTCCGTTCTTCTGGAGCGCCAACGGCGTTACGTCGATGTTTGCGTCCGTGCTCGGCATGGCCTTGTCGATTGCATTCGGCATTGCCAACACCTACGCGATCGGTGTGGCCTTCTATGCCGTCTGTGCAATCATGATCGTAGTAAGTCGCCGGGCGGGACGCCTGAGCGAGGATGATATCGCCTCCGGGGCCCTGGCTGTCGCTCCGTCGATCCAGCCCACGCTAGCCGAATCGGTCGCCGGCATCCCGGCAGGCAAAGTGCTTGAATCGACCGCGCCGCTTTCACGACGCTGATGACAGGCTGGAGGCTCTAACGCTTTGACACCGTCATTGCGAGGAGCGAAGCGGCGAAGCAATCCATTCTTTCTCTATGTGGCATCATGGATTGCTTCGCTTCGCTCGCAATGACGCGAGGCGTAGAGCTGTATTCCCGCGACGCGGATAGCCAAAAGCGTAGCCCGGACGAGCGAAGCGACGTCCGGGAGAACGGCGCGCCTCGTTGGAAAAAGAACCCGCCGACTTGATATACAATCCCGCATATCGCTGACGCTCATGCGAGCTATGCTCGGTCTCAGGCGGGCGAAAACAGGTTCTGTTTCGATTTTCAAAGAGCCACGAGAGTTCCAACACCGTCATTGCGAGCGCAAGCAAAGCAATCCAGCGCCTCATTTGCATCGCCGGGAGCGATCCGGCGTCTCAGCCTTAATTGAAGATAGCTAATAACAGCGCGACGCTGCGATCGCGTGCAGCCTGAAATCACCGAGCACATGGGCCACGAAGCCCGGCGTCTGGAATATTTTTGCAAAGGCCGCGTCGCGGATGCTCAACCCGCCACTATAGGCGCCGAACGCCGGCATGACGGCGCGGTCGCCGTCGCTGGCGAAACAGCGCCGCTCCAGCCACCGCGCGCGCGTAGCCACGCGCGCCTTGGGATGGAGGTGGCCGGCGATTTCACCCGCCGCGCCGGTCGGCTCATGTCGAAACAGGATCGGACCAATCGCGACTTCGCTTGCGACCACGCCGCCCAGATCGGGCGGCAATGCGGGGTCGTGATTGCCCGAAATCCAGATCCAGTCGCGCCGCGTCTGCAGCGCACTGATCGCCGCGCGATCCGGCGCCGACAACCGCTCATGGGCGCTGCGGTCGTGGAAACTGTCGCCGAGCGCGATCACTACCTGCGGATCGTGGCGGGCGATCACGGCGGCAAGCCGGAGAAGCGTTGCCGCCGTATCGTAGGGCGGCAACAATACCCCGCGGCTTGCGAAGCTGGAGCCCTTTTCAAGATGCAGGTCCGAGACGACAAGCAGGCTTTGCTCCTCCCAGAACAATGCCCCGGACAGATCGGCCACGAAACCGACGCCGGCGATTTCCAGAGTGCCTTCACTAGCGTCGGCCTGAACTACATTCTCTGTCATGGCTCTGGTGCATCTTCCAATTCGGTGGCTGCATCCTTCGAGACGGCGCTTCGCGCCTCCTCAGGATGAGGTCCTAGACCCTCATGGTGAGGAGCGCGGCAACGCCGCGCGTCTCGAACCACGAGGCCGTTAGCCATGCTGTCATGATTCAACTGAGTACCGTAAATTCATTTCCTTACGAAATCGCCTCTTTCACCAGTTGTTCGGCGGTTTCCGCCAAGAGCTCGTCCGACGCCTCGCCATAGACCGCCTCGCGGCCGATTTCCAGCATCACCGGGACCGCCAGCGGCGAAATACGCGTCAGTTCCCTGTGGATGATTCGCCCCTTGATTCGCAACAGCATATCACTCAATCGGCTGATATCGAGCAAGCCGGTCGCGGCATCGGCGCGCGCGGCGCGCAGCAGGACATGGTCCGCTTGATGCTTTCGCAGCACATCGTAGACCAGATCGGTCGAGAACAGCACCTGGCGGCGGGTCTTTTCCTCGCTGGTGAAACGCCGCGCGATCAGGCCGGAGATCAGCGCGCAGGTGCGGAACGTGCGCTTCATCAGCGCGGATTCGGCAAGCCAGGCTTCGAGGTCGTCGCCGAGCATGTCGGGATCAAACAGCGCGTCAAGGTCAAGCCGGCCCTGCCGGATCATGAACGAGGTGTCGCCGAGCCCCCACACCGCAAGCGCATATTCGTTGGCGACAAAGCCGAGCGGCCGCGCGCGGGCTCGCTCCAGCCGCCGCGTCAGCAGCATGCCGAGCGTCTGATGCGCCAGGCGGCCCTCGAAGGGATAGCAGACGAGGTAAAACTTGTTGCCGCGCGGAAAGGTTTCCACCACGAGTTCCCGCGCGCCGGGAATGCGCGAAAAATGCGCCTGCAGCGACAGCCAGTCGCGCACCTGATCCGGCAAGCCGTTCCACGCGCGCTTGTCCGCGAGCAGCTTTCGGACCCGCTCGGCCAGATAGGTCGAGAGCGGAAACTTGCCGCCCATATAGGACGGCACCTTCGGGTCCTGGTCGTTGGCGCGCGAGACATAGACCTGATCTTCGGAAAGATGCTCGTAGCGCACCACTTCGCCACCGAAGACAAAGGTGTCGCCGACGGCAAGCCCCTCGATGAAATACTCTTCGATTTCCCCAAGCAAACGGCCGCCGCGGCCGAGCGCGCCGGAGGGTCCCGATCCACCACCGCGCGAGCGCACCAGGCGCACCTTCAGCATTGCCTCCTCGACGATGGTACCGACATTGAGGCGGTAGCTCTGCCGTACCTTCGGATTGGCCACGCGCCATCGGCCGTTTTTGTCCTGCCTGATGCGCGCGAAGCGCTCATAGGTTTTCAGCGCGTAGCCGCCGGTCGCGACGAAATCGACCACATCGTCGAAATCGGCGCGGCTCAGGCCCAAGTAAGGCGCGGCCGTCAGCACCTCCTGATAAAGCTGATCGGAGACGAACGGCTCGCCGCAGGCGCAGCCGAGCACGTGCTGTGCCAGCACATCCAGTGCGCCGGTCCGCAGCGGCGGTGTGTCCTGCGCGTTCTCGTCGACCGCATCGATCGCGGCGCGGCATTCCAGCACCTCGAAGCGGTTGGCCGGCACCAGCACCGCGCGCGAAGCTTCATCGATGCGGTGATTGGCGCGGCCGATCCGTTGCATCAGCCGCGATGCCCCCTTCGGCGCGCCGACATTGATGACGAGATCGACATCGCCCCAGTCGACGCCGAGATCGAGCGAGGAGGTGCAGACCACGCCGCGCAATCTGCCGCTGGCCATGGCACCCTCGACCTTGCGGCGCTGGGCGACGTCGAGCGAGCCGTGATGCAGCGCGATTGCAAGGCCGTCATCGTTCATCCGCCACAGGTCCTGAAACAGCATCTCGGCCTGGCTGCGGGTGTTGACGAAAACCAGCGTGGTCTTGTTGCGCCTGATGAGATCGTAGATCTCGCCAAGCGCATGGCGCGCGCTGTGGCCGGCCCAGGGCAGCCTTTCGCGCGTGTCGAGCATTTCGACGACCGGCGCGGCCGCGCCGCTTGCGATCACGATGTCGGCAGCTTCGCTCGCCCCGTCACGCTGCGGCACCAGAAAGCGCGCGAGTTGCCCGGGCTCGGCCACCGTCGCCGACAATCCGATCGCGCGCATCTGCGGTGCCAGCCGCCACAGCCGCGCCAGTCCCAGCGACAACAAATCGCCGCGCTTGGAGGTCACCAATGCGTGCAACTCGTCGAGCACGACGCGCTGGAGCGATGAGAACAGAAATGGCGCGTCGTCCGATGACAAGAGCAGCGCCAGCTGCTCTGGCGTGGTGAGCAGGATGTCCGGCGGATAGCGCCGCTGCCGTTGCCGCCGCGACACCGGCGTATCGCCTGTGCGGGTCTCGACCTTGATCGGCAGCCCCATCTCTGCGATCGGCGTCTCCAGATTGCGCGCGATATCGACGGCCAACGCCTTCAATGGCGAGATGTAGAGCGTGTGGAGGCCGCCCGCTCGCTTCACGCCGCGTGCGGTGGAGATGAAACTCTTTCTATCAACTGCCGTCGTAATCGCGGCACGCGGCAAGTTCTCCCCTCCCCCCGCGCGCGCAGCGCGTGGATGGGAGGGGTCGGGGGTGGGGGGAGCTTCGACGCGCTCAACACGAGCATGGGTACGCGCGGAGCCAGCCCCCACCCCCGACCCCTCCCCGCCGCTTCGCGGAGGGAGGGGGGAAAATGGCAAACCCGGCGCGTCTGCTTTCTTCTCCCCTCCCCCCGCGCGCGCAGCGCGTGGCGGGGAGGGGTCGGGGGTGGGGGGAGCTTCGACGCGCTCAACACGAGCATGGGTACGCGCGGAGCCACCCCCCACCCCCGACCCCTCCCCGCCGCTTCGCGGAGGGAGGGGGGAAGATAGCGCCAGAGGTGAAGAGGAGAAGGAAGAAAGCTGCACCAGGGTCGGCAAAAACCCCGCGAGCGTCTTGCCGGCACCCGTGGGGGCGATCAGCAGGGCGGAACGGTCGTCGCGCGCTTTTTCGAGCAGCGCAAGCTGGTGCTCGCGAGGCGACCAGCCGCGCGAGGCAAACCAGCGCTGAAATAATTCTGGCAATAGCGACAACGAAAAAACATCTGGTTCGAAGGTATTCACTGATTCATGATTTTGTCGCCACCACCACAAGACCGGGCACCGGCGTGTTGTCCTCGGTACGAGCCGACTGCCTTTCGAGCTCCGACAATACAAGACCGGCTTTCTGCAGCGAAGCGCACACGTAAGGCGCGCCGTGAGCGTAACGCAAGCCCTCCCCGATGATGACATCATCGCCGTCGTGCGTTTCCACGGTGAAAGCCAACAGCCCGCCGGCGACCAGCACGCGGCTGGCTTCCCTCATTACGGGAACGAGATCGGCGACGTAGACCATCGCGTCGGCGGCGAGAACGAGTTCAGCGCTGGCGCCGGGTCTTGCGCGCAGGCCTTCCAGCATGTCGGCCACTTCCAGCTCGGCATAAAGCCCCCCGCCCCGCGCTCTTTCGATCATGCGCGGTGACAGGTCGATGCCGGCGAAATGGTCGACTTCGCTGGCAAAGGCGGCCGCCGCCAGTCCGGTGCCGCAACCGAGATCGATCGCACGTCTGAAAAAGGCTGGCTTGCGAACGGCACGGCGCGCCGCCAGTACGGCCTTGAACAGCAGCGAGGGGCCGCGGTAGTCGAGATCGTCAACCAATGCGGCTTCGAATTTCGGCGCATATTGATCAAACAGCGCGCGCACATAGGCCGACGGCATCGCCGATAATTCTTCAGCACCCAGCCGCATCAACCGCACGCTCGCGCCGTGCCGATCGTGCGGATCGGATTGCCGCGCTCGCCGAAAGGCTGCAATCGCCGCGTCACGCTCACCGAGCCGCGCACGGATTTCTCCAAGCGTGAACCAGGCCGATGCAAAGCCGGGAGCGATATCGGTTGCCTGCTGCAAGAGCTCTGCGGCGCCCGCAAGGTCACCTCGAAGCTGCAGGTCGCGCGCAAACTCAAACCGCCGGTCCGCAACCAGATCGCCGGAGGACAGGAACAATCGTGCGGGCATGAATCCCATATTCGTCATCGCCGGACCTGACCCGCCTGCGGGGCCGAAGCCCCTTCGGCGTGGCGAAGGCCGGGTGGCAACGCAATCCATAGATCAGATTCTGCGAAAGATGGCTGCGCGGGTCAAGTCCTCGCAAGACGGGTAAAAATCCCGGCAATACGCCCTATATTCTTCAGATGCGCCCGCAAGATATCCTGATGCCCGTGGCCGCCGGCCTGTGCTGCAAGCCCGGCGGCTTTCATATCGACCCGGTACGGCCGGTCGAACGCGCTGTCATTACCCACGGCCATTCCGACCACGCGCGGCCAGGGCACGGCGCAGTGCTGGCGACGCAGGAAACGCTCGACATGATGCGGTTGCGCCATGGCGAACATTTCGCCGGCAGCACCCAGGCCATCCGTTATGGCGAAGAGCTGAAACTATCCGACGTGACGGTCAAATTTCATCCCGCCGGCCATGTGCTGGGCTCGGCTCAGATCGCGGTCACCTGTAATGGAACGCGCATCGTCGCCTCGGGCGATTACAAGAACGCGAACGACCCCACTTGTGCGTCTTTCGAGCTGGTGCCGTGCGATGTCTTCATCACCGAGGCGACTTTCGGCCTGCCCGTGTTCCGTCACGGCGACGCCGCAGATGAAGTGAAGAAGCTGCTGGCCTCGGTGGCATTGTTTCCCGAACGCGCGCACCTGGTCGGCGCTTATTCGCTCGGCAAGGCGCAGCGCGTGATCGCGCTGCTGCGGGCGGCCGGATACGACGCGCCGATCTACCTGCACGGCGCGATGGAGAAGATCACGCGCTATTACCAAAGCCGTGGCGTGGCGCTGGGCGATCTCCGCCCGGCCACGGGCATGAAGAAGGCCGAGCTGGCCGGTACGATCACGCTGGCGCCGCCAACGGCCACTGCCGACATCTGGACGCGGCGGTTTCCCGATCCGGTCACGGCATTTGCCTCGGGCTGGATGCGCGTGCGGGCGCGCGCCCGCCAGCGCGGCGTCGAACTGCCGCTGGTGATTTCGGACCACGCCGACTGGGACGGCCTCACCGCCACCATCGAAGCTACAGGCGCCGGTGAGATCTGGGTTACCCATGGCCAGGAGGACGCGCTGGTGCACTGGTGCACGGCACGCGGCCTTGCCGCGCGACCGCTCGATCTGGTCGGCTATGGCGATGAGGATGAGGCTGGGGACGAGGCGCCGCCCCTGGCCGAGGACACATGAACCGTTTCGCCGAGCTGCTCGACCGGCTTGCCTATGAGCCCGGCCGCAACAACAAGCTGCGGCTGCTCACCAGCTATTTCCGCGAGGTTGAAGATCCCGACCGCGGCTACGCACTTGCCGCGCTCACCGGCGCGCTGTCCTTCAAGCACGCCAAGCCCGGCCTGATCCGCGACCTGATCGCGGAGCGAACCGACCCGGTGCTGTTCGGCCTGTCGTATGATTATGTCGGCGACCTTTCCGAGACGGTCGCGCTGATGTGGCCAAAGGCGGCAACACAAGCATCTTCTCCCCTCTCCCCACGAAGCGGCAGAGCGCGATCTACTCCCCTCCCGCCGCGAAGCGGCGGGGCGCGATCTACTCCCCTCCCCCCGCGCAGCGGCGGGGAGGGGTCGGGGGTGGGGGGTCTATCCGCAAGAACCGTACCGTCCGTCATCGCGGTGGCACCCCCCACCCCCAACCCCTCCCCGCCACGCGCTGCGCGCGTGGAGGGAGGGGAGCGCACCGCGTCTGGCCATGACAACCCGGTACCCGACCACAGCAACCCGGTACCCGGCCACAGCAACCCAGTACCCGGCCACAACAACCCTCCCCCCACCCTCGCCGAAGTCGTCAACACCCTTCGCACGCTCGGCAAATCGGAACTGCCAGGACAGCTTGCCCGCTGGCTCGATGAGCTGGACGAGACCGGACGATGGGCGCTGTTGAAACTGGTGACCGGCGCGATGCGCATCGGCATTTCCGCGCGGCTCGCCAAGACTGCTGCTGCAGAGTTCGGCGCCAAGGACCCTCACGATATCGAATTGATGTGGCCGGGGCTTTCGCCGCCCTATCTCGACCTGTTCGCCTGGCTCGAAGGCCGCGGCGAAAAACCCGTCAACCTCGATCCCGCGCCGTTCCGCCCCGTGATGCTCGCGCATGCGCTCGAACAGGCCGATTTTGCCAATCTCGATCCGGCCGATTTTATCGCGGAATGGAAATGGGACGGCATAAGGGTGCAAGCGGTGAGCGGCCGCGACGCGCGCGGCCGCATGCTTGCCCGGCTTTATTCACGCAGCGGCGAGGACATCACCGGCAGCTTTCCCGATCTGCTGCCCTCGCTGCAGTTACCTGGGGCCATCGACGGCGAATTGCTGGTGGTACGCGATGGCCGGGTGCAAAGCTTCAACGTGCTGCAGCAGCGCCTCAATCGCAAGGTGGTGTCGCCGAAACTGATGAAGGATTATCCGATCCATCTTCGCGCCTATGATCTGCTTGGCGAAGGTGACGCCGATTTGCGGACGCTGCCGTTTGCCGAACGCCGCGCCCGGCTGGAGGCTTTCGTGGCGAGACTTGGCGATGCGCGGGTAGATCTCTCACCGACAATACCGTTTGCCAGTTGGGACGAACTGACGTCGGCGCGGCGCGATCCGGCAAGCGCCGGCGCCGGCGAGGATGCGGATGCCGTCGAGGGCGTGATGCTGAAACGCCGCGATGCACTTTATTTACCCGGCCGCCCCAGGGGGCAATGGTGGAAGTGGAAACGCGACCCGCACATCATCGACGCCGTGCTGATGTACGCGCAACGCGGCCACGGCAAGCGTTCATCCTTTTATTCGGATTACACGTTCGGGGTTTGGGCCGACGCCGAGGGCGGCGAGCAACTGGTGCCGGTCGGCAAGGCCTATTTCGGCTTTACCGACGAAGAACTGTTGCAGATCGACCGTTTCGTTCGCCGCAACACGATCGAGAAATTCGGTCCTGTCAGGCACGTGGTGCATGAGCCCGACCAGGGACTGGTGCTGGAGGTCGCGTTCGAAGGCCTGCAACGCTCGTCACGGCATAAATCGGGCGTCGCGATGCGGTTTCCGCGCATCAACCGGCTGCGCTGGGACAAGCCACCGCGCGAGGCCGACCGGCTGGAGAGGCTGGAGCAGATGCTGCAGGAAGCAACGGATTCTGGCGCCCCGGATCCCGGCTCGCAATGAAGCAGGGCGGCGGAAATACCCGCCTCAGGCGGTTCGATGGCCATTGACGGTTTCGGGCGGGTTCCCCATCTGCCCCTCTCTGTATTAGAGTGAGCAGGGGAATTCGCGCGGGAGAGCATGATGCCGAATGAAACGAGGGAATTGCCGGCGACCAATGCCGCCCTTTACCGATTTCTCGGCGGCTCGCCCTTGTCGGTGGCTTTCCGCCTGATCCTGCTGTCCATCCTGGTGGGCGTCGTGCTTGCCGCCATCGGCTTCGATCCCTGGAATATCCTCAAGAGCATTCAATTGCTGTTTCGGCGGATCTGGGACCTCGGTTTCGACGCGATCAACTGGTTGTGGCGTTACTTCCTGCTCGGCGCCGTGATCGTGATCCCGGTCTGGCTGCTGTCGCGGATGTTCGGCGCGCCGCGCGGGCGCTAATATCCCGCTGGTTTCATCCGCTTGAATTCAAACCCCAAGGTTACGAACGCGCAGGTTTTCGCCATCGCAGGTCCAGCGATGGTCGCCAACCTGACGACGCCCTTGATCGGCATCGTCTCGACGATCGCGATCGGGCGGCTCGGCGATGCGACACTGCTCGGCGGCGTGGCGATCGCATCGGTGATTTTCGACTGCCTGTTCTGGCTGTTTTCCTTCCTGCGCATGAGTACGGTTGCCTTCACGGCGCAGGCCCTCGGCGCCGGCGAGGCGCAGGAGATACGCGCGCTGCTGGTACGCGGTCTGATCATCGCCGCGCTGGTGGGCTTCGCACTCGTCGCCCTAAAGACGCCGCTCGCGACAATCCTGCTCGACGCCATGGGCGGCAGCGAAGGCGTCACGCGTGCCGCCAGGGTTTACTTCGCGACACGCATCTGGTCGGCGCCGCTAGCGCTTGCCAACTATGTCGTGCTCGGCTGGCTGATCGGACAGGCGCGCGCCGCCCTCGCGCTCACGGTCCAGATCGCGATCAACCTCATCAACATGGCCGCGACCGTCGCGCTGGTCACGGGGCTCGATGCCGGAATCGCCGGCGCAGCAGTGGCCGCAGTCGTGGCGGAAGCGGCCGGGCTCGTGCTGGGCGTCATGGTCGCACGCGGCATCACGCATGAGCCGTTCAAAGTGCCGCGTGCCGCATTGCTCGACCGAACCAAGCTGATTCGCACGCTGACCGTCAATCGCGACATCATGATCCGGACCGCGGCCCTGATCACCGCCTTTCTTTTCTTCACCGCGCAGGGTGCGCGCTCGGGCGATGTGATCCTGGCGGCGAATGCAGTGTTGAACAACTTTCTACTGGTCAGCGCTTTCTTCCTCGATGGTCTCGCCAATGCGGCTCAACAGCTCTGCGGAAGCGCCTATGGCGGGCGCGATCGCGAGGCGTTTTCAGGCGCGGTGCGGCTGGTGCTGTCGTGGGGATTCGGATTTGCGATCGCGGTCGCAGCCGCTTTTGCGCTGTTCGGGTCGTGGCTGATCCATGCCATGACCGCGAGCCCGGACGTTCAGGACATCGCGCAGGACTATCTATGGTTCGTGGTGGCATCGCCGCTGCTCGCGGTGTTCGCGTTCACCTATGACGGCATCTTCGTCGGCGCCACCTGGGCACGGGAAATGCGCAACCTGATGCTGCTTTCGCTCGCGATCTTTCTCGTTACATGGCTCGCGCTGCGCACATTCGGCAACGCGGGGCTATGGACAGCGATGCTGGCGCTTTATGCCGCGCGCGGCGGGTTGCAGGCGCTGCGTTATCCCGCCAATCTGCGCGCTTCATTCCCGCAAGGCAGCGGCAGTTGACCGGGCCAAAGGAGCAACCGATGCAATTGCGCTTTGTCGGCAGCGGCGATGCGTTCGGCTCCGGCGGCAGGTACAACACCTGCTTTCACGTCACCGGCGAGCGCGTCAATTTCCTCCTCGATTGCGGCGCCTCGTCGTTGTCGGCCCTCAGGAGCCAGGGCATCGTCCGCGACGATATCGACCTCGTCCTGATCACGCACTTCCACGGCGACCATTTCGGCGGCGTTCCGTTCCTGCTGCTCGATGCCCAATTCACGCGGCGGACGCGGCCGCTCGCGATCGCCGGTCCCAAGGGAATCGGGATGCGGCTGACGCAGTTGAGAGAAGCGATGTTCGAGAACTCATCAAAGCGCGAGCAGCGCTTTGAGCTGCAGGTGGTCGAACTCACGCCGGAAGCGACGGCGAGCTTCGGCGCCGTCGCCGTCACGCCCTTTCCGATGGTGCACGGCGAATTCCGGCGGCCCGTTCTTGGGCTACCGGATCGGGATCGAAGGCCGCATCATCGCCTATACCGGCGACACCGAATGGACCGAAGCGCTGATCGGTCTGGGCCGGGACGCCGACCTGTTCATCTCCGAGGCTTACACTTTCGAAAGACCAGTCAAAAATCATCTGAGTTTGAAGACGCTCGAGGCGCGTCTTGGCGAAATCAGGCCGAAAAGGCTGATCCTCACGCACATGAGCGATGACATGCTCGGAAGGCTCGATAGTCTCGGCTACGAGACCGCAAGCGACGGCCTGGTGGTCGATATTTAAGTGGCCGGCCAATCCTCGGCCGTTATCGTCGCCGCATCCGCCCCGACGATCTCGGACAAGGAATCGCGCCCGGTGCGAAGCAAGGTCGAAGCAAGATCGTTCTTGATATCCTCGATGAGACCCAGGCCCTTGTAGACCAGCGCGGAATAAAGCTGGATCAGGCTGGCGCCGGCGCGGATCTTGGTCAACGCCGCGCCGCCGGAATCGATGCCGCCGACACCGACAAGCGGAAACGCGCCTTCGACCCGCACATAAGTCTCCGCCACCATCCGCGTCGACAGCCGAAACAGCGGCCGCCCCGACAGGCCCCCGGATTCCCTGGCGCGGTTCTGCTCGCGCAGCGTGGAGGGGCGCGCGAGCGTGGTATTGCTGACGATCATGCCGTCGACGCGGCGCGAGCGCGCGATCTGGACCACGTCGTCGAGCTCGGCGAGGCTCAGATCCGGTGCGATCTTGAGAAGCACCGGCGAGTCGCCGGCGTTTTTCCGCGCGCGTTCGCGCGCATCGATCACCCGAGCCAGCAGATCGTCGAGCGCCTGCGCTTGCTGCAGGTTGCGCAGGCCCGGCGTATTCGGCGACGAAACGTTGACGGTGAAGTAGCTTGCTACCGGAGCAAAAACCTCGATCAGTTTCACATAATCGGCGGTGCGATCCGGCGAGTCCTTGTTGGCACCGACATTGACGCCGACAATTCCGCCAAGATGCGCGCGGGCCGCAAGCCGCCGCAAGGCGGCATCCGCACCGTCGCTGTTGAAGCCGAGGCGATTGATGACGGCCTCGTCGCGCTCCAGGCGGAACAGCCGCGGCCGCGGGTTGCCGGCTTGCGGTTTCGGCGTCACGGTCCCGACCTCGACAAATCCAAAGCCCAGGCGCAACAGCGCATCGGGCACTTCGGCATTCTTGTCGAAGCCTGCGGCGATGCCGACCGGATTTGGAAAATTCAGGCCGAAAGCCCGAACCGCGAGTTTCTGATCGTCCCCCCGCGGCCGGGCGATTGGCAGCAGTTTCAGGCCTTGCAACGCCAGGCGATGCGCGTCCTCCGGATCGAACCAGCGCAACAGCGGCAACGAAAAGGCGTCGAAGGCGCGGATCACGGCTCAAGCTCCGGAATTTCATGAGATCCGTCGGCGCGTGCGCGCATCGAGAAAACGCCGACTACCGTGCCGAGATCGAGCTCGCCATAGAGATGCGGAAACAATTCTTCGTTGCGCGACGGCTCCCATCGCAGCGCGTCCCCGAGTGCATCGGCGTCAACCGCAATCAGGAACAGGCCGGTCTGTCCGAAAAAGTGCTTTCGCGCGGTCTCGGCGACCTGCGAGGCCTTCGAGAAATGAATAAACCCGTCGCGGATGTCGTCGCGGCTGCCCTGGAATACGCCCTGCCGCTCCGCCTCGCGCCAGGCGGAAGCCGGGCAGATTTTGTAGATCAAGCGCACGGCGTGCCAATTCCGAAGTTATGTGCTGCGATCCCGGCCTGGTGCCCTTGCCGGCGGCTGTGAAAACCGCTTTTAATGAGGGAATAATTCCTAGACAAGGCCGCCGGATGGCTGGGCCCCTCAAAGCGCCGCAGGCGCTGACACATGAGCAGATCTGGAGCGCGCTCGATCGGCTCGCCGAGCGGGCAGGACTTAGTCCTTCGGGACTGGCGAAAAAATCCGGACTCGATCCCACGACCTTCAACAAGTCGAAGCGCCTCGCCGCTGACGGGCGCGAACGCTGGCCTTCGACCGAATCGGTCGCCCGGGCCCTGGCCGCCGCCAACACCTCCATCGACAGCTTCGCGCAGTTGATCGGCGATGCCTCGCCAACCGCACAGACCGTACCAATGCTCGGCTTCATACAGGCCGGCGCTGAACACTGTTTTGACGACGGCGGACTGCCGACCGGCAAGGGCTGGACCGAGACGGCGTTACTGCCCGTCGGTGACGATCATGCCTATGCGCTGGAGATTTCGGGCGACCAATTGAGGCCGACATACCGCGACGGCAACGTCATCGTCGTTTCGCCGGCGACGGCGATCCGCCGCGGCGACCGCGTGGTGGTGAAAACCGTTGGCGGCGAGGTCATGGTCAAGGAAATGAAACGGCGGACGGCAAAGACCCTCGAACTGCAATCGCTCAGCGCAAGCCAGGCCGACCGCACGCTTGCCGCAAGCGAGGTTGCGTGGATTGCGCGGATCGTCTGGACGAGCCAGTAGCGGGCGCCGCTCCCGGATCATGCTCTAATGCGGCTATCCCTCGAGACGGCGCTCACGCGCCTCCTCGGGATGAGGCCGTCACTTTTGGCACGAGTTTGAACCCTCATGGTGAGGAGCCACGCGCCTTGCGTGGCGTCTCGAACCATCATGGTGAGGAGCCGCGCGCCTTGCCTGGCGTCTCGAACCATGAGTCCGCGTGCGACTGGCCGAGCGCTGATATGCGATTGCCCTGCCTTACAGGGGGAGAAGGAAGAGGCGCCGCCCCTTACGTCGCGTAGTCCGGCTCCTTGCGGTCGAGGATGCGCTTTAAGGCATCGAAATGCCGTTGCGCCGGGCTCGGCCCCTTGTACAAGCGCACGCCGCTGATGTCTCGCCTGGTCTTCTCGACCACCGCGTCAGGGAGCTTTTTCAGGGGCTGTCCGGTCCACATCGCATAGATCTGCACCTGTGCCGCGCGCTCGATGTAGTAGAGCCGGTCGTAGGCGTCCGCGATGGTTTCGCCGACCGTAGAGATGCCGTGATTGGCCATGAACAGGATTGTCTTGTCGCCGATGACGCCGGCAAGCCGCGCGCCTTCGGCCGGATCGAGCGCAGGGCCGGTGTAAAGATCGTCATAGGCAATCTTGCCGGACATCCCGACCTCGGTCTGGCCGATCTCCTTGATGCGCGGGTCTTCGAGCCGCGTCAGCGCGCTGGCGTAGGGCATGTGGGTGTGAAACACGGCCTTTGCTTTCGGCAACGCCTTGTGGATCGGCGCGTGGATGCAATAGCAGGAGCGCTCCACCTCGCCCTCGCCGCGCTTGACCTCGCCGTCATCGATGCCGACCTCCATGAAGCAGGAGGCGGTCACTTCCGACCAATGCGTCCCAAAGGGTATCTGGTAGTAGCGGTCGCTGCGGCCCGGCACCACAAAGGTCAAATGATTGAAGATGCCTTCGTTGAAGCCATGCATGAAGGCCAGCCGATGCGCGGCGGCAAGATCGACCCGCGCCTGCCACTCGGCGGCGCTCGTATCCCCCAGCGCCTGCGGCGAAACCCTGAACTGCATCAGCGTGCTCCCTGTTTGGACGAATTCTTATTGTCCCGATCTTATAACCCACTTCAAAGCGCCCGTCATTGCCGGGCTTGACCCGCCTGCGGGGCCGAAGCCCCTTCGGCGTGGCGAAGGCCCGGCAATCCATCAAACTGAAGAACTTTTTGCGCAGTGGATGGATGCGCAGGTCAAGCCCGCGCATGACGAATTTGACCTGATTACGCCGACCTCGCCAGCGCGCCGTCGATCATCGCGACCGAATTTGCCAGCCCGTAAACCGCGACGAACGAGCCGAAACGCGGACCCTTCTCCTGGCCCAGCAGCACCTGATAGAGCATGTTGAACCAGTCGAGCGAGACGCCCGGCCTGCCGTCCTTGCCCTTCTTGACGGGGTCGAGGAACGGCTCGCGGCGCCCGATCTCGTAGACGACGTTCTGGATCTCCTCGGCAGAAGAAGCCGGCGGCATATTCGAGAGCGCATCGCGCAGATCCTGCAGCGCGGCGCGTTCGCTGTCGGAAGGCTCGCGGAACTGCTTGGTCGGCGCCACGAAGTCGCGATAATAATTGATGGCGTAGCCGACCATGGCGTCGAGCCTTGGATGCGTCTGCGGGGTAACGCCGGGACGATAACGGCCGATGAAGCCCCACAATGTCGAGGCATTCTCCGCGTTCGAGGAAGACACCAGCGTCAGCAGCAGCTGGAAGGTGACGGGCATGTCGGCCTTCGGCGGATGGCCGGCATGGATATGCCAGACCGGATTGCCCAGTTGCTGCTTTGAATCCTGGCGCGGGAAGGCTTCGAGGAACTGCTGATAGTCGTCGACATTGCGCGGGATCACGTCGAAGTAGAGCCGCTTGGCCGCCTTCGGCTCGCGATACATGAACAGCGACAGCAATTCCGGCGACGCATAGCGCAGCCATTCGTCGATGGTGAGACCATTGCCCTTCGATTTCGAGATTTTCTGGCCCTTCTCGTCGAGGAACAGTTCGTAGTTGAACCCTTCGGGCGGCGTGCCGTCGAGTGCCGCACAGATCTTGCCCGACAGCTTGACGGAATCGATCAGGTCCTTGCCGGCCATTTCATAATCGACGCCGAGCGCCGTCCACCGCATCGCCCAATCCGGCTTCCACTGCAGCTTGCAATGCCCGCCGGTGACCGGAAGCGTGACGCGCTCCTGCGTCTGCGGATCATCATAAGAGATCGTCCCGCGGGGCGCGTCATGCGCGACGATCGGCACATACAGCACCACGCCGCTGCGCGGACAGATCGGCAGGAAGGGCGAGTAGCTCGCCGCGCGTTCCTCGCGCAACGACGGCAGCATGATCGCCATCACCTTGTCGATCCGCTCCAGCATCTTCAACAGCGTGGCGTCGAATCTTCCCGAGGTGTAGTAGTCGGTCGAGCTTGCGAATTCGTAGTCGAATCCGAACGCGTCGAGGAAAGCGCGAAGGCGCGCATTGTTGTGCGCACCGAAACTGCCATGCGTGCCGAACGGGTCCGGCACTCTTGTCAGCGGCTTGCCGAGATGCTCGGTCAGCATTTCCCTATTTGGCACGTTGTCCGGCACCTTGCGCAGGCCGTCCATGTCGTCGGAAAATGCGATCAAACGGGTCCTGATCCTGTCCTCGGTCAGCACCCGAAAGGCATGACGCACCATGGTTGTGCGCGCGACCTCGCCGAAGGTTCCGATATGCGGCAGGCCAGACGGGCCATAGCCTGTCTCGAACAGCACCTCGTCCTTCGGCTTCTTTTTCAGCCGCGCGACGATCGCCCTCGCCTGTTCGAACGGCCAGGCGCTGGATTGTTCGGCGAGCGAGCGCAGATCGCTGGCGGCAGGATCGATCGTAGACATCTTCAGTAAGCTTCCCTAAGAGGCGCTGAAACTAACATGGCCGCCGTTGCGAGCGAAAGCGACGCAGTCCAGAAGAACATGGGGAAAAGCTGGATTGCTTCGTCGTTTTACTCCTCGCAACGACCGGGAAACCGGCGAAGCCCAAACATTCCTAGAACGGGCTGATCGAAAAATAGCGCAGCCACAGATCGGTGTAGCGGCCCTTTTCCCAGAGACGGAACAGCGCCCAGTTCAAGGTCTGCCGCAGCAGATCGTTGCCCTTGCGCACGGCAATCCCGACGCCCTCGCCAAAAAAGCGGCTTTCGACAAATGGGCCGCCGGAAAACGCGCAGCATTCGCCGGAATCGGTGCCGTTGATCCAGAACGCGAGCGAGATCGCATCGCCGAATATGAAGTCGACTTCGCCACGCCGCAGCGCCAGCCGCAGCGCATCGTCGTTCGGATAGGCGTGCATTTCGGCATCGGTGAACATCGCCTTCAGATAGGCCTCGTGCGAAGTACCGGCGATGACGCCGACCTTCCTGCCCTCGAGATATTCGGGGCGAATCTCGCGCATGACCTGGTCGCGCCGCGACACGAAGCGCGCGGGCGCCCGGTAGTACGGATCGCTGAAATCGACCCGCGCGCGCATTTGCGGCGTCACCGCGAGCGAAGCAATGATCGCATCGCCGCGGTTGCCGGCGAGCGCATCGAGCAGGGTCTCGAAGCGCCGCATCTGGATCGTGCAGGTGACCTTGATCTCATCGCAGATCATCCGCGCCAGATCGACGTTGAACCCGGCCGGGTTGCCATCGGGACCGGTGAAATTGAAGGGCGGATAATCCGTCTCGGTCAGAAACCGGATCACCGCGATACGCGACAGGTCAGGCCGTTCCGGCCGCCGGCGCGGGTCCCAAAAGCCCGGCACCGCCTGCGGCGCGGCCTCCACGGCTGGTTTGGCCGGACCCTGGTTTGATGGCGTTTGGGCGTCGGCACCGCCCGCCAGGGCGAGAAACATCGCCAGCAAGCCGGCTATGATCGGCGTCGCGCCGAGCGGTCGGGGCCATCTTGGCCCAATGATGCAAGCTCTGTTGAAACGCATCTTCGCCGGATTTTGTGAGTAGATGACGGCCTTATAAACCATCCGGCGGACAAGGCGAACGCCGTTTGTACTCGAAGATTGGCCCTGAGGGCCGCTCGGCCGCTTCAGAGATAGCGCTTGAGGTCGGCGGCTGCCTCCTCGGGCTTGCGGTTGAGGTTGAACGGCGCAACGAACTTTCCGTCACGATCCATCAAATAGATCAGCGCGGTGTGATCCATGGTGTAGTCGCCGTCTTTCAGGGGAACCTTCTTGGCATAGACCCGATACTCCGAAAGCACTTTCGCGATCTCTTCCGGACTGCCCGTGAGGCCTTTCAGGCGCGGATCGAAGCTGGAGAGATAATCTTTCATCGCGGCCGTCGTGTCGCGCTCGGGATCGACCGAAATGTAGTAGGCGTTGACACGATCGGCGTCGTTGCCCATCGCCCGCAGTACCTCGGACATTTCGAACAAGGTGGTCGGACAAACGTCCGGACAATGGGTAAAGCCGAAGAAGATCAGGGTGGGGTGGCCCTTCATGTCCTTTTCGGTCACGGTCTCGCCGCTCTGATCGGTCAACTGGAACGGCCCACCGATCGCCGCCGGGACGACAACGTGACGAAATCCGCCAAGCACCCACAGCATCAGCACCAGGCCGACGATCAGGCTTCCGGCAAACGCTCCGACAACGACCAGCGGGCGGGTGGTCCGATCCATTATTGAAGTTCCCTGTTGCCGCTCAGAAGCAGGCCGAGATGCCGGAGGCAATCATTTCGAAGAACACTGCCGTGCCGTAAATCCCCCACAAAACCAGCGCGCCGAGCAGGAGCAAGACGCCGACCCCCGATCCCACGGCCACCACGGCCCGCGCGAACCTTCGCGCTGGCGGCAACTCGCCCTGCAGGGACTGCGGCGTGGAAAGCGGCTGAGCCATCTCTGACCATCGATCTGAAGGAACCGGACCATCTACCTGAATGAACCGGCGGGCGCGGTGCCACGGCGTCTGGCCCCCGGTCTATCCTGTTGAGATAAGGCCGACCGCGCGGCCGGGCAAGCGCTGAGCCGGCCGCCCTGATCACGTCTCAATGATGGGGATCCTGACCGCAAGGAGTTCTCGCGATGAGGAGTTCTCGCGTCAAAGAGTTCTCGCGTTAAAGAAGTCTCGCCTTCAGGCGTTTCGCGCTCAGTGCTGGACCGAGGCCCGGGCGTCGAGGAAGCACGGGTGATACATGCTCATGAGCTCCTTGCCGCGGAGGTAAATCATGCGCTGGGTCAACCCGCCGCGCTGATTGATCCACCGCTTCACCTGCGCAGGATACATCGAATAGAGCATGTGTGTTGCTTCGGGATTTGTGATGGCGCGACCCTCGTCGTCCAGGTCCCAGGCCGCGTGGAAACCGAGACTGGCATGCGAGGTGACGCAAATCTTGTCGTGGGGAACCGCGCCAAGAACGATGGTACATGCAGACGCGCACAGGCCGTCGATGATCACCATCTCACCGGAGCTGCGCACTTCCTGATACTTGTCCACATAGGTGCCGATCCGGCCGCCACGATCCTCACCAATACGCACTACCGCCTGACTCGCCCCCATGCCCGCCAGCAGAACGACCGCAGCGAGCAACCCCGTCATTAATTTCATATTCTGCCCCAGTCCAAACCCGTCGAACCCGAATCCGACCGCTCTTCGGTGATGCATTTGTAGCGTGTTGCGAGACGGCAATTTTGTCCAGACGACAGGCGCGGCAACACCGAAATTCAAATCAAGTGTTGCAGGCGGGCTGCACCCTGGAGGTGCCAAGTCCCAAACTGGAACATGGCGTTCTGATGGCAGGGCAGGTTAAATTCATTTGTCGTCGACCGTGCATGACGCCGGGCGCTTCAATTTCGAAAGGCGGGGAAAGGCGATGGCAGAGGACAGTGATGTCATCGTGGTCGGCGGCGGCCTTGCGGGCCTGGTTGCCGCCACCGAGATTGCCGATGCCGGCAAACGCGTCATCATCGTCGACCAGGAGGGCGAACAGAGCCTCGGCGGCCAGGCCTTCTGGTCGTTCGGCGGCTTGTTTCTGGTCGATTCTCCGGAGCAACGCCGGCTCGGGATCAAGGATAATTACAATCTGGCGTTGCAGGACTGGATGGGTTCGGCCGGCTTCGACCGCGACGAGGATGCCTGGCCAAGACGCTGGGCGGAAGCCTACGTCGCCTTTGCGGCCGGCGAGAAGCGCGGCTGGCTGCGGTCGATGGGTCACCGCATCTTTCCAGTGGTCGGCTGGGCTGAGCGGGGCGGCTATGATGCCATGGGACACGGCAATTCCGTACCTCGCTTCCACGTCACCTGGGGAACCGGTCCCGGCATTGTCGAGCCCTTCGAGCGGCGGGCTCGCGAAGCGCGGAAGAGCGGCCACCTGACGTTCAAATTTCGCCACCGGGTCGATACGCTGTTGACCACCAACGGAACAATCGACGGCGTGAGTGGGACGATTCTGGAGCAGGACAAGACCGAGCGGGGCAGGAGCAGTTCGCGGCGGGTCACAGGCGACTTCACCTTGCGCGCCCAGGCCGTCATCGTCGCTTCCGGCGGCATCGGCGGCAATCACGACCTGGTGCGGCAGAACTGGCCCGCGCGGCTTGGGCCACCGCCCCGGAACATGATCAGCGGCGTGCCTGAGCATGTCGACGGCCGGATGATCGCCATCACCGAAGCCGCCGGTGCGCGGCTGATCAACCGGGACCGGATGTGGCACTACGTCGAGGGCATTCAGAATTGGTCGCCGATCTGGCCGCGCCACGGCATTCGCATCCTGCCCGGACCTTCATCGATGTGGTTCGACGCTAATGGCCGCCGATTGCCCTCGCCGCTGTTTCCGGGGTCGGATACGCTTGGTCAGCTGCAATACATTGCGGCGAGTGGCCACGACTATTCGTGGTTCGTGCTCACCCAGAGCATCATCAAGAAGGAATTCGCGCTCTCCGGCTCGGAACAGAATCCCGATCTCACCGGCAAGAGCTGGATGATGACGGCCAGGCGCGCCGCCAACAAGGGCGCGCCGGCGCCGGTCGAGGCCTTCAAGGCTCGCGGCGTCGATTTCATCGTGCGCGACAACCTCGCCGATCTCGTGGAGGCCATGAACGCGCTGGTCGGCAGCAAACTCCTGAGAACGCAGGACCTGAAGGCCCAGATCGAGGCGCGGGATCGCGAGATCGAAAACCCCTACGCCAAGGATACCCAGGTGCTGAACATCCACAACGCCCGCCGCTATATCGGCGACCGGTTGATCCGCACGGCAAAGCCTCACCGGATTCTCGACCCCTCGCACGGCCCCTTGATTGCGGTGAAGCTCAACATCCTGACGCGCAAGACATTGGGCGGCTTCGAGACCGATCTGGATTCGCGCGTGTTCGGGACGGACGGCAACATCATGCCGGGGCTTTATGCCGCCGGCGAAGCGGCGGGCTTCGGCGGTGGCGGCATGCACGGCTATCGCTCGCTGGAAGGCACCTTCCTCGGCGGCTGCCTGTTCTCGGGCCGCAATGCTGGCCGCGCGGCGGCGAAAGCGGTTTCCTGACCTCATTTCCGGCCCGGGCGATGGATTGGCCAATCAAGGCGCCCCAACTTCGACAAGCAGGCGCTGGACCTCGTGAAGAAACTCAATGTGACGCCTGAAGACAACGACACCAGCAAGGACCTTATCGACGAATGCTGCCGACAAGCTCGCCGAGCCTACATCGCCAACGAAGTCGCCAACCACAAGGCGGTCAATTCCGCGCTGGAGACGACGCTCATTCCGTCGGCGAGCAATGCGGAGCTCAAGAGCCTGTTGCAAACCGGCCTGAAGATCTTTCAGCGCCACCAGCAGCACGCCGAACACGTCGCCGCCGAATTGAAGCAGGAAGCACGCGTTTTCTTCACGCGAACGGTATCCACTTCGCTCGAAAACGCTGTAAACAGCACCAACATCCAATCGGAGAAAAAAATATGACCATTCAGCGTTTCGATATCGGACCGCGCATGAGCCAGGTCGTGGTCCACGGCGACACCGTCTACCTCGCCGGTATCGTGGCCAACGCGGCAGCCGGAGCAAGCGTAGCCAGGCAGACGCAAGAGGTGCTCTCGATCATCGATGGTCACCTGGCGAAGGCGGGGAGCGACAAGTCGAAACTGTTGTCGGCGACGATCTATCTAACCGACATGAAGACGTTTTCCGAAATGAACGCCGTATGGGACGCGTGGGTCTCGCCGGGAAATACGCCGGCGCGCGCGACCGTCGAGGTCAAACTCGCCGCGCCCCGGTACAATGTCGAAATCATGGTGACCGCGGCACGGTGAATTAAATTAGTCGCGACGCGCCGGATTGCCCGTCAGGTCGACCCGCCTGTCGCAAGCCGCGACGCGCCGATGATCCGGCCGTCGGGCGCTTCCAGCACAACGGCGCAATCCTGCCCATCGGGGAAACGCTCGTTGATGCGCAGCGCCGTCCCCGACCACTGGCCGACCGGCCTGATCGACCTGACGACATTGGCTTCGGTCAGCGTGCGGCCGCTGTTTTCGCCGCGCGGGATCGCGGTCACATGTTCGTGGTCGAAGCCGACCAGCAACACCCGACCGCTTCCGCTGCCGGCGCCAACCTCGATCGAAACCTGATCGCCGCTCTTGGTCACGCTGACCGCGGCCGCCGTCTGGCTGTTACGCTTGGCGTTCTCGATCGCCGATCCAACGTCGCCGCGATGCGATCCGACCATGCTGGCGGCGCCGTCGACGACCATCTCGGGCGTATAGGAGCCGTCGCCGAAACGGCGGCCATACACCGCCTGGCGCTGCGTGGCCGCTTCCAGCGAGAAAGGGTCCTTCCAGCCGAGGCGGTCCCAATAGGTGACATGGAAGGCAAGGGCGAGAACGTCGCGCCGCTGCTTCGACAGCTCGTTCAGATAGGCGTTGGCGGGAGGACAGGAATCGCATCCCTGCGAGGTGAACAGCTCGACCACGACGGGCCGCTCCGCGGCAAAACCCGCGACCGGAGACAGGCCGGCGATCAATCCGAGTGACATGGCAAGTTTCTTGGCTTGGCGCGAAAGCATGGCGATCCTCCTTTTGGGCGATCTAGCTCCTTCGCCCGTATTTGCGAATTGTTACGCGATCAGGGAATGAGCCTGGGCCGGGATTGTCCAGGACCGAGACATCACACGAAATCTTGAAGGAAAACATCTTTCGGAGGGCGCCGTCGCAGAGGGACTTGGCTGCTCCGACAGGCAAGATCGCGACGGGCATCGGCGACCAGAGCGGCTAAACGCCGCCGCTGGTCGTCCTGTGCTCGCCACAACGGACCTCACCAACAGGCACGCATCAAGAAAGTAGAGATCGAAATCGCAACGTCAAAAGCGTTATTTCTTGTTCGCGGCGGCCTCGTTCTTGATCTGCTCGATCACCGGCCCAAGGTCTTTCAGCGCGGCGGCGTCCTCGGCGCTGAGCTGCTCTTGCGGGCAACGCAGATCGGTGTGCTGGATGGCGTGGAACATTTGGCGTGTGAGCGGCAATGGATCGCAGCCGTGATCTTGCTCGCAGACGAGGTCGAATTCCGCCCGCGCCGCCTTATGGCACTCGAAGCAATTGAGCCCGAGGAAGTTATTAACTTCCTCCGCTCCCTGGCTGACAATTTTCGTGCCGTTCTTGTCGGTGTCGAGCGCGAAGAACTCCCAGTCGTTCGTCCCCGGGCTGAATCCCTTCTGCTGCTTGATCATAGCCTCGTTGGGGATCAACTGGAGCACGGTTCCCTCAGGGAATTGGCCCTTTCCCGCCTTGGCGACATCGACGGTGCCCGTCAGATTGCCGGCCAGATTGTCGACAAAGAAGTGCTTTACCGGCGTCATCCTGGTGATGCATTGGAACGTGGAGCCGTCGACCTTGTATTTGGGTTCGCCGGCCTGCACGCTGCCGGCGCACAGCAAAAGCGCGGCAAAGCACGAAACCTTGCCTGTCTCGGCCAAAATTCTCACGAGGCTCTGCTTCATCAATTCCCTCCCAGTCTGGTTTGATTTCGCCCACGCCTTTGTAGCGCGCAATCCGCAGAATTTAAATTGGGCAGCAGGTGCGATCGGCTGACCGGACGGCATTCCTGACATGGCTTTCAGGGGCGCAGTTGCGGGACGCGGCCATCTGCGTCGCGCGCGACACCCCTCGGCGGCCGACGATGCCGCAGACCGGGATTCGGCGGACTGGCCATCAACGGTCGCACCCTCTAATAATCAACGATCAGCGAGCCCGGAGGGGAGCATGAAACGCTTGTTCACCATGGCCTTCTTTGCATGCGGTTGGATCGGCCTGCTTCTAAACCTGGTCTTCATCCTTGTATCCTTCAGTCGCGAAGCGGAGATCGGTTCAGCGTGGGAGACTGCGATGGAAGCCCTCTGGATCGGCGGCACGACGTTCTTCGGGCTCGGCGCTCTGATCCTCGAAGAGGGGTAGGATCGGATCGACATTCCCGGTCATCTTGCGCGCGGTAGGCGCGCAACATGCAGGAATAAAATCCTGCGGCCGGCGGATGGCGCAGGTTTGACATCGTCGTTGCGATCCAACCCTTTGATTTTGACGCGGTATTTAAAGGGGACGGTGCCAAATCGTGCTCTCGCCCCCGACGCCCTGCTCGGCCCCGCGCGGCGGCCGGCGCCGTCAAGTGGTCGCGTTGGTGACGTAGATTGCGGCCAGGCCCCCTGACCGGCCAGCCGGCCGCAGGGAGGCCGGCGCGACCCTGTCATTGCGCTTCATAGCGGCGGCGGTGGCGGGGTCGCGCTTTTCGCCGTCGCTGCAACCGGAACTGCCGCCAATCCACATTGTTGAATCTGGGGCGAGCCGCGTCTCAGACGGAGTCCATACCCCTTGGATGCCCCCCACCGTCGACTCGCGCGCTCGCCCACTTTGAGCATGATCTCGGCGCAACGCATTTCGCGTTTGTCGCGAGGCAAAACCGGTTTCCACTTTTTGCGGATCATGCTGCGTCATAACCGACTTATCCCCCTCATCCTGACGAGCTTGCGCGAGCAAGCGTCTCGAAGGACGAGGCCCCGAAACAGGCCACATGGCCTTCATGGTTCGAGACGGCGCAAGGGCGCCTCCTCACCATGAGGGTCTTATGACGCAGTAAGACCAGGGGCCGTCTGTCACTTGACTGGAACGATGCGTAGACTCCCGGCGTTATGGCTTTCATCTTCATGCAAACAAGTGGAGTTTCCCAATGCGCCAGCAACGCAAAGAGCGAATGGCTACGCCTTCTCCCAGGGAGAAAGTGGGGACTGACCTTCCGACGAGTGGGTACGCGATTGTTGTGGACGGCCACGCCAAGGCCGCCTTCGCTACCAGCGATCAAGCCCTGAAAGCTGCTGTGGACCTGAAGGGGCGTTTTCCGATGCTTCAGATCAAGGTCTACGACGCCGAGAGAAAGCGGAGCGAGAAGATTGAGCTAGCCGCGGCCTAAGGCACCGCGACGAACGGGCCGATATCAGCGCCACGCCGGCCGCAAACCTCGCAGGTGGACCGCGGTTCCAGATCAGACAGGCGAATTCATGCGATCACCCTCGTTGCAGAGTGATCACTGCTTTCCGGTCTTCTTTTTGAGGCCCGGCTTGATATCCTCCTCTATTTGTATGCAGGTGAGGAGATCGAGATAGCTTGTCGTATGTAACGAACGAGCATCACTTTCACATTGTTTTCGTATGGAGACCGAGGTTGATGGCCAGAGGTTAGCGAGCTGCTGTTTTGCGGTTTCCTCGTCACGCACACAGTCCGCGGTGCTCTGGTCAGGAGGTGAGCGCAACGCTTTCGCATCGGCTTTTCTGGCTTTGCATACCGCGTTGATGTTTAGCTCGGGAACCCCACCGAATGCAGGCGGTGTGAATAGAGGCTGCAACACTGCGAACAACACCAGGGCACGCTTCATTCGATCCCTCATCGATGAGGCTCGAGCGGTTAAATCTTCGTCGCGCTACGGAGCAGCCAAAATATGCAGCTAATCGCTGCGAGAGGCGCCAATCCTCCGGGTCAGCAGCCTTACCTGTCGTAATCGCCGCTGAAGGGCGCGGCATGACCACACACTGCGCGGGAATTCTGTCCCGCCCTCTCTCTTGGTGTGTGAGCCCGCCACGAATGGCGGGCTTCTTTGCCTGTTTGCTCGGCTAAACTGTTCGTCTCAGCAAACGTTCACCGGCACAAGGCGCCAACCCCAACCGGTCCAAACCTGTTGCAGCTGCGTGCATCCGCCTTCACCGACGTAACCCCAGCCTGGACCGGCGTAACCCCAGCCGGGACCGGCATAACCCCACCCTGGACCCCAAGCGGCGGCACTAGCGATGCCTAAGCCGACGCCAAGGCCGACAGCCGCCGGTCCCCAGCCCCAACCACCGCCTCGCCAACCACCTCCCCAGCCGCCGCCTCGCCATCCGCCTCCTGCAAACCCAGCGTGGAAGCCGCCGCCGCGGAAGCCGCCGAACCCGCGCTGCGCGGAAGCGTCGGTTGATACGAGCGCAGTCGCAATTGTTGCAACGGTCAAAGCAATCAATGTTTTTCTGAACATGAGGGGACTCCTTACCGCTTACTGAACTGACAAAAACCAACTCTGGAGTAAAGTTCCTGTTCCGCCTGCGTAAGCCGCTTCGCTTGCTGAACGCCTTTCAAAGGAAGCTCAAAACTTGCGCAAGCCGAAGAAATGCCGTCCGGCATCTCGCGAGACGACCTGTTGAAGAAAGCTCGGCAGGCCGACACGGCCTCTCGAACCAATAACCAGCTCTCGTCGTCCGGCCTGCAGCCGCCGAAATAAGGCCAATCTGGCTCCAAACAGAACTTCGACTTGGGCGCCTTCACCGGACCGGACCGTTCCATGCTTTTAGGGCATCGCAAAACTTCCCGTGGGCGGATCGATGGCGACAATCCTGCCCGGTGAAATCCGATTTCCCACCGGCCCAGCATCGCCTCGACCCCGCGACCAAAATGAAAGCTCGTGGGATTGTGACAGGCTGGTGAACTGGGGCGCGGGTGGCGCGTTAGCGAGGTGTCTACGGTTACGAACCGAGCACCATGAAGACAGCATTGAGGATTTTGGCGGATCGCATCCGCCCGGAGTCGAGGAACCGCCTTCCCCTAACCGTGAGGCCGACGCAAGCGGACGTTTCGATCGCGCACGCCATCGCTCGCTATACCGCTCCGGCGCCGGAGGAAGTCGCGCGCGCCCTGACGTGGGGCGCGGACGAAAAGGTGCTGCTGCTGCTCGCGACGGCCGGCTGGATCGCCTCCCGCGGCAGCGGTGACCGACTGCAGCGAGCCGCCAACCATGCACTGCTGGTCGCGGCGGCCGCTTCGTTGCTGCCGCACGGCCTGAAATTGCTCTTCGACCAGACCCGCCCCGACCGAAGGACGGTCCTCGGACACGTCCACGGTGTTTCGTTCTCAGGAAGACGCGAAGACGCTTTCCCGTCCGGCCACGCGCTACACATGGGCGCTTTGGCATCCGCAGCAAGTGCTTTGCCGGCCGGGCCTCGACGGGCGCTCCAGACGCTTGCCGTCGCGCTCTCGCTGACGCGCATTGTCGTGCTGGCGCACTGGGCGAGCGATGTCGTCGCGGGATTCGCGGTGGGTGCAATCCTGGAGCGACTGCTGCGCCTTTGGACCGGATATCCAGCCGTGAAGGCGAACGATCATGCCGATTCTTGAAGATCTGAAGGAATACGCCGAGCGCGCTACCGGAATTCAACGTCCGGGCAAGCGCGCGGCTCCGGATCTTGTCCGCCCCAGAAAACCTCACACCGTCCGGTTCAAGGACGACGGTCTCGTCCCCAACCATCCGCGGTGGCCGCTGATCCTCTATCGCGGCGCCGTCGATGTCGAAGGACGCCACGATCCGGCGGCCGTCATCGAAGACCTTTTCGAAGCGAACGGATGGGGGGACACCTGGCGTAATGGCATCTACGATTACGTACACTACCACTCCAGAATCCATGAAGTACTTGGCATCGCGCGCGGAAAAGGGCGCGTCCGCTTCGGCGGCGCCAAGGGTCGCATATTCACGTTGAAGGCGGGCGATATCGCCGTCCTGCCCGCCGGCACCGGCCACCAATGCCTTTTCGCGGACGACAATTTCCTGGTGGTGGGCGCCTATCCCCCGGCAGGCACCTATAACGAGTGCACGACCATCGAAGATCGTTCCCGGGCCCTGAAGATGATTCCGAAGGTGGCGCGACCCCGCAAGGACCCTGCATATGGACGCGACGGTCCCCTGTCGAAACTCTGGAAGGCGGACCGATGACCGAATACGTCGTCCGCTTCCTGGTCGGCGGCGTCGTCGTATCGGCATTCGCGATGCTCGGAGATGTCCTGCGGCCCAAGAGCTTCGCCGGCCTGTTCGCAGCCGCGCCCTCCGTCGCGCTCGCCACGCTCGGGATCGTCGTCTACCAGCACGGAGCTTCCTACGCGGCCCAGCAGAGCTTTTCCATGATGGCGGGCGCGATAGCGCTCGCGATCTACTGCGTCGTCGTTTGTCATCTTCTCGTTCGCGCGCGGCTACGGGCGGCGCCCGCTTCCCTGCTATCGCTCGTCGCCTGGCTGATCGCTGCCTTCGGTCTGCGGGCCCTCGCGGGAGGACAGACATGACGACGTCCATCCGCTTCTCACCATCGTCGCTGCGTGAAGGCCGCTGGCATGAATATCTGATCCGCTTCACGCTCGGCGGCGCCGCGACCGTCTTCACGGGTTTCGTCAGCAGCCGCTACGGAGCTTCCGTCGGCGGCCTTTTTCTGGCTCTTCCCGCCATCTTCTGCGCCAGCGCCACCCTGATCGAGAAACACGAAATCCGGCGCAAGCAGGAGGCCGGTCTGCCCGGCGAGCGGCGCGGGCGGGAGGCGGCCGCGCTCGATGCCGCCGGGGCCGCACTTGGCGCGTTCGGCATGCTAGCCTTCGCGATCATGTTTTCGTTCCTGGTCGAAAGGAGCGTTACAGCAGCGTTCGCCGGCGCCTCGCTGGCCTGGCTAGCCGTCTCGGTGGCGGCCTGGTTCATGCGTCGCAAGATGGCCTCGGTAGCGAGGCGACGGACCGCGGAAAGAACCAGGCTCCGCGATGTCGCGGGTTAGACCCGACCCCGCTAATTTGGTACCATGGATCATGAAAAAACAAACCGTAATTCCCGGAAAAAGGCGGGCTCCGGCCGCCACCGGCCAGGGCGAGCCCGTTGTCCTTAGAATGAAGCCGCCCCAATTGAAGGCGCTGGACGACTGGATTTCGAAGCAGAAGCCACCGTTTCCCTCGCGGCCCGCGGCGGTCAGGCGCCTGGTCGACATCGCCCTGTCCAGCGGTAAAAGACGTGAGGCTCCCTATCCTCAAAAGACCGTGGCCAAAGCAAGGGTCTTGGCCTCTAAGGCCATTGACAGCCTGATGGACCCGGCTACGCCGGTCGATGAGAAGGCCGCGCGCAAGCATCGCCTCCTCAAAGGCCCGTCCGATTTTCGAGATGTACGTGTCGATCGAGAGAAATAAGCCGTGCGCTGGTCAAGATTAGGCTCAAGGTGAGGAATGAAAGGCGGGTTCTCCCGTGTGTTCACCCTTGAGGTCGATGGCCGACCGACGCTCGCGTTCGAAGCAAGCGGCACGCGGGAGGCCCGACAAATTTGCCAAGAATTTTGGCTTCTCAACGATCTTTCGATTTTGAGGTCAGGCGGCGCGCGACTGCGTACTGCGAAATCCAAACTCTCGGTGCGGCCAGCGTCCCCCGACGAGGCAACCGTTTTCGGCCTGGTGGCAAACAGGATGAATGCCTCCGAGGAAATGGTGCTCGCCTATCTTGTTGATTTAGACAGCCAAGAAGATCGACCATGGAAATGATCGCCCGAATATCTCGAGAATGCGAACCGAAGCTGGTTTTCAGAACGGTCAGATCACGTCAGGTTTTCTCTACCTCGTTCGAAGCTGGGGCCGCGCCGCCTGCCATCTGTTTAAATTGCTCGGAAACTACCCCAAACTGATTCCGGATGAACTCCGATTGAAGACGCATGACCTCACTGAGGTCGTTGGCCTGCATCAGTTTGCGGGCATGCTCGAACGATGCCTTCAAATTCTTCTCTGAAATCGCAAGGGCCTGCCTGGCTAGTTCCGTCATCGGGCCCGGCACCGTGGCGACGGATTTGCCCGCCAACTCCATGAACGACGAAACTGCTTTTTCGGCCTGCTCCACGCTCCGCAACGCCATATCACGGACTTGATCGGGAACTTCAAATTTCGGATCGATCATCGGAATACTCCTTGCAGCTAAGGCAACTTCACCTTTTCCCGCGCAGCATCGATGGCATCCATGCCAGCTCGTTTCGCCCGATCAACGGCTTCCGCGCCGGTGTCGCTGAGTTCAGCCTTCAGGGTATCAGAGGCTTCGCGAAGGCTCTGGGTTACCGCCCCGGCGCGCTCGTTCAAATCGGCTTTCACGCCGTCACTAAGGTCGCCGACCCACTCGTTCTCAACGTCGGACATCGCGAACGCACTCGCTGCCGCTGCGCCGATGGCCAAACCGATGGCCCCGACCACGAGCGGCTGTCGTTCAAGGACATCCGAAAGTGACGAGTGCGCCCTGGTAAAAGCCTCTTTTCCTGGAAGCGGGTTGCCTAGCCTGCCGAGATTCTCCTGCGCATAGGCAACGCCTTCGTCGAACCGGTCTCTGACCCTGTCGGCCGCCCCTGAAATCGCATCGGAAGCCGCAGTACCGGCCTGGCGTAGGGTTTCACCGACGCGGAAAGATCCTTCCTGGTCCATTTCGGGCGCGGTCGGAGGCGCGGTGGTATGGAAGCTCGACGCAGCCTCCCGCAGATTGCGCGTACCTTCATTGACTGCGGAGGAAGCCGCGGCTGTCGCAGAACTCGCCGCGCCTTTCAGCTTCTTTTCCCCTATGAGCAGCCAAAGCGCGCCGCCTCCAATAAGCGCTGCGGCCAACGGATTATCCCGAACCGCCGACACCAGACCGCCGAAAAAATCGTTTTGAATCCCGTTCATCGCACCATTCCCTTCACGGCGTCCTTGTCCTTTTCCAGTTGCCGCATTGTTTCACGCGGCGCCAGCTTTCGCGCGTCGAGCCGACGAATGCCTATCGCAAACAGCACACCGGCAAGCACCGCGGCAACGATCGCGGAAGCGAGGTAGGAGATTGGTTGCGACCATCCGGCTGAGATCAATGCCGCTGACAGCGCAAACAGCGCCATCACAAGCGCGGGGATCACGAGAATGGCGCCGCCCGCGATGAATTTCAGGGCGCCCCCGACTTTTTGAACTTTCTCGCCGAATTCGACCTTGGCGAGATCCACCTCGTTCTGAAACAACTTGGCGAATTGTGACAGCGCATCGCCCAGCAGAGTGGAGATGGTTCGAAAATCATTCTGGCTGGTTCTGATATCGTTCTGGATGCTCATGATATATTGCCGCCTTGAGAGAAGGATTTTTGCTCCCGGCTATTGCCATGCGCGGACGAGGATTGGTCCCATGCACTGCCGCGCGGTGGAGATCCGCTCGGCGTATCGCCAGGTTGCGAAGATGAAGGCTCTCCGCCGGAGGCTTTAAGGAAGCGAACCGCCGCGAAACCGGCGAGCACCGAAATCCCGAGAAACGCGGCTGGCTGCCGTTTCGCGAAATCTGTAGCGCTGTCGACGAGATCGCGAAAGCTTCCGTTGCGGATTTTCTCGGCGGAGTCCTGGACATATTCAGCGGCAGAATTGATGCCGCGGGCTGCGAAAGGCGCGTCGTTCTCGAAGGCCCGGGCGGCTTCGCGGATGTTGCCGGCAAATCGCTCGATGAAATCCGCGCCTGTCCGTTGCTGTTGGCGGGTCTGATCCTGCAGATGGTCCGCGGTTCCGGAAGCCAGGTCCTTGGCGACATTAGCCGCTTCCTTGAACTTGTCACGGGCGACACCGGCCAACGTCCTCAAAGCATCGTCGGCCCGCTGCTTCAACTCCGCCCCGGCATCGGCGACCTGATCCTTGAGGTTCTGCGATGAGCCGGTTTTCTGGTTCTGGGTAGAATTGGTCTTCCTGGTCAGGTCCAAATCGTTCATGGCACGGTCTTTCAGGTGTTCGGGTTTCGGGAAGGATCGAAGGCCGCCGTCACAACGTCGTCGGCAACCTCTTTGAGCGTGTCGGCGACGTTCTTGGTCATACGGCTGGTGTGCCCACCAAGGTCGGCGTCGGTGACGCTTTTTGCCGCAGCGTCGGCGGCCGACATCGCCGCGCCCTTGGCGACCTCAAGTCCGGATTGCGCCGCCTCGCCCGCCGCCTGTTTCACGTTATCGCTCGCACGGCCCATGAACTTGGCTTCGGCCCTGCTCTGAGGGAGAGCCGCGGCGATGATCGCGCCTAGCGCAATCCCCAATCCGCCGATCAGCGCCGCGTTGCCGCCGATGACCTGACCGGCCTTTGCAGGTGCCGTCGCCGCCACATCCTTCGCGGCGGCAGCCGTGTCCCTTGCGGTGGAGCGCACCCGCTCGATCGTCTCCTTTGCGGTATCAATGCCGCCTTGGAGTTTGTCGCTGATGGTGCTGCTAGCCTGTGCCGCCTGGTTCCTGACTGCTTCGGCCACGCCCGCAGCCGCATCTTGCGCATGACTGGCCATATCGGTGCCCCGATCTCGAGCTGAGGAGACCGCATTTTCCAAGTCGCTGCGCAACGACTGCGTTCGCTGGGCCGCGTCAGCCATCATTTCCCTGGCATTGTCCATTGACGGGGCCACCGCCTCCGAGACGCGGTCGCGCGCTGTCTTTGAAGTCAGGGCCAAGCCGGCACCGATCATCAGAAGCGGCAGCGGGAAACCACGTGCCAGGCGCAGGACTGGCACCGCAATGGCGCTGCCCGCCGCAATCGCCTGCAGCGGATTTTCCATTGCTTGTCGCTTCAACCCATCGGCCCAGCTCCGGGTTTTGCCGCTGATGAATTCGGAGACTTCCGATTTGACGTGTTGCGGTGAAACCTTGTGCCGAATGTCCTCGGCGGCAACGGCGATCCGCGCCTTCAGTCGATCGACCGTAGCCGCTAGTTCCGCGCGGTTTCGCTCGGTCTCGGCTCTCAATTCCTCTACGGATTGCGTCATGGCGTCCTCTCGGATTGCTTCAAGGGTGAATTCGCCGTGTCTTGAATAGTTCCTCGTCTTGGCGTTTCAGACTTTCGCTCGTAGCAACTGCTCTGGTGAGCTCGGCCCGAGCATTCCAGGATCGTTGCCGGCAAACATTCCGTTTCAGGTTTCAGAAAACACTTCGCGGGCCGCGCAAGTCACGGGCCACCTCTCGGAACGATCTTGAACCGCGCCTGTTGCTATCGCGTCCGCGGAGCAGCTGCTTTGCGTTCCGACAGAGGTTACCGATGGCAACCAATTCCAGTCGTTCCGATGTCCGGTACGAGTCCTCTTTTGCCGTGCACCCCGCGGATCGAGGCGACGGTTCGCGGAGCCGGGCCGCTCAGACGCCGACACAAATTCCGCTTGCAGGTTGGCGTGATGTTCTCTTGCGTGTCTTTCATGGAATATCGGAAGACAGGATCACGACCATTTCCGGCGGGGTGACTTTCTTTATTCTGCTCGCCCTGTTTCCCGGACTTGCGGGTTTGATCTCGCTTTATGGGCTGGTCGCCGACAGCAGCTCAATTGCCCGGCACCTGGATAGTTTGGCCGGAATTCTGCCCGCGGGAGGCGTGCAGATACTTCGGGACGAGCTGCAGCAGCTAACGTTACAGCCTCCTCAGAAGCTCGGCCTTGCGACCGTAACAAGCCTCGCAATTTCGCTGTGGAGTGCCAACGGTGGCATAAAGGCGATGTTTGAAGGTCTTAACGCCGTCTACGAGGAACCCGAGAAGCGCAGTTTCATCAAACTGAACGCGATCTCACTCGTGTTGACGCTGGGAGCCCTTTTCTTCGCGATGGCATCTCTTTTGACCATTACGATTGTACCGAAACTTCTTTCGTTCCTTGGGCTTGCCGGCATCGGCGAAATCGTCCTCTTCGCGCGCTGGCCCGTCCTTCTCGTGATTGCAAGCTTGATGATAGCGGTGATCTATCGTTTCGGTCCGAGCCGGGAGCAGCCGCAATGGCGTTGGATTTCGCCAGGAAGCATCTTCGCCGCGCTGACCTGGTTAACGGCTTCGCTTCTCTTTTCGTGGTACACGGCGCATTTCGGCAGTTATGACAAGACCTATGGATCCCTTGGTGCGGCGGTTGGCTTCATGACGTGGATCTGGATATCCACCATGGTTATCCTGGTCGGTGCCAAGATTAACGCCGAACTTGAACGCCGGACCGACGTCGACACGACAGTTGGGAGTCCGGCACCGCGCGGCAAGCGAATAGCCCGGATGGCGGACGCCGTCGGACGCAGCAGCGCTTAGATCATGATGCGATCAAGTGGAATCGCATCATGATCTCATCCCTTTGTTTGAGCATGATCTTTGCGCAAACGCGTTTCGCGTTTGTCGCGAGGGAAAACCGGTTTCCACTTTTCCGGATCATGCTCTAGCCGCGGGCGTGGACGAGCTCATTTGTGGATGCGATCAATTCGCGGTCGAGCGTTCGTCTCCGTTACCTCCTCTGTCCCGCGAAGCGAATCGACGAAGGCGCGCAATTCGCCGGCGTCGGCGTCACGAGCATCCGGCGGATCGGTCTGCTCTCGACGCCGCGAGATCAGTGCGCCGCAAACCAGGGCCGCGCCGATTGCGATCAGCGCGATCCCTGAAGCGACATGATAGTCAAAAGGCATCATTTCAGAACCAGAGGTACGCCGACGCGCCGGGGAACTTTTAACGCGCCAAACCCTGGCAAAGTTCCGTCAAGCCCTGTAGCTGAGCCCTCCGCCGCACCGGCCACGGGACTCGGCAATCTCCTCTGCCCCGATGCTTGGAGTTTCGATTCAATGGTGCATCTCTCGATGAGGCGGAAAGACGTTCGAGCACCGCCAAGTGCTCCGAAGAATGACAAAGGCGGAATGTCGGCGGATGATCGTGATGGAAGTGCGCCCACGGGCTGACGGATGGATGCCGCCAGCCTCAACGCGCGCGTGATTTCATTCAGTGCCCGACGGGCTGCTCTTCGGTCTCGGTCTCATGTTTCTGGAATACGGCCTTGAGGTCTGCGGCTGCGCCGCCTTGGCCATCTTCGGCAACGCGCTCAGGATTTTTTCCCGGCGAAGCAGATGTCCTTAAGCGTTTCGTGAAGGAGCTCTTGAAGGTGGTTTTCCGGAAAAAAACCTGCCCACGGAGCATTAGTTCCCCGAGATGGTTGGGGGCTCCCGTAGTCGGCTACGACGTGAGCGCGCTGTGAAGTCCGGCTACCCTTCGAGCGAATGCTGCAGGAAGAAGCGCAGCATTTCCCTCGTCGCGTCCGGCCCTTGCGGATCGGTGTAGGAGCCGGCGGGACTGCCGCCCGACCACGCGTGTCCGGCACCATGGATGTCCCAGTGTTCGGAGATCGCCGACCCACCCCCGTCGGTAAGGATGGTGCGGGTATAGGCATGGCCGTGCGGGATTCGTCCGCGAAGCACCTTCGTTGTCTCACTCGTTGTTTTGGCGGACAGCTCGAGAATCCGGTCGCCGTTATCGGGATGCACCGTAGTGTCGCGATCGCCGTGAAAAACGATGGTCGGTACGGAAGGGCCAACCCCGATTGCGCCGGACCCGTTTCCCTGTCGCATTGCGACCAACGCGGAGGGAAGGTCGCTGGCGGCGCCGCAAGCCAGGCCGGAATGTATCCCGACAGATGCGTACAGATCGGCATACGTCGCGCCCATGATGGCGGCGGCGGCCCCGCCGGCCGACAGACCCGCGACGTAGACGCGCTTGGGATCGATCGCATGGTCCCGCATGATCTGGCGGGTAATGCCGGCGATCAGCGAGGGTTCGCCCCCGTCCCGCCGCTGGTCGCCCGAGCGGAACCAGTTCCAGCACTTCGCAGGGTTGGCTGCGCTCGGCTGCTCGGGATAGACCACGAAGAAATTCTGCTCTTCCGCCAGGAAGTTCATCCGGGTGCCGGCGGCGAAATCGTCCGGCGACTGGGTGCATCCGTGAAGCATGACGACGAGAGGAAGCTGTTGTCCCCGAGAGCGGCTCGGAATGAACAGCTTGTAGGTCCGGCTTCCTGCCGCGTTGCTGAAGGTGCTCTCGATGAATTTTGTGCCATCGGGCACGATATCCGAGGTGGACGGAGGAGCGCGTCCGATCGGATTTCGCAGGCCGGGCGCGGAAAACTTCTTCACGCCGTCGAGCGGCGCGCGGCGTTTGGCTCGTTGAACGGAAGCCGCCTGCGCGATCGGCATTCCTTCGCTCTGCTCGATGACGCGGGCCTTTGCGTCGATGGTCGGCGGCTCAAGCCTTGCGAGCGGAGCCGGGGCAGTGCTGCGGAACGCCGGCCCACACTCGCCGCGGAGCATGCGCTGCAGCAGCGCGGTGGCCTCGACCAGTTGGCCGGCACGCGTGAGGCGGGTTGCTTCACGAACCATGCGTTGATTCAGCATCGTTTCACCTCATTCTATCGGCGAGAGCGGCCTTGACCGCGGGAGTTGCATGCAGGGCGCCCAGCACCGAGATCGAAGCGATGGTGGCGCGGGCCAACTCGGGGGTGACGTCCTGGGCGATGGTGGCAAGGCCCAGAACATTGATCTGCAGCATCTCGCCGGCGCGCTGCGCCGCTTCGAGATCCTCGCGGCTGAAATTTCGCAGCCCGAGGTCCAGGCTCTTTCGGGCCGTGCATTGCCTGACGACATCTGCATGGCGCTCGAGTTGGTTCCGGATCGCCGTCCGGATGAAATCGGCCCGGTTCGAATAGAAACCTTCCTGCACCATGAGATCGACGTGACCGAGATCGACATAGCCAAGGTTGACCGTGATCTTCTCGGTATCGGTAGTCCTGGGTCGCAGTTCGCGTACATTATCGGCCAAAGAAAACACCCCTTTTAGCCATCCAACGGGATGGTCTGTGGATGTTATATGGATGTTCTCCGGCAACTTTCAAGGGACGGCGGGAATGGATGCGCTTCCAGTCCGCCCAGAGCGACCTCGGTTTCCGGGCTCACAGTCGAGGGGAGGTATCCGGCAACTTCACGGCAATAGGAGGTTTCACACTCTTGCTGACTGCCTATGCCGTCCTGGTCTGGGAACGCTCGTGCGAGGAATTTGAGCATGCCATCGGGGAACCGGATCAAGCGTCAGGAGCAAATCCAAATGATCAGCACAGCCATCGGGATGCCGACACACACCGCAGCGCCAAGCGCCATCATGATATCGTTGAGCAGACTGTGAGCTGACATACTCTTACTCCATCAGCTGAATGAAGCCAGTCTACCCTTCCAGCCCGCTGCATAGGTTAACGCCGCCGCCTTGTCCTCCTTATCCACCGCAAGGAGTTTCCAAATGTCGCCGCGTAATGGAAGATTATTGCCGCGTTCGTGATCGCGTGCGCGCTAGTGACCGCGCTGGTTCTGGCGCTGTGATGTCGGCGGTTTCAACCGGGCTTTTCGATCGACGCCGTCCAGACCTGATCATGATGCGATCAAGTGGAATCGCATCATGATCTCATCCCTCTGTTTGAGCTTGATCTCCGCGCAAACGCGTTTCGCGTTTGTCGCGAGGGAAAACATGAAACTACCATCCAATCCATCACGCAGAGATCATCACTGGGAGCGGCGGAAGTTGGCGCGGGATCGGTGATCGTTCACCGGTTCCGCTCAACGCAAACCCTTTGATTTTGATTCGAATTGTTGCCATAACGGCGCATGGCCAAAGCGAAAGTAAGTTTCAAACCCATGCGAATTGCCGAGGACGACTGGAATATCCTGGCCGAGTGTCCGGGTGTTCCGGGTGTCGAGCCGGTTCACATTCGGGGTTTCAAAAGCAAAAGCGAGATCGACGAGTGGATGAACGGCGAACGCCGCATCGCCTGGCTGCGCTCTCAGGGTTACGCGAAATAGTCGTGCCGTCAGCGCGGCCATTCAGTTGGCGCGAATCTTAGTGGCGAGTCTGTTCCCGCCAATTTCGTTTCTCGTGAGCCGCCCCTTGCCCGAGCATTCCTTGCACGGCGCCGGATAGATTCTGCGACCCGGTTCGACCGGTTGCTTCACTTTGAGAAATCCGGTGCCGTTGCAAGCGGCGCATCTGATTTCGGGAACTTTTTCTTTTAGCCATTCACGCTTCATGAAATCGTTTTACCCTCTCGCAGTCGGACCCCAACGCCTTTCCCCGGTGGCGCTGTCTTTTCAGCGAACGCGGTGGTGAGTAGTCCGGATTGGTCGCCGGTCACCAAGAGCATGATCCGGAAAAGTGGAAACCGGTTTTCCCTCGCGACAAACGCGAACGGCGTTTGCGCGGAGATCATGCCCAAACAAGAGGATGAGATCATGATGCGATTCCACTTGATCGCATCATGATCCAGACTCTAATCAATCGCCCGCAAACGACGCACGGTGAATTCGATGCGGCCGTCCGGCAGTTGCCGCCATTGCTCAACAACCGTCATGTAATCGCCCTGACGACACTGATTGATAATCTGACGAGCCGTGGTCCGAGCCGCGTCAACCGGCAGCCGGAGCGTCTGACGTACCATGCCGCTCGGCTCCGCCCGGCTGCTCATACGTTGTGCAAGATCGCTGGGTCGATTGGCCATGTCGTAACTCCGCCGCGCAATATAGCCGCAGGTCAATTGCTGTTTGTGGCAACAATGGAACCATCCCCGCTATCCACCGCATGGGAGGCGGTCGACTTAGGCCGTCTGCTCATAACCCGGGTCGCATGAGGTCGCTTTCGGTCGATCAAGTTTTGCGTAACGCATCGGCTCCGCTTGAGGCCAGCGGCACACCCGATGTTTTCATTACTTTCGGAGGTGCAATATCCTGGATAAAATCTCTTAGCGCCTCGGCGTCGAACGGCTTGGGCAGTATTCTCAAATTGGACGGCGCTGCGATTGCTGCATCGCTGTAACCGGTCGTAAGTGCTACCGGTAAATTGGGATACCGCGATCCGATTTCTCTCGCAAGCCCGACGCCGTCGATGGTCCCTGGCATGACGATATCGCTGAAAACGAGATCGATCTTCGTACCAGCTTCGAGCAATTTCAATGCCGCTTCGGCCGAATCGCGGTAGATGGTCTCATAGCCCAGATGTTCGAAAAGCGAGGAGGTTACTTCGGCTACATCAACGTTGTCGTCGACAACGAGGACTCTCCGCCGTTGGAAATCTCGTGCTTCTGTCTTGGCTACGGGCCCGGTGATTTCCTCGTCCGCACAGTACGGCAAATAGATCGTAATCGTCGTTCCTTGTCCGACCTTGCTGTCAGCCGTCACCGTTCCACCCGCTTGATGCGCAAAGCCGTAAACCTGCGACAGACCGAGCCCAGTTCCCTTGCCGACCTCCTTCGTTGTGAAGAAGGGATCAAACATTTTGGACATGAGATTCGGCGGAATACCGGTGCCTGTGTCGCCAAGCGCTATCGCAAAAAAGACTCCCCTGAGGCGATTATCGCCGATTGCCTGGTCTATCGTCACATCGTTGACGGATAGCGTGAACGCGCCGCCGTTCGGCATTGCGTCGCGAGCATTAACCGCGATATTGACAATCGAAAGTTCTAATTCGGCGAGATCCACTTTAACCGGCCAAACACCCTCGCCAAGATTTTCATTGTACACTATATTCCCGCGCAGCGAGCTCTCGATCATCGTGCGCATGTTCTTTATGGAAGCATTCAGATCGATGACCGTCGGGCTAAGATGCTGGTGACGAGAGAATGTCAGCAGTTGGCGCGTCAGGGTTTCGCCTCGTTTTGCCGCGGTCTGTATGGCTTCGATTGCTTTAGGCAGCTTCGGATCGAGCAAGCGTGCAAAGATTTGAGCGCTACCTCCAATGATCATCAATAGATTGTTGAAGTCGTGCGCTATCCCGCCGGTCAATTTGCCGATCGCCTCCATTTTCTGTGACGTTGCCAGCTGTTCGCGCGCTTCGACCAGTTTCTCCTCGGCATCGCGCCGCTCGGTTGCATCCCGGAGTATATTGATAAAGCCGATCAGATTTCCAGATTCATCGCGGTACGAGGAAACCGAACCGGTAACGAAAAACGGGGTGCCATTTTTTCTGGTGCGCCAGCCCTCGACCTCGTGCTTGCCTTCTTGGATCGCCGACTCCAACGTGCGGGCTGGCGAGCCCGCGCGGCGCTCATCAGGTCGATAAAATATCCCGAAATGCTTGCCGACAATTTCTTCCGTACTGTACCCCATGATTTTTTGGGCAGTACTATTCCAGCTTGTAACGTGGCCTTCTTTGTCGAGCGCAAAGATTGCGTAATCGACAACGCCGTTGATGAGAAATTGGAAGTGGCGTTTGGCGCTGTCGAGAGCCAGATTTTTCCGTTCAATCTGGCGGTTCAATTGGTCCTGCACGGAAAGCAGATGGGCTTCGGTTTTTTGGCGTGTCGCAATTGCTGCAGCTAGTGCCAGGGGCGGCACTGACACGCTGATCGAAAGCACGAACAATGATAATAGGGCCCCATTCAGATCCGTTCTCGAAAAGGGGTCGCCACCCATCGAGAAGCCCCACGCGGCCAATCCAACGAAAATAACTGCGGCCGTGGCGACGCTGCGTCGATTGCCCCGCAAGCCAGCCCACATCAAGGGCAGTAAAATCATGAAGCCAAGAAGGCCGCGATGTGGCGGCAGGACATTGAGATCTTCGCTGACAAGATTACTGCCGACAAGCGGACTGTAAGCAATGATCCCGATGATGGCCACGAGAATAGAGACCGCGACCAATTCCAAGAACTCCGTCTGGACGAACCACGTAAAGGCATCATCGCCCAGAGCACGAGGACCGGAACAATCACCACAGATCCAGCCGCGTCTGCAAGCCACCAGGTTGACCAGGTAGCGATTGCGTCCGAGGAACCTGGTTGGTTGGTGATAAGAAATCCTGCCAGGACGATGGCTGAACTAATCATCGCGGTCGGAGCAAAGGAAATTATGGCAAACTTTGCGATACCGGAGGGGGTATCGAACGTCTGGCGACCATTCGAGCAGCGAACAATCAGCCATGTCCCTGCAAACGCGCCGAGGAGAGTACCGATCGCGATGGAGCCACACTCGATGAGCGGTTGGCTGGCCAGGAGGTGAGATAAAAAGGGCCCCGCTAAAATCGCCGGCCAAGTCCGGTAGCCGCCCAGCAGAATCAGCGCGAGCGCGAACCCGGTTGGTGGCCACAATGGAGTCGCGGCCGGGTTAATTGCGGGCACCAAGAGCGCGGACCAGGTAAGGCCAATGTAACTCGCGGCGATCGTTGAGAGTCCGGCCAAGTAGGTGGCCGCGCTCCGAACGCTGTCATAGGCGGAAGTCTTCGCTTTGCCAAACCCAGCCGTTTCCATCACAGGCCTTTGCGGTGAACACCTCAAAAGTTCACTGGAGGTCCGTCCCCGGCCGTCCAACGGCGTCCGGACGAGAGCCGTCTGATTTCTGCCACGAGAACACTCAATGCAGGCAACAGGTTTGACCAAACCATGATCGCACGATGGAGAGTATTGGGCAAACAAGAATATTCCTTCTGAGCGCTGGCAATGTGGATAAACAAATCGCCGATACGCCCCAATTAAGCCGGGTCGGAAACGAGCACAACCGCAGTGTGTCTTCGACCACACGCTGCCCGCCGAGACGAAAAAAGCCCGGCGGGGAGGCATCCAACCGCCGGGCAATCGCAAGTATGTCTTGGCAATGAAAGCTCACTAAGAAGCACCTTCATGCCACCATGTCTGTCCAAAATGTAACAAATCTCGGTCCAGGAACCTTGGCCTCGATCCGGCGTGGCCGCTTTCCATTGCTGTCCCGGTGCAAATTCTTGTCAGCGAACAAGACGCAATCGTTCTGAATATTTGAAGAGAGCTCCTGTGTCGTTCCCGGAACGTCGCCCTGCCCGATCCGTTTTGTCGTCTTGACGAACTAGGCGAGCCGCCGGCGAGCGATTTCACGATATAGATCGGCGTAGCGCATCGCGCGATCCCGCCAAGAGACGTCCCTCGACATCCCGGTTTGCTGAAGTCGGTACCACGCCGCTTTGTCCCGGAATGTCGCATGGGCCCTTCGTAGCGCACCAGCGAGATTTTGGATCGTGACCGGTGAAAATTTGAAGCCAGTTTCGCTCTCGCCGCCAATGACATTCGTATCGACAACGGTGTCCTCGAGACCGCCGACTCCCGAGACAACAGGAACCGCTCCGTACCTCAACGCGCAAAGTTGGGTCAGGCCGCAAGGTTCGAACCGAGACGGAACGATGATCGCGTCGGCACCAGCCTGGATCAGGTGCGCCAGACTTTCATCATAGCCAATGAATGCGGCAATTTTTCCTGAATTGGCATGTGCGGCCGCGCGACAGGCATCTTGAAGATCGGCGTCGCCGGTCCCTAACACGACCAATTGCATTCCTTCGCTTGCAATGACCGGGACGTTATCGAGAAGGAGATCGAGTCCCTTCTGCCAAGACATACGACTGATTACGCCAAGCAGAAACGCATCCGGCTTGGGTTCGAGACCTGATCGTCGCTGTAAGGCCGCTTTATTGGCTATCCGATTCTGAAGGTGGTCCACATCGTAACGCTCGGCAATGTGAGGGTCCGAGCCTGGATTCCAAACCGACGTATCGATGCCATTTAGAATTCCTCGAAGGTCGGCCACTCGTTCGCGCAGAAGGCCACCCAATCCCATGCCACCCTCATCGGTCTGAATCTCCCTGGCATAAGTCGGAGAAACTGTCGTTATGCGGTCTGCGAGCCGAAGACCGCCCTTCAGGAAGCTTATCCCACCATAGTATTCCACACCGTCTATCGTGAACGCCTCCGCCGGCAGGTCGAATTCGCTCAACATTTCCCGCGGAAATCTCCCCTGATAGGCCAGGTTGTGCACGGTCATGACCGTGCCCGGGTTCTGCTCACGACTGTACCTTAGGTGTACTGGCGCAAGTCCAGCCTGCCAGTCATGGGCATGCACAACGTCCGGCACAAACGTGGGAACGGCACCGAGGCCAATGTTGGCAGCCATGCGCGCCAGCGCTGCAAATCGTGTACCGTTATCGGGCCAATCCAAACCCTCAGGTGACAAATAGGGATTGCCGGGCCGCGCGAATAAATGAGGCGCATCAAGCACAAACAGATCAAGCCCGTTGTGCGAGCCTCTTAGAAGACGTGCGGTTCCTCCGAAAAAAGGTTTCCGCTCAAGGACGGGCGCCGCCACCCGAAGTGCGTTCAATACGGAGGGGTAACCAGGCACGAGTGTGCAGGTGTCAATGTCTTCGGCCTTCAACGCAATCGGAAGTGCGCCGACAACGTCGGCGAGTCCGCCGGTCTTTATCAAGGGGAATATTTCGGAAGCGACCGACAGGACGCGAATGGATTTCATGCCTTCAGCCCGTCGATCATCGATTGCGTAATCAGACAGACCCCTCCCGGCGTCGTTCGAAATCTCCTTGAATCGAGTTCCGGATCGTCGCCGACGACCAGTCCTTCCGGAATGCGGACGCCTCGATCAATGACGACATTCCGCAAGCGTGCGCGCTCACCAACATCAACATAGGGAAGAATTACAGCATTCTCGACTTTGACATATGAATGAAGATGAACGCCCGTGAAAAGCAGCGATCGCCGCAACGCGGCGCCAGATACGATGCAGCCACCGGACACCAGGGAGGTAACGGCCTCTCCGCGCCGTCCTTCTTCGTCATGAACAAATTTCGCCGGTGGCGTGATTTCGGCGTATGTCCAGATCGGCCACGATCTATCGTAGAGATCGAGTTCGGGCACGACGTTTGTGAGATCGATATTGGCCGACCAGTAAGCGTCCACTGTCCCGACATCCCTCCAATAACTGCGCTGGTCGTTGCCCCGTACACATGATCGGCTGAATTGGTGAGCAACCGCACGGCCGTGTCTTACGATGTAAGGTATGACGTCCTTGCCGAAATCGTGACTCGAATTGGAGTCACTTGCGTCGCGTCTCAACTGGTCGAAAAGAAACTTCGTATCGAAGACATAGATTCCCATGCTCGCAAGCGACTTATCCGGTTTTCCCGGCATTGCAGGAGGATCAGCGGGCTTCTCAAGGAAGGACCGGATGACATCATTCTCGTCAGCGTCGATAATCCCGAAAGCGCTTGACTCAACCCGAGGCATTTCGAGACAGCCAACCGTGACGTCTGCCTTCTGGCTCACGTGCTGCTGGAGCATCATCTCGTAATCCATCTTGTAGACGTGATCGCCGGCAAGCAGCACGATATATCGGCACGCGTGGCTCTCAATGATATCGATATTTTGGTAGACGGCGTCCGCCGTGCCGAGGTACCACATCGTTTCAGAGACGCGCTGGCTGGCCGGAAGAATGTCGAAACTCTCGTTGCGCTCGGGGCGAAAAAAGTTCCAGCCCATTTGAAGGTGGCGAATGAGGCTATGAGCCTTATATTGGGTCGCGACAGCGATACGGCGAATCCCGGAGTTCAAAGCGTTCGAAAGCGCGAAATCGACAATACGCGACTTTCCCCCGAAGTAGACGGCCGGTTTGGCACGCTTATCCGTCAGCTCCAGCAGCCGGCTTCCTCGTCCGCCTGCCAAGACAAAGGCAAGAGCATACCTCGCCAGCGGTTCGTCTGCGGCCGCTCGCATAGTCTCCTCCCGAAAGACACAACCTCAAGCCCATCTCCCTTGTTCCGGGGAAGACAGACACTTGATTCGTACACAGGATCGCACTAATGGGCCGTCGCGATTTCGCCCGATAGCTGCTCACGCTTCACGTCAATACGAAGCATCACGGCAACAACCGCGCCCAGCAACGCACACCCCGACAGAAAAAGCAGGCCAGCGGTAAAATCGCCGGTCAAATCCTTCAAATAGCCCATCGCATAAGGACCGGCGAAGCCAGACAGATTGCCGAGCGAGTTGATCGCCGCTATCCCGGCGGCGGCCGAGGCTCCAGTCAAGAGGCTTGCCGGTAGTGGCCAAAACATCGGTGGTACTGAGGAGACGCCGATCTGCGCGAAGCAAAGCAAGGCCATGACGATGACGGGATTGGAAACCATGCCCGACAACCCGATTCCCACCGCGGCCATCAGAAGCGCCACAGCGACGTGACCTTTTCGCTCCATGGTCCTGTCGGAATGACGGCCAAGCAGAACCATGCCGACGGCCCCAAAAACAAAAGGCAGCGCGGCAAGCAATCCGGTTTGAGTATCGCTGACGCCAAAGCCCTTGATGATGGTCGGCAGAAAGAAGGCTACGCCGTAACTGGCCGCATTCAGGCAGAAATAAACCAGGGCGCATTGAAAAATGCGGGCATCCGTAAGTGCCTGCCACAACGAGAGGTGTTCGACCCTTTCCTTGTTTTTCTTCTCGGTGGTTTGCACGTCTTCCAACCAGGCGATTTCATCTCCTTGCAGCCAGCGGGCCTGGTGAGGAAAATCGGTCAAGTAGATCAAGACGCCCACACCGACCAGAACCGATGGTACCGCCTCGAGTATGAACAGCCACTGCCAACCCTCCAGTCCCCAACCAGTCAGGCCGAGCAGCATCCCGGAGATAGGTGACCCGATGATTGATGAAATCGGAATTGCCAGCATGAACAGGCTGATGACCCTAGCGCGGTACACCGCTGGAAACCACAGGGTCAAATAGAAGATGATGCCCGGAAAGAAGCCGGCCTCGCAGGCGCCGAGAAGCAAACGAAGAGAATAGAAAACCCCCTCCTTTGGAACACCCGTCGCTACTGATATCGAGGGAATAAAGGCGAAGGCGGCCGATACGATTCCCCAGGTGATCATGATGCGGGCGATCCAGACGCGCGCGCCGACCTTTTCCAAAAAGATGTTTGAAGGCACCTCAAACAGGAAATACCCGATGAAGAACAGTCCGGCGCCCAACCCGAAGGCTGCCTCACTAAAACCAAGAGCCTGGTTCATGTGCAGCTTGGCGAAACCGACGTTGACGCGATCGAGATAGGCAACGAAATAGCACAGGATCAGGAACGGTATCAGTCGCCGCATCACCTTGCCGATCGCACGCTTTTCTACATCCTGCATGGCAAGGCCTCCCGCTCCGTTGTTTCGCGGCCCATTGAGACTTCCCGGCCGTTTATTGTGCAACTATGACGGTCGCTGACAACGGATACAATTGGCATTTTTTTGATGCCCAGGGCAAACTGGTGCGCCGCCTCGCTCGCTCCTTGTCTTGATAACAGGGTTCCCCGGCTAGAGAGCCTGTCGCGTCAGCCTTGCCGCCTCCCGGTCAGGTTGTTGTGCGATGATATCACAATTTTACCGTCAATTTAATCAGGGGCGCCGTACGCGAGCCCGGCAAAATTGGAGCAGGCAATTCCACAACTCGGCCCGAAATATTGTTGGACGATGAGCTCGATGAATCGCTTCTCCAGGCATAACGACGCGACGGGCAAAAGCGCGGCAACAAGATGCCCCGCGCTCGGTCAGCGGCGCGGGTGCCTTGGCCTGCCGAGGGATATGGGGGGTCTTGGCACCGCAAGACTTTTGCGATCGGATCGGCACGGGCTCAGCCTCGCGCCGTCGGCGGCTGCATGTGCGGGGCGCGCGCCGACTTCCCCGCGGGAACGACTGCCTTCGGACCGAGTTGGCTTCGCATCGCAATCTCGTTCCCGGGGAAAATCAGCCGTGCGCCTGAGACCCAAATGGACTGTTAGGCTATGGCTGACCTCGATTGGAGTCACGATGGTCGCTTGGTTGGCCGGATTAGCCTGGGCCGCGATTTGGTTGATCGGGCTCGCCTTGTCCTAAAAGGCTTCACCGCGCGGATTGGCAACCCTCCCTGCGGCGCACTGCGCGGGGGTGAATGCGAACGTGAATGGAAACCTCGATTAGCGTCCATAAGTGACGCGCTTTCGAAACCAATTTCCCGATGCGCGAAGTCGTCCTGAAACAGATCGACGCTAGCCTTCGCCAGGACTAACAGGGGGATTCGGGCATGTGGGCACTAGTGGAAAACCTTTACCGTGATTACTGCTTTGCTCGTCTCCAGGAATTTCGAAAACGCGCGCTGTCGAGTTAAGTGTCTCAATCCGGCGGGCATGCGGGAGATGCTTCCATGGATCTGGTAACCGGCCTTATGGCGATTGTCGCAACCATTATGATCGCGCACGCCGTCTATGACCAATTTTCCTGATCAATTCGCAGGACCGAAGCCTTCGAATGGCTTTCACGCGACGCGCTGCACCACAAGCTTGGAATCTAGCTCGCTCAAAACCTGATCCAGGATTTGTTTGCGTTCCTGATCGTCGAAAAACTTGATCGTGTCCGTTACGTAGCCGGCCGTCTCTTTGCTTGCTCTCACCCTCGCGATCGCGGCGTTCTTTGGTTTGTTCGGGTCGACTTCGAACCAACCATATGTCCGCGATGCGACGGGTACATTGCTGCATGGCGGTCGATGTCGGCTCAGGGTCGGAAATAACTTCTTCACTCGATCACCTCGTCTGCGCGACCCAACAGGGGCAGCGGAACTGTGATGCCAAGCGCCTTCGCCGATCTTGCGTTAATGAATAGTTCGAGCTTGGTGCCTTGCTGGACCGGCAGATCGGCTGGCTTTTCTCCCTTGAGGATGCGAGCGACGTATATACCCGTTAGCTGGTAAGAATCGATGAGATTGCCGCCATAGCTCGCCAGTCCACCGGCTGCGGCAAAGGAACGGTTTTCAAAAACCGCGGGCATAGCGTGACGCGCCGCGATCTCCCCGAGCCGTGCGCTTCGGCTGGTGAACAGGGGGTCGGCGCCGATGACGAGCCCACCCGCGCCGAGCTCGGTCAGCTTGGCGAAGCTGCCCTCGAAATCAGCCTCGGTGCTGGCATTCAGAACATGAAGGGTAATGCCGAAGCCTTTGGCCGCCGACATGGCTTCGTTCGTTTCGGTCCCCGCGAGTGCCGGATTGGTCGGATTCACGAGGAGGGCCAGGACGCCGGCCTTTGGCACGAGCTCGTGCAGCAATTCCAGCCGCTTCGGAGTGACGAGTGAGTTGAGTTGCGTAACGCCAGTAATGTTCTCGCCTGGTTTGTTGAGGTTTGTGACGAGGCCAAGCTCGATCGGGTCAAATGCAGTCTCGAAGACGATTGGAATTTTTGTACCGGCGGCCTTCGCCGCGAGCGCGGCTGGTGTGCTGGTCGCGGCGATCACGGACGCCTTTTTATTCACGAGCTCGGCCATCATCGCAGGAAGGCGATCGGTATGGTTGTCCGCCCAGCGATATTCGATATTCACGTTTTGGCCGTCAACGTAGCCAGCTTCGGCGAGCGCGTCACGAAAGGCCGCCAATTGGCGCTGGTAATCACTGGCCGATTGGGAGTTCAGAAATCCGACCAAGGGCACCAATACGGGCGGATCTGCCAACGCAAACAGCGGCCATAGGACGCCAACGCCAAGCCCTGCAGTGAAATCCCGCCGTCGCATCTATCCCTCTAAAGACTGGACGCCGTATTGGAGCTTAACACTTCGCGCCTCGGCTGTGGATGGAATTGAGCCCTCGCCGTGCGACTGGGCCACTCGGACAAGGGCCAATGAACGAAAAGCCCGGCCTCGAGCCGGGCTTCTTTTGCTCGACGAGCTGCTGGCGGCTTGACGGGCTGGGCGTTGCTACCGGTGCCGAGCACATGCTCGGCGTGCCACCTCGGGGGCTGGTTTGGCGAGGGCTTGGAAACGAGCGAATCGCCTGGACGCCCGCACATTATTGGCGGACTTATAGTGAGCAAAAATAACCGCCATGACTGCGCGATCTGACATTCTCCTCACGCGGACGGCAGGAGCATCTAAGTGAGCCTCTCAAGTTCGCGATCCAGACGCCAGACGCCTACCCGACCCGCTCCCCGTGTCTCGACTTCGCCAGCTGCAGTGCAGGAAAAACTCGCGCCGAGGAGCTCGCGTGTCGCATTCGAAAGCTGAATTTCGTCGGGCTTGGCCGCATGCTGGATTCGCGAGGCCACGTTGACGGTATCGCCCCACAAATCGTAAGCAAAGCGGCTGCGGCCGATCACACCCGCGACCGCCGGGCCCGAATGAATTCCAATCCTCAATTTGAGCGGCGCGCCCGCGAAGGCTTCTCCCTCCATCGTCTCCCTGAGATCAAGCGCGTAGCGGGCGAGCATCTCGGCGTGGCTGACAGAGGGTTCGGGCAAACCAGCGGCCGCCATGACGCAGTCGCCGATCGTCTTAATCTTCTCGCAACCGAGCCGCTGGGCGAGTTCGTCCGCGACGGAGAAGAAGCGGTTCAGCATACCTACCGTCGCCTCCGGGCCGGCCTGACGCGCGGCCGCCGTGAATCCGACGATGTCCGCGAAGAGCACACTGATGCAATCGTATCCATCAGCGATCCGTTCGCCCGACTTAAGTCGTTCAGCCACCGGCGCGGGGAGAATGTTCAGGAGGAGCGCGTCTGAACGACGAAATTCGCGCTCCAGCGCCGCTTCGGCTGTGTCAACCAGATGGATTGAATATCGGGTGGTCAGGAAGAGCACACACATCGTCAGTGCTGATGTGACGTAGAAAAGGGCTTCTGACTCATCTATCAACATCGGGATGTGGGACGGCCAACGAGGCAAAGCCTTGGCCGCGACGACGAACGCTCCCCAGGCGACCAGGGTCGTGAGCACCGGTAGTGCAATCGGACGAGGGCCCAGGAAGATCAGCGAAAAGATCGCGACGAGAATCAAAAACAAATGTGACCCCGATGCGTGTCCAAGCAACAACGTGAAGCTCAGCATTGCCGCAATAAATACGCCAAGAAACCAGACACCGGCGAATGGGCCCGGCAAGCGGTGGAATAAGGGTGTCATGGCCCACAGGGCCGCAGTCGCGAGGTTCACGCCGATAGCGATGGCGTAGGCTCGGGTGTCGAGCACGGAGTAGAGGATGGCGAAGAACAGATCGATAGCGATCCCAACCACTACAATCACGTTCATTATCTTGTTGATGATTTTGCGGCGGCGTGCCGCGCGCTCTTCCGCGAAGGGTTCAGCTTTTTTCACAGCTGACGACCGTTCGATTTCGCCGCGGCGTGACATGCGCATGCTCCCCAGCAATGGCGACCAGCTCCAGTCTGCCAACGTGGGCTGAGCCCGACAACCCATTTCTGTCCGCGTAAAACCGGTCGCCCTCATCAGGCGGCATTGGCCCGCCGACCTGGCCGGAAATGAAAATCCAGGAGCCGGCCCGCGTATCGATGCGCAATGCCTCGCTGAAGGACGGCGCGATCGGACGCGGTAGGTGTTTGAGAAACACCATGGCGTTACTCCCAATGTCGAATTTGGTCGGCGCTTGCACCGGAAGGGCGTTCTCAAACAGCCCGCTACTTGCGCGCGCTGGCGATCCGATACTCTGCCTTCGCCTCGACTGGACCGCCCATGTCGGCGAGGTCGCGCCGTACTTCCTCCCGCACGGCGCGGCGTATCTCGTCCGGCAATGCGGCAAGTGCCTGGCCAGTGGAAGCCCCACCGCGTTCAAAGGGACCGTAATAGGTATCGAATGACGGCAGCACGAACGTGTGCCCGACAATATGGGTCTCGATGTCCACCAGGCCAGCCTCGTTGAAGAGAGATGTAAGCCGGGATTCTTCGCCGAGCGCGAAAGTGCGAGTAACCGCCTCGGCCAGACCGGGCATATGTCGCGCGATCATTACGTTGATCTGATGATTGTAAGAGCGCTCGACGACAGTATTCACCGAGACGGCCACACGACCGCCGGGGCGAAGCACGCGACGAAACTCCGAGAGGCCCCGCACCGGGTCGGGGAAGAACATCAGCCCGAGATTGCACAGCACGGCATCAAAACTGGAATCCGCGAACGAAAGCGCCTGCCCATCCTCGACAGAGACTGACGCATTTGGCGCTTTGCCAAGACGCTCACGCGCCTTTTTTGCCATGGCCGGCGAGACGTCAGCTGCCATGACCTGGCCGCTGGGGCCGACGGCGGCGAGCGCCGCCTCGGCGGAAAGGCCGGTGCCCGTCGCGATGTCAAGGACGTGCATACCCGGTGCGACATGGGCGGCCCGCAATAGGAAAGGCATGAAATGCGCGGTGACGTGCGCGAAGGCGCGGTCATACTCGGCCGCCGCCTCGTCCTTGAAGGCTAGCTCCTCCGCCATCCCAACAATCCCCCAGGTTTGCAAATTCAGTCCACCGCATCAAAGCATATCCGCTCGCAGCCAAGCTAGCCGCGGGCCGTTTCGAAAACCAATTTTATAGGTCGGATGTCGAGCATCCGGCATCAACCGCTTTTGCCATCCGCACCTACTGCATTGGGCCACTTACCACACATTGATGCGCGCAAAAGACCGGTCCCACCTCCAGCTGCGATGCTTTTTCGGCTTTAGCGATGCCGCACGCGCCGTTACCCGGGCGCCGACATTGGGCAATGCCGATGCCATTGCCGGCTCACTCTTTACTCGTTCGTCTCCAATTTCGCGGCGCGGCCAGGCAAAATCATCGGCGCGACCGGCCGGCGCCGACAAGGGCTCACCTTTGACCAAGACACGCGTTGCCAGCGCATCGATCGCCGCTGGCTGCGATCCCGGACCGCCGAGCAATTGATCGGTGCCGACGGAGGATGCAACCAGCGGCAGGATCGGTCCCGCCAACGGGCGCGGCGCCGGCTGGCCCGGCAGCGCATTGGCGTCGGGGGTTCCGGGTTCGCTTGGCAGCGTGATCGGCGCCGAGCGCCCCGCCAGCAGCCGCGTGATCTCGCGTTCGACATAATGCGCAAGCTTGCGCGCGCCGGCCTTGGTGAAATAGACGCCGTCATAAGAGCGCAGGCGCCGGATCTGGCCTTCGAAGTCGGGGCCCTGCTGCAGGAAGCGCCCTGCCTCGTCGACAAAACCGTCCCAGACATCGACATAGGTGATACCGGCCTTGGCCGCGCCCTCGCGGTACAGCGAATCCAGGAACAGCGCGTCCGAGGTCGCCTTGGCGCCGCGCACGGCGGGCAGGCCGACCCACAGCACCGGCACGCCCCTGGACTTCAGCACACCGATCATTTCATCGATCTTCTTGTTGTAAAGTTCGATCCAGCGCTCGTCGCGGAACTCGACAGGGCCGTTCGCCGAGCGTGTGCTCTTCTGCGGCGCGATGGCCGGCGATGCGCCATTGTCGGCGGCATCCTCCGGTGACAATTCGGTATCGGCCGACCTGTCCACGGGCTTCGCGGCGGCGTCTGTACCGCCGCCCGGTTTGACGCCAGGTTTTCCGTCCGCAGGCTTGGCCTCCGGTTTGGCTTTGACATCCTTCTTGTCGGCCCTTTTGTCCGACGACTTGTTGTCGGATTTATCGACTGCCGGCTCGCGCATCGCCACGCGGTCGTCCAACCCGAGCATGATGACGATGGCGTCCGGCTTCTCAGTGGCGAGGATGCCCTTTGCCGCGGCGGCCCAGTCGGCCGGATCGCCCTTTGGCTGATACTTGATGAGGCCAGAGGCGGTCTTGTGCCTGCGGATTACGCCCATTTCCGGCTGATCGGTATAAGCGTCTTCAAGACCATAGGCGAGCCAGTCCGCCATGGCGTCACCGAGCACGAGTATTTGGCTCTGCGGTGCAGTGTCATGTTTCTGGGGCGGCGGTGCCTTTGAAAAATCCTCGCGCACGGCCGGTTGTGCTTGCCGCCTATCCCAACGAGGCTGGGGCGCGTACTGCTGGAACGGGTCAAACAGGTTGTTACCAAACCAGCCGCCACCGAACCCGCCGCCACCGCGTTGTGGCTGCGGGCGCTGCTGAAATCCGCCGAAGAACTGCGCCGAGGTGGGCCCGACAATGCCAAGCACCATTCCCGTCGCGATGGCCAGCGCAATCAGCGGGCCGCTCTTGGCCAAAACGCACAGTTTTTTTGGTTTGTCGGGCATGCTCTTGGACCGTATAGGACGGCGAACTTGCCTCGACGCAAACTAGCACCAAGGCTCTGTGACGAGTCTCAGATTACCGTGAAGTGCGCGTTGTTGCCGGTATCGCGCGGTTTCACGGCCTTCCGTGTCGGCTCGGCTTCTTCTTGGTCGAGCAGCTCGACGAGTGCGTCGTAGCGGTTCCTCAAATTTGGCCGCTTGACCGCCTTCAGGCCCCCACGGGCATCTGCCGAGGTCGGCGCAAGGACACCGAGCGCGGCCATCGAGGTCAACGTCTACTTCTGTGATCCTCGCTGTCCCTGGCAGCGGGATCAAACGAAAAGACAGATTGCTGCGCCAGTATCTTCCGCGTGGCACCGATCTGTCCCTGTATAGCCAGGCCAAGCTTAGCGCGATCGCAAGGCAGCTTAACGAAAGGCCGCGAAAGACCTTGCTCTATCAGACCCCAGCGCCGTTGCGGAAGTCGGCAGTCCCATTTAAATCTTGGCGTTATGACGACCAAAGACGCATCGGTTCTTGCCTCCAAGCTGTCGGTATTTCCGCGTATTGGGCTCGCCAGCCTACCCACACCTCTCGAGCCAATGAGGCGCCTTACCGCGTATTTGGGCGGGCCGCGCTTATGGGTAAAGCGTGAGGACGCGACCGGTCTTGGCTTTGGCGGCAACAAACTGCGCAAGCTCGACTATGTCCTTCACGAGGCCGTTGCATCTAAGGCTGACGTACTGGTCTCCGGTGGCGTCGTCCAGTCCAACAGCCAGCGCCAGGTTGCCGCCGCGGCAGCCAAGCTTGGCATGGAGTGTCATCTAGCTGTCTACCACGGTCGTCTGGCTCCGCCGACCCCCGAATACGGGACATCGGGAAACGCGCTGCTCAATCGGTTGTTCGGCGCGCGTCTTCATGATGTGCCGTGGACAGGAAATCGCAATGCGGCGATTGAGGAGCTGAGCAACCGGCTCAGGGAAGAAGGTCGTCGGCCTTACTATGTCCCTTATGGTGTTTCCAATCCACTCGGCGCGATCGCCTACGCATCAACAATCGTGGAGATCGCCGAACAGTCACGGGCACTCGGCGTTCGGCCCGCCGCGATCTTACATTGCACCGGTAGCGCGGGAACACAGGCCGGTCTTGTTGTCGGCGCGTCGGTTGCTATGCCCGAGACGCGGATCGTTGGCATCGACATCGATGCCGAACCCGAGCGCGTGCGTTCCAACGTCATCGCCTTCGCAACAGCCGCAGCCGATTTGATAGGCGTTCGTTTCGACGAGAACGACGTCGAGGTCGTCGCCGGGCACGCCGGTCCCGCTTATGGGGTGCCGCATGCGGCAACCATCGAGGCCATCAAGCTTGCCGGGGCGCTCGAAGCCTTGCCCGTTGACCCAGTCTATTCTGGCAAAGGATTGGCTGGCTTGATCGCGCTTGTTCGGGAGGGACGATGGCCACCCGACACCGATGTTATTTTCATCCATACCGGTGGAGCGCCTGCTCTTTTCGCCTACCAGCGTCTGCTCGGCATTTGATCGGCCATTACGCTATCCCCGATCAGCGGACATCGCCCGACCCGCCGCGCCCGGTCGGTGCTCCGCGGAAGCAGCTTAAAAAAGATCAAGTCAATAAGATTGCAAACACGGGACGCGGTTCCGCTGAGCAGCGAGTTTCCGGCGTAGCGCGCGATTTGGCCGGACATCGCGCCATTTCCGTTTCGTAACCACAGGCCAACATGAATCGAAAACCAAGGCCGCTGGATTTTGGAAGCTAACGCAAGCCGGCACGACGAAAGCCGTCCAGATAGCAAACGCGATCCTTTTCGTGCTTGAACGGCATCTCGTTAGCAATCCACTCAAGTGATATGTCCGGCTGCACGCGCCGCAGTTCTTTCAGTGCTACACTTGCGGCGTCATCAAATCCGCCCGCCGCGGCCGCCGCGGTTAGCACCCGGTGTGCACCGACAAAGTCGGCGCGATGCCGCAACGCTTCCCGGGACAGGCGCATCGCTTCTTCGTAATTGCGCCCGACGAATTGCGAATAGGCGGCAACACCACAATAGATCGCGGCGAACGGATCGCGTGGGCTGAGCCGGAGCGCATGCCGCGCGGCACGGTCACCCTCTTCCCATCGCCCGCAATAGGTCAACGCGACCCCGTAATATCCCCTGGCCGGGGAGAAGTTGGGATTCAGTCCGAGCGCGACCTCGAATTCAGCGAGCGAATCCTCGAACCGGCGATTGAACAGGTAGACGCTGGCAAGTGCGTAGTGGGCCCAGGCGTCCTCGCTATCGGCGCGAATCGCTGCCAACGCCGCCCGTTCGGCGACCGGCACAGCTTTCGCCATCGTTTCCCAGCCCATGTGGGCGCTGAAAGTATGGCAGGTGGCGAGCACGCCCAGCGCCCGACCATAGTTCGGGTCGATATTGATGGCCTTCTCCAGCAGCGCTTGGGCAACCATGTTGTCCTGCCGCGTCACGCGCCAGTAGTGAGACAGCGCGCGCATCACAAGATCCCAGGCGTCCATGCTGTCTGGCGGCTTGCGCCGGGCCCGGAAGTTTTCAGCCGCGTAGAGTTGCGGTTCTATAGCGGCGACGATCGCCTGAGCGATTTCGTCCTGCACGGCAAAAACATCTGCGAGACTTCTGTCGTAGCGCTCCGCCCAAATATGACTCCCGGTGGTCACATCGTTCAACTGGACCGCGATGCGAACACGATCGCCGCTCTTGCGAACGCTGCCCTCGACGACATAGCCGATGCCAAGCTCTTCGCCGATCTGCTTCAAGTGAAAAGATTTTCCCTTGTACGCGAACGAGGAGTTGCGCGCGATTACGTAAAACCAGCGCAGCTTCGAAAGTGCTGTGATGATATCCTCGCTAATGCCATCCGAAAAATATTCTTGTTCGGGCTCTTCGCTCATATTTGTGAACGGCAACACCGCGATGGCGGGCCGGTCGAGAGATAAGAGATTGTCCTTGTTTGAGTGATTTGCCAAACCTTCGCCCGGCTTCATCTCGGGCTGGCTCACGCGCACGTCGCCGACAAAGCGGAATCCCTTACGCGCGATGGTGCGGACCAACCGCTGATCCCTGCCGCTGTCGCCGACTGCCTTGCGAACCGCGTTGATCCTGCTGGTCAGCGTCGACTCCGAGACAATTCGTCCTTCCCAGATCTTGTCGAACAGGTCGTCCTTGCTGACGACCCGATCGCGATTTTCCACGAGATACTGCAACAGATTGAACACTTGCGGCTCGATCGGCACGTCCTCGCCGTCACAGCTCAGCTCCTGGCGGCTGGTATCAAGTACATGATTTGAAAAGGCAAATTGCACGCTGAAAATCCTGGGCCCCGAAGACCCTCAAGAAACAATCAAGCCCGCCTCAGGGCAAATTCAAGGTGCTCTCAAATCTTTTAGGCCCGCGCCCGCTCATCTTGGGTTCACCGGTCGGATCACCCTTGACCGGGTGCAGATCCCGAAAAGGAGAGAGCCATGGAAGCGACAATGACACCTGCACGACAACCCGGCAATTCCAATATCACCGCGACAACCGATCTAGCCGCCCTGAAAATTCGGCAGCAAGCTGCCTGGTCATCGGGTAATTATGCGGTTGTCGGCACGACCCTGCAAATCGTCGGGGAGGAACTTTGCGAGGCGCTCGATCTGCGCTCAGGCTCAAAGGTACTCGACGTGGCCGCCGGAAACGGCATGGCTAGCCTGGCTGCGGCTCGCCGATGGTGCGAGGTCACTTCAACCGATTATGTTCCGGCTTTGCTTGACTGCGGGCGCGCGCGCGCAGCTGCGGATGGTTTGTCAATCGATTTCATTGAAGCGGACGCCGAAAGTCTGCCTTTTGCAACCGCCGCTTTCGACGCGGTTGTGTCCACGTTCGGCGTGATGTTCACGCCCAACCAGAGCCAGGCGGCCGCTGAGTTGCTACGGGTCTGCAAATCCGGCGGCAAGATTGGTCTCGCAAACTGGACGCCGGAAGGCTTCATCGGACAGGTCTTCAAGACGCTCGGGAGATACTTGCCGCCTGCGGCTGGCGCTAAATCGCCGGCGCTCTGGGGCACCCGCACATGCCTCAAGGAAATGTTTGAGGCCGACGCCAGTTCGATCAAGGTCGAGCCGCGCCTGTTCAACTTCCGTTATCGATCGCCCGAGCATTTTCTGGACGTCTTCAAGACCTTCTACGGCCCAGTTTTAAAAGCATTCGCAGCACTGGATACGCCGACCCAGGAAAATCTCAGAAACGATCTGCACGCGCTGATCGTACGCATGAACAGAGCCGGTGACGGCACCATGGTGGTGCCGAGCGAATATCTGGAGGTCGTCATCACCAAGCGGTGAAACGCCCCCTCATCAACTCCTCACTTCCACCGATGGAGAACTCTAATGGGCAGACCAATTAGGAATCACGCTATGATAACTTCCGCCCAAGCCGCTACTGAACCAGGCTTCGCCACCTCCGTGATTGCGCTGCATTGCTCACTAAGCTCAGGCCATCAATGGAGTCGTCTTGCTGGGGAACTTACGAGCAAGCATCAGGTCATCACGCCGGATATTTCCGGTTTTGGAAATAATGATGTGGGGCGGTTCTTGCTGCCGACCACCATGGCAGAGGAAGTCGATTTGCTGAGCGATTGCTTTAGCGAAGCTATGGGGCCTATACATCTTGTCGGGCATTCCTACGGCGGCGCGCTCGCATTCAAGATTGCGACTGACTCGCCGGTGGCGAGTTGCGTTCGCAGCTTGACACTGATTGAACCCGTGTTGCCGACGATTCTGATGGAGAGCGAATCGGATCGACGGCTGTACGACCAATTTGTTTGTTTGGCGCAAGCGGTTTGCAGAGATCTTCGGAAAGGATCGTCTTCGGAGGCAATCGAAAAATTCCTCGCATTCTGGCAAGGTTCCGGGCCCACAGAGCAACTTTCGTCGAAAGCACTCGCGCGTATGATAGAGCGTGCGGAAAAACTTGCTTATGAATTCTGGGCGATTCTCGGCGAACGAAATGTAACGGTGGCGGCGGCTGCGATCCGCGTGCCGACGTTGCTGGTGTCCGGCGGATTGTCTCCCTACTTCACCCAGCGGGTGGTCGGGCGACTCGCGTCCACTATCCCCGGCGCCGAGACCAAGCATCTGCCGGCAGCTGGTCACATGCTGCCTATTTCACATGCCGACATGATCAACCCCGACATAGCCCAGCACATCGCAAGAGCTGACGAATTCGCCGGCCTCTCATTGGCGCTCGAAGAGTTCCCAACTCAAATTCACGCTTCAGTAAAAGGCTGAAACGAGCCAAGCGGAGGACGTTAACGAGCAACCGCAGACACCGTTGGTCCCCCGGGTCGGCAACAACATACAACAATTCTGCGACTCAGCGGCTCTTATGGAACCTGTTGGCGACTAATTGGTGCTGAATGATGATATGATTTCACTGGCGGCCAACGTTTCACCCTCAAAGCCCTAAGCGATGCCAGCGAGCGACAACTTCCGTTATTGGCACCGCTTCCGGGGTGAAGCGGACCTCAGCGTGCCTTTGGGAATGCGATTGCTATCGCAGAGCGTGACAGAGCGCGCGATCGGACTTGTGTTTGGAGGTCCATGGCGCACGGGACAGGCTGCATGACCGGCTCGCGATTGCGCGCCCAGCCGATGCGAGGGTGTGCGCTTGAGGGACGATCACGCTCGTTTGAAGTTTCTAAAGCGCAATTTAGTTGGAATAGCAAAACGCGCTCCTATGTCAGCTTTGAGTAGTAGGAGGACCTGTCATGACGAAATTCGGATTGATTGGTGCGGCTGCACTTTCGCTTCTACTGGCGACCCCGGCGATGGCAACGTACAGTCATCACCATCACTACGGTTACATGCACGCGCTCAAATTTCACTTCGGCTCGACTTACGCATCATCCTACGGCTTCTACCCCCGGTCCGGTTTCTACCCCGGGTACGACTTCGCCCGCAGAAACACCTTTAACTGACTCCTCGAAAGGGAGCCTGACGGGCGACCGCACGAAACGCGCGCAAAAAAAAGATGACCAGCCCCCGGAACGGGCATCGGGAGGGGCCTGTTGTTCGCCCTTTCTCGCTCGCCGCCGGTCGCGAAGTGCTAGGCTTTGGCGAGAAGTGCTAGGCTTTGGCGAAGTGCTAGGCTTTGGCATTGCACAACCGTGTTGTTCGGGGGCACATGCGACGGCGCGAGTTCATCACGCTTATCGGTGCGGTTGCGGCGTGGCCGCTCGATGCGCGCGCAACAACCCGCGACGCCGGATGGCAACGAGCGGCCGCGGCTCGGGCGTCGTCGGCTACAACGTGCAGGTCGCCGTCGACACCGAACATCATCTGATCGTGGCGCACGAGGTGACGAACAGCGGCTCAGATCGGGCCCAACTCCTGACGCGGATGCGTCACAATAGATGTTCACCCTTCTCGGACATCTCACCGTCCTTGTCCTTACCGTTGGCTGGACAGGAAAGGTGTAAGGTGTGATGGCTTAGCTTCAACCTGTCGGTGCGTCGCAGGGGAAGCACGCGGTCCGTTCTCATCCGCTATAAGTAGTACGGGCTGATCGGGGCCCCGTATATGCCCCGGATTTTAAGTTTTCGAGAGCGCCTTTTCATCTACATCCCAGATGCTCATATGGCGAGTCTCAGGCATCAGGAACAGCGATAGCACGAGGCAAACCGCCGGAACTGCGATTGGATAGATCAGCGCATAGGCGAGACTACCCGTCGCGGTGTAAGCCGCCGTGGTGATGAATGGCACCAACCCGCCACCCCAGCCATTACCAATCATGTACGGCATGGATACCGACGTGTAACGGATCCTGGCGGGGAAAAATTCAGCGAGGAACGCGCCGATCGGCCCGTAGACCATCCCGACATAGGCGACCAGAATGAAGACAATGAAACTCGCAATCGGGATGTTGACATGGCCCGGCTGTGTGACCAACCCGAGCCACGTATACAGCGGATAGTAGGTAACCGCCGCAAGAAAGAATCCGCCCAAGATCACCGGCTTGCGGCCGATGATGTCAGACAGCCAACCGAAGAAGATGAGCGTCGGGGTCCCGATGATCAGCCCGGCTCCCACGATGAGGGAACTGGTGAGCGTGTCCACCTTGGAAACCGTCTGCAGGTAGAACAGCGCCCAGAACTGGCTTGAGTACCAGACCACACCCTCGCCCAATACCACGATGGTGGCGATCACCACGTACTTGAGATTGACGCGATTGAGGAAGGACTCGCGCCATGGATTCTTGCTCGTGTTGCCCTTGGCCTTGATCTCCGCGTAGACCGGCAACTCCTCGAAGTTGGCCCGCATGTACATGGTGACAAACACCAGCAGGAAGGAGAACAAGAACGGAATCCGCCACGCCCAGTCGTTGAACACGGCTTCGCCAAAATAGCCGCGGGTCGCGATGATCACGAAGAGTGACAGCACGATTCCAAGGGTCGGCGAGGTCTGTAACCAGCCGGTATAGTAGCCGCGGCGGTCTTCCGGCACGTGCTCGGCGACATAGGTGATGGCGCCGCCGTACGAGCCGCCCAGACAAAGACCCTGCAGCATCCGCAAACAGAACAGGATGATCGCGGCGCTCAAGCCGATCTGATCGAAGGTCGGAATCAACCCGATCGCCCCGGTGCCGAGAGCCATGCCGACAAGTGTCATGATGAAGGTATACTTGCGGCCGACCACGTCTCCCAGCCAGCCGAACACAAATGCCCCCAAGGGCCGGACCAGAAACCCGGCGGTGAACAGCGCGATCGTAGAGAGCAAGGCGGCGACGGGGTGGCTCTTTTCGAAGAATTTGACCGACAAGATCGTGGCCAAGCTCCCGAAAATATAGAAATCATACCATTCGATAACGTTTCCCGCCGCCGCAGCAGTGATGACGCGTCGGAAGTTTGCTGGAGTGCGTTCAGCCATAGTTATCTCCGATGTTATCGAAGGAGCACGTTTATTGTCAGGAAATCCTTCCGGATTTTACACGTTGCCCCCTGGCGGTTGACTAAGTTGAGTTATGTTACTTGAACGCCTCCGTTCGTTAGGACGACCCCGCCGATTTACGTGTCATCGCGCGCGGCATGCCGCTGGAAGCACAGTCGCTTCTCTGCCTCCTTAAGAAGTCAGATCGCAACCTTTCAGCAAAATAGAACATCGCAATCGCAGCGAACGAGAGACACAACAGTTCGCCGACAAATAGAAAAGCCTGCCCAGCAGTTGTCATAGGCCCCTCCTTGTTGTTATTTTTTCTCAGGCCCCAACATTTCTAATCCCTTGCGATCGGTGACGAATTGATTTGGAACAATATTGCAATGCGAGAGGTGTAGTAATTGACCAGCTGCAATCAGGCGGCGACTTCCGAGTTTGCCAATCGGCGAAGACCGGAAGTGGCCGACGCAATGTTAAAATGATGCGATTGACCGCAACAGACATTCGATCTTGTCGCAGCATAAGTAACGTCCACGCTTCGGATCGACCCGAAGAGTGCCGCATGGTGGAACGAAGGATCGCAGCATTCGTTGTGCTTGACGAACATTTGAGGAGGTGCGGCGATGCAATCCTCGGAACTCGCGCGCGTCAAAGGCCGGGCGAGTTTGTCTCCGTGCGTTGGATCTGCGATATATTGAAGGATCGCGACCAAGGACTGTCGATCTCTTATCACCAGAGGCGATGAGCCAACTGCGGGATGTCGCCTGTTGCTTTTCGGAAGTGGTGCTACCCCCGCGCGAAGTCAGTTGATAGGGGTAAAGCGGATATAAGGTTCAGACGAGCCGACCGGGGAGTTTTGACCCAAACGAGACCTTTGCCTTTGACATCAAAACTGTCAAAGTAAACGGTAGTTGAACTCGATTTGCTGATCGTGGACGGTGATGATCGAAGCAAGTTTGGGCAACCCGAGGTTCTTTCGCCGAAGTGGACCGTATCCACTTGCTGTCGTTGCGAGTGCGGCGCGCGGTGTCGCAGATGAAGTCGAGCTGCTCCTCGAAGGTATAGCCCCTCTGCAGACGGCGGGCCCGAGTGAAATAAGCTTTCTGGATAACCGGCATTATGCTTCGGCACTGGATCAGACGTCGGCCGGTGCCGTGATCGTACATCCTGACATGGCAGCGCGCGTGCCAACGACAGCGGTGCCGATCGTAACGAGCGAACCGTACGCTGCCTGGGCACGTGTCGCTGCGCTGTTCTATCCTGTGCCACCGCTGGCTCCAGGTATTCACCCGTCTGCAATTGTGGCGGATGGGGCGCTGGTCGATCCGACGGCGGAGGTCGGGCCGCTTGCTGTGATTGAGACCGGAGCAGAAATAGGACCGGGCTGTCGGATCGGACCTTGCGCCGTGATCGGAAGCGGGGTGAATGTCGGTCGAGATTGCCGGATTGGCGCGCATGTGAGCCTGAGCCATGCGCTTTTGGGAGCACGCGTTTACGTCTATCCAGGCGCCCGTATCGGACAAGAAGGGTTTGGATTTGCCTCCACAAAGGATGGATTTCTGTCCGTCCCCCAGCTTGGACGAGTCATTGTTGAGGACGACGTCGAAGTTGGTGCTAATGCGACGATTGATCGAGGATCATCGCAAGACACGGTGATCGGCGCTGGCTCCCGTCTCGATAACCTTGTGCAGATCGGCCACAATGTTGTGCTGGGCCGGTGTTGCGTCATCGTCGCACAGGTCGGAATTTCGGGTTCAACCGTGCTTGAGGATTTCGTCCGCGTGGGGGGGCAGGCGGGCATAACCGGGCATCTTCGGATCGGTCAAGGCGCCGAGATCGGGGCTCAGGCGGGCGTCATGTCGGATTTGGTTCCGGGTGCCAAAGTGGTTGGAAGCCCGGCTTGGCCGATAAAGGATTTCTTCCGCCAAATTGCCGCGCTCAAGAAGATGGCTAAAAAAGAGCGATAAAATAGCTCTTACGCGAATGCGGGTTTCGTCAGGCCTGACCTTTTTCGGGTAGGTTGCCGCAGAGCCTCGCGGCGACCATGGAGAACTCCACGTGCTTCTGTTGTCCAACCTACTTCGGCGCTTCATCCGCCAGGGAACCCTCCGGGTCCGCGACGCCGATGGCAAGGTCCATCTTTTCGGCGAACGCCAGCCTGGGCCCGACGTCGCCATCCACCTTCACGATCGAGCGCTCTATACCAAGCTTTTCATAAATCCGGAGCTATATGCTGCCGAAGCCTATATGGACGGCACGCTGACGCTGGAGGACGGTGCGGCCATACATGATTTTCTGCTCCTCTTCTCCGTCAACCGCGCCGGGCTCTATTCGTACGGCTCCCAGAAGTTCATGCGGCGGCTGTGGCGCGGACTGCGGCGCTGGCATCAGGCCAATCCGATCGGGCTTGCCGCCGCTCATGCCCGCCACCATTACGACATCTCGACCGAACTTTACCGTCTGTTCCTTGACGATCAGATGCAATATTCCTGCGCGTATTTTCGAGACCCCGAGCGTGAAACGCTCGAACAGGCGCAGCGCAACAAACTGATCCACGCCACCAGCAAGCTCAACCTGAAGCCCGGTATGACGGTGGCGGAAATCGGTTCCGGCTGGGGCGGCTTTGCCATTCATCTGGCGCGCGAAACCGGGGCTCATGTCACCGCGATCAATGTTTCACCCGAGCAGATCAAGGCTGCTCGCGTTCATGCCGAGGCCGCCGGCGTTTCTGATCGCGTCGTGTTTTACGAGTTGGACTATCGCCAACTAACGGGACAGTTTGATCGGGTTGTTTCGGTCGGCATGATGGAGCATGTCGGCATCGGACATCTCGACGAGTATTTCCTCAAAATCCACGAGCTTCTGATGCCGGACGGATATGCTCTCATCCATTGCATCGGCCGGATGTCGCAGCCCGGCACCACCGGCCCCTTCATCCGCAAGTACATCTTTCCCGGCGCGTATGTGCCGGCGCTATCTGAGACGTTCGCTGCCACGGAGCGCTGCGGTCTGTGGTGCGACGACATGGAGGTATTGCGGCTGCACTATCGCTACACGGTCAAACACTGGCGCGAGCGCTTCGCCAAAAATCGAGCCCGGGCTGCTGCGATCTATGACGAACGGTTCTGCCGGATGTGGGAATTTTATCTCGCCGCCGTCGAACTCGAATTCTTGCATGGCTCTCACATGGTGTTTCAATTGCTGCTGTCGACCAAACGCGATGCGGTGCCAATCACACGCGATTTTATGGTCGACTTTGAGCGGGCGGCCTGGGCAAAGTCAGCCAGCTGAACGCTGCATGCGGTAGAGCTCGGGGTCGAGTGGGCTCAGCCTCATGGCATGCGCGAAGTGCTCGATGGCGGCGTCCGGCTCGGCGAGATTGGCGTGCTGGTGGTCAGCGATGGGGTGCTATCGCTGCCAGGTGCGATGTTGGGCCACAACGTTGACTCGGCCGTCCGGGCGGCCTGGCTGGAGGATATGTTCCTGCCGCCGGACGTGCTCGAGTGGGCGCTGAACTTTGTCGTGGTGCGTAGCGGCGGCCGGACCATACTCATCGACGCTGGGATGGGGGCGGAGTTGCTCGTCACACGCACTGGCGGCCACACCCCCGGGCACAGCGTGGTCCGCCTGGCGTCCGGCAGCGGGAAGAGGCGTCAGTCGAGAAGATCATTCGTCGCTACGTAGACCGCACGGCCGCCATCAAAGCGATGATCAGGAAACTGGAGGACAGGGGATGAACAGATTCTGCAAAACCGCCAGCAAAACCGTCTCGCAAACTTTGGCTAAATGCTGGAGCGGGCGAAGGGAATCGAACCCTCGTATGCAGCTTGGGAAGCTGCCGTTCTGCCATTGAACTACGCCCGCAAATCAATGACTTAGCTAAGTTCGACCTTCTATTTTAGTGGCCATTTGGTGGACATGCGCGGCCGTCGAACCTACCTTACGAAGGCCTTTTATACTGAATGTTTCGGCGCAATCTAGTGTGCTCTGGCAACGAGTTGAAACAGGACCACGGCCTTGCTAAGGTCGGGGTCGAGGGTTCGAATCCCTTCGCCCGCTCCAATTTTTTTCGATATCTGAATAGGTTCTGATAGGCCGCCGAAAGGCGGCCTTGTCGTTTCCATTCCGGGGAAGCGTGGGGGAAGCAGCGGGAACATAATTGCGTTCTGTCCCTGTTCAAATTTTTGTACCGCGCGCTTCGTCCCTGCGCCGCCGCTAACGCTCTATTCAAGCTGCTTTCGTTAGGTGCTCAATGACCCCTCTCCGGCGCATATTCGCCGGATAGAGCCGGAGGAGAGAAGAAGTTTAATCTCATGGTCGGCAGCCGCCGTCGCCGCAATAGTGACGGCGTTTGCACTGGTCACCATCGCACATACGGTTTAGCCACAGCGCGGTGTCGTCGCGTGTTTGAACGAAATAGCTAGGAACGCGTTCTCCAGTATGCCCAAAAACAAGCCTGCAACCGGTCCCATGATAACGCAGCCGATCGGGCGCCCCTCGATATTGTTCACCCAAGTTCGGCCGACGCTGCCAACTGTCGGAGTGAACAAGACGTTGCTGCCAAAACAAAAACCAACAATGGCGGAAGCGCTACGGGCCGCTAAGGCGGAAATTACGCGACGCGAATCCTTGCGAAAGCAGCGGCAAGCTCTGAAGGCATAAATCTGCTGGGGCACCTAACCTCGGGAGTCGATTTCCCAATCGAGATCGTGAAGGTATGATAACCCTTCTACCGTCAGGCGGTGCTCGTCTCTTTCGCCGTCAATGTACTTTTTCATTAGATGCTCGGAGAGCCGTTGACGAGCTCCCTTGGTTTCAGAGCGGTCCGCGAGAGCGCCGTATATGCTCAGCGCGCGGTCGACGGGTAAAATAGTCATTGAATTTGTTTCACGGCGGTTTGCTGAAGCCGAATATGTAAGGTCCCAGTGCCCTGGATCGTTCCGCAGAAATATTCGTCTAGAGCGACAATTCTAGGCGCGGAAGAGCGCCAATACCGCGACGCAGAGTTTTACATTAAGGCGTAGCGCACGGCGGTTTTTATCGCGTCGTCAATCTCGTCAGCTAATTCGACCTCGCCAATTTTATTTAGGCGGGAAGCCATCGTTGACGCCTGGACCGTACTCATGGAGAGCGGCTCGGCCGTTTCGTAGCTGAATTTGATGCGCCAAACTCCCCCATGGTTGCGGTGCGGCTCGATCAGCAAAACCGGAAGATTAGGCAACCCATTCTCTAAAAGCAGTACTGACAAGGTGGACATCACGGACCCAAATTGAGTTCAGCAGGTGTCACGTCGAAGCGACGCGTCGTTTGGTAGATATCGTTTATGGGATTTTAAGGCGTTGAGGCGCCGTATCCCGATTTGCATCCATCTGCTCCAGCCCAGGCTCTGCTGCGAGCGTGATGATCTAGAGAAAATCGTGGCGATATTAGAAGGATCAAATGATGAAAAAACCTATTCTCTCAATTGACGAGCCAGGGCCACCCCGCAATGATCTCGTCCTTGAGGGTTACTCTTCGAAAAACAAACGAGTCGAAAGGAACGTGGGAATTGTCCCCTGCCGATACTTTCCTGGCCCCGTAGGGTCCTTGCACTTCTGGTCGCAGCCTCACTTCGAAGCCTTTGCGATCTTGTGCTCCAAGTGGCCGGTTTCATGATCGCGGCGGAGCTGGCTCAGCGACGTTTCGTTCAGTTGATGAAGAACCTCGCTCAGCTTTTCGGTTTCAGGATAACCGGCGGCGAAACCCGGTCCGTAAATCCTACGCAACGTGCGGATAAGAGAGTTGCCGTGTTTGCGGCTGATTTCACCATGTCGTTCGTGAAGAACGTTTCTGAGCACTGTTTACGCAAGGTGTGGTTGCGATAGGCGGCGACAGAGTATCCATAGCAGGACGCGTAAAAGTTCCTTGAACCAGTGGCGGAGCAGGCTGAAGTTGTAGCCGGCGGCCGCGAGCACGGCGTTGATGCGGTCGCCGTCGCGGCCCTTGAGATGGTTGCGGCGCATTCGGTGGTCGTCCTTGAGATGGCCGATCACTGGCTCGACGGCGGCGCGACGCCGCATCTCGCGGCGGATGGCTTTGGTGACACGGCGCACCTGGCCGCTGATCCAGACCTTAAACCGGTCAGGATAGTTGTGGCCGCGATAGCCCTTGTCGCCGTGGATGCGGCGCGCTGCGACACCTGTGAGCTTTTCGAGATCGGCGATGACGGGACCGAGCGTGTGGCCGTCATAGGGATTGCCGTGCAGGGCCTTGGCATGCAGCACGAACTGCCCGCCTTTGGGCGCGGTGGCAGGCGTGGCAATCGAGACTTTGCAGCCAAACTCGTAAGGTGCCCGGGCCTTGCCTTTGCCGATGCACTCCACCTCGGGGGCGTGCAACGAGTAGACCTTGGGACCGCGCTGACGCTGCTCTTGATGGCGAACCCGGTGGGCGAGATCGAGCAGCGGACCAAAGCGATCCTCAAGCGCAGGGTCGCCCTCGATTTTGCGTCTGATGTCACGGATGATGCGGCCAAGCCGGGTGCGGAGGAATTTGAGTTCTCGCCGGGCGCGCTTGAACTGGTGGGCATGGGTGTAGCGCCCCACCATGATGGCGGCGCGCTTGGCCACGCGCAGATAGCTCTGGCGCAGTTCGACGCCCTCGCGTTTGGCCAAATCGACCAGCCTCTCGATCGCCCGGTGCATGAGCCGCGCATCGCTCGGATGCGCGATCGCCTTCTCTTGGACGGTGGTGTCCACAACGACCCGCTCGAGATCTTTGGTCTCGATCGCCCCGGTTCGATGCGCCACTGAAAGGCTCTCTTGCAACAGCGCGGCGATCTGCTCCTCACCCAGCCGCTGGCGCCAGCGGGTCAGCGACGAGCGATCGAACGGCAGCTCGTGCCGGAACACCACCTCGCCGCAGAAATACTGAAAATACGGGTTCTCGACCCACCTATCGCACAGCGCCTCGTCAGAGAGATTGTGCATGTGCTTGAGGATGAACAGTCCGGCTACCAATCGTGTCGGCAACGGTGGCTGCCCCGGTCCGAGGCGACAGACCGAACTGAAACGCGCCGCCAAGAAGTCCCAATCGATCTCGGCCGCCAGACGCACCAGCGGATGGCGAAGGTTGATGATCTTCTCCAGAGATGGACGAAACAGATCGTCCTGACGATCGTCGCGCGGCTGGCTCATCGGTCTCTCCCCAACAGCGAATCTCGCCGTCAAAGGAATCACGAAGCCGCCAAATCCGGAATCCTAAAACGCAAGAAAACCACTACCCACCTACGGCTTTCTTGCAAAATCGAATACTTGCTCAAGTCAAATCACCGCGACGGATCAATCGCTTCCGAATTCTTCACGGGCGACCACCATCCTTGTTGCGGTGGTGATTGTCGAGACCTGCCCTGCTCATCTCATGGTGCTCTCCGTTTTGCCGATAGCTGAAAGCATCCTCCCGCTGGGACCAAATGGCAACTGCTCGGGAAATTGCTCTTTGCACTGCATAGGTTTTAGATGGATGGCCTCGTTGGTGCCGCGGAAAAGTTGACCGACAACTTGTTTAGCGACCTGCATTCAGCCACCTCCGCTCAATGCGACGACCGATCAAACGGAGGTTTGGGATGTATTAGGTCAACCTCGCTGACGCGCTCCTACGCATTCCGTGCTCGCTTTAGTGCCAATTCGCTGCACGAGCCCACGTTGGAAGGGCAGTTGCATCACCACGCGGTCTGCGCTAGAGCGGCCGTAAATTTTAGAGGTGGACACATGTCATATGCCTACAAGGTGAATGAAGACGTTCACCACCAGCGCCAAGGGCCACAAGGTCGTGCCGCAACTGATCCGCCAATGATTTACACCATCGTTCAACGTATGCCGATTGAGGCGGACGGGCGTCTTAGATACCGCATCAAGAGCAAATTAGAGAATATCGAGCGAGTAGTTACGGAAGATCAGCTTTCGTATTCTCAGTGATTTAGCGACCTTGGTGACTGTAGGAGTGTAGTCGTGCTGAATGATCGAGAAAATATCCTGGGCGCGCTCCGCGAGAAGCCGCTCAAAGTCCACGAAGTCATGAAACGCGCCAATGTCGTGAATGAGGAAGCTTGCCAATCCCTCCTTTTGAAAATGCGAGACGAAGGCTTGGTGAAGTTCGACATCCACAAAGGGCGATGGCTCATCGGATGATTCGCTAACGGCGGGTCGCGGAGGGGCCTTCTAATCTCTTCTATTTCTTCCTTGCTCCCGCTGCGGACCTGGATCGGCCTGCCGAGACGGCGCCTGCCGCCGTGAGAGAATTGTATCGCACAGCGGATCCGATCCCCGACCTGAAGCCAGGTGTTTATGATCTCAATCTCACGCGAGTCACGTTTCCGGTGCGGATGCCCTCCAACCCGCCGCACCATCGGTCAGGTGCGGCTCTATACTTCATCGTCTCTGGCACCGGGGCAAACACGGTCGACGGCAAGACAGAAGCAAGGGGACCGGGATCCTTGATCTATGAACCGTACGCCCTCGTGCACCAATGGGGAAACCCAGGCAACGAGGCGTTGATATTCTTGGCCTTCAACATCATTCCGGAGGGTGTGGCGGCCGTGCTTCCCGGCACACCAGCGAAGATCCAATAGCTAAGGCGGAAAATATTTGTTCGCAGGGATCGGCGAAGTGCTGCGGGTCTCCGCTTGATCCCTTTAGAGCGGTCACCTCCATGCAGCTATCGTCGTCGAGATGGACGTGTAGCTAGCAGAAAGGCCCGGCATCGCTGCCGGGCCTTTCTTTTTGTCGAGACGGTTGGACTTAGAAGTCCATGCCGCCCATGCCGCCGCCACCCGCAGGCATGCCGCCGCCGCCGGCGTTCTTCTTCGGAACTTCGGCGACCATGGCCTCGGTGGTGATCAGCAGCGCCGCCACGGAGGCTGCGTTCTGGATCGCCACACGAACCACCTTGGTCGGGTCGATGATGCCCTTGGAGATCAGGTTGACGTATTCGCCGGTCTGCAAGTCGAAGCCGTAGGAATATTGATCCTTTTCAAGGATCTTGCCAACGATCACCGAGCCGTCTTCGCCGGCGTTGATCGCGATCTGGCGAGCCGGCCAGGACAGCGCCTTGCGCACGATCTCGACGCCGGTCTTCTGGTCGTCGTTCTTGGTGCGCAGGCCCTTGAGGTGCTCGGAAGCACGGAGCAGGGCGACGCCGCCGCCCGGAACGATGCCTTCCTCGACCGCCGCACGGGTCGCATGCATCGCGTCATCAACGCGATCCTTGCGCTCCTTCACCTCGACCTCGGTCGCGCCGCCGACGCGGATCACCGCGACGCCGCCTGCAAGCTTGGCCAGACGCTCCTGCAGCTTCTCACGGTCGTAGTCCGAGGTGGTTTCCTCGATCTGCGCCTTGATTTGTGCGACGCGGGCTTCGATGTCGGCCTTCTTGCCATGGCCGCTGACGATGGTGGTGTTCTCCTTGTCGATCATCACCTTCTTGGCGCGGCCGAGCATGTTGAGCGTGACGTTCTCGAGCTTGATGCCGAGATCTTCCGAGATCGCCGTGCCGCCGGTGAGGATCGCGATGTCCTGCAGCATGGCCTTGCGGCGATCTCCGAAGCCCGGAGCCTTGACGGCGGCAACTTTCAGACCGCCGCGCAGACGGTTGACGACGAGGGTAGCGAGCGCCTCGCCTTCAACGTCTTCGGCGACGATCACGAGCGGCTTGCCGGACTGCACCACCGCCTCAAGCAGCGGGAGCAGTTCGTTCAGGTTGGAGAGCTTTTTCTCGTTGATCAGGATGTAGGCGTCTTCAAATTCCGCACGCATCTTGTCGGCGTTGGTGACGAAGTAGGGCGAGATGTAGCCGCGGTCGAACTGCATGCCTTCGACGACTTCGAGTTCAGTCTCGAGCGACTTGGCTTCTTCAACCGTGATGACGCCCTCGTTGCCGACCTTCTTCATGGCGTCGGAGAGGAACTTGCCGATCTCGGCGTCGCCATTGGACGAGATGGTGCCGACCTGGGCGATTTCCTCGTTCGATGTGACCTTCTTGGAGTTCTTGACGAGGTCGGCGACCACGGCTTCCACCGCCAGGTCGATACCGCGCTTCAGATCCATCGGGTTCATGCCGGCGGCAACTGACTTGGCCCCTTCTCTGATAATGGCCGCGGCTAGCACGGTCGCTGTGGTGGTGCCGTCGCCGGCCGCATCGGCCGACTTGGAGGCGACTTCGCGCACCATCTGGGCGCCCATGTTCTCGAACTTGTCCTCCAGCTCGATTTCCTTGGCGACGGTGACGCCGTCCTTGGTCATGCGGGGTGCGCCGAACGATTTGTCGAGCACGACGTTGCGGCCCTTGGGGCCCAGCGTGATCTTCACCGCGTTGTTGAGAATGTCGACGCCGCGCAGCATCCTGTCGCGGGCATCGACGCCGAATTTGACTTCCTTGGCTGACATAATCATCTCCGTTTGGTCAGATCCCAAAGACCGCGCGACTGGGCGGATTTTTTGAGAGATGACATTTGGATTGCGGTCCCAATCCTTCGAGACGCCGGCTGCGCCAACTCCTCAGGATGTGGAAAACTGACTGGCGCGCTTACGCGGCCTTCTTCTTGGCGACGGGCAGATCGGTGAGAACGCCCATAATGTCGCTTTCCTTCATGATCAGCAGTTCCTGACCATCGAGCTTGACCTCAGTGCCTGACCATTTGCCGAACAGCACGCGGTCGCCAACCTTGAGATCGATCGGAATCAGCTTGCCGGCTTCGTCGCGGCCGCCGGGGCCAACCGCCGTGATTTCGCCCTGCGAGGGTTTTTCCTTGACAGTGTCGGGAATGATGATGCCGCCTGCGGTTTTGTCTTCGGCATCGATGCGTTTGACCACGACGCGGTCGTGGAGCGGACGGAAGTTCATATGTTCCTCCTTGGCTTTTGTGATTATTTCTGGATTGGCAGTCGCAATGAGCGAGTGCTAGTCGGTCTTCACATAAGCCTGTGACACTGCGACACAAGGGCTGCGGCCCACAATGTTTGACTACAACTTGAGTTTCTCGAGGAGGAACGCTTGCGGCAATTGCTAGCAGGCGAAGCAATATGCTGCTAGCGCATTGATTACTATGACCTATTGAACGTTTTCGTTTTTGGCGCTTTGAGAATCATGCAAACTGTTTCGGTCGGGTTGGAGGTTGGCATGATCGAGAAAGATGCGGTTTCCAAGGATTTCAGGAAGCAGATCTTAGGCTACGGACTTACGACAGCGGAAATCGTTTATCGCCGTCCGGATCGTCACTGGTTGCTGCAAACTTACGTCTGGCAGGACTACGATATGTTTCCGAACTTCCCGGCGCTGCAGGACTTTCTCGCCTTCTGGCAGCAAAAGCTCGAAGGCCCACTGTTTGCAGTCACTGTCGCGCACTCCAAACTGATTAAGCCCGCGGAACTACGCGCCGTGGACGGCGTGTTCCGGTTGCACTGATTCAACTAAAGCAATTGCGGCGGGTCCGCCCCTGAGCACATTCTGAGGCTCGGCGACCCGACTGCGCGGCCCGCGCGGCGCGTAATCGCCCAGGTGCTCCATCGCTCGATGAATTGGCAAGCGTTCGTGTTGCGCGCAGTTGATGGCGGCGTCGCGACCAATTTGGACAGCGTTCCTAACAGGCTTACTGCGTGAGATAGTTACCCAAGAGCGGTTTCAGCCTCTAAATAATCTGGATGACGTCGGGACGATCACACAAAGACCCGGCTAGGCACGAGAGGGTGAGCGAGGCGACGCTGGGTTGGCTAAGGAAAAACGAAGTTCCCGCCTTGGACCGCAACGAATATCGGTCAACTAAAGTCTCTAGCAAAGCAAAAAGCCGGCGCTAAGAAAATCGCAAAGGCCTTAAATCGCACTCCGAGTCTGACAACCGTAAAAGCCGCGTATGCATATGTTGGATGTGTCGCTCAGCACGAGGGGGAAATTGAAGGCAAAGGTCGCGATAGTTAGCAAGTAGTCTGCCACATTTGAATTGCACGGCTTTCTTTTTGATTTGCCGGAACGAACCACCGGATGCTCGGTTGTCATGTGCTCCCGACCATTAAGGAGACGGGATGACAAATATCCCAACAGGTATGGTCAGCAAAATCGACAGGGCGATTGGTCCACTAAGTCCGGCCAGAACCCGAATCAGACGCCTGGCCAACAGACGCAAAATCCAAACCAGGGCGGCCAGCAGAGCGGCGGCCAACAAAGAGAGCCGCAACGCCGATGAAAGCGAAATGCTCGCTTCGACGAGCAGCCTTGTTTAGCAGAGTTCTTTCCGGCTCCCAATCCGCCTTCTTCGACGCTTCCCATTCTTAGGTGCGCGATGCCGTTCGGTCCATGCCCTCAGAGGAGGCAGCTATGGAACATCAATTTTTCATTCGTCAGCAAAACCTCAAGCTCTATCGCAGTCTCGTGGCTGCATCGGAAGTGGCGGCAGCGAAAGCTGTCGCGCGGCAGGAGAAGCTTTTAAAGCTACTGGCAGAGGAAGTAGCGAACGAACCGCCGCTCAGAAAGAACTAAGGCGCTCGATGCCGGCATGAGCGGGTGGCTTGCCGGGGCGCGCTTTCTTTCGGAAGACTCATGACGCTCCCCATGGATGAGCGGGGACCAAAGATCCGTTGTCATGCTTGGGGACCGGCAGCTCCGGAAGCGTGCCGGTTGGAGCGACGCTGGCCAAGTGTCGAGAAGAATATCACGATCTGCAGGGGCTAATCGCCCCCGGTGGGCTCGCTATTCGATCCTGTGATCCCCATATCTCCATTCATCCAGATCAACCATCGAGATTGGTCGGAGTGCGCGGAGACTTCCAACGAAAGGGCTCTGCATGTTCAAATCTCAGCAGTATCGTGCAAAAGCGACCGAGTACGGCGAGTTGGTCAAGACTTTGACCAGCCCCCGGGAAAGCCGTGAATTTCAAAAATTGGAACGACGCTTCGCTTCGTTGGCTGATAACGAGCAGGTCCTCGCGGACGATCACAACAGTGCCGTGCACGTTTCGAACCATGACCAATCCCGCGGCGCGGCCCTGGCCGTCGAGGAAGAATACGTTTTGCGGTGTCTTGGGGCGGCGCTCATCATGCAATGGAACACCTTACCGACGACGCTGCAACGGGAGGTCTTCGACACCGCCGGGTCCGTGGGCAAGTTGCTGGAGACAGCGGCGCTGCGGGGACAGATCGCCCGGTTTCTGCACAAGCACAAGAATGATTACGGTTGCAACAAACTGACTCCAACGGAAGACACGCATAGCGATGCGAGATTGGGCGCTGCAGCTTTGTCGCGGTGGGACGATGAGGGAGGCGCGGTCCGCGACGGACTGCCGATGTGAATAAACGCCGACAACAGGAGGCCTCCCAATGTCACTTACACAGTTTAGCGTCGATAACGGACCGCATAACATGGACGGGCTACGGGTTTTTGCCCAGGATGGCTCTGAACGGATCGAAGCGTTCATAGGTCGCAAAGTAATGGATGTCTGGGCCGACTTTGTCGAGCACCGCGGAGGACAACAAAGTCTGTTCCTTGGTCAATACAATGGGCTCGGCAAGGTGAACCTCGCAGCGATTGGGCGGATTGTGAGCGCGAAATACCAGCGAGGTGCCGCGTTCAACCGCCAGCATCCCTTTGTCGAGGTTCTGTTCTCGGACATCACGGAAAGCGGCGAGGTCTTAAATCAGAGTGAACTCGTGCGCGAGCCTTTGCCGCCGGCATTCCATATGCAGACTTGAGATCTCCACCGCGAACAGACGACGGACGTTCCGTAAGAGAGTAAGGACTCGTGACATGGTTCTCACGCGAGGAGGATTTCGTCGCTACGACTAACCGGATGGCCGTTCTGTTTACGTTGATCATGGCATGCGCGATCAGCGCCGCTGCCATGGACGACCTGGATGGATCGACTGGAACAAAACCGGGCCAAGAGGCTGGACACGTGACCGTAAGCGCATCAACCACGAAGAAGCCTATTCGAGGACGACGCTTGCACCAATTGGGCAGGGGAGTTTTTCTCGCGATGCGCAGCGCGGAGATTGGCATCATCACCACATTGCCGGTACGTACCTTTGCGGTATGCCCAAGAGAGGTCTTGGAGAGGGGACAACCGCCGTCTGCCGAACGGTCAGCAAGTTAACCGCCTCGCAGCCTTGTCTTTGAAGCGTAGCAAGTCAGTTGATTTTGGCGGCTATTGGCAGCGGCACTTGAAAGATGTTCATGCCTAAGCAAAAGCTTCACACCCACGAAGAAGTCTTTAAAGATCATGTCTCCGGTCAGTATGACGAAACCATATTTCGTTTCAGAGTGCCGGGTGGCTTGATTTATACGCACACTATTAT
>CAVRMY010000045.1:0-24918 GCA_963721935.1 uncultured Alphaproteobacteria bacterium
GGTGGATTCGAGGTTTTACAAGCCCCCGTAAAGCCTATCGTTTTCCCATAAAACGCGAGATGTGCTTGATTTTCAAGGTTTCCTCACATTTCCCCAGATGATACCGAATTACCTTGTAATAGCCCCGAAGTGTGTGCATAGCTGAGTGCACGAAACCGGGGACCAGACCATGAAGCAAATGATCAGCAAGTCTAGCGTCGACGCACTCAAGATCGGCGAAGTCGCTGTTGATACCAAGATTGACGGCTTCGTTGCCCGAAAGCTGCCGAGCGGGAAGGTGTCCTATGGCTACCGCTATCGGGACCATACGCGGACTCAGCGATGGTTGAGCTTGGGCGTTCATGGGCAGAGCGGGACTACCGCAGAGACAGCCAGGGCAAAAGCCAAGGTCCTCCAAGGCAGCGTGGCTGCCGGCAAGGACCCCGGCGCCGAAAAGCAGGCGGTCCGGGATAGGGCTGAAAAAGCCAAGCTGGCCGGAAAGAACACCGTCAACGCTGTGCTGGACCTGTTCATTGCCCGCCACGTCAAGAACCTCCGAAGCGCCAAGACCATCGAACGCAGCCTTGAGGTTTATGTCCGGCCCCGGATCGGCTTCAAGTCGGTCTATGACCTCAAGCGCCGTGACATCGTCGATATGATGGACGCCATCGAGGATGATGACAAGGCCGTCACGGCTGATCGGGTTCTTGCCTACATTCGCAAGGCCTTCAACTGGTATGCGGCACGCGACGATGAATTCACACCCCCCATCGTTCGCGGGATGGCCCGTACAAAGCCCTCAGAACGGGCTAGGTCTCGCGCATTGTCGGACGATGAGATACGCAGCCTTTGGACGGCGCTCGAATCCACGGACTTGCCAGAGCCTTTCAGGGCCGTCGTGCGAGTGTTGCTTCTTACCGCCCAGCGAAAGAATGAAATCGGACTGATGCGGGCCGAAGAAATCGACGGCGATACGCTCATAATCCCTGCCGCGCGATACAAGACCGGCATTCCGAATGCTGTCCCCCTGACTGCTGAGGCTCGCCGCTGGATCGGCGACAGGAAGGCCGGGTTTATGTTTTCCTCGACGGACGGCAAAAAGCCATTTAACGGCTACTCCAAAGCGAAGGCCCAGCTTGACGCCGTCATTGCCCATCAACGCAAGGCCGCCAAGTTGAGGCCGATGCCCGAATGGCGCCTGCACGATCTGAGGCGGACGGCTCGCTCCCTCATGTCCCGGGCCGGCGTTTCCAGCGACATTGCCGAGATGGTGCTGGGCCACAAGTTGAGCGGCGTTCGGGGCGTTTATGATCGGCATAGCTACGCGGTCGAGAAGCGGGACGCGCTGGAGCGGCTGACAACCCTGATCGGCCGCATACTCAATCCACCCAAGGGCAATATCATACAAATGCCGGTGTCGGCATGATTAAAAAGAATGGGCGGGGAGGGGCGCGAAAGGGCGCCGGCCGGAAACGTGTCATTCAAGAAGATGATCGGACGTGGATTGAGATTGGCATTGCCTGCGAATTCTTGCAGAAGGAAGTCCCCGCGAAGAAGGCTCGTGAGGCGCACGAGAGGCGATTCGGCGCGAAAAAAATCAGAAAATTTCAAACGCTGGTTGTCGAGAGAAGAGCCGATCCCCGCCAAAGAGATCTCATCTGGGAGCGGGTGTTTAAAAATTCGCGGCCTTCCGATTGGGCTGTCAGTTTGACGGGGCGACGGGTCGCAACCCGGGAGCAAATCATTGCAATCGTCTCGGATGGCTACATGAAAAAGGGGCGCCTACGGATAACCCCTCGCCGCGTGCGGGATTGTTGGGATCGTTACAGGCGGCTGCTCCAGCTTAAGGGCGCCAATCCCACCGAGGAGCCCACCGAGGCCGAATTGATCGCCCTTCAAACTCCCGGCTAGAAATAGCGTCTTTGAATTCTGGGCGTGTTCAGGGCTACTAGAAACACTAAAATCTAAAATGAAGTAGGTGGAGAGATCGAGGGATATTCCCCTGATGCCACCCCGGACATCATTTTTAGATGAGCAAATTAAATTCGGTTGAAGAAACGGCGGCCAAGATCGGCCTGGGCGTTTCGACGCTAAATAAATGGCGCGTTACAGGATTCGGCCCCAAGTTCGTGAAGCTTGGCAAGCGCGTCTTGTATCGCGACGAAGATATCGAAGCATTCATTACAGCCGGCATTCGCAGCTCGACCTCCCAGGAGGTTGCATGAGCGGCGGCAGAGCATCGCGCGACAAGGGCAACGGGGCCGAGCGTGCGATTGTCAATCTTCTGAAAGAACGCGGCTTCAAAGCAGAGCGAGTGCCACTTTCCGGCTCGGCAGGCGGTTCCTATGAGGGCGATTTAACGGTTCCCATTGCGGGCGTTTCGCGGGTTGTAGAAGTAAAGGTCCGATCGAGAGGCTTTCGCCAACTCTACGATTGGCTGGTCAATCGCGACATCCTGATTGTCATGGCTGATCGCTGCGAGCCGTTGGTGATTCTGCCGTTAGCCCTGGCAGCCGATATTTTCGGTAAGGCGGGGGGCGCATGAACGCACATGTTAACCCGCCGCAGACAGTCGCACCTAACAAAGAAACGGAGTGGGTCTTGGCCCGGGCACGCTGCATGAGCGCTGGCTTGCGGCTTGTGCAATTCCAAATCGACGAAATCGGCGTCTCGCTCAAAAACGGGTGGATCACGGCAGCCCAGGCCCAAAGTGATCTCGCTGCACTTGAGCAGCTGCCTTGCTTTGTCGCATCGGTCCTCCTGGGACAGACCGAATGACGGCGATTTTAAACATGAGCAATGCGGCGCTCGATGTCAAAGCCGTACAGCAAGACCGCTGGGCAGCAAACAAGGGTTATCCCTTCGTCACCTTCGACGAAATGGACGTTGAGTTGCCGGCAAAGCAATGGCTGATAAAGAACATCCTTGCCCTCGGTGAAACATCGGCCTGGATCGCCCCGCCCGGAGCGATGAAATCGGCGTTGCTGGCCCAGGCTGCGGTTTATGTCGCCGCTGGACTTGATTGGCACGGCTACCGCAACAAGGGCGCGGCCGGCGTTGTCTATTTCGCCATCGAGCGAGCGGACCTCGTTAAGCGCAGATTGCGAGCCCATAAACGGTTGCTGGGTTTGCAAGGAACGCCCATCGCCGTTTCCAGCTCGACGATCGACCTGACGAAACCCGACGCCTTTAAAAGGATGATCGACACCATCATGGACGCCAAGACCATCCTGGGCGCTGAGATCGGGCTAGTCATCATCGATACCTTCGCCAAGCTCATCGCGGCGGCTGCCGGGGATGAAAACTCCGCCAAGGACCAGGGCGCGGTATTCGCCAACGTCCAGCGGGTCAAAAACGCTACTGGCGTACACGTTGCCTTGATCGGTCACACCGGCAAGGATGAGAGCAGGGGAGCCAGAGGTTCTAACGCGCTTCTGGGCGATGTTGATTTGATGGTGACGATATCGGGCGAAGAGATCAAAACCGCGACTGTCACCAAAGCCAATGACGCACCGGAAGGCCCCTTGTTTTCGTTCAAGTCGGAAGTTCACGACTTCGGCACCGACGAGGACGGCGATCCGATATCAGTCAACGTGGTGAGCGATGAGGTTGTTTCCGCGCAATCTCAAACCAAATCCCGCGACCGTTGGCCGAAGGGACTCAAACTCGTCTGCGAGGCCATTACAGGAGCCTTGCTCGACAAGGGCGTAGATCATCGCGTCAACGGCGATGGCCCAACGGTAAGGGCTGTAAACGTCATAGCGGCCCGGTCTGTCCATCTTCATCGCTACGTCAGCGCAGGTGAGGGCGACCGCGAGAACGCAGAACGGCAGGCATGGCACCGAAATCTCAAGAAGGCGCGGCAATCGGACTTGATCGGCGGCGAGTATGTCGGAGGCCAAGAGCTGATCTGGCTCATTTCACCCTGAGACCGCGTTACGTCGTTACTCCCTATAGGGAGGAGTAACGTAACGTAACGGCTGAGGGTCCGTTACTTTGTCACAGAAAATAACGTCACGTAACAATGTCACAGGAATAGATAATGGCTAGGCCAAGTACATTCTCCCAGGAAGTCGCCGATAAAATCCTCAAGAGAACAGCGAAGGCGAAATGCTGATAAAGATTTGCCAAGAAGACGAAATGCCGCCGCGCAAGACATTTTATACGTGGATGGTATCCCGCCCCTCGTTGCAAGAAGCTTACGCGCGCGCGAGGCTCGCTTGGGCAGATTGGTGGGCTGAAAAGGTGCTCGCAATATCGCTGGACTCGTCTGGCGATATTTTCATTGATGACAGCGGTAAGGCCGTTATCGATCATGCCAACGTGCAGCGGGCGAGGCTCCAGAGCGACAACATCAAATGGTTAGTCGGTAAGTACGCCCCTCGGACTTACGGCGATAAGCCGGCCATGGACGGCCCTGCGGAGGGGCGACAAGTGACGATTAGCTGGCAAGCCGCTGATCCAAAGCCGCAGCCGACGCTTCCGCAGATCACATACGATCCGGGGCCGCTCCCCAAGCGTATCGATCCTGAGATTATCGCGCGTTTTCTCCGCATGATTAAGGACACCGTCCCCGCGCCGATCAGCGCCCGCCTGAAGAGGTTTTGACGCTGGCGCTAGATGTTTGCGAGCGAGCTTTGAAGGCTGAATTCGCGCCTGAGATTGTCTGATTGTGTGCATGCCGTGTGCATATCCACGCTATTTCTCATAACCGCTTGATTTTGTTGATTGAAATTTCGATTAGAAATTGCATACCCGGTAACGTGTGTATCGCGTGGGCACAGCGCGCCGGACTCTTGCGCTGGTGCCGCAAATCACATCATCAGCTTCACTTGCATTAGGACGTTTATGAACCGATACAGCCCTGAGACCTTTGAGGACGCGAAGAGAATAATCCGAGAGCAGCGCGAGCCTCGGCGGATGGCCATGCGATCGGCGGGCTGCCATTGTTCGAGGGCTGGTCCTCATTGGCAGTGCGTTTGGCGGCCTTCCTATGCCAAGCCGCTCCGCCTTACCGGCACGTTATGGAGAGGCCCGGCGCGTTTAGCTGCCGCAAAATTAAGGAACAGATCGCACTTGAGCGGGAGCACGCCCAGGCGGTCGAACGCATTGAGAGCGTAATCCGCAGCCATGCGGGGGGCGGGGCCGCTGCTGGGTTCACCGACAGTGATTCCGTTGCCGCGTATCTGGAAGAGGCGGCCAAGGCTCCATTGCTCTCTCGCGAAGATGAAATCGCCGTTGCCAAGCGTATTGAGGCCGGCGGCGAGGATGGGGATCAAGCTAGGGGCGAAATGGCCCGGGCCAACTTACGGCTGGTGGTCTGGATCGCCAAGAAATACAGCAAGCGCCTCGCCCCACGCTCCAAATACAGCTTGCAGTTCCTCGATCTGATCCAAAATGGCAATACAGGCCTGATGAAAGCCGTTGCTGAATTCGATTGGCGCCTGGGCAACAGGTTCTCAACCAAGGCATCGTGGGAGATCATGGATGCCATCACCCGGCCCCTCAAGAAGCCAGAACTGCCGACGTGTTTCTATAAAAACCTGGATGAACTTTCGGCTGATCCCGCGCCAGCAAAGAAAAAGAGCGTACCCAGCTCCGAAAGCGACAAGGACGATCAGGAATTTACCAATCGCGTATCGTATTATTCCCGTCCTCGTGGAGCATTCATCGAAGCCAGGAAGCGAGCCAAGGCAACGGCGGAGGCGGTCTTCTCACGCGGCAGCTTTGGATACGGCCTCTCGCAGGAGGGCGATTATAGGGACGCTGCTGACCACATTCGTCAGAAGAGGCAAAGCAAATTCGCCAGGAGGTCCGCCAGGAAAAAGCCGACGGTACCCATGACGATCCATTGAATGGCATGGAAGAGCTTTGAATTCTGGGCGTGTTCGCACGGGTCAAACACCCCAATTTCTAAAATGAATTAGGAATAAAGGAGGGGCCTAGCGGCTGGCGCTGGGCACGCTTAATTCATTTTGGGAGGATCCCCATGGAAAGTTACCGACAGGCTTTAGGTGCCGTCTATGTGGCGGTTTGTGAGGCCGCTGGAGGCGATGATGTTCGCAGGCGCGCCAATGCCATTCTTGCCGATGCAGTCAGCAGCGGTGCCATCGAGGATGGGGATGCGCGGGTTGCTATCCGCTCCCTCGTTCACGGCAGCTCGCTAGAGTTCGAGCCAGCTTAATAGTTTACCCCCAGACTAGAAAGGTTCGATCATTGAAGAAAAATCTCGTCGACTACAGCAAGCAATCTCGCGGGAATGACGCCTGGGCAAAACTGAAGAACTTCGGTGATCCTGTGAGCGGCAAGACGATCGAGAACATTCAATCGCCCAAGCCCATTGGCGGCCTCGATAGAGTGGCCAAACTTTTACGACGGCAACGTCATTCCCTTACGCGAGGCACTAAAACCAATGGGATGGTTACAGGAGTGGCTAAACGAGACTGAGGCGGCAGCGAGCAAGAAGCCTGCTCCCGTTGCGCCGAGAGAGCCGCGAAAGGCCAAGCCTGAGATCAAGGAAGTTTGGTTTCAGATCAGGCCGCCCCGCAGCGGCGATATGGGCGCGGTTGAGGCAGCATTCTATTCGGTCAGCGATGGCATCTTGATGATGCACGATGCAAAAGGGACGCCGACCGGCAAGCAATTTTACCTTGGCCCGAATGATGACCCGAGGAAGATAGCCGGGCGATTGGGAAGGGAAGCTTGGTTAGGGGCAGGGGGGCCTATGTCAGATTTCAATCGACCGCTGCAATACTCATCGGGTTGGATGGCTTAGTTCTTTTCCTTCTCAACTCTTGCCTGAAAGACACCAAAATCTTTTCCAATCGTGTCTTCCGCTTCGTCCTCTTGCTGCTGGGTGAGGCTCTGCATCAACTCTTTAACGGCGGCTGTCATTTTGTCTAAATCGTCCCGAACCAGGCTATGCGGTATTTGCTCGCCGACAAGGCGGCGCGAACAGTGGTGCTGTTGACCGAAAGGCTCGACCATCACCGTGGTCGAGGCCAGCAACAGATCACAGTCAAGCACGTGACCACGAACAACGTCACGGCAGATCAGGCGATCATTGCCGATAGCGTCACAACGGACGGCGGCGCTCGCAATGTCGCGTCTCCTGCTCTTCTGACTGCAAGTTCGGTGACGCCTATGCCGATCCTCGACGAGGCAAGGTTGCCCGATCCGGTGGCGGTGGGGGGAGGCACCAAATCGAAATGACCGACAACCCCATGCAAAGCGCCCACGACGCGCCTCGGTGCAAAGCCAAATCGAAACGAACAGGGAAGCGTTGCCGTGCGCCTGCGGTACGCGGCTATCGCGTCTGTCGGATGCATGGGGCTCGGGGCGGCGCGCCGACCGGTAAGAAGAATGGCAACTATCGGTACGGCATGCGCACAAAAGAGGCGATCCGCGCAGTGAGGTACGTCAACTTGCTGTCACGGTTGGCGCGGAAACCCTGAGAAAGGCGTACCCCATGCCCGCATTGATGGAACTACAAATTGTTTCTGACACCACCCAACGCTCTCCCGCAGCCGAGCGAATGCGCCTGCATCGTGGACGCAAAAAGGAACGGTATGCGCTGCCTGATGATCGAGTTGCGCGAAACGGAAATTGATGCGCTAATTCGGAAGGGGGTTTGAAAGCAGATGCGCGTAACGACACACAGGCGAAATTATTGAGCCCTTTATGCGCTATTTCGACCGCGAATTGACGTGACCGAAAATGACTAAATCTGGAAGAAAAGGAATTCCGCAAATACGGGTCAACGGCGCGCAATTTCGATCTCGCGACCGTGAGCCGTCACTGCGAATCGCGGTACCGAAATGAGCCGCGTCATTGAGAGCGCGCGACCAACTGTCGAGCGCCTGTCGTCGGACAGTCTCGACGTGCGCGAATTAAAGAAATTCGGGCTGCTGCAGGATTGCCGGATGATGTTGCAGGGACTTCGCTGGCCCGCGCTATCCGGAAGATTCTGGGCTCACTGTTGCTAAACGGACTACCAAAAATGCCCCCAAGGGTAGGACAATTGCGCCTCTGGAGTGTCGGGCCAGCCAACGCGCAACCTAACACCTTGTCGTTTGCACACGGCTAAAATTGCGGTTGATCGCGACGACAAGCGTCACAACGAGGCTATGATGACATGCCATAAATGACGGATGCATTAGATTTAGGGGTTTAATTCACGCCTCGTCGTCACCAGATATGATAATGGCCCATTACATGATCCAACCGAGATCGGCGCGCGTACCGAATAAGACCAAGGCAGAGCTGCGCGAGATGTTGGCCGAGGCTGTTCGCAATACTTCACATCCGCCCGAGCCAAAGCCCCCGGCTAAGGCCAAGACAGATCGTCCCAAAAAGGCAGCCTAAAATCTGAGTGCAAGAACTTCGACTGGTCCGGCTTGCCCCCCATGCCATCCCGGTCGGCGGTTCTGACACGAGCGGCCTCGGTGCGCCCGTCCGTGCCGGGGCCGTTTTTGCCAGTAACAACATCCATGCAGCGCACGATCCATCATTGCCGCGCAACCTAGTCGCAAGTTCACGCCAGACGGTCATCTGGTCGGCTGCCGACGAAAGGGCCCACGGTTTGATGGAAATCAAAACTGTTGATTAGTCCCTTGGTACAATTGTTTTGGATCGATCCGTATACGGTCAAACCCATGGTCGAACCCAACGAGACCAAGTGGTTCGTTTCATTTGAGGCGCGGGGGCAGTCGCGGCGTACCCATATCAGAGAGACCAAAATATTTCCGAATGAGGAAGAGGCAAGGCTCTATGCGAAAGAGATGGTGCTCGCCGACCGACGGCGCGTCATTGCGGGCACATTTCTGAGCCCGCTGGCAACACGTCGCCTCATCTCTGGTCCGGAGCTGCATAACTGGATTGCGAAATAGGGGAACGCCCCGGCGAGTTGCTTAGGTGCCGGCCTTCTTTAGCTGCCAATCAAAATCCGCCCTGACTTCGGCACCCCGTTGGCCACAGGCACTTGTCCTCAAGATCGGACCATCCGCGATTTTTGCGTGCGGCCCCCTTGACCACTTACCGGAAAATAGGCATTATTCGGTAAGTCGATTATCGAAACAGGAGAATTGTCCAATGAATGCGCATCTCCAGCTCGTCACGTCATGTAACGTAAATCGGAAAGTTGATCTTGTTCTGCGTCGCGGCACCAATGCCGAGCACCGAACGTGGGAATATCTGACCCCTGCCGAGATCGAGAGGCTGATAAAGGCGGCCAAGGATGGTCGCTGGGGGCACCGGGATGCGACATTGATCCTTGTGGCCTACCGTCACGGCCTGCGAGCCAAGGAAGCCTGCGAGCTGGAATGGTCACAAGTCGAGTTCGGGCGGTCTGCCTGCCTGCACGTCCGTCGGGCCAAGAACGGCAAGCCATCGGTTCATCCAATCCGCGGTGACGAGCTGCGGATGCTGACCCAGTTGCGGAAGGAAAACCCTGATAGCGGCTACGTGTTCACCACCGAGCGGGGTACGCCCTTCACGGCGGATGCCATCAACAGGCTGGTCAAGATCATAGGCGCCCGTGCTGGGCTGCCGTTTCCGGTGCATTTCCACATGCTGCGGCATAGCTGCGGATACGCGCTAGCCAACAAGGGTGCTGACACCAGGGCTATCCAGGACTGGCTCGGCCACCGCTCGATCACGCATACGGTTCGCTATACCGAGCTGTCGCCTAGTCGTTTCAAGGATTTCTGGAGATAGGAGAGGATGGTGGGGCTTTGTCAGAACGATGCACGACCCGGAGCTTCTTGTTCTGATTCTGCCCCTGCCTCGCAGCTCTTAGGAGTTTTTCAACTTCATCAGCGGAGGCGGCGGTCCGAATACCGGCGTGGTGGTGCCGCGCCTCTTTTAACGCCTTGTCAACTGCGTCAGCAATCGTGGTCCTAGTGGCGATCTGAAACAAACTCCGAGCGAGGGCGCCGATGAAAAATACAGAGACGCCAATCGCCAAGGCATAATACCATGGTTTATCGACCCACAGAAAAACGGCGACGGCTAACACAGACCAAAGAAATGAAACGAACATCGGTCGTCCCCTGACTCGAATGTCGCGGGCATTCCGAAGTGTTCAGGCTCGAAATCAGGAGTGGCCGTTTTTTGATGCGTCAAAGGCTATGTCTAGGCAGTCCACACCCCGATTTCGCCTCGGTTGCTGACTCGCTGAGTCCATCGCTGGAAGCTAGGGGTTTTGACCGCCCGCCAGATTAATCGCGCCAGTGACTTCGCTCATGGTTAGTTAACCCGAATTAAGTCGATTCCATTATTTGCGCGAATTGGGACGAGATCGGAGAAGCGAGTGCAATCGGTTGCGCAATCTTTCAATCTCTCTTAGACGTTTAGGGCCTGGTGGCATGTTGCGAACCGTCGCCAATAGTCGCGCAGCCATTTCGTCTGCGTCTTCTACCGTTTGCCCCAGGAATCGCCCGCGGTTAGCCGCCCGTGTTGAGTTGGCGTCAAAGTCTAACTTGATGACGTCGCCCGGACGAGCGCTCTTGAAATTCCATCTCGGTGGAAGGCGTCGGACAGAAAGTTCGGCCGTATGGTCGGGTGGAATCCGATCCTTCACTGCCGCAACTGCCTCCTTGTGTGGGATTGAATAGGCCACCCAAAACGATTTGATTCCATCTGGGGCGGTAACTTCAACTAGAGGAATCGGATGGCGGGCCATTGGGCTCTGCGCTTACGTCTGAGGTTTCATCTGGAGTTGTTGAGCACAAACACTCCCGATAGTATCAAGGTCATCGTCGGCGCGCCCGTACCATTCCGTTCCTCCGTATTGATTTGGGTGACGATACCTTCCGGCGACGTTATGACGCTGATCCTACAAAATCGCGGGGCATTCGGATATTTCCACAATCCGATGCGGAAGGAAGTGCAGCTGGCCTTAAATCATCCTAGAACCGCACTCAAATTAGCACGCTACGTCGCGTGAACGGCTTCGCCCCGTTTATCTCTAGCCAAATCGATCTCGACAATTCGCTTGCTTCGTCGAGATTCATACAGCCGATCAGCCAATTAAGAGCCACGGGGGCCGATGCAACTATAGTCATACCCCTGCCCGCTTGGCGCATAAGGTTATTTTAGAGAGCCTGCGGGATTGTTTTTACGGAGTTGTGGTTAGCTGAGGTGCTGACGACGCAATATGCGTGTCGGTTGATGTGTCGGGTTGCTAGATTTGCCACGGTTCGCACGCCCTCGTTTCATTCTCGGGGACGAACGGCGTCACTTGCTGATCTACCCCTTAACCAGGAGAACGTCATGATCAGGTTCGGGCTAATTGGGGCGACGGCGCTTTCGCTCGCGCTCGCGGCCCCGGCGACAGCTGGCGACGCGCAGCGTGCCGGCGCAAAGCCCCCCAAAGGCCAGGCGCGCGGCGTGGTCACTTATAATCCCTATGTGGAGCCTAACCTGCCCATCCAGAACGCCCTGAGATGGGGTTACAGCCAGGGATACCAGTATTACCCGTCGGGGTTCGGCGGCCTCTACGGAGACGGCCGCTACCCCGGCAATACCATTTCCAACCAGAATTATCCCACCTGGTGGTGAGCTTTGACGGCCAGTCGACCCGATGGTGTATTCTGCATACAAAGCCCCGGTCTAACCGGGGCTTTGTAAGTTACAAAAGCTCGAGAGAAGTCAGTATCTCGCGACCACCGGGCCGCCGAACCGATAGTTGATGCCGGCGCGGGCAATGGTGTCGTCTAGCGGAACGGTGCGGGGGCCCTCGGCCTGAACCGTGTTAAACGTTACGCTATTGAACTTCATGTAGAGCATCTCGAACTTGGCCGACCAGTTCGGCGCAAATCCCCATTCGAGGCCGCCGCCCGCCGTCCAGCCGCTGCGGGTGGATGTCGCGGAAGCGAGGAGTGCGTTGGTGGTGTTGTCCCTGACACTGGCCTCAGCGCCCGCAGCCGCATAGCCACCAGTGGCGTAGAACAGCAGGTTGTTGACGGCGTATCCGAAACGACCTCTGGCAGTCGCCATCCACGTTTCCGTGGTGGAACTCGCGAAGGCCGCGGAACTCAACCCCTGTGTGATGAACGTGCTTGCCGGCCCGACGTCGAGATTAAAACCATATTCGTGGACCCAGGAGACGTTGCCTTCGAAACCAACCACGAAGCTCGACACCTGCCAGTTGTAACCGAGCGTGCCGCCGAACAGACCGCCCTTGATGTTATATCCCGATGTGAAGCTCTGGCCAGTCGTAGGATCGAGCTGGTCGCTGGTCCCAAGGGATCCGCCGCCGGCGGCACCGATGTAGAAGCCGGTCCAGTCGTAGATCGGGATCGGGGGCGGCGCCTTGACGGGCAAATCAGCCGCCGAGACTGCCGCCGGACCGAGAACCAAAGCGGCGACTGCGCCCAGTATGAATTTCTTCGTCATGATAATCCCTCAATTTGAGTTGCTGACGCTTGTCTGTTTGCTGGATCAGGACCGCAGGACAGCCGTCCTGCGGCCCTATTCAATTCTCAGAACCTCCACTGAATGCCTGTCGAGACACCGGCGAGCGTGGGTCCGACCCAGCAGTGCGGGACCGATTCTATGCCCCCCGACGCGCCGAAGGCGGAGTGACAGTCAGTGGTGACGCCGCGGCCGCCGGCCCCGAGGTCGTAGTGGGCGTTCTGTCCGTTGATGGTTGCGGCCACCGCAGTGTACCAGGTCAAGTTCGGTCCGAACTTATGCTTATACGTCGAGGTAACCATGTCCGCGCTATTGGTATTTGCGATGGTCGTCAAGCCGCAGGCAGCGCCGCAATCCGTGCCCGTGCTGCCGGGAATCGGAATGCCGGTTGTTGTGGAGTTGTGCTGTCCGGGATCGCCGGTTGCCGCGAACGCATGTGCCCAGCCGAAGCTGATGCTGTCCGCCGGGTTCAGTTCCTGGGTCAGAAATGCCCAGGTGCCGTTTCGCGTGCGCTCGTTCTGGAATTGAATGAGCGGGCTCACGTAGCGGTGCATCATTTCGAAGATGCCGCCGACCGTGGTCTTGGTCGCGAAAGTATAGAGCGCCGCGACCTTGAAGGCGTCTTCGTCCCCGACGTCCGCGTTGAACGCGGCTTGCTGAATAGCATTCGGGAAACATCCCGCGCTCCCAGGTGCGCAGGTCGCGAGTGTGAAGGTCGGCACGTTGTTGACCGCGGATCCGACTCCATAGATGCCCGAGACGTCGCTCTGCCGGTTGACCTTGTAGTGCCGCTCGTAGGCCACGGTGGCGTAGAACGGGCCGTTGGTATAGCTCAGGTCGGCACTGATGGCGGCGCTGTACGAGCCGTCGTTACATCCATTCGGAAAAAGTCCGCCGCTGGTCGGGTCGTTGCCGCCGGTACAATCGGATCCGCCTGCCGGGATATTGTCGCTGATGTCGCTGCGGTTCTGGCCGGGCGCGACCAGTGCATTGAACTGGAATCCGCCGATCGTCGGCGATTCATACCAGATCGAGTTATTGATCCGCGTGCCGAACTCGACGCGGTTGTCGCCGCCGGTGTTGCCCATCACGACACGCATGTCGCCGATCTGGCCCGCGAACGGATTGAAGCCGCCGGTCGAGGTTTCGTAGGGCGCGTACGTCTTGCCGATCTTGATGGCGCCGAATTCAGGGTTCGCAAATCCGATATAGGTGTTGCGGTTGAACAGCGTGCCGTTGACGTTGTCGCTGATCTGGCTGTTGCTCTGTTTCAGACCTGGTGTCGCGGCAATGTCGTAGCCGACTTCGAGTTGATAGACGAAGTTGAACGGAAAGTTGGGCAGGCGCTGGAAGCCGCGCACGCCGAGGTAAGAGGAATTGGTCGAGATCGCCGGCATCCAGCCGAAATTTCCGATCGGAAAAGGCTCACTTCCACCGGTAAAGAGGGGGTTAGTGTTAACATTTCCTCCGAAGGCTTTCGTGGTGTCGTCGATCGAGATGTCGAAATTGCCGTAAGCCGTGATCTCGCCGCCGGGCGTGTAGAAGGTAAGCGGGTTGCCCTTCTTGTGCTCGAGGAATCCGTGCCCGTTGGCGTCGATCTCCGGCGCATCCAGCGCGTGTGGTGGAATGGCAACCCCGGTCACCGTGGCATGGGCAGGCGCGGCGCCGGGAGCAGCCATGACCGTCGTAGTCGCCGGCTTCTTCAACTGCGAGCGAAGCGCGGCGTTCTCTTTGGCGAGTTGCTTGTTGTTTTGCTCGATCGCATCCATCCGCTTGATCAGGTCGTCGAGCTTGTCGGCTGATGCTGGCAGTGCCTGAGTAACCATTCCGACGGCCGCCGCGGCCACGCCCAATGCATATTTCCTCATCGTCTTCCCCCTCGTGACGACTCCCCGTAAGGAACCAAATTCAACCTGATCGCGTCGGGGAATACCGTCAATTGGGCAAATCCTTCCCGTACTTTGTTGCAGATGCGAAGCAATCAGAGCGGAAGAATGAAAAAGTCTCTTTGAAATCAACGAGATATTTACCATAAAAATCGATGCTGTGTTGCAGCATTGATTGTGTCATTTCAGCAACGATTGTGAAGAATATGAGGAACCGGGATAATGTATACCAAAAGCCTCTGGCGCTCCTGCGGTGCCACAACTACCCATTGTGATCACCCCGTGCAAATTCGACTTATCGGTTCTGCGCGTTCACGATCCATCGACGGCAGCAGAACTAGGATTTGGAGCGTGAATGCACGAGCGGCATCGCGTTCTGACCAAGGTTCCGGAAGTCACCGTCGTTTTCTCGATTACAAAGGTCGCTGCCACGCAATGTTGACCAGAACGCCGCTGACGATCGAAATTATTGGATTAAAGGACGGAAACCTGGTGGTTCTTGATCGGGTGATCGGCGGCACCGTGTATGTCGACGAAGCAAAGCGAATTGGTCGACGTTTGCTATCTATCGTCGATACGGAAGCACGACCCAAAGGTTATCGCATTATCAGCGACGATCGCGAATTGATTTATGCTTGGCACGCCGCTCAGGGCGACGAACTCAGCCAATAACACAGGTGGTTGGTTGGCCGCACTAGTCTGGGCCGCGATATGGTTGGTTAAATTGACTCGCTGATGCGCCCATCGCTGGAAGCTAAGGTGATACCGCCAGCTTAAACGCGCCGGTGACTCGCTCTGAGTCATCCAGGCCCCCTCTACGGACCATGGTCCGATTGTCAGTTGCGTAACGCGTCCACCTTCAAGAACAGGAAATAACAAATGGACGGCGACGATGAAGACCGGTTATTCAGGCGGCCGAAGTCCCGGCGACGTAAGCCATTCGTCGATATGGGCGGCTAATTCAGCCTGCCGGGCTCTGCGGATGATTTCGTCGCGAGCTGCGCCAGGTGGAAGCAATTTGGCTTCGGCTCGCAGGCGCTTTGCTTGTTCGGAAAGGTGGGCTTCAAGGGATTGGGTTTGTTTGAAACGGCGACGCAGCATGACACCATCTCCTGCATTACGGGTCCTAACCGTAGGGTTTTGCAGTTCCGATCCTAATATGCAGATGCCCGCCCGTCAGTTCCTTTTTGAACCAAAATTCGCCGCCTCTGTGCACTCGTGCACTTTTGCCGACGCTATGGCAGCGAGTTTTGGCAAAGCAGCAAGATCGAACCTTATTGCCGCGCGCCTGCCTAAAGGTGGGGTGGAAATAAGGTGGTGTAGGTATGTCGATGAGGCTGATCCTAGCGGTCGTCTTTGCGGTCGCCGGCACTGCCTGCTGGCTCTTACCCGCTGAAATCAGCGGTTTGCTATCCGATGCCTTGCCCGTCAGCGCCCGCGAAAGCGCTATCATCGGCTCGCTATTTTTCGCTGCGGCCGCCATCCTGTGGTTCGTCCGACGCTGATGTGGTTCTTATTCCAAGGCTCGATCATCTTCGCCGTCGTCGCGTCGAATATACATTGGCATTGGACGCCGAACGGTTATCTGCCCGCGATACTTGGAGCGGGGCTTGCATGGCTGCTAACGCAGCTGCTGAGCGTTCGCTGGAGAGGACGCAATGACATTTAAACGGCCCCGTCGCGGACAGGATCGCGGCAGGGCCGTCTACCCTTGGGGGCTCTGGAGGAGGATTCTAAATTCCAAGGCGCTGTAGCATACCAAATGCCCTCAACCCCGAATAATCACGTTCATGGGACGCCGAGCTGCCCGCCTATGTCACTAGGAGATTGTCATTTGGATTTTCGCCGCTTTTCGAACCGCTCTGGCGGCACTGTGACGAACTGCAACATGGGCTGGAAGGTCTGGTATCGAAGCGACGGGATCGACCATGTCGCGCTGCTACCGATCAGCAAAACACGCCGTCAGGCATATTGTCCTCATGTTGGAGCGGATAATAGCGTTTTTCTGCGGCCGAGCCGATAGCTGCGAACTCGTTGGAACGGTCCGGGGCACAAAGCTATGGGCCGGTGACTGCGTAGAGGCTCGACTACCGTAACGGAAAGGCAAGCCTTGCCTGAGCAAGCGACCGGAGAAAACACGCCCGATCAGAAACAGTGAAAAGCACCAGCAACATCGTGCTAACTTCTGTCCTGGCTGGCTGTCGTGGTCGCCGCCTTCTTCCAGACGTTCAAGACCCGGGGGATGTCCGCCTCTTGATCCAAAGCGGACGTCGCCCAAGGCTCAAAATCAGTTAGGTGCGAATCGAATTGCTTTTGCTTCAGTCCTCGTTGTCCTCAGACTGTGCTGCACGGCGCCGGTCTGCGACATCACTCATATCGTGGAGTACAAGGATCGCGAGGGACGCCATGCGATGCCTCTGCTCTTGGCTAAGCGTATTGTAGAGTGGCTGCCACGCCTCGGCGAGCTTATCCAGATCGGCTGATCGTTGAGCCAACGCTTGCGAGCGTCGTTGCAAAAAGGCGATGGGGTCACGATTGCGCATGACTTCGATACGGCTTTGGTCGGCCCGTATACCCACTGTTTCCTGGATTTTTGCAATACGGGCTTTCCGATCCTCCGCATTGGCACGAATTGCGGTCTCTACGGCCGGCCAGTATTTTTCCTGCTCAGGTGTCAACTGCAACGCGGCCTTTACCAGATCAACCCTCATGTCCGTGAGTGTATTCCGGTCGGTTGCATTTAACCGTTCCGGAGTCGCAGCAGAAGAGGTTTGCGAGGATTGCGCGTTGGCAATCGAGGAGGCAGTAAGGAAGAGTGCAGTTGTTCCGATCACTACTGTTTTCAACATCGGCGATCTCCTAGGTGAGTGGCCCCCAGGCACCCCAAAGATTGGTCACGCACTGCAGGTCGCGTTGATGCAAATCAAAGGAACCAGAGATTTTTTTTACGCGCAGGCCAGACCCATCGACATGTCCGCTTTGCGCCGCTGTTCGGGGCAAGACGAAAAACAGCTAAAATGCTCAATCACAGCGAAAGGGCGCTATCGCGCCTTGTTCATGGACGCCTGTATCTAAAGTAGAAAGCTGCGAACACCAAGACAATGCCAATATTCACTGCCAGCCGTTCCCAGAATCGGTTTCTGAAGAACGCGAAATCTACACCGACTATGACGGCTGCCATCGCCACCACGTAAAACACTACAGCTACCTGTCTGCCCATTTCAGCCAACATTCCCCGGATGAACCCATGTTGGAGCGGATAATAGTTTTTTTTTGAGCCCCGTTGAAGCGGTGGATGCTCGCGGATGACCGCCTCGGTTGGCGGCCTCTCTGTCAGTTCATCGAGGTAAAAAGCGGACCTCGTGGTTGGGCATGCAGGTCGTTAGGATCAACGCCGACTTGCTGCATTTCCATTCTACCCCATCTGCATCGGAAAGCAGTATTGGAGGCTTCGAGGACCTGATCGGAAGCAAAGTCGCTGCGACGGCGACCGCTACAACTCCTACCATGAGCAAATGAACTGACTAAGCCCGGTACCGAGCGGTAACCCGACTCGGTTCACTAGTGCGGCGGATCATACCTTGGAGGGGATCATGTATAGCGATTCGCTGTTCAACGCCTTCGCTCGGTCCTTCGAGGCTCGAAGTCAGACCGACCTGTCGATGGCGGAATATCTGGAATCGTGTCGAACAGATCCGATGCGATACGCTAACGCGGCTGAGCGATTACTAGCTGCGATCGGTGAACCTCGGATGATCGACACGGCCAAGGACCGTCGCCTTGGCCGAATCTTTTTGAATCGCACGATGCGCATCTATCCGGCATTCGCCGGATTTCACGGCATGGAAGAAACGATCGAGCGTGTCGTTGGTTTCTTTCGCCATGCTGCGCAGGGGCTCGAGGAACGCAAGCAGATCCTCTATCTGCTGTGGCCGGTCGGCGGCGGCAAGTCATCGCTTGCGGAACGTTTGAAGTCGCTGATGGAGGCGAATCCGATTTACGTGCTCAAGGCCGGCGATGAACTAAGTCCGGTCTTTGAGTCTCCGCTCGGCTTGTTCGATCCTGATAATCTCGGGCCGATGATCGAAGAGAAGTACGGCATCCCGCGCCGCAGACTGAATGGGCTGATGAGTCCATGGTGCTACAAGCGGCTCGAGGCTTTTGGCGGCGACATATCCCGCTTCCGCGTCGCCAAAGTCCAGCCTTCGCGCCTGCGCCAGATCGCGATCACGAAAACCGAACCGGGTGACGAAAATAACCAGGACATCTCCTCGCTGGTTGGCAAGGTCGATATCCGCAAGCTGGAAACCTACGCCCAGAACGATCCCGACGCCTACAGCTATTCCGGCGGCCTTAATCGCGCCAACCAGGGCATCCTCGAATTCGTCGAGATGTTCAAGGCGCCGATCAAGATGCTGCATCCGTTGTTAACGGCGACGCAGGAAGGCAATTACATCGGCACCGAAAATATCGGCGCGATTCCCTTCGGCGGCGGCATCCTGGCGCACTCGAATGAGGCGGAATGGTCGTCCTCGGGCCACTGTCACGGTCACCGGGTAGGCGCGGGGTAGAGGATGGGACCCCAGCCGTATTCAGGACCCGTTAGCGAAATTCCAAACTGGGAAAGTCGGCCGTCTACGAAATCGGTATGTATGGCGCCCGCTCCCTCATCCGACCAAAAATAGAATGTCCCGACAGCTCCGTTGCCGTATGTAACACCCTCGTTCTGGTGCGCTGGCTCGCGGCCGATCAAATTACGTACCTCTTCGTAAGTCATGCCCTTCCTGAGCTGCGAGTGCTTGTAACGTTCCAGTGCCAATCGTACATGCTTGCGCTCAGCTTCGCTTCTGGCGTGGTCGGGAGGCGGGGAGATTCCACCCACGTCATTCCAAATTGGGAGAGCCGGCCGTCTACGAAATCGGTACTAAAGGTGTCTGCTCCCTCTTCCGACCAATAGTAAAACGTCCCGACTGCTCCATTGCCGTATGTAATACTTTCCCCCTGGTGCGTTGGCTCGCGGCCCATCACCTTAACCACCTCGTCGTAAGTCATGCCCTTCCGAAGCTGCGATTGCTTGGCTTGCTCAACCAACCTGCGTGTAACCACCGTGCCGTGCGTGCCACCTCAAATGCCTAACCCCATACGGGTGGCACGCTACGCACGCGTGCACACCCGCACAAGAGGGGATTAGGCAGGCACAAGGGACCTTTCTCTCTATCGAGGCAGGCCCATCCAATAGATCAGAAGATTGGCGAATGCCTGAGGCGCGCATTTCACCGAAAGTGATCTTCTGCTGAGGCTTCACCAATTACCATCAAGATTAAGAATTTGCCGCATCTTTGCCGGCTTTATTTCGCAGTGTTTCTATCGAACCATGCAGCAGAAGAGTACCGCGCGTGAGATTAGTGCGAGTAGCAAAAGGTGCTAAAAAGGTGTTGATCGGCACTTTGCTAATCGCGGCAGTAGCGTGGGGATTTTTGTATGACCACGTCCTCGAAGATCAACCCCAGCCAATGCAATTGCATACAATGATTGTCCCCTGAGTGCAGGTGAGCCTTGTTGTCGAAGGATGGAAAGGTCATAGCGCCGGCTGCGGCAGCGCTGCTGTTGTCAAGCCTCTCGCTCGGCGGCTGTGCGACTTCAACTGCTGGCTCATCCCTGATCGACGCGCGGGCTGAGGTACCCGGGGTCCCGAAAACAAGCGCTTATCCCTCGCTAGAACCGAGGCGGGCTGCGCCAGCCATGACGGCCGATGAACAATCGAAGCTGGCTAAAGAACTGAACGCCGCCCGCAACCGCCAGGCGCCAGCCGGTAAAGCCCGAAAGAGCGCTGCGCCAGTTGAGCCCATGAAGCCCTAGTAAAGCTCGCCTATTGGCAACAACGATCCAGCGCAATGCTGATCTTCCAATTCAGTGATCGCGGGACCGACGCTCTGACTATCGATGCACCGGCAAAGTGCGCCGACGAATGCGACGCCGAGTCCGCTCGCGCGTCTTGAGGAGTGCCCGCACCGCGACGCGCACCTTCGATCTGCTGCTCGCCATTGTCACCCTCCGATTACCCGCCCCAGCTCTATGTCGAGATTGGAACGAATCCGGACGATTCCGGTAGTGTATGGCGGCCCAGGGCGGGCCTATTTGTGGCTCGCGCCCTCGTCGGGTGAACCGGGGCGCAGGGCTTCAGTCCCGCGCCTTTATTGCATGTAATTCAAAAAGAGAACCGAGCCATAAACCATGGCCGGAAGGCCGATCCCTGATGCAACCAACAGATCAAGCCACATGCGTTGCCCCCTGACTTTGCAATGGATTTCGCCAGATTGGGCCTTGAATCGTGTCAGAAAATTGGCCGGAAATGGCTCGGTCGAGGTGTTCTCCAATGGGCTAGATAGGCTTGGACCGCGTGCGCCACGAAGAGATGCTAGTGGATCGCGTCTGACATTTGAATCCGGGAGGGGATTCCCCGGGACCTGAATGCATGCGAGTTTGGCGCATGCGAACAGGAATTTCCATCACTCTTAAGCCTGCCGACCGCCGCCGTCTGAAGGCGCTGGCGCGGGACCGCAACACCCCACACAAGCATGTCTGGCGGGCTGAGATAGTCCTGTTGAGCGCGGACGGTGTTGGCACCAATGAAATCATGCGCCGGACCGGCAAGTCGAAAACCTGTGTGTGGCGCTGGCAGGAACGCTTCATGGAGGCAGGTTACGACAGCCTCCTGCACGATAAGACGCGCCCCTCGCGCATCCCGCCGCTGGGGTCGGGCGTCACTGAACGCGTCGTGACGCTCACCCAGACCGCCCCACCCAGCGAGGCGACCCACTGGACCTCCGCCATGATGGCGAAGGTCGTCGGCATCAGCGCGAGTTCCGTCCAACGCATCTGGCGCGCGCACGGCCTGCAGCCGCACCGGGTGAAACAGTTCAAACTCTCCACCGACCCGCGGTTCGTCGACAAGCTGCGCGACGTTGTCGGGCTGTATGTCGATCCGCCAGCCCATGCCGTCGTCCTCTCGGTCGATGAAAAGAGCCAGATCCAGGCGCTCGACCGCACCCAGCCCGGCTTGCCAATGAAGAAGGGCCGCGCCGGGACGATGACCGACGACTACAAGCGTCATGGCACGACGACACTGTTCGCGGCCCTCAACGTCCTCGACGGCACCGTCATCGGCCGCAACATGCAGCGCCACCGGCACCAGGAGTTCATCCGCTTCCTCAACGCCGTCGAGACGCAGGTGCCGGCGCGAAAGCAAATCCACGCCATCGTCGACAACTACGCAACCCACAGACATCCGAAGGTGCGCCAATGGTTGACCCGGCATCCCCGCTGGACATTCCACTTCACGCCCACATCGGCATCCTGGCTCAACGCCGTCGAGGGCTTCTTCGCCAAGCTCACAAAGAGGCGATTGAAACGCGGTATCTTCCTGTCGGTCGTCGACTTGCAGGCAGCGATCAATCGCTTCGTCATCGAACACAACGCCGAACCGAAACCCTTCACATGGACTGCCGATCCCGACAAAATTATCCAAGCCGTCAGACGCGGGCACCAAGTGTTAGAATCCATCCACTAGCGCCGAACGCCGCCGGCGCGGGGTCGCTACCATTTTTGCTACCGAACTCGATGGGACAAGACGATTCCAACGGGCAGGAGGGGATACGCCGTATCTGTTTTCCCCAAACGCTTCAGTACGCTTAGGAACAACCCAGCACTGGCAGGGACGTGGTTCTCCGAACTCCAAAACCGGGGGTCGCAGGTCGGGTAGCAGGTACGGGTGAGTCGATCTGACGCACGGCAGGCTGTCGGTGCGGGCAGGCGCCGATAGCCCCGCCATGACTCAGGGAAGGCCGCTGGTGCGGGTTCGGCTGGCTGACCTATGTTACCGGCCGGTTCCTGAAAACGAATCCTAGGCCGCTCGAGGACTCGCCGTGGGTTCTGCAACGATTGGTTTCTCAGGAGCTATAAGCGGACTCTCAGCCCATTTCACCGCGGGATCGTCACAGCCTATGCATTGGAGGTCGGTGCGGCCGGAGAAGGTAACAACTGGGATCATTCGTTTTCCGCATTTTGCGCAGCGCGTTATCCGATTCATGAGATCCTCCCGATTTTTTCACCCATAACCGTCTTGGAATAGCCGAGCGCTCCCCGGGGCACGGCCACGGCCCATTGGTGATTTCTGGCTGGGGGCGGGCGGTGACCGTGCAGGCCACGTAATCGGCGGAAAACGCGATGGCCTGCACCCGGTTCCGAAGACACCGAGTTAAGGTGTTTAATGGAGCAGGAGGCAGGTCATGGAGAGGCGACGGTTTACGCGGGAGTTCAAGGTTGAGGCTGTCAAGCTGGTCCGGGAGCGCGGGGTTTCCGTTAGGCAAGCTGCGCGCGATCTGAATGTTCATGAGAATGTGCTGCGGAAGTGGATGAAAGAGTTCGGCGCCGATCCGCAGCATGCGTTTCCGGGGCATGGTCAGATGAAGCCGGAGCAGCTTGAGATCGAGCGATTGCGGCGCGAAGTACAGAAGCTGAAGGCGGAGCGGGATATCTTAAAAAAAGCCGCGGCCTACTTCGCGAAGGAATTGACATGAAGTTCGCCTTCATCGCGAAGCACCGGGGGATCTGGCCGGCGGGGTGGTTGTGCGGGGCGCTCGGTGTCTCGCGGGGCGGTTTCTATGCGTGGCTGACGCGGCCGCGCAGTCAACGCAGTCGTGGCAATGAGGAGCTTGGCGCACGAGTGCGCGCCAGCTTCCAGAGCAGCGATCGAACCTATGGCGCCAGGCGGGTGTGGCACGACGTGCTTGCCGAAGGCGCGCGATGTGGACTGCACCGGATCGAGCGATTGATGCGGCAGCAAGGGCTTAAGGCACGCCCGCGCCGGCGTCGGCTGCCGCCCGATATGGGTGAGCGACAGGCCGCCGCCGTCGCTCCGAACGTGCTTGACCGCTCCTTCGATGCTCCCGTTCCCAACCGCCGGTGGATCGCCGATTTCACCTATATCTGGACGGCGGAGGGCTGGCTTTATGTCGCTGCCGTCATCGACCTGTTCTCGCGGCGGGTGGTGGGATGGTCGATGAATGCGGCGATGACGGCCCAGTTCGTCACCGATGCCCTGGTGATGGCGATCTGGCGACGCGGCAGGCCCGATGCGCTGCTGCATCACTCCGATCGCGGCAGCCAGTACACCAGCGAGCAGTTCCAGCGACTGATGGCCGACCATGGCATCGCCTGCTCCATGAGCCGGGCAGGCAACGTGTGGGACAATGCGGCGATGGAGAGTTTCTTCTCCTCGCTCAAGACCGAACGAACGGCACGGAAGCTTTATCGAACGAGAGATGAAGCCAAGGCCGATATCTTCGACTACATTGAACGTTTCTACAATCCAAAGCGTCGGCACTCGACGATTGGATACCTCAGCCCTATGGAGTTCGAAAGCAAGGTCGGGTTAGCTTAAGTGTATGTCAACAGAACCGGGTGCAGGCCACGACCCACTTGAATATCGCCCCCGAATTGAAAGCCACTCCAACCACATTTTCGTGTGTGGTCTAGGAAGGGCCAGGGGGCTCCTTAACTCTGTATGAGACCATTATGCGGCACGGCGAAGCGAGCATGGAATAAAAGCTGGCTATCAGACGCCCGTTCTAAACAGTAAGAGTACCATCAAATGATTGAAGCGGTCGCGATAGTCATGGGGCTTACGTGTATTGCCATCTTTGTAGCTTTTGCAATCGAAGCTTATCTAATGGCCGGAAACTAGTTGGCGCGGGACCGAAGCCCTACGCCAGAATAGCCCTGCACAACTCTAGGAAGGCCGCTGGTGAGTCAGGGCCGCGTCGGCACAGTATGGCCGTTGGTCGATCGATTTAGAGAGTTGGTCGGAGTCCTAGGGCGTTTGGGCGGCTGGCTTGCCCAACAAATTTCCCTGCCGCACCTTTGAGTGCTCAGCAATCCAGTTAGCCGCGTCAATTTCCGTATTAAAACCCTTGACTACTTCCGTCTCGCCATCGGGCCATAGAATATCGACCTGCCAGCCAGTTCCGGGATTTTTTCCGGGGATTTTTCCGAACCATGAAAGTTGGTTGCTGCTCTTGCATCTGTCGGAATATGCGCCTATGGCCCCATTCAAACCGGCGAGGGATCATCTGCGCGCTTCGACGACGATCTCGTTCGCTGCTTTGTCTCGACCTCCTCTTTCAACCAATTGATCGCTTTGGTCGCTCGTTTAAGCTCTTCTTCAGCGGTGCTCGGTGGTACGGTTGGCTGCAGAGTGGCGACGATCTCGCGCGGCAAATTAGGGACCTTCACCGCTCGTGCCGCTTCGTCTTCCGTGGTGCGCGGTTGTATTGTTTTGGGTTCAAGTAGGTCTCTCGGCATTTTAGCTGGTTCTGGTGCTCGGCTTGGCCGATCAGCGTTTCGGCCAGCTAACCTCGCCCTTAGCTCGAGAATGTGTAGCCCCTGCTCATCGACAAGTTCGCGCAGTTCTTTGATGTCTCTTTCGCGACGGATGGTGAGAAGTATCGTCAGTGCTTGCGCGACTGCGAGCCCGATAACGGAAATTTCTAGGATAGTTGTAATTTCCAGATTGTTCATCCGACCTTCTCCGGTGGCAATGCGCCGCGATGTAGACGCGGCCGACCCCCCGCAATCAGCA
>CAVRMY010000046.1:0-22154 GCA_963721935.1 uncultured Alphaproteobacteria bacterium
GGCAGGCAGCACCCATGATTAGCACCGAGCCCAACAGCACTGCCTTGCGACCGAGGCGATCGGCCAACGGCCCCGACGAGAGGGCACCGGCCGCCAAGCCGAACAGAGCCGCACTCAGAACGGGTGCCAGAGCCGGCCGCTCCAGTCCCCATTCGGTAATTAACGATGGAGCGATATAGCCGATTGCGGCGGTGTCGAACCCGTCCAGTCGAACGACCCAAAAACAGAGCCCGAAGATCACCCACTGAAAGCGCGAGAACGGATGCTCGTTTAGAAAGGTCTGAACGTCGACGGTGCGGGCGGCGGGCATGTTGCTACCTTGATCATATGATGCTGAAGGCGATCACCTTGCGTGGGCCCGAAATCGGTCTCATCAATTTTTTTGTGGCAAGGCATCAAAGCATATCGACTGGCTGGCAGGCCAGAGCCAACTTCGGAAATGGTGCTCGCGCCTCGCATCGATCCGCAGCAGCACGACAAGGATGGCGTCCATCAGCGCGCAACCCGCGAGAAATAGAAGGCCCGCGGTAAAGCTGCCTGTCAAATCCTTCAACAGCCCATCGCGTAAGGACCGGCGAAACCAGAAAGAGTTCCAAGCGAGTTAATCGCGGCGATGCCGACGGCGGCCGCTCCATGGTCCGATCGCAATGTCGACCGAGCAGCACCATGCCCACGGCCCCGAAAAATTGAGCTTCCGACCATGCGGTGAACGTTCGTATATCGCAGCCGATAATGGGCAGCCGCTGCCCCAAGGAGTCTTCCGGTAACTGGTTTCGCGATGCTTGCCGCGCGGCCGGCATCAACAAGTCGGCCCACGGTCTTTCGCAAAGCTGGCGCAACGCGTGATGCGAACCGCGGATGGACGGAGTCCGAGCTAGAAGCAAAATACGGTTGGCGAGGTGGCCGGATGGCTCTGCACTACACGCGAACCATGAACCGCGAGCGCCTGGCCATTCAGGCCGCACAGAGGACCGCAACGAGAACATTTGTTCCCGCACCTGATGGAGAGGTGCGGGAATTTGAGCCGAAAGCTAAATAATTCCAACTATGTAATTTTGCGGTGGTGGGGGAGGAAGGACTCGAACCTTCGAAGCCATGAGGCGGCTGATTTACAGTCAGCTCCCTTTGCCACTCGGGACACTCCCCCGCTCATCAGCACCAAGTGCCATCCCGCCGAATGGCGGCGGAGACCAGGGCACCGATGGCGCTGAAAACCTTAGGCCTTTTGAAGGCTCCCGGTCGGGCGCGTTTATGGGCGAAGCGCGAGGGCAAAGTCAACCAATGCCGGCAGCCAATCTTGCGTCAAACAGGCAGCCCCGTGGCCCAAATTGCCATTATTCGGAACCCGTGACACAACACACCGGACCATCAGCCATGCGCGATCGCGATCGAAAGCCAAAATTCCACCGCACCGGCGGCAAGAGCCTCGACCGGGGCCGGGAAGGTAGCCGCAGGCCTGCCTGGCCCGGCCGGGATGGGCATGCCGAAGGTCCGGTCATTCTGTATGGTTGGCATACCGTCGTTACGGCCCTGGCCAATCCGCAGCGCCGGATCCGCAAGCTGTGGCTGACTGAAAATGCCGCCCGGCGCCTTGCGGAAGAACGTATCGATACCCCGGTGACACCCGAGATCGTGCGGCCAAGCCTGATCGACCAGCGGCTCGGACCCGATGCCGTGCATCAGGGCCTTCTGGCGGAAGCCGACCCCCTGCCCTCGCCCGATATCGATACGCTATCGCTGCAAGGCATGGTGCTCGTGCTCGACCAGATCACCGATCCGCACAATGTCGGCGCAATCTTGCGCTCGGCGGCGGCGTTTGCGGTCAAGGCCGTCGTCACGACTGCCCGGCACAGCCCCGAAGCAACCGGAGTGCTGGCGAAATCCGCTTCCGGCGCCCTCGAACTGGTGCCGCTTGTCACGGTGCAAAATCTCGCGCGGGCGCTCACCGCGATGAACGACCGCGGCTTTATGACGGTCGGGCTCGACAGCCAGGGCGGCGATACGCTTGGTGCGGTCACCCTGCGCCAGCCGCTTGCGCTTGTGCTCGGCGCCGAGGGCAAGGGCCTGCGGCAACTGACGCGCGAGACCTGCAGCGTCGTGGCGCGGCTCGACATGCCCGGCGAAATCAAAAGCCTCAACGTGTCGAACGCCGCGGTTCTGGCGCTCTATATCGGCGCGAGCAGGCTCGGCTTGATGGGATGAACTGGCGCGGCGATCAGTAGTAGCGACGCAGCACCGGTCCCTGAGGCGAGCGATGAACCCAGCGGTGGTACTTGGGGTGATAGTACACGCCGCCTTCCTCATAGACCCGATGCGGTGCGAAGTTGCCGGGGCCAGTATAGGTCGGGCCCTGTTCGACGTAGTAATATTGCGACCTTACCGGAAGAGAGTGGTACTGCACATTCGGATCGGGTAGCCGCTCAAAGCCCCACCATCCGCAGCCGGCAGAGCAGCCGGTGTAGCTGTAAGCCGGCACATAAGCCGCCGCGCAAGGGCTGCCGGCGTATCCGCACGGCAAGCATGCATCGAACAGTCCGCCACACGCCATCGCGGGCACAGCGCTTGCGGCGACGACGGCGACCGCCGCCACCATTCCCGAAATCGTCCTACGCATTACTCTGCTCCTATAGGTGGGTTTATTGTCGGTGTTTTCGGTCGCGGCTTGTGCGACCTTGGGTCTCTGAAATCGCGAGGCGGTGGTGCGAAGTTCTGGAACGCACCGCCATCGAGGTTTGGAGGTGCGGTGATCACCGGCGGCGGATATGGCGGCACCGGGGGTTCTGCCGGCTGCGGCGTCGATTGCGCAGACCAGGACTGATGAAAGCTCTCGGCCGGCTTCGGCCTGCCGGGCGGCACTATCTCCAGGCGTCCGTAGCCGGGCACCTTGCCCAGGCTCGGAAAATAATGACCGACATGCGGCTCGGGATCGACGAGGCGACCGCCATACACCGTGGGCTGAACATGGATGCCCTTGGCAAGGCCCCAGTCCCCTTCGACGACGGCATAGGAGGCATCGACGCCGTTGATGATGATGGGCACGCCGGGCCGGCCTGGAATCACAATGACCGGGCTGCTGCTGCCGGCGCAGGCAGTCCACGTCGTCCCCATCAAGATGGCCAGTGCAAAACCAGCGCGCATTACTCAAAAATCCAGATACTCGCGGCATCCTATTCGAAAGGGGCGAGCCAAAGGGTTAAGGGCATTGGCAAACCGCCAACAAGGCTAATGGCCAGGCCTTCACGCTTCGTCAATTGCAGGCGATGACGATGCAAGATGGTTAACGGGGGAATGCATGCGGCCGTCACGACAGCATGGTCTCGACAATCGTGTTGGTACCGATTGCGATGGTCACGATGCCGACGGCAACCTGGAGAGCGCCATTGGCCCAGGTCAGCCAGCGCGCGGAGAGCGCCAACGGCACAGCGATAATCATCGACAGCGCCCCCATCCCGATCATCGAGCCGAAACCGAACAAGGCGACATAGAGAAGACCGTTCGCGACGCTGGAGGCCTGTGACACCGTCAGCACCAGCAGCGCGGCTGAACCCGCCATGCCGTGCATCAGCCCGACCAGCAGGGTGCGCCAGCGGAAGCCATGGTGATGCGCGTGCGGCGCGCGGGCGTGCGCAATCTTCTCGCCGGCATGGCTGTGCGCGTGAATATGCACGGTGCCGTCGTCATGGCTGTGCTTGTGGAAGTGCACGCGGTCGTGCCACAGCCGCCACAGCACGTGGCCGCCAAGGCCGAGCAGCATGACGCCGACCGCGGCTTCGATGGGACGCGCAACATGTTCGGGAATGGCCTGGCCAAGCGCCAAGGCCGCACCCGCAAAAGCGAACAGGGTCAGCGTGTGGCCCAAGCCCCAGGTCAACCCGTGCCTGACGATATCGGCGACGTCGCTCCGCCGCGCGGCGATGCTCGAGACCGCAGCGACATGATCGGCCTCAAGCGCATGCTGCATGCCCAGGATAAATCCAAGCCCCAGAATTCCAAGCATGCCTCTGCCCGTCCGTGAAAATTGAACGCTTTGTCGAAGACCGCTCGGGCAGTCCGCGCCGAAATGGCCGTTTTGTTCATTTGAACCGGAAGGCACCGAAATGGAAATCGAAAAAATGCGTCTGCGTCCGTGCTGTAGGCCCCAAATGGTGAAGCCCGTGTAGGCGATCGCCCAAGACATCACCAAGGCGCGAGCAGATTTTCTCAAATCATCACAGCCATTTGACGCTATTTCGGGAATCAAGGTCGGAACGAGAATTCGGTTTTCGAATTGGACGTTTGCTCTTGGCACACTCGAATCCTTGACTCGAACCCTTGGCACACCCAATGGAGAAACAAATGTCAAAAATCGCGCTTTTAGGTGGTGCTGCTCTGTTAGCTTCCGTACTGGCAACGCCCGCTTTGGCGCAGCACAGGGTCGCCCATCCCGGTCAGTATTACGCGCGCGGCCTGGCCTATTGCACGCACGAGGCCGGAAATCCCTACGCCCCCGAGGAAGACTACATGGCCTGGAGTGGCTGGCGAGCGAGGGGCGGCTGGGATGACCGACCAGATCCGAATTGCCCACGCCGCTGGTATCCGCAAGGACCGGCTTTCCAGTAGAGGGCAAAGGCGACGACACGCCTGGTCCGAAGCGAAAGGGGCGACCGGAAGGCCGCCTCCTTTTTTGCCCTCCAACCACCGGTGTCCTGATTCCGAACTTCGCATCATCATGCATCCCCCCGTTTGCGAGCTTCGCCATCAGGACACTGGCATCTCATTGAGTTTGTATTCGCCGTTTGATCACCCGCTGGATAATGCAGATTTCTGTCGTCTTCGCCGGATTGCCGAACAAACTGCAGGCCGTCCTTGCCGCTGGAAGTGCCTGACAGTGCTGCGCGCGGTACAACTTATTTCAGTTTTCTAATTCCCCGACTCAGCGGAAGGTGGCATCTTTGTAGTGGGGGTAGGTCAAAGCGAGCTCCGCGATGACCCAGAAACTGATAACTTTCAGATTCGTTGTGCCGATGGTCTCAGCAATCGCGTTGGCAATCGCGATCTCAATTGGTGCCGGCTATCTGATCAACAAATACCCGCTGCCTCCAAACCAGGCGGATGGTCGCTCAACCGTCGGGGGCGCAAGCGCCGAATTGCCTAAAGCCGATTGGCGGCTATGGCGTGTTCACGTTCTGCTCCGCTGATCGCTGGCGTGGCGGATTTGGCATTCGCAATCGGTATCGCGCCGAGTCCTCGACGAGCGAATTTCAAATCAAAAACAATAATGGAATCATTTATTTGCTTGTTCCAGGCCGGAAGGCTAGCGTGACTGGCTTTGCTGGCTATCAATTTCCGGGATCACTCTGTGTCTCCGGTATAATCGGTTCCATCACGAGATAGTGAAAATGGAACGCTTCAGCCGCCCTGTAAACTTTTAGTGAAATGCAGTGCTTAGGACCAGATTTTGAGATGACAAAAGTAAAGACCTTCATAAACGCGTGAATAATTTCGGGTGATGAAGCTGCGACTGACTGATCTCTGAATATTGCGACTTACTTTGTAACAGGGGAGTACTAGTGATGGTTAAGCCAATAGCAGCGCAAGTCTCGGACCTTGCGGATTTGGAACGTGAAATCGAGGCACAGGTTCGAAGAAGTCCACCGCTACGCGACCAGCATCCCGTCAGTTTCGCGCCCGCAACAGTGCGCGCTCCTTCGCTTGCAATGCCCGATTATGTCGAGCATCGCGAAGGCGCCACCGAGATTGGCAAGCTGACTGCTGAAGCTATTGTGCGGGAATACGAAACCGCCGCCAAGGAAATCGAGGGAATGGGGGCGCAGTTAATCGACTGCGTCAAGCACTGCGAAGCGATGGCCCGCGATGCCCTCACCGCGATCGAGGAGATGAAGGATACAGCAGCGCGTTACCGCGAGGAGGCCAAACGTATTTTCCTTCAAATCGAGAACTGCACGCTGATGACGGCGGAGGTGCGCAAGACCTGCACCGAACTCAAGGAAAAAATCGCCGTTCCGCCAGTGGCAACGTCATGATCTACCAGTCTCTTCCGTACCTCGTCGCGGCGGCACCGTTTGCCGTCGCCCTGATCGCGGTACTATTGATCTGAACCGGCATATCCTCGCACCTGTTTCGGAGCCACAAGGCCCTGAACCTCAGGTTGGCTGCGGACGTTGTCAGATTTCCAGTTCGACCGCGGTATTCGACCGCACCCATTCGGATTGGCCTGCTTTCAGTCTTTTTGTCTGCCATTCCATGGTTGCCGGATCGGTGAACATTGCCGCCATCGAGCGCCCGTAGGCCTCAAAACTGTCGAAGCGGACAGTGAAAGCCAGGTTGCCTACTTCGCCGCCGATGACGGACCAATAGCTGACCTCGCCACCATGCTTCCTCCAGAGGGCCGCCGCCTCTTTCGACATCTGGATGATCGCTGCAAGATCGCCTCCCGGTTTCGGCTTCGAAACGTATTGAATCAGAACCGCTGGCATTATCCCCTCCCGAAAAATATCTCCCTGAAAATGGGCTCGAATTAAACGACCGCATGCTAGTTACTTCGCCCCGCAATGCCAAGTCGGGAGGTTCCCCCCTGGCGGTCATTTCTCCTTGCAGGCGACCCCCGGTCGGGTTTTTCGAAAATCTCAAGTCGGTGTGAACCGGTTCACATCGCTTTGCGACTGACTGGGATAATGGTTTGGGTCATCGCACATTTGGGAGGCATCAATGATTGCACTCTCCAAAGCATTGTCCCGGGCGACAGGAATCGATGCCGACTATTACTATGAGCAGCTTAAGACCATCGCCAAGTTCTGCGGCGTCGTTCTGTTCTTGTTCCTGCTTTTTGCAACCTATGGCCTGGATTTGAGCTGCGGGTTTTTCTAGCGTTCGCCCGTTTGAGCTCGCGCCAATGCGTCCAGTTGTTCAAACCCCGCGTCGATCGCGGCGAGATCCTCAGCCATGCTTCGGAGAGACAGGCTGGAATCGAAATTCAAATCGGATCGAAGCCCATTGAGATTGGCGATAAGTTTCTCGCGATGAGTTCCTTAGCTTCTCAAGCGCATATCGGTCCTTCAGACGAACGTAGACGTCAACGATCTGCTCCATTGCCAACGACATATTCAATACTCCCGCGCGCGCGCCCCAAGGTTTGAGCCGTCGCAACATTAAAGCGCAAGGCCGATCAAAGCCCCGCGCTTTTGTTCTCCTGCCGCGGTTGTGCACCGCTTGTCCACAGCCAGGCGAACTCCGAGCGCGCCGAGAACATGCCCGGCTGCGACCTGATCGGCTTGTCTCTCGCCCTTCTTCGCAGATCTGGCTGAAAGCGAAGTGAAAAACCCTTATGATGACGAAGTTGGCGTCAAGTAAAGGAGTTCCGGATGATCAGAAAAGCACTGATTGCTTTGGCCCTTGTGACTGCTGCGACTGCGTTCATGCCTGCTGAAGCTTCCGCGCGAGGAGGATTCGGCGGTGGGGGATTCCATGGTGGTATTGCTGGAGGCGGTTGGCGGGGTGGCGGCTGGGGTGGCTGGCGCGGCGCAGGTTGGGGCTGGCGCGGACGCGGTTGGGGCTGGGGTCCCGCCGTTGGCGTCGGCATCGGTTTGGGCGTTGCGAGCGCTGCCGCCTGGGGCGGCCCGTGGGGTTGGGGCGGCTGGGGCCCTGACTGGGGCGATCCAAGCTTTTCGGGCGGATGCACGGCGTGGCGTCAAGTCTGGACCGGTTGGGGCTGGCGGCTTGTCCCGGTGAATGTTTGCTGGTGACCTGTTCCATCGCTTGCGACTGTCGCGAACGGCCTGTTCCGGTCCATTTCGCTCGGCCAGGCTGGAATATAGGTCATCAATTATACGCAATCCGCCGCTACCAACTAAAACTGACGATTGCCCGCCGGATGTACGCGAGCGATCTCAAAAACCCCGGCAGTGCTCGGCGCGCCGGGGTTTTTTGTTGGCATTTCCTGCCCATGCCCCAAATCCTGGCGGCTTCAGCTCCAGCAATCGGCGAGATCATCAGGCGTGCCCAACCGTCCCAAGAAAAGGCGTGCCCAACCGTCCCAAGAAAATCACTCGTGGCGAAATGCGCTCGGCGGCGGCGTCAGACGTCACTTGTGTGACGTCGAACTTGTGTGACGTCGAGCGATCCAAGCGGGCAGCCGAGGCCGTGCGTTGCGAATACGAAAATGATGTTTGGTTTGCCGTTAGAGCGTTTGCCAAAATGCAACATGTGCCTGCGATCAGCTGCGCAAGGTTGAGATGTAATGATGGAACTCCGCGACTTAAATTATGCTGCGCAAACTCCTGAAACGTGGAGGCTACTGCAATGCCCTACTTCAGTTTTGATCTCGTCATAGACGAAGAGTTCAAAAATCAGGGCGTCATGATCCTCGAAGACACAGAAATCGCGATCGATAAGGCTGACAGCCTCGCGAGCGAGCTTTGCCTGGCGCGTCCCCAATTGTGTTCCAGGGGATATGCTGTGCGCGTTACCGACCGAGACGGCACTGAGTTCTACCGCACTCCCGTCGACCATATTCCGCCGTGGCTGAGGCTATCTGCCCGCAGACATTCAGTTTGAGCAGCCCTGACGTCCCCAATCACGGACGTGACCGCCAGGTTGAGCACTTGCGGCGGATCGTCAGGCCGACGTTTAAAGCATGATCCGGAAAAGTATGCAGCGGTTTTCCTCGCGACATACGCGAAACGCGTTTGCGCGGAGATCATGCTCAATGAGGGCGCTAAAGCGCTGTGACTACTCAACCAAATCTCATCGCGCTTTAGAGGAGTGTAGACAGCAGCCAAAGGCCAGTAAGGGCCACCACCGCAACGAAACCACACTGAACTAGTTCATGACGTGTCCACATGATCGAACTCCAGTGAGGTTCGATCAGTAACTCATCTTGCGGCAAACAGCTGTGAACCGGGTCACATTTGTCGTGCCGAATTGCCGCCAATTGGCAGGGCGTGGAGGAGTCATCACCCCCAGCGTTTTGCTCAAGGTCTGCGCCAAGAGAAGGCAGATTGGCGATGAGTCGGCGGCCGAAAAGATCGGCCAACTGACAAATTAGCCAACCGACAGAGGGACCATTTGAGCCAACTTAAGGCCAGCGTTGCCAAGATGTCCGATTTCGGTTAGCTGCAAGCCCTTGATCAAAATAGTTTGTGCCGGTTTAGCTCAGCGGTAGAGCAGCGGTTTTGTAAACCGAAGGTCGGGAGTTCAATCCTCTCAACCGGCACCAACAACTAGATGAAATTGCGATATTATTTTGATGGTGTTTGGCGCGTCCGTCTGTTTTTTCCTTTCGGGTAGCAATCGGGGTAACATTCGGAGTACTGCAATCTAGAAAGTCCAGCCCGAGATCAATAACTCACCCTGCCAGCGCAACACCTCGATTCAGAAGCACCAAACCACGCGAGCGGCGACGGGAAATACGGCGGGTGTTCCGTCAAACAGCCTCTGGGGCAGGCCTATGACCATCCACAGAATGCTGCAGAACTCTCCGCTCGACCCGGACGCCATGCCTGAATAAAAATGAGCTATGCTGCCCTTCCGAATCAATGGAGGGTCCCATGGACGAGGAAGATAAGTCTCTGATCGAGAAGACGATAGAGGCCGGCAACGATATGGCGAGTTCGGTAACGGACGCTGCAAAGTCAGCTGCTACGCCAAGTGAAGAAGACGTGTCACTTGTCGCCGATACGGCTGCGATGCCTATGCCCCTTGTTGCTCCAAAGAAGCGGAGGGCCCGAGTACAACGCGCACCGGCCAAGACACCGCCGAAGAAAGCAACCGCAAAAAAGGCGGCCAAGAAAGCCGCCAAAAAGTCTGCAAAGAAATCCGCTGCTAAACAATCAAAGAAGGCGGCTAAGCATTCACCCCCGAAAAAGACGAAATCAACTGCTGGGCGGAAGGTTGTTGGGACGAAAAAGGTCGGGAAGAAAAAGAAAGCGAAAGCATCGAGGCGCTAGTGAGTTCGACCCTCAAAGTACTCTCACCTGAAACGATGACCTTGATTGATAAGATCAAGGCCGAGCTCAAGAAACGTGCGGAGTTGAAGGCCCAACGGATGCTTCTGAAAGAGCCCAAAAGGAAGCCGAAGCGCAAGCCGCTCAACTGAAGTCGAACTCATGCCCCATGATCGCGCCGATCGGTGCGCGGAATGAATTCAGGAAACCCGGCGGCAATCCCAGGCCGACCCTGCCCTTGTCGCGCCGTTTCGTGAAGAACGGGTCGAACGCCTGGCCACATCGTCTACAACATCGTGACCAATCGCTTGGGCGGTCGGATCGATTTGGATACTAAACCTGGCGAGGGAACAAGAATCCGGATGATCGTGCCGCGCGAAGCGCCGTTGAAGCTTTCGGCAGAATAGCGCGAGCGGTCGCGCCGACGAGCTGATCGAGTAGCCGAGATGTCGCCTATTGGCTGCACTTTTCGGACATCGCGCAGTGTCTGCCGTGAGACCGAAATGCGCTCAAGAGCGGACATCGACTAAATACATCTCGACAACATGCCCGCAAAAACGCCTTTCTCAGGATTTACGTGCCAAGCGCGACAGCAAGTTGACGCACCTCACTGCCTGGACCTCCTCTATTGTGCGCGTGCCGTGCCTATAATTCCCATTTCATGGGGCTGATGGTCATTTCGATTTGGTACCCCCCACCCCCACCGGATCAGGTAACCTCGCCTCGTTGAGGATCGGCATAGGCATCACCGAACTTGCAGCCAGAAGAGCAGGAGACGCGACATTGCGAGCGGCGCCCGTAGTGACGCTATCGATGGCCTCACATGCTGGCCGCTATCAGACATCGGGGGGACTACCCTGATCGAACGGCTGCGCCTGAAACCGGGGCTCGCGGGGCGGTCTGAAGCCCGTCGCGGTGCAGTCTATCGGCAAGTCGATGCGATCAGGCAACGGCGGCAGGGACCACCCCCCTTGGGGGGCGCCCGGGTCCCGCGAAGCACGCAGCAACCGCGGGGAACGCGAGACGGTTCCCTTCCCACATATTCGGGTCGGCAAAATCCGGCGTTGCAATGCCTCCAAATTGAGGTCGCTTGTGTGGAGATGGGTGTATCGTTGGTGATTGCGGGGGGTCGGCCGCGTCTACATCGCGGCGCATTGCCACCGGAGAAGGTCGGATGAACAATCTGGAAATTACAACTATCCTAGAAATTTCCGTTATCGGGCTCGCAGTCGCGCAAGCACTGACGATACTTCTCAACATCCGTCGCGAAAGAGACATCAAAGAACTGCGCGAACTTGTCGATGAGCAGGGGCTACTTTGGGGTCGATGGAATCTCCGATTTTAACGCCCTGCACTCCCGCAAGCGCGACGAAGAGGTGCAACTTTACGCCTTCGACGTTCTGGCCTTAGACGGCGACGATTTGCGCGCCCTGCCCCTTTCGATGCGCAAGACAAACCTTTCGCGATTGCTGGCACGGCGTACTGATGGCATCTTTACCGCTCAATTCGAGCAAGGGGAGATCGGCCCCGATCTATTTCGCCATGCATGCCTGTTAGGCTTGGAGGGCATGGTTTCCAAGCGGCTCGATCGGCCGTATCGGCCCGGCAAGTCCAATAGCTGGATCAAGGTGAAAAACCGGAAGCACCCGGCAATAACACGCGCAAAGGATTTCGATTGGTGACGACTCGCAATCAGAAGATCACTTTGGGCGAAATGCGCGCTTCTGGCGTTCGCGGTCTCCTGATCTATTGCTCCGACTATAAGTGCAGCCATTGGACCGCTATCAGCGGTGACAAATGGCGCGATGAAGTCCGCCTGTCCGAGCTGGAAGCTCAGTTCATCTGTTCAGCTTGCGGAACCAAGGGCGCAGACGTAAGGCCGGATTTTGATTGGGAAAGGAAAACGGCCCCAGCAGGAAGGGCCGCTGGGGCCGCCATTTCCAACTCGGTGACGACCGGGACACGCGGATCATCACCGTCGGGCTAACTCTTCGGATCATTGAACGTTCCCAAGCTGCCGAGATAGCTGCTATCGACGGTTTCCCGGGAGCCTGACTTGCCCAGCCGCTCAGATGCCATCTGCCGGCTGGGGCCGAAGGCGAAGGACAACCAACATGGTGGCAATAAAAAATCTTCTTGATCCCTACTTTATGGCATTAGGACAAGTAGCCCATTCCTGGAACCATTTGCATGAGGAATTGGGAAAGCTCTTCCGCGCGATCACTAGATCGGACCTCGAATCCGCATTCAACTCTGAATCAAATGGCGTCCCAAGAAGAGAGCCCGCTAGCGTTTATGATGCGTCCGGAATCCGAATAAACGGAGCCAATCCGGTCGCGGAAGTTGACTTCCTAGTTAAGCATCAAGCGTGAAGACCTGATGCGTCGCACACGAATTTCGGCCGAATGGGCGGCAATCATCATTTCGCAGCCATCGTTTGAGATGGTCACCAGATAAACCAGTCTGGCTGAACATCACCTGCTTGTCCCGATTACAATAGCGGCCGTCCCCAGCAAAATTCGATGGAGTGGCGCTCGTGCGCTGTGAGCGCGGATGGCCCTGCCCGACTCTCAGGAAGTGTCAGCTCAGCCAATCGATACCCAAGACATCTCAGGGCAGCCTGGATGGCCTTGATGCATTCGGCCTGCTCTTTGGCTTTGGCGTGCTGCGCTTGTTCGTCTGAGGTCATGCCCATTGGATGATACATCCTCGATCTGCAACGAATTTAAGCCTTAGTATATAGCGATTCGGCGCGCGCCGCGGTTTGCCAGTTGCCGATTGCGTTCCTTTAGATCGCCTCCTGCTGACTCTAGGAAGCCCGCTGCTGAGTCCGGGATTCGCGGGCTGTCATGTGCCGGCCCATCGTTGGCCGGAATTTGCCGGAGCATGTAAGGCTGCTAACGCGCGCTAACGGCGATGGACCTCGGCCGCTAACGCGGAGTTTTGAGTTATGTGCGACGTACCTCTGGACCTTCAAAGAAGGTTCGAGCAGCGCTGGGCCGCTAGATTTGCCCCGCGGGTTGTATCTACCAGACCCAAAAGCATTGTCTCGAGTGGCGCCGGTCAAAATCCTCGCGCGTTCAGCAAGGGAAAAGCCCGCCTGGTTGCGCCAGCGGGCGTAAAATGCGCTCCATCCGCGTAACGAATTAGGACCGCCCGGCACGAAGCAGGCGGCCGGTGACGCGGGACGGATGAGCCCCGCGCCAGAATAGCCGCCGTGACTTTAGGAAGTCCCGCCGCAGCCCCCGAAGTGAGCCGGCTCACTTAATCGTGCTTTGGAACCGGAACGATTCCCCGGCTCCCGCGTGATCCATTGGGGTTGAGATGGCGTGGGAGAAACGCCGTGCGAAGCAAGCAACCCGAGTTCCAATCTGAGAGAGTTATGGGCGAGGTTTGTCTCGGTGTTGCCGTGGCCGGCGTAGAAATCTTGATCGTGATGGCGATAGCTATTTTGCTTATGTAAAGGGCCGCCCCAGTTGGCGGAGCAGAGAGCCTCTCGTGAAGCATCGTGGCATTGATTTTGACGTTGAGGAGAAGCCGCCCTCTTGGTGGCACTGGAAAATCTATCCGAAGATAGAAGCCAGTCCAACGGTGGTCGGCAATATGAAATTCCAGACGCAGGCGGCTGCGATCGCCGCCTGCATTGTAGAGATCGATAGCGGCTTTGACCAACCGGTAGTGGCTCGGAATGGACCCGACTCCCTGGACAGGGGTACGAAGTGAACCCGCTCTCCTTGTATTCTCCTGCGAAGAGCGCGGGACCGAAGCCCCTCGGGTCCGAAGGGGGTCAAAAAGCTGGAGCACGAATGAACAAGCCCATAGGCAGAAGCGAACCTCCGCCGGACGGCGCCAGGGCGAACAGGCAGCGCCTTGCGCCAGTGGAGCGCCCGGCGATCTTGGGAGAGATCGACAAAAAGGCGGCTGATGTCCGTATGAACATGGAGCGCCTCCGGGGACTAAGACTGGCGAAGGAAGCGCAAGAAGTGCGGACAGAAATCTTAAGGGGAAACCAGCCAGCAAAGCCAAAACTGAAAAAGCCATTCAGATAGGCCGCCCCGGTCGGCGGCCTCTTTCATTTCTGGGCGGACCTAAGCCCCCGCCCATCCCCCGGCTCCCGCCTGGCCCCGAACTCTTACTCACTTTACCTTCAGATTTTCCGCTGACATCTTGCCGCGGTTTTCCTTCTCTTCGTAGCTCACCTTGGCGCCCTCATTGAGGTTGCTCAGGCCGGCTCGTTCCACGGCCGAGATATGGACAAACACGTCCTTGCCGCCGCCGTCCGGCTGAATGAAACCAAAACCCTTCGTCGCGTTGAACCACTTCACAGTACCTGTCGCCAAGTCCGCACTCCCTTTTGAAACACGGCGACAACCTTAGATCGCGAATGCGGCGTATGGCAAGAAGAAAGCCGCCACTCATTTTCAAATGAGAGCGGCACCTATCTGAAGTTCACCGATAGCGGTGCGGCATTGTTTGCTTGAGCAGCGCCCCGGCTGGCCTGTTCCAATACCCCAAGCATTGTGTTGCAGGCGGCCTCGGCGTCCGCGAAAGTATTGAACGGTGATCCGATCACCTTGACCGCGCCTCTGCGCGAATGGAGTGGCCGCCACGTTGCAAGAAAGCCCCGACGCCCGTGGAAACCGGGACCGTCCGGACTGGCAAATGTGATGACGAACGAAATGTCAGCGCTGCTCGCGCTCCATAGGTCCAAATACTCGACGGCTCGGTGGAACTGCAGAGACGTACTCGACAACCCTACTCATCCTCGAACCCCAACCCACCGATTCGGGATATTAACGGTCAAATGTGACGATTTTGGATTCGCAAACTTCGGTTCGAATGCCGATTTTGCGAGCAGCGGCGGCAAGCGGCGCGGAAGCCAAATGCACGCCGCGATCGCTATCGGACTCGGATTTGCCGTGAATCACTTCTAGGACCCGACTTAGCCATTTCGACAGAGGAAATGGTAAGGCTCGACGTGCGTCGCCCGCAGTCTTCGCGCGTCGGGCTGCCCAAGCCCATCACCGCCTTATCGGAACAACTCCATCAACCGAGACATTGCTAGGTGCTTGCAGTTCTTGACCTTGTTCCAATGCTTGGACCTGCCGGCTCGATAAGGCCTATCACGATGCTTCGACACCAAGCCGTAGCGCTCAGCAGCTAAAGTCCAACTTGGTGAACCCCATCGAATTGACGGCCGAAGCGTCGATCCGCTGGGTTGCGCCGGCTACTTCTCTCCCTCTATCCATTGAGCGATTTCACAGTCTGCAATAGTCCGTCGTTTTGGCTGATGAGGAGTTATCGTACCGGCCGTGACGTAGTGCGCCTTGGAATGCATCGCCCTCGCAAATCGCCTGGCCTCAGTCTCGGTCGGGAATCCTTTGGTCTCTCTCGCGTTCCAAGCTCCAGCAACCGGTCTCACCGTAACGAACCAGCGATTGATAGGCTCTCGGTGCATCATTTGCCCCAGATGTTTCGGATGCGTTTGTCGGCTACAGCGGTATAGATGACCGTGTTCGCGATCGAGCGATGACCCATGAACGCCTCCCGCGTCCTTGGTGTCGACACCAGGGCGGGGGATCGTCGTTCGGAACCGTCGATGACCCTCAGTCATTACCTCTACTGAGTGGGGGCGCCCCGCGTGATGAGCGTACGGAACCATGGAGTTATATATCCGAGCCAGCGATTTGGCAAAAGTGAAGCACTGCATGCAAGCCAACCAACCGGTTACGGTTACAGGTCTGAACGGTGCCGGCATAATCGAGGTCGTTTCAGGCCTAGTCTGCGCGATAGAACCGGACCCAGATCGATCTGCCGAATACCCGTTCCGAGTAGTCGTCCTTCCGCGAGGCAGAGCCAGATTGACGGTCGTCAATTCTGACACCGGATAGTCGGAATTCGGCTGGCGGCCAACAAAAAGCCCCGCCGCAGGGGTTGGGCGGGGCTAGTCAAATTGGGTAGCAGCGCCACGATAGGCCGATCCGGAAGCGCCGCAAGAGTCAAATTAGTGCGGCGCCGGTTTCCCCCGCGTGCGGCGCTTCACGCGGCCAGATCGAAAGGGCCCTGCAGCGCCCGGAATATCGTGGCCTCGCCGACCTCGTATTCGGCCGCCAACTCGGCCATGGTTTCGCCCTCGGCGTAGCGATCGGCGATCTTGCGCTTCTGGCCGACGTTGAGCGCGGAAGGCCGGCCGAACTTCTTTCCCTGAGCGCGGGCCTTGGCGATGCCTTCCTCGCATCGCGCTGTGATCAGCTTGCGCTCGAATTCGGCGATACCGGACATTATCGTGACGACCAGCTTGCCGACGTCGGAGGTGGTGTCGCACCACGTCTCACCAAGCGATACGAAGCCGCAGGACCCCTGTTCCAGATCGTGCAGGATATTGAGCAGGTCGCGGCTGGAACGCGCCAACCTGTCTAATTTGGTCACCACTACGGTGTCGCCGGGGTTCAGGGCCTTCATCAGCCGCTTGAACTCGGTGCGGCCGTCCGTCGACTTGCCGCTAACCTTCTCGGTGAAGATACGTTGGCAGCCGGCGACCTTGAGCGCGTCGACCTGGATCGCATGGTCCTGCTTGCTGGTAGAGACTCTGGCGTAGCCGTAGCGCATCTGACCCCCAATTTCGTAAATGAAGACTTTCGGAATATAAAACGTGCGGCTATTCAACGTCAATCGAAATCTTTCGATAGTGGACACTTTCGGAGTGACCAGGCGAAGTGGGGCCAAGTGTTACCTGGGCAACGACTGGCGAGGGAGAGTGCGCGGCGCCGAGCTGGTGTCCTTGCAGGGGGTCTCGACGCCGCGCTGACCGTGCAGATGACGGAGATCGACCGGCACGGCCGAGGCGATGATAACCGGACCCCAAGATGAACGGAAGAACGCGCGACGCTGAGGGCAATCTGAAAACCCGGCGCCGCGCGCTGGTCGCGTTGGGGTAGGCAGGGATGTACGCGGCCAGGGCTGATGTATCAGATTCGCCGGATGATCGGCGCGAGCGCGACCCCGCCTGCGCCGTTGGAAAACGCCACGAGAGACATAGAGGCTAATCGTGAGCGAAATCCTCAATTCAGCGTCTCGAGAATGTCGAAACAGACCATGCCCGAGAAACGAGCTGCCAAGGCTCCTGGAATGGTAACTTGGATGCCAAGTGGGCCCGTTCCCGTCATTACCGGCGAACAATGGAGCGAGTTCATCAGGCTACTCACGCCAGATGAACAACAGGCGTTCATGCTTGACATTTATAAAATCATAAATCGTTACTGCCAGCGCATTGGCGGTGAGTGATACAAACGAGCGCCGCGCCTTACGGCGAACGGCCCGGAGCTGGTTAGCGGCTCGTCAAATCGGGAGACCTTGAGCACTACGATGGCTCTTTAACGCGACCTCGATGAGTTTTCCCAACATCTCGATCTGAAACGGCTTCTGCAATGCAGGCCGATCGCTAAACTCAGCAGGCAGCGCGGACGTGCTATAACCTGTCGCAAAAATAAACGGACGATTACGCGCCTTGATCGCTTCGGCAACGGGGAAGACCAGCTCGCCGTGAAGGTTGACATCCACGATAGCGATGTCGAATTCGGTATTTTTCAGGAGCCCCATCGCCTCTTCAATTCGACCCGCCTCTGCGGCGACGCGATAGCCCAGCTCCTGCAACATGTCGGCGACCATCATCCTTATCATGACCTCGTCCTCGACGAGGAACACCAAGCCTTTCGGCATTCGTGCAGACATGATGGCCCGCTTGCGAACTCCGGCAGTGACCATCAGGCCAGGCGACCGTAAATCGATCTTAGCAATGAGGTCGCTTCGGCAAGCAACCGCTGTAAGCTATCGAGATCGCCGGTCTGGCCAGCAACCTCAATCTCAGCGTCCACACGCGCCGTCTGCACTGCAAAATACGTCGGGCTCATTCTACCGGTCCTTTACTCGAATCAAGACCCATCTTAGACCCAAACTCGGCGCGACGGGACATAAGCAGACGAACGGGCCAGCATTAGCGACGGTCGCGAGGCCGCTGAAAAACCTACACAAAATAACGGGACGAGACTGGACCGGACCGTCCCTGTAGGTCGCGGCCATCGGTTCCGCATACGCCGAAACCGCCGTGGCGACAACCGCTTAGCGAGGACCTGCTGAAATCTGATTGAACTGTGTCCGCCGCGCCCTCCGCCGGCCTCGTGCCCGGCAGGAAATCGCCAACTCGCCAGGCGACGGCGCGGACCGTCACGCAGAACGTGACGCCTGTCGGCCTGCTGGCTCGCTATTTCGCACAATTGTGTCAGGCGAGTATTTGAAGCAGTGCGATGGCTTGATTACGCCGTTTAAGACAGAGCGAGTTCAACCAACCAACTCGCAGCCCAGGCCAGTCCAATCACCCAAGCAGTCATCGCAACTCCGACCGACGTGAGCCATAGCCTGACAGTCCACTTAGGCTGGAGGTGCATGATTGAACCCATACAATATCGGTTCTAAGGCATCGGGACTCAATACGATCGACCACCTAATGATCGCGTGTTGGCCTCAGCCACGGATGGGGACGGGCTAAATCGAAGTGGGGCCGCCCACCGCGCTGAAATATGAGCGGCCCCTTGCCGACCTGTTTGAAATTGCCCTGCCCCATACCGACAGAGGCTGAAGTCGAGCACCGATTTTTACAACGATGGCTTCAAAGAAGCTGTGATATGAGTCACAGCGCAAGCGATTTCTTGCGGCACGCGTGGCGCCGATATCAGGCCGAATTTGGGCACTGAAGCGGAAGACCTGAGTAAGACGGCTCGCTCAATCACGACATTGCGGAAAATTATCTTTTTCGGAAATTTCGATTAGTCGGTAGGTGGCCGTGCGATTGAGCCAGGGGGCTTCTACGCAATGTTACATTTTGGACAGAGGAACATCCGATCACATCGGTTTGAGATCTCGGAACGGCGCTTGGTGCGCGGCATTGGTTCGACGTTACGAATGGAGAAAATCGATGATGAAGATGATGAAGAATATCGGTGCCGCACTCATTCTCTCCGCCGCCGTAGCGACCCCGGTTCTCGCGCAGGGCTATGCGCCGCCGTCGGAACAACACTACAATTACGATCAGCAACCGGCCCCTAGTGACCAACCTTGGGGCGGCGGCCCGGGCTAAATTTTGGAACCAGGTGGTAGTTGATAAGCCTCGCTTCGGCGGGGCTTATTTTTGCAGAGAACGACGTGCGAAAAAAGTCGTGCGGTGCTTCCCAATGCCCCCCTTGCGCTAGCCGCGCTCTCGCCAAACGGTTCCGGGAAGCGAGTCACTGGTGCGTTAAAACCGAGAGGCGCCAGGGTTGGTGCCCACCCATTGTGGATTTGCGCCAGATCAATGCGCGCGGTCGCGAAGCCATCTCAAGTACGCCTGCTGAGCGGCGAAAGCTCACCGCTTCGACGTCGTTCGGCTAACTAAGGCCCGGCCCTTAAAGCTCGGCCTTTTCTTTGACGGCGGGATTTCTCCCCACACTCAGCAGCCGTGTCAGCAGCCATGCAAGTCCCACTCCAATTATCGAGGCGAGATATCCGTTTGGCGCGGCGGTTTCTTCGAATGGCGGAGAAAATGACCGATCAGGCCAACACCAAAGAGTGAGAACGCGAGCACCAAACCAGAAAGGATAAGAAAAGAGCCCATTGCTTGCCTTCTTATCGCCAAAAGTCCTAGTGGGTGGGCTCGTTCGCAGAGCTTAGATAAAAGACGCCGACCGCAATCAAAACTCCGATCAGTGCGCCAGGACTTAAGTGAGCACCGTGCTGATCGTAGAAGCTAAATCCGTAAGCACAATTGGCCGCCAGCCCGATAAAAACGGCTCCCATGAGCCGACGCCGTGTTCGCACGAGCATAGAAATCTCCTCGCAAATAGCCGCTAATCCCTCCAGAAGTCCTTGAAGCGTGTTGTGCTCAACTCGGTGCCTCATTTGCCCCAGATGTTTCTAATCCGCTTGTCGGCAACAGCCGTATAAACAACCGTGTTCGCGATTGAGCGATGGCCCATAAAGGCTTGCAACGTCCTTGTATCGATCCCACGGGCCGCCAGGGCGTATCCGGCAGCATGGCGCAGCATGTGCGCATGGATCGGGAATGGCAGCTTGGCGGCCTCGCCAAGCCGTTCAATCAACTTCTGGGCGCCGTCGACGGAGAGGGGCGCCTTGCGCTCGGATAGAAACACGAAGTCCGCGTGAGGATGCTCGCGCCGTAGTGCCCGCAACGGCCTCAGCTCGTCACCCTGCAGGCCGTGAATGCCCGGCGTCCCGTTCTTGGCGCGTCTAATGTGGATCGACGCCGTATCCAGGCTGATCTGCTGCCAGCGAATGTCGACAAGCTCGCTAACCCGCAGCGCATGCCGGAACGCCATCAGGATCAGCAGTCGGTCGCGGCCCGGATTGCGGCTATCGCCGGCGGTGGCCAACAGGCGATCGATCTCACCCTCCGTCAGGTACTCGCGCTGCCGATAATCAGCGTTCTTGGCCCGACCGCCGCGAACTGTCGGCTTTTCAGACTGCGAGGGCCGTAATTGGACAACCGTATTCATTGACAAATTCCCCCTTTGAGCAAATCAACTGTCGACATAATTACTATATTGACGACAGTTGTAAAGCCCTATTCCACAGGCTTTGCAAAGTGAGCACGAACCGTCTCATCCAGCGCCGGCGCAATATCAGACGGCAATGCCTTGGCGCCCTCTGGCGCACTCGCACGGATTAGCCGCACCAGGTCCACCAGCACTCGCCACTCGCTAGTTTCCTCCGCTCGAAAAACGATTCATGCGGAAGCGGCCAAAAAGTTCCGCGCAAAAAGGTCGCGGGGCGAACAGCGCCAGCGACCGGTGCGATAGCGCCGATCGGCCTTTCAAGTTCCGGTCGTGGGATTTGATTGTGGCAGAGTTCTGGACTGGAAAAGGGGTCGGGTGCGGCGCATATTCTGAGGATGGCGACGATTGTTCAATGCAATTGCGGCGCCGAGTACAGACGCACTGAAGAGAAGTTCTTGGAACCGCATACGGGTGACGCGGTCTGCACGGTCTGCGGAGCTGCTCTAGAATCGTGGCGGGAAAGCACCCACGTTCCCATATACGAACTTATTGAACGTCCAGAGAGACGGCCGGAATGATACTAGCCCAGTGCGCTTAATTTGATTCCGGCAGAAAGTTAATATTGAAAGTTCTGGCGCTTCTCAGGATCCGGGCGCACACTTTGTCATCACCGCCCGGTCTCGTGGCAGTTATCGGTGATGAGAACGCCGGTCGCGCTCCCGCCAATCCTCAAATGGATGGAGCAGCGTATGTCAGAGCGTCGCCGTTTCACACAAACTACCTCCCTTGAAGAAAGCCTTGCCAAGGAAGCAACGCAGTTGCGCAAGCAGGCTCAAGGTACCCCGCCGGGCGTTGAGCGCGACCTCCTGGTTCGCAAAGCCCGCCGAGCCGAGACAGCTTCTCATATGACGAAATGGCCGGCCTCGGGCTACAGGCACCAAAGTAAGTTCAATTAGAAATGGCTATCTATCGCCTATTAAAAAACTCTACCTTGGAGCCGGAAGAGATTAGCCGCATCACAGAGGCATACGAGCAAGCGTTGCATACCCTCTGCGTCAAGGATCGCGACGACGCTCTAACGGAAATGATCGCGAAGCAGATCATCAAGATCGCGCAAGCTGGTGTCCATGACGCGGCGCAGCTTTCGGCTCTGGCGGTCGCAGAACTACGCATCCGGTAAGGCCGCCTCTGTTGGCGACCTCCCCTAGGGTCCACGCCCGAGGAGCAACAACATGACCCCACACATCCCCGAGGAATCTTCCAGGTTGATCGACTGGAGTCTCTTCCTGATCATGGGCAACACAATGCCGCCCCGAGATCCTGATGGAGACGAAGAGGACGAAGACGACGAAGAGGACCGCGCCGACGAACCGCCGGTCGTGCGCGAACCCGACGAAGAATAGAGCTTGATGCTTTTAGGATCGGGCATGCGACAGACCTTCGTGACCGGCCAGACCCCGGTGATCGACGGTGGCAGTCTCCTGGTCTGATCGATGCCACCCGCTCCGCGCGCTTCCCCGTACGACGTACTCGGCTGCGTCTGGATCAAGACGAAGCCGACCATCGACCCGGTCGGGACGGCCGCTTTTGGCACGAACCGGACCAACCGGGCCGGTCTGATGACGTCCGTTGATGGGGGAAAACCGGAAGTGACCGGCGCGTGGTCCGA
>CAVRMY010000047.1:0-49089 GCA_963721935.1 uncultured Alphaproteobacteria bacterium
GCTGAGCCGCCAGGCGATGGATCCTCGGGAAAGGCGAGCGCCAGGCCGTGCGCGATCTGCGGAAAGCCGTCCAGCCAGGCTTTCCGGCCCTTCTGCTCGCAGCGCTGCCGGGAAGTCGACCTGAACCGCTGGCTGTCAGGCTCCTACGCGATCCCCGTCCGCAACGACGAGGATGACGATAACGATTGAACGTGATTCGCTGGTTCCGTTGAAGTTTCAATCATTTAGTCGGGAATCAGACGGCCGCCGATCACAGCGGCCGCGTGTCGGGATCGCCTCGAGACAAGGCGCGAAGCGAGGTGGACAGGACCCTGCGGCCTGACTATAAACCGCCGCTCCCAAGCCGCTTGCGGCTGGAAGCGCCCAGGTAGCTCAGTTGGTAGAGCATGCGACTGAAAATCGCAGTGTCGGTGGTTCGATTCCGCCCCTGGGCACCATTTGAAATCATTGAAGAAAATCGGCCTTTATGGGATGTAAATTGCCGACCAGCTCTGCGACGGGTAAGCATCCGGTAAGCAGGCGCCTACTCATCATCGCCATCGACAACGGTTTGCTTACCGGCAGCTCCAAATCACTAGATAATCATCATCCGACTCGGAGTCCTTCTTGGGGCTAACCCGTGCGCCGGTCACTCGTAACGACCAAGAAAATTTGCCCAGCGCTTTCGGGATCCGGCAATGTCACTTCCCCCTTTACCTGGCGCACCTCACCAGTTGGAATATTTGCCTCAAATACCTTTTCCTGGTGACCGACGACATCGCACTTACTCTTGTTCGCATCGTCGTCGGGACAATCAAGTGCCACAACATTCATCCGTATCCTTGAGATACCGGCTGGCGACCGATTTTTTGCGGACACAACGACATCATAATCGTCGCCGTATGATCGGGGTTTCAGCAACGTATCGCGCAACTCGATCTGGGCGGCTTTTACAATTGACCAATTCACTTTATCCGCTTCAGCGGCTGCTTTCCTTTTCACATCACAGGCAACACGTTCCTGCTCTCGCGCTAACCGTTCCTGTTCTTGTTTAATGGCGCGATTTTTTTGATCTTCTTTGTCGTTCTGAACAATTACGAATATCAGGCCAACGCCAACCAGGGCGACAATTCCGACAACGATGCGAAAGGAAGGAAAAACAACAAAGGCCCAAATCAAAACTATTGGCACGATTAGATACATCATGACTACAGCCCCCAATGCCCTGTCACGCTGCTTATCTACACGTCAAAGCATATAGCGGCTGTGAGACTTGAGGAAGGATACCAGTGGGCGCCCTATCCCGATTCGCAAAGCCGGCCGAACTGCCTATCTTCGTCGCATGCCCAAGTTTGAGTTCTGTCTGTCCACGCTCGGCAAAGCCGTGCCTGCAGGCCCTGATTGACTGTGGAGCTGGCAGCCGCTGCGTTAGGGCGCAAGCATGCACGGGCTTTGTATGAGGTGGGGCTTGAAAGTCGCCCACACTAGTGGGTGAAAGCTGGCTCGCGTGTCTCAACTGTCACGCGGAAACCGCGATGAGTATTAGGCACCCGACAGGCCAAAAGCCATTGCAATGGATCGATGTAGACTCGGATAAACTCGCCGGACGCGTCCGCGTCAACCAAAGCGTAAGTCGGGCTGGATGGTGCGGGCCGCCAGCAAGACGCCACTGTACCGCCATTTTGCGAATTGAACGATCAGTCCGTCCCTCACACTGCTCCATGACCCCCATAGGAGATGCCAATGAAAATCAAACTGCATCACCTCAACTTTTGCAGCACCGATGTCCCGGCGATGGAAGAGTTTTATCGGTCCCTCTTCAACCTCGAGCCCGAACTTTCACTTGGCGGCGCACGCGTCACTGAACAGGGCTATGCGGGCAATGTCGCTTTTCTGCACGACGGCACCACCCAGTTCCACTTAGCGCAAAAGGACCTTTCGGTCAGCTTCCGCACGAAACAATCCGTCAATCCGCTGGAGCGCGGACACATTGCTTTCAGGACCGATGATATCGCCGCGTTCAGGAAACGTCTCGACGAGAAGGGCATCCCCTATTCGGACTATGGCACCTGGGCCATGAGCGGCTGGCACCAAATCTTCTTTTATGACCCCGAAGGAAACGTGATTGAGGTGCATCAAGTAACCGAGTGAGACACGATCTGGTCGTTCCGATCTCAGCGCAATCGTTTCTCGAACAGGGTTGTTTTTTATCGTAGAAAAAACGCCCGCGCACCATCATCTGGCACGCGGCGGATCTAATTTTCAGTCTTTTGCCGCCGCCTCGCGTATCCCGGTAGCGATCATGCTGTCGCCGCACAACATCCAGTCATTTGGGCGTACCCGCGCCAACCCTGCGCCCACGGAAGATCACCCTGGCCGAGCGCGTACTGTCTGGAGTGTTGCCGAAATCGCGCGGCAGCAGGATTTCTCTGATCTGCACGGGACAGAGACCCAGCACGCCGGCTTCGGTTAGCGCGGGACTGAAGCCGCTTCTTGTGTCCGGGTTATTTTGGTTCCGCGCTGTGGCGGGCCTGATCCAAATAAGCTCTGCAGGAAAGACGGTGCCTCGGCATTTTGAGCGGACTGTGCTCGTGCATCCTGCACGGGCTGCCTTCGCTGCTTTTGCATGGGCCGCACAGGTGCCAGGGTCTCTTGTGCGGGCTTAGCTAGAGCCCGTGCATCTTGCTCAGCCGCCCAAGCCTGAAACTGCCTAAACAGGGCTTCTTTGTTTTCAGTCTCCGTCTGGCTGGCGGGTTCAGAGGTACTAACTTCGGGTTTCGGGGCGTCCTTCGCGGTTGCCGGCAAAGCCTCCGCGTCAGTGGTTGATCGAATTACGGCTGATTGAATTACTGGCGTCGATTGATCGGTGCCAGGTTGAGGCGGCGATTTATCGACCTGCGAAGCTGTAACGTCCGCAAAGAGCGTCACTTGATTCGATAAAATCCCGATGCAGATCGCTATCGCCGCTGCGACCATGAGACCTCGCAACGAGATGACAGCTCTGTTGGTCCCGATCTCCCGCTCAGGTTTGCCAGCGAAAAGGATGCAGATCGCTATCGCCGCCGCAACCGTGAGACCTCGCAACAAGATGACAGCCCGGTTGGTCCCGATCTCCTGCTCAGGTTTGCCAAGAAAGAGCGGCAAAGAATCGCCCGGATCGAAGCCGTCGTTCGTCGCCATAGCGCGATGCCTCCTCCGAATGCTCCTGTCAACGCTTTCAGTTATCGAAGTCTAAAAGGCGGAGGTAAGGTGAAGCGGTGTGCTCTTGCCCTCTTGCTGCGGTTATGCACTGGTTATCCACAGGCAGGCCGAACGGCGTCAGCGACAACAGCCGTTTCATGCCGCGCTGGGTACAGCACCTCCCCCGCGGAGTTGGTTACGACAATACTCCATCCCTCGCTCGCAAAAATTCGAGCCTTGGCCAGAGTAAATAGAAGGCTGTGCTGCTTCATCCTTACAATCAAATCTGCCCGTTCCGCGACAATTTGGTACGCCATCTCACTCACCCATTTCCCAAGCAGAACTTCCAGCCCGTATTCGGGTTGCCGCTTTTGACGTTAATTTGCTGGGAAGATGACTATTGAAGGGCCAATGAGACAACGGTTTGGCAAGGCCGCACTTTGAGGTTGCGCGGGACCTGCGGCCTAGTGGCCGAGACCCCCTGGACGATGATGCCTCATTGTGGCTGAACAGGATCGACCTTGCCCTAGATCATGGTCTGGTGTCGCGGGGTCATCAAATTGAATGGATGAGTTGATTCATTTTCAGGTGCCCGGCGACCGGCTTCAACGTCCAACACCAATTGGATGACGATCCAGATATTTCCGAAAACGAGTACGAAGCGATCCCCTGTCCCCTGCCTGCACCGGAATACATCAGGTAATCGAAAAACCGGCGAGCTGTTAGGCCAGGACGACGAGTAAGGCCGCCAACGCCCCGCGCACGCCGACTTACAAGCACGGCCGCGTCCACTATTGGGGTAGGCGGCGTGGACGGTGGCCGTGCAGGCCGCGCGATGGTTGGAAAACGCGACCCGCAAAAGGATGCCGGAATTGACACCCGTTCTAGCCACGTTTTCGTGTGCAAATTTGATGGCCGGATGGGGAAGCAATATGCCGCTAAGGACGGGGGAGATCCTGAAAGTGGGACCTTTAAATCACCACGCGCGTTAACGGCGATGGACCTCGGCCGCGAATGCGGAGTTTGAGTTATGTGTGACGTCCCTCTGGACCTTCAACGAAGGTTCGAGCAACGCTGGGCCGCCAGATTTGCCCCGCGGGCTGTACCGGCCACGCCCAAAAGCATTGCCTTGAAAGGCACCGGTCAAAATCCGCGCGCGCTCAGCAAAAGAAAAGCCCGCCCGGTTTCGTCAACGGGCGTCAAATGCGCTCCATCGCGTAACAAGGCACGATGCTAGGCGAAACCGCGGCGGGCGGGACCTAAGCTCCGCGCCAGAACAGCCCTGCATGACTCTAGGAAGCCCCGCTGGTGAGTCCGGGATTTGCGGCTATCATGGGGCCGGCCGATCGGCGCCAGCTCATAGGCGAGTCCGCGCTGCCTGCCCTGGGACGGCTCTGGCCCTGTTTCAACCCCGGCGGCCTAATTTGAACCCTTCCGTGCGCCGCGGTGACCTACGCTTAGGGCGATTGTGACCTGTAGCTGTAGGGCGTCCCAAACGAGTACTCTTCAGCGGCGCCTTTCGGACGCCATCGACGCAATAGCTGTCCTTAATGCTCAGATGCGCGAATTGGACCAGGCTCGCGACCTGGTCAGGAAAGCACGACTATCGGCCCGAAGAGCGCGGCGGAAGTCCCGTAGAAAAAGGCGGGCGTTTTAGAATGATTCGAATTTGGTCGGCGCACAATCATTCTTATTATTTTGGCGATGATCGCACGGCCAGTCGTCGCCGCTCCGCCTCCCCGGCATCCATCGGTTGACCAAGTGTGTTGTGCTCCGCAAGTGCGAAGGGGTACGCAAAATGCAGCAGGAAATTACCAAAATAATACTCGGACTCAGTCTCGCTACGCTGCTTTTTGGGAGCGGCATATGGGCGACCCTCAGCGGCGGCTCACTCTCACAAAACAAAGCTGCTTGGGTATCGCACGCCAGCCGATGAAGGTTTCGAACCAATTCAATGCCCATGCGCAGCACGGTGATGCTTTGGATAGGTCTAGGATTGGGCACGTGTTCATCGGTTTCCGCCGAGCCGCCGCCGATTTTGCCGCCGCCCGATGGAGAGAAGCTCCTCGCCGGTCTAACACAAGCGATCTCAGATTCTCATTTTCAGCCGCCGATCGAAGTCACCGATCCGATTAGAGCGCCGGCGAATTTTACGTCTCCCTGGATGGTCTGCATCAGGAGCGCGCAATCAGAGGAAACCAGGCGGATCACCTACACAGCCTTTTTTAAGGACGGTTATACCAGCTCCCAATACTCGGCCATCAATGATGGCTGCGCTGCACAAGCGTACCACCTGTTCCAACCCCCACAGCCCCCAAGTCCTCCCAAAACAAACCCGCGACCGAAACGCGCGCGTTGACGCGGCGCCTGAATAGCCCCTCCATGACTCTTGGAAGACCGCCGGTGAGTCCGGGATCTGCGGACTGTCCAAGGTGCCGACCGATCGGCGCCAGCCGTGCAGGCCGCGCGATCGCTGGAAGACGCGACCTGCAGAACCAATGGGGTAACGCGAGGAGTTGTACCTAGTGCAGCGACAAGAGTTGAAATCAGCGCCCCCGCTGTGGTTGCGGTCCGCTTCGCTCATTCCTTTTCTTGTCAGCTTCATATCGTAGTTGGCCGGCCTTTTTTAGAGCTTCAAAGCGCTCGGCACCGGCGGGCAGTTGGCGAGCAGCTTCGAGAGCTGCTTGAGCCACGTGCCACTCTTCATCGGCTGTATTTTGCTTCTTTTTGGACATGCATGTTTGGGGGCCGCAGCAATGGTCGTTGGGCTGGAGTGCCCCTTCAAGTTAAATCAGGCTGGGGAAATCTCCGGAAACAAAAAAGGGCCGCCCGGTACGAAGCAGGCGGCCGGTGACGCGGGACCGAAGGCCCCCGGCCCTTGACCCGGAACGTGCAAGAAAAGAGATCGCACTTCTAGACGGGGTTCACGATGCCGTGTGGCGTCAACACCATTTCGAACCCTTCGCAACGTTCGGTGCCTAACAATAAACAGTGCAGGAGCAGAACAGCCACATGTCCGGCAAGACAGGTTCGCTACTGAAGCAGCAGCTTTCAACGATCTGTTATTTGACCGCAATCGTCTGCGCCACGTTCGGCTGGTTAGCCGCGCTCGGTTGGGCCTCGATAGCGCTGGCACGCTGGGCGTTCTTCTAGTCAGTACAGATATTCGACTAGCTGGACGGTCTCTACAGTCGCACAGCTAATCATGAGCCAGAGAACCACATTAATTTCCAACGCGAGCGCCATTACCATCCTCCCACTTTTCGCCCTTGTACAACTCGAGCGTTTGGAAATGATAATCCGCCTCTCGATCGAAAAGCTCCAGCTAAAGCTTTAGGCAAAAGCAGAGTTGTGCGACGCATCAATCGCATTCGTAGGCGCGCACATTGATAGTCCAAAATGAAGAAGCGGCTGCAAAATGCAGGAGATACCAAGGCGCGGCTTGAGTGGGGTCCTCACAATTGACCGAGGTTGGCCCCAGTCTTTGCCGAGCCGTTCAATTGAACGTGCGATCCGAAACGATCTACAGGCAGCTAGATTGGAAGTCGCCTGCACTTGGCCGTGTCCGAGTGCAGAGGACGCCCGAATGGGAACAAGCCCCCTTCCGTCGGGAGTTCTGTAGGACGACCCCAGCTTGCCCCCAGGCTGGGGCCGTTTCTCTGGTCGCCGCGCCGAGCCGCCAGGGGATCCGACAACAGCAGGCCAAGATCTACAGGGACGGTCCCGTCGAGTCTTATCCTGTTATTTTGTGTTGGTTTTTCAGTGCCGCGCGACCGTCGCTAATGCTGGCCCGTTCGTCTGGTTATGCTCCGTTGCACCGAGTTTGGGTCTAAGATTGGGTCCTGATTCGAGCAAAGGACCGGAAGAATGAGCCCGACATTTTTTGCAGTGCAAATGGCGCGTGTGGACGCCCAGATTGAGATTGCGCGCCGCGCCGGCGATCTCGATAGCTTGCAGCGATTGCTTGCCGAAGCAACCACGTTGCCAAGATCGATGTACGGTCGCGTGGCCTGATGGTCTCTGCGGGAGTTCGCAACCGGGCCATCTTGTCTGCACGAATGCCGAAAGGCTTGGTGTTCCTCGTCGAGGACGAGGTCATGATAAGGATGATGGTCGCCGACATGTTGCAGGAGCTGGGCTATCGCGTCGCTGCAGAAGCGGGTCGAATTGAAGAGGCGATTGGGCTCCTGGAAAATACCGAATTCGACATCGCTATCGTGGATGTCAACCTTCACGGCGAGCTGGTCTTCCCCGTCGCCGAAGCGATCAAGGCGCGTAATCGTCCGTTTATTTTTGCGACGGGTTATAGCACGTCCGCGTTGCCTGCTGAGTTTAGCGATCGGCCTGCATTGCAGAAGCCGTTTCAGATCGAGATGTTGGGAAAACTCATCGAGGTCGCGCTAAAGAGCCATCGTAGCGGCGGGCTGGTTTAAGTCCACTCAAAAACAAAGCGGGCGGGACCGAAGGCCCGCGCCGGTTTCGGCTTCGTTGCTTATCGTCGGAAGTCAAAACCTGCATTGATGGCTGCGTGATCAAAAGCCAACGCTTCAGAGAACGCCTGTCGGGCGGTCTTTTTTGCGGCTGTGATCGTGCTCAACAAGTAAGCGACCCGCAGCACGGTATTTCCGCCGCATGGCGAGACTATGAGCAGTTCGATTATATCGTTCTGCCCTACAATTAACCGTTAGGTTGAAAAAATATTTCCGTCACGACGCCGTAATAAGCTTGAGAGACAACCCCCTTTTCGCGAAAAGCAAACCCTTGGGAGGACGAGGCGGGCCGAGAGCAATTTCTATCTCGGGAGTTTTGTTATGAATACTAGTATCGATTTTCAGATGGTCTGCGACAATTGCGGTAGCCTCACAATAAAGATTGAAAATCCGGAACGAGCCTCAAGAGAAGCCATCGTTTACTGCGGTGATTGCGGCTCTTCACGAGGGACCATGGGTGGGTTGAGAGACCTAGCCGTTCGACCGGACCCGCGTGATGTTCTGCCTCCAAAACGACGGGTACCGAAGGCAAAATCCCACAGCGAACTCGTAGCGCTGCATAATGAATTACAGAGCCTTCGTCGAAAGGTTCAAATGGCAGAGTTAGGTCAGAAGTAAAAGTTTTGGCTCGAACAAAGCGATTTCTCGCAATGCTTGCCCCCTACTGGGTGAACGATCTGCTTGGCTTATTCGCAACGACTGGCTCGCGCAAGCGCGGGCTGCCCTGGCGGATGCAGTCGCCGTTATCGCAATGGCTGTACGAGCGACACGGATTCCATCTCGATGTGTCGCTGTTCGGGCCGCGTGGCTAGGCGGATGGGCGGTCACGATGCTTTCTCCAGAATGGGAAGCTTCTAGATTAGCTTGAACTCAACCCAAAAACACACCTAGAATTCTCCGTGCATTTTAGGAGGATTTCCTATGCTTCGGATTTCAGCATTCATTGCGATTGTGATGATGGTTGGGGTAGGCCCTTCGGCAGCACAGGCCCAAACCAAATCGACCCAAAAATGCTTCAACGCTCAAACATGTGACACCGAATGCATGCGGTCCGGAACCGTCAGGAGCTGCCCGAAACATTGTGATCACCAACGGGCCACGTTACCGGCTTGCAAATAAGATCGCCGTCAAGGGCGCGGTCTATGTCGGGCAAGCGAAAGCCCCGCTCCTGGGAAGAGCGGGGCTGAGATGGCGTCACAAGGCGAGCACAACTACAAGGTGACGCCGCATGCATCTACGCCGTTGATTCGTGTCACCCGATGGTCGCCGTCGCGGCCTTTTCTGGGCGGGCCGGCTACCAAATCTTGGATGGGCGGGCCTGCCGCATTGCGCACTGTCTCACGTTCCGTAGAATCGAACTATGGAACGGCTGATCACTTACCGCTGCCCGATTACCTCACTGGAGGTGCAGACCCTGTCGCAGCCTTCCGATCAGATTCGCGAGGGCGAGAAGCACTACGAGAGCGTGACCTGCCCCTCACGCTACCGGCTGCATTTCGTCAACCGCAAAACCGGCAAGCTGCTCGGGTACGAGAAGGACAGCGGGTAGCAAACAAAAGCCCCACTCCCCATAGAATGCCGTTTGCCGACTCAGAGACGGCCCGTGGATTCGTTTAAATCGGTAGCGGCTATCACCTTAGCTTCCACAATCGAGCGCACAGGCGAGTCAGCAGCGGCGCTATATTCTAGTATCGTCACGAGGGAGCGGTGGTTTCTTCGAATGGCGGAGAAAATGACCGATCAGGCCAGCACCAACGAGTGAGAACACGAGCATCAGACCACAAAGGATAAGAAACATCGCTTCCTCCTCATCGCCAGAAGTCCTTGAAGCGCGTCGTGCTCATTTGCCCCAGATGTTTCGAATGCGTTTGTCGGCCACAGCCGTGTAGACGACGGTATTCGCGATCGAGCGATGGCCCGTGAAAGCCTGCAGCGTCCTTGGTGTCGACACCAGGGGGGATCGTCGTTCGGAACCGTCGATGGCCCTTAGTCATTACCTTTACTGAGTGGGGGCGATCCGCGTGATGAGCGTACGGAACCCATGGAGTTACATATCCGAGCCAGCGATTTGGCAAAGGTGAAGCACTGCATGCAAGCCAACCAACCGGTTACGGTTACAGGTCTGAACAGTGCCGGCATAATCGAGGTCGTTTCAGGGCTAGTATGCGCTCTAGAACCGGACCCAGATCGATCTGCCGAATACCCGTTCCGAGTAGTCGTCCTTCCACGAGGCAGAGCCAGATTGGCGGTCGTCAATTCGGACACCGGATAGTCGCTGACGGCCAACAAAAAGCCCCGCCAAATAGGGATGGCGGGGTAGTTACCGCTTTGGCTGACGAGGAAAAGCCCCGTCATGAAAGTAACCCTAGTTCAATGAGGCCGTGCCGTCTATCGCGCTGCCGTCAACCTGATGATGGGTCAAAGTCCAACGCGGTGAACCCCATCGAATCGACGGCTGAGGCATCGACCAGGGCGGCGGCGAATTCGATTATTTCGGCAGAGCCCTTAAGTCCCTCAATCGCCTCCCGCGTTCCCCAGCGGCGTGCCATGCGCGGTTCGCCGAGGTTCGTGTTGAGCATCTGGTAACTGGTAGACGGTGACCTTGCCCACGGTGCTATCGCCAGAAGTCCTTGAACCGATCCGGCGCCAGCTCGGTATAGCGCAGCGTTGATTGGATGCTCCCATAAACGCTAAAGCGTGATTATTCCCGGTTGAGTGAATTGAATATCCTACCCCCGCCCTTTGGATTTGGATTACCCCCAGAACCATAGGGTAGGACGGCCCTGGCGCGATCGTGTGCCAAAAGCGAAGCGCGACGGGGCCGTTTCTCCTACCCACCAGCGGCCATCACGCAGGGCCCACTTATCTCCAAAAAATCCTTGAACCGAGCCAGGCGTATTATCTCTCAAGGCCCTTTGTCGTCTGACGGTCGGCGGATGAAGAATAGGATGGCCGCTCCAGCGAAGAACAGTGCTCCGATAATCGCACTTCCACGGGCACTGACGGGCAAGGCAGGGAATAGCCAACCGACGAACGCGCCGGGCCAGAGCCGGCAGGCAGCACCGGCTGCCGCAAAAGCGATGGCTAGGATTTTCATCGCCATAGCTGCATCACCTTATTTCCACCCCACCGTTAGGCGGGCGCGGTAATAAGGTTCGATCATGCCTCTTTGAAGGTCAGCGTCTCACTTCTTCGTCGCCTCCGATCGAGTGTGCACAAGCACACACATCCGAGCGATTCACTACGAGAGCGTGACCTGCCCCTCACGCTACCGGCTGCATTTCGTCAACCGCAAAACCGGCAAGCTGCTCGGGTACGAGAAGGACAGCGGGTAGCAAACAAAAGCCCCGCCGAGGGGTGGCGGGGCGAGTCAATTTTGGGTAGCAGGTGTAGGTTATGCCGATCCGGAAGCGCCGCAAGAGTCAGATCAGTGCGGCGCCGGATTCACCCGCTGCCCCTGCCCAGCCGCTCCAGCATCTGCATCGGGCGGGCGCACGGCCGTACCCTACGCATGGGGAATATGATATACGAGAAATCTTCAGAAATCTTTCGACGAGCCGGGGCACGCATGGCAAGGGACATCACCATTGCCTTGTCGTTCATAATTCTGTGCTTGGCGTTGGTCGCAGCGCAATGGCTTGATCGCGGCTTTTAGGGGGTTCGGCGCTGACAAATGTACAGCAGCGGCCAGCTCAGCCGATCGTTCTCTGGAGGGCCACGAGCAGCGCAAAACGCGGTGACACAGCCCGTGGAAGCGTCAGTCATTTTCGTCCAGCAGCCCTAGGTTTTGCATCGCCTGATAGGTGATGGAACGCTTTTCCAACCAGTTGAGCGCGGCTTTGCGGACATCCTCGGCCAGATGCTCTTCGACCAGGCCGCGTAGCATTGCCTCAATGTCATCGTCGCTCATGATCATGGTCACGCCTCATCGGTGTCTTTCATTAGGGTCGATTTCCCTTCACGACGCGGCGTTTGCGTCGTCGCCTTCGAAAGGGGCGCGGAAGCCCGGAGCCAAGCGCGAGATCATCGAAACGTCGACCGCGTAGGACTTCGCGATCTCAGCCAGCCTCTCCCCTGCAGCACGGCGCTTGATCGCTTCCTTTCGCTGGAAGTCCGACAACTTGGGCTTCCGGCCGAACTTTACGCCAGCAGCCTGGGCACGCTTGCGGCCGTCTCCGGTGCGTTCCCGGATCAGGTCGCGCTCGAACTCGGCGATCGCCGCCAACAGCGTTGAGAGAAGCCGCCCTTGCGAGCTAGACGTATCCCAGAGCGGATCGCCCAGCGACCGGAACGAGGCGCCGGCCTTGCCGATGGACTCGATCAGTTCCAGAAGCTCGCGGGTGCTGCGGCCGAGCCTGTCGAGCTTGGTCACCAGAACCACGTCGCCGGCCTTCAGGGAAGCCATCAGCTTCGCCAGTTGTGGCCGATCGGCCCGAACGCCGCTGATCTTTTCCCGATAGACGACGGTGGCTCCAGCGGCCTTGAGGGCGTCCAACTGGCCGGTTAGATGCTGGTCCTGGGTGCTGACTCGGGCATATCCGATGAGGGCCATTTCCGTGCTCCATTTCGCATGTGAAATTGGCACCCGTTCAAAAGGGTTCGGGGATGGTCGAGTTGGCGGTGGACGGGGAAATGGTTGGTCGGACGGGCCGGCGCGGAAGGCGTTGGGCTGGGGGCGCACCTCCGGGAAGGTGCCGCCCGTCCGTGATCGCAAAAACGCTGTACGAGGCGGAGCGGTTCCGAAAGGGATAAAAATTTTTCACGGACGGGCCGTGGCGCCACGGGGTCGGACAGGCGGGGGCTGGGGTAAGATGAGCGCGGCCCCGTCGCCCAGGGATGGAACAGCGAGACCGCGCAGGCCGCCTGGAGGCATCCGTCGGCGACCCGATGGAAATAAAGCCGTTGGCGCGGCGTGGGTTCCACGGTAGCCGGTCCATCAAACGCGCGGACGTTGGAAGGTTCTTATGGGGAAGCCGACGCCGCGCGCCGGCCGACGCCAAGGAGACGGGCCCGAACGGCGGCCGGACCGGGATCATGCGTCGCGACCAAGGCGGATCGGCGACGGCGGCGGGAAGGCGGCAAAGGGACTGTTGCGTGGCACTGGTGCACCCGGTGCGGCGCCGTTCGTGGCGGTTCACGGTTTTTGCTTCTTTGTAGTGGATCAGTTCGTTGCGGAGCCTGACTAAGAGGAAGGCGCTTTGGTATGGCTCCCGACCGCTGTCTAGCGCCTTCTTTCTGAGAAGGTTGAGGACGTAATTGTATCTAAGAATGGTTTGTTCGCCGTCGATCATCTCGGCTAACGGAGCGAGGAAGTTTCTCGCCTCAATATCGATGCCGGCTGAACCCAAATGGTGTCCGGGACCATGAAGTGTTACCTCCGATATTTCGTTTCAAGAGACGCGGTCGCTTGGGTGATCGCACCGACGACAAATGCGCGATGTTCGGCTTGCTCATCTTCAGACGTTGTTTCGAGCTCCTCGATCTCATGCGCTCGGCGCGCGAAGATCGCGGCGCCGCGCAAGAATTGCGCGCTGAAGCTGTATCTAGTCGTCGCGGTCTTCGATCGTGCTCTCGCAGCCATATGAACTTTTCGCGCCTTCCCTTGCCATCGATGCGCCGGCCAAGCGCCAACAAGGTGTGTTACCGACACCCCGACGTCGGCAAGATCGCCACCACGGCTCGGGTTAAACCACGAGCACTCGGTGAAAGCGGCCGCGACCAATAAGAATGGCACACTTTACACCGTCTTTGATTCCCGGGATGTGTTCAGTGATGATTTCTGCCATCAGATCATCGAAGCGATGAGGCGAGCATTCTGCCGTATAGAGCCATGCTTGATAAAAATTGCCATTTACCTCAAGTTCAATTTCGGTAATTCCAAATCTCTCGTTGATATTTGGATCGTTCGGAAACCATGGGAGCGGAGGAGTCACAATTTCCGGAAGTCTGACTTGTAGCGGGTGGTTGAGCCGCACGTTTATCGTGCCGTCATGACACTTCTGTATCTCGTGAAAATATTTATCAACGAGAGGCTTCTGAAGGGGAATGGCCTTGTTGGCACCTTTGTAACCCGCCACGGCGGTGCCTTCGATCCTAGCTACCTGGGCCATTTTCATTCCCTCACAATTCGCTCAGGCGCCCCGGCGGTTGCCTGTTTTTTGGTTTCGGGAGGTGTCGCGCCGAGCATCTTCTTCCCAACCGAAATGCGGCCGCACCTCCGCGCCTTTGCGGCCGCAGGACTGGCAGGTGAAGCGTGACTCGATGTCGGACAGTCGGACGTGATCCGGCCATCGATCGCCGCTGATCGCAGTCCAGTGTGAGCAGCGATAGTCGGAGCAGTAGATCAGCCGGCCGCCCACGTTGGCGGCGCGCATCTCTGCGAGGGTGATCTTTTGTGGTCGGTCGTGGCTCATGATTTCCGGCTGTCTTTTTGTTCAGCCTCTCTGGCCAATCGTTCGGCTCGCAGCCGTTCCAAATTTTTGCGCACCGCGATTTGATGCTTCTCGTGTTCGGTCAGCGGGCTGTCCGATGGACGGAATGCGTTGTTGGCGTCATTTTCGTGTTTGCTCATAACGTGACCTTTTCGAAGGCGAGGGATCTCGTAGCCAGGTGCCATTTTAACCCCCGACATCCAACCCGACCGAAACTGGAGGGAAGCCGCTAGACATCAGTTCGGGTGGAATGCCTGAGAAGCTGTGCTTGGAAGGCATTACTTGAGAGCTTTCGCGCCGCCATGGAATGGAACAATCGTTCAGAAAGACCTAAAAATTCGCGTTATTTTGATAAATATCACAGACGCGCGTCGCGGCGACCGTATGGTTTCCGAGTGGGGTTGCCTACGCCCACCAGTAGGTAAGTTCGGGTAAGTTTGGGGTGTTTCAATGAGTACACTTCAGCGCCTGACAGCCATCACTGACGCGACAGCTAATCTGGTTGCTCAGCTACGGGAATTGAACGAATTGCGCGAGCAGGTCAGAAAAGCAGAACTGTCGGCCCGAAAATCGCGACCGATAAGTCGAATGAAAAGACCTTCAACGACGGCGCCAAAGCTCTCACCCAAGACCAGAAGTAATACGACTGGTGCCTCTAGTTAGCGCGACCGCATCGACACAATCTTCCCTGCCGATAGAGCACCATCGGGGAGTCGTCATCGGTGGGGTTTATGCTCGTGCCCGATAAGCGTGTTCAGGCGAAGAATGAATTCGGAAATCGTCGAGCGTCTTCCCGGATCTAAGCTGCGGGGTGAGCCAGCGTGGCTGTTTCCCGCGACCAGACCAAGTCTCAGTAAAATTCTTCGGATTTCGGTATTTGGGAAATACCTTCGGGTAGGGGCGGCGCACGCGATGGTCTTTGGGCTGCAGCTGACGCAGCCGTTCCTCAAGCCTGGCTTTTTCCACTACGAGTTTATCGCCTAATCTGCCAACTACCTCCTCATGAAGCTTCCACAGCTCCTCTAAGGACATCGACTTCAGGTCGTTCGTTACCATTGGACCCTCGCGAGTTCTATAATGGCGCTGGGCAACGTGGACGTTCTCACAAAGTCTTGGTTCCCGGCATTCACAAAATGCATGGCCGATCCCCGCCATATTCAGGTCAGCATTTTTGCGTCGCAACAACCGCGGTCCCTTCCAGGCCGGAATTCATGGTGAAGATCAAGAACCGCACACATCCCGCGATGGGTCGGGTCACGGAGTCATTTAGATGACGAGCCTGGCAAAGCTGCTTGCCCAAAAGCAGGAGCTTATCGCGCGGTTGCAGCAGGAAGACATCGGCCCCGAAGAGCGCGATGAGATTGAGCGGCTGCTGGAGAAGATCGAAGCGGCCTTAGACTTGCTCGACACGGCCGGACCGAGCGGGCGCTAAATCGCCACGTCGAGCGCGTACAAAGAGCATCATTGGGGGCGGCGCAAGCTGGCGCGAACCACGACGCTAGGCCGCTTCCCCCTCTATAAATTTTTTGTACAACCAACGACGACCGTCGTGACGCCGCCAAACCTGTCCGCGCACAAGCCGACCGGTAATTGTGCGTCTCGGTATAATGACCGTCCACAGATGCCAAGTCGTTGCCCTTGACGGGTGCCGGTTTCTGGTTGTCGGCGCAGCTTCAGTTGGGGAAACAGATCGACGATTTCCGGATGGCCGCGGCGTAGGCTGACTTCTGGATTCAAGCCGCAGCGATCTCTGGGCAAGTTCTGCTTTTCTGACCTGCTGGCGCAGTTCGTTCAATTCGCGTAACTGAACGATGAGTTTAGCTGTCGTGTCGGCGAGGGCTGCGAGGCGCTGAAGTGTACTCATTAAACAATGCCCGGACTTAACAAATGAGCGTAGGAACCGCCTGTCCGTGGAGCATATGCGTGCCGCGACGCGCGTCTGTGATATTTATCAAAATAACGCGAATTTTTTATTCTGTCTGAACGTGCCCTCGCCCTCTATGGCGAACTGTTTCCGTCGGTTCTTCAGGGCGGACTCGACGATCCAAGGATAGCGCTTGGTCCAGTCATAACCGTTCCGGGTGAACAGACGCACCCGATCGCCGTCGCGCTCCAGGCGCAGCCTATAGCCGTCGTACTTGATTTCGTGAAGCCAATCCGGGGTGTGAGGAACCCTGGTTCCCTGCGTTGGAATGCAAAAATCGAACGCCTTAGTCATGTTCGCAAAGATAGGAAACGCGCCACGAAATGGCTACCGGTCAAAAGGCAGCCGGAGCGTCAGCTGACGGTCGGGACCGTGGTGCTCGTCGACGAAATCCGCGAGCGATGGTGACAGCTCGCCATCGATAAGACCGACCCGGCGCATGATCTCGCGCGCAACGTCTTCTGAGACATCCTGCGACCATCCCTCTGCCGTGTTGAAGGCGACGAGGCGGACCGGGTTGTCGTATTGTCCGGAAAGGAGATCGGTGATCGTGGTTTCCAGATCGGCCCGCTCTGGGCTGGTCTCGCAGTAGGCTTGACCCAAAGGCCCGAAATCGCAGAGCACGATATAGACGGTTTGGTCTGTGCCGTTCGGCGCAATTGACGGGGTCCAGCTCCGAGTCATACGCAACTCCTAACACCACAGGGACCAGAGAATTTAAGCACGAAAAACCGAGACGTTCCTGCACAAAATCAGGGCCGCGACAATGCGTCCCTGACCCTATTCAATGCGGAATGGTTGCGGTTTTTCACCTTCACCCAATGTGACGATGGGCCGGGAAGCTATGGCCGATCTCGGCGTTTCGGAGAAAAGCCTTAAGTCCCCAGTGGGCCGAGACGCGAACGCACGCGCGCATCATCCGGGTGAAGCGTTATACCTTTGAAATAAGTCTTGTTCGGCTGAAGATCAAAAGAGGCCAGTGCTTAGGTCCAGACCATAAGTCGCTAGTGGATCGCGTCTAACATTTAAATCCGGGAGGGGATTCCCCGGGACCTGAATGCATGCGAGTCTGGCGCATGCGAACCGGAATTTCCATCACTCTTAAGCCTGCCGACCGCCGCCGTCTGAAGGCGCTGGCGCGGGACCGCAACAGCCTGCACAAGCATGTCTGGCGGGCTGAGATAGTCCTGTTGAGCGCGGACGGTGTTGGCACCAATGAAATCATGCGCCGGACCGGCAAGTCGAAAACCTGTGTGTGGCGCTGGCAGGAACGCTTCATGGAGGCAGGTTACGACAGCCTCCTCCACGATAAGACGCGCCCCTCGCGCATCCCGCCGCTGGGGTCGGGCGTCACTGAACGCGTCGTGACGCTCACCCAGACCGCCCCACCCAGCGAGGCGACCCACTGGACCTCCGCCATGATGGCGAAGGTCGTCGGCATCAGCGCGAGTTCCGTCCAACGCATCTGGCGCGCGCACGGCCTGCAGCCGCACCGGGTGAAACAGTTCAAACTCTCCACCGACCCGCGGTTCGTCGACAAGCTGCGCAACGTCGTCGGGCTGTATGTCGATCCGCCAGCCCATGCCGTCGTCCTCTCGGTCGATGAAAAGAGCCAGATCCAGGCGCTCGACCGCTCCCAGCCCGGCTTGCCAATGAAGAAGGGCCGCGCCGGGACGATGACCCACGACTACAAGCGTCATGGCACGACGACACTGTTCGCGGCCCTCAACGTCCTCGACGGCACCGTCATCGGCCGCAACATGCAGCGCCACCGGCACCAGGAGTTCATCCGCTTCCTCAACGCCGTCGAGACGCAGGTGCCGGCGCGAAAGCAAATCCACGCCATCGTCGACAACTACGCAACCCACAGACATCCGAAGGTGCGCCAATGGTTGACCCGGCATCCCCGCTGGACATTCCACTTCACGCCCACATCGGCATCCTGGCTCAACGCCGTCGAGGGCTTCTTCGCCAAGCTCACAAAGAGGCGATTGAAACGCGGTATCTTCCTGTCGGTCGTCGACTTGCAGGCAGCGATCAATCGCTTCGTCATCGAACACAACGCCGAACCGAAACCCTTCACATGGACTGCCGATCCCGACAAAATTATCCAAGCCGTCAGACGCGGGCACCAAGTGTTAAAATCCATCCACTAGCAGCGAACAATCCGGCAAGGGAGAATATGATAATAGCCTTGAGACCATCATCTTCCTGTTCAGCTGTAAAGGGCCGGGCAGCGCTTGTACCAGAGCAGTCATTTGCGATCCTCCAACAATCGTGAAGTCATTTTCCTGATTTTATGAAAATTCGGGGAAACGATTTGCGGGTCAGGATCAAGGCCACGTGATTCCCCACGGCTGTGGGACAAATCTGCGGAATCGACGCGTTGTATCCCTATCGCGCCGGCCGGTCGTCACATTGGGTGAAGGTGAAAAACCCAAAATCTCCCGCGATGATGCGTGCCAAGAATATCGACTGGCCAAAATGACCCGGGCCGCTGGAAGATCACTCGCCGAGATGCGCACCGCGAGACCGCCGATGCAAGAACCGGCTAGATATTGTGGCCCTACCGCAACAACTTTTTTGTTCCATCGTTGGAAACAGACTTTTTTCTAGGCGCGCTGGTACAAGTCTGTAAAGACTTATGGTGCTGATCAAAAAGCTAAGGTTTGGGTGGACCGCTAGGTCAATTCGTGGCGGCTCGTTGAGTTCGCTCGCGTCAAATCTGGCGATCCGTTGCGGTGAACCTCTTTACGTCCATTCGAGAGGGGGTCGTTATGAGAAGCAAACAATCTACACCGGCGAAAATTACTCGCGAGTTTCCCGACGATCCTTTGGCAAATATCTATTTCGATTTGCTAAGGCTTCGCGACGAAGTTCGGAAGGCCGAGGCAGATCCGAAGCGCCAGTCGAACTATGCAGGAAAGCGCCTGAGCGCTTCAGCCCGTCCGAGAAATCAGGCGGAGGATTGGTTTTGCGCCTGCGAGACGATACTCTAGCTCTTGTTTTTCAGCCTCAATTTTCGTTGATAGAATCGAATCGATTTCTTCGCGCAGACGCCAAAGTTCGTCCACGGACATCATTGCGAGATTCCTATTTTGCATGTTGTCCCCCACATGCTTGCTATGGCTAAACGGTTGGCGTCGGATTTGGCCAAATCGGGACCCAATTACGTCATACCGGTGAATTAACATTTTAATCTTCGGAGACATTGATCGCCTATCAAAACGCGTTAGGCGTCGCGCTGCAGGTCCGCAGGCCCAGGGCGCGCGCTAATTGGCGCAAATCAAGCTGATATTGCAGCAGCGGCAGGCCTGACCCGGCAGACGATTGAACGGCTGAAGCGATCGGGATTCTCAACCCGCAATTAGTCGCGATGCTACCGTTGCAGCACGATTTTATCCGACAGTCACCCCAAAATTCCGGAATCCGGACCAGCCGTCGCAAACTTGGGCAGGTCGGGGAAAGCAACGGCGCTGGCTGACCGCGCACCTGAGTTCAGGGAAGCGGATCGACGACTTTAGGATAGAGCAGACGGCCGCTTGAGCGACCAACCCTTTCTCTTAGCTAGCGTCCGCCGTTCGAGCTCCTTCTCTCTAATTCTAACTAACTCCCGCAGCGCCTGGACCTCGGCGAGACGCTTTGCAAGATCCCGCGGGCCCTGGGTTGGGGCTAGGGATTTCCGACGTACCCGCTTTTTCATTACGCTAACCCCTGAGAATCGTCGGCCAAGATGCACAGTTGCGGGACACGAAAGAGACCAAATGATGGTTTCTGCGAAACCGAAATATAAAACCGCTCGGGTTGGTAATTATTCCAGCTCGATCGATTAATCCGATATGAACGGATCGACTCCTGACGAATGTGATGGTCAATTTATCGTCAGCAAATAAAATACGATAATGGGAGTGAGGCCGAAGATCGCGCCGAGAACCGCAACGGCCCATAGAACATCCGGGAAGGGCAGCTGAAGCTTCTTTCCGTCCGCAGCGCTATCTCGATCGGATGTTTGAGCGGTCATGGCGTACCCAGCGGATTATCGGGTACGTCTAATACGCGTTAAATTTTTAAGGACGGTGACGCGATATAGCTCGGATTCGGAGTCCAGCATTACCGACAATTCACCATCACAATTAGCTTGTGCGTTCTGCCCCAACGCTTCTGCGCAGCCGCCTGCTCACTGCAGGTCATCCTTGGGAACGGTTAACGGCCGATCCGCGCACCCGCCTCGCGTCGTTTGCGGATGCCATGTATGAACGAACTGGTATCACCGCCTGTCAGGGCGTTTTGGGCTTTCACAAACTCGCTAAGAAAAATGGAAAGCGCGATCACGAAGCCTGCGGATGCGTTGCAATAGTCATCCCCATTCGGTAATGGGACTTCTGCGACATCCATCTCCGGGTCGAGTAAGTCATTCAGCAGCGAATTACAGTCGTCTACTGTGTACTTCGACATTTTCTCCCAGTGATGCTGGGAGTTTTCGAGAACGAATTCCTCGAGCGCCTGGCTGTTCGACCGCAGGGTGATTGATTTCTTTTCACTCACGATTCTTCATCCGTTTGCTTTTTGGCTTCTGACACGATTTTCTTCACATTCTGGATCCCGAGATTGTCGGCGATGTCGAGAAGCCAGGCGACGACACCGCATGGTACGCCTGGATCGATAACTATTGCCGACAGCATCCACTCGACAGCATCGTGGTCGCCACTGGAGCACTAAGGGCAGAACTGATTATGAGAATGCGTCAGTAGATACGTGCCCATCGGTGTGACACTTCCCAGTCCAGTTTGTCCGGCTTCCATCAATCCTCGCAGACGAATTTCTCCGACTGCCCACAGCGGACGCAACGGAAGATCAGAAAAGTAGGCCTACCCTCCCGGACTTCCGAATTTGCCGGAAGCATTTTATTAGCGCAGCGCAGGCAAACCGGGTCCTCGCCGGTGTCGATCGGATAAAGCAAAAACTCCTGCTCGTCGGGCATGTGAGGTCCCTTCGCCGATATAACTTTCCGGTTGCGCATTTGTTCAGGCGGGAGTGCATTCGCCAGGTCGGGACCGGGCAAAAAGAAAGCCCGACGCTCGGCTTCGGGAGCGACGTTCGAAGAAGGGAGAGATCGGGCTGAAGCGAAAGGGAAATGAGGTGAGACAGAAATTCCCCCGATCGCCGAATCAAGGTTCCGGCGATATTGTGCCGGCCGGTCGGCCACGCGCGCCGATCGAGGGTTAAACTGAAGGCGAGGCGCCGTAAATGGCTGAAGGTGGGATAGCGAAAGCGCCGCGATACCTGGTCTCGGAAAGGGCGGTCATCAAGTTCGGCGGGCGCACAATCGATTGCTTAGTTCGCAATCTTTCCGCGACCGGCGCTGCCATAGAGGTCCCGAACGAGCCGGGAATCCCCGTGCGTTTCGAGTTGACCATCCTGCGACTTGGTTTGAACCTGTCCTGCCGCGCGGTATGGCGCAAAGATCACCGGATTGGCGTGGCCTTTGTTCAGACTGCGCCTGGCGACGGCTCAACCGTGTAACGCCGCCTGACGCGCCCCGAGGCCGTCCGGCGGCTAGTTGAGTCGGGGCTGCGGGCAAAGAAAATGATGTGTGCGGGCTTCAAAGGAAATTGAACAGAAAATGGTGGGTGCCATGAAATGGCTAGCTTTGATACCACTTCTCCTGCTCGCATTCCTCGGTTCCAGCTTCGCACAAACTACGCCGACCGCCGGTAAGAACTCCTCGGCCCAGACGAAATCGAAACAATCGGCCGATTGTAAGTTCGTCGGGACCGTTAGGGGGACCAAGCTTTGGGCCGGTGACTGTATGGCGGCAGACCGGCTTAGAAGTGGCGGCGCGACCGCGGCCGAAAGCAACCCGCCATCTCCTCAGGACCAGGCCGCCGGAGCGGTCCCGGCCAGTCAGAGATGATCTCGGGCCGAAGGTCTGACGCATTCCGGGAGATCAAGGTGATGCGCGTCTTAGCAATATTGGCCCTCGCACTATCGTTGGCGGGCTGTAATGGCGACCGGATGAAGGACAGCAATTTGCGGCTACCGAGCTCACCCGCTGTCGCCAAGCTGTTCGCCTGATGGCGGGCCGGCGCGCGCCGGAGCCAGCGCGGGAAGCGTGAAGCTCGGCGAGGTTAGGTTCGTACCCGGATTTGAAAGCCACCAAGGTGCATGTGCATCTTTATTGGGCTTTCTTCGACTCAGGTTCCGCCCTAGTTTTTGAGTGGCCTATTGCAATGGGCCGTACTGACTAATCCCGGCTCAAGCCTTCCCGGTCATGGGCCGGGATTTTTTCGTTTCCCCGGATATGCGCTCCGAGGCCCATCGCTGTTCGACTTCGGATGAAGGCGAAAAAACGAGCTAAAAATGGGGACAGAAATAAAAGTGCCGAAGATTGCAGGCGTCTTGATTTTGTACGTCGGGCGATGGTTCAAGTCCGTGGGCGATCCAGTCACCATCGGCGAGCCCGTCGTCGAAATCGACACTTACAATATGACGCACGAGATCAAGGCGCCGGCCACCGGCATTCTGTCTAAGATCTTGGTGAGAGATGGCGGATATGTCCAACCCGGCACAGTATTGGGCACGATTGATCAGGTGTGAAGAGGATGTTCCTCTACCCGACGCCAGAACTTCCAGACGACACGCCGATCGCTCACGTCCGGTTTGCAACGCGGATTAGGAATGTGCTCAATGCTGCTGGCACCAAGACCGTCGGCGAGGTTCGCAAAACCTCCGACAAAACGCTGCTCAGCTTACAGGACCTAGGACAAGGCTCGGTCGCCCATCTTCGCGAGACGCTTGGTCCGGGCAATAAGCCAGTCTAATTTTGGGACGCCTGGTCGAGATCGGGCTGAAAGGCGAAGAAATGATCAGCTTGCGACTTGCCGTTCCGGGCGTTCTCGTCGCGGCCGCCGCGGCGGCGTGTTTTACTTATTTTGTCACCCCGCCACCGGAAGTCGAAGCCGATCAGCGATTGCCGGTCGCTGACAAAATGCCGGCGGTAGAGACGGAAACACGAATCGATCCGCATCCGGAAGGAGCAGATAATTTCTTGCAAACCGCTAGGGCGATTCTGCAGCAAGCACCGAATGCGCAGGCGTCCGCCGATGAGCCAACAATCACTGGGCATATCCCGTTGCCGAGAAAGCGTCCCACCCCACGCCGATGATGCAGCGAGCCCCGGCTATGAGTGCTGTCTGGTCGAACTCGGCCTCAAGGTGAAGAAATGACAAAGACACCTAGCAAGTTAGAACCACGGAAGCCAATCACCAAAGCGGAACGCGAAGCGCGGGCGGCATTTCGCAAAGTCGATGCCGAGAAGGCAATGACTGAGCACGAGATTGCACAGAAGGCATTTTCCGCTAACCGCGATCGGCTCAAGGCTGAGCGGCTGGCACGGGAGGCCGCGGGGGCGCAAGTGGCAGCGAAGAAGGCCAAGACCAAGAAGAAGCTCAAATAGCTTGCAAGCCCCATCAGCGCACTCCGGCCGCAAGCCCGCAAGAAATCGCTTGCGCTGTGACTTTTGTTTTTCGCTATCACGGGCGTCGGGCCGCTGGAAGGTGAATCTGCCTTTGAATTCAGCAGCTTCCCTTTATTTTTTGGGAACCAATGATCGTCAAACGTTGACCGCATCAAGCATGGAGGCGTGGTTGATGAAAATCGAAGCCGGCTACAACGAGGCACCGAAGGCGGCTTCAACTCCCCCCTTGGCCAGCGTCGTGGAAAGGTGCGCAAGGAGCAAGCTACGGCGGCCGGATAGCGGAATGGTTTCGCCAGTAACCGACCACCGCGTGAAGCTACCCTGAGACAACGGGACAGCCGACCGGCTTCAACGCAGCAAAATCGGTCCGCAGGGAACCAGCCCTCTTTCAGGGACTTGACCCGTTGGACCCTTGATCTCGGAGAACGACCATGAAAGTGATTTTCGCCTCGGCTTGCCTGCTGGCACTCACCTCCCTTTCGCCGGCGGAGGCCAAGGGGTGCATCAAAGGCGCCATCGTCGGCGGCGTTGCCGGCCACATGGCTGGCCACGGCAAGCTCGGCGCTGCGGCGGGCTGTGCGGTCGGCCACCACGAAGCCAACAAGCCCAATCCCAACAACTCTAACGCGCAGGCCCCGTCGGAACAGAAGTAGCCGATCGAACGACGCATCGAGCCCGCTTGGCGCGGAACGAACGCGTCGTGAGGGCATCGTCCAACTGGATGACGGTTCGCGATGCGCCAATCCATCTCGCCTTCGCCTTCAGCCCGATCTCGACCAGGCGGCGGATGGCGTCGGACGGCCAGCTCGGCGATCGTCAGCTAACGTCTTGAGCCGGCCATCGTGGCGTTATTTGCCCTTCTTCTTCTCGGCTTTCTTCGCTGCGACCTGCGTCCCAGCAGCCCCTCGCGCTAGCCGCTCGACGCGATAGACAAGGGTTCGGCGATGCTTTCGAGGGCAAGGCAAAGGGTGGCGCCAAGGAAACCAAGCGTCCGACACGGCAGCGCAAGGCGGGTTAATGTTTCTGTTTGAAACTCTCGGCCGAGTAGAGGAACACGTGATGACCCAGGATCGCAGGACGTGGTCGGAGCAGGACACCGCGGAAGTTGAAGCGATCATTGCACCCGCGGCCATCGAACGCGCACTGACCATCTATCAGCAGCTGCAGCCACGTGATCAATCGGTGATAGTGCAGGCCAGAAAAATCCTGACGCAGCGTGGTGGACCTCGGCGAGGAGGACGAACACCGGCTGACCGTCGGCGGTCTCGCGCATTTGAAGGCTGTTGAGCGGAGCATGGCATTAAATCCGCTATCGGAGCCTGACGGGCCGCGATTGGTTCTAAGCAAGGGTCTATTGGATGACGGAGCTGGTGCCGATCTTGACCGTCGACGACCTGGAATCGAACTCAGGAGGTGGTCGGACGAAACGACGCTCCGTTCGGCCCTCAAGGAACAGGAGTTCAGGTTCTATCGGCGACCGCGAATTCCCGGAAACATCGCCGGAGGCACTGTCCCAGAGCAAAGCCGTCGATTCGTCTGCACAGAGGAGGTTTCGATCCGACAACCATTTAAAGCGCGCACATCTGAAGAATTAATTGCGCTGCTGAGCGCGGTAGCAACAGCGATCCTCGCTGTCATAATTGTTATGATGCTCTATTTCGGTCGCGAGATCATTATCCCGATCGCCTTGGCAATTCTTCTTAGTTTTGTGCTGGCTCCGCTCGTTGGGCTACTCCAACGCATTCGCGTGCCACGCGGGTTAGCAGTCGTGAGCGTCGTTATACTCGCCTTCGCGCTCATATTCGCGATGGGAAGTCTGCTTGCCTCTCAACTGACGCAATTGGCGGGGGACTTGCCGCGGTATCAATCCACAATAAGCGAGAAAATCCAGTCATTTCGCGACACGACTGCTGGACGAGGGACACTTGAACGCGCCTCCGGTATGCTGAAAAACCTAAGCAAAGAACTAGACAAGCCGAAGGACGCCGCGTCCACGCTTGGCGCGGACACAAGTTTGGCTTCCAAAACTTCGGCACCGCTTACACCCGTGCCGGTGGAAGTGCGGCAGCCTGATCCGGGTGCCCTGGAGAGCTTGGAAAGCTTAATCTCGCCGTTGCTTCATCCCCTCGCCACGACCGGTATCATCATCATTTTTGTGATCTTCATTTTGATGCAACGTGAGGATCTGCGCAATCGGCTCATTCGGTTGGCTGGCTCGCATGACCTGCAGCGTACCACGGCCGCACTTGATGACGCCGCAGCGCGCCTCAGTCGGCTTTTTCTAATACAACTCCTTCTGAACGCTACCTTTGGCGTTGTCATTGGGGCAGGCCTCTGGGTAATCGGCATTCCGAGCGCAATCCTCTGGGGCATCTTGGCCGCAGTGCTGCGCTTCGTCCCTTACATCGGCGCGGCGATCGCTGCCGCGTTCCCGCTCGCGCTTGCAGTCGCCGTCGATCCAAGCTGGTCCATGCTGCTATGGACGCTCGCGCTTTTTCTAGTCGTAGAGCCGATAGTTGGGCATGTCATCGAGCCAATGGTATATGGACACAGCACGGGGCTCTCGCCTGTCGCTGTGGTCGCTTCGGCAACGTTTTGGACTGCGCTCTGGGGTCCCATCGGCCTTGTCCTGGCAACACCCCTGACGGTATGCCTTGTCGTGTTAGGGCGTCATGTCGAACGCCTGGAGTTCCTCGACATCATGTTCGGGGACCGGCCGGCTCTCTCACCGCCGGAAATTTTTTACCAGCGAATGCTTGCTGGTGACCCCACGGAAGCCGCCGAAAAGGCCGAAGAGTTTTTGAAGGAGCGGTCCCTCTCTTCCTACTACGATGAAGTCGCCTTAAAGGGATTGCAGCTTGCGCAAGCTGATGCTGAGCGCGGAGCGCTTGACCATGAGCGCCTTACGAAGATTAGAGAGGCCGTCCGTGAATTTGCCAATGACCTCTCGGATCAGGACGACCGTCCCCCTCCGAAAGTTAGCTCGACTACCGATGCAGAAGCCACTTCAGCGGTGGAAAGCGTGGCCGAAGATGCCCCTTATGAAAATCTGCCAGTTCTCCGCAAAGAAGAACTGTCTCCGGACTGGCAGGGGGAGCATCCAGTCCTCTGCGTAGCCGGGCGTAGTCTCATCGATGAGGCCGCCGCGATCATGCTCGGTCAGCTCTCGACTGCACACGGTCTCGCGGCGCGTGTCGAGGGGGCCGAAGCGCTCTCCGTCAACAATCTTTTTCGTCTTGAAACCAATGGGGTTGCTATTATCTGCCTGGTCTATATGGACGCTGCTGGCCCTGCGCACATGCGTTATTCTGTTCGACGTCTTCGTCGTAAAATACCCAAGGCGACAATTATTTTGGGCTGCTGGATGAAAGAAATGGATCCAGCGGCACTAGAACAACTTCGTGAAGGTGCGAAAGCCGATTTGGCTGCCGCGAGCTTGGGCGAAGCGATAAAACTGGTTATCGAGACGACTGGTGTTCAGAGCCAAGGTCGTGAAAAGCGGCAGGACGAACTTTCTGCCTCGACCGCCGCGTGAGAACGGGTCGCGCACGGCGCGCATGACAGCGGCTTACCCTGCCGAACGGGCAATTGCCTCGCCTACTTCTCCAGAGGATTGCGCTGTTAGAACTTCGCCTGAGCCCCCGTGGCAAATAAGCAAATTGATATCGTGAGGGGCTTGAGCCAAAAATCTCACCCAAGAGGAACGAAGACCGATCTCACCTGTTCTCTCTTTGCGCTGCAACATTTCTCATTAAATCTAAGTCATCGTGCAGGTCAATCAAAGGATATTGCAGATGGCTGTTCCGCGCGTCCGGTCTTCCTCACTCCTGTCGAGCTGCTTTTCCGTTTTGCAAAAGTATCCTATGACAACTGCAGTCGCGGCGACAGCCGGTCTTCTTGCCATAACGGGCGTCGTGAACCGGCAACTCGCCCGGAAGGCGCAGCACGACAATCCCCCAAAAGGACAGTTCATCGAGGTCGATGGGGTGCGTCTGCATTACGTGGAGCGTGGGGCGGGTCGGCCGCTCGTTCTATTCCACGGCAACGGCAGCATGATCCAGGATTTCGAATCGAGCGGCCTAATCGATCTGGCGGCCGAGAACTACAGGGTGATCGTGTTCGACCGCCCCGGGTTCGGCCATAGCTCGCGCCCTCGCGCTGTGGTGTGGACGCCACAAGCACAAGCCAATCTTTTCGCGAACGCATTGGATCGGCTGAACGTTCGGAAAGCAATCATACTTGGGCATTCGTGGGGAGCGTCGGTCGCCGTGGCTTTAGCAATAACGCGTCCCGCTTTGGTCGAGGCACTGGTACTCGCGTCAGGATACTATTTCCCGACTGTCCGCACCGACGTTTTGGCGCTATCAGCACCTGCCATCCCCGGGCTTGGTGACATCGTCAGTTTCACCATTTCACCGATCATCAGCAGATTGATGTGGCCTGCCATGTTACACAAAATGTTCGGGCCTCGCTCCGTTCCCGCGAAATTCGCTGGCTTTCCCAAGGAAATGGCGGTTCGTCCATCGCAAATTCGGGCAAGCGCCGCGGAAACCGCACTGATGATCCCTGCGGCATTCTCGTCCGCAACAACCTACGACGAACTTGCCATGCCTACCATCATAATTGCGGGCGAAGAAGACCGCATAATCGATATTGACGAGCAATCCGCCCGACTGCACGGCGAAATCAAGCAGAGCAAGATGCACCGCGTTGTAGGCGCTGGCCACATGGTCCAACAGTCTGCTACTGCTGATTTGATGGCGGCAATCGACGAAGCTGCCGCTGAGACCCTGCACTAGCGGAACCATAAAACCTGAGCCATAGGCAAAGGGAAGCAAATTTGAGCCTAGCGAGGTAGTTCGATACGCTGCGATCGTAGCGGGTCGCGATGTGCCTGAATTGCTGCGCCAGCGTTCGATGAGGTTGCGTTTCTTGTATTTGATTTTGCTATGTGTGATGACGTTGAAGGAGCGCGGCGCGCAGTTCTTATCTGATTCGGCATCATATCCCTCGTCGGCAATGACGTCGGCTGCCGCCGGCATCGCAATTTGATCCGCCGTGCCGACAATGGACACCGTCCGCGCCGATTACTTCCAAGTGCTCCTTGATGTCGGCCGTCGTGGGGCTCCTTGTGATGTAGGCGCGGGCGCAACATGGCGGCCAGACAGGATTTCCATGCCGGTCGCTCGCCAAGGCCGGGAGCCTTTCGTAGACGGGGGGTAGTCCCCCTTCTCTATGCGGCTTCCGCCGTTTCTGCATGAAGATTGACTTCCGTTTCCGCAATCTGGGTCAGTGTGCTGTCCGTGTTCTTTTCTTCCTTGAGCGTGGCATCGAGTAGCCGAACCGCATCGTCATACCCCAGTTCGGTGGCCCAGCTCTTCAGGGTCCCGTACCGCGAAATCTCATAGTGTTCAACGGCTTGAGCGGCCGCGAGAAGCCCTGCGTCGAGGGCCGGCATGCCATTGTATTTCGTCATGACCTCCTTGCCTTCCTCGATGATGCCCATGATCGCGTCGCAGGTCTTGCCTTTCGCCGGTTCATCGATGGACCCGAACACTTGTTCAAGCCGTTCGACCTGGCCTTCCGTCTCGGCTTCGTGTTTCTCAAACGCCGCCCGAAGCTTTTCGGACTGTGCGGCCTTTGCCATTTTTGGAAGAGTGGATAAGATTTTCTTCTCGGCGAAATAGATGTCCTTCAGTGTATCGAGAAATAAGTCTTTCAGCAGTTTTTGCTGCTTGGCCATGATTGCACTCTCCGATGTTTGGATAAACTCGGTTGTCTGGTTCGATTTGGTTCCAGGGGCAGCGACTATTGGGATTGCACCGATCGTGTCTTGTGGGGCCTTGGCGACTTGAACCAATTGAATACAGGCGTTGCCCCTGATAGCGGACATCGGCGCCTTGGTTTTAAACTGTTCACCGCTCGGTACTCAATTTGGCCATTTCTGTCGAATGCTTCCGGAACATTGCGATCCGCTTGCTTGTGAATTCTGCAATGACACTGGGAAATTCAACGGGCGACCTAATCGTCGAAAGCCTCTGAGCGAATTCAAAAGCGAATTGCATGTTGGCTTGTGCCATTTCCAATAGCTTTGCTTGATAAGCCCACACGTTTGCCCCGGCTGAAGAAAAATCAATCCCTTTCTTTGAAACGTTATTCATAATCGTCGGTTTGCAGACATCTTCCAAGGCTGTCGCCGGTTCTAAGGCCGTCACCGGTTCCATGGCTTCCGGATTTTCAACAAGGAGAGACTCTTGTTGTGGTTCCTCAGGACGCCTGCGGGGCGAGGCGGTCGTGCCTGCCCTGGCCGAGCGCAGATGGCTGTCTTTCGGACTTCTAACAATAGCCTGGGCGGCGCGTTGGGCCTTCGCGGCCGTTGTGGGGCCGCGGCCGTGCGCCGGCTTACGTTTGCTCATCTGAAACTCCAAGGATTGATCGGGTTGACCACAAAGGTTATTCCCGCAGGGACAACATGCTGGGCAGTGTAACGTTCCAACCGCTGAATTACGGGAGTTCCACCGCGCACGCTCAGGTCTATCGCGGCGCTTGGGTGTCGTGGGGTCGCGCTTACCTGAGGGCCGGTTGAGCTACTTCCGACGGCGCCGCGTTCGCTTGAGCGCACGGTTTCTGCTTTGTCTCAATTTGCCGAGCCGCTTCGCGTTTAAAGCTACATGCCGTCGATATCTATGAACTATTTCATCGCCCGTAGCACCAGTCATTAAACTTGCGGTAGCTTCGAAAGCCGCACGAATCTTTTCGCTGACCATTAGTTCAGCTTCGCGGCGGGCGGGTCTGCCGCCGCGCATCAGCTTCATCATCCGCAGCGCAATTACCTGATTTGCTTCGACTGCCAACAACATCAAAGAATTTACCATCCGCCGTCCTTCATATGGCTGCGTACCAAGACGAGAAAGCGGAAATGGTTCCGGACTCTCCGTAGGTCAAGAGTGCGCACAACCCGTTGCTGTGGTTCTTCCGGTCGCTAAGATTGGCAGCAGCACGTTCGCCAGTTGATGTGATGGCTGATCAGAGAACATGCGGGCCAAGGCTGAGCGCCGTATCCGTCTGGCAAAGATCCTGCCTCAGGACGTTTCACGATATAGCCAAGGCAACCGACTATCTGGCGTGCCGTCAAGTTCGCAGAAAAACAGCCGCGAGCGAATGAAAAACGGTCCCCAGCACCGCGTCGAAGATGCTGACGCCGCTCTGGAGTTGATTCCCCGTGCCAACCGAATATCCATAAGGGCGACGTCTGGCTTATGGATCGCCGCGTCCTCTACCGCCTCGCTCATGGTTTGACTTCACGTCCATCGGAATAATGAATTCCACAAAGTAACCATCTGGACAACTCAATGTTTCAACCGTCGCTCCAAGCTGCCTAGCAGTATTTTTGACGATGCGCGAACCAAGCCCAGTCCGACTTTCATCAGTCGCGGGCCCTTGGCCACTGTCGCTCACCGTCAGGGCCAAACGGTCGTCTTGGGCCTTCACGATGACTCGGTATGGTGATCGACCGTATTTTACCGCATTGGTAAGGAGCTCGTTGACCGCCAGAGCGAGGGGAATAGCCATATCAGTGGACAAGTCTACCGACGCAATATCAACTTCGATGCAGTCTGCGCGTCCTAGAGCGTCTGCGATGTTACTGCAGAGGGAGGTGAGGAACGGACCAAGGGGGACAACCCGGATATCGCTTCCGGTATAAAGCCTCTCGTGCACCGCGGCGATCGCAAGAACGCGCGCGCTTGCATTTTGCAGCGCTTTGATCGCCTCCTCGTTCTCGGTGTGACCGCATTGGAGATGCAGAATGCTTGAGACGATCTGTAAGCTGTTCTTGATTCTGTGATTGACTTCTTTCAGCAGAAAATCCTTTTGCAGGACTTCTGCCTCCAGCGCCTGTTTTGCACGTTCCAATTCTCGCCGCTCGTTCAGTCCGCGAAGGTCCTCCAATTCCGCAAAAAGGCGTTGGCCCAAATCGCATCGCGCCGCCTCCGGATCATGCAACAAGCGCTGCGTCAATTCTTCGTTGACCTTCAAAAGCTGCTGGGCATCGTCTTCCAGCGGCAAATGCGGATGAACCACCGTCCAATAGTGCGCCGTGCGAATAAAGGTCAAGAGTCCTAGCAAGTGCTCGTACCGCGTGCCGCCTAGAACGTGGCGGAGGGCTGCGCGAGCCTTATGAGAACGGCCTCCCTCAATGAAAACAAGCGTCGCGGCGCTGAACAGCTTGTCTTCCAATTCGCTCTCGGTCTCCGGCCAGTCGGCGTAGGGCGGACTTGCTTTAAGTGCTTCGGCAACATTATCGCGCCCGCGCTCCCAGGGCGTTGACCTTGATAACAATCGAGAAGGGCGTCGCTCATTTCCGCATCGAAAAAGATCCGATTAGGACTTCCCAGAACTATGACGGCAATGCCATCCTCAATTCGGCTCGAAAGCACCTCGACGTTCGCCATTTTCACCTCCTTGTTCGCAGGTGCTGTCTGATCCGCTATCGGCGTGCTTTTTTTTCGATCTGCGGCCGGTGCGCAGGACCGCCTATTGAGTTAAAAAGCACCTTAAATGAGCTTTACCAGACGCGCGGTCCTTCAGGGGCGAGACACATGCGGCGGCGGCAGCGGTCTCGGCTCCAAACGGATATCCCTACTACAAGGATCGAAGACCTAGCTCAACTAGGCTACCCTCGCTCAATTCAGCCATGAAGTTAGCTTCTTCCTTCGTCAGCCGTAAACCGGCGGTCGCTTGTTGCTCCACGGCTCAGCCCGCTCGATTTGGGCCGCAAGCTGCAGCAGCAAGTGCTCTTCGCCGAAGCGACCTACAAATTGTACGCCGATTGGCAAGCCCGACTTTGACCAGGCGAGTGGCAGGCTGATGGCCGGCTGGCCGGTCACGTTTTGTCCGCCCGTGAAAGGAACATAACCCAGGATTGGCGCAAGGCCCTTCATGACGTCAGTCTCATCGAGGTTGAGCGCACCAATTTCCAGTGGCGGTCGGCCCAGCACAGGCGTGATCCAGGCGTCATAGGGCTGTTGCCATCTTGCGACTTGTCGTGAGCTAGCCTGCAAGCTCGTCCAGCAAAGTTGGTATTGCGCTGCGGTAATCGTCTTGCCGTATTGATAGAAGCCCCAGGTCAGGCCCTCGAAGTCCTCGCGTGCGGGCGTCTTGCCCAGCGTTTTGGCAAAATATTCGACCAGCATTGCGAGGCCCGCCGACCAGATCGTGATGAAGTTGGTGCGGAAGTTGGCTTCGTCGTCTGCCGGTAGCTGGGGTCTACCTTCCTCGACGTGATGCCCGAGCTTCGCACAAAGCTTTGCTGCGGCTTCGCTAGCCGCCTTGCATTCGGGATCAATTTCTCCATCGACGGCCCTTGTCGTAAAGGCTATGCGGAGCCTTTTGGGCTCGATTTTGGTGGCTTCAAGATATGAGCCCGGGGGCGGTGGGGCAGCGTAAGGATCGCCGATCTCTGGACCGGCGGTGGCGTCAAGCACAGCCGCCGTGTCGCGTACGCTACGGCTCACCACGTGCTCGGCGACGAGGCCGCCCATGATGTCGCCGATCACGGGACCTAGCGGATTGCGCCCGCGCGTTGGCTTGAGGCCTACGAGCCCGCAACACGAGGCAGGGATGCGGATCGAACCGCCGCCGTCATTGGCGTGCGCGAGCGGTACTATGCCAGCTGCCACGGCGGCAGCCGATCCTCCGGAGGAGCCGCCGGTCGAATGACTAAGATTCCACGGATTGCGCGCCGGGCCATAAAGCTTTGGCTCAGTGATCGGCAGGGCGCCGAATTCCGGCACGTTGGTTTTGCCGAGGGGAATGAGACCAGCAGCCTGAAAGCGGACTACCAACGTTGAATCGAAGGGCGAAGGTGCCGCCGGCACGAAGCGGGAGCCGCCCCGGTTCGGCCAGCCCTTCTTGAATCCGAGGATATCCTTGAGAAGCATCGGTACGCCGGCGAATGGACCGGAGAGGTTCGTCTTCGCCATTGTGCTCGCCTCGTCAAAGGCCTTAAAGACAACGGCGTTGAGCTGCGGATTGTGCCGCTCGATGCGCTCAAACGCAGCCTCGACGAGTTCTGCGGGTTTGACCTCTTTCTTATTCACGAGCTCAGCAAGACCGAGGCCGTCATAGTTCGAATATTCAGCAAAACCCATGCTTGCCTCCCACGCACTGAAAAGACAGCCAAAGGCCGACAGTATAGCATTATAATGTTGTGCTGCATCGCAAGCATTCGGTCCTTCGATGTAAAGAACCGCCACGTGGGCAACTTCCTTTCGCTAGGCTGGCCTTTCATCGAGCAAGCAGTGGCGGAAGCAGAGGGGCGCCTTCCGCTCGGACAGGAACACGAAGTCGGCATGGGGGTGCTCGCGCCGGAGCGCCCGCAAGAGCCGCAACTGGTCACCTTGCAAGCCATGAATGCCCGGTGTGCCGTTCTTGGCGGATATCGACGGTCGCGGTGTCCAGGTGAACTTGCTGCCAGGGAGCCGAACGCGAAGCTGCCAATAATCGTCCACCTCGACACCAGGCTCTGACGCCATTACCGTTCCCTGCAACGGGCATGGGAGGTGTGATGTGGCCAAGAAAACAGTGATCAGCAAGAAGAGCGCCCCCAACAAGACGACGCCGAAGGCTGAGCCGCGCAAGTCTGCCAAGGTTCACATGCCCAAGGGACCGATTTGGCATTGGTCAGCATTGGAGACGGCGGCAGCAATCCGCTCTGGCGCGATTTCTTCGATCGAGGTCATAGAGGCTCATATCGAGCGTATGCGCGCCGTTAATCCAAAGCTTAACGCAGTTGTCGTCGATCTTTCAGAGGAAGCGCTCAATGCGGCGAAAGCCTCTGACAAGGCGAGAGCAAAAGGGACCGAACTCGGCCCGCTGCACGGCGTGCCGATCACCGTCAAGGAAAACGTGGACTACGACGGGAGGCCAAACCCCAACGGGGTGGCCGCGCAAATGAACATTGTCGCTCCCTCCGACGCGCCGGTCGTGCGGAATCTCAAGAACGCTGGCGCGATCGTCATCGGCCTGACCAACACACCCGAATTCTCGTTCCGCGGCTTCACGGACAATCCGCTTCACGGGCTGACGCTGAACCCGTGGGATCCCGATATCACCTGCGGTGGATCATCGGGAGGCGCCGGCGCCGCGGTGGCGGCCGGCATCGGAACGATCGCACATGGCAACGACATTGGCGGTTCTTTGCGCTGGCCGGCGCATTGCAACGGGGTAGCCACCATCAAGCCGACACAGGGCCGTATCCCCGCCTATAACCAGAGCGCCGCGGCCGAGCGGCCGATGCTATCCCATCTGATGTCCGCGCAAGGACCGCTGGCGCGCACCGTAGCCGACGTAAGGCTCGCGCTCGAAGTCATGAGCCGGCGCGATCCACGCGATCCCTGGTGGGTTCCCGCGCCTCTGGTCGGGCCGAAGCCAAAAGGACCTATCAAGGTTGCGCTTGCGAAACTGCCCGGCGACATGGACGTTCGATCCGTCGGTGCGCGCGGCGCTCAGGCAGGCCGCTGACCATCTCGAGCGCTCTGGCTGTCGGGTCAGCGAGGTCGAGGTTCCTGGCATCAACGGCGTCTGGCAGAACTGGTGCGATATCATCATCAATGAGGTCGTTGTGATGCAGGAAGCCGCAATGCTAGCCGTGACCTCAGAGGATTTTCACACGGCCTGGAATGGTATGAAGGCGAAGGCGAACACACTCGACCTCCAGGGCTGGATGCGCGCGACAACCGCGCGCAACACTCATATCCGCGCCTGGCAATTGTTCTTTGAGGATTATCCGGTCGTGCTCGCCCCGACGACCGTGAAGCCGACGCCTGGCCCGCGCGAGGATACAATCAGTCCCGAGCGAGTGCGCGAAATCTTCTGGAACGACATACGTTTCATTTCCGCGATCAATGTGCTTGGCTTGCCCAGCGCTGTCGTGCCTGTAACGCTGCACAAGGGCAAGCCGATCGGCGTGCAGTTGATCGCTGGGCGCTACCGTGAGGACCTCGCGCTTGATGCGGCGTCAGCGATCGAGAAGCGAGCCGGAACTCTGGTGCGTCAGCTGTGGGAACAGATGAACTAGCTACCTCAAGCGAAGTGACTCGGTTAATCGGCAAGCTGCGGAACGATCCTGATGCCCATCTTCTTGGCTGCCTACAAGGAAGCGATCGATGTCGGCCGCGCGCGAGGTGTTGCGCTGCCGGCCGACGCGGTTGATACGATTTCTCGGGGTAACCAGCCAGATGCCACCTTCGATGAAGGCGCCGATGGCGCTCGACCTCGAGCGCGGCCACCGGCTCGAACTGCCCTGGCTCGGCGGCAAGGTCGTGGAGCTTGGCCGTCAGCTTGGTGTTCCGAAACCGACGCACAGCTTGATTTATGCAATGCTAAAGCCCTACATCACGGGTCCGACTAACTGAGCAATCCTGCTGTCACCGTCGACCAAAGCGAGGGACCGTAGAGCGTTGACGGTCAAGTGAAGCCGGCACCAGTCAGCGACTTCCTTCATTTCGGATGACAATAAATGTTAATTGGCGCGCCAAAAGAAATCAAAGACAGCGAATTTCGCGTCGGCTTGACGCCTGCCACAGTTGCCGAGCTCACGCATCACGGCCACGGGGTAATTGTTGAGAAGTCCGCTGGCATCGGCTCGGGCCTGACAGACGACGAATATCGTACTGCCGGAGCTAAAATCGTCGACACACCACAGGAAATATTTGCTCGCGCTGAAATGGTCGTAAAAGTGAAAGAGCCGCGGGACGGCGAGCGCAAGATGTTGCGGCCAGGTCAAATTTTGTTCACTTATCTGCATCTCGCACCTGATTTGGCGCAGACACAGGACTTGGTCTCCAGCGGCTCTGTCTGTATCGCGTATGAGACCGTCACCGCCTCGTCGGGAGGGCTTCCGCTCCTCACGCCGATGTCGGAAGTCGCTGGGCGCCTCGCGCCGCAAGTCGGTGCCCATGCGCTGGAAAAAGAGTCGGGTGGGCGTGGTGTTCTCCTGGGCGGCGTCCCCGGCGCTCCGGCAGCAGATGTGCTGATCATAGGCGGCGGCGTCTCCGGCACTAACGCCGCGACGATCGCGCTCGGCATGGGCGCTCAAGTGACGATTCTCGACCGATCGCTCGAGGTTCTGCGTCGCCTTGCGACCCAGTTCGACGGCCGCGCACGCACGATCTTCTCGACGCGCGCTGTGATCGCTGACCTCGTCACTAAAGCCGATCTCGTAATCGGCGCGGTGCTCGTGCCAGGGGCTTCCGCGCCAAAACTCATTACTCGCACAATGCTAAAGACGATGAAGCAGGGTTCCGTGTTCGTCGACATCGCCATCGACCAGGGCGGATGTGCCGAAACGTCGAGGCCGACAACGCATTCCAATCCGACCTTTGTCGTCGATGGCGTAGTTCATTATTGCGTTGCCAATATGCCGGGAGCGGTGGCGCGCACATCGACCTTTGCGCTCAACAACGCAACTCTACCCTTCACCTTGCAGCTTGCCGACAAGGGTTGGCGCCAAGCTTTGAAAGACGACATCCATTTGCGTAACGGCCTCAATGTCTGCGACGGCAAGATCACCTGCAAGCCGGTGGCGGAGGCGCACGGACTTGAGTTTACGCCGGCGGAGACGTTCACCGACTGAAGGGCTATCGTCGGAAACTAATACAAGCGCCGATTTCAATCTGATCTAAGTCTGCGACGTGCCGATTATGAAACCAACCATCAACGGCGTCTACACGGACCAGGCGCTGCAGATGTTGCGGCAGATCGGCTACTCATTCGGGTACTGAAGCTCTCACGCTCCGCATAGCACCACACCTTGCGCATCGCCCTCTGTGCACTTGTGCACCGTCTGCAATGATCCGGGCGCGTCCGGTATGCCCCGAAAGCGGAAGCAAACTCGCTGCTGTGAACGCCTTTGCGGTTGATCGTGACGCACTGGACGTCGTTTCCCACAGCAGCCTATTGTGGCACGGTGCCGTTTCAGAAAATCTAGCGCGGACGCGGTCTCATCATTGCGCTGGTGAGGCGGTGACACCTTGCTAGATTGATGTCGGTTATTGAGGTGAACCCGGACGTGACGCGAGCATGCCTGTTTGTCGCAGATTGACCCACAACGGACGTCGCGGCTAAAATGCGTGTCTTCGTCCCCTTGCTCAGCCAATCACCGGACGAGAAAAGCCGGCGACCAGTTTCACCAGATCCGCCTGGTGCTTCGCTCCGGTCTTCTGAAAGAGATTGCGCAGGTGGGTTTTGACGGTCCCGTTGCCGACGCCAAGGGCTTCGGCGACCTCCGGGCCTCCGCCCAACTGCACCAGCGCCAGCAAACTCGCAACTCGGTCTTCGTCAGCTTGTATGCGCTCGCGATGACCTCGGGTGGATTGGGCAGCTCAAGCGCCGCTTTGTGCACGAACACGGCCGCGATTGCACTTGGGTCGATTCCGGCAGCGCGCCGGCGCGTCAGAGGGAGCAGATTGGCGACGTGACGCGTGCCGTCGGCTGCCATCAGCGGGATCGCCACGCCCCTGTTGCTGATCGCCGCATCTCCGCCTGCTGCAGTTCGAAAGGCTTCCTGCAAGAGCTGGTTGGTCTCGGGTTGCTTGGCGCCGAGCTTGCCGCCCCGAGTGCGCAAATAGTCACCGTCCAGAACCATGTCGTTCGCTGCTCTGTTTGAATAAATAATGTTGCCAGATGCGTCGACGACGAAAACACCCGCTTTAACGCGATCCAGCAGATCCGAGAACCCTTGCGCTTCGGTGTTCTTGTGCTCGATCACGTTGCCGATCAACACAGCACGACGCAGATGAGGCACAATGGCGCCGAGTAGTTCGAACGCTTGGGCGTCAGCCATCCCGTCTTGTTCATTGCGGAATACGACACATCCAGCCGCGCTTGTAGCCGATCTCTCGAGGATGCAGAAAACGTTGTCGATCAATCCTTGTGGCTTGGCCCACTCCTTGTAGAAGCGCGTCTCGAAGAACTCGGCTGGAACAAGCTGCTCCGAGTTGCTGGATACGCGCCCCACATCGACCGTCAGCATCGCCGGGAGTAACGGATTGTGGTGAATATATTTCTTAAAATAAAGCTGCTGGAAATCGAGATCCATGCCCCAAGTGTAATAGGCGTTTCCCACCTTCCTGATGACATCTTGCCGGAAAATCGATGCCCCCATACCTCCTACGAATCTGGCCGTCCTCTCGAGGACCGCATTCCATAGTGCGGGCTCGAGCACGGCGTCATAGATCAAGCCCACGAGATCCAATAGCTGAGCTGTTTCCCTGTCCATTGAGTGCCTCTGGCATCTTCCCGAAATCAAAAGATGTAAGACTAAGTCGCCCAAAACTATGTGAAAAACCCCATACTTTCCCGATTTATTCCAGCAAACAAAAAGACCCTCTCCCGATTGGCAGACGCGGCCGCGCTTCCTTCAAGGTTATAGAAAGAACCAGAAGCAGGAAGAGAGGAGGGATTTCATGCCGACATACGTTCGAATTGCGTACGCACCACCACGCAGCGCCTTTCCAAGCGAGTTATCCGCCGTCTCCATTTTCCTGATAATTGGCTTGATTCAGGTGGCCTTTGCCGTTCTGGCAGGCGGCCAGTGGGCAACGTTTGGCGAACAGTCGCTATGGTGACGCGACGGTTCTTCCTAGGTCTATTGTTCGCAGGTGAAAAGCGACCGCTTGGAAAGTTAGGTCGAGAAATTCCTGAATACGGCGCTCCGCGGCGCAGAAATAATTTGTAACACCCAACGAAGTCAGCCCGAAAAGAATCGTCTCTAACGTATGAGATCTAATGACGTCGATGTGTAGTGTGAACTGTTCATACCTGAGCCACGCGATCTGGAAATCACCGCGCCGCGCGCTGGTCGCGCGGAAGCAGGCAGAATGCGCGGCCGCGGCGATCATAGCGAAAGCGGACCAGTCTGGTGCGCGCTTAACTGATGGTGCCGACATGGCGCAGGATGGTGATCCAATTCGCGCAGGTCTTAGCCTTGTCATCCTCCATGTCGTCAAGAATGGTCTTCTGCGCCAGCCGGTAGGTCTGGGTCACACCTGGGATCAGATCTGTGGCGCACGCCATCAGCGACAAGGTGGAGGCCGCCTAGAGGTACACTGGAAACGATTTAAGCTGCTGCTTACACTGGAAACGATTTCCTCTATCGGGTTTCGTTTGCTGCAAAAAGGTTACAAAGGGAATGGGGTTCGCGCCCCTTTTCAGCGCCACCAGACTAAAGAGGCCCTAGGAAGCCCAGCGGTGACTTAAGATTTCGCTTGTGGCCCGTCCGGCTTCCGCGGTGGCGGGCTTCCAACGCTTACCGGTGGACTCCGCAGAGTCATGTGGAGGCACCCCAAGGGATTTCCCGTTAGTAAGGTGGCATTACACCATAGACAGGCCCACCGTAGCCCGGTGCACCATACGCCGGTCCACCATAGACGGGTCCACGATACACGGGTCCACGATACACGGGTCCGCCATAGACAGGTGCACCATAGACGGGTCCACCATAGACGGGTCCACCATAGACAGGTGCACCATAAGCGGGTCCAGCATAGACGGGTCCACCATAGACACGTCCACCGTAAGCGGGTCCACCATAGACAGGCCCACCGTAGACAGGTCCACCGTAAGCGGGTCCACCATAGACAGGCCCACCGTAGACAGGTCCGCCATAAGCGGGTTCACCATACCCCGGTCCACCATAAGCGGGCCCACCATATCCCGGCGGCGTTTCACCCATATCTCCGGGCGGCATGAAGTCCGCTGCGAAGCAGGCCGTCGAAATTAGTAGAAATACAGTTCCGAAAAGCCCTCTCATAGTCCGTACCCTCATCGAGAGCCAACTTCGCCAGCATAATGGATTGCACTGATGAAGCATAATGGTTTGCACTGACGACGGCAAAAATTTAGCGTCGTAGCGGGCTTCCGAACGCTTACCAGTGGACCCCGCAGAGTCATCTGAAGGCACATGTCTCGACCATCGGTTTTCGCGGGGACCCCGGGTGATGGGTGGCTCCTCACTCCCTGCGCCTCCGTCGCTCCTTTCTGTCCGAAGCAGGTCTGTGTCCGAGCACTGTCCGCAGGATTCCAAGGAAGAGCAATGCTGCGACTGGCCAATGAAACCAGATTTTGTGCAAGCCGGAGAAAATATTAATTAGAATCAGGAAGCCCGAAACCGTGAGAGTTACTGCAATGGGGCGAGGCAGGTTCGCCAGCCGATCCGAGATGGAGGTCATCCACTTGGATGGCTCGGATCGGCCAACTGCTCCAGCTTGGTGGGTAGGGCTCTCATCAACGGGGAAGCTATCGGCTCGGCCGCCCATGGTCACTCGGTAGCTGATTACGGGAGCAACGTTCTTCATCTGTTGCTGGCCGAGACAGTCAAAGCCAAATGATAGTTTGTTGTGCACCTGATCGTAAACGGAAGCGGAGACCACGACGCCACCGGGCTCGGCGAGTTCTTGCAACCGCGCCGCGATGTTAACCCCATCGCCAAAGATGTCGGAACCGTCCACCATCACATCTCCTAGATTGATGCCGATGCGAAACCGCATCTGGTGCGCGTGAGGTGGGTCCGAAACCTGGCTGGAGATTTCCTGCTGAATCTCGACCGCACACTGCACGGCCTCGACAACGCTGGCGAACTCGGCGATCACGGCATCGCCCCAAGTATTCACGATCCGCCCGTCATGGCGCTCCACTAATCCTGCAATGGCGCTGCGGTAGCGGCGCAGCGTCCCCAGCGTCCCCGCTTCGTCTGCTCCCATGAGGCGAGAATAGCCGTGCACATCGGCGCACAGGACCGTGGTCAGTCGCCGTTTTACCTTGTCATCGGTCATCGGCCACATGTTAGCTTCACTGACCACCAAATGCATCATGCATCGTCCTGCGCCACAGCGGTTTAACAATGGTCGCCCCGATGTTCTCGCTTCGCGCTCTCAGGCTCCGCACCAGCATCCATGGCTTATTCTTAGGGAGCCAAAGGTTCCATTTGTTGACGAGGCGCTCCCCAAAGCCCAGACTGGCGGTAGGTGTCATCCGAGCAGAAATGATGTCGCTGGGGCATCTGGCCATGGAGCAAGAGCAGCCAGTTCGGGTCGGACGCAGGTTGGCGGCCATAGTCGCGGCTGACGTGGCAGGCTACTCGCGGCTCATGGGCCTCGACGAGGTCGGCACCGCCCGGACGCTTCGTGAACACCGCAAGGTAACCGACGAACTCGTGGCAAGACACGGGGGCCGCCTCGTGAAGACCACGGGTGACGGCGTGCTGCTTGAGTTTCCATCGGTGGTCGATGCAGTCGAGTGTGCGGTGGCCATGCAAGCAGTGATGGCCGAGCGCAACCAAGGTGTCCCTAACGACCGGCGTATGCTGTTTCGGATCGGGATCAATCTCGGGGACATCTTGATCGAGGGCGACGACATACTGGGTGATGGCGTCAACGTCGCGGCTCGGCTTGAGGGGATCGCCGAACCTGGTGGCATCTGCATCTCATCTTCTGCCTACGAGCAAGTTCGAGGCAAGGTCGCGGTTGAGTTCACCGATTTAGGCGATCAAGCACTCAAGAACATCGCTCGTCCGATCCGAGCGTTTGCGCTGCGGGCAAAAGGTGAGACAACGATTTTATCTTCAAAGGGCACTGCTCTTCCTTTGCCCGACAGGCCCTCCATTGCGGTGCTTCCATTTCAGAACATAAGCGGTGATCCCGAACAAGAGTACTTCGCGGACGGCATGGTGGAACCGGTAATCGGCTAGCTACGCATCCGAAGCTACAACCGACCGCTAAACTTCCGGCTCAGAGCTTCCCAATTCAACGCTCAATTCAACAGTTGAGCGACGACCTTGACGCACTTAACGAGCGGATCGCAGAGCTAGAACAAGAAGGTCATCGGGGTCATGCGATGGAAGTGTTGAAAGCAAATGCGCTGGATTTTGCACGCCAGATAGATGAGCTTCGGAGCATACTGGTCGTTGTACCGACCAAGAAAGGCCGACCTTCGCCGGGTTGAATACCCTTAGCACCCTAGCAATAGCCAACATATGCCTCCCCGGACGTGATAGCCTGTCACTCGACACCAAGGAGGATGACATGGCCAAAGGCGAACAGAGAGGCAATCGGGAGAAAAAGAAGCCTAAGAAGGAAAAGATCAAGATAATCGCCGCTGCGCCAAGCCAAAAGGGCACGGCTGCGGGATGGCAGCCGACGTTCGGATCGGTCAAAAAGAAATAGCTCGCTTTAACGTTTATCTGCCGCTTGGCAAATCCATACTGCCGCGCTCTTTGGGCGAAAAACCGATCACGCTGAGTAGCCCGATCAACATCGATACGTCGCCTGACTTGAGTTGGTCGCTGCGATATCCAGCCATCAACTTGGTTGCAATTTCGACCAAGAATTTGTCGGCGCTAGTAAGCCAGAAGCCGCGAGATTGCATTTCCAGCCAGGCTGCCTTGACCGGCTTTGGCAGACTCGGTCGTGGTTCGGGTAGCGCAGTTAATTTACGCGGCTCGAACTTACGTCTGCGGTTTGGGTTTCGACGAAACGCGCCGCGCAATTCGAGCACGGCAGTTGGTGTACGGGGTCTTCCCATTTGATTCCTTAGTTTTTGGATTTTGTGGACGTAAAATGTTGACGGTGGGCCGGTTACAGCCCCTCAATCTGCAAAGAAAGCATAGCCCCCTACCCATCTAGCAATGCTGACGCATCAACAGGCACGCTGTCTAATTAGAAAGCATGGAAGCGTCGGATTGCGCCGACCTAACGCAAACCAATTAGGTTTTTGCGGGCAATCAAATGACGGGCGAGTGATTGCAGTAGTCCCTAACGTCACGTTCGATTGAATTCAGGAACGTTCTTCCTAAGAGTAGCTTTCTAATGCAGGAACGTTCTAGGCGGGTTTCCCCAGAACACAACGGAGAAACCACATGATTGAGAAAATCAAAACACTAAGTGCTGTAGTAATTCTTTCCGCCGCCGTTGCCACGCCGGTGTTCGCTCAACCGAACCATCATGGCCGAGCCTTGGATCGGTATCGCGGAGCGTACAATCAGGTGACCGGGCCGTCCTATGCCACTCCACGAACGGATAGTGGGAGGAGCATAGAGAACTTCGACTTCAACAGGTCGTTTCCGGGCGGTGAAGACCCGTCGGACCATCCCGCAGGAAACTAATGCTAAAGTAAGCGATGGCAGCACACCCGACTTGCGGCGGTGCTGCTATTGCCAGCGAGCCACGCTTGCGGCGTGCCCTCACGTCCGCTTTTGAGCGCATAACGGATTCAACTCGGATATCGCGCCATCAGATCACTAGCGCTGGACATCACAGGGTGCTCTGTCAAAGCGGACGCGCGCGGCATGGATATCGGAATAACGACGGTCGGCCCAATCGATGAGGCTCGCCATCGGGTCCAGCAGGGATTGGCCTAGCGGAGAAAGGCAATAATCAACGCTCGGCGGCTTGGTCGGAAAGACATGGCGGGTGATAAGTCCGTCGCGCTCCAAGTCGCGCAGCGTCTGGGTGAGCATGCGCTTGGAGATGTCGCGGATGGCTCGTTGAAGCTCGCTAAAGCGCTGCGGTCGCGTCGCGAGGGTCATGATCATGAGTATGCTCCATTTGTCACCGATGCGGTCGAGCACGTCGCGCACCGGGCAATGTACGGGTTCTACTGACTGGGCGTCGTCCGATTGATATCGGCTGAATTGCTCCACTGAGTTGCTCATGCGGGTTCCCTTTTTCTCCCCTGGTTACAAAAAACTGCCTCCTTACGGTGCAGGTCAGTCTAAGGTCTTTATATGAGACCTACCCTAGAATGTAGACCATTCAACACCGGGAGAATACGCATGTTTCTAGTTATGGGAGTTACAGGAAAAGTCGGTGGCGCAACGGCCAGGCATCTGTTGGCGCAAGGTAAGAAAGTACGCGCGCTGGTTCGCGACCGAGCGAAGGCGGCAAGCTGGACGGACCAGGGCGTCGAACTGGTCGAAGGCGACTGGAACAATGCGGCCGCCATTGAGCGGGCGCTCAAGGGCGTCGACGGCGCGTTTGTAATGTTGCCGACCATCTGGGCCCCCTCGCCGGACTTCAAGGAAGCCAAGGGCGTCATCGCGAACTATGTTGAGGCGCTGACCAAGGCCGCGCCGCCGCGGGTCGTCGGGCTCTCGTCGATGGGGGCGAACAGAACCAGCGGGCTGGGGATGATCACGGCCCTGTCGTTGCTGGAGCAAGGCTTTCGCAAACTAACATCGCCGACCGCCTTCGTGCGCGCCGGCGGGTTTTTCGAAAACTTCCTTTACGGCCTGCACGTCGCCCAGGGCGGCACGCTCCCGGTCTACTACAACCCGACCAACCGGAAATCGACCATGGTCGCGACGAACGACATCGGTGCCGAGGTGGCGACGCTGCTGACCGGGCCGGCGTGGTCGGAGCATCGCGTCATCGAACTTGGTTCGATGGTCAGCGCGGATGAAGTCGCAGCGCAACTGGGCGATGTCATGCAGCGCGAAGTCAAGGCGTTCGCTGTCCCGCGGGCCGAGTGGCCGGCAGCGTTCGAGCAGTTCGGCATCCCGAAGGGCCAAACCGGACCCGCTGAAGCGATGTTCGAGGCCGTCAACGCGGGCTGGATGGATCTCGGCGTCGCTGGCACGGAGCACGTCGCCGGCACAACGCTTCCCCGCGATGTCTTCGCGGCGGCCCAGAAGGCCGCCACGGCGTAGGTCCGCGGATCAGCGATGAGATGCGAATTTCGGACCTCCTTCGGAAATTCGCATCTCCTTCGGAATGAACGCGTCGCGGCCGGCCGTCTCTTGGCGCGACCACACAGGTCCTCCGCGGCAGGCGCGGGTCAGGAGTAACTTTGGTAACAACTGGCGAGGGAGAGGGGCGCGGCGTCGATCAGTCGCCTGTCAGGAACCTCGACGCCGCGCGGACCGCGCGAGGAGGCAAAGCCATGACGCGGCCGGGGTAGAGCATAGCGGAATCGACGCCTGCCGTTTGGGGCAAAAGTGGACCATGCCCAGCAATTTCAAAAAATTCTGGCGCAAGCCCCCGTCCATCTCCCATCATCGAATTCGCAGGTTTGCAATGGCCCGCACTTCCGCCAGTGCCGTTCGACCGTGAGCAATCACTATCAATTCGTGGCGCGCTGCGGCTCATCATAGCGGACGGGTCGCGCTTTGCCTTGGTTGAATCAAAACATTGTGCGCAACCTGTCACACAACCGACCAACTCGACTGTTAGATGAACATCCGCCTAACAGGAGATTTCCAGTGCGGAAGTCGCAATCGCCGAAATTGTCACCTTCTCAGTTTGAGCCAGAACTGGTCTGGACGATGCGATCAGTTCTCGACTCGGCTGTCGATCAGATTGATACCGCTAACCGGACACCCGCGACAAAAGCGAAGATGGCTGAACGAATTCTACGGGCCGCGTCAGATGGAATCACTGACCCAGTGACGTTAACCGCCATGGCGATAGAGGAGGGTACGCAGCCAGCTTACTAACATTCTGCACATTCGCGGCCCGTCGTGGGAATCGAGCGGCTAGAATTTCGGCCAGCCTGCATGACAATGAGAAACGCCGCCCGAAGGCGGCTCTTCAATTCAAACCGGATGATTTTGATTTAAGCGGCCCTTGGCTTCTTTGCGAGCCGTCGTCAGCTTGGTCCTTCCACGTCCGACGCTCGTGGACTTAAATCTCGCGGCGGCGCGTCATCGTCAACTTGGGACTTTAGATCAACAGCCTTTTTGACCAAGGCTGCGATCAGCTTTGGGTCTGAAGTCGATTGGGCGAATTTGACTAGCGTCCTCACCTGACGCTTGAAATAACTCTTGTGGATCATCCCATCGATTCCGTTACTGAGTTGTCCGCTACGCAATGAATGGTGGGCGGAAAGCCAGGAATGTTAGGAACTGCTGCCCAGCTAACTGCCGCAAAAACGGGACGAAGTAATTGCGGGGGACCGATGAAGCCGATGAATCAGTGGCGCGATGAAACAGCGCCGCCCGCCTTACGGCGGTCGTCAACCCGCCCCTGGTGAAAGCGCGTCCTCGCCTGCGACGCACCTTGGAGCGCCCTCAGCATCAGGATTTCGTTCGAGGTTTCCTTGACCTTAACTGCATCGTCGTTCCCGAAGTAGATTGAGGTCACTTCCTTGATCCGCTGCATGTAGCGGACGACGTCCATGTTGACTACAATCTTGCTGCCTTCGGCGACAATAGAGCCATTGCTGTACTCCGAGGGAATTTGTGGTGGCGCCTGTGTTAGGCCGCCGCCTAGCCGCTTCCGGTCAAGTGTAACAACACCTTGTTAGGGCTGAAAACCGCCTGATATACCGATCTGCATGACCGAACCCCTGTCCTGGTTTTCGATCCCCAAGATCATCTCCGCAATCTGGGCCAATGGCAGCCGCTTCCTTTTCAGCGTTGCGGTGGCCGGCATTGCGGCTGCGGCCGTGCTGTGGCTGGGTGCTCGCTACGGCGCTCCCAAGGCGCAGGCATGGTGGTACGAATACGGCCTTATGCTGGTGCTGGTGTCGGCTGTTGCGGGCGTGTTTGCCATCTTCAAGTTCCTGGCGGAACGACAGAACACCAAGCTATTCCTGATCGCTGATGAAGCGCAAAAGCCATTGGAGCCACGCGAAGCAGCCGGATGGTTCGATCCTGACGCAATTTTCGTTTCAGTTTCACGCAACCAACCGAGGCAGACACGGACTGTACCTGTCGAAGGTCCGTGTACTGCGGCCCTCGTTCGCTCGCAGGCGAATACAGTCGGCAATGATGGCGACTGAAGACCCAATGAATGACGTTTATGCCACGAATCAAATAATTCCGGCGGGGGCGCGAAGAGGTTGTCACGGCCACATCATGGCTACCGGCACCGTCGGCGGTGAAGGCAGGACGAAGCCAATGCGGGTGAAGATTGCCGTGCAGGACAACCTTGCCCGATGGCACAAGCTGGTGTTCGTCGACCTGCGAAACCCCACGGTTCCGCGCTGGTAAGCCTCGCTCGCTTGCGCGGCTCGGGGGCGCCGGGCGCGGCATATTCCGACGATATGCCGTAAGCATCAAACTTACAGACTCCGAAGGCCGTCCCCCAAATCCGGACTCACCAGCGGCCTTCCCAGAGTCAAGACGGGGCAACTAATGAAAGAGGCCGCCAACTGGGGCGGCATCGACGCGATGCGCCTCGACCAGTCGCTCACGCTGCCTGCGCATCGGGCCGTTTGTGATGAGAACTTCCCTTGAAGAAGGGATCAAGCTTCACAGGTTCGCCGGTGTGTTTCCAGAACAGTTTTTGACCGAGGCTGGCCGCCAACGCGAGGCGGTGGTGGCCGCCGATCAGCGTATGGTCATCCGTTGCTCTCGCGATGATCTCGCCGGCTTCGTCCACGATGTTTCTCATCTGCCGCCTCCAATCGAACGCGCCGGCCTTGTTGACGCTCCATTCTGGCGACATCATGAAGGCCGGGACAGAAAATTGGATGCCGCTGAACACTTGAAGGGCGTGGCCTATCACGAAGCTGGCCATGCCGTCGTCGCGTATCAGCAGGCCCTCCGCCACGGCCCGCTCCATACGAGCCGACTTTCCGTGTTCTAGGTGGGCTGCAGCATCGAACCCAGTTTGCATGACCAGCAACGGCGCTCGGCGCCGGTTGGGCGGCTGCGCGTCGAGCCCGGCGCGGTCTTCTCCCACGAGCAATGTTGGTTGACATAAGATCCGTTAGTGCTGATCGGATTTATCGAATGGCCAAAAGCCAGCCTGGATTTAACCAGCACGACGCCGTTTGGAATTAACTCGCAGCGCGCCGGTATCAAGCTTAATACGCGAGTTTCATTCTGGCGCCGGAAGGACCAGATAGGTTCACCACACGAAGTGCCAGGACCAGAGCCCTTTTCGCCCACGCTTTTAGCGAATGAATTCACGCGGAGTCCTTAGCCTCGACAAAGGTTATGATGACGTGGTGATCGGATGCGACTGGATTGTCGGGGTCACCAGAAATTTGCGTTGGCAGCACCTTGCCAAGGAGCGCCAAGAAGGGGCCAGAATTTTTCTTCTTTGCCTGCGCTTGTAAGTACCCAATCAAACCGGCTTTGCCGCCAGCGGCTTCTGCAGCTTGCAAGATCGCGTCTTTGAGGAGCGCCGTCGTCTTGTTCGGCACGCCCTTTGGGCGACCCTTGCCGGCGTTCGGGGGCTTTCTTGGAGCAGAGTTGTTGATTGCAGCCTCGCCAGTGGAAAGATGTACACGATCGCGTCCTCGACAGGCTGTCGCTCATACCAACCCGGCGGACTCTTCGGCACGCCCTCTAAGACGACGTACCACTCGCCTGGCGGCTTCCAGGGCATATTCGGGTTTTGTGGCATTAGGTCTCCTTCGGCTCGCAGCCGTCGAGTTTTAGTTGCCGAAGGGTCGCTTGTCTGATGTAGGCGGACACGCCCATTATGCTGGCTTTGTGCGGCATGTCGCACCGTGTCCGAAAAGGACTTCGGGCACCGTACAAGCAAGGCGTCGTCGTAAACACTCGCGCCCAGCGTCGATTGCGTGGTCATCGTGGTCCCTTGTTAGGCTGAGCCCATGGCTCCGCCGTTGACTGGTTTTGTGGATTTCAGTGATTTGGCCTCA
>CAVRMY010000048.1:0-367746 GCA_963721935.1 uncultured Alphaproteobacteria bacterium
GAAGGCGACGCGGTCATCACTGCCTCCGGTTTTCGACTTGGGCGGCAGTCGTACCGGACGCTCCCGTCCCATGCCTGTTCTTGCCATCGTGGCCTCCCTGAAATTCGATCGCTTGGATCTGTGCACCGTGTTCGTTCGATATGCGAACTTATGTGCGGAAAGCGAACCGGAATGCTAAAACCTCTCGGGCGCCCTGACAAGGCGTTCGATGCGCAAAGCAATCGGCCGTGTTTCTATTTCGGTCGGGGGGCCTGCGAAATCCGCTGCGCGATGACCTTGAGCTCCGGAAGGAAATCTCGCGCATCTCGTTGCGCGTCGTGCGCGTGCTGTGGGCCGAGAGATTGATGGCGCCGACCGCCTGACCGGTGCGGTCGAGCACCGGCACGGCAATCGAGCAAGTCCGCGCTCGAGTTCTTCGTCCACGATCGAAAATCCCTGTTCGCGGTCGGCGCGGACGCGATCGAACAACGCCTGCATGTCGGTGATCGTATAAGGCGTGTGGGCTTCGATGCGTGCCGACCGGAGGCGGCGCCAGATTTCCGCATCGTCGAGATAGCCGAGCTGGGCACGGCCGAGTGATGTGTAAAAGGCCGGCAAACGACTGCCCACCGCGAGCGCGGTCGACATGATGCGCCGCGCGTTGACGCGCGCGACATAGACGATTTCGATGCCTTGCAGGATCGAACCCGAGCAGGATTCGCCGAGTCGCTCGCTCACTTCCTTCATCATCGGCAGCGCGCGGTCGATCCAGTCCTGACCCGAGAGATAGGCAAAGCCGAGTTCAAGAACCCGCGGGGTCAGGGAGAAGCGCGCCCGTCCTGGGTGACATAGCCGAGCTGGGCAAGTGTGCGCAGGACCCGGCGCGCGGTTGCCCGCGAAAGGTTCGCGACCGCGGCCGCATCCGACAAGGTCATCGACGGCCGTTGCTTGCCAAAGGCGCTGAGCACGGCGAGTCCCTTGGCGAGCGTGCTCATGAACTCCTTGTCATGGCCGTCGTCGGGTTCGAAGAAGTCATCTCTTGCGCCCGTGCCGTCGCGAGCGGTTGACTCCGTCAAGGCGCTCATCGAAACTAACCGAAAACGAACACAAGTTCGAATATCGAACACTATCGGTTCCGCGGTCAAGGTTTCGTCCAGGGATCTGGCGGTGTCACGAAATTCTTTAGGGAGGGGAGGCTCATTGACCAGGATCATCGCACCGATCGATCGTCGTACTTTGCTCAAATCGACGGCGGCGGCCGGCGCGGCGCTCGCCACCGGCATCGCGATGCCGGCGATAGCCCAGACCCGCCCGATCAAGCTCGGCTACGTCAGCCCGCAGACCGGCCCGCTCGCCGCATTCGCCGAAGCCGACAATTTCATCATCGCCAATTTCAAGGAAGCCACCAAGGCCGGCATCAAGCTCGGCAACGCGACCGTCCCGGTCGAAGTCGTCGTCAAGGACAGCCAGTCCAATCCGAACCGCGCCGCGAGGTCGCAAAGGATCTGATCGTCCAGGACAAGGTCGACCTGATGCTGGTGGCCTCGACGCCGGAGACGACCAATCCGGTTTCGACCCAATGCGAGATCGAGGAAGTGCCCTGCATCTCGACCATGGCGCCGTGGCAGCCCTGGTTCATCGGCCGTCAGGCCAATCCGGCCGGCGGCCCGCCGGCATGGAAGACTTTCAATTACACCTACCATTTCTTCTGGGGTCTGGAAGACGTCATCGCGGTCTTCACCAACATGTGGGGCCAGGTGCCGACCAACAAATCGGTGGGCGGACTGTTTCCCAACGACGGCGACGGCAACGCCTGGGGCGACAAACAGGTCGGCTTTCCGCCGGTGCTGGAGAAAGCTGGCTACAAGCTCACCGACCCCGGCCGCTACCAGAATCTCACCGACAATTTCTCCGCCCAGATCAGCGCGTTCAAGAACGCCAACGCCGAGATCATCACCGGCGTGGTGATGCCGCCCGACTTCACGACATTCTGGAACCAGGCGATGCAGCAGGGTTTCCGGCCGAAGGTGGCCTCGATCGGCAAGGCGATCCTGTTCCCGGTGGCGGTCGAGGCGCTCGGCAAGGACGGCAACAACCTGTCGTCGGAAGTGTGGTGGTCGCCGAACCATCCGTTCAAATCCTCGCTGACCGGCATGAGCGCGCGAGATCTCGCCGCAGGCTACGAGGCCGCGACCAAGAAGCAGTGGACGCAGCCGATCGGCTTCGTCCATGCGCTGTTCGAGGTCGCCGTCGACATGCTCAAGCGCGCGCCGCAGCGCGACGCCAAAGCCATGGTCGGCGCGATCGCCGCGACCAATCTCGATACCGTGGTCGGCAAGGTCCAATGGAACGGCGCGAATCTGCCGCCGTTCGCCGCGAAGAACGTCGCCAAGACGCCGCTGGTCGGCGGGCCAATGGCGCTTGAAGGACGGCAGCAAATACGACATCGTCATCACCGACAACAGGACCGCGCCGAACATTCCGACCGGCGGCAAGATGGAGGCGATCGGTTGAGACCAGCGCGAGGCGAGCGGCGATGAGGCCGCAGACCCATTCCGGCAGGTTCGACTTGATGCTAAATTCAGGCGCATGCTGAAGATCACAGGCCTCGCAAGACCTTCGGCTCGCTCGTCGCGACGGAGATATCGATCTCGCGGTCGCGCAGGGCGAGGCGCTCGGCATCATCGGTCCGAACGGTGCCGGCAAGACGACGCTCTTCAATCTGATCGCCGGCGGGCTTACGCCCGACGCCGGCGAAATCCGCCTCAACGGCCGCGATATCACCGGCGAGGCCGCACCAGCGTTGCATCGCCGGGATCGGACGCGCTCTATCAGATTCCGCGGCCGTTCGAGGATCTCACCGTCTTCGAGAATCTGCTGGTGGCCGCGGTGCATGGCGGGCGATTGACCGAGCGCGATGCTGCCGGCCCTTGCGCGGAAATTCTCGAGCGCCTGCATCTGATCGCCGGGCCAACACCCTCGCCGGCGCACTGACGCTGCTCGAACGCAAGCGGCTCGAGATGGCGCGCGCGCTTGCGACCAATCCGCATTTGTTGCTGCTCGATGAAATTGCCGGCGGATTGACCGAGGGCGAATGCCTCGAACTCGTCGAAACCATCCGGGAGGTCCATGCGACGGGAATGACCATCATCTGGATCGAGCACATCGTGCATGCGCTGCTGGCGGTCGTCGGCAGGTTGAGCGTCCTGAATTTCGGAAGGAAGGTCGCCGAGGGCAGATCCGCACGCAGGTGTTGGCCTCCGCCGAGGTCCGACAAATCTACACGGGTTCGCTGGCGTGAGATGCCGGTGCTCGAAACCCGCGGCCTAACAGCCTATTACGGCGACTTCCAGGTCCTCTATGGTATCGACACCACGATTGCGCGCGGGCGAGACGGTCGCCATTATCGGCGCCAACGGCGCCGGCAAGTCTTCCTACCTCAAAGCCATTGCCGGCCTGATCCGCGCCGAGCCCGGCAGCGTGCGGTTCGAGGACAGGCCGATCGGCGCGCTGGGCGCGGCGAACATTCTCAAGCTCGGGATCGCGATGGTGCCGGAGGGGCGGCGGCTGTTCTCCTCGCTGACGGTCGAGGAAAACCTGCTGATCGGCAGATACGGCCGCGATGCCGACGGGAGTATGGTCGCTCGACACGCATCTATGCGCTGTTCCCGGCGCTGAAACAGCGTCGCACCGTGCCGAGCCATCATTGTCCGGCGGCGAGCAGCAGATGGCGGCGATCGGCCGCGCGCTGATGTCGAACCCGCGCGTGCTTCTGTGCGACGAGATCAGCCTCGGCCTCGCGCCGATCGTCATCCGCGATATCTACGATGCGATGCCGCGCATCAAACAGAACGGCACCAGCATCGTGCTGGTCGAGCAGGACATCGCGCAGGCGATGAAAGTCGCCGATCGCGTCTATTGTTTTCAGGAGGGACGGGTATCGCTTCGGGCCGCCCGGCGGAACTTACCGAGAGATCAAATTCACCTTGCCTATTTCGGACGTTGAACATGCTCTGGCTCGGCACCATCATCGAGGGCGTGCTGCTCGGCGGCCTGTATGCGCTATTCGCGGCCGGCCTGTCGCTGGTCTTCGGCATCATGCGGCTGGTCAATCTCGCCCACGGCGACCTTATCGTGCTGGCGGCGTTCGCGATCCTCTCGCTGACGACATGGTTTGGATTCGATCCCTTTCTCGCGGCCCTGCTCGCCATGCCGGTGATGTTCGCCGCCGGCTTTGCCCTGCAATATGCGCTGCTCAATCGAACCCTGGGACGCGATCTGTTGCCGCCGTTGCTGGTGACGTTCGGGCTATCCATCGTCATTCAGAACGGGCTGCTCGAAGCCTTTACCGCCGACAGCCGGCGGCTGCGGTTAGGTGCGATCGAGACCGCTTCGATCGACCTCGGCGGCAATCTGGCGATCGGAGTGATGCCGCTGCTCACGCTCGGTTCGGCCGTCGCGGTGATCCTGCTGCTCAACCTCCTGTTTTATCGCACCGCGCTTGGCCGGGCATTTCGCGCAACCTCCGACGATCTGGAAATCGCGCAGTTGATGGGGATCGACCATCATCGCATCTATGCGATCGCCACGGGGATCGCGATGCTGGTGGCGACGATCGCCGCCCTCTATCTCGGTATTCGCGCCAATTTCGATCCGACTATCGGTCCGGCCCGGCTGATCTACGCGTTCGAGGCGGTGATCATCGGCGGCCTCGGCAGCCTGTGGGGTACGCTCGCGGGCGGCGTCATCATCGGTCTGGCGCAGACGGTGGGCGCCAAGCTTAACCCTGAATGGCAGATACTTGCGGGCCACATCGCCTTCCTGGCGGTGGTGGTGCTGCGGCCGCGCGGCCTGTTTCCGCGCGCATTGGATTGAGCCGGTGACGACGGCGACGGGAACAGATGATTGAGCCGACCCGGTATCGCCTGGCAACGAAGACCCGCGCATCGGCGTTCTTGCGCTTTCCGAGCGTTGTCCTTGTCGCTGATCCTTGCCGCGCTCCCGGCCGTTGCCGGTCGCGGACTGATTCAGGATATGATTTTCGTCTTCTACATGCTTGCGCTGGCGCAGTGCTGGAATTTGCTGGCGGGCTATGCGGGTCTGGTCTCCGTCGGGCAGCAGGCGTTTGTCGGTCTCGGCGGCTATCTGCTGTTTGCGCTCACGATGGGCGCCGGCATCGATCCGATTGCCGCGGTGTTGCTGTCGGGATTGATCGCCGCGATATTCGCGGTGCCGACGGCGTTTGTGGTGTTTCGGCTTCGCGGTCCCTATTTCGCGATAGGAAGCTGGGTGGTCGCCGAGGTGTACCGGCTGGTGTTCGCCCAATTCAAGCAGCTCGGCGGTGGCACCGGTACATCGCTGCCGCCTTCGGTCACCAACGAGATTTTCGGCATCGAATGGGTCAAGGCGGCGTTCGAAGTCCGCTCGCCGGCCGCGCGCGACATCATTACCTACTGGATTGCTCTGGTGCTCGCGGCCGGCGCGCTTGTGGCTGGCCTATCTGGTGTTGAGATCGCGCTACGGGCTGGCGCTTTTCGCGATCCGCGATTTCGAAGCGGCCGCCGAAAGTGCCGGGTGTCGACAGCTTCCGTGCCAAGCTCGGCGTCTATGTGCTGGTTGCGGGCGCTACCGGGATGATCGGCGCGCTGATCTATTTGCAGAAGGCCCGTATCTCGCCGGACGCGGCGTTTTCGGTGCTGGATTGGAGCGCTTACGTGATTTTTGTCGTCATCATCGGCGGGGTCGGCACGATCGAGGGCCCGATCATCGGCGTCATCGTGTTCTACGCGCTGCAGCACTACCTTGCGGACTTCGGTACCTGGTATCTGATCTTGCTGGGCACACTGGCGATTATCACCATGTTGTTCGCCCCGAAGGGCATTTGGGGATATGTGGGTCAACGGTACGGCGTCGCGTTATTTCCCGTGCGACGAATCCTTGTACGGCCCAGTGAATAACGCTTCAGGCACTGAACAAACATCGTCGTTCTGGCAGGTAAGGTCTGCTTTGGGGTTAAAGTGGACGAGGAGAGGGGGGTTGTTCGACTTCTCTAAGCCGGCAAACAACGTGTGAGAAATGGAAGCCCAGGATCCCCTGTTACCCCATTAGAATTCCCTGTTCTTCGAAATATTTTCCCTGATTAGTTTGCTCAGGGAATTTTCCGGAAAATCGCTGTGACATAGCGGTTTCGTGCTCTAAATTTGCCGCCATGCGGCCCGAAAATCGCGAATTTCCCTGTAAAATTCCCTGTTTGCAGGGAATTTGCGGGGAGACCGGTGCGAATCTGCACTGCGTCGCCAGCCAGCCAGTCCGGCGCGCAGAGATTTTGCCCTCATTAATCTAAGAAATGCCTGCCAATTGCGGGCTTTCGCGAATTGGTAGGCGGTCTCTAGGCCCCGATTTTGGCTACTTCCGGCCCGGAATAGCCGAAAGTCTCCGGCCGATATTTGAAATATTCCCGTTTTCAGGAGACCGCGGCCGGAGACCGGGTTCGATCTACACTACGTGGCCGGGCCTGCAGTGCAAAGCGCTACATTCTAGTCTGTTGTTTTCGCCGGGCTCATTCACCGAGATAGGCCTTGCGCACGTGTTCATTCTCAATCAGCTCGGTACCGGGCCCCGAAAGCACGACTCGTCCGTTCTCGAGCAGATAGGCGTGATCGCACATTCCAAGCGCGGCAAACGCGTTCTGTTCGACCAACAGAACGGTTGTCCCGGCAGCCTGGATACGGCGAATGATTGCGAAGGTCTGTTCGACAATATTCGGTGCAAGCCCAAGCGAGGGCTCGTCGAACATGATCATACGCGGCCGCGACATCAGCGCCCGTCCGATCGCCAGCATCTGCTGTTCTCCGCCGGACAACGTGCCAGCGGCCTGCAGCCTTCGCTCGGCGAGGCGCGGAAACTCGACGTAAATTCGGTCGCGGTCGATCGAGACTTCTAAAGTATCGGTGCGCAGATACGCGCCCATATTGAGATTTTCTTCCACCGTCATGTACGGGAAGACGCGACGTCCTTCCGGGCAATGGGCAATCCCGCGGGCCAAAACGCGCGGTGGCCTTGCGCCCGTAATGTTATTGCCTTCAAAGAAGAGCGAACCGGAACTCGGCGCCACGAGGCCAGAGATTGCGCGTAACGTCGTGCTTTTGCCAGCGCCGTTGGCGCCGATGAGGGCCACCAGTTGCCCAGCTTTGACTTGCAGTGAAATGCCTTTGAGCGCGATGATGCCGCCATACGCGCAAACCAAGTCGCGGATCTCAAGCACCTACTGCGCCCCGCCCGAGATAGGCCTCTATGACAGCTGGATCGTTTCGGATGATGTCCGGCGAGCCTTCGGCAATGATTCGGCCGTAGTTCAAGACGACGATGCGATCCGAGACGCTCATTACCATCGGCATGTCGTGTTCGACGAGAAGGATGCTTACGCCGCTGTCGCGAATGCTACGGACGAGCTCGATGAAGATGTGTGTTTCCGTGGCGTTCATGCCAGAAACGGGCTCATCGAGAAGCAGCATGGAGGGCTTGGCCGCTAGCGCCAGCGCGACGCCGACGAGACGCTGCTCGCCGTACGACAGCGAGCCGGCGAGATCATGCAGACGCCGCCCAAGCCCGACCCATTCGGCGAGCTCGCAGGCTAGCCCGTGCATCCTTCGCTCGACGAGGCGTGCCCGCGGCAGGCTCATAATCGCTTCAAGGAAACGAACCCTACTCTGCCGATGCAGGCCGATTAGGAGATTGTCGTAAACGGTGTCGTTGGGGAAGACGCTCGTGCGTTGGAAAGTGCGCACCAACCCAATATCGGCGATCTGGTGCGGCTTCAATCCGGAGAGCCTTGTTCCACGGTAATTGACGCTGCCATGCGTTGGCGTCAAAAAGCCGGTCACGATATCGAAGGCCGTTGTCTTGCCAGCGCCGTTCGGCCCGATCAGGCTGACGATTTCACGCTCGCCTACGGCAAAGTTCAGGTCCGACAAAGCCACCACGCCGCCGAAATGTATGCCGACATGCTCGATCTTCAATGTGGCCTGCCGCGCCGTCATCATGCCGGCCCCTTTGCCCTGCGATCGAAGACGACCGTCTTGGGCACAGCTGTCTGGCCACGCCGCTTCGAAAGCAGTTGTGCGAGTGACGGCACAATGCCTCGCGGCAAGAGAAACAGGATGATGATCAGGACGCTGCCATAAGCGATCCATTGCGCCTCAGGCGCCAGGATCGGCCGCAGGAAGACCGGCATCAAACCGAAGATTAGGCCGCCAACGACGGGGCCGGCAAGCGAGCCCTTACCGCCGCTAATAACCATGATCACCATCGTCACCGTGTTGATGAAGGCGAAGACCTCGGGGTCGATGATGCGGATGTAATGCGCATAGAGACTGCCGGCCGCACCTGCAATCCCGGCGGAAATGACCGCGGCCAGGGTAAGCGTCCTCGTCGCATCGACACCGACTGATACCGCCAGCGTTTCGTTCTCCATCAATCCGCGCATGGCCCGGCCGTAATGCGACCGAACGAAGCGCGCGATCAGAACATACGCGATCACCGCGACCGTCAGCACGAGGTAGTAGTTATGGAGTTTGGTCCGCAACACCAGCTCTCCAAATTCGGGCACCGGCAGCGCAATGGAGGGAATATTGTTCAGCGCCAGCGGCCCTTGCGTCAGCTCAACCCAGTTGAGGGCGACCAGACGGACGACCTCGGCAAATGATATCGTGACGATCACGAAATAAGCACCGCGGACGCGAAAGGACAGGCGTCCGATGAAGTAGCCGCATAATCCGGCCGCCACGATCGCAAGCCCAAATCCCACAACCGGCGGCCAAGGCTCGTGGACAATCCGAAATCCGCCCGGCAATCCAACATCGAAGCCGAGCGAAGTGAGCGCACTCACATAGGCCCCGATGCCGAAGAACGCCACGTGCCCAAGGCTTAGCTGGCCGGTGAACCCTAGGAGCAAATTGAGGCTCATGGCGGCGATGATGAATATCCCAGTGGTGATCAGCGCGTTCATAAGATAGGGATCGCGAAGCCACAGCGGCACCGAAGCGAGGGCGGCGACTGTGAGAAGCGTTGCCGTCAATCTCATCCCACGCGCTCCGAACGGGCGAAAAGTCCAGTGGGTTTGACGATCAATACCGCGATAATGATTAAAAAGCCCATTGCATCGCGGTACCCGGAAGAGACGTAACCCGCGCCCAGTTCTTCCGCCAGAGCAAGAATGAATCCGCCTAAAACCGCGCCTGTGATGTTGCCCAGTCCGCCAAGAATCACGATCGCAAACGCCTTGACGGCGGCGAGATCGCCCATTTGGGGAAAAATCACATAGACCGGGCCGAGCAACGCACCGGCGGCGGCGGCTAGGCTCGATCCGACTGCAAAGGTCGAGGTATAGATGAGGTCGACATTGACGCCCATCAACGATGCAGTGTCATGATCCTGGAAAGTCGCCCGCATCGCATTACCGAGCTTGGTGCGATTGATCAGAAAATAAGTGACGACGATCAATAGCGCCGCGGCCGCAAGCACGAACAGACGCAGCCACGATACGGAGACCGGGCCCAGGACCAGCGGTTGTTCTGGGAATGGCGTCGCGACCGACTTCGCCACACCACCCCAAATCCAAAGCGTGCCGGACTGCATGGCGATCCAAGCCCCGATCATAACGAGCATAGTCGTATCGATGTCGGAGCCCCGCAAGGGCCTGAGCAATGTGAGCTCTATAATCGCGCCAAGCGCCCAGCCGACGACGATTGCAACCGGCAGCGCGAGAAAGAAATTCAGCCCGAGCTCTTGCACCACGATAAACATCACGTAGGCGCCGAACGTATACAGCACGCCGTGCGTGAAATTCACGACATTCATAATTCCAAAGATCAAGGTGAGGCCGATCCCCAGCAGCGCGTAGGTGCCTCCGAGGACCAACATATTGACCAGATGTTGCAGAAACTCACTCAAACCAGTTTCCGAGCTCGAAGGGTTGGAGAGGCCGCGGTCAACCGGGGCCTCAAACCCGTTGTAATCAATTCTTACAGCGTTTTCATGCCGATTTTGCCATCGTTGATCTCGATGAGATAGACGTTCGGCTGACTCTGGCCGCTCTCCTTGCCTTCAGGACCGGACTTCTTGAAGACGATGTCGCCGTTGAGACCCTTGACGTCGATCGACCACATGGCCGCCTTAATGGCCGCCGGCTCAGCCCTGCCGGCCTTCTCGATCGCGGCCGCCGCGGTTCGGATGCCATCATAACCACGGAAACTTTCGGTGCATCCCGCAAAATCAAAGCCCCGCTTCTTCCATTCGGAAATGAAATATTCAGTTGCTTTCGGGTTCGGCGTCTTCTCGGGGAACCAGGGCAGGAAGGTCGTCAAGTGCATCGTGCCGTTGGCCGCGGCCCCAGCCTGGGCGATGATCTGATCGGGGTTTTGCGAACCGCCGGTGGTTATAATGCGCTTTTTCAATCCGAGCGCGGCTGCTTGCTTGAAGATCAATGTGAGCTGATCAACCGCAGTTGTAACGATCAGGGTCTCGGAGTCAGAGCCTTTGATCTTGGAGAGCTGTGCGCTCATGTCTTGCGCACCTTGATCCATCGTTTCGACAAGGCCGACGATGATGCCCTTTTCCTTGAACATCTTACCGAAGTCTTCCGCCGTACCGCGTCCCCAATCATTATTAATGACCAGGAAATCGGCCTTCTTGAGATCGAGCTTGTCGACGATTCCCTTGAACGCCACGGCTTCGATCGCTGATGGCGGCGAGATGCGGAAGATGTAGGGATTGCCGCTGGTGGTGATCTTGCCCGACGACGAGGTCTCAACGACCATCGGCGTTTCGTACTCCATCAATTTCGGCATTACGGCAAGGGTTAGGCTTGAGCCCCACGCCCCCATAATGACCGGAACCTTGTCGCGGGTGATCAGCTTTTCAGCAACTGCGGCCGCCTCGGTCGGATTGCTCTTGTTATCCTCGATCACGAGTTCGATCTGCTTGCCGAGAATGCCGCCCTTGGCATTGATTTCGTCGGCCGCAATCTTGGCACCATTGACAACGTAGGTGCCAGAAGCAGCGAACGCACCGGTCATCGGCTCGTTCACACCGATCTTGATGGTTTCAGCGCCCGCCCCTCCACTCAGGAGGGCAAATGCCAGTGCAATCATCGAAACATGTCCGATCATCGATCTCATGGTGATTTCTCCGCTCTCACTGTATTGGTTTACGGCGTAGTCCAAACATTGCACCCGGCATGCAAATCAGTTGATCAATTTACTCGCTCTCTCGCCCGTCGCGTACGAACCAGCGCGCGAAATACGCGCGCACGGTTCTGAGAAGCAACGATAACGTATTTAAATCGACAGGCGGAGTGCTTGCCGCGACCGAAGGCGCGCTCGACAAACGGCGGTCGAGATTGTTAGCGAATTCCGCGATCATCGTGCCGGCAAGGCCCTGGATCAGGGCGGGCCGCCCGAATTGAGCCAGCGTTCCCTTGAGCGTGTAGCCGATCGAGAGATCGACCTGTGTCCTATTCGCATCGAGAGGCTTCACACGGTAACGGACCTCGCCTTGGGTCGAAGATCGGTTACGAGCGTCGGCTCCGATGCCGACAATGCGGCCGGACTTGTCGGACGGATTACGCTCCACACGCGCCATGCCCTGAAACGTCGCGACGATGGGGCCCATCTTGACGCGGATCGCACCTTCGACGCTACCCGAGCGCACCGGTGCCGTCAGAGAGACGCCCGGAAGGCAGGAAGCGACGTCTTCGATATCGCCGAACGCTGCGAACACCCTGTCGGCCGGATGAGCGACCTCGAAGTATCGTTCAATGGCATTGGCCGGCGTGAAGTCCGGGATCGCATCGTCAGTGCTACGTGCTTCGTGCAATGGCCGCACAGGTTGCGAGGGTCTGCTGCGACTCTGATCGACACCGGTTCGCCGGCCGCGTCCAGAGCCAACCGGTCCTAGAATCTTGCGGCCGCCGTCGCGTTGCGCGGCGATACCGCGGCTACGGCGTCGTTCGATCACCGAGAATACGGCTCGCACAATGCCGACATAGCCGGTGCAACGACAGAGATTGCCGCTCATGCCAATGCGGATAAGTTTCTCATTCGCTTGCGGCAGGCGCAGCACAAGGTCACGCGCGGAAATGAGCATTCCGGGCGTGCAATAGCCGCATTGCAGCGCGTGCTCACGCATGAAAGCAGCGCGCAATTCGGCGGTGATTTCGTCATCGTCGAGACCTTCGATCGTCGTGACCGCAGCTCCCTCGCAAGCCACCGCATAGGTGATGCAGGAGCGCGCCGGTGCACCATCGAGCAATATGGTGCAGGCACCGCAAACGCCATGCTCGCAACCGAGATGGGTACCGGTCAGATCCAACCTGTCGCGCACGAAATCGGCAAGACTTGTTCGGGGCTCGGCAACCGCCTCGATGGGCCTTTCATTGACGGTGAGCGTGATGCTGCTCATGCCGCCGCCCCCTGGATGGCACGCTTCAGGACGTTGAGGAGAATATGCCGCTGAGCCGCATTATCCATTCCCGCTTTGGACAGAATGGCGTCGGCAACCCGCACATCAAAATGGCGCTTATAATCGCCGGAAATCCGGCCTCCGAACAGCTCGATCGGGTCCTTCATGACTATGGGAGGCTTCTCGATCGCTCCAATGACGACGCGCGCCGTGGCTGCGCTCGGGTCGATTAGGATGGCGGCGATCGCATGAGCAAATTCGCCGGTCTTGCGGCAGCTCTTGAAATATCCCCAGTGCGCCGAAGACGGCAGCGACGGAACGTGGATGGTTTCAGCGATTTCGTCGGGAAGGAGTGCGGTTTCCAGCACACCAACGATGAATCTCTCCATTTCGATCTTGCGCGAACCTTTTCGCCCCCGCAGCGTGATCTTCGCGCCCAGTGCCGAGAGTGCGGATATCCAATCCGCCGCCGGATCCGCATGGCTGAGCGAACCGCCCAGTGTGCCGCGATTTCGCACCGCCCGATAGGCGATATTCGCCGCTACACCCTCTAACGCGCCGCGCGTGAGGTTCGGAATCCTGCCATCCTCGATGTCCGCATGTGTGACGCAGGCGCCAAGGACTAGTTCGTCGCCGCTGCGTTCGGCCTGCTTGAGCTCGGGGAGCGCCGTGATATCAACGACCAGCTGTGGCTCGACTAACCGCAGATTGAGCATCGGGCCAAGAGACTGACCACCGGCGATGATCTTGGCGTTGTTCTCGCCGAGAAGCGCGAGCGCGTCCGTCAGGTACCGTGGGCGCTCATAAGCAAAGGGTGCGGGTTTCATGCCGGGACCCCCGTCGCTTCCGACTTCGCCAGGATCGCCTCGATGATCCGCCGCGGGGTGATGGGACACTGCATCAATTCGACGCCGAGCGGCCGCAATGCATCGTTCACGGCATTGGCAATGGTAGCCGGCGGCGCAATAGCTCCGCCTTCCCCAATGCCTTTCACGCCGAACTGCGTGTAGGGCGAGGGCGTCTCCATGTGATCGAGCCGAGCAGCAGGCACTTCGGTCGGCCCAGGCAATAAGTAGTCGGCAAGGGTCGTGGCGAGCGGCTGCCCGGCTGCGTCGAACGGCATTTCCTCGTAGAGCGCCGTGCCGATGCCCTGGGCGAAACCGCCATAGATCTGGCCATCGACGACCATCGGATTGACGAGCACGCCGCCGTCCTCGACGATCACATAGTCGAGTATTTCGACGTCACCCAGTTCCGGATCGACGGCAACGAGCGCCGCATGGGCGGCGTAGCTGAACGTACCGGTGTCACGCTGGGGCTTGTAGCCCGCGGTCACCTCGAGTCCACCCGGATCAACGTCGGCGGGAAGGTCCTGGGGACGCCGGTACCATGTGTGCGCGATTTCCTTGAGCGTGACGCTGCCACCGGCGTCGCCGACCTTGCCATCCCGCAACGCCACCGATGCCGGATCCTGCTGCAAAAGCTTGGCACCGATCCGCTTGGCGCGTTCGCCAAGCTCCTTGCAGGCGGTGGCGATCGCACCGCCCGCCATGACCATCGAGCGCGACCCCCAGGTGCCGGTCGAATAGGGCGTCATCGCGGTGTCGCCATGGATGAGGTGCACCTTTGCGACATCTACGCCCAATATTTCATGAGCGACCTGGGCGAGCGTGGTTTCCATGCTCTGCCCGTGGGAGTGGACGCCAACCCGCAGTTCGAGCCCGCCGTCTGGCGTCAGCCGCGCCGAAGCCTGCTCATACCCCGGCACCATCGGGATGCCCCAGCCATAGTAGACAGACGTGCCGTGTGCGGCCTGTTCGCAATAAATGGAGACGCCAAGGCCGATAAGCCGGCCATCCGCCTCGCCCTTGCGCTGACGTGTCCGCACGGCGTCGACATCGATCGACGCGAGCACGCGGCGCATCGCTTCCGGATAGTCGCCGCTGTCGAAATGCTTGTTGGTGATATTGTTAAAAGGCATTTGCTCCGGCCGCACGAGATTGCGTAGCCTCACTTCGCCTGGCTCCAGCCCCGCTTCAGCCGCCACCAGATCGAGCATTAGCTCCAGCGCGAAACACACGCCCGTACGCGCGACGCCCCGGTACGGCAAGATCGGGCATTTGTTGGTGGCGACCGAAAACGTCCGGCAGCGATAGGCCGGCATTAGATAAGGCCCTGGCAAGATGCTTGCGACCTGCGCGGCTTCCAGGCACGCCGAGAACGGATAAGACGAGTAAGCGCCGGAATCGACGGTCGCTTCGCAATCGATGCCGCGCAATTTGCCGTCGCGATCCGCGTAGACGGTTATTTTGTAGTGGTGCTCACGACAGTTCGCGCTCGCCATCAGATGTTCGCGCCGGTCCTCCGTCCAGCGCACGGGATGACCACGCCGCATGGTGAGCCAGGACAAACAGACTTCCTCCGGCAACAAGATTCCCTTGTGGCCGAATCCGCCGCCCACGTCGGGAGAGATAATGCGAATGCGACCCTGCTCCATATCGAGGCATTCGGCGAGCCCGCTGCGAGTGATATGCGGCATCTGCGCCGCGGAATAGAGCGTAAGCTGGTCCAGGCGATGATCGAAGGTCGCAACGACCCCGCGGCCTTCCAGCGGCGACATGCATTGGCGAGCCGTCGATATGTCGCGCGTCACCTTGATTGGCGCATCGAGCGCCGAGGAAATGTCGACTTCAAAATTGGTCTCAAGAAAAATATTGTCGCCCCAATGTTCATGGACCAAAGCCGAGCCTGGTTCGCGTGCCTTGAGCATATCGTAGACGGCCGGAAGCTCCTCAAGGTCAAGCTCCACTGCGGCTGCGATATCCTCGGCCTCGGCACGCGTGAGCGCCACGCACATCGCGATCAGTTCGCCGACCTGACGCACCTTTCCGGTGGCAAGCACCGGTTGTTCAGAAATTTTAAATCCCGGCAATCCCGACACAGCTCGAATGGGGTTGACGCCCTGAAGGTTAGCCCAGGTGAAAACCTGAGCGCGATACTTGTCCGGCACGCGTATGTCCCGGATCCGTGCATGCGCCAGCGGGCTGCGCACGAAGGCCACGTCGTGAAGGCCGAAAAGCCGTATGTCGGCCACAAACTGGCCGCGGCCGCGCATAAGGCGCTCGTCTTCCTTGCGCGGCAAGCTAGCACCGATTCCCTGCCTGGCCCCCTCAGGAGAGGAAAAGTCGCGCACGATAGCGGCTCCCCGTCAATAAACTGCTTAGTTGTAGCGATTACGCTGCAACGGCCTGTGGCAGGATCGGCGCCACCGCGTCGTATCGCGTGCCCGCACGAAGGCAAAAGGCAGGCTGCAACAGACGCTCGGCAACGACCTCGTTCTTCTCGTTGTCGCGAAGTGCGAAGCGGCCTGTGATCTCATTGATGACCGAAACGTCTGCTCCCATGCCGATTTTGAGCGCTCCGATCTCGTCTGCGCGACCGAGCATCTTCGCGGGATTTGAGGTGACCATTGGCACCACTTGCTCGAGCGGAATGCCAAGCGCCATCATTGAGCTCATTGCCTGAACCAGACTGAACTTGGCCTGTCCTGCGAAGGGATGATTTTCATCGTCCTCGTGCTGTTCGGGGGTTCCGGGCGGCGCTGGAACATGGGTGTTGTAACCGTGAATATCGGCGCCAAGCGTCGTTGGCACGATGCCTGAAGCGATTGCCTTCTTCGCCAGTCGATATGAGAAATGGCTCCCGTGCCCGACGTCGACCTTCAAGCCGCGATCCAGCGCCGCCTGGATCACCGGATGGACTTCGCCCTCGCGATTGACGAAACCACCGGGATGACGCGTGAACGGGTGAGCCAGAATATCGCCCTCCCGCAACAACGGGATCACGCGTGTCAAAATGGTGTCGGCATCTTCGCCATTGGCTCCGCTGGCCGGCAAGCCCCATAGCTGGCCGAAGTGCACATAGACCGGCAAATCGGCACGGCGTCCGATCTGGGCAGCCATCTGGATGACCCGAATGCCCCAGCGCGCAAATCCACCGATCTCGGCATGCGCCTTGATGCCACGAACAATGTCGAGATTGGCTTTGGCAGCTCTTACGGTGGCGTCGATGTCAACTCCATCGGGGCTATAGAGTTGCGGATAGTAATGGCCTTCCAGGCCACCCACCAAATACGCTGAAAGAAACGCATAGACCCGCGATTTTGCCGGTTGGGCAATGAAATGTCGAAAACCCGGCAAGGTCATGCATGACGGGCCCCCCTGATCGACCAAAGTTGTCACGCCTGACTGAACGCCGACCATGTCAGGATTCATGCCGAAGCGCCCAGAGACGTATTGGTAGACATGTGCGTGGGTATCGATCAGACCCGGAAGCACAAGCTTGCCACTCACGTCCACGACTTCCTTGGCGCTGGCGGGTAAAATGTCGGCCTGCACCGCCGCGATTTTGCCGCTACGGATTGCGACGTCTCTGACGCCATCGATGCCTGAGGCCGGGCAGATCACACGGCCGCCGCGCAAAAGCAGATCAAAGCTGGCACTGATCGACATGGATGCTCCCCTTTAGGTATTGGCGGCAGGATCACCCGCTCTATGGGAATTACGGAGCATAGGTCGCATTTTGCAGACTGCAAGGTTCGTGCCATAGTGTAGAGAGGGGACGTGGCGGAACTAGCATTTGCGTAGGGATTTCAAGGGTCGACAGAGCGCGCATTGCCGCGACCGAGCCTGAGAGGGAGCCCGCCTGATGCCTCGCCAAGCCGCCGCCTCGGGATCGCGGTCACATCGTGGTGCGCACATCTATTGATCTATAGCAGCCGGGTAAAGCGGATCGCCATAGACAATAAACACCGGGGAGGAGCCTAATGATGTACAAGAAAATCCTGATTGCGACGGACGGATCGGAGTTGGCGGGCCGCGCTCTGGCGCATGGCCTCAAATTGGCGAAAGAACTCAAGGACCCCGTTGTTATTGTAACCGTGTCCCAGATGTGGTCGGCCTTGGAGATCGCGCATGTAGCGAGAATCACCAAGGCCAATCCGATTGAAAGCTACCAGGAGTCGGCAGCGGCGTGGGCCCAAAGGATTCTAGACGAAGCCGGCGAGCAAGCGAAGGCGGCTAGCGTCAGCTTCGAGCTCGTTCACGTGCCAGATAGCGCTCCCGCCGAAGGGATCATCGCAACGGCTGAGAAGCAGGGTTGCGGTCTCATCGTGATGGCCTCTCATGGGCGTCGCGGTTTAGGGCGTTTGGTACTCGGCAGCCAGGCCAATGAAGTCCTGGCGTACAGCAAAGTGCCCGCACTGATCGTGCGGTGAGTTCGGTGGAGCAAGACGTGGCTGGCCAGAACAAGTCCGGCGATGACGGGCACAAGCCGCTTCGTCGGTCGCGTCGTCGCCTGACGCGGCACCTTAAGATCTGATGGCCGGCATCACTCAATGTTTGAAGCGAACTTAGGTCACGGAACAGGTCGTTGATCAGTTGCGATGCGACTTCCTGCTCCGCAGACTGCGCTTTTCGCAAAGCGAGAATGCCTCTTGAGGCGTGGATGGCGCCTGACGCCTATCGCGCGCACACGGAGGCGATGCTTTTCGATCTAGTGGCCTGGACCAATGAAGGCCTCCTGCCATCATGGCGTGATAGCAAGAACAAGGGCCGTTCCGACGACGGGCGTTCTGATCTCCTTGAATGGAGCGCTGAGGTCGGTGATGTTCTGGCGAGGGTTGCGCCATTCGTCACGCTCGATGCCGCCCGCAATTCGCTTCTGGCACCGTTTCTCGTAGAGGGTGAAGAGGCGCTTTCAGTTATAAGCTTCGCAGACCAAGCTCGTATGTCAGCACGTATTCGATGCCGCTGGCATTCCGGCGAATGCGATCCCGCTGTTGGAAGATTGTGTGACGCGTGTCCTGAATGACCGCGTATTTCGGCCGAAAGGCTGGCGCGCAGGGGAGGTGCATGGGATTCGATGCCCGAACTAATTAAGGCGCTCCTTTTCGTGAATACCGACAAACTCGCCCCCGGTGCGGCTCGATTTGCGAATGGCAACTGGTCAGAAATCGCGACCATCATGTCGATCATCGACCGTATGGTCCGGAGTATTGGCTGGTCTTCGTTTGTGATGGGTAAGTATATCGAGCTTCACAAACGAGCGGGTAAGGCACTCCCGCTCTCCGACTTTGGCAGCCAATTGAACGCCGCTCTTGGAGCTATCGGCAACGCCGAAGAGGGATGGACGGGAACGATCCTGGCGGCAAAATTGGCCGCGATTGTACAGCGTCAGGCGGACTGGAATTTCCGACTGCGGACTGAAGACGCTCAAGCTCTCCTGAAAATCCTCAATTCGCTGATCGACCTCGGGGATCGCCGGAGCGCGGCCTTGGAGCAGACGTGCCTTAGTCAATTCATGTGCCGATCATGTGCCTTTGGGCTGGGCCGATCACTGAACGCCCTTAAAAGCTTCCGCTTCGGCCTGTCAAATTTTGCAATGAACCAAGTGGTCGGCTTATAACCTGAAGACTCCATCATTCAGGCGGGCTATCGGAGAAGCGACATAGAGGTCAGCGGTTAGCGGCCGCTGTCATTCTTTCAGTGGCGCTTAAGCGAGGAGGGCAGCTACGCCTCGTTCAAAGCCTGTGCGACGTCCGCGATCAGATCGGCCGGGTGTTCGATGCCAATCGACAGCCGGATCGTGGTGTCCAGAACGCCGATTTTTTGACGGATGTCGGCTGGAACGCCGGAGTAAGTCATACTCGCGGGCAAGCTTGCAAGTGACTCGGTGCCGCCCAGGCTCACCGCGAGCTTGAAGATTTGCAGTGCGTTCAAGAATTTGAAAGCGGCGGCTTGGCCGCCGACAATGTCGAACGAGAATGTGGAGCCCGCGCCGCTGCATTGCCTCGCGAAAACCTGGCCGGCGAGGGAGGCTTCTTCGAGGTGAGCAAGGTAATGGACTTTCGCCACTTTGTTGTGGTCGCGCAGGTAGTCCGCGACGAGCCGCGCATTTCTGTCAGCCTTTTCCATGCGGATGCTGAGTGTTTCGAGCGACCGGCTGATCATCCAGCAGGAATGGGGGTCCAGTTGTGTGCCGATGGTGCCTCGCAACGCTTTGATCTCTTTCATCAGGGCTTTTGGGCCGAGCGCGGCACCCGCGATTAGGTCGGAATGTCCGCCGACATATTTGGTCAGTGAGTACAAGGAGAGGTCCGCGCCGTGTTCGATTGGCCGCTGAAACACGGGCCCGAGCAGCGTATTGTCGCACGCGATGATCGGCGTGTATCCCTGAGCTTGGCCGATCATCTCGGCGATGCGGCGGACCATCGCGATATCGACCAGGCCGTTGGTGGGATTTGCCGGAGTTTCGATGAAGACCATCGCCACTCGGCCTTTGCGCATGGCATCCTCCGCCGCCAACCTGACTGCGGCTTCGTCGATGCCGTCGGCGAAGCCGACCGCGCCGATGGAGAGGCCCGCAAGCGTCCTCGCAAACAGAGTTTCCGTTCCGCCGTAAAGCGGTTGAGAGTGCAGAATGACTTCGCCAGGACGGACGAACGCGAGGCTCGTGGTCGCAATCGCCGCCATGCCGGACGAAAATAGAGCGCATTTCTCGGTTCGCTCATAGACAGAGAGCCTGTCCTCGACGATCTCACTGTTAGGATGATTGAACCGCGAATAAACCAGACCAGCCCCCATCCCCTGGGGAGGCTCGCGCCGACCCGAGACGTAATCGAAGAAGTCCTGTCCGTCTTCGGCGGTCCTGAAAACGAAGGTCGAGGTCAGAAAGATTGGTGGTTTGACAGCTCCTTCCGACAGTTGCGGATCGTAGCCGTAGTTCAGCATAAGCGTTTCGGGATGGAGCATGTGGTTGCCGATGTGGGTCTTCGACGGAAACGGTTTGACCATGGCTACCTCGCTGTCTGGATTTTAAACGTTGTGCTCCGCAGGGCCTTCAACAATGACAGTGCTGTCAGGGGAGGGTCCGATCCGCTCATTGCGCCAAGCTGCCACTATTAAAGCGTCGGTTCAGACGAGCGAAGCACTTAGCTACTTCAATAAATTAGAGTTCGCGGCTTTATTAGCGCGTCATTTCGGAAAAAGGACTGACCACGCCAGACCCACTGGTCTGGGCTCCAAGCCGCGACCTCGCCCGCGATCGCATCCGGTGGTCTCGGCCAGAATCAACGACACTATCAAAAAACTAAAGGAATCGTGTCGGCCACAGCATTGTGCGCCACATATGCGCTGACGGACTGCCGTCGAGCCCGAGCCCTTCTCTTGGCTGCTTGAAATGACGGCCTATGATGTCCGTAAAGTCTTCAAGGTCGATCTTGGCATTGGGATCGAATGAATAAAGGTCGTGCAGCGTGATAAAGCGTGCAGTCATGTAGTGCTTGTGATTGCGAGCACGTTTGTACTCATCGACGATATAGGGTTCTGGCTGAAAATCGGGACCAAACCATTTCACGTAAGCCTCCGGATAATGGTAGCCGACAAATTCGTCTGGAAAGAAGCGCAACGCTTGATGCGCACGCACTGCCCAACTCACCTCTTCGTCGACATAAGGCTCGATCATCTGGGCACCCCAGTAGCCATGGTCGCACCTGATGAAACTCGCAACCGCGATGTCGTGCAGGAGGCAGGCCATGATCACTTTCTCGCCTTGGCCGGACTTCTTGGCGTGAGCTGCGCTCTGCAGCAAATGAGAGGTCGACGCGAATCGGCACTTGAAATAGTCGATCAAGGTGGGCTTGGTCGGCATTTTGGGAAGGCGAGGGTCATCCTTCATGAGCAAGTATTTGCCGGGGTTGCGTGCCAACGTTGAAGCTGTGTCGTCGGTCACCTTGCCGTCGGCCAGGTTGAACAGCGCCGACTTGATGACGATGTGTTCGAGCTCGTGCATCATGTGCTCTTCGAGCTCATCGGCGCGTTCGGATAAAGTCATTGCTTGCGCGTGATCAGTCATTTTCGACCTCCTCGCTGTGCGGATCGGCCAACGTGTCCAGGAATCTTCGACGACCGAATCGAAGCTGCGTCGCAGTAAAACAACTCTATCAGAATCGTCGTCCGATGAGCTGGTAGCTTTCGAGCGAATTGGCCCGGCGCGTTGAATTTTTGCACACGAGCGGAACTAAATTACGTTCAAAAGCATCGATGCGAAACATAACAAACGTATCCGCGCTGCCGGTCCGTAGCTGGGAACGGTCCGGCGAAAGGTTGACGAACAAGACCGCCACCGGCTGGCAGCAGCACTCGGTGCGCGTTTGGGTCACAACCTGGCTCGGATCATATTCGAGGCAAATATCGTCGGCGTCCTCTTCGTCGGAATGCTGAGTGTCGAGCAGCGCGTCGATTTCGCCCGGACTAAAGCCGGTCAACTCGAGATTGAAATCCAGGTCGGCCAATTCTTGCAGCTCAAGGGTCAGAATTCGCTAGACCAGCCCGATCCCTCAGCTAACTTGTTGTCAGCAAGAACGAATGCCCGTTTTTCTGCTGCGTTTAGGTGCTCGATTTTGAGCGCGGGGATCTGCTGGAGTCCGAGTCGTCTGGCAGCTTTGACGCGTCCTTCGCCGGCTAGCACGTTGTCTTGGCCGTCGACCAGCACAGGATTATTGAATCCAAACTGATTTATCGATTGCGCAATCTGCTCGATCTGCTGTTCCGGGTGAACACGCGCATTTCGCGGGTTCAGCTTGAGATCGCGTGGTCGCAGGAAGGCAATCTTTCGCTCGTCAAAGCCGCGATTTTTGTTTTGACGTGACACGTTCTCCCCCATCGATGTGGATTCGCTTTCGTCGTCCACAATCGTGGCGATGGAAGCCGCTCGCATTGATGGGCAAAGGGGAATGAGATTGATAGCCTTAGAAAATCGTCGATTTAAATTTTTCGCGGCCATTTCCTTGGTCGGCCTCGAGAACGTCCGAAAACGGCCTTGTACGCCGCATTGAAAATGGCGTGAGTGATATTTTCGTCCAACTCTGTTCTTGCCTGATAAAGCAGCCCCAACTTTTTCTGTTCTAGTGTTGCTGGACTTTGCAGGCGAAGCCAACCCACTGTATCGAGCAACATCCTCTCGTCTGGCGTCTCCAATGGCGACAATTCCACGATTTCAACATCGTCGTACGAACTGTTCGGTCCCGTGGCTCGGTTCGTCGCAAACATTGGCCACGTGTTAGTCCACTCGATCGACGTGATCATCTTGCGCGTGCCGTCTGGTCGCGTCCCAATCGCGGTCAGCTCGCGCCCGATCAGCAGCTGGCGACATTGATCCAGCAATTCCCGCCCTATCGTGTAACAGCGAATAGCCTGTTCATACGAGCCGTCGCGCCCCCAGAAAAAATCACGCGGATAGTCTCGGTCGGGGTAGGGGGCATTGATCAAAGTGAGGGACATTAAGTCACTCGACGCAAAGGCCCGCAGTTCGATCCATTTTGCTGGGTAAAGAAGGTTTTGAGGGACCTCGTTCAGGCTGATCAGCGTGGACATCGATGCCACTCCGGGTACGCGAACTTTGACCTTGTATACCAGACAATTCGCGTAATGAGCGGTTATGGAATGGCCGCTCCTTGCCTTGCGGCGGGTCTGGTTGGGGGTGAAGGTTTTGCCGTTGATGCGAGCCTGATCCAAGCCGATGCCAACAAACAGCGCTCAATAGCGGGTCAGGCTTGGCGCAGGGATCGCGATCCGACGAGGTCAAGCCGCGCGGTGAAGGAGTATCTGGCAACCCTCGACGATACGGCGTGGGGCGCCGCCAGCGACGTTGTCCCGAAGTTTGTCTCACCGTCCGATCCCGCGGCGCAGTGGACCGGCGCCCACAAGGGGCCTGCATTCTTCGCGTACTCCGACAACTATCTCATCGACGTGAAGTTCGGCGTCATCGTTGATGTCGAGGCCTCCCGCGCCATTCGCCAGGCCGAGGTCGGCGCAGCAAAAACCATGATCGAACGGACCGAAGAGCGCTTCGGTCTCAAGCCAGGGCGGCTTGTTGGAGATACCGCTTACGGGGCAGCTCCGATGCTGAACTGGCTGGTCGAGGAGAAAGGCATTGCGCCACATATTCCCGTGTTCGACAAGTCGAAGCGGGATGATGGCACCTTCTCGCGTAGCGACTTTCGATACGATCCGACAAGCGATGTCTACCATTGCCCAGGCGGGAAGCGGCTTGGGACGAGTGGTACTGTGCACGAGGGCAAAACCCTTCTGTATCGCGCAAGCAAGCTCGACTGCGATGCATGTCCGCTCAAACCGCAGTGCTGCCCAAAGGAACCATCACGCAAGATCCCGCGCGATATCCATGAGCATGCCCGGGACGTTGCCCGATCGTTGGCTGGCACCAAGGACTTCGAACGGTCGCGGCACGAGCGCAAGAAGATCGAGATGAGGTTCGCACACTTGAAGCGCATCCTGAAGCTCGGTCGGCTCCGACTGCGTGGCCCGCGAGGTGCACAGGATGAGTTTGTTCTGGCCGCCATCGCTCAGAACCTGCGACGGTTCGCGGCGCTTGTCGCACGACCGCCTCCTGCTCAGGCTCCATGCACCGCCTAGCGTCGAATCACCGCTAGGTCGCGGTGGCGCAAAGCCGACCCATCGGCCGATCGGGTGAATGTCCGCCGTTCAGGGCAGGGGAGCCCATTTGTGTTCCATGACATCTGATTTGTTTGTCATTCAAAGGCTTTCGTTGAGTTGTTGTCTAGAACAGTTGTGCGGACGCCATCGCGATGCGTCATAGCGAGTCCATTCAATCCACATCGAACTTGACGCCTTGGGCGAGCGGCAGCGTGCGGCCATAGTTGATCGTGTTGGTGGCGCGGCGCATGTAGGCTTTCCATGCGTCCGACCCTGATTCACGCCCGCCGCCGGTTTCCTTCTCGCCGCCGAATGCGCCGCCGATTTCTGCGCCCGAGGGGCCGATGTTCACATTGGCGATCCCGCAATCGGAGCCGCGCGCCGACAGGAAGGCTTCAGCCTCGCGCAGATCGTTGGTGAAGATCGAAGACGACAGGCCCTGCGGAACGGCATTGTGCAATTCGATCACGGCATCGAAGTCGCTGTATTTGATGACATAGAGGATCGGCGCAAAGGTCTCGCGTTCGACCGGTCCGGTCTGCCCATCGATCTCGACTAGCGCCGGGCGGACGTAGAAAGCCGCATCCGCGCCTGCGACGGTAACACGGTCGCCGCCGACAATGGCGGCACCCGCGGCCTTGGCTTCGCCGAGGGCGCGCTGCATCGATTCGTAAGCGAGGCCGTCAATGAGAGGGCCGACCAGATTGCCGGTGAGGGGATTGCCGACCGAGACGGACGCGTAGACCTTCTTCAGGCGCGGCACGAAGCTGTCGTAGATGCTCTCGTGAACGAAGAGGCGGCGGAGGGTGGTGCAGCGCTGGCCGGCCGTGCCCATTGCCGCAAAGGCGACGCCGCGCAGCGTCAGGTCGAGATCGGCCGTCGGCGTGACCACCGCCGCGTTGTTGCCGCCGAGCTCCAGAATGGCACGGGCAAAGCGCTGCGCGAGCTTCGGAGCGACGGCGCGTCCCATGGCGGTCGAACCGGTCGCCGAGACCAGGGGAACCCTGGGGTTGTTGACGAGGGCCTCACCGATCTCGCGCCCTCCGACCAGCACGGCGGACAACCCGTCGGGCGCCGAGCCGCCATCGGCCTTGAAACGCCTCAGAGCGCGTCCGAACAGCGCGTCCGCCGCCAAGGCGGTGAGAGGAGTCTTCTCCGACGGCTTCCAGACGACGCTGTTGCCGCAGACCAGTGCCAGCGCGGCATTCCATGACCAGACCGCGACCGGGAAATTGAACGCCGAGATGATGCCGGCGACGCCGAGCGGATGCCAGGTCTCCGCCATGCGGTGCTCGTGACGTTCGGTGGCGATCGTCAAACCGTAGAGCTGGCGGGAAATCCCCACGGCGTAGTCGCAAATGTCGATCATCTCCTGGACTTCGCCGAGACCTTCGGACTCGATCTTGCCGGCCTCGATGGAAACGAGTCGACCGAGGGCGCGCTTGTTGGTGCGCAGCTCTTCGCCAAGGAGCCGCACGAGTTCACCGCGCTTGGGACTCGGGATCAGACGCCATTCGAGGAAAGCCGCGTGAGCCTTTTCGATGGTCGAGGTCGCGCCGGCGGCATCGAGCTCCCTGACATGCGCCACTGTTTCGCCGGTGATCGGGGTCTTCGCAACCAGCGTGCCACCGGTATAGCCGATGGGTTCGACACCGAGCTCAACCAGAAGCGCGTTGACATCGGCCTTGAGCGAGAGGTTTTCGGCCTCGGCGGTTGGATTGATCGTATTGACTGACATGAGGGGCTCTTTCCAAGGCTCGGTTAATTTCAGATGGGCTGCTGTCAGCGGTTGGCTGGAGACTTCACGACCGTTCTCCGTCAGGCGCAGCCTTGAAGGCGATCTGCGGCGACCCTAGCCGGATCAGCGCCTGCTCCAAAGAGGCGCTTTCCGAGATAGGCGGGAGCGGCAAGACCAAGCCTCAGCTGGAGTGAAGCCGGCTTGTCTGCCAATGCAAGGAGCATTCGACCCGCGCCGGCCGCGCCGATCAAACGAACACCAAGCGTTCTAGTCTTCGTCCGGCTCGCGCACGACCGGCGGTTCATCGGCGCGGTCCTCTTCCTCTTCGTCCTCGTCCTCTTCGTCTTCATCAGGGTCTCGGGGCGGCATCGTGTCGCCCATGATCACCAAGGGACTCCAGTCGATCAACCTGGTGAAAAATTCCTCGGGGATGTGTGGGGTCATGTGGTTGCTCCTCGAGTGTACCCTAGGGGATTTTACCCCTTCTGTTTTATTAGGCATGCAAATTTGCCCCCTTAGCCGGGGGATCAGTCGATCGAAGTGATTAGTTTCGGATCGGAAGCGCTTGATGGCGCAATATGGATTTCCTGCAACATCACGGGTGTAACGGGCGGAGCGGTTAGGTTTTTGCCGAGCGTACCACCGAGCGGCGGTCCCAAAGGCGCTGTTGCGGAGTTAAGCGCGGGGATCCAGCCGCCCCCTCTTTCTTTAGGTCCCGCCTCTTATCCTGCCGCAGTGGGATGCGCGGCTCCGCTCAGCAGCAGGGCCGTGCTCTTTTTGCCACCGAGGCATCATCGAAGCAGTCGCGCCGTGTTAGCGGCGGCCTCAGCCAACATCGCATTCAACTGTGACTTGGTGAGTTCCTTAGGCTGCCTCATTACCGGCTTGCGCGTAGACACAACCTTATGAACCGGGCGAGCACAGGCCGCCAATAGCGCTGGCTTTCGCTTCGGCACCGATACGATCTTGGGTTTGGCGGTGGGCGGCTTGTGGCCGCGCTTCAAGCCCATGCGCAGCAACTTAGCGCACACCGCGTTGCGGCTGTGCCCTAATCGAGTGGCGATCTGCGCGGCGCTGTGGCCGTTGGCCCAGAGTTTTTTGAGGAGTGCAATGGTGGCGGCATCCCACATGGGCTATCACCTTACACCCAACGGGCGAAAAATCGCAACTCAGCTCTTAAAGCGCATCCGGCGCGCTGGCTACTTCGCCTTCGCTGCATCTGAGGCGAACGAATGTGCCATCCCTTGAACCTCATCTGATCGGTAGTCACCGATGTCGCCAGAGGGGCCGGCATGGCGAATATTGTCCGGCTCCGGTGACACGGGACCAAACCGTTTTATGTCGTTGGGATCGGCAAGGCGATAGAAAGTGTAAAAGCTCTGCGTGGGTTCGAACAAAACACTTACGCCGCTCTCAAAAACCTCCACCACTGTGAAGTCATCTTCGGTCGGATGCTTCATCATCTGCTGCTCCTGCCTTTGGGAAAATAGCGCGCGTCACGGCCTCGATCATACCAATCCTTCCGATCATGCGGCAGCGAAGCCAAAATATTTGCGCCCGCGATCAATATGGGGCTGCTTCTGGCGCGAAGCGGACGTTGGCTAAAGCAGGATGTCCGAAAAGTCGGCGCGTAAAGGGGCCAGGTGGCAGCTTCGAGCACCTATCGAATCCTTAGTTATGGTCGCCATCCTCGCGGATTTACACCCTTCACCCCATCACCAGGGTGGCCCCGCTTCACCGGCGCTCGGTTCGCTCCGCTGCAAACCGCCCCACCGCCTCCGCACAGGCCTCGAACACATCCGGCGCATCGATGCCGCGCGCCTTGTCATCGGTAGGCACAAAGATCGGGTAACCACCGCTATGGACGGCGCCGACGATCATCAGATTATCGGGCAGGTGGAAACCTTCGAGGCCTAACTCGGCATAGTCATCGCCCAGTTGTCTGCGCATGCGGGATTCAAAATTATCACGGGTGTTCGAATAGCCGAAGATCGGCTTGCCCCTGCCGAGAAACCAGCCGACCTCGATCAATGTGCCGGCGTCGGCGGAGGCGCCGCCGAACGGGGTTAGGTTGGCGATGATGATGTCGCTGCGCTCCATCATCGCAACGTCTTTCTCGAAGATCGCCTGCCAGGCTTTCAGCTCGTCGGCGGCGGTCTCAACGTCCTGGTTCAGCGGCGGCAGGCCGCGGAAACCGAAGCGCTGGCATATCGCGACCTTGCGCGCGGCATGTTCGACCGCGTTGGGAAGAAACACGTCGGGGCCTGCTAGATAGGCGGTTACTGTCATCGGCGGTCTCACCAAAAAAGTCGATTTGGGTGGCGCAGTCTAGCTCCTTGCAAACGCCAGAAGCCCGTTTGCGGGAATCGTCAATGAAGCGGAGGCGGCTAGGCCATGCAGGCCGGGCCCGTCTGCACCCACGTCGCCGCCGTTGCCGGCGACAATCGGGTTCACCCAATTGTCGTAAACGTCGCTGTTAAACACTTCGCGCCAGCGCCCCGCGGCGGGAAAGCCGATGGCATAATTGTGCAGCGTATTTTCGTTCAGACTGCAGACCACCACAACATCGCCCCCCGCGCCCTCGACCCAGCGCTGGAACGCCAGCACGCGGTTTTGGTCATGTACGTGAATGGTCGCGCAGCCTTCGCCTCTCAGTGCCGGATATAGGCGGCGCAGGCCGATCAGTTCGCTCGTAAAACGCAAGAAATCGGCGAGTGTCTTGTCGCCGGCTTCGAGCGCGGCCCACGGAATCAACGTCCCGGCGCCGGGCGTGTCGCTCCACGGCTCGTCCGCCAGAAGCTCCTGACCCATGAAGAGCATGGGAATCCCCGGCGAAGTCATCGTTAGCCCGATGGCGACGCGGCTGCGGCTGCGCGCATACCAGGATCGCGGGTCGCTGCCGTCGGCAAGCCGGGCGATCCTCAAGTCGCGGCCTGCATAGACGAGGTCGTGGTTCTCGATCATCTGGACCGCGCGCCAGCGGTCTCGCAACCCGTGCTCTTCGATGGCGCCGCCGATCGCCGTCATCGGCACGTGCGCGCTCGCGCCGTGGGATGCGCTTGCGATCGCCGCGCGCACGCTGTCGCGCACGCCGTCGGTCCAGGTAGCGTCGAAGCCGGCGCCGCCGTCGCCTCGGTCTCGCACAGTCCAGCCATTGACGGGCCAATACTCGGCGATCTGGATCGCCTCGGGCTTTGCGGTGCGCAGGGTGCTGGTGAGGTCCTGGCAGGTTGCCCAGCCGCCGAAGCGGTCCATCACGCTTACTTCGTCGAAGCGCAAGCCGTCGATCCGGTATTCCTCATAGAGAAATCTGGCATTATCGATCAGGTACTGCTTCACGTCGTTATTCCAGTACGCGAACACCAGTCCGCCGGCCCAACCCTGGTCGGTGAAATAGAGGCTGTCGTTGTTATCGGCCGTGGGCGCGCGGTCGAAGAACCACATGCTGTGAGGGTCGAAGCCACCGCCGGCATGGTTGTAGACCACGTCGAAGATCACACTGAGACCGTAGACGTGACAAACATCGATCAGCGCACGCAACTGATCGTCGCTGCGGCGCAGGACGTCCGTGCTGCCGTAAGGGGTCTGCCCGGCTTGCCGCAGGATCGCATTGGTCAGATCGAAATAGCCTTGCAGTCGGGCCGCATCCGTCTCGGCATACTGGTTTTCGGGGCTATAGAGGTCTGTGCCGTTGTACCCCATGCTGAACATGGTCGGAAATTCCTGGATCGGCAGCAGCGCGATGGCGTTGACGCCGAGCGAGGCTAGATAGGCGATGCGCTGGATCACGTCGAAGAACTTGCCGTCGCCGTTTCCCGGCGCGATCGCATAGGTGCCGACATGAAGCTGGTAGAGAATGAGATCGTTGAACGCCGGCGGCGTGAACTGCGCCTGGTGCCAGGGAAAGCCGGCGGCATTGCGCAGCACCGAATTGCAGGACGGAAAAGCCGGCTGGTACGTGAGGAGCCGCGCCCGCGGATCGCGTTTGAAATCCGATAAACCGGTACCCTCGACGTGGAACAGGTACGGATCACCGTCCTTCAGGCCAGGCACAAAAGTCGCCCAATGCCCGCCGCCGATCGGTGCCATCCGCGAGGTGGTGTCGTGCTTCCAACCGTTGAAGTCGCCGTACACATGGACCGCGTGCGCGCGCGGCGCCCAGACCCGGAACGTCGCGCCGCCGGGCACGAGCGTGCCGCCCACCGGCGCATGGAGGAACTCGGACGGTTGAATGGACATCGTCATATCCTCGAAGGAAGCCGGCGGCCAACAATGAACCCGGCACCTTCGTCAAGCAATCATCTTATGGTACGGTCTCTTGATACAACCTCTCGACGAAACGATGAAACGTTCTTTCAGAAAAGCAACCTGGCCTATTTGAAACGCATTTCAACGTCTTGTCGGGCACGACGCCTTCGCCATGATCCGCGAGACGATCCGAGAAATGAACATGGGCGCAATAGGCCGGGTGGTGCTTACCAACCGCGAGAAGGGGTCGCTCAACGTCGGAAAGATATTTATCCGCCACGTTCAATCGATCGGCATGCTGGGAGCGAATGAACGCGGCCGCCGCAGCTCTCTCGCGCTTCGTCGCGACCGGCGGCTAGCACCATCCGGGAGGGCATTGATGCGTGAGGCACTAAAACCAAGCCGCCGAACCGGTTCGAGCGCCGGCATCCTGATGTATCGGCGTGCTCATCCGAAAATCGAAGTCTTGCTGGTGCATCCAGGCGGACCCTATTGGCGTAAAAAGGACGAGGGGGCCTGGTCGATTCCGAAGGGCGAGATCCTTGAGGGCGAGAACGTTGAGATCGCTGCCCGCCGCGAATTTCTCGAAGAGACAGGTATCGCTGTCACGGGACCGCTTGAACCGCTGGGCGACACCCGTCAGCGTGGGGGCAAGCGCGTGACCGCATTCGCCGTCAAAGGCGATCTCGACGTTGATGCGCTCAAGAGCAACACGTTCGAAATCGAATGGCCGCCGAAAAGTGGAAAGCTGCAGTCCTTTCCCGAAATCGATCGCGCCGCATGGTTCGACCTGCCTGCTGCGCACGTGAAAATTCTCGAGAGCCAGCGGTCGCTTCTCGATCGGCTCGTTGAGCTTGTGGACCGTGGAGCAAAACGAGTGCCATGACCGATCCCTTCGATCCCCAGCGCTTCCTCGATGCTCAGTCGTCGGTCTATCCACTTGTCCTCGACAACTCCGTCGCGGTCGGAAGCAAAGCCACTGGATGTGGTTCATCTTTCCCCAGCTTGCCGGACTTGGGCACAGTGCGATGGCGCAGCGTTTGGCCATCGCCTCGCGCGCAGAGGCCGTCGCCTATCTCGGGCATGGCGTCCTTGGATCCCAACTCAAGGAGTGTGTTGCGCTCTCAACGGAATCGAGGGTCGGACTATCTTGGAAATCCTCGGCAGCCCGGACGACCTGAAATTTCATTCCTTGATGACCTTGTTCGGCGCGGTGTCTTCCGATCCGAAATTCGCGGTGGCCATTACGAAGTTCTACGGCGGGAAGCGGGACCAGAGGACGTTGGACCTGCTCAAGGTAGGCGGCCAAGCTGGTATGGCAAGCTGACGCGGCTCCGAGGGCAGCAATGTCCGCCTCCAAAGGATTTTGAAATAGATTTGGGCGGAAAGCAGACACCCCGCTATGGCAGGCTGATATTACGGGCCGCCCTCGGTGTACGGCCGCTCATGGCGGATTTTGTTGCAAAAGTCGTTTTGCCGAAGGTGTCAAAAATTCTGAGGGCCGTAGGCGCGTTTTTCGTGTAGAGATCTGAGGGACCTCATCGCCCCACACTAAACTCATAGGCGACTTCGGTAACGCGACTGAGGCTATCCGAATCGTCGATCGCTTCGCGTTTTAAGATTTCACCAAAAATTCGGACCGATGCAACTTTCGACTTTTGCAACAAAATCGGCGCGAAGCGGACGTCCGACAAATCGCGGGCGTCAGCCAGTACGCGGACGTCAGTAAAGGCTGATTCAAGCCATTGGACGCTCCCGACCTCTTTGTTAAAATAGCGACAATGAAAAACTGGCCAAAGAACCGGTTTCATACCGGAAGGCGAGCCGTGTTCGTGACCAGAGTGCTTGCGCGGGTGACGCTATTTGCCGGCTTGATGGCGCTGCCAGGTACAATCCCCACCGCATCTTATTCGCAGCAGGCCGTAGCGATCGGCGCCACCGACATCGGTGGCACTGTTGTCGGCGCAGCAGGCCCCGAAGCCGGGGTCTGGGTGATCGCCGAGACCACCGAGCTGCCAACGAAGTTCGCGCGCATCGTCGTCACCGATGATCAGGGCCGCTACCTCATTCCCGATCTGCCGGTCGCAAATTATAGCGTCTGGGTGCGCGGTTATGGCTTGGCGGATTCGGCCAAGCTCACCGCAAAGCCAGGGCAGATCCTTAATCACACCGCGGTGCCGGCGCCGAACGAGGCGGCGGCGCATTATTATCCGGCGATCTACTGGTACGCGATGATGAAAATTCCGCCGGCCGGCGATTTCGGCGGCAAGAGCGACATCCCCGAAAAGCTGACCCAGACTGACTGGCTGAAGCAGATGAAGAACATCGGCTGCATCGGGTGCCATCAGCTCGGCCAGGAAGCCACTCGCACGATACCAGCTGCTTTCGGCAAGTTCGATTCCGGCGCGGCGGCTTGGATGCGGCGCGTTCAATCGGGGCAGTCCGGTGAGCAGATGACCAACCAACTCGCTGGCAATTTCGGCGGTGTCCCCTTCAAATATTTCGGAGATTGGACCGATCGCGTGGCCAAGGGCGAACTGCCCAAGAGTAAGCCGCCGCGTCCACAAGGCGTCGAACGCAATATCGTGATTACTTCATGGGAGTGGTCGACGCCCGACAAATACCTTCACGATCTGATTTCGTCCGACCGGCGCAATCCGACGCGCGACGATTATGTCGAGCCCAACGCCCCGCTCGATCCGAACAAGGACAAGCGGATCGACCTTACGCGGTGATGCCGTCGCCGGTCGACGGCTCGATCTGGTACACCGTAGGCATCTTTGGCGGCCCGCCGGGGGTCCTGCGATTTGATCCGGCGACCGGGCTGTCGGAGGTGTTTTATGTTCCCGCGCCGGCGTTCGGAATCCGCGGCGGCGATATCGACAGCAACGCTGTTGTCTGGGCGTCGTTATCGAGCGGTCACCTCGGCAGCTTTGACCGGCGCAAGTGCAAAGGGCCGCTCAATGGGCCGACCGCTACCGGCAATCATTGCCCGGAGGGCTGGACAATCTATCAATATCCCGGCCCCGGCTTCGATGGCATCGGCGAAAACAGCGCCGAGTCGAGCTACTACACCTGGGTCGACCAGCACAACACGTTCGAACTCGGCGAGGACATCCCGATGTCCACCGCCAATCTGAGTGACGGCTTCGTGGCGCTGAAGGACGGCAAGATGATCACGATCCGTATTCCCTATCCGATCAGCCTCTACGCCAAGGGCCTCGATGGGCGGATCGACGATCCGAATGCCGGCTGGAAGGGCCGCGGGCTGTGGAGTACCAACGGCGACCGAACGCCCTGGCTCAAGGAAGGCGGCAAGGGCTCGATGCCGCGCGCCGTGCACATCCAAATTCGGCCTAATCCGCTGGCGAACTGAGGTTCGCGGATAAATTTGGGCTGGCGGCCTCACAATCAAGAAATATAGAATCCCAAAAAACAAAGAAGACGGTCGTGCGTCGCGCTTGCACCAAAACCGATGTGAAGGAAAGCGAAAACACCCGTCGTTAAAATTGCGAAGCGTACAGACGAAGTGTCGGTTCGCCGCAGCAAGCAGAAGGCGCTCAAGCTTGGGATACGTCTAGGCCAGCGACGCTAGATCTGGGCAACCGCGTTGCCAGGTAAGGAACACGTGCCGAGCTGATCCTTTGGGCCTCGATAGGTTTTAAGCCCGGGTAACTTCACGACCAAGGTATGAACGAGAAGCAACTGCTTGGCTTTGCCGCGTTTTAAACTGAGTGACGCACCCCCGGTGGCTCACGCGCTTCAAACTGTTTTGAGCCTCCACAAAGGAAACCATCATGGCCAAGATGACCAAGAATCAGTTGACTGATGCAATTGCAGAGAAACGCAGGTTTCCAAAGGAGACGTAAAGGCCGTCATCGAGCAGATGGCGATTGTAGGCTATAGGGAACTGAACAAATCCGGCGAGTTCGTCATTGGCTTCGCCAAAATGTTGGTCATGAACAAGCCTGCGACTGAAGCCCCGAGCGGTGTAAATCCTTTCACGAAAGAGCCTATTGAGTTCGCGGCCAGCCAGCTAGCAAGTCGGCCAAGGCGGCATCACCCCTGAAGGTTGCTAAAGACGCTGTTTGAAGCGGACGGGTTGGTTGAGGCGCGTTCGTTCGCCTGAACTCTGGGTAATTCCGTCACACCCTAGACAGGCACCTCCGCCCGCACCTATGCACCCGAGACGGAATCTCTGGAGGGCCCTGGGGGACAGTCTCGCAAAGGCCATTCGGCCCGCGTGTCGCAAAGCGGTCATTCGCTAAGACATCACGGTTCGGCATGTGTTGAAAGCGGAAGTGGGAGTCCTACTGGTGGAATGACCGAACTTAGAATAAGTCGGATCGTATTCCCAGGATTTGAGAACAGGACGAGGGGAGGAACAACCGTCATCATCGTTCTACCGATGGTTGGGTTTTCCCGGTGGGGCGATCAACGTAAAAGCGCTCGCCGCCGCTACCGAGCAGATGACTGCGCCCACCGCTGCGGCGACACCAAAAGCTGAAAGCAACGCAGGTCCGGATGACGCTATCACTGGTCCGATAAGAGCCGTAGCAACCAATCCGCCAGTACGCGCTACTGCGCTGTTCAGCCCGGATGCTGCACCGGTGTGGTGGCTGTCGACGGACATCAGTACCGCCGTCGTGAGTGGGGCTACCGCGCAAACCATTCCCAAAGCGATCACGACGATCGCGGGAAACACGCCAAGCCAATAGCTTGTGGCCAGCCCGATCCGCAGCGTTAGGAGAAGGCCGGCCGCGACGATGATCGGTCCTGTGATCAGCAGCCATCGTGGACCTACCTTGGCCGCAAGCGCACCGGCGGCAGGCGACGCCACGGCGATGACCAGCGGCAGGGGCAGCAGAGCAGCGCCGGCCTGCGTCGCGGTATACCCGCGCGCTTGAATCAACACATAGGGCACCAGTACGAACAACCCGCCGAGAGCGCCGTAGAGCAGGAGTGTCAAAAGCGTGAGGCCGACGAAGCTCCGGGACCCGAACAACGAGAGCGGCATCATGGCCCTGTCGCTAAGCCGCCGCTCCGCAGACAGGAACAGGAGCGAGAAGATCAAGCCCATTCCGAGAGCGACGAAGGTGAAAGGCGACCAGGCCCGACCGGATCCTTCGGTCAACGCCCAGGTCGCAAGACCCAAAGCAGCCGTGACCAGCGCTCCACCCAACCAGTCAAGACTGCCGGCTGTGTCATCGACGTCCCCATCGACGTAGCGGGACGCCAACACGATCGCAGCTACAGACAGCGGAACGTTGATCAGAAAGGCAAAGCGCCAGCTGCCGGCATCGATGAGCCACCCGCCAAGAACAGGTCCGATCGCGCCCGCAGCGGCTCCGGCCGCCGCCCATATGCCGATGGCGCGGCCTTTCGCTTCTCCGGAGAAATTCTGGCCTAGGATCGCGAGACTATTTGGCATCAGCATGGCGGCGCTCGCACCTTGCACGAACCGAGCAAGGAGCAACAAGATAAGGGTCGGCGCCACCGCGCAAGCCAGAGATGCGATGCCGAACAGCAAAACGCCCGTGATCAAGAGACGGCGGCGGCCGTACCGGTCTCCCACTGCTCCTCCCAGCAAAAGGAGCGCGCTCAAGGGTAGTAAATAGGCATTGACGACCCACTGCAGGCCGATGGCGTCCGCATGAAAGCTCCGACCGATCGCCGGTAGCCCAACATTCACGACCGAACTATCGATGAACGCCAAGCTCGACGCCAGGATCGTTGTCGCGATAACGAGGCGAGGGTGCGCGGGCGAACGCGTCCCTTCGGCTGTTCGCGCGATCGCGGCGTCGCAGGGAACGTGAAGGGCGTTGCTCATTTGTAGTCAATGTAGGCCGCATACCCTGGGAGAACCAGCGGGAGCAAGCGGAGCCGCACTAACGGTTGGATGCCTGGCAGTCCGATCCTTGACCGGCGCTCACGCAGAACCCAAGAAATGTTTTTAAGCTAACCTTGCCGTCTCCCGTTTTTGGACCCTCTTTTGCCGGTTACTGAAATCGAAACGCGACGAGAATGTCATTCTTTAATTCGATTTTCTAGGTCGATTGCCGATTGGCTTGCCCATGGCCCGTATCATGATTGGGAATTGCAGGGCTACAAGTGCGTCATCGGCAATTACATTCCGAAACACTACGCCTGAGCGGTGGGCCAGGTTGATCCTGAAGAGTCCCTGGTCCGACGGAAATCTGTGAGTACCATGAAATTCATCTGGTAAAGATCGAGAACCCTTTCGATCGCAGTGGTGGCGCTTGTGGCTGCAACCTTAACCGTCGGCCGTCCTCGTGATGTGTCTGAACCGATCTTGGGAACGGAATGGCAATGCACCCCCACCGCCTTCATAGTAACCACCTGCTCGGAATCCAGCGAGAGAACGAGATAGCGTATCGGTGCGCAGATCGCGGAGATTTTCCCCGTTTTCCGATTGCCGAGCCGTCACTATAGCTGACTGGCGGTTGATGGCGACTTCCGGTACGTCAACCTCCAAGCGCTCCGAATCGGCTCAATGGAGCGAGAGGAGGCGGTGTGCGCCATATTGATCGAGCGCGAATATCGGATGAACTCCGACCAGCTCGGAGTCGCGCGCCAGAGCAAGATTACGATCGTCCAGAATCAACCACTCTCCGTCCACGCGCGCCGCCAGCACCGCGTGGTCCTCGTTCTGGACGAAATCTCGAAAGATAACGATCTTCACATCGTCACGTGATAGTCCTGCCCGCAACAGTGCCGCGTATTTTACTTATCGCATAGTCCTCGCAGTCGCCTCGGTGGGTCTGGAGCGTCTCGAACGGTGGGCTCCAATGATCCGAAGCACCCCATTGCGCCTCGTCAGTCGTTGGTAGGGCGAGATTGACAGCCCTGTTGATCAGGCCAACACGCGCGAGGCCGGTACGATTGGTACCTTCGGCGGCAATCTGCAGCAGTTCTCTCGCGGGGCCTGGGCATGCTTCGGCAGCGCGGCAACGCGCCAGGACTGTCTCCTCCTGCTCGATCTCCAATTCCACGGTATGCCACTTCGACGATACGTCTCCCATGGCTGGCGCGGTTTTCATGCCGAACAACGAATTGTCGGCTGGTTGATGCGTCGCCGGATCTTCTCCAACCTTCTGATAAAGTTGGATCGTCGCGACGCCATCGATGGCCGCGGCCGGGTTTGCTGCACCAAAAAAGGCCGCACAGGCCAAGGCTGCCAGACTTAGTCGAAAACGCTTGCCCATGTTTGCTCTCCGGGCTCGTCTTGGCGCGAGTGTCACAAATGAGCACGTAAGAGCTATCGGTGCGTTTATTCGCGAAAAAGCGCGGAACGCTCAAAACACTTTCAACCAGAACGCACAAATCGATCGCCAATTCCGGAGGCCCATCCAGAACCTGGCCGTTGGGCGGTATTGCAGCAGGGAGTGACAGCGGCCAAACTGGTCAAATTTGAATATCTTGGCCGGTAGTCGTTGCGTGCTCAGCGGGCGCGGGTCGTATCCAGCACGGACGCAAGCATCGCCTGGATCTGTCGCGATTGCTCGAGGATGAATTCGAAGACGAGCCGTGTGCGCGGCGCCAGATGTCGTCGCGACGGATAGACCAGGTTCAAAGGAATGCCCGGAACGGGAAACTCGTTCAGCACGCAAACCAGTTTGCCATCGCGCACATCGTCGAGCACCTGGAACAAAGGGAGCAAGGCCATGCCGTGCCCACTGCGTGCGGCGAGATGTACCGCACCCACGTCATTGGCGAGAAATCCGCCGGAGACCTTGAATTCCTTGGGACTTTCGGGAGTCACAAAAGACCACACGTCCGACCCCGGTCCGATGTCGTGCACGATGCAGGTGTGGCTTGCGAGATCGGCAGGCGTTGACGGCCTTCCTCTCCGCTCGATGTAGCTTGGTGCCGCCACCAAAACGAAAGTAGCAATCCCGAACCGGCGCACGACCAGGGACGCATCGTTGACCTCGCCGACACGCACGGCAAGGTCGAGCCGGTCTTCGACCATATCACCGAACCGATCGCTGACGACGAGTTCGACCTTCAGGCCGGGATGGTCGGCGAGCAAAACCGGCAGGCGTTGCGAAAGTAGCCGGCTTGCGGTCACCGTCACGCCAATGCGCACCAGCCCTACTGGTGAGGCACTCTGTTTGCCGAGCGCAGCTTCCATCGTATCGACGCCATCCAGCACCGGCCGCGCGAGCCCAAGCAGCATTTGTCCATCGTCGGTCAGGCTGAGTTTTCGCGTCGTGCGGTGAAAGAGGCGGACCCCGAAATGGTTCTCCAATTGGGATATTTGCCGAGCCACCGCCGCCTGGCTCAGCTCGCGCTCTCGTGCAACGGCCGAAAAAGAGCCGGTCTCCACGACCCGAACCAGGACATCGAGCGCGCCCAGAAGGTCCATCGATTTCCTCGAAAAACGCAAAGATCATTCAAAGGAAAGCGGGATTATCACGCTTTTGCAAGAGGTGTATTTGCTTGAGTGGTTTTTGATCGCAAAGCGCCTGAGACCCGATTCCGTAGGTAACGTCGAGAGATAGAGGTGTCGGATGACCAAATTTCTTGGATTCCTGGCCACTCTGAAGATCACCCTGATCACCGCAAGCATCGCCTTTGCATGTGGCGAAATTCTTCCGGTCATCTTGATCTCGGCCTTGTTCAGCCTCGTCCAGCTTAACGCGAAGCCGGTCGGTGGAATCCTACCGCAGGACAGCGCGATGATCTCCCCGAGCGACGGCCGCCCCGCCGCGCTGACCGATCCAACCGAATAGGAGCGATGACCATGTCGGAAGACAACGTTCTGCAAAGAAATGCAATCGCGCAGGCAGAGTCGGAAGGCCCGCATCTCGTCTGGAGCGAGCCGGCGGCGCCGTCCAACGATGAACCGGTGGTCGCGCGGGTTCCTCTGCGACAGAAAGGTCCCGCAACCGAACCAGGTGCGTCTCCGCCTCGCAACCCGGCGCAGCCGGTCAGCGGCAAGCCGCGCGCCGGCAATTTCCTCGGTCGCCGGCCCATGGTTTCCGCCATCGGTGGGATACTTCTCGCTTCGGTGTTGGGCGCGGGCTTCATCTATCTGGACAACGCCGAACGATTTCAGTCGACCGATGACGCTTTCATCGCGGCGCGGCAGTCTTCGCTGGCCCCGAAAGTGTCGGGCTACATCACCGCTGTCCCCGTCACCGACAACCAGCATGTCGTTGCCGGCGATGTCATCGCGCGCATCGATGACCGGGATTATCGCATCGCGCTCGAGCAGGCCGAGGCACAAGTTGCGGCCGCCCAAGCCAGCATCGCAAATATCGACGCGCAGCTCGACGTGCAGGCGGCGCAGATCAATGCCAACCAGGCGCAAGTCGATCAGGCGCAGGCAGCGCTGGTATTCGCGGAACAGCAGGCAGCACGCTATGAGCACCTCGAGCAGACTGGTTACGGCTCGGTTCAAAATGCACAGCAGTATTCCTCGCAACTGCATCAACAGCAGGCGGCCCTGGCGAGCGCGCAAGCCACGCTCAAGCTGGCGCAGCGGCAGCTCGAGTCGCTGAAGGCGCAGCGCAAGAGTGCGGTCGCAAACCTCGCGCAAGCTGAAGCCCAGCGAGATCAGGCAAAACTCAACCTGTCCTATACGACGGTGACGGCCGCTCAGTCGGGTCGCGTAGTCAACCTCGGCGCCGCCGCTGGTCAATTCGTGCAACCCGGCACAAATCTCACGATATTCGTGCCGGACCAAATTTGGGTCACGGCGAATTTCAAAGAAATCCAGCTCGACCATATGAGGCCTGGCGACCCGGTGACCCTGCAGATCGATGCGTATCCCGGACGCACGATCCGCGGTCATGTCGACAGCGTTCAGCCGGGGTCGGGAACCGCGTTCTCGCTTCTGCCTGCCCAGAATGCCACCGGCAACTACGTCAAGATCGTCCAGCGCGTGCCGGTCAAAATCGTCATGGACAATCCCCCGACGGATGTGGCGCTCGGCCCAGGCATGTCGGTGGTCCCAAGCGTGCGGATCAACCCCGCGCCTTCGTATTATGAGCGACTGAGGAAAATCCTGTGAGTGCTCCCTCAATTCAGGCCGAACCTGCCGCCGTCAATCCCTGGGTGATCGCCATCCTCGTCGCGGTCGCGAGCTTCATGGAGGTGCTCGACACCACGATCGCCAATGTGGCGCTGCCCTATATCGCCGGCGGGATGGGGGTGAGCGAGGACGAAGCGTCCTGGGTCGTCACCACCTATCTCGTCTCCAACGCCATCGTCCTGACCGCTTCCAGTTTCCTGGCCCGGACGCTGGGCCGTAAGACGTTCTTCCTGATCTGCCTCGGAGCATTCACCCTCAGCTCGCTGCTGTGCGGCTTTGCGCCGAATCTGAACGCGCTGTTGTTGTGCCGGGTCCTGCAGGGCTTCGGCGGTGGAGGCATGGTGCCGGTCGCGCAGTCGATCTTGGCCGATTCGTTCCCACCGGCGAAGCGAGGCCAGGCCTTTGCGGTGTTCGGGGTCGCAGTGGTGGTGGCCCCGGTGGTTGGGCCGACCCTCGGCGGCTGGTTGTCCGACAATATCTCCTGGGAGTGGTGCTTTCTGATCAACGTCCCGGTCGGCGTGATCGCGATGGCGCTGATCTGGCTGCTTCTGCAGGAGTCCCCGGTCGCGCGCGCGGAAGCACGGCGGCAGCAGCAAGGCCAGGGATTCGATGTGATCGGCTTCGTGTTGGTCGCAACCTTCCTCGGTGCGCTGGAGGTTGTGCTGGACCGTGGCCTGGAGGACGACTGGTTCGCTTCGCACTTCATCGTCACATTCGCGGTCATCTCTGGTCTGGCGTTCGTGCTGATGATCCCATGGGAGATGACCCGGCGCCATCCGATGATCGACTTGCGGATGGTGGCAAGTCGCCAGTTCGGCGCCAGCTTCCTGGTGATGCTTGCGACCGGCGCCATCCTGCTGGCGACCACCCAGTTTCTGCCGCAACTGGTGCAGCAGGATTTCGGCTACACCGCCACCTGGGCTGGATTGGTGCTCTCGCCGGGTGGGGTCGTAACGATGGCGATGATGTTCGTCGTCGGCCGTCTCGTGCCCAAGGTCCAGCCCAAATACCTTATCATCGCTGGCGCGGCGCTCATCGCACTCTCCATGTACAGCATGACCAACGTGTATGGCGATCTCGGCTTCTGGTTCATGGCGCGGTCGCGCATGCTGCTCGGTGTCGGCCTGCCGCTGATCTTTGTGCCGATCATGGCCGCATCCTACGACGGCATTGACCCATCCAAGACCGACCAGGCTTCGGCCCTGATCAACGCAGCGCGCAATACGGGCGGCTCGATCGGCGTCTCCATCGTCTCCAACGTGTTGACGCATCGCGAGCAGTTCCACCAGAGCCGGCTCGTCGAACAGGTGATCCCGTCGAGCACGCAATATCAGGACACGCTGCAGCAAGTTACCAGCTACTTCGCCGCTCATGGCAGTTCGCTGGCGCAGGCGCAGGATCAGGCAATCCAGTGGATCGGCGCGCAGGTGCAGGGGCAGGCATCGTTCCTGGCCTACATGGATGCATTCTGGGTATTGATGCTGATCTCGCTTGCGGCCGTGCCACTTGCGCTGACCCTGCGCAAGATAAAGCTCGGCGGTGCGGTCCATGCCGGCCACTAACGGCGAGGAAGCGGACACTGCATCGCAGGCGCGCCCGGCCGGCCGCGCGAGTTGACCCGAAGGAGACTTTATCACGCAGCCGTGGCGAAAGCAGAGCCGCTTTCGCCATTCGCTGCATCGGCGCGCACGAACTATGGCGCGGCGCCGTACATTTCCTTGAGTCGGCCATGGGCGAAGGCGAGGGCCGGCGGCATGTCCATTTTGCCGCCGATGATCTCGATATAGGCCCCGGATTTGCTCGCCCGCGCGGCCTTCATCGCCTCGTCGAGCTCGCCGAGCGTCTTCACACGCGCCGTGTACCACTCGGCGCACCCGAGCGCCTTGGGCAATTCGGCGTAGTTCCAGGGCGCGAGGTCGTTGTAAGTCCAGTCCGGATTTTCTTCCAGCGCGCGCTCAATCAGATAACCGTTGTTGTTGAGTACGAAGACGATGACGTTCGCTCCGAACCGTCCCATGGCGCCGATATCGTTCGCAGTGAGCTGATGGGAGCCCTCGCCAGTGATCAGAATTGTGCGCCGGCTCGGGTCGGCAAGCGCGATACCAAACGCGGCGGGCGTCGCCCAGCCGATCGATCCCCATAGAACTTGCGCTTCCACCCGCACGCCGTCCGGAAGGATCGTCGGTGTCACGCCGAGGCTAGAGCTACCGGTCTCGAGAACGACCGTGTCTCCGGCGCGCAGAAACGCCGCGTAGCGCGGATAAAGCGCGGCCATCGTGATCTTGTCGGGTGGACTGCCGTTTACCGGCGCGAGCCCCTGCGGTTTTCCCTTGTATGGCGTCGACGATGGTTTGAGCCTGGCCAGCTCGGACAGAACGTCCTCAAGCCGGACATTGGCGATGACTTGATCCCCGATCCTGACGTCGTTGAGGCCGACGGTTATAAACCGCGACAGATCGAGCTGGCCGGAATAGGCCGCCGTGGTGATGTCGTTCAGATTGACGCCGCCCAGATCGAGGACAAGATCGGCGCCTTCTACAATTTGGCGCGTTTTCGGCTCCGACACCGCGCCGGCATACATGCCGGCAAATTGCGGATGGCCTTCGCCGAAGAGGCATTTTTCCATGAGTGTTGTAACGAAAGGACAGCCCAGCGCTTCGATCGCCTGCTGTGCCTCTTTCTGCAAGCCGAGCCGCGATATTGTGAAGGCCGGAAATGCCACGACTGATTTTGCCTTGTTGATGCGCTCTTTGATGATCGCCATCGCCTTGGGCAGCGCCACCTCGTTTGATCGAGGCACAATCGGCTTCACGTCAGCCGACATGACCGGGGATAGCGCATAATCCGACGGTACGGCGATATAGCCAGGCTGATTGTTGCGGCGCGCCTCCGCGATGATGCGCTCCATTTCGACGACACAGTTTTCCGGGTTGATGACCGCATGACTGCACGCGGCGCTTGCGGACAGGTCGACGAAATTGCCGAAGACGCCGTTTCCGAGGGTGTGATGGGCAATCTTGCCCAAGCGCTGGTTCTGATAGGAAGGCATTCCGACGACGTGAAAAACCAGTGATCGTTCGGCCTTGGCGCCCATCACGCCGTTTATGGCGGACAGCTCGCCGACGCCATAGGTCGTGACCAGCATCGCCGCGCCCCGAATGCGCGCATAACCATCTGCGGCGTAAGACGCATTCAATTCATTGGAACAGCCGATCCACTTCACCTTGGTGCTGCTGTCGACCGCATCGCAGATCGGAAACGCGTAATCACCGGCAACGCCGAAGCAGTGACTGATTCCCTCTGCGGCAAGGCGCTCGACGATGTAATCGGCCACGGTGACCGCCTTCACCATTCCCGACGTCTCCGCATGTCGAACTTGTTCAGACATGGTGTTCTCCTTTTCAAGGGTGGGTAGTTCTGTGAAGTTGACGATATTTGGCCGGTGACAGCCCCACGAGCCGTGTGAATGCCCGCGTAAAACTCGCCTGGGACGAAAAATTGCAAATCGCTGCAATTTCCGTTAGCCCGGCTTTTCCCTCGACAACCAGTTGCTTCGCTTTTTCGAGCCGTCGCTCCCGAACGAAACGGTGCGGGGATAATCCGGTCGTTTCACGGAAGGTCCTCGAAAAGTAAAACGGGCTGAGGTTGGCAATCGCCGCCAAATCCGCAAGACAAATCGGATTTTGAAGATTGTCGTCCACGAATTCGAGGACCCGCTGCAGCCGCCTGTTGCCGAGCGCATGCTGTACCGAGTTGCCATTGCTGCGGTCAGGCATCGCACGCCTCGCTTCGGCACGATGGGTGCGAATAATCAAGAAACGACGGCGACCAAATGTTCCAGGCCCCGCACTCACACGATGACCAGGGGGCAATATCTTGGCGAGCCATTTGCGTCACCCACAACCGTCAGACGATACGCAACACAGCCGAGTCTATTAAAAAGAGTGCTGGCGATACATCACGGAGACCCGTGAACTGCCCCGGCAGTCGTGTCGTGAGCCGGTATTGACAGCCGAATCGCGCGGTCGCAGCATCCGTGCTGCCTCGCATCGGGGCGGGAGGGCCCAATGCCGTTATCCCAGACAAGTCAAACACTTGGCTTGCGAAACGCCCGCTTCTCGCCCCCAGCCGCGCCGCCCACCGCTGTCGAGCGGGCTGCTCTGGTCAACCGCATCGAAGGAAGCGTGGCGCAGTTCACGCTGATCTGCGCGCCTGCGGGGTTCGGCAAAACCACGCTCATGCAGCAATTGCGCGAACATTTTCAAGTCCGAGGCATTGCCGCATTCTGGCTGCGGGTCGAGCGAGCCGACAACGATTTGGGCCGCTTCGTGGGATCGCTTGTCGGGGCAGCGCAAGCATCGCTCGGAGACCTCGTCACACCCGTGACCCATGACGACCACCCAATCGTCGGCAATTCAGCACACGGCCTGGAAGCCAATCTGTTTGACTGGTTGTCACTCTCCGAAACCCGGGTCGCCCTGTTTATCGATGACCTGGAATTGATCGTTGACGATGAGGTTTGGGGTTTTTTGCAGCGACTGCTAGCCAATCTCGACCCGCGCCATCGCATCGTCCTCGCCAGCCGCGCGACGCCTCGTCTGGCGCTCGGCAAGATGCGCGCCAACGGCCAGTTACTTGAACTCGACCAGACGCACTTGCGCTTCACGGCTGCCGAAGCCCAGGCTTATCTGGAGCGACTTCGCATCGGAGCGCCTGCGATCCGCGCGCTGCAACGCCAAACCGAGGGCTGGCCCGCCGCGCTGCAGCTTGCAGTGGTGGCCCTGCGTGCCAGGGGCGGCCGCCGCTCCGATGCAATAGTACCTGTTTCCGCGGCCAGTGCGGGCGTCGCCGAATATCTGGCGCAAGAAGTCCTTGACACACGTCCGCCCGCGCAACGCAACTTCCTGTTGCGATCCTCTGTGCTTGGTGATTTTTGTGCCGAGCTCAGCGATGCCGCACTTCAGCGCCACGACAGCGAAGAAATACTTGCGGAGATCTTGCGTGACAATCTTCCGCTGTCACCGATCGACGCCGAGCAGCGCTGGTTTCGTTATCATCCACTATTGGCTGATTTCCTTCGGGGCCGACTGCTGCGAGAAGCCAAGGAGGAATTCCGGGAATTACACAAACGAGCAGCCGCATGGACCGCTGACCACGGCTTGATGATCGAGGCCGTCGCTCATTCCCTTGCGGCAAAGGATTTTACGCTCGCGGCAAATCTGCTTGCGGGATCGGCGATGGACAACGTACGCTCGGGCCGCGTCGCCGATACGGCACAGGCGATCGAGAGGCTGCCGGACGAGGAGATCTACACCCGGCCGGCTTTGCTCCGTGCCGCTGCCTTCGCGGCAATTTTTGCGCATCGGTATGACGCGGCCAGGCGATATATGGAGATCATCGAGCGCAGGAATGACATGGGCGACGGCGACGATGACCAAATTGCCGCCATGCGACTGATGCTTTTCGGTTGGACGGATAGAGTACCCGAGCTGTCGCAGGCTGCAGATGCACTGCGCCTCAAGCTGTCACGCTTCGGTCCCTTCACGGCCGGCCTCGCCAGCAATACATTGGCTTTCTGCGATATGTCACTAGGCCGATTCGCGGCCGCGGAACGGCATCTTGCAGAAGCCCGGCAGGCCTGCGAGCCCATCGAGGCACTCTACGTTCTGAGCTATGCCGCGTGCTTTGCCGCCGCGATTGAACTCAATCTCGGCAATATGAGTGCCGCGCGCGCTACACTCGAAGGTGCAATGAACCGTGCCATTGCTGCGGGCCAGAGATACGGCAGTTCTGGAGCCGTCGTTGCGACTTATCTTGTAGAATTACTGTACGAGGCGAACGAGCTTGACGCATGTCAGGCCTTCGTCGACGACTATATGCCAATTGTCGTTGAAACAGGCATGCCGGATCATGTGATCGCGCTGCACCGCATCGCCGCCCGATTGCACTTTCTTGGCGGACGCGGAGACGCCGGTCAGGCGATAATGATCCAGCTGAATGACCTTGGCGCGCGGCGCGGCCTTCCCCGACTCTGCGTCACCTCCTGGCTGGAGCGATGCTACGCCGCCTTGCGAAGAGGCGATATCGAGGGCGCACGTCGAGCATTTGCGAACGGCAGCGACAAGCAGCTTTGGGAAAGTTTCGGCGCATTCAATCTCCAGGCGAATGAGATCGAGGATGTTTTGATTGCAAGCTTGCGTCTGCAACTTGCGACCGGTCAGTGTGACCATGCACTTTCACAATTGCGTATGGCGCTCCAGACTGCGGAAGCCGCCGGGCGGCGGCGGAGAGCGCTTCGCTTGCAAATACTTCAAGCACAGGCTCTCGAAGGGGCGGGGCGGCATCGCGAGGCGACGATCGCATTTGACGAGGCCGTGACGGCGGCGTCCGCCAACGGCATGGTGCGCGTGCTGGTCGACGATGCCTGGACGACGATGACGGCGCTTGTGGGTCGTTCGATGGTCAGTGGCGAGGCACGCGGGGTCGACCTGTTACGCGAGCTGTCGGCCCCGCATGCTTCTCCCAGCACCGCGGTAAGTGCCTCAAGCGAGAGAGCGGGCACGGCACTTCGCCTGACAACGCGGGAAGCGCAGATATTGCGACTTGTCTGGAAAGGAGGCACCAACAAGGCGATCGCGCGAGACCTGTTCCTGACGGAGAACACGATCGAAACGCACCTGCGGCGCATCTATGAAAAGCTTGGCACTCGCAGGCGCACACAAGCCGCCGCACTTGCGCGCGAAGCCGGTGCGATCTGACGGCACGTTCAGGTTTCCGAGAACCTCTTCAAGGCAATCGATCAGGGATTTTGCTTCAAGTCGATGAGCAAACAATGCTCACCTGTTGAGGAGCGTCGAGGTGGCTTGCAGACCTTGCGGCTCATCGACTTGAAGTTCAGTCTCGAGCAACCCAGAAGCAGAAATGCGCGCTGACGAAATGGCGTGGGCGATCTTCGCGCGAAAGGAGCAAGAACGGTAAAGACTGTTGCGACCAAAGACGATAGCGTGTCGGAGAAAGACCCGGTTGGTCGCCGTTTCGGATCTTCACAAATGCCGGGCGTCGTGCGACGCTTCGGCCAATGTCGCGCGGTGGACCGTCACACGACGGAGCGGCAGCCCGGCGATCCGCAGCGATCAGAAAGGCCGACGCTTCGTTAAAGAAAAGGACAAGTTCAAGGGAGGCCACCGTGGTCGGACGGCTGATCCAGGTCACCAATTCCGCTTATCAATACCCGCTGATACTCAAGCAGCTATGGCATACGCCACGCGTCCAGACGCCGGACCAGGAGGTGGTCTATCGCGATCTGAAGCGCTTTACGTATCGCCAGATCAGCGAGCGAATTAGCCGACTGGCGTCTGCCCTGGGCAAGGCCGGCGTCGTGCCTGGAGACACAGTCGGCGTACTCGATTGGGACAGCCATCGATTTCTCGAGGCGTTCTTTGCGATCCCCATGATGGGCGCCGTCCTGCAAACGGTGAATGTTCGCCTGTCGCCCGAACAGATCGCCTACACGATCGACCACGCCGGCGCTTCGACGCTGCTTGTCAACGAGGAATTCGTTGGATTGCTGGAAGGGCTCATGCCGCAATTGCCGAAAGTCAAACGGCTGATCGTGATGTCGGATCGATCCGAGCCGCAGACCGGCAGCCTGCCTTTCGTCGGTGAATATGAGAGTCTGCTTGCCTCGGCTTCGCCCGATTACGATTTTCCCGATTTCGACGAGAACACCCAGGCGACCACCTTTTATACAACCGGTACGACCGGGCTGCCGAAGGGGGTCTATTACAGCCACCGGCAGCTTGTACTGCACTCGATCTGTGGTTTGGCGTTGTTCGGTTTGGCGGGCGAACAGGGCCGCTTCTCGCGCGACGACGTCTACATGCCGATCACACCGATGTTTCATGTCCATGCCTGGGGCTTCCCCTGGTCGGCGACGCTCGCCGGTGTCAAGCAGATCTATCCCGGGCGTTACGAACCGGCGATGCTGGTCAAGCTGATCAAGAGCGAGGGTGTCACCTTCACCCATGGCGTGCCGACCATTCTGCAGATGCTGCTCAACGCGGCAGCGAGCGCCAATGTCGATCTGAAGGGTCTGAAGATGGTGATCGGCGGTTCGGCCCTGCCAAAAGCTCTGGCCAAGCAGGCGCTTGCAGCGGGCATCGACATCTTTGCCGGTTACGGGATGTCGGAAACCGGCCCGCTGGCCGCGGTTTCCCATGTGCGGTCGAAAGACCTCACCGGCGACCCGGACGGGGAGGTCGAGTTCCGCGTCGGAGCCGGTATGGCCGGGCCGCTGGTGGATTTGCGCATCGTCGACCCTGACATGAAGCACGTGCCGCATGACGGCAAGTCCGCCGGCGAGATCGTTCTGCGTGCGCCCTGGCTCACCCAAGGGTACTTCAACAACCCCGAAGGCTCCGAGCAACTCTGGGCAGGAGGTTACCTCCACACCAGCGACATCGCCGTAGTCGACCCGAACGGCTACGTCCAAATCACCGACCGCATCAAGGATGTCATCAAGACCGGCGGCGAGTGGGTTTCATCGCTGCAGATCGAGGATCTGATCTCGCAATGCGCGGGCGTCGCCGAGGCCGCCGTCGTCGGCGTCAAGGATGACAAATGGGGCGAGCGGCCGCTGGCGCTGGTGGTGAAGCGTGCGTCCGGCGCGGAGGGCCTAAACGACGCGGTGATCAAGGAGCATCTCAAGGCGTTCGCCGACAAGGGCATCATCTCGAAATACGGAATTCCCGGGCAGATCCTTTTCATCGACAGCATTCCCAAGACGAGTGTCGGCAAGATCAACAAGAAAGAGCTGCGCGAGCGGTACGGCGGCCGCTAGCCGATCAAAAATCGAAAGATCGAGGAGGAAAACGTGAGCAATCTCACCCTCGCCGGTTTGGGCGAACGAGTTGGACGGGAACTCGGTCTGTCTGATTGGGTCACGGTCGATCAGGCGCGTATCGATACGTTTGCTGCATGCACCGGCGATCGGCAGTGGATTCATGTCGATGTTGAAAGGGCGAAGCGGGAAAGTCCGTTCCGCGGCCCAATTGCCCATGGCTATTTGACGTTGGCAATGGTGGCTCCGCTGGCGATGGAGATCGGCGTCATCCCCAGGGACGCGGCGGCGGGCCTGAACTACGGTATCGATAAAGTCCGGTTTCTTGCGCCGGTGCCGGCCGGTGCACGCGTGCGGCTGCGCGTCGTCCTCGCCGGGGTCGAGCCGCGAGAGGGTGGACAGGTCGTCATGAAGACCCAGAACACGCTGGAAGTCGAGGGATCCGACAAACCGGCGCTGATAGCAGAAACGCTGGCGCTGCTCATTCCCGCGACCGGAGCACGCTGACGATGATGAGCACAGACGATCGCAGCCAATCCCCGTCCGTCGAAGGGATCTCCGAAGAAGCATCTCGAAATACACTCGCCCTCAATCCGCTTGTCGGGATCCGCGGGCAGGATCTGGTCGACAGCGCGGGCATCCTGTTCAGGGCAGTGATCAATGAGCCGAAGGTTGCAACCGAGCAGTGGATATCCTTCCTCGGTGAAATGGGCGCGATACTCACAGGCCAATCCGAACGCGCCCCGAAGGCCGGGGACAGGCGGTTCTCCGATCCAGCCTGGAAGGAGAGCGGGCTGCACAGCGGCCTGCTCAAGGCCTATCTCGCCTGGGGTGATGCGGTCAGCGGCCTGGTCGACAAGACAAGGCTGAGTGATGTCAACAAGGCGCGTGCACATTTGGTAACGGATATCCTGATCGACGCGGTCGCTCCGACCAACGCGATGCTGACCAATCCGGCGGCCGTTCGCAAATTCGTCGATACCGGTGGCCGAAGCCTCTGGGATGGGCTGAAGAACTACCTCGACGATCTCACTCGAAACGGTGGCATGCCGTCGATGGTCGATCAGAGCGTTTTCAAGGTCGGCGAGAATCTCGCAACCACTCCGGGCGCCGTAGTCTTCCGCAATGAGCTCCTGGAGTTGATCCAATATGCTCCGACGACACCGGACGTGTGGAAGCGGCCGCTGGTCATTACCCCGCCGCAGATCAACAAATATTATGCGCTCGATCTTTCGCCCGACAAAAGCATGGTTCGTTTCCTGCTCGACAGCGGCATTCAGGTGTTCTGCGTGAGTTGGAGCAATCCCACCGCGGAGCACCGCGATTGGGGACTAGATACCTATGTCGCGGCGCTCGATGAAGCGGTTGACGTCGCGCGGGACGTGACCGGCAGCGACGACATCTCGATGATGGGATCCTGCTCGGGTGGCATCACCTCGACGGCCTATTTCGCAACGCTTGGAAGCGCCACGCAGAAGAAGATCAGGAATATGGTGCTAGCGGTCTGCCTGCTCGACCCCAGCACGGCCGACGAGAGTGCTTTCGGCTGCCTGATGACGCCGGAGACGATGCTCGCGGCCAAGGAAGCCTCGCGGCTGCGCGGCATGGTCGACGGCCACGAACTGGCGCGGATGTTCGCCTGGATGCGGCCAAACGACCTGATCTGGAACTACTGGGTTAATAATTATCTGCTCGGCAACCAGCCGCCAGCCTTCGATGTCCTGTTCTGGAACGCCGACACGACGCGGCTTCCCGCCCGCCTGCACGGCGATTATCTCGACCTCTATTTCACCAACCCGTTCGTCAGTGCCGGAAAGGTCGCGCTGAACGACAAGACCATCGATATGGGAAAGGTCGAGGCCGATTGCTACGTCGTTGCCGGCGTCACCGACCACATCACGCCGTGGAAGGGCGTGCACAGGACCGCGCAGATAATGGGCGAGGGCACAACCTTTGTGCTTTCAAACAGTGGCCACCTGCAGAGCTTGCTCAATCCGCCGACAAATCCAAAAGCCTCCTTCGTGATCGGGCCGGTCAATCGATCGGGGCCGGATGCGTTTTTGGCGGCGGCCGAGAAGCGCAAGGGAAGCTGGTGGCTCGACTGGCGCGATTGGCTGCACCCGCGTTCAGGCGAGAAGGTAGCCGCACCCGCCTCGCTTGGCAGCGAGCCCCATCCGGTCCTTGGCGCAGCTCCGGGGACCTACGTCTTTGATTGACCATCTTGCCGAAGGGGAACAGCCAGGCGGGGTGACCCGGCCCGTCGCAACAAGCGCGAAAGCGGGCGAGATCGAGGCACGGCAGCTCCTGATCGGCGGGCAGTCCGTTCAGGTCGCGATCAGGTACGGCGATGGCCACGGACCACCGCTCTTGCTGTTCAATGGAATCGGAGCCAACTGGGAGCTGGCGCGGCCATTTCTCACGGCATTGACCGCGACAACGGCGATCGTCTTTGACGTACCCGGCGTCGGCGGCTCGCCGCGTCCGTTGCTGCCCTATCGTCCGTCGACGCTGGCGCGGCTCGCGGCCGGCCTTGTCCAAGAGCTCGGCTACCACGAGATCGACGCTGCCGGCGTGTCCTGGGGAGGCGGCATCGCGCAGCAATTCGCGCATCAATATCCCCGACTTTGCCGGCGGCTGGTGTTGGCTGCGACCACGCCGGGCGTCATCATGGTGCCGGCAAGTCCTTCGGTGTTGTGGAAGATGGCCACGCCGCGCCGCTACACGGATAAGGACTACATGAACCGGATCGCGGCGGACATCTATGGCGGGGCTTTTCGCAAGGATCCGTCCCTTGTCGGTCCGCACGCGGCGGCCATGCATGGCGCGCGCAATCTCGGTTACCTCTATCAGCTACTTGCCATCACCGGTTGGACCAGCCTGCCGTGGCTGTGGTCGCTGCGGCAGCCGACGCTCGTCCTGATGGGTAGCGATGATCCGCTCGTTCCTCCAATCAACGGTCGAATCCTGGCGCGGTTAATCCCAAACGCGGAGCTGCGGATGATTGACGATGGACACTTGTTCATGGTGACGCGTCCAGCGGAAACCGCGGCCCTGATAGAGGCGTTTCTCCTCGACAAGAGCAAATCCGTCGATCCCGGATCGAACGGGAAACCACGAATGGTCGATTGCCTGTTTCCGAAGGCGAGAGGTGAACGTCAACAGAACTGACACGACAGGTAAGGGAGAACGCCATGACAGACAGCAACTCATATCTGGATATGTTCAGAAAGTTCGGCAGCGATCTCGGATTGCCAAAGCTGGACGTGGAGAAACTGCTCGAGGCACAGAAGAAGAACCTCGATGCGCTGGGCCGGAGTGCCAAGGTGGCGGCGCAGGGCGTTCAGTCGGTCGCGCAAAAGCAGCGCGAAGTTCTCGAGGCCGGGTTGCGGGAGGCTACGTCGCTGGCGCGCGAATACAAGCCGCTCGGCAAGGTCCAGGAGAATCTCGCCCTGCAATCTGAATTTGCCAGAAGGGTGTTCGACATCGCGGTCAAGGGGGCTCAGGACAGCACGGCGACGGCGCGGCAGTCGACCACCGAGGCCGTGAAGATCATTCAGGATCGGATGAAGGAAAGCTTCGAGGAGTTCCGCGACAGCGTCGGGAGGAACAAGTCAGCCTGACATCCTCGCTGCCAGCGGGCAGTGCGAAACGAACGACCCGGCGCGAGGCGAACGAGTCGTCGCGCCGCAGCCACGAAACATCGGGCCACGCCTCACCACTCAAGAGGAGGATTTCATGGCGAATTTGCAAGCGGCACAAACGAAGAAGCCGGACTACGTACCGCCCCCGGTCAACGGCGATTTCTATCATATTGCCAACGTGCTCGACGAAAAGGAACGGGCGCTGGTGCGGCGCGTCCGCGACTTCACGGAGGACGTCGTCGCGCCTGTGATCGAGGATTATTGGGGCCGTGACGAATTTCCATTCGCGGTCATTCCGAAAATGGCCGAGGTCGGCATCGGCGGTGTGGGCTATCAAGGGTACGGCGCGGCCGGCGGTAGCTGGCTTCTGAACGGGTTCGTCGCAATGGAACTGGCGCGTGTCGATGCGTCGATTGCGACGTTTTGGGGCGTGCATACCGGGTTGTCGGCCGGGTCGATCTACCTTTGCGGGGACGAGGAACAAAAGCAACGCTGGCTACCCTCGATGATGCGTTTCGAGAGGATCGGCTCGTTCGGCCTCACCGAGCCGCTGGTGGGATCAGCAACGTCGGGCGGGATGCTGACCACCTGCCGTCGCGATGGCGACACTTGGATCCTCAACGGTCAGAAGAAATGGATTGGAAATTCGACCTTTGCCGACATAAACGTGATCTGGGCACGCGAAGAAGGCTCGAACCAGGTCAAGGGCTTCGTTGTCGGCAAGGACAATCCGGGATTCTCGGTCGAGAAGATCAAGACCAAAATGGCGCTGCGGGTCGTGCAGAACGGACTGATTACGCTGAAGGACTGTCGCGTGGACGAGGCGGATCGCCTGCAGAAGGCCAATTCTTTCAAGGACACTGCAAAAGTCCTGCGAATGACGCGCACGGGCGTTGCCTGGTTTGCCGTGGGTTGCCAGATGGGCGCCTATGAACATGCATTGCGCTACGCGACCGATCGAAGGCAGTTTGGCAAGCCGATCGGTGGCTTCCAGTTGGTGCAGGACCTGCTGGTGCGCATGCTCGGCAATGTCACGTCGACCCAGGCGATGATGCTCCGGCTGGCTCAGTTACAGGACGAAAGCGTCATGTTGGACGAGCATGCGTCGCTTGCGAAAGCATTCTGCACGGTCAAGTGCCGCGAGACGGTTGGTTATGCGCGCGAGCTCTTGGGCGGCAACGGCATCCTGCTCGAGAATCACATCGGGCGTTTCGTGGCCGACGCCGAGGCGATTTATTCCTACGAAGGCACACGGGAGATGAACACTCTGATTGTCGGAAAATCGATCACCGGGTTGAGCGCGTTCGTCTGACAAGCCGTTATGTGATGTACTGAGTTATTCATTCATTGCGCTAAGACTTCGCCCGGCTAATTGAATAACCCGAAGCGGTCATCGTCTGAGGCGCCCGAGCTGAACTTGAGCTCTTGAACACAGGGTCAAAAGGTGTGGCACCCATCCGCGTTATTCTGCACGGTAAGACAGCCAGCGATACTCGACTGAGAACAGCCATTAGCGCGCTGCGCGAGGACGGTCAGACTGTGGAAGTGCGGGTCACTTGGGAACCCGGCGATGCGGTAAGACTGACCGGCGAAGCCGTTGCTGAAGCTGGCCGAGGAAAAATTAATTGCATCGTCGCCGGCGGCGGCGATGGCACGGTCAACGAGGTTTTTGCCACAGCCCATGCGGCTGGATTACCTGACGGGTGCTCTCTCGGTATCATTCCAATGGGCACCGCCAACGATTTTGCGCATTCAGCCGGCGTACCGACCGATCGGCAATGGCCGGCAGGCCGGCGGCGGCACGCCTTCGCGTAGCAAATGCGAGAAAGCGTCCAGTCGCGCTGCATGATCCATTGCGGGCAGGATCATTAGGTCGAGCAGACCGTCGTCAATCAGGGCGTCGGGACATAGCGGTATGTCTGCTCCAGGGCCCAACGCACACGTAGGTCCCGCACATAACCCCGCCGCGTCTGCACTTATTGTTTCTTCGCTTCGGGGAGTCTTCGGGAGCGTCGGCTTCATCCGCTGACAGATTGGTGCCGCTGCCGGTTGCTCTGATCAGGTCCTCCGGCTCATTGTCCGGGTCCAAACTGGCCAAACACTATCTCGCTCCTAAAGAGCCAATGCTCTTTCCGCCGCCGCACATTTTGCCAGAATATTTCTGCGCTTGATCTTTGAATTCTCAAACGGCACGCCCATTTTGCGTGCCTGACTTCGACAGCTTGAAATACTGCGATTAAATCGAACCGATACAGCAAGCTCTTCGGCGGCAGGCGAATGCCCCCACCGGTCACTACGGCGTCATAAAGCTGGCGATCAAGTTGGCGTTCGACTGCCGGGACAGCGGTGGCATGGGGTTGGACCAGGCACGATTCCCGGGGTCGGCTGTCCGAAGAGCGGTTCGCGCTGGATGCTGGATTTCATGAGCCCAAACGCTACCTCGAAGGGTTGGGATTTTTGCGGAGCGCCCACCGGGTCGATCGCCACAGCAAATACGATCGGGATGACACTGGTCGCATGCCTTACCGTAGGGACGGCACTTCCAATGGTAACTATGACATCCACTTTCTGGCGTACAAACTGCGCGGCGATTTCAGCGTAGCGCTCGGTACGTCCTTCCGACCATTGATACTCGATCGCAACAGTTCGCCCGTCAATCCAGCCGAGCTCGCGCAGGCGCGCAACGAACGCAGCGATCCATGGAGCAAATACATGACCGCAATACCAAAAAAGTCCTTGCCGAGAGGGGGCCGTCCATACATGACGAATAGCGCTCATCGAGGTCTCCCATCGCAAAATCCAGGGCAGCGCGGTTGTTAGGAGGTCGCCCTTTCCGCATAACGGCGGGGGTCGAGAAGCGACAAAGAGTTGTCGAAGCTCAGCGGGGAGGGCACCCATTCGCTGCTCGACCGCGCGCAGCAGATCCTCGCCGCTGACAGCAAGATATATCGAACCTGAGATCGGCGGCGAAATCGGGCTCAACACGTTGTTCGCTAAATGCGATTGTCATGACATTTCCCGCAGAAAAGGACGCCAACACAATAGGTTATTGTGAATCTGCGTAAATCATTGCCCAAAACACGGTAAATGCTCATGAGACTTTCTAAAGGATTTAGCCCGCTGTCCCCCTAGCGGCGCTCATGGCTAGCAGGGAAGACCGTTTTGGATTTTTTGAGGCAAGAACTATAGTACACTGCATGAGAATGCCTGCGAACGTTGAGCTCGACGCCGGCAGCAAGACATTTGCTTCGGGCCTCCTGCCGGATTTGATAGCTGCACTACGCAGTCGCCGTAAGGGCGATCTCGTAGCCGTGATCAGCAGCGACCCAAGCATCGGCTTCGACCTCGAGGCGTGGTGTCGTTTTACCCGAAACAGCTTGATTGACACCGCAGTCGAAGAGGGTCGAACCCGTTGGGTGCTCCGCTACGGAGAACCTCCTGAGAAAATGGCAGGAGACCGGCCTGTCGGCTCTCGCTTATGGCTTTACACCAACTTCGACTGCAACCTGAGCTGCGACTACTGTTGCGTGCGCTCGTCGCCCAAAGCTCCACGGCGGGCACTTGGTATCGAGCGCGTGCGAAGGATCGCTGTCGAGGCGGCGGAACTCCGCGTAAGCGAAATTTTTGTGACCGGCGGCGAGCCATTTATGCTGCCCGATATTGGCGAGATCCTTGCCACGTGTGCTGTGGCGGCGCCGGTCACGGTCCTCACCAACGGCATGCTGTTTGGCGGAAGTCGGCTCGAAACGCTGCGCTCGTTGCCACGCGAGCGCGTAACCTTGCAAATCAGCCTCGACAGCCCGATGCCGGAGCTACACGAAAGCCATCGTGGAATGGGGACATGGGCACGTGCCTGGAAAGGAATCGAGCAGGCCCGCGCCGAAGGATTCCGGGTGCGACTGGCGGCGACTGTGTCGACTGACGCGGAGGCTGAGGAATTCCGCGGCTTCCTAGACGCCCATCGCATTAGCGAGGAAAACCGAGTTATCAGGCGGATTGCCCTGCGAGGCTCCGCCACGCAGGGCATCGCTTTGGCAAGGATAGATTTGGTTCCCGAGGTGACGATTACGGCGGAAGGCGTGTTTTGGCATCCGGTCGGAGCCGAGGATAACGACCTGCTGGTCAGCCGCGAAATCTTTCCACTAGCTGAATCCTTTGCAGCCGTGTGCCGCGCGTTCGATCGCGAATCTGAGCATCAACGCCGATTGGCCAGAATTTTCAATTGCGCCTGACTGCAAAGCTCAGGGCGGAACGATTGGCCACTACGCCGAAGGCCGTGTCAAAAAGCCTTGTTGCGCCGAAGCTTCCAGTAAATCGGAATAAGCGTCAAGCTGCGGCGCTATCCATTGGCGCAGCCCTTCCGCTTCGAGCACCGGACGATGCGCCGGGTTGTCGTAGCTCATGGCCAATAGTGCCTTGGCAAACTGCTGCTCCAGCGAGGGGTCGAGATCGGACCGCGCTGTGAACATGCAGTGGTTAAAAGGCCGCGAGGTCCAGATTTCGGTTAGCGCACCTACGGGCACCAGACGCTCGGTACGCACGGCGTTCCAGAATGGGCTACCGATTGCGCCAGCATCGGCGCGGCCGTCGAGGACCGCGCGAATGACATCGGCCTCGCTCGTGCCGGTGTCACCGTGCTTACCCAGGTCAGTGTTGAAGCGAAGTGTATGGAAGTCTTTTCCCTCAACCAGTCCCTCGCGCTGCAGAAAGTAAACTGGGAGGATTGCAGCATGGCCGCTATCGCGGCTGCCCAGCGCCAAGGTACGGCTGCTAAGATCGGAAAGTTTAGCGACCGGCCCACCGGCGACCGCGACGATTTTGGTCGTCCAGCCCACGTCGGTATCGCGCATCGCGATTGGACGGCAACGGTGGTCGCTCCAGGCATCTGCCTGGATATAGGCGAGGTTCGTATTCCATCCGATGTCAATGCGCGGCACCGGTTCGCCGGACAATGCTAGGAGGGCGGCGACCTGCGCCTCGTAGCTTTGGAACAACACCACTTCGACAGATAGGCGCGCTTCCTCGTGAAAGTACCGCCGCATGCCTTCCCAAATACTGACCACCTTCGGATCATAAGCGACGGCACCTACCCAGATCGTCCGGTTCATAATCGCTTCTCGCTTCTCAAGCGCAATATTCAAATGCGAATGTTAGGATAGGACCGCTAGAACAGCGGTATTCCCAAAACGGCCTTGCCGATGAATTCGCGCAGGACGTCGCCGGTCGGCGCCATGACAGCGCCGGCCTGCGCGTCGCGGAAAAAACGCTCAATCGCCAAATGCTTGGAAAAGGCAGCGCCACCGCACACCCGCATCGCTGTCGAAGTGACGGCGATAGCAACATCGCCCGCCGATGCCTTGCTCTCAAGCACGCGCAGCATGGTGGTATCCCGTGGGCGCTCCAGGTGATCGACCAGATCGTCGATGCGCGCCGCAAGCCCATCAGTGTCAATCTGCATTGTGGCAAGCTGCGCACGAAGCGTCGGAAGGCTCTCTCCCAGGGTCTGTCCCAAATGTTCGAAGCGAGCGCTATTGAGATGAGCAGCGGTCTCCGCCACCGCGGCACGGCAAAGACCGAGTGCGACCGCCGACGTTCCAAGGTTGAACAGTGGAAGCACGACCTCCAGCATCGCTTTGAAGCCGGCACCGTCGTCCGTCAGCTGAAAACCAGGCGCGACCTCGCAATCCTCAAGGACCATCGGCGCCGAAGCGTTGGCACGCATCCCGAAACCGTCCCATGAGCCCGCGACCGACAGCCCGGACGCACCACTGGCGACAAGATAAAGGGTTGAATCCGTCGGACTCTTGCCTTCAGGGGCGAGTGCTGAAACGACATAGCTTTGCGCGTGACCGGCGCTCGTCACCCATGATTTCTTGGCCGTGAGGTGCACGTTGGCAGCGTTTCGTCTGGCTCGCGAGATTGGCGCCCAGAAGTGACTGCGCGATCCGGCCTCACTGAACGCCAGGGTGGTCAGGTGTTTTCCGGCCGAGATCTCTCTTAATGCCTGTGCGACCGTAGCGCCCGGACGGGCCGCCGCGATCGTGGCGCTGGCGCAGACATGCATCAAATAGACCATCGCCACAGACGCGTCCGCCTGTGCAAGTGTCGCAATCACGGCAGCGAGGGTCCGCGCTCCGAGTGCCGTGCCACCTGCCTCAGTAGGCAGTATGATTCCCAGCAATCCGGCAGGACCAAGTGCCGCGATTGCCTCCGACGAAAATCGGGCCTCCCTGTCGTTTTGCCTAGCCGCCGGCGCGAGAATGCGATCGGCGATTTCTTTGGCATTCGAAACTGCGCTCTCGTGATTCATGACGATTCCTCGATACCCGGGCGCTGCCTAGTAAGTCGAAAAAATCGAACCTGCTTTCCACGCGACCGATGCTACGCAACCCCAACGCTCGGATCAACACGACTGGCTTCGGTACGGCAAACTCTTGTCAATTCAACAACAAACACGGACCGAGGCTTCTACGTCCCTCAAAGCCATTTGTTACGTGAATCTGAAATCTATTTTTAAATGACGTCGGTAACATCATCTTCTTCCGAGCCGCAGCCAGGGTGGGGCGCTTGCCCGCCGGCAAACGCAACGTACCGGCCGGGGGTAGTGAGGTTTGCTAGTGATGGCGGTCAATGTCGGCGGGATTCAGCCTATCCTCACTATCAACTGTCAACTGAGCAGGGACAGTTCCTGTTCGGCTTTGAAAGCAGTGGAATGGCGGCAGCGCTGGCGCGAACGTGCGACGGACAGTAAGGTCCATAACGCCCCATTCCTGGGCGCCTTCCCTGTTCTTGCATTTAAATTACCTGTTCTTTGAAATATTTTCCCTGTTAATCTGCGCAGGGAATTGCTGAATTAGTCGCTGCGGCACAGCGGTTTCCTACATCGAAATCAGTCGTCCAAACCCAAAAATCGCAATTTTCCCTGTTAAATTCCCTGTTAGCAGGGAAATTGCGTGGAGATTGGTTCGAATCTCACTGCGTCGCCAGCCAGGCAGTCCGGTTCTCGGAGAAGGTGTCCCTGATATTCGCAAAAACGCCCGCCAACGGCGGGCTTTTGCGAATTGGTAGAGGTCTCCGAAAGACCCGATAGTCTCCGGCCAATATTTGAAATATTCCCGTTTTCGGGAGACCGCGGCCGGAGAACGGGTTCGATCGACACTGCGTGGCCGGGCTGGTAGTCGCTTCAGGAATTTTCGCGCGGAAAATTTCGCACAAACTACGCCGACCGCCGGTAAGAACTCCTCGGCTCAGACGAAATCGAAACAATCGGCCGATTGTAAGTTCGTCGGGACCGTTAGGGGGACTAAGCTTTGGGCCGGTGACTGTATGTCGGCAGACCAGCCTAGAAGCGGCGGCGCGCCTGCGGCCGAAAGCGACCCGCCATCTCTTCAGGACCAGGCGGCCGGAGCGGTCCCGGCCGGTCAGAAATGATTCTGCCGATTGCGTCTCGTCCGAAGGTCGGACGCATTCCGGGAGATCAAGGCGATGCGCGTCTTAGCAATGTTGGCTCTCGCACTATCGTTGGGCGGCTGTAATGGCGACCGCATGAAGGATAGCAATTTGCGGCTACCGAGCGCACCCGCTGGTGCCAAGCTGTTCGCTTGATGGCGGGGCAATTAGGGACGCAACTAGCTAGCCGCAAATGCCCGTGGTCCAAGTGGCTGGATTGTCACAACGACGAAAAATGCAACGCCCTTGTAGTGTTGTAGGCATATCGCAATTCCGAATCCTTCTATATTTGAGCGCATGCACGGCGATAATTTGGCTTTCATAATTTTTGCCATCGCTCTGGGCGCAATGCCTATTGGGCTGCTCCTTGTCCCCATTTTGGGGAAGTGAGCAGTTAGAACCTCGCCAAAACGCGCTCAGCCGGAGTGCATGGCATCCTGATCTTTTGCGCTGACTATCGATGCGGCCATTCAATTGAGATCAGCGGCGATCGATGGCCGGATAACGTTCGCCTGTCCGATCTAGAGCCGCGATTTACCTGCCAGGCTTGCGGCCGGCGCGGCGGATGTACGGCTCGATTGGCAATCGACTGACGCATAGGCCTGACACTGAGCCGGCCCTTGCTGATAGTTAAATTCTCGAAAGTGAGCCCATTGCCTGGACGGGCATTGTTGCGTGGGGCGACTCGATGGGATAGCGAAGCGGCGATGAAGTTGATCGCCGAGTATTTGGACATTGCAATCAAATTTGAGTGCCTGGCTGCTGTAGAACCGCCGTCAAAATTGAAGGAGTCGTTTGAGAAGCAGGCCGCTGCCTACCGCAAACTTGCGGCGAAACGTGCAAGGAAACTCGGCATACCGGAACCGCCTAGTTCGATCAGCCATGTAGTTAGCGCCATCCCCGTTCGCGAAGCCCAAAAGGCCCCACGCGGCGGCGACCTGGCCAGCTGGGTAGCGCTATTCTGGAAGCACAGATCGTCTAAATGATGGGGTAGGTTCTGCGAGGGGCCGCGCGTCCTTAGTCGATCCCCTTCGAGGCGTCGAACTCGATCGCGCCAGCCAAGGTGAAGTTGTCGAAGACGAAAGGCAGGCTTCGCTAGATGAAATTCATTGGCAAGCCTTGCAGCCGTCGCGAGGACCATACCTAGCTGCAAGGGGAGGCCAGGTGGCGCCGGGGCGGGCATCGGCCGCCGACGCCAGGCTGAAGGAGGCTATGAGATGTCCCGCACACTTATCATCTTCGGACTGGTCCTGCCCGTCGCCGGGGTCGCCTGGCCTTTGATCGACAGGCTCGGGCTCGGGCGGCTACCCGGCGACATCGCAATCGAGCGGTCGGGCTTCTCCCTCTACTTTCCGCTGATGAACTCGCTCATCATCAGCGTGGTGCTGAGCGTGATCTTGTGGCTGGTCAACCGCTAGCCATCCGCTAATTGGATATCCTTGGGAACTAGGGTAGAATTGGATGCCCCCGCATTGGAGGACATCGCCATGAGGTTTTCGTCAACTCTAGCTGTCGCTAGCTCATCGATTGCACTGTTGATGTGCGGCCCTGGCGGCACAGCAATCTCGCAAGCCGCAACCCCTCGGACACCGCTACCAGTCCATCACTGCCCAGGCTGTGCAGTCAACTCTTTCCAATCCGCATGGCGCATTCACGATCTCCGCGGAACCGGCCGCAACGGCCAATCGAACCAGATGGACAAGTAAATGGCGAAAAACGCTTCATCAATCTCGGAAGCAATTGAGCGTGACCTTCGTCTCGATTTATACCGGGGCCTCGGCCTGTGGATGATTTTCCTCGATCATATTCCGGACAACGTCGTCGGCTGGTTGACGCTTCGTAACTACGGCTTCAGCGACGCTGCGGAATTCTTCGTGTTCATTTCCGGGTATTTGGCGGGCTACATCTACGGTCCAGTCATTCAAACCGGCAATTTTCTCGCTGCCACCAAACGGCTATTGGTACGGGCCTGGCACTTGTACATCGCCCACATTCTGTTGTTTCTGATTTTTACTGCGCAGATCGCTCGCGCGGCCAGAAAATTCGACAATCCGATGTACAAGGATGAGTTCAACGTTGCCAGCTTTCTCGCACATCCCGATGAGCTGATCTGGCAGGCACTCACGATGCGATACAAGCCGGTCGATCTCGACGTGCTGCCGCTCTTTATCGTTCTGGTGCTCGCTTCACCGCTAGTTCTGTGGTGCCTAGTGCGCCGCCCGAACTTGACACTGCTCGGTTCCGCCATCTTGTACGTGCTGGCGCGCTGGTTCGACTGGAATCTTGCTTCATATCCGCCGGGAACTCATTGGTATTTCAACCCGTATGCGTGGCAATTGATGTTCTTCCTCGGGGCATGGTGCGCTATCGGAGGCGCGGCTAAGATTTGGTTTCTGATCCAATCTCGGGCAGCGCTAGTCATATCCGTTGCCTGGATTCTCTTCGCGCTCTTCATCGTGATGACCTGGCACAACGCTTTTCTCGAATCGCTGGTTCCGAAGTGGATGATCAAGGCGATCTACCCGATCGACAAGACCGATCTTGATATGCTGCGTTTCACGCATTTTCTCGCCCTGGCTGTCCTGGTCTCGCGCTATATCCCACGCCACTGGGGTCCCCTGACCTCCCACTGGTTGCGGCCGCTCATCCTGTGCGGTCAACATTCGCTTCCGAATTTCTGTCTCGGCGTATTCCTGTCATTCGGCGTGCATTACTTACTTGTGCAGTTTCCCGGTGGTAACTGGAGGCAAATCGCCCTTAGCATCGCCGGCGTGGCGATCATGACTGCGCTCGCGTGGATTCTCGATCGGGCGGAAAAGGTCCCGAACCTGTTCGTTGATGTGTCCGAAACTGAGACGACCAAACCGGCCATGAAGCCGGAGCCGGCTTGAGACCAAAGCTAAGCAGTTCGATCGAGGCAAGCTGCGTAAATGCCATTCTTTCCTTTAGCGATCGAAGGGATGAGAATTGTTTGATCGGAAGAACCAATCTTGGGACACTGTTGATCTATTGGGAGGAACCAGCTTATGTCCAAACGCCTGATGATCATCGGTGTTATGCTCCTTTTTTCGACCTCCGCGGCACCAGCGCAAACACCATCGCCCGAAGCTTTGGCGGTGGCGCGTAGCCTGATCTCTACGATGAAGTTGACGGATCAGTACAAGGCGCTGCTTCCAGTCATTCTCCTGAGTATAAAGCCGGCGTTGGTACAGGGTCGTCCAGAGATCGAGCGCGATTATGATGCGATGGCAGCGCAAATAGGGGATGCGTACGCGCCATACTATTCCTCGATGGTCGACAGCGCTGCTTCCCTCTATGCCAGCAACTTTACGGTGGATGAGCTGCGCGAAATTGACGCGTTCTACCGTCTTCCGGTCGGACAAAAGCTTCTGCAAAAATCGCTGGCAATCACCCAGCAGGGCATGCAGATCGGCCAGGATGCCAGTCGCAAGGCGGCCGAGGATTTGCGCATACGCTTGACGGATCTGCTGCGCCAGAAAGGGCACAAAATGTGACGGCCGTGCCGCCGATTTGCTTGCGCCAGTCGATATCATAGAGCTGTTCCGGCAAGCCGCAATCTATTCCGACCGCGTCTGCTTGATCCAAGACAGATGACCTTACCTTCCGAGAAGCCGTGGATGAACAGCTGCGATTAGGGCAACCGCCGACCTTTTGGAGAAAGTGTGCATCTGATCCTCCCAGGATTGGCGAAGCCTTCTTTGAAACTCACAGAGGAATCTAAAATGGCAGGAATGCGATCTGGGCATATTATATTAACAGCGCTGCTGCTGTCAGCTTCTGTCGCAGTGGCACAGCAGGCAGGCAAGCCCTGCGCCGGCGATATCAAGACGCTGTGCGCCGGCATTCAGCCCGGCGAAGGCCGGATCAAAGCTTGCATAAAATCGCATTTGACCGACCTGTCGCCAAGCTGCCAGGACCGCGTGCTGACGGTTGCGCTGACCGGAAAGGTGTGCAAGGCCGACGTTGCGAAACTATGTGCCGGTATTGAGCCGGGCACCGGCGGTATTAGAGCCTGCATAAAATCGCACATGGCAGACGTGAGCGACCCTTGCCGGGATGCGATGTCCCAGGCCGCGGCGGGCAAGAAGATCTTGGGGGGCGGGGATCTTTAAGATTGCTGTAGCGCGAGCCAGGGCATCGGGTCGGGAGCGGTCGCCCCTTCCTTCCGATATTGTGCCATCCCGCGAACCGCAATGCAGCGATGGTGCTCCACTCGTGCTTCTAGGCCCCCTCATTCTCTGAGCAATTCAAGGCTGGAGCGCGGCCGGTCCATCCCATTCGCGGACATTGTACGATGACAGCATCGGCTTATTGCACAGCGGAAACCTGAGCAGCTGATCCGCCGACAACACACTCACCGTCCGTATGGGCCGACCAATCGCGTACTCGGCGGCGACAGCAAAATCGTCGGAGTGGTGAAGCTTGATGTCGGCAGCACAATTCTCGGCCGGAACGACAATTTGCAGAGCATCTTCGTCGAGGGTGCCAATCTCTATACCAAGACATAATCTGTTGAAATCAATCTCGCCTATGAGGCTTCTTAGCATTGTCCTCATACAAAGCTTCTGGCTATTTGTTGGTCGCACCCCATCCCGTGAAAGAACCCGTGTCATTTTTTTGCCCCCTTACCCCGAGCCTTTGAAAGGTTATGCGAAGAGCTGCCCGGTACGAATGATCTGGATCAATTTCGTTTTTGCTCTGCGTTTGGAATTGGCACCTATGTAAGAACCGGCTTCCTTTTGATCGATCTGTGGGGTGTCGCGTCGAGTTCGGAATAATTCGGCTCATTTTGAGGTAAATCAACGCCGTCAGGGCTAGGGGGAGTATCAAGTTCCGCAAGATTTTTTCTATCTGTGGAGAGAACAAATGAGCCTTCCGAGATTGTGGACTAGTAGTCAAGATCTTATGGATCCATTTCGAGCCATGCGACGCGAAATGGAAAACGTGTTTCGTGCATTCGACCAGGGTTCGTCGTCCCCCAACATTGGGGCGGGAGCGCCGGCAATTAGTGTGGCTGAAACAAAAGATGCTTTCGAAGTGACAGCCGAACTTCCAGGTGTCGATGAGAACGACATCAAGGTCAGCCTTGATGAAAACCAGTTAGTGATTTCCGGTGAGAAAAAGGCGGAGAGCACGAAAGAGGAAAAGGACTGGCATGTCGAGGAGCGGAGCTACGGCTCATTCTACCGATCTATGTCTCTGCCTTTCGAGCCAGAGGACGGGGCCATCGACGCACATTTCGACAAGGGCGTGCTGCGTCTCATAATCAAGAAGCCTGCCAAGGCGACGAAAGTCACCAAGACAATCAATGTTAGGTCGGGTGCTTCACCGGGCGCAAACTCTAACAAGACCGCTGCGCCGAACAAGGCTGCTTAGTCCCTAATAGCCATTGAGAGAATGCCGAGAGGTCGGAATTGTCTGACTCAGTTCCGGCCTCTGGATTTTGTCTGTTTTCGACGCTGCTATCGAATGAGGTTTCGATCCGGTTCGATGGGTCTGCAGCGCGGGGTGAACAAACCGATCTTACTGTTGTAAGCATGAGTCCGCTCGTGGCAGATTTTCCGCCCCAGGAGTGAATGTCTGGGACCGGCTGACAATAGCATCCTAGCGATGGCCTCGACTTAGGCATCATTCATGAGCCGAAGCGCATTAGAAGTAGTTTGAGTGATGATTTATGCGCCGCGAAGTATGCGCCCCGCCTATTGCAGACCCGGAGGACCTATGGATCTCAAAATTCCGCATGATGCGTTGGCGTTTGTGGGCGACGGTCGAAGGGCTCTGTTTTTGCGAAACAACGGCGATGCGAAATTCCCAAATCTGAAGACCGAGAAGGTCTTCGTCGACGAAAATCCACCCAGCCATGACCAGGGCACTGAGCGGCCAGGGCGCATCAGCAAGGGATCGCGGACAGGCGGCAGAAGCACCGTAGGGCCAACCGATTGGCACGAACTTGAGGAGCATCACTTCGTTCGCATGGTCGCCGCGGCGAAGGAAGGGCTTGTCCGGGCCAACAAGGTGAAGACGCTGATTGTCGTGGCGCCGCCGCGAATCCTCGCAGAACTGCGACTTGCATTTCATCCGGACGCGAAATCCTGCGTTGCTGCGGAGATAAACAAGGATTTGACCAAGCATCCGGTCTGGGAAATCGAGAAGCATCTCACTCACGGGTAGTATCGCGCCCCACTAATACGCTCGCGATACGGATGTTTCACTGAGAGTCGTACGCCTTTTATGCAGTGGAGAGAGTAGTGCAAACGCCGGTTGAAGTAGAATTCCGGGATATGGTTGTCAGTCCTGCCTTTCAGGAACTGATCGAAGACCATGTGAGGAAGCTTGAGCAACGCTATGGCCGCATTACGGCATGCAGGATCGTCGTGAATGGTCCCGGCCAGCGTCACCAAACTGGTGGCCAGTACGACATCAATATCCGCCTGGCGTTGCCGGATGGCCGCGAGGTCAATATCGGACGGACACCGAAGGCAGACGAACGACATGCCGAACTGTCGTTCGCGGTAAATGACGCGTTCAAGCGGGCGCGTCGGCGGCTTCAGGATAGCGCGCGGCAAATGGAGGGAATGATCAAGAGCCACGAAGGTCAACCCATCGGAACCGTGGTGCGACTTGATCCCGCAGGTGAATTCGGATTTCTCCGAAGCGACGGCGAGGAGATATATTTTCATCGCAACAGCGTTCTTGGCGCAAAGCTTTCCGAATTGGAAATTGGCTCGCGAGTGGTGTTTTCCCAAGAGATCGGCGAAAAAGGTCCACAGGCCACTACGGTGAAGCTTCTCGGAAAACACGCGCTACGGCTCTGAGTCGCTTTTTTGCAGGAACGGTTCTGAGCGAGGAACAGTTCTGAGATTCGACATGTCGTGCAAAACCACCCAGACCCCGCGTGATCACTGGAGCCGCGATCTCTTCGCACTCAAGCTTGGCGAAAGGAGATAGCGAGTTCTTATCATTCTTCGTCGCGTCCAATAAAGCGTTCATCGTGCAACGGTCGTTGCAAGCATCGGCGAAACGCTTTTCTTGTCAGAAATATCGATTACATCTGCAGGATTGACTTTGTCCCATTTTATCGAAGCCGAATTTGCACGGTAGAACTTCACCACCACAGCTTTGACCTCGTGGTCGTCGCCGCGTTTATCACGGACCGTGACCAAGCCAGTCAACTGAACGCTCCTAAGCTTCGGGAATTTGACCAGTGCTGCCGGAACAACCGTCCGCGCTATGGCGCCGAACTCTGTCTTCAAGTCGCGCTGTTTCGCAACGAAGGGGTCGAGCTTGAACTCAACCACGAGGCATTCATCGGGAAATGTAACGATCGTCCATGGATGCAAGCCAGGCTCGGTAATAACGCTTTTAGCGAACGTCGCGGCGGTTTCGGCCGCGGTAGCGGGGGCTGACAGCGACAGCGCTAAGATCAAAACAATTGCAAAGTTCATTTCGGCACCGGGTGTTTTACCATGCAGTCTATTTGATCCGCGGCAGCTACGAAAGAGATGGACAGAAATACAAACGCTAATCGAACTTTCATCGCGGTTGATGCTCCTTTCGCCCACACCCCTCATGTTGAGGGTACCTATCGCGCGTTTGATTTACAACTCCCTGAACTTTCGGCAGCGCTGCAGAGCGAATGTCAATCGGCAATCAGAGGATGTATCTCGGAATGCACAAGCTTGCGTTCTATTTACATACATGCCGGACTCCCTGCGCAACGCTATTCACTCGCTTCGAAGCCGAGGCGGCCGGTTAAGAGTCAGATGAACGCTATGCAGCATCCCCATTAAGGCGCTAGAACAGCAGCAGGGGAACAACAAAAAAGAATCGATTGGGAGTCTCGGGAAATGCCGCTGCCCAAGGAAGATGTCGACTCCACCACTCCGAAGTTCTTACGCGACAAGTACGCTATCGTCGGCGTCGGCGAGACCGCCTATACCTGTGGCTCGAACATGACGACGCGGGCGGTGCGCAACGCCATGCTCGAAGCGGGCCTCAAAGCCTCCGAGATCGACGGCATGCTGTCGTATCAATTAAATGACTCCGTGTTTTCGCCATTCGTCGCCGGCGATCGGGAGGGTGGTTGCCGCCAGGTGAAAAACGCCGAGGTATCAGCCAATCTCGGCTGGGCGATGCCTGGCACGGGATCGGCAATGGTGATGCTGATGCGGCGGGGGTAGGTTTTCATGCGAGGCGAGGGGATTGCAAGGAACGTTGACGGACCATGTCCCGTGCACCGCAAAGGCGATGGCGCTCGCGGCGAGTCCGTGCGGGTTATCATCGCTTTATCGATGATTGTCTCAACTCAACAGCCGGAAACGGATGGGAAGGAAGCAAATGAAAGCATCGATATTTTGTCTGCCGAGCGTCGGTTCGCGCGCCGAGATCGAGGCGGGCATGGCTGCGACACGGCCAGAACTCTACCAACGCATGTTGAGGGAGTTAACCGAACTCGTCAAGCTCGCCGACGACCTCGGCTACAATTCGGTGAGCTTTACCGAGCATCACTTCCACATCGAGGGGTTCGAGCTCTCCAACAACCCCGTGCTGTTAGACCTCTACTTCGCGATGCAGACGAAGCGCATCCGCGTCGGCCAGCTTGGTATCGTGCTGCCGGCGGCCAACCCGATCCGCGTCGCCGAGGATATCGCGATGCTCGATCACATGACCGGCGGACGCGCCTGCGCCGGCTTCGCGCGCGGCTATCAGCGACGCTGGGTCAACGTCATGGCACAGCAAACGCACGGCGTCTCGGGGACCTTGCCCCACCATCATGATGCGATCGATCAAACCAACCGCGAGGCGTTCGAGGAGAACTGGCAAATCATCAAGAAGTGCTGGACCGAGGAGATGCTGACGTTCGAGGGCAAGTACTGGAAGGTACCGGCCGGCGCAACGCCATGGGACCTCGAGACCACGGTGAAGTACGGCAAGGGCGTCGAGAACGGCATGCTGACCTCGGTCGGCGTGGTGCCGAAGCCGTTGCAGAAGCCGTACCCGCCGGTGTTCCTGCCGTTTGCTTCGTCGCCAAACTCTATTCGCTGGGCCGCGCGTGAGGGTGTCACCGCGATCTTGCCGCCGATGCACGAGGCCTATGCGTCACCGCTGTTCGACCTTTATGCAGAGGTGTCGGGGAACTCCCTTGGAAAGGGCACGGGTTTGCTGCGCGATGTCATCATCGCGGACACCGACGAGGAGGCCATGGCATTGTGGGAAGACTCCGGGCGTTTCTCCGGCAGGGCCTGGTTCGAGCCTTTTGGCTTCCGCCGCGGCCTGATGGACCCGGTGACGAAGAATTTCCCGACTGCGAAGGAATCGATCGACCTCGGTTACGCGTTGGTCGGCACCGTCGAGACCGTAACGCGCGCGCTTGAGGTCAACATGAAACGGCAACCGGTCGATTGGTTGTTCTGCTACACCTATAACGCGCTGGTTCCGCACAGCAAGTTGATGAAGTCGACCGAGGCATTGTGGACCAAAGTGCTGCCGAAGTTCATGTGAGCGATGAGAGGAAACACAGTGAGAAAATGATATCCGCGCACTATCTCGGCATGCCGGTTGAGATCTACGATCTCGACCATGAGAACCGCCACTACTTCGCCTACTGTGCGAAGCACGATTTGCGCCTGCAACGATGCACCTCGTGCAAGCTGTTCCGCTACCCGCCGACTACCGCGTGCCCCTGGTGCGCCGAGCTTAATTCGGAATGGGTGTCGGTCGAGGGCCGCGAGAGTTCCGCCGGCGCCGTGCCGTGGCGATACCGGGAGCACGGGGTAGCGTGGTTCGCGAACGCCAGCCATATTCGACGCTGAATTGAAGGCTGCCGAGGGAGAAGTTGGCGGTCATGTCGAGACCAGACAAACTTCCTCCAAGAACGCCGGCACCTATTGGGCCCCGTCGGTGCGCTCGATGTTCCGGGGATCGGGAGAACCCGCTTGGGTCAACGCACCTCTTGTAAAGTGCGCGTCTTTGTTTGGGACCCGATCCGCGCAGAGCATTAGGGCCAGCGGCCATACCTGCCGCACCAACAGGCCAGACACGTGACCGCACCCGACCAATGTCGCGACGACGATATGTTACCGCTGGAGCTGTGCGGCACAACGAGAGCGGCACTCCGCAAAGTGCCTAGAGCGCCCTAAGCATCAAAATTTCGTTCGGGGTTTCCTTGATCTTAACCGCGTCGTCGTCTCCGAAGTAGATCTTCGTCATGTCCCCAATCCGCTGTATGTAGCGGACAACGTCCATGTTGACCGTAATCTTGCTGCCGTCGGCAATGTCTGTAAGTTCTTTGAAAAGCGCCATAACTGTACCTCTGGTAATTGGTAAGGCTGTTTCTTGGGCGGAACTCTATGCGGTTCCCGCAGTTTAGGTCTTTTGGGCTGGAGGCCAACGGGAGAATTCCCCGATGGACGACCAAACAAAAACCGAGATTTGGGACCTCGCCGCCGGCACGTTCATAGCCGTCTCGGTCTTCAGCAGCATAGCCTACGTCGTCATTAGCGCGATTTATTAGCCTCTGCGCGCTCCTCGGTCGCTCATGGTTCGCTGCGTGGCCCTGGCTCTGTTCGCGGCTGTGTATCGTTTTTGCACTGGCGAACCTGCCTGCATTCTGAACGCCGCGATTTGCAATTTTTTCAATCGGAGAATTGAACGGTGTGTCGTTGGAGTTGAAGCATGAACGCTCAAAGTCCGAACAACCTCTCCGCGTTACCGTGCGCGATCCGCGCACGGTCGGTCGCTGAAACCGGAATCTGTTCTAGAAACGCCCGTGCCTTCGCCATCGAGCCGTAAGGATAGTCAGCCGAGAACATGATGCGGCCGACCCCGATTTCGAGAAGTAGATTCAGAAATGTCGGCGGAAAATTAAAGCCGGCGAAAGTGTAGTGCAGATTGTCTCGCAGATATTCACTCACCGGACGTTTGAGCTTCGTCAGCTCTATCGGTATCACATCGACGCGCTGCATGAAGAACGGCAGCCCTTCGCCCATATGGCCGATCACGATCTGCAAGTTTGGGAAGCGGTCGAAAACGCCGCCCAGTATCATGCGCAACACATGCACCGCTGTCTCGATATGCCAGCCGAAACCTGGCCCCGCCAGCATCTCGGTGACTAGCGGTGCAAATCCGCCGAACGATGATTCGATAACGGGCTTAGGCGGCTTGGTCGGATGCAAATAGATCGGGGCGCGGAGCGATTCGGCGGCTTCCAGCACCGGCCAGAAAAATTTGTCGTCGAGATAGCGACCCCGCTGATGACCGTTGATCACCGCGCCAGCGAAGGCCTGATCTCTAAAGCGGTGTTCGAACTCTTTGGCCGCCTGATCCGGTATCGCAATCGGCAAGGTGGCGAAGCCGGACAGTCGTTTCGGTTGCTTGGCAATGGCTTCGGCCAGCGCGTCATTGGTATCGCGCGCGAGAGCAGCTGCCTCAGCCGCTTCCAATTGCTCCACACCCGGCGCGGTCAGCGAGACGACTTGCATGTCGATGCGGGCGGCATCCATTTGGGCAATGCGTCCTTGGCCGATGTCGCACAAGTCGCGCATCAGCCCTTCGGCGCGGCCGCCGACCTGGCGCGCCTGTTCCTTGAGGTCGCGACCCGGGCCATCGAGAAAGCCGGGCGTAGCGAAATGCTCTTCAAGCGTGATGGTGCGCATGGCCTTGATGCTCCGCTGCCAGGTATTAGCGGTGAGCCAGGATAACGGAGATGACTCTAGCTTGGGACAAATGTTGCCGGTTTTCAAATCGATCCAGATACCTCGTCGCCGGGCAATTATTGCTAAAGACCCGCGACGTTCGCTCGCCGAGTCAACAAGGCAGTGCTTATTGGGGTCTCGTGCGTTCTCATAAATGGGAAAGATAGTTCCGAAAGTCTCCAAGCCCCGATTTCCAGAACATTGTTCGAAATTCTCTCGATATTTCAAAGGACATTTGCGAACCAGGAATGTCGGAGTTCGAATCCTCTCGCCCCAGCCAGGCAGTCCGGCTCTCGGAGAAGGTGTCCCTGATATTCGCAAAACGCCCGCCAATGGCGGGCTTTTGCGAATTGGTAGCCGGTCTCCGGACTCCGGATTTGGCCACTTCCGGCCCCGGAACACCCGATAGTCTCCGGGCAAATTTTGAAATATTCCCGTTTTCAGGAGACCGTGGCCGGAGACCGGGTTCGATCAACACTGCGTGGCTCCAAACACCGACTGTTCCAACCACAATCGAAGCCAACCCGATGCCGATCCAAATCATGGAGGTCGGCCAGTTCCAACCGGCCACGAATCCGCGAAGTGCTTGATCGCCTCCGGTGGAGCCCGGTGCGTTAGCGGCGCATGTCGGGATCTCTGCGGGGCGCGAGGAGAAATCCTCGTCCCTACCGCGCGACCATAGACTTTGGGGGCTGTCGCACTCATGACCCAATGGCCTGCGCATTAATTGTGAGTTGCGCTCCTGAAGCTCCGCCCAGTCCGATCCGCGATTTGATGTGCTCTGTTACGTATTCGGCGTCCCTTGCAACGCCTGAGAACCTGCCGGAGCCCCATGTATAAAGCCACGGCAAGCCGACGAAATAAGCCCCGCCGACCGGCGTCACGCCTCGCAGATGGCTCGGCTGGCCGCGCCCATTGAACACCGTCAAATCGATCCAGCTATAGTCGGCGCGAAAGCCGATGCACCAGACAACGGACGTGATTCCGGCGGCGCGATAACCCAATTCCTCGCGCTCGTTGGACGGGGTCCAAACGGGGCGATAGCGGTCTTCCTCTGGGGCCGAAATGGCATTCTTCGCGATAAAGGCGTCAATGCTGGTCTTGATGCTTTCGGAGACTTGATCAGCTTGGTCGAGGCAATGTGCGAGATCTGGGGCAAAGACAAAGCGAGCCCCTGCCACATCCAACAAACGCCCATATAGCTGCATCCCTTCGTCCGCCCGCTGCCGCAGGTCGATGTCGCGTCCGCCGTCGCGGCCCGTCACGTAATGATTGGTCTTGTCCCGCACGCCTTCCCGCAACGGATGCTCGTGCACCGGCAGGTCGTAGTACCCCATCAGATGCAGCCACTCCACGACGTCCTTGCCGCGATAGCGACGCGCGACACGCGGCGCGTCACCTACACAGAGATGCACCTCTCTTCCAGCAAGATGCAGATCTTCGGCAATCTGACAGCCAGATTGTCCACTGCCAACAACGAGAACAGCGCCTGCGGGTAATTGCTCGGGATTTCGATATAGCGAGGAGTGGATTTGCACGATGTCGGTTGGCAGCCGCTCGGCGCAGCGTGGGATAACAGGAATCTGATAGCCACCAGTCGCGATCACGACATGCTGAGCGAAGTAAGTTCCGCCTGTCGTGTCCAGCACGAAACCGCCTTGGTCGTCGCTTCGCAGGTGGCGAACGGCGACGCCCTCACGTACGGGTAGCTCAAACGAGGCGGCGAAGGCCTCCAAATAAGCCACGATCTCGTCGCGCAGCATGAAGCCATGTGGATCCGGCCCCTGATAGGGAAAGCCCGGCAGCTGGCACTGCCAGTTGGGCGTCACCAGACAGAATGAGTCCCAACGTTCGGTACGCCAGGCGTGGCCAGCACGTTCCTTTTCAAAGACAATATGGTCAATTCCATTTTTCGTCAGGTACCAGCTCACCGACAAACCGGCCTGACCAGCGCCAATCACCGCGACGGTATGGCGTGTAAACTCACGTTGAGAGTTCATCCAAGAAGGCCTCCGCTACTCGAGCATATCGATATTGACGCTCGGCAAACGTCCAGACAACGCTGTCAATGCTGGCGAACTGTGCTTTGGCGCGCGAACAGGCATGACCATATGTCGCCAGCACGCGGTCGCTGGCGATGGTCAATGCGGTTCGGCTTCGTTCGACAAAGTCCGCAAGCGCGTAGGTTTCGCCGGGAGAGAAGTAATCCTTGATGACGAGCGATGGCGAATAACAGGTCTCGACGGCGCCGTTTGGCCAGTGAACGCGAAAGTGCATCTCAGGCATAAATCTTGTCCCGCAATTTTTGGTAAGCCGCGACATGCGCTTTCGCCACGGAGATCCAGTCATGTTGTGCCGCGAGCCGCATCCCACGCTCGAAGAGCAGCGCGCGCTGCGCGCGATCGACCGAACGCATCATGGCTGCGGCAATCGAGCTTACATCGGAAGGATCGCACCATAGCGCGTCATCCCCACCGAGATACTCGGTGAACGGCGCGATTCCCGAGACGACCGCCGGAACACCGCTCGCCATCGCCTCCAGAACGACAAGTCCGAAGCCCTCCTTCATCGAGGCGCACACCAAACAGGAAGCAGCCCGATAGAGTGCCGGCATGAGTCGCTGCCGAAGAGGTCCGGTTCGCATCACCGCGGCGGCGGTGTCGCCCGCATGCGAAAGTACGCCGACGAATTGCGCCTGGTAGGCGCCATGATCCAAGATCGAAGCGCCGCCCGCAATGACCAGCCGCGATTCCGCGATTTGCAGGCGAACGGCCAGGAAAGCCCGCAGAAGCCGAACCGTGTTTTTTCTCTCTTCAACGCCTCCTATCGCGAGAAATACGGTTTCGGAAGGCCGCAAGCCGAGCTCTTCGCGCAACTCGGCATCGGTGTCGTCCGGTTGTGGCGAAAAGCGCTTCCTGTCGACACCGTTCCCGACGATGCAGGCGTCGCGCTTGAACTCGCGGGCGAGCCAGTCTCGCCATAGTTCACTGACGACGAACAGCTGATCGGCGGCCATGATCGAGCGCCTCTGCAAAGCGATGAGGCGCTCGTCCTCGAAAGCGTCGACGTGGTGAACAGTGCGTCCGAAGCCAGAGATGAAGCCACGTTCTTTCAAAATCCCAAGCGCGTTGGCCGAAATTCCGTCCTGAGCATGCCAGATGTCAAAGCGTCTGTTGTCCGGATCTTCGAAATACCGGACATAATCGGCTACGCGCGTCTCGACCATCGCGCGCGTGTCGCGGCCGGCCGGCGAGGCGGGAACGCATGAGGTTGCGCACAATGTGCGCCGAAAAAAGCCGTTACGGTCGATGTCTGGAGCCAATACGGTTGCCTCCAACCCGAGCCGGGTCAGCGCATCGCCGAGTTCGAGGGCGTGCACGACACCACCGCGTGGATTGGTCGAGTGCGTAAGAATCGCAATGCGTGGTACCGCGGTCATGCTGAGGCCTCGGCGGACGCACACCCTAAAAGCGGCTCGCGGGTGAAATCCCAGATGACTTCACTGGCTGTGCCATCGCTGATTGTGACTCGATGATCGTTGGTAAATTCGCCGATCTCCGCGGCGGCGATGCCTCGCACGGCGAATTGACCGATAATGGCCTCCACATTCTGCGGTCGCGCGGCCATGACAAATCCGTAGCTCGGAAAAGTCACTAGCCATCGCTCTAGTGGGGTGCCGGGGGGCTTCGGCAAGCGTGCAACATCGATGACAGCGCCAACGCGCGAGCATTCCGCCAGCATCATCGTCGTTCCGACAACGCCGCCCTGCGAAATGTCCTTGGCGGCAACAGCGAGGTCGGCCTCGGCCAAAGACGGAAGCACTTCAAGATCGCCCTTTAGCCGCGCTGGCGGTGCATCCGTCGCAGCCTCCCAATTCGCGAACGGTTCGCGGTAGCGGCCGCGCAAGTCGATCGCCGCGATCAGCCGCTCCGCGGGCTTTGCATCGAACAACGTCAGAAGGTGCTTGGCCCGTCCCACTATGGCCACTGAAAGTTGGCTGCGATCCGTGCGCGTGTTCGTATGACCGCCGACAATCGGGACGTTGTAGGTCTCGGCCGCGGCGCGTATTCCATCGAGCAAAGGCATCGCGGCCGCGTCGCCGGCGGCCCAGATCGCGTCAACGACGCCGATTGGACGACCTCCCATGGCCGCCACGTCCGACAGATTGACCATCACGCCGCACCAGCCGGCAAACCACGGATCGCGCTCGACGAACTCGTTCATGAAGCCTTCGATGGCGAACAGCAAATAGCCGTCGCCGTCCGGAATAGCTGCGCAGTCATCGCCTACCGGCACCACAGAGTCTGCCGACAGCGACAAGCGCGCAGCAACCACGGCGATATCGCGCTTCCCGGCCAGGGCGCGGGAGGCGCGCAGGTCGCCAGCGATGCGGTCGAGCGCGAGGGCGCCGAGCATCACGCCGCCCTTGGCAATGACAGGAACCCGGTTTCGGGGTTGGTAATCGGGGGATAGTGATCGAGATCGGCGGTCATGAGATGATGTGGAAGGCCGTGAAGAATAGTTGCCTCGATCGTTCGCCAGTGAAGACGCTGAAACATTGCCGCATTCTGAGATTGCACGTGCGCATAGAAGCGGCGGCATCCGCGCCCATGAGCCGATGAGACCGCAAGCCGGATCAACGAAGTTCCGAGGGCTGAAATTCTGCGGCAATTCGCTGCAACGGCTAGCCGCGAGCCCCACCAAACGCCGGGTTTGGTCTCGTGAATGCGAACTGTGCCAACGACTTCCTGAGAGGCGACCGCAAACGATGAAACGGCGACAATCGTGATCGCTATGTCGTCGATGGCATCGCGGTCGTGGCCGACAAAGATCTTCTGCTCGTCGCAGAAAACGGAACGCCGTAACGACGCCGCTTCGCGATATTCCCAACTATCGGTAGCGAATTTGACCCGATATTCCGACGGCAGGAAATTTGGAAAAGGGTCGAAGATCATGCGAGTGGCTCCCTTTCGTAAATGGAGAGCGCTGAGCACGCGCCGCACCGGCCGCAGCCTGCTTTAATGTCTGTTGCCTGCAGCCCGCCGGACCGCAGCATGTGTGCTAGCGGCTGAAGAATTGCGTGCATGAACGCAGCGGATGGAGGCGAATGACTCTCCAATGGCGTCCCGGAGATCGGCACAAAGGGAACGACGAAGGGATAAACGCCGATGGCGATCAGTCTTTTGCAGGTCGAAAGGATCGCTTGCTGAGAGTCGCCGAGACCGGCCAATATGTAGGTAGACACCTGGCCACGCCCGAAAACGGTGACCGCCGCATCAAAGGCTTCAAAATATCGATCGACCGAGACCTGAGCCTTACCCGGCATCACCTTCGCCCGCACCTCGTCAGTAACGACCTCAAGGTGCATGCCGAGCGAATCCACACCGGCATCGCACATCCGTTCAAACCAAGTATCGCTATCCGGCGGCTCGCACTGTCCCTAAATCGGCAGATCGACCGCCGCCTTTATTGCGCTCGCACTCTCGGCCAAAATCGCCGCGCCGCGGTCACGACCGGGCGGAGTGCCGGTCGTCATCACCATGTGCTTAACACCGTCGAGTTCGACGGCCGCTTGCGCGACCTCGGCAAGCTGCGCTGGCGTTTTGCGCTCGATCGTGCGACCGGCGGCGAGCGATTGGCCGATCGCGCAGAATTGACAAGTCTTGGTGCGGCTTTGATAGCGGATGCAGGTCTGTAAAACCGTGGTCGCCAATACGTCGCGGCTGTGCAGTACGGCAATCTTCCAATAAGGGATGCCATCCGCGGTGCTGCAATCGTAAAAGCGCGGACGGGTTGGAAAGCTGACAATCCCGAGAAGGACGCCGTCTCTGCTGACCGTGCTATGGCCCGACGCATCTGGCTTTTCGACCACGTAGGGGCTCTCAAAAGCAGGCGCGGTATGAACCGGCACCATGACTGTCGTGCCGTCGATGGTCATCGCTTTGTGGTCAGAGGGGCCAGCGCCTCCGCGCCGGCTTTCGTGACCAGCCTTTGGATCAACAAGCCGCACCCCGCAGGACTGCAACTCGTTGATCAACCGTGCCGTCGGCATGCTTTTGGGCATCGCCTGTTTCATCGGACGCATCCCAATTCGCTTGTTGATTGGCCGCTTCGGGTTCAGGTTTCGGTGCCATTTCCATGGCGCGCTTCGTGCGATTGTCCAAGACCAGGTGAAGAAGCTCGGGCCGAGCATAGTGGCCGACCGAGTCCATCATCCGCTTGCGCTTGATGATCAGACCCATATCGAGCTCGGCGGTCAGAATTCCTTCTCCTTGAGTAATCGGCGGTACCAGATGCGAGCCTTCGGGGGAGACGATGGCCGTCATGCAGCCGCCGCGCAGTGTCTTGTGGAATTTTTCATCAGGAGAGATTTTTGCAATCTGCTCGTCGGTCAGCCATCCGGTGGCGTTGACTACAAAACACCCGCCTTCAAGGGCGTGATGGCGGATCGTCACTTCCATTTGTTCGGCGAAGACCGGCCCGACCATCGATCCCGGGAACTGCGCGACGTGAATCTCTTCATGCTGAGCCATCAAGGCGTAGCGAGCGAGGGGGTTGTAGTGCTCCCAGCAGGCGAGCGCGCCGATACGCCCGGCTGCCGTGTCGACGACCCGCAGACCCGCGCCGTCGCCCTGACCCCAGATCATGCGCTCATGGAATGTAGGGGTAATTTTGCGGCGCTTGAGTGCAAGACGGCCGTCTGCGTCGAAAATGAGTTGCGCGTTGTAGAGCGTACCGTGATCACGCTCGTTTACGCCGAGCACGACCACAATGCCGTGACGCTTGGCTGTCGCCGCAACCGCTTGGGTCACGGGCCCGGGCACCACGACGGCATTTTGGTAGAGACGGATATGTTCCGCTCCGGTGGCGACCGGAGGATGAACAAAAGAGAAATAAGGGTACCAAGGCACAAAGGTCTCCGGAAAGACCACGAGTTTTGCGCCCTTTCCGGAGGCGTCCGCGATCGCAGCAAGCACCTTCGCAACAGTTCCGTCTGAAGATTCGAGATCCGGCGACAGCTGAACTGCGGCGACACGGATCGATCTCTTTTGAGTCATGTCCGTTTCTCCGCTTGGCCGGTGCTTCGATGCTAGAGCGTCCAGGTGTGCAGCATGAAAGCGTCGTCGCGTCGGTACAGCAAAATGAGATCGAGGACATCAAGCGGGCTGATCGGCCGAATACCGGGCAGCAGCGACCCTTCGCCGTGACCGTAAAGCATCTGCAATGCGAAACGGCAGCAATAAACCTCGCCGCCTTCACTCATGAACTTGGCGAGCTGGTTGCCGAAGTTTTGCGCGCCTGGGAACGGCTCATCGCCCAGTTTTGGAAACCCGCGTTGCACGCCCAGCGTCACGCCGGGGCCGTAGAGCAGGATTGTCGTTTTGAAGCCTTTGCGTTGAAGCCGCAGCGCCTGCAGCATATTGACCAAGCCAATAGAGCCCTCGAACGCGACAGTATGAAAAGTCACCAAGGCTTTTTCGCCCGGTTCTGCTTTGACGTCCTCAAACACCTTTTCTTCGTAGTCGACCAGAAAATCACCCTTCTTATGCGCAGGCATGGTTACCGCGGGCATGATCCAACTCCTCGGTGTGCGTTGTCGGCCCGTGCAATGGCCGACCTACATTCGAGCAAAGCGTGTGCCAATTGTTCGGATGCACATCCATTCATCCAAATCCAGTCAAGTCGCGAGATTTTGCGATCAATTCTTGCCGTGGAATTCGGCGCGGCAAATGTGATGGTTGCTCGCCAGCAACGAATTTGAGCAGCGGTTGTTGAAATGACGTGCACTCGTGTTTGCGGGGGAGAAAACGTGGAAGGGTCCAAACAAATTTTGTTGGCGGACCATTTGCAACAATATACAGTCAATTTAGCTTGCGCCGGACGAACTAAGAACGTTTGCACGGAGCGTGAAATGGGCGAATGGTCGCCGCTATTGGCGCGGCTTGGAAAGCCGCGGTATCTCGCCATAGCTGATGCAATCGCAGATGATATTCGCAGCGGCAAGCTGGCGCCGACGCATCGGCTGCCGCCGCAGCGTGAGCTCGCGCGCCGCCTCAACATTGATTTCACGACAGTGGCGCGCGGCTACGTCGAGGCTCAGAAGCGTGGACTAATCGAATCGCAGGTCGGTCGGGGAACTTTCGTGCGTGCGCCGGCCAAACGGCGCCATGGTCCAATTGCACGACACCCGGAAATTGTCGATCTGTCGATGAACCTGCCGCCGGAGCCTGACGATCCGGAGTTGCTCGACCGAATGCAGGACGGGCTCGAGGCGATCGGCCGCGATCTCGTGTATTTGATGCGGTATCAAGGATTTGGCGGGGTGCAGGCCGATAAGGATGCGGCCACGCATTGGCTTCGGCACCGCGCCCTTCTTCCGCAACAAGAGCGGTTGTTTATAGCACCTGGTGCGCACCCGGCACTCCAGGGAATTCTCGGCGTTGTGGCTAAGGCCGGCGATGTTCTTCTTTCCGAGGCGCTGACCTATCCGGGCGCACGGGCGATCGCCGCACAACTGGGCATGCGGCATGTCGGCATACCAATGGATGATGAAGGTCTGGACGCGACGGCTTTCGCCGACGCCTGTAAGCGGTTGGCGCCACGCGTTCTCTACGTCAATCCGACGCTGCTTAATCCGACGACGCACACCATCTCCCACCGGCGCCGCGTGGAAATTATCGAGATTGCGCGGAGGTTTGACGTCGTCATTGTCGAAGACGATCCGTATGGCTTTTTGCCGGTCGACGGTCCCGCGCCATTTGCGGCGCTTGCTCCCGACATCACGTGGCACGTCGCCGGTCTTGCCAAGTGTCTTGGTGCCGGTCTGCGCATCGCCTACGTCATCGCGCCGGATGTTCGGTCTGGCTGGTTGTTTTCGTCCTCGGTACGCACCGCGACAGTCATGGCATCTCCGGTAACCATCGCGCTGGCGACGCGCTGGATTACCGACGGCACTGCCGATGCCCTGCTGGCGGCCGTACGACAAGAGTCGATTGAACGACAAAAGCTTGCACCGAAGATTTTACCCGCACAGACCTACCGCGCGGACCCGGTCGGGTTTCACCTTTGGCTGGTGTTGCCGGCGCCCTGGACGCGCTCCGCGTTCGTCGGCCATACGCGCTCGACGGGTGTGAGCGTCGTTGCCAGCGATGCGTTTGTGGTCGACAGTGTGCCGCCCGAGGCTGTTCGCGTCTGTCTTGGCGGCCCCGCCGATCGGGCCGCGGTCCAAAGCGCACTGGAATTCATGGCACATGCGCTTGAGGAATCGCCGACACTCGCGTCGACATTTCTTTAGTTTACGGACAACGACATAGAGCGCGTCCGTTTGGGACTTAAGCTTCTCGAAGACAAGAGCAATGTCTTTCCAAACGATCACGACAATCAGTCTAGCCCATTCCGGACTCTGCAAGAGCCGTCGGGCCGTCCGCTCACGGGCCAAATCAGGCAGTGCTTATTAGGTCTCCTGGGCTCCCTTATATGGAAAGATAGTTCCGAAAGTCTCCAGGCTTGGATTACCGGGAAATCGTTTGAATTCTCTCGATATTTCAAAGGGCGTTTGTAAACTGGGAAGAGTGTTATATCGAAAATCCGAGAAATGCCCGCTAAATCGGGACTTTCGTAGATTTTCGTTCAGTCTCCAGACGCCAAAAGTGAACAATCTCAGAGCGAAATCGGCGATCGTCTCTGGCGTATATTTGAAATATTCCCGTTTTATGGAGTGGAGATGGGAGTGCCAAGTCTCCGGACTTCCGCTCTTTTCCCTTCGGTCGCCAAATAGCCAGAGAACAAGGCGTTCATTGCGAAGTGGCGCGCCCACCAGGAACTCAATTAGCTTTTTCGATCAAAAACGGATGCAAGTTCCGCTGGCATGCCGCCGATCCGTCCTTCGCGGATGGAGACGATGATTACACAGAGAAGGCAAACGAAATAAGGGAGGCACGCGATAAGATATGGAGAGAGCGACAGCCCAGTCGCCTGCAAGCGTAATGTGGCAGCCTCGCTCAGTCCGAATAGTAAAACGACCGGCAGCACCAGATATGGATTCCAGCGCGCGACAATGACAAGACCGACGGCGACGAAGCCTCTGCCTTTTGTCATTTCGTTGGCCCAAGTCTGAGTGTAGTCCACCGAGAGGATTGCACCAGCAAAGCCGGACAACAGGCCGCCGACGAGAATGCCTTGCGCCTGTATCATCACCGGCCGGAGACCCAGCGCACGCGCGGCCTGAGAAGATTCCCCGACGATCCGCCAATTCAGGCCGGTGCGTGTGCGATAGAGCCAGAAGCCCGCGACAAGGACAATGATGATTGCAGCCGGCGCGATGAATGTGAGCTGCGTCAAGATCGGTCCTACGAGTGGCACATCCGAAAATTTCGATCCTGCGAGCGGGGCAAGTCCACTAACTTTTCCACCGATCACAGAGCGTCCAAAATAAGAGGTGAGTCCCAATCCGAGCGTCCAGACCGCGATGCCGCTGCCGATTTGGTTGGCCTCGCAAGTAAGGCACAGCGCGCTGTGGATCACCGACAAAAGCAATCCGGCGATAGCGCCCGCGGCCAAACCGAGCGCCGGGCTTCCTGTTTGTGCAGCGACAGCGAACCCGGTGCAGGCGCCGCACAGCATCTGGCCTTCGATTCCAAGGTTGACGATGCCGACGCGCTGGGTCAGCGTCTCGCCCAGCGTGACCATCATCAGCGGCGTCGATGAACGCAACATGGCGGCCACCCAGGACCCCGTTGCCATAAGAGCCTCGTCAGCCATAACGAGAGCTCCATCGTCCAGCTAGGCCGCGTGCGCCGAGCGCTGCAACAAACAGCATGCCCTGCAGGATGGTTGCGCTCGCGCTTGGAACTTTGGAATAAAGCTGAAGAGCGTCTCCCGCTGCGATCAGCCCACCTATCAGGATCGCAATCGGAACGGCGCGCAGAAAATTTTGTCCGGAGAGCCATGCCACCAGAAAGCCAGTCAGACCGTATCCGACGGAGAGACCGGCCTGAAGGCGGCCCTGAATGGCTGAGGTTTCGCAGATTCCAGCAAAGCCAGCGAGTGAACCGCCGATTGTCATCACCAGCAACGTCTGTCGGACGAAGCTGAATCCCGCCATCGCGCCAACCTTCCGGTTGCCTGAGAGAACTCTCAACGCAATGCCCCAGCGGCCATAAGTGACGCCGACATGCAGGATCAGCGCGGCGATCACACCCACGACAAGTCCGAGATGCACGCGCGTGCCGAACAGGCTCGGTACCGTTGCTGCCGGTGGGAACGCGATGCTGGCGGGCCAGCCCAGACTGGCGGGATCCTTCCAAGCGCCGTAGATTACATAGTTCACTAGCAATACCGCAACGTAATTCATCAAAAGCGTCGAGATGGTTTCGTTGACGTTGCATCGCGCGCGCAGAAACCCTGCGGCACCGCTCCAGAACGCACCGCCGATCGCGCCGGCCAGCAGCATGGCAGGCAACAGCAGGAACATGGGGCCGTTGGGAAACGAGACGACGATCGCGGTTCCGGTCAATGCGCCGAAATACAATTGGCCTTCACCCCCAACGGTGATCAGACCGAGCCGTGCGGGCAAGATCACCGCCAGCGCGCAGAGCAGAATTGGTGTGGCTTTGACGAGGCTCTCAGAAAGCGAATAGCTGTCGCCGAACGCGTAGAGCGCCATCTGCCCGAGCGTCATCAGTGGTGGTCGTCCGATCGCGGCCAGGAAGATCGCCGCTGCAATCAGGAAAGCGGCACTGCCGCCGCAAGCGGCAAGAAGACGAACCCTGTCGGCCCCGTTCATACGGATTCTTCACTGTAACCGGCCATCCAGCGGCCTAACGTTTGGCGATCGGCCTCCTCTCGACGCACAATGCCGACAATCCTGCCGTCATGGATCACGGCAATGCGGTGAGCATAATTCATTAAATCGTCGAGGTCTTCCGAAATCCAGACTACGCAAGCGCCTGTGGCCACATGGCGGAAGATCTCGCGATACACTGCCTGCGACGCCAGCACATCGAGGCCCATCGTCGGATAGCAAGCGATCACCAGGCGCGGCCGGCGGGACAACTCACGCGCGACGACAAGCTTTTGCAAATTGCCGCCCGACAACGCAGCAGCCAACAGTGCAGATTGCGGTGGCCGCACGTCGTAATCGGAAATCAATCGACTAGCACGGTCTTCGATATTGCGCCTGGACGGAAAGAAAGCAAGATCGCGGGCAGTTCGCAGTGCCAGATTGAGGCAAAGATCGATGTCGGGGACCACGGCATTGTCAAGTGGACGCTCCGGAATATAGGCAACGTCAGCCGCAATGGCGCCGTCGTCGCTGTGGCTTGCGATACTGGTCCCGGCCAGGACGACATCGCCGTCGGTCACCGGCACGAGGCCGGCTAGGGCTTCGGCCAGCACAAACTGGCCGTTGCCGGAAACCCCCGCGATGCCAAAGATTTCACCTTCGGCCAGCTCGAATGAAATACTGCTGATCGTGCGAGCCTGAACCTCAGCCGCGAGATTCCGCACACGCAATATCGGCAAATTCCCCCTCATTGGAGCCGGCGGGTCCAAGTGTCCAAGCGATCCGACCCCGACCATGGCTTCCACCAATGCGTCGGATGATCGATCGCACTTGGTCGCGCGATCAACGACCTTGCCGCCGCGCATGATCGTGATGCGATCGGCACAGGCGGCGACATCGGCAAGCTTGTGCGTGATCAGAACCACCGCCTTACCATCCGCCGCGAGTGATTTGATGAAACCGTACAATCGTTCGGTCTCTGCAGGCGTGAGCACCAACGTCGGCTCGTCTAAAATGATCACGCGGGCGTCGAGATTAAGTACCTTTGCAAGTTCGACCAGTTGCCGCTCGCCGACGCTCAAGCTGCGCACCGGCCGCTGCGGATCGAGGTTGGGCGCCAGTCGATGTAGCCATCGCAGCGCCTCCGCGACGCGAGGTCTGCGGCGCAGCTGCAGCCAGGGAGCTCCGGGAAGAGCGGCAAGCAAATTCTCGAGTACTGACAAGGCTGTGACCAGAGAGAATTGCTGGAACACCATTCCGATGCCGTGCGCCATCGCATCTCGCGGCGAGGCAAAGGCGGCTACCGATCCGTCAACCTGGATCGTGCCTCCATCCGGCCGATAAAAGCCATAGAGGATCTTCATCAGCGTGCTCTTGCCCGCGCCATTTTCCCCAAGCAAAGCCAGCACCTCGCCGGCGTGGATCTCAAGGCTGACATCGTCATTGGCGATGACGGGCCCGAATGTCTTGGAGATTGCCGACATCTTCACGAGGGGCAAGGACATGGTCAGCGGATCGCGAAAATGGCGTCGACCTCGACGGCAGCACCCCGTGGTAGGTTGGCGACGCCCACGGCGGTACGCGCGTGACAACCACTGGTACCGAACAGCTCGAACATCAAATCCGATGCCCCGTTGATGACCTGGGGGATGCTTGGGAAGTTCGGAGTACAGTTCACAAAGCCGCCAAGCCGCAGGCAGCACGAAACCTGATCCAGCGAACCGCCACACGCAAGCTTAAGTGCAGCGATCAGGTTGAGCCCGCACACTCGCGCGGCCTGCTGGGCTTCGGCCAGATCATAGTCAGCGCCGACTTTGCCGACAAAGCGTACGTCGCCATTCCATTCGCACACTTGTCCGGCGAGGTAGATCAACTCGCCGTGTCGGCGAAACGGGACAAAATTCGCGACCGGCTTCGGCACCTTAGGCAATTCGATGCCGAGCTCCGAAAGGCGTCGATCTGCCGATTTTATGATAGTTGAGGAGTTCATCAATGGATCCAGTCAGGAAAGCGCTTTCAGTAGCGCCGCCGACCGGGCGACAAACCCGAACAGCAACTTTACATTATAAAGAACGGCCTGGACGCAGAAGTCGGGGGACGTTGTTGCCGTAGCGTCCTCGATCAGGATGGTGTCGTAGCCGAGAAAGCTTGCATCTTCGAGCGTAGTCATGACGCATTGGTCCATGTTGACCCCGCCTATGAAAAGGGTCTTGATGCCCATGTTGCGCAACACAGCGTCGGTTTCGGTGTCCCAGAAGGCGCTGAAGCGGTGCTTGATAATCTGAACATCATTCGCGCCGGGATTAATCTCGTCGACAACTTGTGCGCCCCAACTGCCTACCGCGATAACCTCTGAGCGGGTGCCGGGCACAGGCTGCGCGATGCCTGGCTCATCGCCGCGCGGATTATGCGCGTGTCGCAGCGACGGGCTGATGTTGAGTAGGTCTTTGCGCACGCCCCAATTGACCCAGACCACAGGAATATCGTTCTCCCGAAACGCCGTGATCAGGTCTGAGAGTGGCTTAATGGGCTTGCGGTTCGGACCGATATCGATGCCGCGGGAGTCGAGCCAGCCGCCCTTGGTGCAGAAATCGTTCTGCATGTCGACGATCAACAGCGCTGATTTGGCTGCATCGACGGTAATATTTTGCGGCTCAGCCGCGATCCAGAGCGGCCGAACCGCAGGCGACGGGCGCGTCATGTCGACTGCATCAGGCGTGACCTTCCACGACTGGCTGGGACTGGTTCCCATCTCGACAGCAGGCTTGGCGGTCACATTCATGGCGGTCCTCCTGATGTTGTAATCGGCACCATTATTTCGTTGCGCCCGTGACGCCCTTAACGAGGTAGTTCATCGTCTCGACCTGCTCCATCGACAGCCTTTGCCCGGCCGGAACGACGATGGTGCCGTCCTGCTTCGCAATCGGGCCCTCCCAAATTGATTTCTTGCCGCCGTTGATCGCGTCCTTGAGTTTCAGGATGTCCGCTTGAGCAGAAGTGGGAACGGCAGGACCGAACGGATCGAGCACGACGTTTCCGGTTGAGAGATCGCCACGCAAGTTGGACGGCTTCCACGTACCGGCTTTGATCTGCTTGATTTCCTCGACCATCATCGGACCCCAGTCCCATGACACACCGGTTAGCCACGCCTTCGGCGCGCGGTCGTGGATATCGACATCCTTGCCGATAATGTAGATGCCGCGCTTCTCGGCGGCCTGCGCGATTGTAATCGGGCTGTCGACCTGTTCGGCGATGACGTCGATGCCGGCGTCGGCGAACGCATTGGTCGCCTCCGTCTCCTTTTGAGGCTCCCACCATCCACCGTTCCAGACCACGGTCGTTGTTGCCTTCGGGTTCACGGACTGGGCGCCGAGTGTAAAGGCGTTAACGGACCGCATCAATTGCGGGATCTGGAAACCGCCCTGGAAGCCTAGCTTGCCGCTCTTGCTGACGTGCGCGGCGGCGACGCCCGCGAGATACATGCCAGCGTCACTGTCAGCCCAATAGGTGCCGACATTCTTCGAAGTCTTAAGTCCGCCCGCGTGAAGGATGGTTACGTCGGGGTGCTTCTCGCCCACCTTGATGGCGTAGTCGAGATAGCCATAGCTGGTCGCAAAGATAATCTTGTGGCCACTGGCGATGAGCCGCTCCATCACCCGCTCGACTTCGGCGGTTTCGGGAATCAGCTCGAAGGACGTCGTGGTTACGCCGGGCATGTGCTCTTCGACATATTTGCGCCCGTTATCCATCGAGGTGTTGTAGCCTGCGTCGGCCGCCGGCCCGACATAGATGAAGCCTATCTTGTCCTCGGCGGAAGCGGGCGCCGACAACGCCGCGCCGCCTATCCAGACCAGCGCGGACAGGAGAAATGCCTTTTTCATGATGAAGCCTCCGGTCATTTTGTGTAAGTAAACGTTTATTTACCAAGCAAACTCCGTGCCATTGCCACTAGTTTTGGCCTAAGTCATTCTCGGCAAGTCGGAATCCGAAAAAGCTTGTCGACCGGACCGTTCTGTCCAAATGGGACCCACGTAAGAGACTGCCGAAGCCGTGGGCAAACAATGGCCAAATTTTACGACGGCTCGTGCCTGAGAAAGCGCAACATCATTTCCTTGGCGTAACGCTTGTGTTTGGCCTGCCAATTGGGTTCCAGGATATCCGACTTGAAGATCACCGAAAGCGTATGTGCATTTGAGCGATGGAAATAGGCGAACCCCACCATCGCAATATAGAGTTGGAGGGGATCAATCCCGCGCCTGAATTCGGCGGACGCCTCGCCCTTTTTGAGTAATTTGTCGATCAAAGCGATCAGGGGAGAGGCTACCACGGGCGTCTTGGACGACTTCTTCAGAAACCGCGCGCGCAGAAGGTTCTCTCCGCTCAGGAGGTGGATTAGTTCGGGATGATCGCCGAAGTGTTCGTAAGTGAAATCAAACAGCTGCAGCATTCCCTCGACCGGAGCAACGTGCTCAACGTCAAGTTTGAGTTCTTCCCGCCGCAATTCTCCCAGGACGTGTTCGAGGACGGCAACGTACAGACGGTCCTTTCCGCCGAAATAATGGTAAATCATGCGGGGGTTTACGCGGGATTTTCGGCAAATTGTTAGCACCCTCGCGCCATTATAACCCTTTTCGGAAAACTCCGCGATCGCCGTTCGCAGAATGCGCTCGCGTGCCCCCTCGGGCGCTTGTGCCAACTTTTTCAACATCGTCAATTCCGAACGAATACCGCAGCTAGCCAAGCTATTATCAAATCAGGCTCGGCTACAAGCTTCACATATCGTCGTCGATAGGGATTGATAGAGGTAATGCCAGGGTTGCCGGCAAGCTAGACGACTGCGATCGATGCAGCAGTGCTAATCCCCTGACCTACGATTGGCTGGACGCAGGTCGGAGATGAAAAACGAGGACGGGTGCATCTTCGGTTTACGCAGCTTGCAGCTGCAAAAGTCTCTAACCCAAAGATCATACCAAGCCGAAATTCCTACCGGAATTCAAAGGGCGTTTTCCAACTTAGAATGTGATTCTTATCCAAACGGTCCGGAATCAAATCGCTCAGTGCGCGATCGGTCTAGATCGCGCTTTGCTGAGTTTGAACATAGGGACGGAACGTTGATTTTTCGGTGCCGCAATCGGGGCATCTCCAGTTCGCTGGAATGGAAGCAAAGGGCGTCCCTGCCGCGATCGACTGGTCGGGAAGTCCTGCAGATTGTTCGTAAATGAAATAGCACCCCCCGCACATGAACAGCCGGCGGTTGGAAGGCTGCATGCTGGCTGAAGGTCGCACGACGCTGCTTGCCGCAACGGGAACCGAAGTGACTACAGGGTTTCCTACGCTCACAGTCCCGCCCTCTCGTGTAAGAAGGTAAATCCCGAGTTCCTTGTGTCCGAAGGCCGCACGAAGCGAGCCTGGAATGTCGAGGTCGCGGCGGCCGGTTGCGGGATCGACATTCGTTGCACCACACCGACCGTTCCGGCGGTCAACGCGAAATAGCGCTTCTCCGATCTTGATGTCACTGCCGACCCAATCGAATTCCTCCCAGGGTCTTGCTCCATCGATGTAGAGGTTCGCGCGAAAACGGAGTGGATCGATTGCAATGCCCCATTGCTCCTCAAGGCTGCGTACCGTTGCCAGATTAATCAGCGAAATAACGTTGTCCGGCTTGTCCATAAAATGCCCGTCCCGTGAGCGAACTAACGTTGGCGCGCTGCGCAATGCGGGAACGAGCTGCCAAAAGATCTCCGCGACCTTCGCTCGCGCCTCCTCATCGTTTAGATCCGCTACAATTAGTTGGCGATTTCCCTCCGTTATCGTCAGTTTTGACGTCTCCACATCCAGCGTGGTCTTGACCCGCGCCAATGCCTCTTCGAGCATTAGCATTACGAACAATCCCTTTTTGCCCCACTTGGGGTTGCTGGTGTCGATAGGGGCCCCGGGGCGCACGAGAGCGAAGACTCGATCGTGCGGGAACGCTCTCTTGGCCGGCAATTCGGCGCTGAGCAGCGGCTGTGCACTCAATCCCTTGATCGGATAACGATAGATATTCTTCAAAATGGGCATAGGGGAGCCGCCTTGTCGTGCGATGATCTTTTTGGAAAATGCACGAACTCCCGATGATCTGCGTAGAGCCGGTCGCTGCCGAAGTTGTGGAGCCAGATGAGCTTTTGCTGAAGTAGGAGCCAAATGCGGGGCAAACTGGTCTGAGAACAACGCGGTCATGTCCGTGGTCGGATCATCGATAGCGTCGTCGATCGCGTCCGATAGCCGCGCGATGCCCTTCTCGATGTGCTTGGGAGACAATGCGGCATAGCCGAGGATCATGGCACGGCCCGTAAGCGCGGTACGCCGCTGGAAATAAACTCGCGCCGAGGACAGCGAATAAACTCCAACTCGCGCGCGCTGAGCGAGCGCTTCGACCGTTACGGCATCCGGAATTCCGGGCGGTAGATGCCAGAGAACATGCAGCCCTCCCGCGAGACCATCGACAAGAACGTCGCCAAAGTTGCGGCGTAGCGCGGCAACGAGGCAGTCGCGGCTGTCCTTGTAGTGAGAGCGTACGCGAAGAAGGTGCGCGGCGTAACTTCCGCTATGCATAAAGTCGGCGAGGGTCGCCTGCTCCAGCCAGGGGTTGCCGTTGTTAATAAGAGACTTTTCGATACAAACGGCTTTGGCAATATGCTCGGGCAGGACCATGTATCCGAGGCGCAATCCTGCACCAAGTGATTTGGAAAAAGTTCCGATGTAAATTGTACAGTCGGGCGCGAGCGCGGTCAGCGGCGGAAGGTGCGATCCCTGGTAGCGGATATCACAATCATAGTCGTCCTCAATGACGTAGCAGCCGTATCGCCGGGCCCAGTCAATGACCTCAGTGCGTCGCTGCATCGATAGCGTTGCGCCGGTCGGATACTGATGCGAGGGCGTTGAAAAAAGCAACGACGCCGTGCGCTGCGGCAGATAATCCGGGACTAATCCGTCCTGATCGACGGCGACGCTCGCAACTTCGGCCCCGGCGGCTTCGAAGGCTAGCACTGCGCCGTGATAGCAGGGATCTTCGACGACGCTCAGCGCGCCGCGCGCCAGATACAGCCGCGCGGCAAGAGTCAGCCCTTCCTGGACGCCTGACACGATTACAATACGGCTAGGATCGGCCACGATACCGCGCGCAGCAGCTAGATGATTAGCGATAGCGGTACGCAGCGCCGGAAGCCCAGCCGGCTCTCCATACTGGGTGAGACCCCCTCCGCCTCCATGAGACAGATTAGTCTGCAACAGACGGCGCCAAGTCTTCAGCGGAAACAGATCGGCACTTGGGCGGCCCGGAAAGAAATCGTAGAGCAAGCGATTTTGGGCGGCATGCGGCGAGTTCTGCGCGCGGGCAAGACGCAACGGCATTGGCATGCGCGTCCGAAGCACTTGATCGCGAGAATCGGACGCCGGATGCGTCGGCGCGGAACTGCGTGGCAGCTGCTCTGCAACATAGATCCCCGACGCCGGGCGCAACTCGACAATTCCTTCCATCAGCAACATGTCGTAGGCGCGAACGACGGTGTTGCGGGATATCGCCAATTGCTCGGAGAGCCGCCTCGACGACGGCAGACGGGTGCCCGGTCCGATCCGTGCGCATCGGATCGCTTCGCGGATTTGGTCGACTATTTGCGTTGTCAGTGACTCTGGCCGCGACCGATCCAGGAGAACTGAAATCAGCATATTCACCTACCGGTTTTCCTGGCCAGTTGACAGAGCAAACGTTGGGCCAGTTATGGGTCCAGTGCCGTGATCTTGGCGCGATTTCCCGGCTTGTCAGTCGATTTTTGGACTTTTTCGAACTGGCTCCCTCGCTTTGCCAGCGACTGGACCCATCAAGGCTACTTCACGCCATAAACTGCCCAGAGCCCATGCAGGTTCTGCCCGAATGGGTGCCTTCCCGTTCAAGTCCTGAGCAACTTGTGAAATCACGCGGCTACGACCGAACCAGCAAATGGAGCCACCGCATTTTTCGTCAGCGGCTCTCGTTTCTGTTCTTGGCTTCATGCGAGCGTCGCCACTCTGATTGACTTAGTGGGAGCCGCGTCGTGATGCTCCCGGCAATCGAACTCAAAGGAGAACCCATGAGCACCGCACGAATCCGCTGGCTTTCCGCAGCGGCTGCCGTTCTCGCTATCTTCGGATCCGGCGTGAACTGCGCAAAGGCCGAAGACACGATCAAGATCGGAGTCCTTCACTCGCTGTCGGGCACGATGGCGATCAGCGAAACGATCCTGAAAGACCTGATTTTGATGGAGGTTGCCGAGGTCAATGCGAAGGGTGGTCTACTTGGCAAAAAAGTCGAGCCAGTGGTCGTCGACCCCGCGTCGAATTGGCCACTATTCGCCGAGAAGGCACGCGAGCTGTTATCAAAGGACAAGGTGGCCGCAGTTTTCGGCTGCTGGACGTCGGTGTCCCGGAAGTCGGTATTGCCAGTGTTTGAGGAACTCAACGGGCTGCTATTCTACCCATTGGAATATGAAGGCGAGGAAGCGTCGTACAATATCTTCTATGGCAGCTCCGTTCCCGACAACAAAGCGGTGCCCGCAGTCGAATATCTCATGAGCAAGGACGGAGGCGACGTAAAGCGCTTTGTGCTGGAAGGTACCGACTATGTTTATCCTCGCACCAGCAACAAGATAATCCGCGCATTCCTCAAGACCAAAGGCGTCAAGGATGAAGACATCCTAGAGAACTACACGCCGTTTGGCTTCTCGGACTGGCAGACCGAAGTGGCGGCGATAAAGAAATTTGGTTCCTCAGGCAAGAAGACGGCAGTGATTTCGACCATTAATGGCGACGCCAATGTGCCGTTCTACAAGGAGCTTGGCAATCAGGGTGTTAAAGCCACTGACATCCCGGTGATCGCGTTCTCGGTCGGCGAGGAGGAGCTTGCTGGCCTCGATACCAAGCCGCTAGTCGGGCATCTTGCGGCCTGGAGCTATTTCCAGTCAGTGAACACGCCAGAGAATAAGGCGTTCATTGCGAAGTGGCGCGCCTACACCAAGAATCCTAAGCGTGTCACGAACGATCCGATGGAATCTGCCTACATCCTGTTCCACATGTGGGTCCAAGCGGTGCAGCAGGCTGGCACGACGGATGTCGAGGCCGTTCGTCAGGCCATGATTGGCCAGAAGGTCAAGTCGCCCTCGGGCTTCGAGGTCGTTATGGGTAGTAATCACCACATGGCGAAGCCGGTCATGATAGGCGAGGTCCAGGCCGACGGTCAGTTCAACATCGTCTACAAAAGCAAGGCTTTGCCGCCCAAGGCTTGGAGCCCTTATGTCGAGGCAAACAAGGGCAAGGTTGCCGATTGGTCTTGGCCGTGGGTATGCGGCGGCTGCACGTCACCGCGGTTCGCCGCAAACTAATCTCCCTTGCTCTGAATTGGCGGCGCTGATCCGGTTACGGCGACTTTGTCTGCGTAACCGGACACGTTTTGAAAAAAGTTCTGCAGCAGCTTTTCGCAACGCCAAGCAGAGAACTCCTACCAACACGCAGCCCGAGTGAGTTTCGACATTCTTAGCATGCTGTCGGCAAACGGAGCTCTCGTCAGCTTTGGGGGTAAAAATTCCGAAAGAATATGCGTTGCCAACCCAACGCGGGCGCCTTCAACATTTCATACCATTCGACAAACGAAATCTTTCTGACGCAGCTTCCGATGCACACGACACCTTTGCTTATAGGGACGTCTTCGTGCGGCCTCAAGCGAACACGCCTTTCAGCTGTTCTACGAACGCAGCTGCCGCTACCGGAAGCACGCGACTTCGTCGCGTTGCGAGCAGCAATCGTGCTTGCAGCAAAGGTGGATCGATTAATGGAAGGGCTACCATGTCGCCGGGTGGGATCAGCGCCTTACCCGGACTGCGGAATTGGAAGCAGACGCCGCGATTCATGTGAGCGAAAGCCTTCATCGCTTCGACCGAGTTCGAAACCAGTCGGGGATCGAGATCGAATGAAGCGAGTGCCAGTACCTGCTCGATGAGTCCGCGTCCGGCCAGGGTTGTATCGGCCAGCGCCAGCGGAAATGTCAGGCAATCGCGCAAGTGAAGCTCATTGCGACTGGCGAGCGGGTGATCAGGAACCACCATGGCACAGAGCGCCTGCCGCGCGATGGCGATGATGGCAACGTCCTTCTTTCGCGGCACGTCGTGCGTCAAAATAAGATCAACCTGATCTGCGGCCAAGGCCTCGACCAGTTCTTCTGGGGCGCCGATCCGAACGTGGAAGCGAACGTAAGGATGGGTTGCCTGGAACTGGGTGATGGCAGATGGCAGCAGTTCGCCAGCAACGGATTCCGCGGCAGCGACGCTCACTTGCCCACGCACCAGGCCGCGAAGCTGCTCGATCCGCGATTCGACGGCTTTCAACTCGGAGATTACCAAGCGGGCATAGACTAGAAAAGCCTCACCGGCCGAGGTCACGCGAACGCCCCGCGGCAGGCGCTCGAACAACGACGCTCCCAGATCCATTTCGAGGTCAAGTACTTGGCGGTTCAAAGCGGAGGAGGCGACATTGAGAGCCTCGGCGGCCTTCCGGATGGATCCGTAGCGGGCAACAGCATCAACGTAGGTCAACACGCGAGGCGGTCGCAGCCTGTTGCGCAATTTCGTTTTGGCACGATTGGCAATGTGCAATGGCGGTCCGGTCCCTCGCGTCACGGGCTGGCTGGCCGCCTGCTTCTTTCGCATTTCCGGCGCGCTCCCTGGTCCAATGTCACGATCAGCAGCAAGGGCCGTGCCGCCTCAAACCCCATGAATCGACGGTGTTTTGCCCGTAGGTGCCGCTGGAGCAGGCAGGATATTCGGCAAGTGCTCTCTTTTTGCGCACGCTGTGGCCTGATTTTGCTGCTGGCGGCGCTCGCTGGAAGGGGATGATGTTCATGGCTTCCGGTCATCCCATGGAGGGCAGCGATCATGTTTTACCGTCTCGTTACGTCCATCGTCGCAGCGGTCTTGAGTGGAATGTTGGTCGCTGCTCACGCCGATGAATCGATGACGGTGAGACTGAAATGGTTTCACCAGGCGCAGTTTGCAGGTTTCTATGTCGCCAAGGAGAAGGACTTCTATAAATCCGCCGGTTTGAACGTCGACATCCAGCCCGGCGGTCCGGATTTCCCGGCGATCCAGATGGTGACCGGCGGCAACGAGCAATTCGGGGTAACCGGCGCCGATCAGATCCTTATCGCACGCAGTAAGGGCGTTCCCGTGGTAGCGCTCGCGGTCATCTTTCGCCGAAATCCCTTTGTCTTGTTTTCGCTGGCAAAGTCCGGCATCAAGACGCCGGCCGAATATGCCGGAAAGAATATCGGAGTGAAGATCGGTGGCAATGAGGAGCTAATCTATCGTGCCGTGCTTGCCAAGGCCGGTGTCGACAAGACCAAGCTGAACGAAATTCCGGTGAAGTTTGATATCACTCCGCTTCTCGCCGGCACGGTCGATGTCTGGCCGGGCTACCTCATCAACGAGGTTCTCGCCGCCAAGGAAAAGGGCTTTGACGTCAACGTCGTGTCTCCGGCGGATTATGGCATAGATCTGTACGCCGACACCCTGTTCACGACGGAGAAAATGCTCAAGGAGAAGCCGGATATCGTCCATAAATTTGTTGCGGCGACACTCAAGGGCTGGACCAGCGCCATTGCGGCACCTGAGGAGGCTGCGCAGATCACGGTCAAGTATGGATCGAAATTGACCTACGACCACGAGCTGGCGATGATGAAGGCCAGCCTGCCGTTGTTGCAACCAGACGCGCAACCTCTTGGCTGGATGGAAGCCGCAAACTGGAGTGCCGCGCAAAAACTGCTGGTGGACGCAGGCTTCCAAAAGACGCCGGTCGATATCGGCAAAGCCTTTACGGTCGAATTTCTCAAATGAACGCGATCGCGCCTGCGGCGCAGTTGGAGACGACAACTCTGTTCCGGCCCGATCTGGTAACGATCGAAAACCTCCAGGTTCGCTTCGGCGATGTGGTTGCTGTCGAGGGCCTCGACTTCACGGTGCGGCGAGGCGAATTCGTCTCGTTACTTGGACCGAGCGGCTGCGGCAAGTCGACCTTGCTCAGGGCCATTGCGCGACTGGTCCCGGTTACCAGCGGCAGGGTCTTGCTGCGCGATCCCAACCTGCGCATCGGCTTCATGTTTCAGAAGCCGTTGCTGCTGCCGTGGCGGACGACACTCGATAACGTGCTACTGCCGGTGGAAATACAGCTTGGCGGTAGCGTTGTCGATCAAACCGACCACGCCCGGGCCCGAAGGCTGCTCGACATGGTTCAGCTCAGCGACTTCGTCGATGCCTATCCACACCAGCTCTCGGGCGGAATGCAGCAACGTGCCGCGCTCGCGCGCGCGCTGATGGGCGATCCCGATGTCCTCTTGCTCGACGAACCGTTCGGTGCGCTCGACGAGCTTACACGTGAAGTTCTCAACGAAGAACTGATCCACATTTGGCAGAGTCGAGAAACCCGATTGCACACTATTCTCATGGTCACCCATTCGATACCGGAGGCCGTAACCATGTCAGATCGGGTGATCGTCTTGACTGACCGGCCGGCACGGCTCGTCGAAGATGTCGAGGTCAGATGCCCGCGACCTCGCACGCCAGACGACCCGGAAGGGGTTTTCGTGATGAAACATATTCGGGCGATGGTGAGAGGCCGCCGATGACATCTCGGGTTAAATCACCGCTGATATTCGGGCTGCTCGCGCTAGCCGCCTGGCAGGCGATCGTCATGGTAGCCGATATCCCCGAGTATCTCCTGCCGGCGCCAACCGCCATTTTTGCCAATGTCGATCGTACGCTCGCCGTCCAATTAGCAGTAACTTTCGTCGAGGCCCTGATTGGCTTTCTGATTGCTAGCGCACTAGCGTTCGGGTGCGCGATCATATTCGTGCGATTCAATACGCTTGAGGAAGGGTTGTTTCCGATCGCCATCGCTGTCAAGACCACCCCAATCGTCGCGGTTGCGCCGCTCCTGGTGATCTGGCTGGGGACAGGATGGTGGTCCAAAATCGTAGCGGTGATCCTCATATGCTTTTTTCCGGTGCTGGTGAACGCAGTCAAAGGGCTCAAAGCCGCGGACGTGGAATATCGCGAGCTGTTTCGAACGCTCGGCGCTTCTCGAGCGCAGGAATTCCGTAAGCTACGGATCCCCTATTGTCTTCCGTATCTGTTCTCGGCGCTAAAAATATCGTCCTCGCTTGCCATCGTGGGTGCCATCGTTGGCGAGTTCGTCGGCGCGACGCAGGGACTTGGCTATCTCATTATGGTTTCATCGGCGCATCTAGAAACTGCAACGCTTTTCGCTGCGATCGCTGCGGCGGCATTGGCAGGAATCTTGATGTTCTACGTCATCGGCTGGACCGAGGAACGCGTCATCTTTTGGCATAGCGGCAATTTGGAATGACCGTGCGCACCACAACCGTTGACGTCATCCAGATCCCGACCAAAGGTCCCGGCGATGTCTCGGGCCTCATGAACCTGATCGAGGCAGGCAAGCTTGAGCCAACATCGATTCTGGCAATTCTGGGGAAGACCGAGGGCAATGGCGGTGTAAATGACTTCACCCGAGAATATGCCGTGTCGGCGCTGAGCTCTGCGCTCGCGCCTTATGTTGACCTATCCCCGCACGATGTCGAACAAAAAATTGCCTTCGTGATGTCGGGCGGCACGGAAGGCGTCCTCAGTCCGCATATTACGGTCTTCGCTCGTACCGCGATATCCGGCTCTCAAACCGGCGTTGCCGGTAAACGCTTGAGCATCGGCATTGCCCAAACCCGCGACTTCATGCCGGAGGAACTCGGCCGCTGCGTGCAGATCGAGGAGACGGCGAAGGCCGTCCACGTAGCGATGACGGATGCAAGCATCGAGGGCCCGCACGATGTACATTTGGTGCAGATCAAATGCCCGTTGCTGACCAGCGATCGTATTGAGGCCGCCCACGCCAGGGGGCAACAGGTTGTAACCACCAGCGCGTACGGGTCGATGGGCTACTCACGCGGCGCATCGGCGCTCGGCGTCGCGTTGGCTCTCGGCGAAATCGACTGCGACATCCGCGATGAACAAATTCTGAAGAATTGGGAGCTGTTTTCGTCGGTGGCCTCCACTTCGGCCGGCATCGAGCTTATGCACAATGTGGTGATTGTCCTTGGCAACTCGAACACATCGGCGAGCCCCTTCGTCATTGGGCATGGCGTTATGAGGGACTCCATTGATTCTGCTGCGGTGATCGAGGCGCTTAAGAGCGTAGGGCTCGGCCTCGGAGAGGTATCCGATCCGAGCAGCCAAGGCCATCTGGTTAATATATTCGCGAAGGCTGAAGCATCTCCTGACGGCAGCGTACGCGGGAATCGTCACACCATGCTCGATGACTCCGACATCAGCGCCACCCGACATGCCCGGGCCGCGGTCGGCGGACTTATCAGCGGCCTCGCCGGGACCAGTGCCGTCTACGTTTCAGGGGGTGCGGAGCATCAAGGGCCGCCGGGGGGAGGGCCCGTGGCGGCAATTGCTCGTCAGTGATGCGGTGGAGATGCAAAAAAGGTGATTTGGGTTGATACGTTCGACTGGAGATCGGGAGGCTGAAATTAGCTCGGAGTAGAGGTGCTTTATGCCGTGGCCGGAGGCGTCAGCGCGATGGCAGCTTCCGCGGTGAGCAGAAGAAAAGTAAAAGTCTCCTGGAGGTAGAGCCGCACGATGTTGTCCGTGTGGCTCAGGTAGCCGATCGAGACGTCCTGACCGATGTGCAGATCAAAATCGCCGCCGCGCGTGGTGAGCACGAAGGCGCCAGCAAGGGCCGGCGCCCAAATAATCTCGTCTTTGACAAGCTTTTTGACGTGCTCAAGAACCGGGTATCCATTGTCGCTAATCTCGGAGAGAGCCGTATAGGCATCAGCTCCGAGCACGACGGAATATGGCCCATTGACGCCGACGAGACGCAACTGGCTCAAGGCTTGCGCGATCGCGTCGGGGTAGTGCCGCGCGTCGGCCGGCAGCGTCATGACCGGGTTGCTGGTGCCTTGCCGGATGCCGCCGATTCCGGCTGCGACATAACCTTCGAAGATGGCGCGGTCCTCGGCGTAGGCGATCTTTTGGGCAGCGTCCTTGGCCGGTTGCCAGTCGGAATCGCTTGAACCGCGCTCTACGTCGTCGATCTGCTGGCGATCGAGCTCGAACGGTATTCGAAACTCGACCAGTGCCTTGACCTCGCGCTGACGTGCAAGGACGCTGTCACCTGGCGCGGCGATGGCCTTGAGGTGACCGGTGCCGATCGCCGAAAGGCCGATGCCAGTTGGGCCGTGGACGTCGACCACGCGCCGCGCGGCGAGATAGCGCTTCAGGGTGCGCCTCGTCTCCTCTTCGATATCCGCCCACGCCGCATCGGAAATCGGGGCAAGCTCGCGGTGAAGATTATTCATGCCGGTTTTCTCCTTTGAGGGAGCCAATTCCAAGCGAACCATATGGCGCCGAGGCCGTCGACGATGGTGAGGGTTCGATCGTTGATGCGCTAGACACAGATACCGAGGGATCGTTTCCGTTCATCAATTCCAGCATTGTCGCGGATGGCACGAAGAACAGGGTTCCGCTCACCGCACGGCTGAAGTCGAGCAGCCGGTCATAATTTCCGGGCGGGCGGCCGACGAACATATTCTCGATCATCTGTTCGGTCACCCGCGGCGTGCGGCAATAGCCGATGAAATATGTGCCGAATTCTCTGTCGCCCACTCGACCGAACGGCATGTTGTCGCGTACGATCTGAGACTCCTTGCCGTTCTCGGTTATCGTGGTGAGCGCGTTGTGTGCCGAGGTCGGTTTTATCGAATCATCGAGTTCGATGTCGGACAGCTTGGTTCGCCCGATGATGCGCTCCTGTGCCTCTGTGGATAGCCCGTTCCAGCTGTCCAGGTCATGCAGATATTTCTGCACGATCACGTAGCTGCCGCCGGCGAACGCGGCATCCTCCTCGCCGATGACCGCAGCTTCGATCACCGCCTCACCACGAGGATTCTCGGTGCCGTCGACAAACCCAAGGAGGTCGCGGTCATCGAAGTAGCGAAAGCCATGAACCTCGTCGACCGCCGAGACCGCGTCGCCGAGACGCGTCATGATCTGCGTCGCCAACTCGAAGCAGAGGTCCATCCGTTTCGCACGGATATGGAACAGCAGGTCCCCTGGGGTCGAAACCGCATGGCGCAATCCGGCCCTGATCTCCCGAAACGGATGAAGTTCAGCCGGGCGCGGGCTTCCGAACAACCGGTCCCACGCCTCCGACCCTACCCCCATCACGCAGGAGAGGCCGGCTTCGAGGTCGCGGAAACCAACTGCGCGAACCAGAGCCGCAAAGTCTCCGGAGAACGACCGCACGAGGGCGCTAATATTCGGGCCCGGGTTAATCGTCACTACGAGGAAGATCGCTGCGCGCGTGAGCTGGGCTGATACGGACTGTGGAACCGCCCCAGGTTCAACTCCGGCCTTAGGAGCGGTCATTGAATCGTGACTCCGTCGGATGGCATCCCGCAAGGAATACCCCAAAATTTCTTATCGGCGCTTCCCTGATATCCGATAAAAAGTCCCTGTTACTTGACATATTTTCCCTGTTAATTTTCACAGGGAACTGTCCGAGAAGTGTCTGCAGCACAGGGCGTTCATGCTCCGAAATCGACTCTCAGAGGCCCCGAAATTGCGAAATTCCCTGTAAAAATCCCTGTTAGCAGGGAATTTTACTGGAGACGGGTGCGATCTGCACTGCATCGCCAGCCAGGCAGTCCGGCTCTGCGTGGTCGGGTTGCGATCGACTAGCCGCTGCGTTTGCCCAGCCCTTTGGGCCTCTTAAGCAGCATCCGTTTGGCCTTCGCCTCCGCACGTTTTTTGATCTTGGCCTTGATCTTTTCAATCAAGCTTATTTCCAGCGTTGGAGCTTTGAGGGTAGAAACCATTGCGCTCCCTCCGACCAATTTCTCGGGAGAGATTAATCAAATTTCAGAACAGGGCAATCGCAAAGGCGCCTGAGAGGGTGCGCCCTCCACGCTCAACAACCGGACGGCTTCCGGAAAAATTACCAGCGGTTGAAGGCTGAGCGCTTTGCCAGGGAAGCGGCGAAATCCGGCGACAAACAAGGGCAGCGATCCGTCGACGAATTGGGGGGTTTAATTCTCTCTCCGGCATCCCCACATATTGTAGATGACACAATGGCAACCACCCAAGCGCGAACCCGCAAAAACCAAGGCTGAGCTACGCGAGATGCTGGCTGAAGCCGTCCGCAATACGCAGGCTGAGAACAAGCGCCTGCAACAGGCCGATCGCGACAAAAAGGCAGCCTGACTCGTATCCGAGTGCGAGAGCTTCGACTGGTTGGAGCGCGCGCGGGCAATTACCGCGCAACTTGTCGACGCGTCAAGCAACTTGTCGACGCGTCAAAGGGACATCCAATATTCCAGTCGTACCCGTGCCGGCACCGACGCCTTAATTATCTGTGCTCTGCTCGCCACCCGCCATTTAGTCGACCTCACACGATATCTTCGGTCTCGCGCAGAAGCTTTCGCTTGTCGTTGATGAAATAATAGCTGGACGATTGACCGATCAATCCGCGCCGCTTCAGTTCGGTCAGGGTTCGACTGACGTTTTCGCGCGCAACGCCCGCCATTGCCGCGATATCGCTCTGTCTGATCTTGTGGAGGATGACAATTCGTCCGGATTCAGTCTCGCGACCGAGATGCTCGGCAAGTTCAAGCAGCGCGCGCGCGACCCGCGCCTTGACTGTCAGGAAGCTTGCAGCTGCCATCGCATGATCGGCCTCGCGCAGGCGCGACACCAGGGTGGAGACGAGATCGCTGTAGATTTCGGGATATTCTCGTAGGCAACTGACGAACGCTTCCCGGCTGATGAAGCTCAACTTGCAGTCTCGGATCGCGACCACGGTCGCCGATCTCGGCAGCCCGTCGATGATCGCAAGTTCTCCGACGATCGAGCCTGGGCCGAGGATTGTCAGTATCCGCTCGTCACCTTGAGGCGAAGCGATGCTGACCTTGAGCAGGCCCTGTTCAAGCCGATAGCAACCATCGGCGACATCGCCAGCCTCGAACAGCACTTCTCTTTCGGCAAGCGATCGCGGCTTCGCGTTTGCCAACAGGCTTTCGGAAAACTGAAGCGGCAGGTTGGGCAATATGTCTGAGAAGCTGCGCTTGGAAGGCACACCAGTCGTGTTACTTGAGAGCTTTCGCGCCGCCATGGGATAAAACAATCGTTCAGACAGACTTAAAAATTCGCATTATTTTGATAAATATCACAGACGCGCGTCCCGGCGACCATATAGTTTGCGCGGGTGGGTTCCCTACGCCCACTAATAGGTTGGTTCCGGTAGGTTTCGGGGCGTTTCGATGAATACACTCCAGCGCCTGGCGGCCATCACCGACGCGACGGCCAATCTGATTGCTCAGTTACGCGAATTGAACGAACTGCGCGAGGAGGTCAGGAAAGCAGAACTGTTGGTGCGAAGATCGCGGTCGATAAGTCGAAGGAAAATAATCTTCAACAATAAAAGACGGCGCCATCCGTTGGCGCGACTGCATCGAGATAATCTGCCCTGTCCATAGAGACCACCATCAGGGAGTCGTCTTCGCCGTGTTTGTTTATGCTCGTGCCCGATGAGTGTGATCGGACGAAGAATGAATTCGGAAATCGTCAAGTGTCTTCCCGGATATAAGCTGCGGGGTGAGCCAGCGTGGCTGTTTCCCGCGACCCGACCAGGTCTGAGTAAGATTTTTCGGATTTCGGTATTTAGGAAATACCTTTGGGTATGGGCGGCGGGTGCGATGTCCTTGCGGCTGCAGCTGACGCAGCCGTTCGTCAAGCTTGGCCTTCTCCGCCACGAGCCTGCTGCACAGTCGGATTACTACCTCCTCACGAAGCTTCCACAGCTCCTCTAAGGACATCAAATTCAGGTCATTCGTTTCCATTGCACCCTCGCGAGTTCCATAATGGCGCTGGCAGCCTCGGAACGCGCTGACTAAGTTTGGGTTCCAGGCATTCCTAAATGCATGGCTGATCCCTGTGACGTTCAGACCGTTCGAATTTTGCATCGCAACAAGCGGCCGGCGTTGACGAACTCGTCCGTCTGAATTTAATTCAGGAGGTCTTTCAATCGGGCCCGTTCTTCCGGAAGGAGTGCCATCCAGAGATCGGCAAGGGACCCGCTGTTTCAATTTTAATTTAGGCGACAAACGTCTAGTGCGAGAGCAGCGTCATCCTTGGGCGGCTGGGGAGGAACGCGTGAGCAAATTTGCGATCCGACTTTCGACATTGGCCGTTTATGCGACAGTATCGGTGATGGTTCTGATGGTCGCGCCAGCCGACGCTGCGAGCGGCAAAAAGCATAAGCATCAACGGAGCACTGACGTCAATAATCACTGGTACACCGGTCAGATGTGGTCTGTTACGAGACCACCTGGTCCGGTCTGCCCGGGCCTTGCCAGAAGCTTCGATTGCAGGGTGTGGCCTCCTCCGTTCGACGAGGACCCTGATCGGAAGGTTTCGGGCACCGATGGCGGCTGAACCTTCCAGGCCGCGTTGACCACAATTCGCACTCCGTCGCGACGGTGCGTTGCAGGACGTGGATCGGCGTAGCGTTTGAGTAGGGCTGCTGCGACCTCGCGAGTCCTCTGGTTCGTTTTGCACCGTGGCCACCCCTCACTGCGCTTGCACTTTTCGCCGGCGCGCTTGCTGCCGGTTTTTAAGGGAAGCGTCAGTTAGCCTTCACCGACGGCCACCGAACGAGCAGCGGAGCCGGCTTCCGTCTTAACGTTGACGGTAACCTTCATTCCGAGTTCATCGTCCGCGTCACCCCAATACGACCCGGAAAGAGGAACCGCCTGTGAAGGCGTTCGCGCGACACCAACGCGTATCAGGTCTCTATTGCCAACAATTCCGTTCGTAGGATCGAATTCTACCCACCCTGACCCCGGCAAATAAATTTGGCACCATGCGTGCGTCGCTCCTCCGCCAAGTCGGACCGACCCGTCACGGTCCGGCACGTAGACGTATCCGGTGACAAAGCGGGCGGCAAAACCTAACGAGCGCGCCGCTTCCATCATCAGCAACGCGAAGTCTCTGCATGTGCCTTGCTGGGTTTCGATCGTCTTGTCCGGGGTTTGTGTCCCATGCGATGACCTTCGCTTATATGAAAAACTCTCCGCTATCGCTTCGTTCAACGTCATCAGAAGTTGTCCAGTGGGTCGGCTCGAAGCGGGCGTCACGAACTTGCCCAACCATGCGCCTACCCGCGCGTCATTTGGATGATGCCGACGGATGTACACTGCGAGATCGGGATACTCTCCTTCCGCGTACGAAAACGGGTGTAGCCGCGCGTAGTCCTCGATTCGAAAATCGGGAGCATTCTCCGGGGTGTGATCGAGGCGAATGATGGATTCGAATTTCAGCGACCTAGTTTCCTTCGCAAAATCGACCAGCGTCACGCAATTTCCAAAAACGTCGTGTATCCACCGCGTCTCGGCAGGTTCCGGCGATATCTTGAGATGGCAATCGAGCAAACGCTGATCGAAACTATCTCGCGGCCGGAACATCAATTGATGTAGTCCGGGCCTAATCGGGTTTTTGTAACGGTACGTAGTCGTGTGATGGACGGCGAAAACAGTCATGGAAAACAAGCCCAAAATTTCAGTGCTGAGCTTACTGCGCAACCGTACCTCTTGCGAATCCTCTTTCCGTCTCTCGGTAGGTGTACGGCGTGAGCGAAATCGACGCTGGTAACGCCGGCAGTGAGTTTTCCGACGCCGCGGCTAGGGCGGGTACTTTCAGCGGTGAGCGCCGACTACCGCTTTTGGTACACTTTTCGGACTTGGCCCCGTGGTCGGCAGCGGCTGATTATTGATCGAACGCGGACATGACCGCGACACGACCTTCGGAGATAGGCAACCAGCGAATGCAGAGGAGACCAGCATGACGATTTACATTTCTCAAGGCCGTTACACCGCCGCGGCCATCAAGGGGATGTCTGCGAAGGCGGAGGACCGTTCCGAAGCGGTTGCGGAGTTGTTCGCAGCCGCCGGTGCTCGACTGATCAGTTGGTATCTGACCTTGGGACCCTTCGATTGGCTGATCGTAGCGGAGGCACCGGATGAGGCCACGATGATTTCAGCGGTGCTTGCCGCCGCAGCTGGCGGAAGCCTTTCGGACATAACGACTACTGTGGCGCTTACGGCGAGCGATACGACGAAGGCTTTCCAGCGGGCGGGCGAGCTTACTCGGAAATTCAGATCGGCCGGCCGAGCCGATTACTACGGCGTAGGGATCGATTCGGGGCGTGAGATCGGTGAGACTTGATTACCAAACTCACTGATGGCACTTTTCCGACGTGAAATCCGTTGATGACCTCAGCTCCGACGTTGTGTGCTTGTCTCCGGGTGTTGTGTCCGCTTCAATGTACGTGGACTGGATACGGTCTGACCGCGCTTGCTACATCATTGATCATGGCGACGGGGTGATCGAATGAGGCGGCGGGAATTTTTCACACTGGTCGGCGGCGTGGCTGTATCACCGCTCGTCGAACAGGCGCACCTCCCGCGTATTTTGTATTTCACGCACTCGGCTGGTTACCGACATGAAGTGATACCGCTGTCCAAGACAATCCTGACTCAGCTTGGAAAGGATTCCGGTGCCTTTGAAGTCGCTGCCACGGAGGATACTTCTGAAATTACGACCGAAAACCTCAGGCGTTACGCGGCGGTGGTGTTCTACACAAGCGGAGAACTTCCGATGAGCGGCGGTGAAAAGTCGGCTCTTATCGAGTTTGTGCGTTCGGGCCGAGGGTTCCTTGGTATACATTCAGCCGCGGACACATTTTATAGTTGGCCGGATTACCTTGATCTAGTTGGCGGTTACTTTAACGGCCATCCCTGGCATCAGGTCGTGACCATCGAAGTGGTTGATACTGGTAATCCGCTGGTAGCGTTCCTCGGAAATTCGGTACAATTCGAGGACGAAATCTACCAAATCAGCGACTTCGACTATCGTGGATCACGCGTGCTTCTGCGTCTTGATCAAAGCTCGGTCGATCTTACCAAGCCGGGTGTGCAACAACAATTCTACGGTTGGCCTCTCGCCTGGATCCGGCCTTTCGGTCAAGGACGCGTATTCTATACGGCGCTCGGGCACGAAGCGTCGGTCTGGCAGGACGCTCGCTACCAGCGACTTCTCGCAAATGCGGTTCTCTGGTCTATTCGACGCGCGCCGTGACCGATTGTCACGCTGGCCTCCGATTTCGGTTGAAGGGCAGCCTTCGCTGGTTGGCCGAAGCAAACCACGTGACACGCCTTGGGGAGAAAGCGGACATCGACTGGCAGGCAAGATTGACCGGTTCGGTCGAAAAATAACCGAGGACGGACATCACAAGGCAAAGTGGACCGTCTTGTCTGCGGAAACCCGCGACTTACTTCATTGTCGGAAGCCCTGGAGAGTTCCGCATGTTCCGCATGACAGCGCTTGTTCTGGCCGTGCTCAGCGGTTTGTGTCTGCCAAGGCAAGCCTCCGCGCAACTGACTCCGCCCGCTGGATCGGCCGGGGCCGGCAATTCGCCGATCAGCGGCGTGCCGTATGGTCCGGCCAATCCCAGGGGTCTCTCCGACCCCAGCGGCATCGGAAATGCCTCGAGTCTGCCGCCGCTCCGCAGCAACGCCCCGTCACCGGCGGTCTCCTCGACACCGACAGCACCGACACGGGTCGTCACGCCGCCTTCTTATCCCAGCACGTCGCAGCGGATCATTAGCGCGCATGCTGTCGAGCCCAGAAGGAAAGCGCCTCCTCGCCGGCGAGGTCGCCCGCAGGTCAGCTCCTTCACCGGCATTTGCCGGGGGTGTTAGAGCGCGTCTGACATAGCTTGAGATGCGCGAACAGCATCTCGATCTGTTCGCGGAGCCGGCGCGAGCCCGCATCCCGCGTCTGCCCTTTTCGACGAGAGGACGCGGCCGCTCACACCCAGCGGGAGATACGTTCACGATCAGCGTTCGGTTGGTCCCATCAGTCATCAACCCGACGTCTCGACGCGGCCGCCGGAATATAGCAATACGCAATTTCCGGCGACGAGACAGAGCACAGCGACGATACTGGCGAGCGCGAACGCGTGGTCCGAACGGCCGAGAAGACTTACCATCAAGGGACCGACGATCTGGCCCGCGCCGAATGCAGCCGTCATAACACCGACCGCGAGGGGTGCCGGCGCGCCGCCGAGGCGTAGCGCTTCCTTGATCCCAGCCATGGTGATGATCATGAAGGTGCCGCCGACGCATATCGCCGAAAGCAACAGCGTCGGCACGTTGGTCCACAATGCTGGAGCGAGGACACCGGCAGTGAGCACCCACTTTGCGCGTGTCCATAACTGCCGCGGCTCCAGTCCCCGACCGAGCCAGCCGCTGGCGAAGGTCGAAAGTGCCGCAGCCGCGCCGAATATCGGCCAGATCAGACCAAAGGTCGCTGGATCGTCGACGTAACCCTTGGCCAGCGCCGGTAGGAACGTGGCCGGAATGATGTAGCCGAAGCCGAACGCCCCGTAGCAGATGGCGGCGATGATCACGGGCCGCGGCAGCGCACGGGTGACGTGCGCATCATCCGCTTGCCGCAAAGGCGCTCCCTCCGAAACGAGCGGCTGCCAGAGAAAGATCGCGAGCACGCAAGCAACCAACCCGAGTGCGATCCACGTCAGGCGTGAACTCCAGGCATTCAGCGCTGCGGCAAGACCGAGCAGGCCCGCGAACGCGATGCCGATGCCGACCCCTGAAAATACGTGGCCGGACCAATCCTCCTTGCCGTGAAACCGAAGGATGGGCATGGCCCAGGCCGAGGTGCCGACCAGCACGAAAGCGCTGGATACGCCGCCAAGAAATCTCAATGCGAGCCACAGCGGCGGCCAATCCGCAAAACCCATGGAGAGCGTAGTGACCCCGACGCCGACCAGGCCCCAGCGAATGCCAAAGGCGGGGCGGGGGGTCAGCGCGATGCAGGCCAGCGCACCGAGCAGATAGCCGAGGTAGTTGGCGGTGGCCAGCCAGCCGGCGACCGCGAGCGAGAGACGGGCGTCCTGCTGCATCAAGGGCAGGATCGGCGTCAGCGAAAACCGCCCGATCCCCATTGCGCTCGCGAGCGCCAACAGCCCGACGGATGTGGCGACAGCGGCGGAGATTTTTTGGTCCTCGTCGTTCATCCTCCTAGCTTAGCGCCGCCACATATTCTATAATATTGAAAATATATTTATATTTCATTCTCACTATAAGAACGGAGCGGCAATCGTGAATTTCGCCGACCTGCAGGTCTTCAAGAGCGTCGTCGAGGAGGGCGGCGTGATCCGCGCCGCGAACAAGCTGCATCGCGTACCCTCGGCCGTTACCACCCGCATCAAGCAGCTTGAAGCATCGATGGGCGTGCAGTTGTTTCACCGGGAACGGCAACGATTGCACCTGTCGCCGGCGGGCGAGTTGCTGCTCGGCTATGCCGAGCGGCTGATCCAGCTTTCTGACGAAGCCCGTGAAGTCGTGAGCGGTACGACGCCGCGGGGCGACTTTAAATTGGGTTCGTTGGAAAGCACTGCGGCGAGCCGGCTGCCGACGATCTTGGCGGAATTTCACGGCCGCTATCCCGACGTGCGGCTGGAATTGACCACTGGCACCAACGATTGGTTGCTCGGTGAGCTTGCGGGGCGTCGGCTAGATGCTGCCTTCATCGCCGAGCCGCCCGGCGAAGGTGCTTTCGAACATATGCCGGCATTCTCGGAACGCCTCACTCTGATCTCAAGTGAAGGTCATCCGCCGATCAAGCGCGCGCGAGACATCGCAGGCAGGTCGCTGATCGCCTTTCCCGAAGGCTGCTCCTATCGGCGTGCGCTACAGCGATGGCTCGGCGCCGACAGCCTCGTGACGTTCCGCGTTCTGGATCTTTCTTCCTATCATGCCATCATCGCCTGTGTAGCGGCGGGCACCGGCATCGCGCTGATGCCGGAATCGGTGCTCGCGGCCATGCCGCATGCAAAGGTGCGGAAGCACTCGATCCCGAAGGCCCAGGCCAGCGTCACGACGCCGCTGGTCTGGCGTCGCGGTGAAATATGCGCCTCCGTCTTGGCCCTGCGTACGCAGCTTGCATCCCAGAAAAAGGCGAACCAGTGATAAGGCCAGCCTTATAGTTTATCGCCGGAAGTCAAAGGCAGCAATGATGGCCGCTTGATCCGTGATCATCGGGTTTGAATTGAGAAGCCGCCCGTCTGGAATTTTCATTGGCCATACGACCCCCGACGCTGAGCCGTGGGCAGATCGAATGCTGCTTCTCGCTAGTCAGTAGGAGAACTGATTGGCGGTCGACCGCTCGAAGCTGGCTTCATTCGATCACCTCGTGCGCGCTGGATCGCGTCAAGAGCAAATCCAAATGATCACCACAGCCATCGGGAGACCGACAGCAACCGCACCACCAAGCGTGATCATGATATTTCGAAGCAGACCCTGAGCTGACATACGCTTACTCCATCAGCTGATGAAGTCAGTCTACTCTTAGAGTCTGCTGCATAAGTTCATGCCGCCGCCTTGTCCTCCTTATCCACCGCAAGGAGTTTCCAAATGTCGCGACGCGAATGGAAGAATATTGCCCCGTTCGCGATCGTGTGCGTGTAAATGGCCGCGCTGGTTCTGGCGCTGTGACGGCTACAGCAGCATGTTAACGCATCAATCTGCGGTCCACACTGAACCAGACGTCCCGGGAGATGACCGACCCGATCATGATGCGATTAAGTGGAATCGCATCATGATCTCATCCCTTTGTTTGAGCATGATCTCCGCGCAAACGCTTTTCGCGTTCGTCGCGAGGGAAAACCGGTTTGCAATTTTCCGGATCATGCCCTGGGGAGTGAATACCCCGGGGCCGAAAATCGCGGCCTCGAACGCGTGCTGTGGTGCCCGCGAAAGATATGAAACCTTTTGGGCCTCAGCGACCCTTCGTGGGAAGGACAAGAATTTGGCCGGGACGAATAACATTCGGATCCCGAATCCGATCTCGGTTCGCCCGGTACAAAACCGCGTATCGTGTGCCGTCGCCATAAGTGATGCGGCTGATTCGCCACAGGCTGTCGCCACGGGATACGACCTTCATCCTGGGCGCGGCTGCCACCTGGGTTGGCTGTAGTGCGGCATTTTCCTGCAGCCTCGCAGCCTTTAAGGGAGGTCGCGGCGGCGGGGCTGCTGGAGATGCGGTCTCGGGAACATACTCGGTACGTGATTGCGCCGCGCCGGAGCTGGTTCCGATCTCGTTTATCGTGACTGTTACGCCCTGGTTGGACGATGCCACGGTGCCGTCTGACAATCTTGCGTTCAACGTCAACTCATAGCTCCCGGCCGGAAGGCGGGGAGGGACCATAACGAAATCTCCAAATTCATCTGCAACGACCCGGTCGAGGCGCTCGCCTTCGCGCATCAAGTCGACAATCGCACCCGGGGCTGCTCTTCCGGCGATGACCGCCTCGCCTGTTCGTTCGGTGCGGACAACGTCAAAATAAGGAATGGATTGTTCATTGGCGAGCCCGTTTGGCGGTCCGGCAAGTTCACTTGTAATGGCCGCTACGTCGGCCGCGGTCGCTGCGGGCAGAGCCGAACCCTCATCGCTAAAGACCGGTGCAGGTTGTGAAGGGCTGGTCGAATTAGTGACGATACCCGTTTCAAGCGGCTCCTCATGCTGTACCCGCGCAACAACGAAAACGAGTGCTACACCGCACGCCGCAACAAACACGGACGCGGACGCAATTATCTTGGCTGTTGAAATAGCGGTCATAGCGAAGGGGCCGAACCGATCGGTGTTCCAGCAATATATATCTAGACCCTGCGCCGATTCTATTCGCTCATCAAGCCCGGATCAGCACAAGTCGTCCACTGCCCACCATCCTGGACCCACTCACGCAAGAGCCGCCAAGGTTTCCCTCGACGGCTCTTGCCGTTGCATTGCGTTTGCTTGGATGGTTTCTGCGTCTCGGACGCAACCGCGCCTGCCTCGCCCCTGGATACACAGCCCCAGCGCCAGTGAGTTGCCAGTATGTATGTCGGGCCCAACGATCCCCGATACAAAAATGCTCCCACTAGCGATAACGCTGATCAAGCAGTGCTGCTGTCCTAACGCTGTATTGGCGGGTGCGGAATCATCGCATTTCACCATGGTCATTCTTGGCCTGCTCTTGAGACCCATGCTCCGCGCGCTGGGCCAAGCGGTCGTACTCCTCGGCGACGCGCAACAGTTTTTTCTTGAGATCGTCGCGCAAAATTACGTCCGCCTTGGCCCGCGTCTTCTCTGCCCGATCGTGCCAGTGCTTCGGGTTCAGAAGAATGCTGTTCGACATGACTAATTCGCCAATGTTATTAGGACCTCGACAGTATGGGAAAGTTTGGCGCAATGCCGGCTTGATTATGGCCGCCTTCCGGCGTGTTACGGATCTCGACGCAGTGTTGCATGAGCGTCACTACCGCGATCCGTTCGACGCGCCAGCTGATCTTGCCGTTGGGCCCTGCACCGGAGGCAAAGAAGATCGATCCGTACCCTCTAGGCCGGTAGGTGCGGGGTCGTATTCGGCTCGAGAGCGTGCTCTGCTTCGGCCTGTTCCGGCAGAGTTTCGCCATGGATCAGAAGGGGCTCGCCGATCCAGACGGGGTCGGCGAGATGGTCTTGGCGCGGATTGGTCGTATTGGGGTGAATCAAGATGCTGAGGCCGCGATGATTGAGCATCAGCCAAGGTACTAACGACGCGAAGACATCCTTGGCAAAGGAGACCTGAAACATCGCACGATCATGAGGGCCGACCTTCGCGTCGTGCCAGCTGCCCAGCCGGACCACGAAGCGCTCGCCGATCCAGTCGCGCAGTTGCTCCGCAATCTCTCGTGTGGCGGCAGGGTCATAGTAGATATGGGCATGATAGCTGGCGATCTCCGCGACGGATCGCGGTGCGGATACCGACTTGAACTCAGCCATTTCTCTCATCCGGGGCGCAGGCAGATCACCATACCAGAAGAGGCGACCCCTCGCGAGGCCAGGGTGCCCATCATGGGCGCAAAGCTGACATCAAATGGCCGACAAACCCCGGCTGAATCGGTCGAAAATGACCCCAAGGCGTCCATCCCGTTCCCCGGACCGGGCAACAGTTTCAGTGACGAACCTCCTTTAAACGAATGACGAGGCCGGTCGGTTCAGGCTGATGTGTGGTCAACTTTGTAAAGTCTGCATCGCTCCAATCAGCAAGGCTTATTACCTCACCGTCCTCAGCTTCCATCCCGGGAACTTCAAGCATCTCCAACACGTGGAGCCCCGTGGCGTTGAGAAAGAAAGTATGCTGCCCAAACAATTCGCAGAAATGTGCGGCGGCCGGATGATCCTCGGCAAGCACCTGTGCTCGAAACTGAGACAGGATCTTGCTTATCTGGGCTTCGTTTAGCTTCATGGCCTGCTCCTGATCTTTTGCATCTCGACGCCCTTCCGAATTCGCCAAGTGGCTTTTCGTTCGCTCTTGGAAATTGTTGAAAGGAAATGTTCCAAGCGGGCTAGTCGAAAAGACATCACACGGAAGCGCTTGTTAAAACCTTTTCGGATGGTTGCTTTTGTCGAGGCAGTTGAGGTCGACCATGCCACGTCTCCTGCCCGAGCCACAAAAATTTGAATGCTTGGTTTTAATGATCTCCTGATTGAGTTTGGGGAATGTCCTTAGTTGACCTTTACGCATTATCTTGGATGACATGGCCGAAAACCGATAATGCAGAAGGCTTCCGCGACGAAGCGGAAGAGTGCCGCCGGCAGGCGGAGAGCACGATTAGCCGTTGGATAAAGAGATCTGGCTGCGACTTGCCGGATGCAAGGCGGCGTAAACCCGGAAGCCGCCAAATGAGGCGGCCTGTTTCATTTCCATCGCTTTTTCGGTTACGCCTTTGCAGCCGTTCCGGTCGCGAGCTGGTGCCGAACCGCATCCGCTTCTTTCGCAAGTCTTAGCTCCCTCAGACGAGCCATGTTCTTGCGGACGCTGATACCCTCTCGTTGCGCGTCTTTCATCGCTCGTACGCCTTCCTCTTTTGCAAGGCGCAGCCTGTTGGCCCCAGCGATTTGCTCTGGAGATTGATCGTCCTTCGTGCCGGTCATCGAACCTGCAGATTTTCGGCGCTGCTTTTGCCGCGTTTGGGATCGACCTTGACCTCAAAAGACAGCTTCTGGCCCTCAGCCAGGTTGGACAATCCGGCGCGTTCTACGGCGCTGATATGAACGAATACATCGTTGCCGCCATCATCTGGCTGAATGAAGCCAAATCCCTTTTGGCCGTTGAACCACTTGACCGTACCTGTTGCCATAATCTTTCCCTTTTTGAAGTAAGGCAGCGCATTACCACAGTTCCTTTAAAGTACAAACTGGCGGCCCCAGGCCGAAGAGCGGGATTCGCGGTCCCTGCTCATTTGGCTTTGCCCAGCTTTTTGCCGAAGAAATCGACAAGCAGGGCCGCGACGACCGCAATGGCCGCCGCCCACTGCGAACTCCTCGAAGGGAAAATCCTGGATGATGGTGAGCCACATACCGCGTCGCGTTCGCCACATACGCCGCCAGCGCACCGGCGGCTGGCGATGCCACGGCGATTACCAGCGGCAGGGGACCGCCGCGGTATGCCCAGCCGCTTGGATCGCAGTGAAACTGGAAGCGAAGTGATCGTCGCCGATCTCGTGTACAGAGCAGCCATGAGCACGGCCGCCGGCGGCCACTTCTGCTTCTTTCGGGCTGGGGGAACCGACCAACCAGTAGCGCGGACAGTTATCCCGTAACGGCGAGGACGGCTTCCTTAATCTTTGCGAGCGCGAAATTCCCGATCTGCTCGAGTTCGACATGCGGCATGTTCGGCATTTCGTCGGCAGGCACGACAGTGTCGACGATCGCAGGACCATCGACCGCGAAGGCCTCGCTCAGGACCGCCTTCAGTTCGCCCGGCTGTTTGGCGGCGAAGCCGTGGCCGCCGCAGGCGCGCGCCAGCGCAGCAAAATCCGGATTGGGAAACTCGATCGCTTCGCGGAATGGCACAAGGCCGACGCTCTCCGCTTCCAGCGTGATTAGTCCAAGCGCCGAATTGTTGTAGATGATTACCTTGATAGGCAGCTTGTGGTGCACTGCTGTCATGAACTCGCCCATCAGCATGTTGAAGCCGCCATCTCCGGTGAGCACGATCACCTGGCGCGAACGATCCAACGCCTGCACGCCATTGGCCTGGCCGAGCGCAGTACCTACAGCTGCGTTATTGAACGAACCGATGATGCGCTGTGAACCGGTTTGCCGGATCCAATTCGCAGACCACAGTGTATTCAACCCGGTGTCGAGAACGAAGGTCGCGTTGGGTTTCGCGAGATCGCTGACCGCCCTCGCTACCGCCTGAGGATGGATGCGGTCCTTGCTGCGCGCGAGGTCCGCCTGCTTGGCAAGCATCTCGTCCCACTTGTGGCGTTCGCCGGTCACCTTATCCCATAATTTGGTGCTGGTCTTGGCGGCGACTTGCTCGAGAAGTAGTTTCAGGGTCGGCCGCGCCGAGCCCGTGACGCCGAGCACCGTCGGCGTACGCCGTCCCAAAACCTGTGCGCGCTCGTCGATCTGGATCACGATGCCTTCGCCAGGCAGGAAATTCGAATAGGGATAATCAGTGCCAACCATCAACAGCAGGTCACAATGCCGCGCGGCGTTATAGGCTGCCCTGGTGCCGATCATACCGAGTCCGCCCATCCAGTGCGGGTCGTCATATGCCATCATCTCTTTGCCACGAACGGAATGAATTAACGGGGCCTTCAGTCGATCGGACAAGGCGCGCAGCGGCTCGGCTGCGCCGCGGCAGCCGGCACCGCACATGATCACCACGCTGCTGGCTGCATTAATCCGGCTCACGATGTCGGCGACGTCGGACTCGTTGGGAGAAATCTCGGAACGCGGTTTTAGGGTAGCGACGCTCGAGGCCGCGCCGTCTGCTCTTCCGGAGAGCACATCTTGCGGGAGAGTCAAATGCGCGACGCCGGGGCCGGCATAAGCAGCAGCTATTGCCTGATGGATGACCGCTGGCGCTTGCGCCGGCGAGGAAATGGTTTCGGTGTAGAGCGACACGTCGCGAAACAATAAATCGGGGCTGGTGGTCTGGATGAAGTCGGTGCCCTGCATTTTGCGGGGCATCTCGCCGGAGAGCGCCAGAACAGGCGCGTGATCACGGCTCGCTTCGTAAAGCCCAGCGACCAGGTGGGTGCTGCCGGGGCCCGTAGTACCGGCGCATACCGCAAGCTGCCCAGTGAGCTTGGCCTGACCGGAGGCGGCCAAGGCCGCGCCCTCTTCGTGCCGGACGCCAATCCATTCAATTTGGCTCCGGCGCACCGCGTCGGCGAGTGGATTCAAGGAGTCGCCGATCAGCCCGAATATCTGCCTAACTCCGACCTGTTCCAGCACACCGACCAGAAGTTCCGAAACTGTTTGTGACATTTTTGGCTCCTAAGGCAGGGTCTCGCCGCGAAGACTGCAATTTGATCATAATATTGCAATCTTAGTTGCGCTGTCCTTCCCCTGATACCCGATAAAAATTCCCTGTTACTTGGAGACGGGTGCGATCTGCACTGCATCGCCAGCCAGCCACTCTCGGGTCCATTCCGGACACATGGGTTACGGGGATTGCGGTCCGAGGCGGGTGGGCAGAGCCGGGCCGATGCCGAAAAGCTGGCCGGCAGCCACGTGGTGGGCTTTATCGAGGCCGCTGCTTGCGGCGAGCGCTCTTGATCTTGGCTTTACGCTTCGGCGCGGATCGCCTCTTGCGGGGTTGCTTGTCAGGGATGGGCTCGGCTTGCGGCTGGGGTTGCGTGTTGCGGACCGCCTCGGCAAGCATCTCATGCAGCTCAGCTTTGGTCGGTGTGGAAGGTTTTGTCATTTCGCCACTATTTTTCTTTCGACTTCGCTGCTTCCCTCGCCAGCCGCTCGGCCTTCAATCGTTCATAATTTTTCCAGAAGGCTTCCTGCGCTTCTTCGTATTCCGTTGTCGCCTTCTGTTTACTGGTGCGCTGAAAATTTCTTCCCGCTTCTCGCTGTTTGAATGCGAGGTCCTTCCTTATTTTGTCGCTCATAGATCACCTCCAGTTTCAGTGACCGGCGAGATGACGATAGCGCGGCAACGGTGCCCCGCAAAAAAAACCGCCAATTAAGCTTGCTGATTAAGTTTAACCTTACCGGCCATTTTGGAACAGGGCAGGTCTTTGAGCGATGCCTTGATTCCGCAAAAGGTCAACTCGGCGCCAATAGCGGTCGAAATCGCCATACCGCCTTTTGGCCCTTCGCGTCATTTCGCGTGCGCTTGGGTACCAAATCGCTTTCGGGGTCCAAAGCGGACGTTGGACGGCAGGCAGGGCCGGCTGGGTCAGTTGCAAATGATCCATCCGGAAGTCGAGCGCGCTTTCCACCTATTCATGAAGGCGGCGGCGCAGTTCTCCACTGGTTGAAACTGGTCTCAAGCACGCGCCTGCCACAGCGTAAGCGCAAGCATTATATAGGCAGCGCAAGTCCACAGCGACTGCCAGTTGGCCGGCCCTTCGTTAAACCCCGTGTAGATCGCCGCCACAAAAAACACGGCGGCAAATAATGATTCCGCCATCGGGCGGATTCCTTTCTTCGGGCGATCGAGCAACGTCAGGACCGCAAAAGGCACCGCCGCCATGGTCAGCGCAGCATAGGGAAAATCCTTTTCGCGGGGGTCGAACACAAAGCCGAGCGCGGTCTCGGTGCCGATCACGACGGTTACCATCAAAGTCAGTCCGTGCATGATCGCCGGCATCGATTGGGTCTGATAGTTCTTCGGACCCAGCAGCTCCAGAAATGTCGGCAGCGCGCGCCCCGACATCAGGGCGTTGGCGCCAACAATTGGAGCAGCGGTCGCGGCGAGGAGCAGCGAGCCCCATAGCAGCCCGCCACTCGCTCCGTGACTTTCATAGAACATCTTTTGGGCAGCCACCCCGAACAGAATTCCGGCCGTGGTTGCCGATATTCCGACTGCAAACCACGAGACAGGCCGGGGCTGCCATGGCTTGCGGCGCAAAGTCAGCCACGCCGTGCCAAATACCAGGATCGCGAGAACCATTCCGCTGCTCATCTGCAGCTTCCAGAGCGGAAAATTGCTGATGGGGACGCCAGGTGGATATTTCAGCGAGCGCCGGACGGAATCGAATAGCCCCCAATATCCGCCGACCGTGCCCTCGAGCTGTTGCTTCCACGGTTCATCATAGGCCTCGAACAGGTTGACGCGGAAATTCTCGCGCCGGGCGAGATCGAGAATCTCCGAGACTACCCGCGCCTGATTGGTGCGTGACGGTAGCGCTGCGTCGCGCATCCGTCCCTCGCTCGGCCATCCTGTTTCTCCGATCAGGATTTCCTTGCCCGGAAATGCCGCCGCCATCTGCCGGCGAATGGCGTCGACGTGAGCGGCGGCAAATTTCGCCCGGACCGGAAAATCTTCCCAAAATGGCAGGATATGAACGGTGATGAAATCGGCGGCGTCATCAAGTTCGCGGTTGCGCAACCAGAACTCCCAGACATCGGAATAGGTGACGGGAACGGTGACCTGCGCCTTGACCGAGCGGATCGTCGCGGCAAGTTCGGAAGCTGTCATATCTCCGTGCAACAAAACCTCGTTGCCGACCACGAGCGCGGTAACGGTTCCTGGATATTCCCTGGCGAGGCGTATGCCCGTCGATATCTGTGTCGAATTCTTCTGCCGGTCCCTACTAAGCCAAATTCCCTGAATGACTTTCAGTCCCACCTTGGCCGCTAGTTCGGGAATCTGATCGAGACCCAGATCGGTCGCATAGGTACGGATGCAGTCGGATATTTCGGCAAGCTGGGCGAGATCTTCCGCGACTTGTTCCCGCGACACCTGCGTCGCCGGCGAAAGTGATGTCTGGTGGCTGCGGAAGGGGGCGTAGGATACGCACTGAAGCTTGGCCTTCGGATCGATCGGCGCGCTCGCCAAATTGATCGGTATAGCCAGCCACCACCACGCTGCGGCGATCGCACCCAGGGATATCAGGAGAAGCGCCAGCGGCGTGCGAAGCGAAATCAGTTCCATCCTCCGGGCAGGGATCCTCGATTAACCGGAATGCTATCCTGACCGCATAACGAGAAAAAGTCAGCGTCAGAAAGCCATCGCTGAAGCATTTAGAATTCTCAAAAAGGGCGGCAGGCTACCTTTCACAGATGGGATGCCAACGAGCCGCTTGCCACTGCTGATGCTCAGTTGATGTGGGATGGGATGGCTATCCAACCCCTGCACTCTACCCCGGATTACCGCCGTTTCGTCAGCGCCCAAGGGTCACGGCCTCGCCGTCCTGCGGCAAATTCGGGACGGGCTTTCGTCGTGCTCTGGTTGTCGTAGGGCGAACCGCTTGCTCCTGGGTTGCCTTAAGCTGCTCGACGACTGCGGCAGTATCGCGAGTCATTTGCGACAGCGCCGCCTTAACCTGCTCGAGCTGCTCGGCGAGCGCCGCATTGCCGCGGACCGTTTGTTCCTGGCTGGTCTTAAGCTGCCCGATCCCTTGCGCCACATTTGCGAGATCGCGCGCCATCGTCTGAAGGCGCTGTGCGAGTTCGGGAGGCATCGGGGCGGCTATCGGAGCAACGTCTTGCGGTGTGGTCTGAGCTAGCGGCAGTGCCCATCGGGCGACAATCAGCTTGGCCGAATCGAAGTAGGACGACTGCCGAACGAACGCGGCAACACCGATGGTCGCTGCCAACAGCAGCACGAAAAGGCCTGACGTCGGCAAAACACGCGGTGACCGGCGGTCCAGCACGGAAGAAGTCTTCTGCTGGTCCGAAGGATGGGACGCGGCAACCCGTTCTGGTTCGGAAAATCGTTCGCCTGCGCGCGCGGCCCGTTCGTGAGCGCGGGCGTTCGCCTCCTCGAGGCGCTTGATCATGACATCGACTGGAACAGCTTGGTCCGGATTCGGCATGGAACTCATAATGCTCCGGGCTGGAAAGGTTCGATGCCATCTCCTCGGGTGAGGCTCGTCGGACCAAGCGGCACGACTCACCATAGGGTTTCGAAATGTCGCCGCAACTAAACTCGCAGATTAGGCTTGATCCGCCACATTGTATTAAAATGCCGCAGAGGGGTGGCTGAATCGAACCTGGCTTTCGGCGCTGGCCGGAGGGACAAGCCACAGTCTTCAGCCTACGTTGCTAAGTGCGAGACGTTCCCGCGTGGGATTCCTTGCCGAAGCGGCGCGGCAGGCAGCCGATGCAGATCAAATTCGTCGGCTTGTCGTCCGATGCCGACATTGCCGATCGCTGGAAACCAACTGCGCCCGATCGCGGCAAGAAGGCCCTCCGCTACCGAATCGCGATCACCAGTCCGTTGAGGTCCGCGGCAACGATCAATCCGACTTGGCGGCCCGACACGGTAAGCAACGCGCCGTTCTGGTTGGTCAGCAGGATCGCGCCTCCACCGGGGCCAACCGCGGCGCCGGCGCCGGCTGCGACATAGACACCATTGACATCGGACGGCCAACGGATGTTGCTGACGGTCCCGAAGAAATCGGTTGCCGAGGCGCCAAAAGTAAAACCATAGCTCACCCCGCCGATCGCTAGCGGGTAATACCGCCCGTGAAACAGCAACGTGCCGCTCCCGCCCGAGCCCCCAACGATAAAGCCGGCCTTGACCACGTTGAACCGGATTCGGCCGTAGTCGGCGTAGACGGCGGTCCCGAACCCGACGGTCACGGTCAAAGTAATCAGCACGGCACGAATGGCGGATGACAATCGCATGGGCAATCCTCCGAATGAGTGGCCTCGTAATCATAAGGGACCGAAACAGGGCGGAATGGCGGCGCGGCGATTGTCGACCTTACCCTCAAGGCTGGCTGACCTTCCTCGTGAGGCAGCGACGCATCCGCAACGGGAGCGCAGCCGCCCTCCACGTCGATGATCTTTGCCGCCGCAGCAATTCGGTCGGGGAACGGAGCATCGCGGAAGTCGACGGAGAGCCGTCTGTTGCAGACGGCGATGCTTTTGGACCCGAAGCGGACATCATGTCGCAAGTCGGCAGTTTCCGATGTGCTAGTTTGTGCCGCGCTTGCGTTGGGCTGGGCATGGGGCGGCGAGACTTCACTCGCAGCACTTGCCGATGGAGTTACCTCGTAAAGAGAATGGGCTGTTGATCCTGCCGAGATTTGTTGAGTGACTCGCGGGCCAGGAGGCTGGGTGCAGGAAATTGCAGAATGGCTTCGGCGGTTGGGTCTCGGGCAATACGCGCCGCGTTTTGCCGAAAATGAAATTGACATCTCCGTACTTCGCCATCTCAGTGACCAGGACTTGAAAGACATTGGCATTCCGCTGGGGCATCGTCGCAAGATCCTCGCAGGCGCCGGAGAGCTTGCTGCCACGGCTGCAGGAACTCCCACGCGCACCGTGTCATCCGAACCAACGACCGCCGCAGAGCGCCGACAAATCACGGTCTTATTTGCCGATCTCGTCGGCTGGACGGAACTCTCGACCCGCATGGACCCGGAGGACTTGCGAGATATTATTGCCGCGTATCAGAAATGCGTGTCTGAGACGATCCAACGCTTCGACGGGTTCGTGGCAAAATACATGGGAGATGGAGTGCTCGCGTATTTCGGCTATCCGGAAGCTCACGAGGATGATCCAGAGCGCGCCATTCGCGCCGGGCTGGACCTTTCCGCCAGAGTAGCCGGGCTTAAGACACCGGTGTCGCTACAGAGCCGGGTAGGCTTGGCCACCGGGGTTGTCGTGGTTGGCGATCTGGTCGGACTGGGCGAGGCGCAGGAACGCGGCATTATCGGCGAAACTCCCAACCTGGCGTCTCGGTTGCAGAGTATCGCCGCGCCCAACACGGTGGTGATCGCTGAAGATACCCGCAGGCTTGTCGGAAATCTGTTCGAGCTGCAGGACCTCGGGCGACACGGTCTGAAGGGTATCGCCGGGATGGTGCGAGCGTGGACCGCGCTGCGGCCTAGTTCAGTGGACAGCCGGTTTGAGGCGCTGCACGAGAGCGCCCTGACCGCGCTTGTTGGACGGGAGGAAGAACTTGAATCGCTCCTTCGCCGATGGTCGCGGGTCAAAAATGGCGAAGGGCAGGTAGTGCTGATCTCTGGCGAAGCAGGCATCGGCAAATCGCGGCTGACGGTAGCGCTGTCGGACGAACTTGGACGCGAGAAACACGCGCGCGTGCGCTATTTCTGTTCACCACAGCACACCGACAGCGCCTTCCATCCGGTGATCGCACAGCTTGAAAGAGCCGCAGGCCTCGAACGGCAAGATGCGCCAGACGTAAAGCTGGAAAAATTGACAAGGCTTCTCGGCGCTTCGGTAACCCAGGACGTCGGTGTTCAGCTGCTGGCCGAGCTGCTTTCAGTCACAACAGACAGCCTCGACATCTCCATCAACCGGAGCCCTCAGCAAAAGAAGGAAAAGACGCTTGAGGCTTTGATCCGGCAGCTCGAGACGCTCTCGCGCCGGCGACCCGTGCTGCTTGTATTTGAGGATGTCCACTGGATCGATCCCAGCTCGCGCGAGCTGCTGGACATGGCCGTGGAATATGTGGCGCGGCTGCCGGTGCTGCTTCTGGCCACCTTCCGCCCCGAGTTCGTACCACCGTGGTCAGGTCAGGCGCATGTGACGACGCTCACACTCACTCGCCTCGATCGGCGCGAGGGTGCGGTCCTGGTCGAACGATTGGCGGGGAGGAACACACTCTCAAAAGCCGTCACGGCGGAAATCGTCGAGCGCACCGATGGAATCCCCCTGTTCGTTGAAGAGCTGACCAAGGCCGTATTGGAGGCCGATGTCCACGCGGACAGTGAAACGAAAACACTTTCGGGAATGCCGCGTTCCGCACTTGCAGTTCCGGCAACCCTTCATGCATCTCTGATGGCTCGCCTCGACCGGCTGGGGACCACGACGAAGGAGATAGCGCAAATTGCAGCAGCGATAGGTAGGGAATTCTCTTACGAACTACTGACCGTGGTTGCTCAAAGGGGCCATGAAGAGGTCACGACTTCGCTCAGCAGGCTGACCGATGCCGGCCTGGTGTTTTGCCGAGGGACGATCCCACGAGCGGTCTTCCTCTTCAAACATGCGCTGGTGCGGGATACCGCTTACGGAACCTTATTGCGCGGACCGCGGCAGGCATTGCACGCAAACATTGCTGGAGCACTGGAGGAGCGGTGGCCCGAGACGGTCGAGGCCCAGCCAGAACTGATTGCCCACCATTTTACGGAAGCCGCCTTGAATGAGCGCGCTTTGGGGTATTGGCAACGTGCCGGCGAGCGCGCGCTGAGTGGAGCTGCTTATCAAGAGGCAATCGTGCATTTCGAAAAGGCCCTGGCGGCCGCAGACAGCCTGGTCGAGAGTTCAATGCTGCGGGTGCTTCGCGTGCGACTTCGCATCGCTCAAGGGCAGGCACTAATTCACGCAAAGGGTTATGCCGCCGCTGAAACGACAGCTGCGTTCTCTAGTGCACGCGAGCTGGCGGCTCGCGTTGAAAACGTGGCCGAATCTTTCCCCGCGTATTACGGCTTGTGGGCCGGTAGCTGGGTTCGAGGCGAACTTGACCAGGCGCGGGAGAGTGCGGAAGCTTTCGTCAATGGTACAGCAAATCAACCAAGGTCGGCGGAGGCTGGAATTGCTCAACGACTGCTGGGTGCGACGTTCTGGCTTGAGGGCGATTTCCGCTCCGCTCGGGCCTATCTTGAGCGATCACTTTCAATCTACGACGGTGAGCGCGACCACGATCTTGCGCTGCGCTTCGCCCAGGACACAGGCGTTTCCGCTCTTGTCGTTCTTGCGATGACGCTGTGGCCGCTCGGCGAAATCGGTCGAGCGGGCCAATGCGCCAAGCAGGCCATTGCGCGAGCCGTTGAAACCAAGCACGTCGCAACACTAGCCTTTGCTTACGGATACAAGGCGCTCTTTGAGATGATGCGTGGGAATGTCCTGGAGCAACGTGGGCTTGCGGATACGTTACTCGCGCTGGCGAGGGAGCATGCGATGCCGCAGTGGTTTGCGATCGGCACGTTTGCGCAGGGCTGGGCACGCTGGCACGCCGGCGATCGCCATGTTGGAAAGAACGCGATGCGCGATGGAATGACCCTCTTCAACGAGCAGCGCATCCGGTTTGCCGCGCCACTTTGCTGCGGCGTGTTGGCCGCGATCGAAGCGGCTTCGGGACACACTGATGTCGCTTTGGCCAACCTGGATGATGCGCTCGCTGAGGTCGAAATGAGCGGTCAACATCATTTCACGGCGGAGTTGTATCGGCAACGGGGTGAATTACTGAATCACGAGCGGCGGCCGAGCGCGACAGCAGAGGCGGACCTGGCACGCGCCATCGAGGTTGCGCGTCGCCAATCAGCTCGTTCCTTTGAACTGCGTGCTTGCACGAGTTTGGCTCGCCTCTGGCGCGAACAGGGAAAGCATACCGAGGCCCACAATCTTCTCGCACCTATCTACGGCGGGTTCGCCGAAGGATTCGAAACGCCGGATCTGAAGCAAGCGAAGGCCGTTCTCGCCGTCCTTGGTTTGTGATTTTCGACGATTTCCGATAGTGGCCCTTCAAATCATTTCGCTGCCGCGCCGTAACTGCGTCGCCGCCCGCTCAAGGGGTGGCGCCGGGGACGAAGTTCTGCGAGTTGGCGAGAGCTTTGCGCGAAGCGGCCCCGCCCGAGAGCGCCAGGGGCGGGGCCTTTATGCGAAGGATGGAACTTCGGAGTCTTGCGCGATTATCGGTTTATGACCATCTCGCCAAAGGTTTTGGCGATTTGGTTCGCTCTCAATTTGGCAATACCGGCCTACATCATTTTCCAGCGTTCGCTGCGCCGGCGACATCGTCTCTTCCGGTTGACACCAGGCGGTCCGAGCCTGCCACCAGTGCGCAAACTGGGCGCACGCCCCGGTCGTCGCCGCGCACCCTCATCGTTGATGGAGCCCTTGGGCTTCGCGCTTTCGGATCATTCGTGGTCCGGTCCAACGCGAACGAGTTGCTTGCCGAAATTTGCACCCTTTAGCAGACCCATGAACGCGGCCGGTGCGCCATCGAGACCTTCCGTGACAAATTCCTTGTAGTTCACATTGCCCTCACGCACCCACTGCGACATGTCGCGCAAGAAGTCGGCGTGCTGGGCGGCGAAATCGGTGACAATGAACCCTCGAAACATCAGCCGCTTGGTGAGGATCGTGCGCATGAACAAAGATGCCCATTTTGGCGGCTTCGCCTCGGTGTCGTTATAGTGCGCGATCAGGCCGCAGACCGGTACGCGCGCGAAGCTGTTGAGAAGCGGAAATACCGCATCGAATACCGGGCCCCCGACATTCTCGAAATATACATCGATCCCCTTCGGACAGGCGTCTTTCAGCCTGGCTGCGAGATTGGGATCGCGATGATCAAGGCAATCGTCAAAGCCGAGTTCGTTCTTGACGTAGTCGCATTTCTCTTTGCCGCCAGCGATCCCGACCGCGCGAGCGCCCTTGATCTTCGCAATTTGGCCCACAGCCGAGCCCACCGCGCCGGACGCCGCCGCCACCACCACGGTTTCGCCGGGTTGCGGTTTGCCAATCTCCAGTAAACCAAAATAGGCCGTCATGCCGGGCATGCCGAGCACCCCAACCGCCGTCGAGATCGGCGCGAGTTTCGGATCGATTTTGCTGAGCCCTCTGCCATCAGAAAGCGCATGTGTCTGCCAGCCTGCGCGCGACAGCACGATATCGCCTCTCTTAAACCCGGCATTGTTGGAGGCGACCACCTCGGACACGGTACCGCCTTCCATCACTCCGCCGACCGGGACTGGAGCAGCGTAGGACGCAGCGTCACTCATGCGCCCGCGCATATATGGGTCGAGCGACAACCAAATCGTTCGCAATAGCACCTGACCGTCTCCAGGCTGCGGTAGGGTATATTCCTCGCTGCGGAAATCGGAGGGCTTCGGCTCGCCAACGGGCCGCGACGCCAGAACGATACGTTTGCCTTGGGGCATGGGGCTTCTCCATTGGTTGATCATTATGGTAGCGAGGAAGTCGGCAATCAGGAAGGTAGCCAACTGCAGTGGTATGAGGAAACTCCCGCGTCGGCAACCCTTCGCCGACGCCAAGGCGTGTTTCCCTTTTAACGAGAAATAGCTGATGAGCCGACAGCCAATATTCTACGTCATCCTCTCATCGGCACTCGCAGCTCTGGCTGGGGCCAGCGTAGTGTTGCAACAGGTGTTGAATGCAAACCTGCGCGGTGCGCTGGACTCCGCCGCGTGGTCAGCGGTCGCAGATATTTGTCGCAACTACTGACCTAATTCCAGATCGGAGCCCATCACCTGGGCAACGACAGAGCTTCATGTCTTGCCAGTATCGTCTATTATTGAACATTGCCGCCTGATCTTCGGCGAGGCAGTCTGCCCGATCGACGCATTTGTTACCGATTGTGGACCTCTTGCCTGGTCTCCGCCGTTGGATGGAGCTGCGGGATCAATTTACCGATCGCGGTGCAGGAAAGTCGTGGGCGGTCTATGAAGCGCTTGATACAACTCATCGCCGTTGTCCTGCTGCTATCCCAGGCTGCCGCCGGAGCCGGTGAAACCGTCCAAAATACCTCCGCTCCCCAGCTCCGCGAAGAGATATGGGCAATCCCTTCGATCATCCCGATGTTGGCCTACGTGATTCGTCCCACAGCGGAAGGACCATTTCCACTTCTGATCATCAACCATGGAGTTTCGCTTGATCCGAAGGAACGAAGCTACTTTCCCGTAATCGAGTTTCGCGACGCAGCGCTTTGGTTCGCCAGGCAAGGGTACCTGGTGGTTGCGCCTGTGCGTCCGGGATATGGTTTCACCGCCATCGAAATCCCCGAGCGAGGCCTGTTCGGGCTCTTTTTCTCGGGTGTCGGCAATTGCACAGACGCCAACTTTCGGGATGCTGGCCTGGCGATCGCCTCGATCAACACATGGATCATCGACTACATGTCGAGTCAGCCGTTCGTCAAACGGAATGAAATCGTTGTCGTCGGTCAATCGGGCGGCGGCTGGGGTGCGATCGCGCTTGCCAGCCAGAACCCGACATCAGTGCGTGCCATTATCGGCTTCGCGGCCGGGCGCGGCGGCCACCTTAACGGCAAACCCAACAACAATTGCGCACCGGACAATCTGATCGAAGCAGCAGCACAGTTTGGGCGAACGGCCAGGATACCGATGCTTTGGATCTACACTCACAACGACAGCTACTTCGGGCCAGATCTTTCGAAACGATTGGTGGCAGCTTTTCAGGCCGCCGGCGGTAACGTCGAATATCACCTGCTGCCGGACTTTGGGCCGGACGGTCATTTCATGATCGACTCAGCCGATGCTGTACAACTATGGGCGCCGCTGGTGTCCGAATTTCTGAAAAGCCATCGATAAAAGAGTCCGCCCGTTTTGGGGAGGTGTTTTTCAATGATTGTCCCGTTGATCGACAGTCGGGAACTCTCGCGATCAGCCGCAGCTGCCTTCACTGCGCTGGGCATTTTGATGACCGCGACAGTTGCCAGCAGCCAACAGGTCATCCCGTTTGGTGACGTTCCCGCAATGGGCGATTTTTCCGAGGCCGAGATCGCTTCGCGCGGACAGCAGAAACTTCCCAACCTTACCTATTCGACCTGGAAAAAACTGTGCTTCCGCGGTGCGCAGGGTGCGGACATTAAAATGGTCTGCCGCACAACCATCGAAGGGAAATCCGACCTGGGCCAAACCATGCTCAGAATTGATCTCATCGAACGCGAAGATGCTCCTGCCGTACGGTTGCAGATCTTCGCTCCGGTAGGAAACTTTCTGCAGCCCGGTATCAACCTGACCGTAGACAAAGGCGCCTCGCTGCTGGTCCCTTACACGATTTGCCTGGCAAACGGATGTGTGGCCGCAACCGTCCCAGAACCGAACTTCCTGGGCGAACTCGAAACCGGGAGAACGCTTTCGTTGGCAGTTGTCAATTCCAATGTAATTACCGTCATTGCTTCGCTGCCCCTCGACAACTTTGCAAGGGCCCGGCAGGGCGCTGCTGCTCAAATTCTTGACCAGAAGCTGGAAGGAAACTGGGAGCGGGCCGCAGACGAAATCCGCAAAAATTAGCGTGTGTGCAAAACACGCGTAATGCCTCGGGTCCGAGCCATAAAACGGCATTACCGGCAGGCAGAGCGCGGTTTTGAGCAGGATGCGCAATCGTTGCGGCGGTGATAAACTGCGTTGATCCTGATAGCCTGGCTTGCCAATCTAGGGAGAACGTCATGACCAGAGGTGAGCATGCCTATCGCTTTTAGAACATTTCAGCGGAGTAACCTTGGACATTGTTCTGATATTTCAGTTGGTAGCAGCGATCGCCATCGCGCTGTTCGTAGTTTACAACTTTTTTCATTATGTACTTTTTCTCCTGGTGACCCAACCGAGGGACGCGAGCAAGATCGGCCACCAGCTGAATCAATTCGAGCAGCGCCAACTGGTCGAGTGGGCACCGCAGCCGAACGACTTTCTCAAGCACGATGACGAGAAGCGTACATATGATGACGTTTTCGGCACGTATCGGGATGAGCAAGCGAACTACAGCACGTGCGTGTTCCCCCGAGCGGCATTTTCGTGCCCCTACGAGGCCGAATTCGTTCTTCTGAAGCCGAAGGACGGGATGCGGCTGCTGGATCTCGGGTGCGGATCCGGCGCGGCGGCCGATTACCTCGCCAGCCGGCGCAATATCGAAATTGTATGCGTGACCAATTCGTCTGTCCAAGCCGATATTTGCCGGCGTAAATTCGCCAAGCTTGCTGGGCGTGGACACGTGATCGTCACCGACTTCGACAGCCTCGATCTCCCGAGCGAGCATTTTGATGCCATCTACGCGCTCGAATCGATAGGCTACACCAAAGACCTGGACGCCTGGCTGGCGCGGTGCTGGCGGATGCTCAAGCCGGGAGGACGCCTGTTAATCCGCTCACCGGGGTCGCTGGATCATTGTCGCCGTGAGGAGGATTACCTGAGCGTCACCGCCTTCTTCGAAAATTGGCGCTACAATTTTGTCGGCGCCAATCTTCTCGTCTACAAGATGCGTCAACTCGGCTTCAGCCCGATCCGTTATCGGCGACTTCCATTTTGGGCCTGGGGCGTCACCTGGAACTTCATTCAACACATGCTGTTGTGGAAGTACCGGCTAAAGATGCGCACATTTGTGGAACTGGAACGGATAATTTGGCGCACTTCGAAGGTATTTGTGTTCGGCAACCCGTACAACACGGTGCTCGCCATCAAGCCAGAGGCGGCATCGCGCCATGCCTACCGTCTCCCACGCAAAATTCCATTTCGCTCACCGCCAACGGCTAACGTGAAATAGATTCCGCGCCCGCGGCCGGCGGTTCAAGGGCGTGCAACAAGCAATGGCTGCACGTTTGCACCTCCTGCCATGAGGGGATTCGACGGCTCGTAATGGTCCCGCGTTTCTCGCTTCCGGACAAGCGAGCGCGCGTCGAGAAACGCGTCCCACAGGCTTGCGGCTTGCCGGAGCGCGACGTTGAAAAAAGCGTCGCCAAAATAGGTCCACCTGGCCTTGTCTTCACAGCCGAACGATGGATGGTTGGCATCGGCCGCGGTGATGACCAGCACATCGGGATTCGCGAGATGCGGGATGAAGACCCCGGAATAACAAGCCGAGATGACCACCACCTTGTGTCGCACACCCGTCTTCGCGAGTAAGTCAGCGAGCCGAGACGGCGTGAGCGTTTGGGTGAGCCGCCCCGCCTTGATTGCAAGGCCGTCGGGAGAGCCATGCGAAGTGAGAATCAAAAAGAGAACGTCTTTCTCGGCATCCAGGCGGTTGGCTGCAACCTGCAACGACCTGGCCAAGGCTTCGATCGTTGCATTTCCGCCCTTCTTGGAATTGTACCGTACGTCGATCGGGCCGGCCTCGAAACGCTCGGCTACGACCTGGGCTGCGCCGGTCGCCTCGGTTCTAAACACGCCTTGATCGCCGAAAAGGCCAAAGGATATCACGCCGACCCTTCGAGCATCCTCAGCAGCGTGTACCGGTGAAACCGGCGGCCCGATGGTCAAAATAAACGCGACGAGCGGCCCGCCGAGCCACCTGATCCAAGAGCCAGAGGTCATCGCAAACCTCGTTTCGAGATCGCCACCACGGAATTGCTACTCAATGCAAAATAGCCGAACTACAGTGAATTTCCATCGTTCGGAAGGCTAGCTAAGATCGCTCCCGATCCATCTGGTGATTGAACGATGGGCTGGCAGCCAACCGAGATTAGCCGCGGATTTGCTGCGTACACGGCTGTTGGAACCGAGGGAGAACACTGCCAGGTTCCGGCCCCAGAACGCGATTGCCTCGTCGGCCGATATGGATTGCGCAGGCCCAACGCCGAGTTGTTCCGCGATCGCTCTGACGATTTCGCCAAGTGTTTCTTCGCCACTCTCGACGTACATGAAGGAGCCGGCAGGCGCTTTTTCAACGGCTAGTACATAGAGCGCTGCAACATCCGCAACATGGACATTCGACCACCGATTCAGCCCGCGCCCGATGTAACGCGCTACTCCGGATACCCTGGCCTGGTGCACCAGCGCCGGAACCTGGACGCTCTGCGCCGGAGGGCCCAAAGCACGCCCATAGATCATCGAATTGCAAAGCACCACCGATCGGATACCAGGGGCAGCAAGCACTAGCCGGTCGATTGCTACGCGCATGGCCCTATCGACGTGTGGCGCAATTGGCGTCATCTCATCAAAGATTTGATCGGACGGTTCACCCATGGCGAGATCTGCCACTATGCTGCTGCCGCTCGAGTGGATAAGGAGCTTTCCGGAACCCGATAGGCTGGAGATCAATGCTTCGACGGCACCCCTGTGATCGCTCGAGGCCGCGTTAATCACGGCATCGGCAGCCCGAGCCTCGGCGAGCAACAGTTCGGTACTATCCAATGAGCCGATGATCGGTTCAACCCCGTGAGCCGCCACTGCATGGGCCTTTTGCTTGCTTCGAACGAGGCCGCGAACTTTATGTCCAGCGGCTATTAGAGCTGATGCAACTGAGCCACCGATATAGCCGTTCGCGCCGGTGATGAAGATTTTCAAGTTGCTCTCCCGCGTCTCGAATCCAGGACGACGGGGAAAGCAGGCGCGCCGTGAGGGCGACGTCTGGCGTCTAGCCGGCGACAAATGGTTCTGCTCGCACGCCGATGCCGACGTTGCGCTGATGCTGGCGAGACCAAGGGGAGCGCCGGCGGGCACCAAGGGGCTCGCGCTGTTCGCGCTACCGCGCCGCCTGAAGGACGCCAGCCGCAACAACTACCGCATCGTGCGGCATTCCCTGTTCTTGCGTCCAAATTCCCTGTTCTTCGAACCATTCCCCCTGTTCCATTTTGTAGGCAATTGCTGGAATATTCACTGTCGTACAGCGGTTTCCTCCCTTGAAAGGTGATTTTCCCTGCTAAATTCCCTGTTAGCAGGGAAACTGCCTGGAGATTGGTTCGAATTCCACTGCCTCGCCAGGCATGGTCTGCGCAAATTTGCAAAAAGACCGTAAAATACAGGCTTTCTCACATTCAACGTGCTGTCTTCAGCATACCAGAATGGTGCGACTATCGCGAGAAATTGCCGAAAGTCTCCAACCGATACCGGCAATATCCCCGTTTTCGTGAGACCCTGCGCGGAGACTTTTTTGAACCGCAGTGTGGCAGGGCGGCGGGGTGGCGCTTCCTCGAAATCGACAACGTCCGATGATGGGTATTCAATGGAGATCAGAACCGAAAAAAGGTCTCAAAAACAAAAGGCATATTCACGGGTTCACAGGGAGAAACGAAATGTCCTTCGTCGAGCGACGATTAGCGGTGTTTTCGACCGCATTGCTTTTGCTTGTTGTTTCTGGAAGTAACGCATTCGCCCAGAAGAAGTACGATACAGGCGCAACCGATGCTGAGATCAAGATTGGTCAGACCGTCCCCTTCTCGGGGCCGTACTCCGTTTATGCTGGAATCGGCAAGACGGAGGCGGCTTATCTAAAGATGATCAACGATCAGGGCGGCATCAATGGCCGAAAGCTCAACCTGATCCAATATGACGACGCCTACAGCCCTCCGAAGACCGTCGAGCAGGTGCGCAAGCTCGTCGAAGGCGATGAGGTCCTGTTCACATTCCAGTTGATCGGCAGCGCGGCCAACGCTGCCGTGCAGAAATATCTCAACGGCAGGAAGGTGCCGCAGCTGCTGGCTTCGACCGGCGCTTCCCGCTTCGCGGATCCAAAGAACTATCCCTGGACGATCGCGTTTAATCCGAACTACCAGTCCGAAGGGCGCATCTACGCGAAATATATTCTCGCCAATCACCCGAACGCCAAAATCGGCATTCTCTACCAGAACGACGATATGGGGCGCGATTATGTCGCGGGGTTGAAGAGCGGGCTCGGCGAGAGGGCAAGCAGCATGATCGTCGGTGAGGCATCCTACGAAGTCGCCGATCCGACCGTCGATTCCCAGGTGGTCACGCTCAAATCGACAGGGGCTGATCTGTTCTTCGATGCTTCAACGCCTAAATTCGCCGCCCAGGCTATCCGCAAGCTGGCCGATATCGCCTGGAAGCCGGTGCATATCCTCGATATCAATGCGAGCCCGATTTCCGCAACACTCAAGCCTGCCGGACTTGAGATTTCGAAGGGGATCATCTCGACCAACTATGGCAAGGATCCCAATGATCCGCAGTGGAAGGACGATCCGGGCATCAAGGCCTATTTCGCGTTCATGGAGAAGTATTACCCCGAAGGCGACAAGCTGAATACGGTGAACAGCTATGGCTATGCCGCCGCCGAACTGCTGGTGCATATTCTTCGCCAGTGCGGCGATGACCTGACGCGCGAGAACGTCATGCGGCAGGCAACCAACATCAAGGGTTACGTCCCGAGTCTCGCGCTGCCGGGCATGTCGTTGAACACAACGGCGAACGATTATCGCATTAACAAACAGATGCAGATGATGCGTTTCAATGGCGAACGCTGGGAACTGTTCGGCACGATCATAGAGGACACGGGCCCCGCCGGTTAATTGGCGGTGAGGGTCCGGCACGGGCACACCGAATGTGCCCGTGTATTGAGGGGCCGTTCGACATCTCTGCCCGCCAGCGCATCGAACAGCCGCTTGAGAAGTACTTCCTGATCGCCAGGCATCCTGCTGATGTCGAACCCTGGCCTACGCTGTTGGCAAAAAACTCACCCGGGTCAATGCTGGCCGAGATCCCCGTTTTTCTCGCGCAGGGGGCCAACGACGTCATCGTTCGACCCAAGGTAACTCAGGCCTATGCTGCCGCACTCTGTGGTGCCGGCAGCAAATGCCCAACATCGGCTGGGCCAAGGGACGAGCCCAGCCCGCTGACCAGAATGAGCCGGCCGCTTACTGCAACAACCTGATCGGCTGGCATTTGGTCGTGAGCGTTGGCGACGCAAACCGGGTACAGAGTCGACGTGAAGCCGCCGAGCAGCGCCGCAGCGGGAGCGAGAACTGGACCCCTGACCGGACGACGGTCAGCACCACTCGGTGGCCGCACGGCAACAACCAGTTGAGAAAGTCGCGTTGCGCCCGATTTTCGCCACATCTTCGACGTTTGGCCTGATAATCGTGGTCCCCGGTAGTCGCATGCTGGCCTTCTTGCTTTGGGTGCCTGGCCGGCTGGGGGCGGTAGTGCGGCGAGGAGGCGCGGGCGTCATTTGCGCATGTGCTCGGCAGAGCCCGGCGCGGTCCGGTTCCTCCAGAAAGGTTATCAAAATGCGTCTCGCCTGCCGGTTTGCTGCTGCTGCAACAGCTGCGTTCATTTTCGTGACAATTGAGACGCCGGCCGAAGCGGCGCCAGGCTCGTGCAGCCAGGCCGCCGATTTCTCGGTCTTGCCCTCGCCGTTTGCGCCTTGGAGGGGGGCCCCCTTGCGCGTCATGATTGTCACCGAGGAGCAGCTCGAGGGTGTCATTTCGCTGGTCGCGCCCGATGGAAGAGTCGCTGCCAAATCGTCCGACCGGCACGGTGGTGGGCCGTACTCCTGGTTCGCCGAAGTAGCCGAGCCGGCGGCGGGTATGTGGCACGCTACCCTGACGCTCGACCACCCGACGGCGGAATGCAGCACGCTCACACGGGACATCACAGTGAGCGCGCGCAAACCCGACCCTGTGCCTATTCCGTCCGCTGCCTTCTGGAAAGTGCGCAACAGCTGGAATCAGACGACGGAGTCGTTGTTTTCGGCGTGGGTCGAGAAGCTATTCGACGCGCCCCCCGATCAGGATCTTTCCTGGAAGGCCTGGCATGAAGTCCTGCGCGACCGATCGCGCAATTTCCTGTTCAACTATTTAGGTCGCGGTGAAGACAATGCGCAGACCGGCCTTCGCCCCGACTGCGCTGATTTCGCGTATTTCCTGCGCGCCTATTTTGCCTACAAAATGGGGCTCCCGTTCGGCTACTCCAATTGCTCGCGTGGCACCGGCGGCAAGGCGCCCAAATGCTACCAGTGGTTCGACATGGAGCATCCCGAGGCGACGCGACCGCCGCCGCCACCTGAACAGGAAGTCGCGTCGGCTACCGTCGCCGAGGCCACGCAGCCCGGGCAAACGCCTGCCATTCTGAGGTTGTTTGCTCAGCCGCAGTCGGCCGAGACGCCCGCGCCGCCGGCAGCTCCGCCGAAGGCGCAACCAAAGCGGCCGACGACGTTCAGCGAATATTTGCGGGACGTCGGCGACGTCGTGCATACCGGCGCCGTGCGCGTCGCCGCCAGTGACGAAAACACCGACTTCTACACGGTCTCGCTGACGCAGGAAGCGCTCCGCCCCGGCACAGTGTACGCCGATCCCTACGGCCACGTGCTGATGCTTGTGCATCGCGTGCCCGAAATGAACGGCAAGCCGGGAGTTTTCCTCGCCGTCGATGCTGAGCCGGACGGGTCGATCACACGAAAGCGGTTCTGGCGCGGCAATTTCCTGTTCGTGCACGATCCTGCGCTTGGCAGCCCGGGGTTCAAGCACTTTCGGCCGATCGTGCGCGATAAAAACGGCTCGTTGCGGCGGCTGGCCAATCTCGAAATCACCAACAGTCCCCAATACGCAGATTTTTCGCTCGATCAGTCGCAGATGAGTGCCGAGGATTTTTACGATCGCATGGATGATGTGATGTCGCCCGAGCCTCTCGATCCCGTGAAGGCGATGACAGACGCCATTGCGAGTCTGAACGAACAAGTGAAGACGCGCGTTACCTCCATCGAGAATGGACGGCGATACCAGGAAAAGCAGGCCGGCGAGGTTGCCATGCCCAATGGCCCCTCGATCTTCGAGACCACGGGAGCCTGGGAGGATTACTCCACTCCGGCGCGCGATTTCCGCCTGTTGATCGCGATTGATGTCGTGCGGGGATTTCCCGATCGCGTCGTTCGACGCGCGGTGCGCTATGCGATGCCGAGCGACCGGAGCATCGAGGTCGTGAAAGGCGAGTTGCAGGGGGTACTTGCGTCCGAGCTTGCCTCGCGAAAAATATCCTACACGCGCAGCGATGGCTCGCAGTGGACCCTTTCGCTCAAAGAGGTCGTCGACCGGGCGACGCAGTTCGAGATGGCCTATAATCCGAACGACTGCGTCGAGGTGAGGTGGGGCGCGCCGGAGAACAGCGAGGAAGCATCCACCTGCAAGCGGCACGCGCCGCAGGCGCAGCGCGCCAAGATGTCGTCGGAGTACCGCGGCTGGTTCCGCGAGCGGCACTGGCCGACGCACACCTGAATCGCAATGGCTCGGTACGCCTCCAGGCGTCCGATATCGTCGCTTGCTCTTGGCATGGCATCGCGTGCGCGTCACTAAGAGCATGCTCCGGAAAAGTGCGCAGCGGTTTTCCGAAAAGATCATGCTCAATCAAGGAGCCAAAGCGCGATGACGATTCAACAAACTCGCATCGCGCTTTAGAGGCGCTGAAAAGAATGCCGCGAAATTCGGGGAAGGGGGCAATAGACAAATCAGATTGCGCCGACCCGACGAAGCGCGCGACCTAGAGCCATTTCGGCTTTGATTGAATCAAACCGGGCTCTACTCTTTCGTTTTGACGCGTTTTCTTCACGCGAACCGGTTTCCACTTCGCTCGAAAACGCTCTAGCGGCCCGTTCTTTTCATTTCGCGATTGAGCGTATGGCTGCGCGCCATGCTCGTCATGCGTTTTGTACAGTCAGGGCAGGTTGCCGTCTTGGTTACGCGATTGATGCGCCAGCCCGCCTTTCTCGCCTTGACGCAGCAACCAGAGAAGGTTTGGCCCGTAAATGTCGTCTCGACGCGTGGATCATGCAACTGATCGCAGAATAGATCGAGGGTATATATGCCAACGTAGGGGATGGCGTTGCCGTTGATGGGCATCAAGCGATCTCCTGTTCGGCGGTGGCTGACGGGTAAGTATGCGAACAATTCTGGGCGACCTCCGACAACCGCGCAACGATCCTCGCCTGTTAAGCTTGGCAGTTAAGGTTTTTGCGCACGCTACGGCTTAATTCTGGAACCGCAGATGTTACGTGTCTGGGGTTTGGGGGTGCTCCCTGCGGGATCGAGTTCTGATGGCCCGCCAAGCCGAGCGCACTTACCATCGAATTTGAGGATTCAAAATCGTGCCGCCAGCTCGCTCAGGCGACGGTGGGCGGTATCCCGCGCCGCACGGATCGGCTCGGCCGGCCCGGTCGTCGGTCCGATCGGCACGAAGCGTACATTGCTGACGCCGATGAAGCGAAGCGCCTCGCGCAGATAGGGCGTCGCCATATCGGTGCGCCCACGGTTCATGCCGGTAATGAAGTCGCCGCCGCTCGCCACGATCACAAGCGTCGGCCGGTCCTCGAGCAGGGGTTGATAACCTGTCGCCGGATCGAAGCGGAAAGTGAGTCCGGGCTGCACGATGACGTTGAACCACTGCTTCAGCTTGTAGGGAATGCTGAAGTTCCACATCGGCGTCGAAATCAGCACCCGATCGGCGAGCGCCAGTCGGACCGCGATTCGCTCGGCGACCGCAAAGGCGTCCCGCTGGGATTCGCTAAAAGCACGCCCGTTCATCCGGGCGTATTTGGCCTCCAGCACGTAACCCTCGAACTCCGGTAGATGGTCACGCCAGAGGTTCATGACGTCGATGTCCCAATCCGGCCGTGCGTTCCGAAAGCCGTCGAGAAACACCCGAGCGGCGGCGGCAAATTCCAACTCGGCACGCGGCGAGCAGTTCAGATGAAAGAGCTTGGGCATGGCCGAGCCCTGTTAGCCGAGCGCCTTCAACACGGCATCGGCGTTGGTGACGATGGAAACATTTTGAAGTGCGAAGTTGATCGAGGCATTGTGCCAGTCCGCATTCATGGTCGAGCAGCAATCCTCCGGCACGATCATGAAATAACCCTTGTCGGCGCCAGTGCGCGCCGTGTGCTCGACTGACATGTTGGTCCAGGCGCCGGTATTGATGATCATATCGCGTCCCGTCGCCTTCAGGATAGTTTCGAGTTCGAGTGCCTTCCCAGGCGCTCATTCGCATCTTCTCGACAATGAAATCGCCGGCCTGCGGCTCGAGACCCGGTACCGGCGCCGCACCCCAACTGCCGCGCACCATTGCCTTGCTGTCGACCAATCCTTCAAACAGCGGTGCATTCAGCGTGACACCGGGGGCGCCCGGTTCGACGATGAACCAGACATGGATGATGGCGACGCCACGCGAGCGCGCTGCGGCCGCAACCCTACGCACATTTTCGATCACCCTCTGCTGCTTGGCGTGCGCCGGCGCGCCGGATTCCGCAAAGGCGCCACCATCCATGATCACGTCGTTCTGCAGATCCTGAATGATCATCGCGCAACGGCGCGGATCGATCTGCATGTCCTGGCCGGACAGGATGGGCGCCGTGGCAGACGAAGCAGGCGCCGCAGCGGTCGAACCAGCGGGTGGTCGCACGCTCATGTAGGGCTCGTGGCGCGGACCGACCTTGGTCGGGATCGCATAGACCGAATGGGTCGCGGTCAGATAGAGCGTGCGGAAATCAGCTCCCCCCCAGGCGAGGTTGGCGACAAGTTCGGGCACACGCACTTTGCCAAGCAATTCGCCGGCGGGCGAATAGACCCAGACACCACCGGGAGCGGTCACCCAGATGTTGCCGCGCTGGTCGCATTTCATGCCGTCGGGCACGCCAGGCTCGAGTTCGGAACGAATTCCGCTGGCGAGCACGCGCCCATTGGACAGCGAGCCATCGGCTTCGACATCGAAGGCGCGGATCAGCGTCTGAACGGTGTCGTTGACATAAAACGAACGCTCATCCGGCGAAAAGCAAAGCCCGTTGGGCTGTTCGAACAGATAGCGGTCGACCAGCAATTTCGGCGCCCCGCCACCCGGCGGAACACGATAGACGCCCTGGAAACCGAGCTGGCGCGGCCGCTCCACGCCATAGACCGGCATGCGCCCGTACCAGGGATCGGAAAAATAAATCGCGCCGCTCGAATGCACGCAGACATCGTTGGGGCTGTTCAGCTCCTGGTTCTCGAAATGCGAGGCGATCACTTCACGCCGTCCGTCGGGGCGCTCGCGGATGAGAGATGAGGTCGCGTGCTCGCAGACGATCAGGTTGAGCTCCGCGTCATAAGTCATGCCGTTGCACTTGTTGGATGGACGCTTGACCTCGACGACACCGCGCCGTGCGTCCCAGCGCCGGCGCACGTCACCCGGCATATCCGAGAACAGGAGGTAATGCAGGGCCGGATGCCATACCGGACCTTCCGTGAAGTCGAAGCCGGTGCCGACCTGGCCGACGGGCGCGTACGGGTCGATCAGGCTTTCGAATTCGCTGCGCAACGTTACATGCGTCATCGCTCCGTCCTTTTTGCGTTCAGGCCGGGAACCAGTTGCGCTGGGGTAACGACTGCACAACGGGGCCAGGTACCTGATCGTGAAGGCGGCCAACCACGTTGCCACCTTCGATCCTGGCCGGCCGGTCGTGGACCGGCAGCAGATAGCGCGAACTGGAGAGCAATTTCTTGATCGCCGCCTTCTCGGCGCGCTTGCTGGTGCCGTGATTGCCCGTGGTGCGCGGCTCGGCGTCCTGGATCTCGTGGAAGGGCGTGACGATCTGGTCGTTGAAATCGTAGATCACGTCGCCGCAGACGGTGGCAATGCCATCGGCGGTATGAACATGGATGTTCATCGAGCCTTCGGTGTGGGCGTTGGCGGCCTCGCAATAGACGCCCGGCATCAGCTCGACGGGACCGGTGAGTTCGAGGTCGAGAAAACGCAGCGCGCCCTTGGTGTGCAGGCGATCGACGAGATGCTTGATGTCAGGCGCCGGATATTGCGGATGCATCAACCCGGAGACGGAATATTCAAGCTCCCTGCGATTCAATACGACCGTCGTGTTCATCGGGAACAGATCGTCCTTGCCGGCGTGGTCGATGTGCAGATGGGTGTGGCAAACGAAGCGCACGTCGCCCATGCGCACGCCGTGACGCATCAGCTGGTTCTCGATCATGTTCTCATGGAATTGCAGGCCGCGCATGCCCAGCGTTTCCATGATCTGGTTGGAGCGGTAGCCGGTGTCGACCACGATCGGATAGGGTCCCCCGAGGATCAGAAAACCGAGGGTGAGGACACGGCGGGTACGGCCGCAGTCGCGACCGAGCACGAGAAAGCTCAATTCCAGCTCGATATCGCCATAATCCAAAATCTTGATTTCCAACGGCATAGCTTCCTCCCGGCTCCGGATTACTCACTATTTTGCAAGGCGATAAACACGCATGGCAGTTGTTGCGAAAATCGCGTCGCGCTGTTCGGGGCGAAGCGAGGCGGCCGCAGTACGATGGGCGTGCACCAACTCGCCATAGGTCGTCCAAAGCTTTTCAATCGGAAAATTTGAACCAAACAGGCAACGTTCGGCGCCGAACAGGGCGAGTGTTTGGTCGAGGATTTCGGCGATATGCGCTGCGTCGTTGCGATGAATGAACGTACCGAGTCCGGAAAGCTTGGTGACCACGTTCGGGCATTCTGCGATTTTTGCCATGCCGGCGTGCCAGGCGGCGCGGCCCTGTGTCGAGAGGTCTTCCAGCATGCCCGCATGCTGCAGGATGAAGGTCACATCCGGACAGGACTCGGCGAGACCGGCGGCATCAGCCATTTGCGGCGCGAACACCTGCGTGTCGAAACTCCAGCCATAATCGGCAAGCCGCGCCACATTGCGTCGGATTTTCGGATCAGTGCAGAGGTCGGAACGCGCAGCGAAGCGGTAGAGCGGGTTTTCGTGCCAGTGCAGTTGCATGCGCACGCCGCGCACCAGTGGATATTTGGCGAGACGGTCAAGCTGCGGACGGAACGTCATCGACGTCGAAGTCGGCAAAGGACACGATGGCGTGCGGCCAGCCGTATTCGTTCGCGGTATGCTGCACCCATGCTGTTTCATCCTCGAAGCGGTCGTTGGCCCAGTTGGTCTGCACATAGACCGATCTGGTTACGCCCGAGCCCTGGAGATCGGCCAGATATTCCTCAAGCGGGTAATCACGCCGGATCGGCTCATAGGGACCAAAAATGCGCGGCTGCATCGGACCGGTCAGCCAGGGCAAGTCCGCCTGACGCCAGATATGATGATGGGCGTCGACAAACGCGCTCACGCGGCTCTCCCTGTTCCGAGCGACAACAAATGGGACACGACCGCCGCACTGGAACCCCCGTCGACGAGATCATCGACAAAGCGCCGGACCGCGATCAATGCCTCCGTTTGGGGCCGGAAGTCAGCGCCGGTTGCAAGCGGCGTCAGCCAGCTCACGCGCCAGGCGCGGCGCGACAATTTCGCGACGGCCTCGCGCAGGGCGGAAACATCGCCGCGCTCCAGGCCATCGGAGATGATGATCACGGCAGCGCCGCGGGCATAGCTGCCAAAGCGCGGCACTGCGAGGAAGGCGCCCAGCGCGTCGCCAATGCGGGTGCCGCCGTCCCAGTCGCTAACCAGATGGGCGGCGGCATTCAGCGCCTGCTCGCGTCGCTTCAGGCGCAGCGGCCGGGTGACACGGGTGAGGCGGGTGCCGAAGGTGAAAACTTCCGCAGTGTGGACAGCCTGGAGCAGCGCATGCGCGAGCTTCATGTTTTCTTCGGTGCGCGCCTTCATCGATCCGGAGACGTCGATCAGCAGCAGCAGCTTGCGCGGTCGCAGTCGCCGCCGCAGTCGCCCGAGCCGCAGCACCTCGCCATCGTTGCGGACACTGTCGCGCAAAGTTCGACGCAAATCCGCAAATGGCCCGCGGCGGGTGCGCATGCGGCGATGGCCGCGACGGCGCGGCAGTCGCGCCGGCGCCTCGCGGGAGAGACGGCGCAACGCGTCGTCGGCCGACCCGTGAACAAACCGTCGCTCAACCAGGGCTTCCGCCCGCGTCGCGGCAAGTCCGGACTCATTGGCCTCGTCAGACAGGGGCGGCTCATGCTCGCCGTGGCCTTCTTCTTGCAGGCGGATCGTTTCTTCGTCATCGCCTTCCGCCCGCTCGATCGTCTCGCTGCCGCGAAAGTGGATATCGAACAGGCGGTCATAGGTCGCGAGCCGCTCCGGCGGCGGCGCCAGCGTCGCGACGCCCGCCTGACGGATATGCTCGAGGCTGCGCGGTCCGAGCAGCTCGATCGCCGCCAGAAACGTGGTGGTCTGCTCGGGCGCCACCGAAAATCCATTGGCCCGCAGCAGGGCGACAAAGGAAATAAAGACTCTTGCCGCACGCGGTAACTGAATCTCCTCGCTCACGCGGCTGCCTCCGCAATCAGCACGTCGAGCCGCGGAGCGATGAAGTGCAGATCCTCCTCGTCTTTCAGCGCGACACCGATCGAGCGCTTGAACGCGTCGGGCCAGCGCGCGCCGCCTTTGTGCAGGAGTGTGGCGGCTTCGGCCCAATCGACGGCCTCCGCAATCCCGGGCGCCTTGCTGAGCGGTTCACGCCGCAGCTTGTCGACGGCCGCTACAACCGCGCGCGCCGTCTGCTCGGCGACACTGGACGCGCGCATCATCACGATCCGCGCCTCGCGTTCGGCGGTGGGATAATCGATCCAGTGATAGACGCAGCGACGCCGCAATGCCTCGTGCAGGTCGCGCGTGCGATTCGAGGTCAGCACCACGACCGGCCGCTCCGCCGCGCGGATCGTGCCGCGCTCGGGGATCGAGATCTGGAAGTCGGACAGGAACTCGAGCAGGAAGGCTTCGAACTCCTGGTCGGCGCGATCGATTTCGTCGATCAGCAGCACGGCGGAGTCTGGGGCGCGCAGGGCGGCGAGCATCGGCCGCTCGATCAGGAAAGTCTCGCCATAGATGTCGATGGTCTCCTCGCCAGCTTGCCGGATCGCGAGCATTTGCCGCGGATAGTTCCACTCGTAAAGCGCGGCGGAGGCGTCGATGCCCTCATAGCATTGCAGGCGGATCAGCCTGCGCCCGAGCACCGCCGCAATCGCCTTGGCAGCCTCGGTCTTGCCGACACCCGGCGCGCCCTCCAGCAGCAGCGGTTTGCCAAGCGCAAGGCCTAGATAGGCCGCGGTCGCAAGCCCTTCGTCCGCAAGGTAATAGGCTGCCCGCAGCGCCTTCTCCAGCGCCTCGGGGCTGTCGATGCCGACGATGGTGCTGCGGACCGCCATCCCAAGAACCTCAGCGTCGCGCCTGCGGACGCGCGCCGCCCTGGACCTTGATTGCACGCAGTACTTTTTCCGGGGTGATCGGCAAATCGTCGATACGAACGCCGACCGCGTTGAAGATCGCGTTGGCAACGGCCGGCAACACCGGATTGGCGCACATTTCGCCGGGGCCCTTGGCGCCGAATGGACCGTCGGCTGCCGGGCGCTCCAGCACCGCGATATCGTGCGGGCAGATGTCGCCGGGGCCCGGCATCAAATATTCGACAAAGTCGCGCGGCCCATGAACGGGATCGGGATAATAGGGCTCGGGCGTCTCGTAGAGTGCGTGGCTGATACCCATCCAGGCGCCGCCGACGAGCTGCTGCTCGACCAGCCGCGGATTGAGCGCGCGGCCGAGTTCATACGCGCTGTCCATGCGCACCATCGTGACTTCACCGGTCTCGTCGTCAACCTCGACCTCCGCGACGAGGCAGGCGTGGGCGTAGCAGGTCGCGGGCGACATCTCGCCGGTTTCGGGGTCGACATTGGAAAGCGGCACCAGGAAGATGCCGCGCCCCGAGATAGTCTTGCCCTGCTTGAACTGGGCCGCGATCGCGACATCCTTGGTTGAGATCGACCGATGCGGCGCGCCCTTGACATGGATATTGCCGCGCCCGTCGGTCTCGAGGTCCGTAGCGTTGACTTCCAATTCTTCCGCGGCGGCCTCCATCATCACACCGCGCGCCTCCTTGGCCGCAGCCATCACGGCATTGCCGACGCGATGCGTGCCACGCGAGGCGAATGAACCCATGCAGTGCGGGCCGGTGTCGGAATCGGCGGTGTCGACATAGACGTCCTCGACGGGGACGCCAAGCGTCTCCGCGCAGATCTGCCGCGTCACCGACTTCATGCCCTGGCCGAGGTCGATCGAGGACAGCGCCACCGTGAACTTGCCGCTCGGGTTGGAATGCACCAGCGCCTGGCTGGGATCGCCGCCAAGGTTCATACCGATGGGATAATTGACCGACGCGATGCCGCGTCCGCGATGTCGGGTCATGGTTCAGCGCCTCCTGGTGCCGAAGACGGAAGAGAAACGGGTCGAGCTATGCGATGGCGCGGCCGGTGGCCGCGGTGCAGCGGGCGGTGGCGGCGCGGGTGGCGGTGGCTCGCGCGTGGCCGCAGGCAAGCGGTCGTAACTTGTCCGCTGCTGCGCGGCCATCGCCGCTTGCGGACGAGTCTGACGCGGTGTCGGCGGCACAAACGCGCGTTCGCCGCCGCCGTCCTTGCGCGACGAGGCGCGCTTGAAGTCTTCGCGGAGCGGCCATTTGGCCTTTTCGGCCGCGACCTGCACGCATTCGATCAGCGCCGTGTTCTTGGCCTCGCGGCGATGCGCCTTCATGTCGCCGTCGCGATAGGCGTTGAGGATGCGGAACTCCATCGGGTCGATGCCGACGAGATGGGCGAGCTTGTCCATCTGGCATTCGATGGCAAAATCCATGGCGGTGACGCCGAAGCCCCGCATGGCGGTCGCCGGCGTGCGGTTGGTGAAAACGCAATAGATGTCGCCATGGACATTAGGGATGGTGTAGGGGCCGGGCAAATGCGCAGCGCATTTGACCGCGGCATAACTTGAAAGGCGGGTATAGGCGCCGCTGTCGAAATAGGCGCGGACCTTGCGGGCGACGATGCGACCGTCGCGCATCACGCCGTCCTTGATGTAGATGCGCTCGGCGCCACGAGGCGGTCCGTATTGCATCTCTTCCTCGCGCCCGAACACGTAGCGCACGGGGCGGCCAGTCAGCATCGCGCCCAGGATGCAAAGCGGTTCGGTCAGCGTATCTACTTTGCCGCCAAAGCCGCCGCCAACCGTGCCGCCGATGAAATGGAAGGTGTTGGAGGGAACATCCAAAATCTTGGCGCAGGTATCGACGGAGAAGAACAAAGCCTGGGTCGACGTGTAGACGACATAGCGGCCATTGGTGTCGGGCGCCGCGATCGAGCCATTGGTCTCGGTCGGCGCGTGCTCGATCGGCGACATCTGGTAGCGATGCTCGAGCACGTGATCGGCGCCGGCGAGGCCGCGCTCGACGTCACCGAAGCGCAGCTTCTGGTGATCGTAGACGTCGTAATATGTAAAAGTGTTCTTGGGATAGGTTTCGTTGACTACGGGGGCGCCAGGCTTGAGCGCCTGCTCGACATCGAACACGGCTGGCAACGGCTCGTAATCGACGCGCACCTTGGCCATCGCTTCGTAGGCTTCACGCGGACTATCCGCAACGACGGCGACGATCGGCTCGCCCTTGTAGCGCACCTTGTCGACTGCGAGCGACGGCTCGTCGTCCTTGCCGAAGTTGATCAGACTGAGCAGCGTGTTGAGGTTGCGCGGCACGTCCGCGCCGCGAATGATGCGGCGTATGCCGGGCGAGCGCTCTGCCTCCGTCGTATCGATGCGGCGCAGGCGGGCATGTGCGTGGGTGCTGCGGACGACCTTCAGATGCAGCATGCCCTGCAGCTTGTGGTCGTCGAAATAGGTCGAGGTGCCCGTGACATGGCCGAGCATGTCCTGCCGCTGCGTGCCCTTGCCGATCTCCTTCAAATTATCGTCACGCTCGTCGGCGAAAAGATCTTTGCGTAATTCCAACATTGCAGTTTCCTTCAGGCGCGGGCTCGGCCGCTGGAAGCGGCCGCCAGCACGGCGTTGATGATCGGTTCATAGCCGGTGCAGCGGCAGATATTCCCGGAGATTGCTTCGATCACATCGGCACGGGAAGGCGCGGGGTTACGGTCCAGCAGCGCCTTCGCCGCCATCACCATTCCCGGCGTGCAATAGCCGCATTGGGCAGCGAAGTTCTCGGCGAACGCTCGCTGCAACGGATGCAAATTGGGTCCTTCCTTGATGCCATCAAGGGTTTCCACCGATCGGCCGGCGACGGACTCGGCGAGCGTCAGGCAGGAAAGGTGCAGTTCACCGTCGATCAGCACGCTGCAGCTGCCGCAGCCGCCCTGGCCGCAGCCGAATTTGGGGGTCATGTCGCCGATCAACTCGCGGAGCGCAACGAGCAGGTTGGTGCCGCCATCGACGAAGATCGCGGCGTCGCGGCCATTATGACGAAATTGCAGAGCAGTTTTGGCCATGACGATCCTATTCCTGACCGGACAACAACCGTCGAAGGTGAACGCCGACAACCTCGCGCCGATACCAGGCACTGGCGATCGCGGTATCGGTGGGAGAGGTTCCTTCAACCGCAGCCGAGGCTGCCGCGTTGATGCTCGAAATATCAAGCGGGCGCCCCTCAAGGGCACGCTCGGCGGCCTTGGCGCGGATTTGCGTCGGCGCCATCGAGCCGAGCGCGATCCGCGCGCCCAGCACGCGTCCGCTGCTGACAGGTAGGTGCGCCGCGAGCGTGATGACCGAGCCGCCCTTGGGCCTGATGCGTGCGATCTTGCGATACCGGAAAGCATCGGCGCTCGCCGGCTTGTGGCAGGAGATCGACAGCACGAGCACGCCAGTCTGCCGTTCGCGCGACTGCAAGAACTCTTCGATCGGTACGTCGCGGGGGTTAAATCCGCCTTGCACCGAAATCACCGCGTCGAGTGCCAGCAGGGCGACAGTGAAGTCGCCGTAAGGGCTCGGCGCAAACAGATTGCCGCCGACCGTGCCCATGTTGCGCACCGCGGGACCGCCGATCGAGCGGGCGGCGTCGTGCAGGAAGGTCAGTTCGCGCTCGGCCAATATCCTCGCGAAGGTGACACCGGCACCAATGGTGACGCGCGGACCCGTCGCATCGATCCGCGTCAGCGCAGAATCGCTGGCACGCACGATGGTGGAGATCGAGATATCGCCCTCGTTGAGCGCGCGCATTACGAGCGTACCGCCGCCGAGATAGCGCGCGCCACGATCGGACAAAAGAGTCGCCGCCGCTTCAAGGGAATTCGCAAATGTCCTTACGGTGACCGGCATCAATTCCTCTCCACCGTCAACGCGGTCTCGGCCAGGTGGTTTCGAATGGCGTCAAATCCAGCTTGATAGATCTGCTCCGAGACCATTTCTGTAAGACGCCTGGCGTCCTCGGGTCGCGTGGTGAAACGCGATTCCCAATGCCAGAAGGTGCGGTCGCCGTCGGTTACCGGCAGCAGGCGAACATGGGCCACATAGTTGAACATCGGGATCGGTGTATCGAGCAGGCAATAGCTGAAGGTCTGCTCGAGATCGGACAGTGCGAGGAGTTGCTCGCGCAGTTCCGAACCATCCTTCAACTTGAACCGCCGGACGCAGCCGATCTTGTCGGGGGCCTGCGCGCGCTCGATCGTGGACGTCGCAACCGCCGGATGCCAGCGATCGTGACCGTTGAAGTCGCGCAGCACGCTCCAGACGGCATCGGTCGGGGCGTTCAGGATCGTGCTTTTGACGATGTGCGGCACCCACTAGCCTCCAAACGCCCGCTTCAGCGCATCGAAGCCGCCCTGGAACACGCCACCGCCGATGTTGTTGACGAGTTCCGTCTCCCGCTCAGCCGCGCAATCGAACTCGGCGGTCCATTCAAGGAAGGTCTGGTCGCCATCGGTAACAGGCGTCAGCCGCAGCGTGGCGACGTAGTTTTCTACGCCCATCGGCGACTCCAAAATCGAGTAGGTGCAGAACATGTCGTAGTCGGAAAGCCCCAGCAGTTTTTCGCGGATGCGGTCGCCATTGCGAAGGCGGAAGTCGCGCACGCAGCCGATCTTATCCGCAGGCTCGCCGCCTTCGATCCGGCTTTCGGCGATCGCCGGATGCCAGTTCGGCAGGCCGTTGAAGTCACGCACGCGTGACCAGACGCGGTCGTTGCGCGCGTTGACGACGGTAGACACATAGACGCGGGCCATGACTTGCCAGTCCTCTCTTGTTACGATCCTTTCTTGCGAGGGCCGCGCTCGACGGGAGCCTCGCCGCCAGGCTGACCGCCGGTGCTCGGCGCCGGAGGCGAGGCGGACTTGTCATCGCCGCCCTTGCGCGAGGAATCCCGGATCCCCTGCATGTCGCGCGCCTCGCGAATGAGGCCCGGCATCTTGGCCAGGCTGCCGCCTTCGACGCCGATGTCGGAGAGGATCGAGTCGATCAGCGGAGCCTGCACACGGTAGCGCAACGCAGAGTCGATGACTTCGTCGGTGGCGCTGCGGCCGCCATTGCCGCCGCCGCTGTTGCCGAGGCCGTCGACCTGGAGGATGCGGATGCCTTCGATCTTTTCCATCGGCTTTACGCTCTCGCGCACGATGCCCTCGATCCGGTCGAGCAGCTTGCGGCGGAACAGCGAGTAACGTGCCTGGTCGGTGAGCACGTTCTCGGCCTCGTTGAGCATCCGCTGCGCCTCGGCTTCGACTGCGGCTCGGACGCGCTCGGCTTCGGCTGCAATCCGGGTCTCTTCGGCCTGCTTCTCGGCGAGCATCACCTCGACGGTCCTGCGTCGCTTGGCGATCTCACTTTCGCGGGCGGTGATGACGCGTTCGGCGGCCTCGGTGGCGCGCACCCGTGCGTCTTCAGCAGCCGCGCGCGCCGCGGACTCCTCCAACGATTTCTGATGGATGGCGATTGCCTTGTCCATCAGTGCGGTCTCGACGTCCTTCTCACGACCGACTTCCAGCTTGCGCAGCTCCCGTTCGCGGCCGATCCGGGCTTCATCGAGGCCGCGATCGGAGGCGATGCGCGCTCGCTCGACTTCCTCGCGGGAGGCGATTTCTGCTTCCTGCAGCGATTGAGTACGGGCGATCTCGAGCTGTTCGATGGCGCGACGCCGCTCGATTCGTGCGGTCTCCAGCGCCTGCTCGCGCGCGACGTCGGTGGTCTCGACTTCCTTGCGGGCGTTGATCTCGGCTTCCCTGACCTGGCGATCGGCACCGACGCGCTCGGAGCGCTTGGCGGCAAGCGCAATGACGCGCTCCTCGTCGGCGATCTCGACGGCCTTCTTCTGGCCGATATTGAGGACCTCGCGGGTTTTCGAAGAATTGATGCGCTCGCTCTCGAGCGCGAGTTCGACCTCGATGCGCTGCCGTTCGATCGCGTCACGCCGCTTGAGTTCGGCCGCCTCGATGGCCTCGGTGCGGGCGATCTCGAGCCCCCGCGTTTCCCGCTCCGCGCGGATTCGCTCGGCCGCGATGACCTTTTCCTGCGATATGCGCGCTGCCTCGATCGCTTCGCGCGAGGCGATATCGGCTTCCTCGACCGCGCGATGGCGAGCGATTTCCAGGGCACGCACCCGCTCTTCCTGGGCGATACGCGTGGCTTCGGTAGCCTCGCGCGCGGCAATGCCAGCGACTTCCAGCATCTTGTTGCGTTCGATTTCCAATTGGCGGGTGGCCTGCTCGGCGCCGATGCGTTCGGCGGAGAGGTTCCGCTCGCGGGCGATCCGGGCGGCTTCTACTGCCTTGTGCGCCTCGATCTCGGCTTCCTGCACGTTACGAACCTGCTGGATCTCCATCGACCGGGTACGCTCGTCGGAGGTGATACGCTCGAGATTGACGATCATGGTTTGCGCGATGCGGGCCTTCTCGGTCGCCTCGCGCGCCGCGATTTCGGCCTCCTCGACCGCGCGTGTGCGCTCGATCTCGCGCCGGCGGGTCTCTTCTTCATTGGCGATGCGCGCGTCGGTCACCGCGCGATCCTGCTGAATGCGCGCTTTTTCGACGGCCTCGCGCGCGGCGATCTCGGCTTCCTCCACCGTCCTCGTGCGCTCGATGTCGCGCTGGCGGACTTCGCGCTCCGACGCGATCCGCGCCGTATCGACCGCCCGCTGGTTGGCGATCCGGGCCTTCTCGATTTCCTCGCGGGCGACCAGCTCTTTTTCCTCGACCGCGCGGGTGCGCTCGATCTCGCGCTGGCGGGTTTCGCGTTCGGAGGCGATGCGGGCTTCGGCGATGGCGAGTTCGTTCGCAATGCGCGCCTTCTCGATCGCCTCGCGCGCGGTGAACTGCGCCTGCTCGGCTTCGGTCTCGCGGAGCGCACGTTCGCGCGCGACTTCGGTACGCTGCAAGGCGCGGCGCATCTCGATGTCGCGCTCCTGCTCAAGGCGGGCGGTCTCGCTTTCGCGCTCGATTTCGAGCGCCTGCCGCTCTGCATCGAGATTGCGGGCGCGGATCTTGATCATCGAGTCCTGCTCGATGTCGTTGCGCAGTTTGCGCTTGGCCTCGATGTCCTCCATCAGCCGCGTCAAACCTTCGGCATCGAACCGGTTCGACGGGTTGAAGAATTCCAGATCGGTCTGGTCGAGGTCGGTGATCGCCACCAATTCCAGCTCAAGTCCGTTCTGCGCGAGCGCTTCGGCGGCAGCCGCCTTGAGGCGAGCGACATATTCGCCGCGCTGCTCGTGCATCTGTTCCATGGTCATTTCAGCAGCAACCGAACGGATGGCGGAGACGAACTTGCCGGAGAGCAGGGCATGCAGCTGTTCGGGCTCCAGCGTGCGACGGCCCAACGTCGCAGCGGCGATCGACACGGCTTCGCGCGTGGGCTGCACGCGTACATAGAAGTCGGCCTCGATATCGACGCGCATGCGGTCGCGGGTGATGACGGCGTCCTGCCGCGCGCGCGTGATGCCCATCGGCAGCACGTTCATGTTGACGGGCGTGTAGTCGTGGATGAAGGGCAGCACGAAAGCACCGCCATTGATCACGACGCGCTCACCGAGCAAACCGGTGCGGACGAAGGAAACCTCCTTCGACGATCGATGATAGAGCCAGTTGACGATGTAAACGATGATGACGATCGCAATGACCGCGACAATCAACCAGAGGATCAATTGACCAACGAGAATCCCCGACATCTTCTCCTCCCTTGCGTCGGCGCTCTAGCGCGCGCCGATCGCCTTGAACTTGCGAACCTGATCCGTGAGCGCGCGCTCGACCGGCAGCCGCTCCATCGAGGAGGCGCCGTAGAAGCCGTGGCAGTTGCTTGTATTCTTCATGATGAAATCGGCGTCGGCCGGGTCCGCGATCGGGCCGCCATGCGCGAGAATAAGAATGTCCGGGTTGACGCTGCGCGCGGCCTGCGACCAGGCGTCGATGTGCGCGGGGCAGTCTTTCAGCTTGAGAGCCGTCTGTGCGCCGATGGCGCCACCGGTGGTGAGGCCGAGATGGCAGACGATGATGTCGGCTCCCGCGATCGCCATCGCGGCCGCTTCCTTCTCGCTGAATACGTAAGGCGTGGTCAGCATGTCCTTCTCGTGCGCCCTCGAAATCATCTCGATTTCCAGCGCATAGGACATGCCGGTCTCTTCGAGATTGGCGCGGAAGATGCCGTCGATCAGCCCGACAGTCGGAAAATTCTGGACGCCGGCAAAACCCAGCGCCTTCAGCTGATCGAGAAAGAGATCCATGTCACGGAAGGGGTCGGTGCCGTTGACGCCGGCAAGCACCGGAGTCTTCGTGACGATCGGCAGCACCTCGCCGGCCATTTCAAGCACGATCGCGTTGGCGTCGCCGTAGGGCATCAGGCCGGCGAGCGAACCGCGCCCGGCCATGCGATAGCGGCCGGAGTTGTAGATCACGATCAGGTCGACGCCGCCGGCTTCCTCGCATTTGGCCGACAGTCCCGTGCCCGCGCCGCCGCCGACGATCGGCTCGCCCCGGGCCACCATGTCGCGGAATTTCCTGAGCAGCGCCTTGCGTTCAAACCTCGGCATGGGTCACCTCGCCACTCTGCGCCGCCCGCCAGCGCGTCCGAGCAGGAGACGGAACGCGCTAACGACGGTCGATGCGAATTCGGGATCGTTGATGTTGCGTTTGACTCGGATGAGCTGTCGGTTACCTGTCTGCCGCACGGTGCGCTCGAGCGCCTTGAACAGCGCCGCATCCGCCTCGGGATCCCAGAAGGGCTGCCCTTGTGCATCAAGCGCGGAGACGCCGCCTTCGGGTAGAAAGAAGCGCACCGGCCCGTCCATCTGGTTGAGCCGCTCGCCGATCCACCGTCCCATGCGCTCGTTTTCTTCCGGCGTGGTCCGCATCAAGGTGACCTGCGGATTGTGGACGTGGAATTTGCGCTGGCGATATCGCTCAGGGATGGTGTCCGGCGCACCGAAATTGACCATGTCGAGCGCGCCGGCCGAGCCGACATAGGGCACGCGGCTGCGGATGATCGCGCCGAACCGATCATCCGTCGCCGGGAACACGCCGCCCATCAGGAGGTCGCAGACCTCGGTCGTAGTGAGGTCGATCACGCCGGCCAATTGCCCGGAATCAACCAGTTTCTCCATCGAGCGGCCACCAACGCCGGTGGCATGGAAAACAAGGCACTCGAAATCTTCCTTCAGCTCGGCGGCGACCTTCTGCACCGCTGCTGTGGTGACGCCGAACATGGTGATGCCGATGGAGGGCAGCAGCCCACTGGCCTCGCGCGGCCTTGCCGCGCGATCGTCAAGGCGCGCTTTCACCATGCCGACCAACGCGTTCGCACCATTGGCTAACACGGCGCGCGAAATCGAATTGAGGCCCTGCACGTCGGTAACAGAATACATCATGGTGATATCGGCGGGACCGACATAGGCGCCGACATCGCCCGAGGCGACCGAAGAGACGATCAGTTTTGGTACGCCGATGGGCAGGGTGCGCATGCCCGGTGCGACCAGCGAGGCGCCGCCGGAACCGCCGGCGGAAATAATGCCGGCGACATTGCGTTGACGTAGCAGCCATTTGGCAAAGGCCTCTGCCATCGCGGTCACCGAGGCGCCGCGGTCGGCGCTGAACACGCCCGAGCCGCCGCGGCCGTGGTTGAGCGCGATCTCCTGCGCCGGGACATCGCAGGTCGCGAGCTTGCCGCTGGTTGAGACGTCGACGAGGCGCGTGCGCAGGCCGCTCTCTGCGATGATGTCGCGGATGAAGCGAAGTTCCGCGCCCTTGGTGTCGAGCGTGCCGACGATGAGCACCACGGGAGGTCCCGATACCTGTCGCGCGGCCGCTTCCCGCCGTTGCCGAGGGTTGCTTTCGAGCCGCGTCACTCCAGTCGAAAGCGTGCGCGCCGCCGCTTCGATCCGCGGGATCGGCACAGGCTGCGACCAGCGGGTCGGCAGCGTGAGGTTCGAAACGTAAATGCGGAGCGGCGCCGAAGAGGGCGTGCGTTGGGGCGCCGGCTCTGTGTCGGGCCTGACGGATTCGGTTTCAAGATCGGTGGCAGCCTCCGCATGAACGCCGACACCGAGCAGACGCTGTTGCAGGTCGCGATCCGCCGACAGCCTGCCGGAATCGATGATGCGGTTGATTCGACCATTGACCATGATGGCCACGTTTTTCGAGATCGCGGTGGCCACGCCGATGTTCTGCTCGATGACCAGCACCGAGATGTCTTCGTCGCCAAGACGCACCAGCATCTCCTCGAGCTGGGCGACGATGACAGGTGCCAGCCCCTCGGTCGGCTCGTCCATGACCAACAGATGCGGGTTCGTCAGGAGCGCGCGCGAGATCGCGAGCATCTGCTGCTCGCCACCGGAAAGCTGCCCTCCGCCATGGTTCTTGCGTTCGGCAAGACGCGGGAAGGTCTCGTAGACGCGCTCGACGCTCCATTGCCCGCGCCGCACACCGGCGGCAAGACGCAGATGCTCGTCGACGCTGAGCGAGCGCCATAGCCTTCGTCCCTGCGGCACATAGCCGACCCCGAGACGCGCGATGCCGGCCGGCGACAGGGATGTGATATCCTCGCCGCGGACCCGGATCGAGCCGCCGCTCGAGCGCAACAGGCCCATGATGGTCTTGCACAGCGTGGTCTTGCCCATGCCGTTGCGGCCGACCACCGAGAACACGCCAGACTCCAGCGTCAGGTCGACGCCTTGCAACGCATGCGAATGCCCGTAATAGACGTTGAGGCCACGGACTTCGAGGGCGGGCGCGGAGCGGCGGACGTCATTCATGTCCGACTCCCAGATAAAGCTCCTGTACCTCGGGATCGGATTCGATTTCTTGTGGTGGTCCTTCCTTGAAGATCCGGCCGTTGTGCATCATGGTGACGCTTTCGACCACTCGCAGCGCCACGTCCATGTCATGCTCGATGATAATGTAGCCGATGTGCGCGGGCAGCGAGGTCAGGATTTCGATCAGCTCGCGCCGTTCGGCCGGCGACAGGCCTGCCGCCGGCTCGTCGAACAGGATGAAGCGCGGCGCCCCGGCCAGCGCCAGCGCAATCTCGAGCTGCCGCTGCTGGCCGTGCGCCAGCTCGGACACGCGCTGCGCCTTGACAGGTGTCAGATGCACGGCCTGGATCAACAGATCGGCCGCATGCATCAGCGTATCATTGGGACGTGGACGGAGTAGCGAGAAACGCCCCCGCGAAACACCGCAGCAGGCGAGATAGACATTGTCCTGCACGGTGAGGCCGGGAAACAGCGCCGAGATCTGGTAGGTGCGGCGCAGCCCGCGGCGAATCCGCTCATAGGGCGGGAAGTGCGTGATGTCTTCACCGAAGAAGCGGATTGTGCCGGAGGACGGCGGAAAGTCGCCGGTCACGCAATTGAATAGCGTGGTCTTGCCGGCGCCGTTGGACCCGAGCACCGCGCGTCGCTCGCCCGGACGTACCGTGATGGTGACGTCAATGAGGGCCGCGAGCGCGCCGAACATTCGCGTCACGCCGCGTAGCTCCAGCGCGGCGCCGGCGCCGACAGCCGAGATGCGCTGGGCGACGCTATCCATGGCCTTTACCTCCGCCCCGGCGGCTCCTGGTCCTGCCGATGCTGCGCTGCCAGCGTTCCCACAGACCGATGACGCCATCCGAAGACCAGAACACGATGACGAGGAAGCCGATGCCGATCAGGAGGCGGAAGCGGTTTCCGTCGAGTTCGATCTTCACCAGGAAATCGAGCGCAAAGGTGCGCAGCATGACGAAGATGAACGCGCCGATGAAGGGACCGACAGGCCGGGCGATACCGCCGACCACGGCGATGATCAGGATGTCGATACAACGTTCGACCCCGATCGAGCCGGGCGAGATCTGCCGATAGTTCCAGACCTGGAGAACGCCGCCCAGCGCCGCGATAAAGGACGCGAACGCGTAGGCAGCAACCCGATGCGCGTTGACATTGAAGCCGAGAGCGGCCATCCGGCGCGGATTGTCGCGCACCCCCTGCAGTGCCAGGCCGAATGGCGCGCGCGAGACATAGAGTACCGCAAAATAGCAGAGCGCCGCGGTCCCGAGGATCACGTAGTAAAAGGGGATATCGGAGCGCCAGTCGACGCCCCAGGAATGCGGGGTGGCGATGGTGTTGATGCCAGTGTGGCCGTTGAAGATCGCCCAGTTCTGATTGGTAAAATAGTAGAAGGCAGCACCAATCGCGAGCGTGATCATGATGGTGTAGATGCCTTCGGTGCGCACTGCGAGTGCGCCGCCGAGCGTGCCAAAGGCGGTTGCGAGTGCGAGCGCCATCGGGGTAGCCAGCCACCACGGCCAGCCCAGGCTGATATTGGCGCTGGCGCTGACGCCGAACACCGCAACCATGTAACCGGCGAATCCCGCGATGGTGAGCTGCATCAGGCTGACCATCCCGCCGTAACCTGCGAGGAACATCAGGCTGAGCGAGATGATGCCCAGGATCAGCGTGGTGCCGAAGATTTCGATCAGGAAGAAGCCGTTGGCAAGCAGTGGCATGATCAACAGGATCACGGCGACGACCCAGGCCGCGGGATTATCGAATTCCGTCCACGCCATCGCCGGCGGCAGCCGCGTGGCCGTTGCCATCGGTTTGGCGTGAAAGCGGGCTTCCTGGGTCAGCGACATGTCAACGCCTCGCAAGCAGCCCCTGCGGCCGAACCGCCAGCACGAGCACCATGATGAGGAAGGTGACCACGATCGCGTAGGTTGGGATGTAGACCGAGCCAAGCTGCTCGGCGAGGCCGATGATCAGCGCGCCAAGCGCCGCGCCCGGGATTGATCCCATGCCGCCGACGATGACGACGACGAGCGACGCCAGCAGGAAACGTGTGTCCTCGCCGGGCGAGATCGACTGGAATGTACCTCCGACCACGCCCGCGATGCCCGCAAGGCCCGCGCCCAGCGCGAAGATCACCACGAAAACGATCTGGATATAGATCCCGGTCGCAGCGAGGATGTCGCGATCATCAACGCCGGCGCGAACCATCATGCCGACACGGGTGCGATTGAGCGCAAGCCACATCACGACGCCGATCGCCACAGAAGCCGCAAAGATCACGAGCCGCACCAGCGGGTATTGCAGATAGACGGCTTCGCCGGATGATTTGACCGCAGTCACGAACGGCAGTTCGATCGGGCCGATCAGCCAGTGTGGAGTTTGGATCTGATAGAAATCGCCGCCGAACGCCCAGAGCATCAGATCGGCAAAGACGATCGAGAGGCCTAACGTCACCATGGTCTGGCGCAGATCCTGACCTTCCATGCGGCGGAACACGACGAGCTGCAGGATGATACCGACCAGTGCCACCGCGATGAACGCGATGATGAAGCTGAGAATCCAGGAGCCGGTCCAGGAGCTGATCGCGTAGCCGACATAGCCGCCGAACAGATAGAGCGAGCCGTGCGCCAGGTTGACGTTGCGCATGAGACCGAAGATCAGGGTGAAGCCGCTCGCCACCAGAAAATAGAGGCCGCCGAGCGTGATGCCGTTGAAGACGGCATTGAGGAAGACTTTCTTCCGGCCGATCGTCTCTTCAAGTCCGGGCGGCCAGACCGCGAAGATCAGCCATAGCAGGACCGCGATCGCGATCAGGACGATCAGCGCCCAGACCGGATGGCGCTCGGCGAACCGGCTCACGCCTGCCACCCACCTGCGCGAACCGCGTTCGGACGAAAATCACAGGCCCAGATACCGGTGGCCATTGCTGCAAGCGCCATCGTCTCCTCCCCGGGTTACCGGCCGTTTTGATCGGCCCTCGGTTCCGTGCGTTTTTCGGCATTCTAGCGATGCCGCAAGGGGGGCACTTGATCGTCAGTATCTTTTCGCAAGGCGTCGGCTTAGGGCCGTAACACCTTGGCGGCACGGCGGTATTCGGTCGGCGCCATGCCGACATTGGCAGCAAAGAAGCGGGTGAAGGCGCTTTGGGATGAGAAGCCGAGATCGAAGCCGATTTCGGCAATCGGCGATTCCGTTGCCACCAATGCGTCGAGCGCCTGCTCCATCATCAGCGTGTTGAGATAGAGGTGAGGGGTGACGCCGGTCTGCGTGCGGAACAGACGGTAGAAATGAGGACGCGACAGCCCGGATTCCCGCGCGATCAAGTCAAGCTCAAGCTCGGCGCCAGGGCTTTCGGACATGAGCTTGATGGATTTACGTACCCGAAAATCGGTGATCGCCGCGGCTGCACGCGTTTGCTGCGCCCGCTCGGAGGCTTGCCAGCTTTCGTCATAGCAACCATCGATCAGTTGCCGGAGTTCGCAATCGAGGCTCGAGAGCGATGGCGCGCCGCACACCAGCGCCGCGGTGCGGCGAATGTGCTTGTCGAGTGTCGCGGTGCGTTTGAAACAGGTTTCGCCGAAGCGCAAGCCATGGGCGCGCGCGGCGTCGGGGGCAAACCATTCGGCGTTGACATAGAGCACGAAGAAGATCGCGCCATTGCCCATGTCGGTCGGAACAAAATTATGCGGTTCCCACGGGTTGATGGCAACGATGGAGTCCTCGGTGAGGAGCCATCGGTCGTCGCTAACGTCGATGCGCGCCGGCGTTCCGCCGACGTGAAAGATCAGATGCCCCTCGCGATGTGCATGCATGTTGAACGGGCGGTTCAACTGATAGACCGTCGCGCGACCGAACCGGCCGTGGAAGACGGCAAGCGCTCGACTCATGCCTTCCCCTCCCGCGGATGTTCTTGTCTATTTTTGTTCGGCTAGTGTCCTGATTCCCAAGTCCGCATGACAGGCAAGCAGCAGCAATGATGCGGACTTCCGAACCAAAGCCACGCTAGCGTCGATCATCCCGCACAGAAATGCAAGTGTCGAGAAGGGGTTGCCGCGACCGATATTGTCGCGGTTACCCCTTCCTGGCCGGCCGAGACTGGAAAGGTCAGTACTTCTTGCACTCGGGAATGGCTCGGCCCGGCAGGCCAATCTTGGCGAACACGGCCGGGTCATAGCCCAGCGTCTGGTTCACGTTCGGAATGACCTTCACGACCTTGCTGAACAGCGCGCCCTTGCCGTCATCGACGACCTCGGTGACGAAATTGGTGCCGATCGCCTGGCGGTTGGAGTCGAGCTTGATCTTGCCGTTGGGCGCGTCGAGTTCGATCTTCGCAAGCGCCTCCTTCAGCTTGGCCTGGTTGTTGCTGAGATCGCCATTGACCTGGCGGAGTCCGAGGATGAGCGCCATCGTCGAGCCATAGTAGTTGGTCGCAAGCAGCGACGGGCTGGGGAACCGCTTCTCCGGCGGGAACGAGTCCTGGTAGGCCTTGACGAATTTCTGCCAACCCGGATCCTCCCAGGTGTCGGCTTGGCCGCTGGCAGCGATGGTGCCGATCAGTGCGTTCTTGGCATTGCCCTTGGAGGAAAGGATGGTCTGGTCGATCATGATGGAGCCGCCCATCAGGTGCGCCTTGCCGCCAGCCTGCTGATACTGGTTCAGGAAGTTGACGGCGTCCGCCCCGCCGAGGCCGAGATAGATCGCATCGACATCGTCTGGCAGCGCGGCGATGACGGATGCGAAGTCCTTGGTACCGAGCGGCACCCATTGCCGGTTAGTGACCTGGCCGCCCGCGCCGCAGAACTCCAGTACCAGTCCGAAAACCTGGGTATAGATGAAGGAATAGTCTTCGCCGATGGTCGCGATCTTGCGATAGCCCTTGGTTTCGTAAGCATATTTGCCGAGGCCGACCTGCCACTGCGCGCCATCCATGTTGTAGCGGAAAAAGTTCGGCGCCGGATCGACATAGGTCGTTTCCTGCGCGCCGGAGGCGGCGTTGATGAAGGTCAATTCCGGATGCGTCTTGGCAAAATTCTTTACCGCGATGCCTTCGTCTCCCGACAGCGGTGAGAGAAGGATCTGCACCTTGTCCTGTTCGATCAGCTTGCGTACGGCGCGAACCGCGGAATCCGGCGTCGCGTCTGTGGAGGCGATGACGAATTCGAGTTCCTTGTCGCCGACCTTTTTGCCCAGGGTGTTGAGCGCAGTCTGGAAACCGCGGATGCCGTCCTCGCCAAGGACCGTATAGGTGCCTTCGAGTGTCGCAGTCACGCCAACCTTGATCTTGTCCTGAGCGAAGGCCGCGCTCGAGAGCATCAGGCTGCTCATCGCGACCAGTCCCACTAGGCTTTTCAACATCGGACTCCTCCCTTGTCGTGCCGGTTCGTTTGCTGGCCGCGATTGGCGCGGCCGGCCATCGCCGAGGGAAAGCTAGCTGATGACGGAGGCGGCGCGCTGGGCTGGCGTGCTTACCGCTTAACGGGCAGTCTCATTTTTGCATGTTGCGGCGCAGTAAAATTGGTCCGCTGATCGATGAACAAACGCGCAAAATATTAGTCGCGGGGGCCGATGTCTGTTGATGGAATTTTTTCGACAAAAACCAGGATCCGCCCACTTTCCGGATCCAGGGGGCAATCCGGAAGTGGGCTTACGAGACCCAAATTGACACAGCGCACCTTGGGGCGCTCGCTCTCGGCGGTTTCGCAGAGCATCAGCCCCACGAACGCGAGGGCCCTATGATGATATGCATTGAGGACGGGCCGCCGCAGTCGCTCTCAATCCAGTGCTCGCAGCTGAAGCGGATATATTGGATCAAGCGCGATAGGTCAGTACTACTTTCATTCAGTTGGTCGGGTTGGCGTGAGGGCGCCGGCTCGGGTTAGTCCTCGACTGCGACCTTTCGCCCCTTGAACTCTGGGACTTCTGTACAGCACACCCGGGATCGCTGGGTTTGAGAGACCTGGCAGAGAGAGAAACAAAGCCATTGATGGCCGTAGCTTCAGCGTGGGCGCCGCAGTGAGCCAAGTGAGCTGCGGACATGCTTAACTCCATCAAAAAACTTCAGCGGTCAATCTGAGCCCATGCAGAGGGAATCGCGACGTTTCTTCAGAGGAGGGAAGCTCATGAAATTAAGGCAAATTGGCATTGGCATTTGGACACTCGCGTGCCTGGCTGGCGCGGCTACGGTTTGTGCCCACCTTGGTCAACTCAGGATGCGAGAGTAGTGACGGCAATGCAGCTCTTGGAATCGGGAGCCAACAAGTTAGGCCCGCCAAAAATCAAAGGGACGGACGCGGTGGCCGGCAAGGAGGTGCCGGCCTTGTATTTTGGTTCAACCAAAATGAATAACAATTTCGACCTGGTCGATGAAGTCGTGAAACAGGCTCAGGGTACAGCAACGGTCTTTGTGAAGCACGGTGACGAGTATGTCCGCGTCGCCACCAACGTAAAAAAGGATGATGGCTCGCGAGCCATTGGAACCATCCTGGATCCCAACGGCAAAGCGATCGATTCGATCGGGAAAGGCGAACCATTCTATGGAGAGGTGGATATCCTCGGCAAACCCTACATTACAGGGTACAAGCCAATACGGGATTCTTCGCAAGGTGTTATAGGAATCTACTACGTGGGTTACTTGAAATAGGATGCTAGACCCCGCGCCCTGGGTCCTTCGAGGCTCCCACGCGAAGGGCCCGGGTTGGACGGCCGGGCTCACAAACTGATCATTGATCCCCTAGCGTCGCAGCAGCCGCCTTTTCAACAGTAATTGCGGACCATCTCAGACGCGCAATGTCTTGACGGCACTGTGGCGTCGTTTGGAGTTGCACCCGCAGCGTCAGCTTTGATGCCACCGGATCGAGTTTACCGTTACACTGCGACAGTCTGAACCCGAAGGTTGGCGTGAAGTGGCGCGAAATCTGGTCGCGCGGTTTTTGCAATTGAGCTCATCGATGCGAACGTGGGTCCGAACGCTCATTGCTATTGTCCTTGCGCTCGGTAGCTTGAGCGCGATCTCCGACCGAGTGCGCGAACAAGGCGTGAGCGACACCGAAATTCTTATCGGCAACGTGATGCCTTATAGTGGAAATCTGGAGGTCTTCGGCGCGATTGGGAAGGCCGAAGCAGCGTATTTCGAGATGATCAACGAGCGCGGCGGGATCAGTGGCCGCAAGGTACGCTTCATCTCGTATGATGACAAATCCAATCCGGTGGCGGCACTGGATCTTACGCGCCATCTTGTCGAGGAAGACAACGTACTGTTGATGTTCGGCTCTTTCGGAACTCCGGGCAATTTTGCCGTACGCAAATACTTGAATGAAAGGCAAGTTCCCCAACTGTTTGTCGCTTCCGGAGATGATCATCTATTCGATCCATCGTTGTTTCCGTGGACCATGGGTTGGCAGCCATCGTTTCGGGAAGAGGGCCGCATTTACGCCAACTACATACAGGCGTCCTACCCCGGAAGGAGGATTGTGGCTCTTTGGCAGAACGATCAAGTCGGCCGGGAAATAATCAAGGGCCTGGAAGACGGGCTCGGTGACCTCGCCCGTACGATCAGGGTCGATATCGCGTACGATGTCGCAGATGAGCATCTGGACACGCACGTATCGATCTTGAAGCAGTCAGGAGCCGAGATTTTTGTATTCGCGGGATCGCCTGCCAACGCCGCAAAAGTGATCCGAATAGCGACGGAACTCAATTGGCACCCCCCTGTGTTCATTTTAAGCCATATGGCTTCATCGATCGCAACGGCGCTTAAGCCTGCCGGCCTGGAAAATTCCGTGGGCGTGATTACGGCCGCCTTCCTGAAGGATGCGAACGATCCGGCCTGGAAAAACGAACAAACCGCAAAGGACTGGCAGGCATTTGTCGACAAATACGGCCGGGCCGGGGGCAAAGACGACGGTGCCGCCGTCTTCGGCTACGCGGCCGCCGAGACTCTGGTGCAAGTGCTTAAACAGTGCGGCAATGATTTTTCTCGCGAGAACGTCATGAAGCAAGCCGCGGCCCTCAAGGACTATCAGGGCTCGGCTTTGCTGCCCGGGATTAAAATCAGCACCGGACCCTGGAACTTTCGGCCGATCAAACATCTGCGACTGGTTCAATTCGACGGTCGCACATGGCAGCCGATCGGCGACATTCTTGAAACGGCTTTCTCCAACGTCGGCAAGTAGCGCAGCTCGCATCTCGTTCATGATGATGTACTATCCTCGCCGCTCCGATTTTAAGGAGATTCCAACGATGCCGCGCTTTCCGAAAGATCAGCCTGCGGGCGTTATCCCCGCCGTCCTGCTCCCGTTTCACGAGGATTTGTCAATCGACGAGGCGAGCTTCAAAGCTCATCTGACTGATGTCGCGGACGTCGAAGGCCTCTCCGCCCTTACTGTGAACGCCCACTCAACCGAAGTCGCCTCCTGCACGGCCGACGAGCAGTGTCGGGTGATGGAGATCGCCGGCTGCACGGTGGGCGGTCGTCTACCGATCGTCCACGGCGTATGGGCCGATGGCAGCATCGAGGCCGCTGCGATCGCCCGCCGCGCGTCAGCCGGCGGTGCCTCGGCCTTGTTGGTGTTTCCGCCGGCGCCCTTCACACTGGGCCAGTCGGAAGAGATGGTACTTGTTCACTTCCGCCGTATCGCCGACGCCACGGACCTGCCGCTGATCGCGTTCCAATATCCGCGCTCCACCGGCCAAGGCTATCCGCTGCATACATTACTCAGACTTGCGCATGAAATTCCCACGTTGCGCGCGATAAAGGACTGGACTCCCGAGGTGCCGATGCACGAGGTCACGATACGCGCGCTGCAAGGACTGAGCCGGCCGGTCAACGTACTCTCCACCAACAGCGCGTGGCTGTTCTCCTCGCTTGTTCTCGGATGTAAAGGTCTGTTGTCGGGCGCCGGAAGCGTGATCGCCGACCTGCAGGCCCGGCTGTTCCGCGCGATCCAAACCAATGATCTTGCCGAAGCGCGCCGTATCAATGATCGTATCTACCCGCTGGCACGCGCTTTTTACGCCGACCCGTTCGTGGACATGCACAATCGGATGAAGGAAGCGCTGGTGCTGCTTGGCAAGCTGCCACGGGCGGTGGTTCGGCCACCGCTTGTCAAGATTTCGCGCGCCGAGATCGATCTCATTCGCGAGGCGCTGATGGAGGCTGAAATGCTGCCTGCGGCGAGGGCAGCCCGCGCCCGTGCCTGATGACCTCGGCCTTCAAAAATCCGCCGGCCCGCTTTTCCCGAAAAACCCGCGCGGCATTGCCCCTGGACGTGGCGTCAGTCGTTCGCGCAAGTGTTACGCTTGAAAGTGTTACGCTTGGAAGGGTTGCTTGAAAGGGTTACGCGTGAACCATCTTGGCGAACACGCGCTGGACCAAAACGGGATCGGTATAAGCGCTGCGTGGCCGCAGCAGATGTTGAACTTCGAGCATCAGCTTGTGGACGGCTGGATCTTCAGCAGCAAGCCGTGTCAGCGCAATACCAAATTTCAGCGTGGTTTCAAAATTCGCCGGACGCTGCCCTCGCGTGTCCGGAAATGCGAAGTCGAGTTGAGCAACCGCCCACGGCGTCTCTATCACCGTCTGCACATCGGTAAAAAAGGTTGGCGCCAACTCGGCTATTGGAACGCTGCCTCCCGCAATCCTCTCGAGAAGTCCTTGGAGCAGGCGCGCCTCAAGGGCGGCCACGCTCATGCCTTGGCCGTAGACGGGATTGAAGCGGCAGATAGCATCGCCGATGGGCAGGAGCCTGCCGGGGAAGGCGTCGAGCCGCTCAAAGTGGCGCCGCACGCTCTCCGGGAAGCCATAGCGCGCGACCCCCTCCAGAGACCTGGCATGCCTGATCGCGTTGTAGATGGTTGGCGTCCGAAGTGACCGCGCGAAAGTCAGGAACCCCTCAGCATCGCCGGACGGCACATCTCCGTGACGCCCGCCAACGGTCGTCATCCAACGGTTGCCCTCCAGCGGCAATAGCAAGCCGCCGCGGCTGTCATGGGGCGCTTCGCCGAAGGTCATGACGCCTTTCCACTCGGTCGAGGCATCGTCCGGGACAGCAAAAACGCATGTACCATAGCCAAGGTCGATGCCGATTGTGGTCTCCTCGGGCGGTGGCAGCCCGAGCGATTGCAGCAGGGCGAGAGTGGGGGTGCCGCGTCCGGAGGCGTCGATGACGAGATCCGACGCAATCGCCTCGCTTGTCCCGTTCCCGTTCTCGTAGCGCACACCCGTGACTGTCTCTCCACTTGGAGACGCCAGTATTTCCGTGACCCGGCAGCGCTCCCGCAGCGTAATGTTCGATCGACTTTCCACCCGCCGTCGCACAGCGCGCTCGATCATCGGGCGTGATATCGCGTAACTTAACCACCCGAGATCGCGTTCGGGAAAGGGATCGTAGCCGGGCCGCTCGACGCGAACATCAAGACCGGTCCTCAGAGGCACGGCTCCTGCCTGTTCAAGATCCTGATCGAAACCCGGGAAGAGCTCGCTGAGAGCACGCTGGCCGCTGAGCAGCAGCGCATGGACGTGGCGCGCCTGCGGCGTTCCAGCGCGATAAGCGGCCTGTGAGGGTAGAGTGTCGCGTTCCAGAACAACCACTTGATCAAAGTGGTCGGCGAGCGCCCCCGCGGCCGTGAGCCCGCCCATTCCTGCGCCGATCACAACGGCGCGCTTGCCGATCGGAGTCGCTGCCATGGCTACCTCCCAGCCGCGCGACTCCTGCTGCAGCAGACGTGCCGACGTTTGTTGGAACATATCGCCAATCGCCGATGAAATGAAGTGGTGAAATTCCCCTGGCCCATGTAGCCCACATCATTCTTGCCGTGGACGATCGGTCAGGAATTCGAATCATGCGCGCTGAAAGCTTCCATAGGATCGTTTGTGGAAGACGAGGGGATTACACGCTGTTTCTTGACCCGAGATCACCTCGCCCAGGACTATCTCGTGATCGCCTACGCAAGCCGGCAACAGATCGGGCTGCGGCGCCTTGCAGCAAGGGCAGTCCGTCCGCGCTGAATGCAACCGCAAGATCGTCAAATCGGCTCTTCAGGTTTCCGGTGAAGCGACCGGACAGATCGGATTGATGCTGGCCAAGAATGTTGACCGAGAATAGCCCTCGTTTGCGAATGGCTGCGCCCGTCGCGCTGCCTTCGCTTGCACAAAACAGAAGCATGCACGGTCGCAGCGAGACTGACGTCAGCGAATTTACGGTCGCTCCAAAAAGCTCTCCGTTCCACTTGGTCGCTACGACGGCGACCCCGGTTGGAAAAGCTCCCATGACAGACCGGAATTGCGTCGAATCGATCGCGGCCTCACTCACTTTTGCAGGAAATGATAACTGAGTTCTCCCGGGTCGGTAAGATCGGGTACCTTCCAGCCATCGAGGTCGTATTCGGCCATGCAATCTTCGGCAAAGCCCTTGAAGCGGTCGGCGTTACCGGAGGCTTGTGCGCCGAACAGGCAATAACGACGGATCTCTTCGGTCGAACCGCCGTAATTGATCTCGTAGAGTTCGTGACGCCCGCCGAATTCGCTGCCGAGACAGTCCCACAGCAGCTTGAGCAGTTTGACGCGCTCTTCGGCCTTGTATCCGTTGGAGCCGCGCAGATAGCGATCGAGGTAGGGACGAATTTCGCTGTTCTTGAAATCGCTGGCGTGGCTGTTGAGATAGATCAGGCCGGACGCAACTGTCTGCTCGATCAGATACTTCACCTTGGTGTAAGCCATCGTGGCAATGATCTGATAGGCGTTACCGGGATCCATATTCGGCAGCACATAGTCGCCAATCCATGGCTTGGATCGCGGACCATCGCATCCGACAGGCTCCAGAACAAATTGCGCCAGGCGATGACCTCGCCGACATTGGCCTGAACGCCGCGATAATCCTTGGTACCGGCGGCCTCGGTGGCCTTCAACAGAAGACCGCTGATGAAATCGAGCTTGACGGCAAGCCGTGTGCAACCGTGCACGACGAAGCGTGGCAAAAACCCTGTGCGCGGGAAGAAATTGTTCGCCTTCTCGATGTCGCCATAAACGAAGACGTTCTCCCAGGGCACGAGCACCTTGTCGAGAATGAACACGGCGTCGTTCTCGTCGAGCCGGCTCGAGATCGGATAATCGAACGGACTTCCCATCACGCTGGCGCTCAACTCGTAGGAGGTGCGGCATATGAACTTCACGCCGGGCGCATTGGTCGGCACCATGAACACGACGGCGAATTTCTTGTCCTGCAGAGGAATCAGGCCGCGATGGGCGACGAAGGTGTAATTCGTCAGCACCGATCCGGTTGCGACCACCTTGGCGCCGGATACAACGAGGCCGGCGTCGGTCTCTTTCTCGATATGGCAGCAGACATCGGCGACTTCGTTAGGTGGACGATCGCGATCGACCGGCGGATGGATGATGGCATGGTTGATGAAGGGGACGCGCTCCTGGCTGAACTTGTACCAGCGTTTGGCGTTGTCCTGGTACGGATCGTAGAAGTCGGAATTCGCGCCAAGCGTCGCGAGGAACGCGGCCTTGTAATCCGGAGCACGACCCATCCAGCCGTAGGTGATCTTGGCCCATTCGGCGATAGCGTGCGGCCGGCGATGAGATCATAGATGGACTTCGGCGCCTTGAAGAAGGCGTGCGTCGTGCTGCCGTTACCGGTGTCGGTCGGCAGCAAAGCTTGTCTTTGTGCTTGTCGTCGTGAAGTGCGTCGTAGAGACGGGCGACCATGCGCGCGGTGTTGCGGAAGGCCGGATGCGTAGTGACGTCTTTGACCCGCTCGCCATAGATGTAGACGGTGCGATCGTCGCGCAGCGAATACAGATATTCCGCACCGGTTTGCGGCCTCGCGACTTTCACGTTGCCCGTGTGCTCAGGTGAAATAGACAATGCGGAGCCACTCTGCGCCTTGCCTGCCATTAGCGTATCTCTCCTCAAATGTTAGATAATAGAACGATTGTCTATATATAGAACTTACGAACGACGATATGACCGGCTACTCCGAATGGCAATAGCGCTAGAATCAGAAGATCATAGAAGAAATTTGTTAGGAAAAAAGAATGAAATAAGGGAGAAAATGCTAGAGCATATAGTTAAGAGTAGATAAGAGTAGAGAGAGTAGACAGATAGATAGAGAAGAAAGATAGTAGGATAAGATAGAGAACTGGCACGGAGAAAGAGAGAAGGCAGCGCTAGAGTTCTTCATAGACAAAGGAGAATTTCTATAGTGATAGGAGAGAATGAGATAGAACAGAGATAGAAAATAGATGATGGTATGAGGAGTATAGGACTAGAAGAGATGAGATATCAACAGAAGACAGATATAGGCTACATAGAGATAAAAGAAGAAGATACGTAAGAAAGAGATGTGCAGAGATGGGAGATAGCTACAAACGGAAAAAGTAGAAGACATGATGAGACGAGAAGGCACGAGAGAGACATAGAAGATGTAGTTGATTAGCAGGATAGAGGCTGAGAAGAATTAGCTGAGAAGCTAGCTAAGCTAGAGCATCAGAGGCAGCGAGAGATAGATACAGCTCTGCGTAGAGAAATAGGCAAAGCAGAAATAGAGAATCTGCGGAGACAGGAAAACGTTCGGCCGAACTGCTAGACATAACAGAGCTAGAGAGAGTAAGCAGCAAGAGGAGAGAGGTAGCTAGAGATAGATCAGAGAACTGGGCGGCTACGGATAAAGTCATGGTCGGACTATGCCGACAGAATGCGCCGAGCACGGCGAGGCTCTTAGCGAGTGTCGCGATGAATTCCTTGTAGTCAGGATCGCCTTTGTGTTGCATCGGAGGTCTCATTACGTCACGATATGTAGACTACAAGTGAGCTCTGACGGAAACTGGTAGACTAACGAACGTATGTTCGAATATAGAACGACGGCTCGAGTGTCAAAAGATATCCACGGAAAAGGCGCATACAGAGAGGAGGACGAGCAGATGAACGGCCAAAGAACATCTTGACTAATAGACATTAGATAGACCGATGAACGCTATTGAAATACTAGGTAGCAACGGGAGCGACGCTATCGATAGGAGTTAAGAAGATAGCGATAGCGCAAACGCGTGCGATCGAGCTCGGCTATGACAAACCGCAAACGAGGCTACTAGCTGCTTTAGAGGAAGAAGACAATTTCATCATAGATAATATCAAGGAAGAGAAGAGAGAAAGGAATCAAAATAGGAAATGATACAGTGATGGTAGAGGTAGTAGTAAAGGACAGATAGTATAATAAGAACAGAGAGGCTGAAGTAGCTAAGGAACTGATAGTTCAGGACAAGATAGATCTGATGCTGGTAGCATAGACGCCAGAGAAGACTAATATGGTATAGACACAATGAGAGATAGAAGAGATACTGAGCATATAGACGGTAGCGCTGTGGCAACTCTGGTATATAGGCAGTCAAGATGATATAGACGGTGAGCAGACAGCGTGGAAAGGCTTCAACTACACCTAACACTTCTTTGGGGACTAGAAGAAGTTATAGATGTCTACAAGAACGTGTGGAGACAGGTAGAGACTAATAAATAGGTAGGCGGATTGTTTAAGAAAGACGGAGATGGCAAAGAATGGGGCTATAAGGTAGTAGGCTTTACGATGGTACTAGAAAAGGGGGGTTACAAGCTAACAGATATAGGCCGATACTAGAATCTCACGGACAATTTCTAGGCGCAGATAGGAGAGTACAAGTAGGCTGATAGAGAGATCATAAAAGGCGTGATGCTACAGCTGGATTTCAAGACGTTCTGGAAACAGGAGTTGCAGCAAGGCTACAAGCAGAAGGTAGCGTCAGATAGGCAAGGCGATACTATTAGAGGTAGCTGTAGAAGCGCTGGGCAAGGAAGGAAACAATTTGTTAGGAAGTCTGGTGGTAGCTGAAACATCTCTTCAAGTCGTCGCTAACAGGAGAGAGAGAGAAGGAAATAGATGGAGCTTAAGAGGGAGAGACGAAGAAGCAGAGGACGCAGCAGATCGGTTTAGATCACGCGCTGTTAGAAGTCGCTGTCGATGTGCTCAAGAGAGCGCCGGACCGCGACGAAAAGGACATGGCAGAGACGATAGCAGAGACTAATCTAGATACGGTAGTCGGCAAAGTGCAGTGGAACGGAGCAAAACTGCCACGATTAGCTGCCAAGAACATAGATAAGACGCCGCTAGTAGGCGGACAATGGCGATTGAAGGACGGTAAATACGATATAGTCATCACAGACAACTGAACCGCGCCGGCGATACCGGTAGCAGGAGAGATGAAAGACATCGCCTGATAGCGCGACGAGTAGACAAAACATGCTGTTGGAAGTCTCGGGACTCGAAAAAAGCTTCGGCTAGATCGTAGTCGCAGAAGATCTAGATCTAGAGATAGCGACGGGAGAAGAGGTAGGCATCATCGGGCAGAACGGTGCAGGCAAGACCAAGCTGTTCAACCTGATAGCGGGCGGGCTCTCGAAAAATGACGGAAGCATATGTTTAGACGGGCGAGATCTAGCGGGCGAGACGCCGCAAGAAAGATGCCGAGCAGGCATAGCTCGCACCCACCAGATAGCGCAGCCGTTCGAGAAGCTCACGTGTTAGAGAACCTACTAGTAGGTGAGGTGTAAGGTTGAAGAAAGAGGGAAAGAGAGGTAGAGAGGTACTGAGGAGAGATACTAGAAAGGTTGAGATTGTAGAAGAGAGATAAAGAGCTAGCAGGTAAGATGAAGCTGCTAGAAAGAAAGAGGCTGGAAATGGATAGAGAGCTAGATAAGGAGATGAGACTTATACTGCTAGAAGAGATAGAGGGAGGATTGAAAGAAGGAGAGTGAGAAGAAATGGTAGAGAAAATAAGAGAGATAAGAAGGAAAGGAGTAGAGATATTGTGGATAGAGAATGTAGTGCAAGATATGCTAGAAGTGATAGATAGATTGGTAGTGCTCAACTTAGGGCGGAAGATCGCGGAAGGTTCGCCGAAGGAGGTGATGCGACTGCCGCAAGTGCATCAGATTTACATCGGTATCGAGGCGTGACATGACGCTTCTGCAGACGAGCAAACTCACGGCCTTCTACGGCGACTTCCAGGCGCTCTTCGGTATCGACACGACGCTCGGCGCGGGTGAGACAATAGCGATCATCGGTGCGAACGGAGCGGGGAAATCCACATTCCTGAAGGCAATAGCGGGCCTCATTCGGCGACCCGCTGACGGCGTACTGCTGGACGGCAAGCCGATAGGCTCGCTAAGCGCATCAGAGATTGTCAAGCTGGGCATCGCTCTGGTGCCCGAGGGGCGGCGGCTGTTTCCCTCTCTCACTGTGGAAGAGAACCTGATGATAGGCGGCTACGGCAGCAGGATGGGGGGCTATGGTCTTGGATCGCGTGTATTCGTTGTTCCGATCCTGCGAGAGGCGAACCTCCAGCACGAATCTGTCGGGCGGGCAGCAGCAGATGGTCGCGATAGGACGCGCGCTGATGTCCAATCCACGTGTGCTTTTATGCGACGAGATCAGCCTTGGGCTAGCGCGATCATATCGCCGACATCTACACCGCGCTTCCGCAAATAAGGCGGAGGGTATCAGCGTGTTCTGGTTGAGCAGGACATCGTTCAAGCGATGAAGGTGGCTGATCGTGTCTATTGCTTTCAGGAGGGTCGTCTTTCACTTTCGGGTCGTCGTGGGAGCTGACGCGCGAGCAAATTCATCGCGCCTATTTTGGTTCGTGAAATGACCGATTGGCTATGCATTGATCAAGGCGTCTGTTGGGAGGTCTTTAGCGTTGTTTGCGTCGGACTTTCGCTGATCTGGAGTGATGCGGCTGGTCAATTTGGCGCATGGTGACCTCATGTGCTCGCGGCCTTTGTCATCTTTCTTGCGGGCAAGCTCGGTCTGGATCCATTGTTGCGGTGTTGCTTGCTCTTCCGTTGCTGTTCATCGTCGGTTTTGCGCTTCAGCACATCTGTTGAACCGCACTCTCGGCCGCGACTGCTGCACGCTCCTGGTCACCTTCGGCTTGTCAATTATCATCCAGAACGGGCTCCTGGAGATCTTCTCAGCCGATAGCCGGCGTCTGCGCTCGGCGCATAGAGACGGCGTCATTCGCGCTCGGTGGCGGCGTGGCGGTAGGTGTCGTGCCGGTACTGACGCTGTTGTCTGCGATCGCGGTCATCATGCGCTTAATTTTTTCTTCTACCACACCCGCTTGGCCGCGCCTTCCGGGCGAGTTGGATGATCTGGAAATCGCTCGACTATGGGCATCGATGTCACGCATCTTTTCGTTGGCCATGGGTCTGCGTTGTCGTGATCGGAATCGCGGCACTCTACTTGGGCTGCGGGCGAATTTCGATCCCAGCATTGGTCCGCCCGGTTGCTCTATGCTTCGAGGCCGTAATCATCGGTGGCCTCGGCAGTTTCTGGGGGACTTTGGCTGGAGGAATTGTTCTCGGCCTCGCGCAGACGTGGGGCTCAATTCGATCGGTATGGTAGATCTTGTCTGGCATCTGCTTTCTTGTGGTCTAGTTCTCAAGCCGCGTGGCTTATTTCCTCGCGCGCCGACGGATCAGGTGCGTGATGGATGATGGAGAGCCAAACCCCGCGCTGACGTTCCGATAGAGACGGCGGGCGCGCCTCGCGCGCTCTCGGTTGTTGCCTTGGCGCTTGCTGACATTGGCGCTGCCCCGCCTCGCCGGCCGCAATATCATTCAGGATCTGATTTTCCCATTTTACATGCTGCCTGCGCAAGTTGGAACTGCTGGGGTATGGTTATTGTGAAGTTGTGGTTGGCGGCTATCTTCTGTTTGCGCTCACGCTTCTTGGCGGCATCAACCCGTTGCTCGCCATCCCGCGTGCAGGCCTGTTATCCACGCTGTTTGCGTTGCCGACGGCGTTTATCGTGTTCCGCTTGCATCAGGTGTCGAGTTTCGCTGGCTTTTGCCCAGTTCAAGTCGCTCGGTGGCGGCACCGGTACGTCCTCGCTCCATCAGTAACGTTGGCGGTGCTGGTATCGAATGGGTCAAGGCTTGCTGAGGTGCGCAGCGGTGCGATATCGTTGTGGCGCTTGCATTGATGGTTGGCACGCTCATCTTCGTCTATCTCATGCTTCGGTCGCGTCGCGGTCTTGCGCTCGGCGCGATCCGCGATCACGAAACTGCAGCTGCAGGCCTCGGCGTCGACATCTATAGCACCATGCTTGCCGTTTATGTCGCGACAGCCGGGCGTAACCGGTATGGTCGGCGCACTCATTCATCTGCAGAAGGCCCGCATCTCCCCGGACGCTGCCTTCTCGGTACTCGACTGGACAGCCTATGTGATTTTCATTGTCGTCATCGGTGGTATCGGAACGATGGAGGGTCCGATCGTCGGTACGGTCATCTTCTATCTGATGCAGCGATATCTCGCCGACTTCGGCGCCTGGTATCTCCTGCTTTTTTGGGACGCTCGGGATTCTGGTCATGCTGTTTGCTCCGAGGGGCCCCTGGGGCCTGATCGCAGAGCGCTACGATTTGACGTTCTTTCCAACACGGCGTCGGCTCGTCGCCTGTCGCCGAGATCGCAATTCCCAGGCGGAGACTGCACCTTGCCCGCGAGCTGGTCCTGACGCTGCGGCCCATCGAGACGGTGCCCAAACATCAGATAGCCGGTCTCTCGCAGGGCAGACGAAGGTGCCAATCGGAAAATCTCCGATTTGCAGGCCTGGGAGCCTCCAACCCGGCAAATCAGGCCGAATTCGAGGGAAACTGGCCAGCGCGGCCGAACGATGTCACCAATTCGCCAACGTTCAGAGTTGGGCTAAAATGCATGTATCGAGGACCGAATCGAACCCTTGAGTCCCGACAGACACCGTGACAACCTGTCACCAGAAATCCGGGGAATCATATGACGGTCTCGTGCCGCGTCCTGATGGTCTATCCGAAGTTCATTCCGAACTCGTTCTGGAACTACACGGAAGCCTGTGAACTTGTCGGTGCGAGGTATCCTGCCGCGCCGCTCGGCTTGATCACGGTCGCCGCCATGCTGCCGAAGCATTGGGACATTCGTCTCATCAATCGCAATACCGAGCCCTTGACGGACGAAGACCTCGATTGGGCCGATCTCGTGATGATCGGCGGTATGCTCAACCAGCAGCCTGATTTCATCTACCTGATCGATCTTGCCCATCGGCACGGCAAGCCGGTTTGTGTCGGTGGGCCCGACGTCTCCTCCAGCCCACATGTTTACGCTGACGCTGACTTCCAGGTGATCGGCGAGGCGGAGCAGATCATGGAGCGCTTCATCGTCGCCTGGGAAAGTGGCGAGCGCAAGGGGGTGTTCATCGCCGATAAATTCAAGGTCGACGTTACGCAAAGCCCGATGCCGCGGTATGATCTGATCAAGTTCGAGCACTATCTCTTCATCGGCGTGCAATATTCGCGTGGCTGCCCGTTCACCTGCGAGTTCTGCGATATCATCGAGCTTTATGGTCGCGTGCCGCGCACCAAGACCAACGATCAGATTCTCGCCGAGCTTCAGGCGTTGTACGATCACGGCTATCGCGGGCATGTCGATTTCGTCGACGACAACTTCATTGGCAACAAGAAAAACCTCCGCACGTTGCTGCCCCGGCTCAAAGCCTGGCTGGAAGAGCGCGATTATCCGTTCGAGTTCTCGACCGAAGCCTCGATCAACATCGCGGACGACAGCGAGTTGTTGCAGGCAATGAAGGACGCCAATTTCTTCGCGATTTTCGTCGGCATCGAGAGTCCGGACCCTGAGACGCTCGTCCAGATGAAGAAAAAACAGAACACCAGGCGCAACATCGCCGAGTGCGTCCACAAGATCTACAGCTACGGCATGTTCGTCACCGCGGGTTTCATCGTCGGGTTCGATACAGAGAAAGGGACGATGGGACAGGCGATGATCGACTTCATCGAGGAGGCGAACATTCCGGTCTGCATGGTCGGACTGCTCTATGCGCTGCCCGGCACGCAGCTGACGCGGCGGCTGGCCGCTGAAGGCCGTCTGCACAAAGGCCATGATCTCATGAAGGTCGAGCAGGCGGGCGATCAATGTACGCTTGGCTGCAATTTCGACACCAAACGTCCGCTTCGTGACATCCTTGTGGATTACAAAACCGTGCTTGGCCACGTGTTCAGTCCCACGGCATATGCCGGACGGCTGTCCAGGCTCGCTGTCGCGCTCGACCGCTCCGACCGCCGCCGCGAGTTGCCCGATGGCGACACGCGCAAGAGGCTCGGCGGCATTGAAAGCGTGCACAGGATCATGCGAGCCCTGCCGGAGGTTCGCGAGCCGTTCTGGAAGACCTTCGTCGAGGTCGCCAAGACCAATCCAGGAGCGCTGCGCTACATCGTGATGTTGATGGCGCTGTACCTGCATCTTGGGCCATTTTCGAAGCACGTGATCGGTGAGATTGACCGCCGTATCGCCGAGCTGGACGACATGCACCTGCCGAGGGCCGTGGGGTCGTCTGCCCGGCTGGTCCGGTAAGCGGACAACTTGTCGCGCCGGGAAAGAGGCCGGCGAGTGATCGCCATGCCACGGAATATCGGATCATCCGCTTTCGCAGGAGATGACATCGTGTGGGTGTCACGACAGGCGCCGAGTTCGTTTATTGGATATCGGTTCGCTGATCCGGGCAACGTGGAGCGTTACCGCCAACGGCGGTGCAGCCACAGCCACTGATCGGGATATTCGCGGATCCATCCTTCGATCACCGACGTGATCGCTTGCGTGGTTCCCTGAATGTCGATCTGGCCGGCGGCATCGCGGACCGGCTTCACTTCTTCGGAAAGTTCGGCACGAAAGCGATGTCCGGGCAAGCGGATGACGCGTACGCCATGAATCGGACACTCGATCTGCCGCAGCAGTCGGGCCAGCATGGGATTAGCTTTGGTCTTGCGGCCAAAGAAAGTGACCTCGACGCCGTTGGTTAGATACTGGTCTACCAGCATCCCGACGTGCTGACCGTTTTTCAGGGCCTCCGCAAGTTTTAGCGGTGCGTCGCGGCCAGCCGGAATCAGCGTACCCATTTTTACGGCACGCATGTCCTGGATGATGTAGTCAGCCGATGCGATATTAGGCCGGCGATACAGGATCGCGGTATCCAGCCCGTGCGCGACGGCCGCCAGCGCGGGAAGTTCCCAATTGGCGAGATGGCTTGCAAAGATCAGCGCCGGTTTGCCGTCAAGCCGCAGCTGTGTAAACAACTCGTAGGAGCGCGGCCCGATTTCGATCCGGCTATCCTCGGGGTGCTCGGGATCGTGCTGCCAGATATCATCGAGATGCGCGAATTCGGCGCCGACGCGGCCGAGATTGTCCCAGACGCCGGCGAGGATCGCCTCGATCTCCGCAGGCGATTTCTCGGGAAACGCGGCGGCCAGATTGGAACGGCCGATCTTTTGTTCCCGCATCATGGGCCCGATCGAGCGGGCGATCCCGCCGAACATGTCGGCAGTCTTGATCGGATCGAAATAGCGCGCGGTACGCAGCATTCCGATCGTCAACGCACCGACCGCGGCTTGGCCCAGCGGCTTGGTCACGTCGCGGAATCTGGCCCTGGCGCGAAGCAGCAGACGTTGCATCAGACACCAGCGACGATCTTGCCAAACAATTGTCGGTCTTCCCTGCGCTTCAACGCGCACCTTATACCACCACTGCGCGACGCGATCCAAGGCGCAACCAGGCTGGGCTGCATTGTCCGATATTGCGGGGATTGGTACGACGTTGCGAGCAGCAGCGGCCTTGTTGGAATATAGGTCGACATCGAAATTTTGAACCTCGAAGCAATAGGGAAAGACATATAGGCGTCGGGGGAACTGGACGATGGCAGGGCCTGAGCGATTTGCTGTTTTTGAGGCGGTGGTAAGCCGGCGTGGGCGAACATGGAAGTGGTTCGTCTGTACGACAGAAGGGGCGCCGGTCATGTGCGGCTCGGAAAGCAGTCAATCTGCTGCCAAGTATCGCGCTAACCGAGCCATCTTCCTGCTATTGTCGGCCGCGCCTTTCTCGATCGGGTCCGCCAGGACCACTCCCAGCGATTGAATCGCTGTGCCCTGCCTCCTCCCTGGTTGAGCACGGCCGAGCTGGTGCCATTCGAGCCGGTGCCATGGTCGCGCGTTCACCCAGGGGTAGATCGCTGACGAAAGCGAGCTCCATCGAAATCGGTCCTGCATCAAAGGAGGTTTGGTGTCGTGAGTGGGGTGAGATAACATCCGCTGTGAAAAATGCCTTTGCCTCGACCCGCAATCCTGGGCGCTGACTGTAGCGGGATTCATTGAGGCAAGGCCGTAACCGTATCGGCGAGCAGGAGCTAAATCTCGACTTCGAGACCAACCTCCACGACCTGGGTTGGCGGTACGCCAAAATACGCTGCGGGAAGGTTGGCGTTGAGGTGCATCGTGGCGAACAGCGCTTTCCTCCAGACCGCCATACCTGAAGCTTTGTCGGAGGCGATCACCATCACCCGCCGGAAATAATAGGTGATGTTCTCGGGGTCGATGCCGGCAAGCTCCGGCGAGCGGCAGGCCATTCTGAGCGCTTCCATCACGTCCGGGGTTTCCATGAAACCGAAATAGAGAAGAACACGTGTGATGCCCGCGCAGACCGGGACGAGCTTGACGCGCTTACCGGGCTCGACCCGCGGCGTGTCGACGCTGATGGAGGCGATAAACAGCACGCGTTCGTGAAGGACGCGGTTATGCCGCAAGTGATGCGTCAAGCCGAGCGGGATGCCGGTGCTGGCTGCCGTGAAGATCCCGGCCGCGCCGGGCAGCCGGATGGGAGGCGTCTTGATGACCCACTCGACGAAATCGTCCTCGCGCTGGCGCAGTTTCGAGCGCTCCTGTTCAAGCAACTTCCACCCGCTGCGCCAGGTCAACATCAGAAATGCGACGAAGCTCGCCAGTAACAGCGGGAACCAGCCGCCCTCGACCAGCTTGGTCATGTTGGCGGCCACGAAAACCAGCTCGATGATCAGGAAAAATCCGTTCACGGCTACGACCATCAACGGGTTGTAACCCCACTTCAGTGCGACGAGTGCCGCCAGCACGGTGGTCACCGCCATCAGCATCGAAACGGCAATGCCGTAAGCTCCGCCAAGTGCGTCGGACGACCCGAACAGGAGCACGGCCGCTAGCGTGCCAGCGGCCAGGAGCCAGTTCACGAGGGGAATATAGATCTGCCCCTTCTCGTGGCTTGCGGTATGCTGCACGCGCATGCGAGGCAGGAAGCCGAGCTGCATCGCCTGTTGAGTAAGCGAATATGCGCCTGAAATGATGGATTGTGAGGCGATCACCGTGGCGACGGTCGCGAAAGCGACCATCGGGTAGTGCCCCCATCTCGGTACCAGCAGGTAAAACGGATTTTCGGCCGCATGCGGATCTGCGAGAAGTAGCCCTCCCTGGCCCAGATAGTTGAGCATCAGGGCGGGCGATACAATCCCAAACCATCCGAGCTGGATCGGCAGCCGGCCAAAATGGCCCATATCGGCGTACATGGCCTCGGCCCCGGTAAGCGTCAAAAAGGCGGCGCCGAGCACGGCAAAGGCGATACCGGGTCCGGCGTGGCTGAGATAGAGAATGGCATGATGGGGGCTGATCGCGCCGAGGATGGCGGGGGTCTGCATGATGCCCTTGAGGCCAAGCAGGCCGATCGCAATGAACCAAACGAGCATCACCGGCCCGAAAATGTTGCCGACGAACTCCGTTCCCTTGCGCTGCACCAGGAAAAGACCGAGCAGGATTACGATCGTGAGGGGGACAACCATCGGCGCGAGGCCAGGGGCATCGATTTTCAGACCCTCGACGGCGCTGAGTACCGAGATCGCCGGCGTGATCACGCCATCGCCGTAAAGCAGCGCGGCCCCGATCAGGCCGACAATGAGCAGGGAGGCGCGCCAGCTCCCCCTTGGAGCGTGCCTTGCGTCAAGCAGCGCAAGCAGCGCCACGATGCCACCCTCGCCATGATTGTCCGCGCGCAGGATCAGAATGGCGTATTTGAGTTCCACGATCAGAATCAGGGCCCAGAAAATCAATGACACTACGCCCATGACCGTCTCAGGCGCGGCCCCGCCGGCGCCGTCGATGGCCTGTTTCAGCCCGTAGAGCGTGCTGGTGCCGATATCGCCATAGACCACGCCAAGCGCGGTAAGTACGACGACCGCGGACTGTTTGCGCGACCCCGAGATCTCCGCAGGCTGAAGGGCACTGGTCATCGGAACGCCCCTTCTCTCGTTTGCAAAAGTATGCATGAAAAATGGCGGGCTGAATAGCTTGGGACTGGGGCGCCGGTTGGGCGGTAACCGCGCTCATGGTCGGGCAGCATCGCTCGCCTTGTGCGCTTGAGCTCTCGACGCCGGCGGGGAGTTGACCCTGCGATTGTGTCACGCGGCCCTGGCACGGGAGAATGCGGGCGGCTTGCCGTGTTTTCAGCCGGGCCATCCAACGGTGGCAGCGGCTCCTCAAGAAAACCGGGGAGAGTATGCGATCGCGATCAGCCGGAGTCGGGCTTGTGGTCGCGTTTCTCCGTTAACCCGACGGTCCATGGGGCTTGAGGCCATTTTCGGCGTGAGTTTTCCAAAACGCGCGCCGTGCCCCGACACCTGTGGCCACGCCACGCTCATACGCTCCGCCCCTTTCCATGAGCTGCCTTCATCTTAGCTTCGATGCGGCGACGTTTTACGGCGGATACGCCAACTTCATCGTGCCACGATACTCGTGCAGTTTCACTTGCCGTGCCACCGTAACTCTGGGACAGTAGACACACGGCTCGTTGTCTCGAGGGGAGCAAACCCCGGTGGAATGTCCGATCTGCCGCGCAGAGACACCCGATGTCGGCAAGTTCTGTACCACCTGCGGTGCGGCGCTCCCGGTTCGCTGTCCATCCTGCGGGAGTGCAAACCATTCGAGTTCAAAGTTCTGTTTGGACTGTGGGCAGAAGCTCTCGGGCGCGAATTCTGAGACGACCACCAAACCTGCGACACAGTCTGTGGCTTCTCCGTCAACCCGGTCGAACACGTCCGCCGAACGCCGCCAAGTCACGGTGATGTTCTGTGACCTCGTAGGCTCCACGGCGCTGTCTGCTCGCATGGATCCAGAAGATCTGCGAGAAGTAATCTCCGCCTATCAGAAGTGTGCCACTGAGACCGTACGCCGCGTCGGCGGGTTCGTGGCGAGATATATGGGTGACGGTGTCCTCGTGTATTTTGGCTACCCCGAGGCCCATGAGGACGACGCCGAGCAGGCGGTACGGGCGGGGCTGGAGCTGATCGCGGCAGTCACGGCTCTCAATTCGCCCGTCTCCCTGCAAACCCGTATAGGAATTGCGACCGGATTGGTGGTCGTCGGCGACTTGGTTGGATCGGGGGAGGCGCAGGAGCGCGGCATCGTCGGCGAGACCCCGAACCTCGCCGCGCGCCTGCAGGGGATCGCCGAGCCGAACATGGTCGTCATCGCTGAGGGTACGCGAAAACTTCTCGGCAATCTCTTCGAGCTGCAGGACCTCGGGGAAAGAGGCCTCAAGGGCATCACCGGGCCGGTGCGGGCCTGGGCGGCACTCCGACCGGCTTTAGTGGAAGGCCGTTTCGAGGCCATGCATGCAAGCGGCCTGACTGACCTCGTTGGGCGCGAAGAAGAATTTGACTTGCTGCTCCGGCGCTGGTCGAAGGCCAAGACCGGCCAAGGTCAGGTGGTGCTGCTGTCTGGCGAGGCAGGCATTGGCAAGTCGCGGCTGACGGCAGCGCTGCTTGAACGCCTAGCTACCGAACCGCACACGCGGTTGCGTTATTTTTGCTCCCCTCAGCACACCGATAGCGCCTTTTACCCCATCATAAGCCAGATGCAGCGGGCTGCAGGACTTGCACATGATGACAACGCGAAAGCAAAGCTCGACAAGCTCAATGCGCTGCTGGCGCAGACCTCAACATCCAGACAGGACGCGGCGCTTTTCGCCGAGATGCTGTCGCTTCCCAACGACGGACGTCACCCCGTTCTGGAACTTGCTCCCGAACAACGCCGGCAGAAAACGTTAGAGGCACTCAGCCGACAAGCGGAAACCCTCGCGCGATCTAGCCCAGTGCTAATGATCTTTGAAGATGCGCATTGGGCCGACCCCACGAGCCTCGAAGCGTTCGGTCGCACGGTGGACCGGACCACAACACTTCCAGCGCTATTGATCGTGACGTTCCGGCCGGAGTTCGAGGCGCCCTGGGTCGGACAACCGCACGTAACAGCGCTCGCCATGAACCGGCTGGGCATCGCGACGCTGGCAGCTTGATCGACCGCGTCATCGGCACCAAGTTGCTGCCGGCGAAGATCAGGCAGGACATCATCGAGCGGACCGACGGCATCCCGTTGTTCGTCGAGGAGATGACAAAGGCGGTGCTGGAGGCCGGGAGCCAGCGGGAAGCGATGCAGACTGCGGCCGCAGTTCCCTCTCCGGCGCTGGCGGTGCCCCCGAGCCTGCACGTTTTCCCTGACGGCGCGGCTCGACCGGCTCGGCCCGGCCAAGGAGGTGGCGCAGATCGGGGCGGCGATCGGTCGCGAGTTTTCTTATGGGCTGTTAGCCGGAGTAACGCGCAAGTCAGAGGCGGAACTCACCTCGTCACTCGACCGTCTGAACCGCGCCGGTCTGCTGTTCCGCAAGGGCGTGCCGCCGCACGCGACCTACCTGTTCAAGCATGCCCTGGTGCAAGAAGCAGCCTATGGCATGCTGCTGCGCCAGCCGAGACGCGCACTCCATGCTCGTATCGCCGAAACCGTCGAAAGCCAGTTTGCAGACATGGCCAATAGCCAGCCCGATCTGCTGGCGCGGCATTACACCGAGGCTGGGTTGATCGACAAGGCCGCTAGCCTGTGGGGCAAGGCAGGATTGCGGTCACTGGAGCGCTCGGCGTTGGTTGAGGCCATTGAACAGCTCACACGCGCGCTTGATCAGATTGGGGCTTTACCCGGCACGCCGGCGCTTCGTCGCGAAGAAATCAAGCTTCAGGTTGCACAGATATATCCACTCATGCACGTCAAAGGGCAAGCCGCGCCGGAAACCAAGGACGCGGTGGAGCGCGCGCGTCTCTTGATCGAACGGGCTGAAGCAATCGGAGAGCCTCCCGAAGATCCACTGCTATTATTCTCGGTCCTCTATGGCTTGTTGGCCGCGAACTTTGTGGCGTTCAATGGCCACGCGGCGTGCGAGCTGGCGACTGAGATCTTGGCGCTTGCCGAAAAACAAGGTACGACCGCTCCGCTCATGATTGGGCATCGCATCATGGGCAGTTCCTTGCTGATCACCGGAGACATCGCGGAAGGCCGGGCGCACTACGATCTGGCGCTCGCATTTTATAGTCCTGCCGAACATCGTCCGCTGGCGACGCGGTTTGGCCAGAACGTCCGCGTAGCAATCTTGTCATTTCGGCCGTTGGCTTTGTGGTTGCTTGGTTATCCCAAAGCCGCGCTCGCCGATCATGAGCAGGCGGTCAGGGATGCGCGCGAGATCGGCCACGCTGCGACTTTGATGTACGCCCTGTCAAACACAGCGATGACGCATATTCTTTGCGGAAGTTACGCAACAGCAACTACGCTAACCAATGAGCTTGTCACCTTGGCAGATGAGAAGGGGGCCTCGTTCTGGAAGGCATATGGAATGATGCACCGAGGCTGCGTATTGGCCATGACCGGCAAAGCCTCGAACGCGGACCAAATGTTTACTTCGGGGTTCAATGCGATGCGCGCAACGGGAACTACACTGTATATGCCGTGGTACTTATCATTGTTGGCGATGGCCTATGCCGAACTTGGACAAAACAACGACGCTTGGCGCTGCCTCGGCGAAGCGACAACGACAATGGAAACAGGCGGAGAACGTTGGTTCGAAGCAGAAATCCACCGGACCGGTGGCGAAATCGCCCTAATCTCGCCAGAGCGGGATGCAGCAAAGGCCGAAGCCTGCTTCGCGCGAGCACTCACCGTTGCACGGCAGCAACAGGCTAAATCCTGGGAACTCCGCGCAGCCGTGAGTATGGCACGGCTCTGGCGCGATCAGCGAAAGCGGGAAGAGGCCCGAGAACTGCTCGCTCCAGTCTACGGCTGGTTCACCGAAGGCTTTGACACGCTCGACTTGAAGCAGGCGAAAGCCCTACTCGACGAGTTGACGGCATAACGGGCGCACATGCTTGCCATGAAATGTCGGCTCTTGGCTCGAAAGCTGATATAATAGGAACAAGGCCCCGATATCTGATCGTGAAGGCAAGACGGACATACCAGAGGCTCTGCGAAATGTCCGCAAATGATCCTGAGCCGAAGTCGGATTTGCAGCAACCGATCGTCCGATGCGCCAACGGAGCTTGCCCGCGCCGCTAGGCGCAGCCGTTGGCACTCAAGCGGGGCGAACGTAGCCGTAGCGGATGTTCGAAGGTTCCTTGGCCGCCAGCGCGTACTGGTTCTTGAGCGGCGCGATTGCGGTTCTCCGCGATTTGTCGAATTGGTCGCGATGCATTGCGATCAGCTTTTCTCTGAAGCAAACGTCACAGCCCGACCTACCAAGTCCGACATTCTCACAACGAAAGCGGCGTAAAAATCGAGATACCGACACTACATGAGCGGCGGTATCGTTGTCCGAACCATTTTCCCCGCCATCCCCAATCCTGACGAACGGCAATCTTCCCGGACAAGCAAATCGACTGGCATGGAAACAAGCCAGACGTGCAAGACCGACTATTCACCCGACGCCCAGAAACGCGGTAACTGAGGTGGGTCGGTCTAAGGACAACGCGACCCAGAAAGTAGCGTGACACCGAGCGCGCTTCATGCGAATACTTAAATGATGGACGCATCGGAAACATATCCTGCCGCTGAACGCAGATGGCCGCCGACGATTGTCGTTGGCCGCTCAGTCAGTGGCCGTGTTCTGCGCATTGAGCTGCTGCAAGTCCTGTCAATCTTCAGTCTTGTCTTGGTGGCGACGGGCAGCGTCGTCGGCGTTTGGTGGTTCTCCGTCCACGGCATCACCTGGTTTGAGCCTTTGCTGTTGCTCTCGGTCACCTTCGTTACCGGCCTTGGTGTCACGCTCGGCTACCACCGCTTGTTCTGCCATCGCACCTTTACTGCGCGTCCGCCGCTCGCCGCAGCACTCGGGATTCTTGGCGCGATGACCATGCAGGGCCAGATCTCTGGGTGGGTCTCTATCCATCGCAAGCATCACCGATACAGCGACCGGCCCGGCGATCCGCATTCGCCGCGCCCGCGCGGAACCGGGATTGCCGGCACCATCCGAGGCTTCCTCCAGGGCCATGTTGGATGGGTGATGTCCGACGTCTATTGCGTCTACGTCGACTACGTGCGCGATCTACGCCGCGATCCGGTCGTTCGGTGGGTTGATCGTTGGTATTGGCTGTGGGTTGCCGCTAGCTGGGTCATACCCGGCTTCATTGGCCTCGCTTGGTACGGGACGGCGGATGGTTACTGGGCTGGCTTCTTCGCGGGGGGCCCGCTGCGCACATTCTGGCAGCTTAATTGCACCTGGGCGGTGAACTCGATCGGGCATCGCTTTGGCCGCCGGCGCTTCCAAACACGCGAGGATAGCCGCAACAGTGCGCTGGTCAACACTCTGACCATGAACGGCGAGGGGCTGCACAACAACCATCACGCCTTTCAGTGGTCGGCAAGCTTCGCGCTCTTCCCGGGCGAGATCGATCCTGGCTACTGGGTACTTCGCGGCTTTGTGGCCGTGGGTTGGGCGTCAAAGGTGCGTGTGCCAGCCCCGCACCTGATTGCAGCGCGGGCCGCTCAGCCGACGACCGGCCCCTTGCGCTCGAGTACCAGTCGATAGAGCGTAAGGGCGCCAGCGAGATAGGCGTCCAGGCACGTCTTGAAGTTATGCACGTAATCGCTCACCATATCGCGCCCCACCAGCGCAACCAGATTGGCCTCCTGGCTCCGCAGGTTCCTTAACCAGGCTCGCAGCGTGTAGACGTAATCGCGTGGTTTTCCTTCGAGATGCACGACGTCAAACCAGTGTTCGCTGGCGAGCAGCATCTCACTGGCGTGAGGCAAGTTGCCCTCAAGCCAAAAACCGTCGATTCCGCTTCGGACAATGTGGCGGGCCTCGCTGCCGAGCTCGATGTTCCCCCAACCGTTGACCTGGATCGAAGCCCGGCCACCGACCCTGAGCGTGCGAGCGCAGAACTCGAAGAACAGCCGGTAGGCCTCGATGCGCTGCTGCCGATCCGCAGCCTTGTTGGTGAAGTGCTCCATCGCCTCGAGGCTCACGATCGCGTCGAACTGACGGTTCGACTGATAATCCTGCCAGGCCGAAATCTCAGTCACGAAATTTTTTGGAGCGTAGCTGCGTACGTACTGGGCCTGGTTGTCGGCCAGTGTCAGGCCGACATAGTCGATATCCGGCCTGCGCGTCATCAGCCGCTTGATGAGACTGCCCCAGCCGAACCCGACATCAAGCACACGCTGTGCGCTATCCGCGCCAGACATATCGATGTGCCAGTCGAGCTTGCGGAGTTGCGCGGACTTAAGCGTGTCGCGCTTGGCAGGCTCGTTCCAGATGCCAGCCGAATACGCAAGATTGGGTCCGAGAAACTGCTCGTAAAGTTGCGGCTCGCGGTCGTAGTGCGCCTGAACCTCGGCTTTCGACGCCCCCAGATTGGGGATTGCCGACGAGGGTGTTTCGAGAATGGTTTCGGTCACGCGAGTGCTAGCCATCACAGCTCCTGCCAATCAGGGTATTTCAGCAGTTTATCCCAAAATACGATTGGCTCATACCTTACCGGACCCACTTAGGCAACGCGTTTGGGGTCACGCGACCGCAAACAAGATTTGGTCCGACGATGGGGCCGGACCTTAACTCCTCCAGGCTTGACCTCGTGCGATAAAGGGCGTGTACCAATTGTCCGGGTACACGCCGATCTTCCGCAAATCGATCGGTTTGCCTTCGGTTTCGTCGGATTTCAGTGCCTGATTTAAGAATTCATGTCTGCGGCGTCGCCGAGCTGAATTGCCAGAATCTCCCCCGGGGTTTCGTTCACCTCCGTCTGGACGCTGCACAGATTTTGACTAGAAATCGGCAGACTTCGGCGCCTCGATCCTTCCTATTTCATCCATTTCAGAGATAACTTTCCCAGTTGCTCAGCCGAGTGCCGCCGCCGATTCTCAGATAACGATTTCGGGCCCAGGACGGACCTCAGTCAACCGGTCAATGGCCGCGCTGCATCGAGCGGCGAACATTATGACGTATTCCCCTGCCGGAGCTACCGCGAGCGAAGGGATGGTGCCGAAGGCGAGCAAACGCCGAAGAAGGATAATCGCAGGCGCAAAAATTGGACGAGTGTCGCAGGCTACAAAAGTCGCTCAGGCAGTGCGCGACGCGCGAGGCGCATGAGCCTGGGCTGGCCCTTCGCGTCATTTCGCGGTCGCGCAGCAATTGGGTCACTTTTTAGACCCCAAGCGGGCATCCGGCTCGGGTGCGGTCGCCATTGCCACAATTAAGTCCGTGCCTTTGAGGAAGGTGCAAGGGTGCAGGCGGAAGGGTCAATGCGTCTATCCTTTTCCATCCTTGGATTGGCTGTGGCATGGCTGGTCTTGTCGTCCGCGGAAGCTCATAGCCGGGGCTTCGCTTGGTTCTTCTCGCACTCCAGACCTCACGGAGCTTGTTCGGGGCAGCATGTAGTCGCGACCTACTATGCCTCAGGGCGGCGGACGGCGAGTGGTCAAGCCTTCGATCACAACGGGTATACGGCCGCGCATCGCACGCTGCCTTTCGGGTCGCGGGTAACGGTTACGAATCCTGAGAATGGGAAGTCCGTTACCGTGGTGATTAATGACCGCGGTCCGTTTACGCGCGGGGTTGCACTTGATCTAACTCGTGGCGCCGCTCGCGCGATTGGCATGTACGGAACGCAGTGGGTGTGTATGCTCTGAGAGCGAGCAACCTTCGTTGAACGTAACCCTTCGCGACCACGCGATCCAGGTTGCTAACGGCGCATAGCGGAAGTCACGGCGTGGCCGTCCATTGCAGGAGCCGACGCTTTCGACGCTGTGGGCGGGCCCGCTCCCGGCATCGAAGTGCCATAGGGTGGTTCGTCGGAGACGAATCACATGAGGGGAGCCGACCACATGCAAATTACCACGATCGGTTTGGATATCGCCAAGAACGTGTTCCAGGTTCACGGCATTGACGCGGCCGAGAAGGTCGTCGTCAGGAAACATATTCGGCGCCATCGATGATATAGGGCGCGTGGCGGAAGTCGCGTATTTCGGCGACCTTGTCTCCGGACCATTGAAGCAACACAAAGTATTTCGGCGCTGAGCCGGGCTGGTTGGGATCGAAAACCAGGATGGCGGGATGTCCCTCCAACAGCCCCGGCACTAGGTGCCAATCCCCGACTTTCGAATAATTCCCAAAATATCTGCAAACCTCAGCCTTGCCCTTCATCCGCGTCTTGCTGACGAGATCGAGGCGCACATCGTCGGTGATCATCGTGCGGATCGCATCGAAATCCCGCGCGTTGAAATTAGGCGACATAGGCGCCGAGACGTTCGTGATCAGCCTCAGACATCACTGGATGCGGCAGATCTTCCGGCTCGGCGGCCAGTTGGCGAAGCTGGAGGCGTCCGCGATGCAGCGCGGCCTTTACCGCAGGCAGGCTGTAATCCATCACTTCGCAGATTTCCTGCAAGGAGCAGTCGAGCACGTCCATCAGGATGACGCTGGAGCGCTGGGCAACCGGAAGCCGCATGAAGGTGCGCAGGCTTGCGCCTGCAATCTCGCGGTTTAAGACGGTGTCTGCAAGGACGTTTGCCTAGAAGATCTCAGGCAGGCTTTTTGCCCAAAGGCCTAACTCCGTCCGTCGACGGCAGGCCAAGCGTCTCGCGAAGATAGGCGACCGAGGCCTTTCCAAAATCCGGAAGCCTAAGCAATGCCTCATCCGAGATTTCGCGCACCTCAGCGACGGTCTTTAGGCCGGCCGCAAATAGCGCGTCCTTTGTGCGCGTTGGGAATCGGACTTCACGGATCGGCATGTGATCCGGAAGCTCTGGCGTTGGCTCAAGCTCGCTCATTTCGTTCGCCTTCAGCTCGAGTGAGCCTATAGGCCTCAATCACATGTGCCAAGAAAATGATAGCGCTGAACAGCGCAATAAAAGCGACCGCCAACTCAAACATAGAACTCTACCGATCTGCGTGCAGGTACGTAGGTAGAAGCCCAACGCGCATGCTCGCTTAAAGGTCCGTGAGCCCGCCGGAACGAATGTCACCGGCGTGTCTTAGTAGGCACGACCGGGAACCACCATGGCGATCTGATGAAATGACGGCCTCGGCTCGCCCCCGCGCTGGGGCCGTTTCTTTGACACTATAACGAAATAACGCGCCAGTGATCTTCCAGCGCGGTATTTAACTGGAGATTCCGATACATCTGCAAAATCTCAGACGCATTTTGTGGTCGCGTGACCTTTCAGTAGTGGATGAGTTGTGTCAGGGCTTCTGCCTTGGTTTAAGGTCTCTGCAGCGATCACCTCGTCGGCGCGGGCGAGCAGCGTCGCCGGTAAAAGTCGAAAATCGAAAGACACCGAATTTAGCGAAATTCGTTTTTAGACACTGCCGCCGCCGCAAGGTACTTTGGAGCCAATACGAAACCCGGTCGACAAACCCGCGAAATTGACTGGCTACCCGAGATTAGAAGGCGCACGGTGAATTATCGCCGCCCTGCCTACCGGAGTCCTGCAACGAAGTGCAGGGTTACCTGATCGGACGGCCACATCCGATCCTAGAATATTCCGAGCTGGTCGGCTCTAATGACGAGAGGTCTGCCGACGAATTTCAGAAGTGAGAGTTGGTTCGCAATCGCGAACATTTCACAGTATCTTTATGTCAAAGATGACCCGGCGATGATTGGTGAGAAGCTAAAGAGTGGACAACCCCTAAATGGCGTCGGTCAGCGCCACTCACGCAAGACAAAATCGTCGAATTAAAGCGGAACAAAGTCGGCGAGAGCCGGTACGCTATCTGAGGCGGGTCTCTCAATAACTAGCGTTTCGCCTTGCGAAGCCGGACGCCAGGTCCCCCGCCATTCTCCGCGATGAACTCCACGCCGGCCGCCTCCAAGACGCGCCGTATCGCTTCGAGGTTGTTCGCGACCGGAACTGTTCTGCCTGCCTCGAAATTTCGAACAGTACTTTGGCCGACCTTCGCTTTCACGGCTAGCTCGGCTTGTGAAAACTCGATTAGTGCGCGCGCTGCGCGGCATTGCGCGGGTGTCATTCGACGATTCTACGGGAGACAACGATTTTCAACAAGGATACCGAATAGCGCTTGACGCGGCCCTAATAACGATTATCGTTGTTGATAACGAAAATCGTTACCAGGATTGCAAAATGATCGAAGCCAAGAATGTTGACCGTATGAGGTTCATCGGCGGGTCGGACGCCAAAGTGATCATGGGCAAGGACGAGAAGGCACTGTTGCGTCTTTGGCGCGAAAAGCGCGGGGACGAGGCTCCGCCCGACCTTTCGGATGTTCTCCTCGTCCAGCTCGGCGTCGTAACCGAGGACCTCAACCGCCGCTGGTACGAGTTCAACACCGGCAATCGGGTATCTGATGTCCAGCGCCATGCGACCCACCGAACAATTCCTTGGATGGCCGCGACGCTAGACGGTTTGGTTGAGGCGAAAGGTGCGGTGTTCGAAGCCAAGTTCATGCTGCCCTGGGCATTCTCGGAAGCGGCCGCGGCGGAAAAGCACATGGCCCAGCTGCAGCACAACATGCTGGTCGCCGGCACGAAGAAATCTGTGCTCTCAATCATCACCGGCGGCGGCAGCTGGGTCCAACTTTCAGTCGAGGCCGACCCGATCTACCAGACGATCCTGATCGCGGCCGAGAAGGCATTCTGGCAGTCGGTCAGAACCGGCGAGCCGCCGGCCTTATTCGATTGCGAACCACCAAAACCCCGGATCGAGGCGGTGCGCGTGGTCGACATGACCGCTTCCAATTTATGGGCGGAATTCGCCAGCCTGTTCTGCGAAACCCGAAAAGCCCATGCCGATCACGAGCGCGCCAGGAGCGAACTGAAGGCGCTGATGCCGGAGGATGCCAAGGAAGCAATCGGCCATGGCATCCGGGCGAAGCGTTCAAAATCAGGTGCGATCAGCTTTGATCTTGTTGAGAACGAGGCCGGCCATGCATCGTTGCAGTGACAACGTCGCCGCGATCGCAACGGCGCTCGCCAAAGCTCAGACCGAGCTTACCAATCCCGAAAAAGGGATGATTGGAAGCATCTATAATGCCCGGACCGACAGCCAGCAGAACTTCCGCTACGCCTCACTATCGAGTGGTCTCGACATCATCAGAAAGGTCCTCGGCAGTCAGCAGATCGCGGTTACGCAGACCACCGCCATCGACAGTGCCAGTGGCACGGTCAATCTGACCACCCTTCTGGTCCACACCTCAGGTGAGTGGATCTCTTCAGACTGGCCGGTCTGCCAGCTCTCGGAGACCGTGGCGCCACGCCGGATGGGCGCGGCACTGACCTACGCCCGCCGCTACGCACTATTCACAATGGTGGGGATTGCCGGCGAAGACGATCTTGATGCGCCCGATATTGCCAACGAGGGGCCCAAAGAAGACAGGACAGCAGAAGATCTTGCACCGAGAAACGGCCTGGCGCCAAAGCCAGCCGATGCAAGCCGATCTCGGACCAGAACCGAGTCGCCGCATCAGGAGAAGCTCAATGCGGAGGCATCCGCCGCCGCCAGGGCGCAACTCATCCAGGAAATCCAAACCTTGCCAGCCGGGGAGCTGCAACCTCGCGCAATTGCCATCCTGAAGGCTAAGAACCGCCTGTCAGCGGAGGATGCCAAACAGGTTGAAGTGGCCTTCGAAGCAAGGGTCTCACAAGACGGCTCTACTGGCGCAGTAACGATGAAGGAGCCTACCCCAATCCCAACTGAACCGAGTAAGCCCGCCCCCGTATCACCGAAAGACGTCAAGCGGCCGAGGAGGCGCGCCAGAAAGATCAACGCCGCTGGCGGCAAAGCTCCTGCCCGTCAGGTCACCTCTCCATCAATGATCGACGATGGCCCGTCAGCTTCGACAGTCGAGCAAGCCGATGCAATTGCCGTCAAGATCGATAAAAGCAAGCTGACGTTCGGCGAGCCGCGACGGCTGCGCAATAAAGCCCATCTCAAATTCGTCGCATCGCAGCCATGTCTGGTCTGCGGCAGAAGCCCCGCCGACGCCCACCACCTCCGATTTACCCAACCGCGGGCGATGGGGTTGAAGGTGAGCGACGAGTTCACGGTGCCCTTGTGCAGGATTCATCACCGTGACGTCCATAGTCATGGAGACGAGGTCGCATGGTGGGAGCGACGGGCGATCGATCCCCTCGTTACATCGCGGACACTCTGGGTTTCGACCCGGCGTATCGGCTGAGGTTCCGGATCCGCATGAGACCTTAGAAGCCACTGGCTTTGAGTTCATCGACGAGCGTGGTGGAAGGTCTGGTGCGCGATTGCGGCGTAGATGATTGAGAAAAAATCGACCGCGGCAGAGCACATCGATGCTCAACAGGCCGCACGGAGCTCGCAAAGCCATGCGCGGTACACTGATGACATTCGCTATGCTCGGTTACCTGATCGCCTTGTGGTGGGTGGTGCACTGGGTCGCGGGTTTGATCGTAACGGAATTTGGGATACTCGGTGGCCTCGTCGCCCTGGGCGTTACCGGCGTCGCGACCGTGATTATGGACCATTACGATCTATGAGCAGCACGCGCATTTTAGAATCCACCATTCTTGTTTGTCTTGTTTGTCCAAAGCCTCATTTTGTTAGCGCAAGTCGCCAATTTGTAGCGTGCCCTGTTGCGCCGGACGTTCCTAGGCGCAAACACGCTGTGCGCGCTTTGCAACGGGTTCGCGTCTCCCGGGCCTGCAACCGGACCCGCGTTGCTTTCATGGATGTGCAGCCGAGGCATCGCCAATCCAATTTTTCAGTCTGCTCATAGGCGCACATACAACGGAACCATGACTGTTGCCTTTCTGCACTTTGGCCGTCTCAAATCACGAAACGATATTTTTCGGTTTTACAAAAGCGTTTGCGAAGGTCACCACTGAGATGGGTTCAACCAACCATCACAATGAGGAGATTCGACCATGAGCCGCTCAATGGTGCCTGCTAAACCACTCAAACCTTCCAAGGAACTGGAAAGGTTTTTCGGCGATCCCCCGCTCATCGGAACCGAGCGGCTTGAGGACTACTTGGCCTTCTGTTCAGTGGTCGAGAGGGCCGCGAAACCCGCTGACGACATCGCCCAACTCCTCGTTCGGGAGTTGGTTAATATATGGTGGGAGATCCGCCGTGAGCGTTTGATCAAGGTCGAAACCATTAAGCAAAAGCAACGGGAGTACGTCGCTAAAACTATGTTGCCCAATAGAGCAGATTTGGAGCGCGAAAGGCAGAGAATGTCAATGCCGCGTGATGAGGACGATGAGCCCAGCATGTTCAGGATAAAGGGTTCTGAGCCCATAGAGAAGAAGCAGCAAGAAAATCCGATATCGTTGCTGGTGCATACGTATCTGCACGGTGGCGACTCCATTGAAGGCTGCGACAGGCGGATCGCGGCACTCGAATCCCGCCGCAGCGCTCTCATGAGGGAAGTGGAGCGACGCAAGCAGATTGTGGCCCGTGACGCGGATAGGGCAGCCTCAAGCATTGTCGATGCGGAGTTCACCGAGGTAGACGACTAACGCCCATGACGTCGGAACGAAAGATCGCGTCCAACCGCAAAAATGCCAAGAAGAGCACCGGCCCGCGTACTGAGGCCGGCCGAGCCACATCACGGCACAATGCGCACCGCCATGGTCTGGCAACCGGTATTGGAAGTGACCCTGCGCTTCGCGACGACATCGAGATTTTGGCAAAGCTGCTGGCTGGCGGCAGAGAAAATATCGGTGAATTCGCTCGCGAAGCCGCAGAGGCACACCTCGACCTGGCGCGGATTCGCAAAATCCGCGCCGGGTTATACGCGAGGATGCGGTTTTTTGGTGATGCTTCCACCGAAGACCTCATGAACGCCGCCGAACAGTTTGCACGGCTCGAGAGGTACGAGCGCCGTGCCTTTTCAAGACGCAAGCGCGCCATGTGCCTCATTTGACGAGACACTAGTGGCCGGCCTGTTCACCCTCAAGCACTTGCACAACCTCTCCGATGAGGCCTTGTGCGAACGGTGGGTGGAGAACCCGGATTTCCAGTGCGTCTGCGTGGAAGTTGTGTTCCAGCATGGGGCGCCGTTCGATCGTTCGTCGCTGACGCGCTGGCGCCAGCGGCTGGGTGAGATCGCGGCGCTCTCGCAGGAGAGCCGTTCGGCGGCACACCGGACCGGGGCTATCGAGAGCAAGGACCTCGAGCGCGTGATGGAGGATACCACCTTCCAGGAGAAAGCCATTGCGCACCCGACCGAAGCGCGGCTCACCCATGCGCGTGGTCAAGCGCGCGGCCATCGTGGTGGGCGCGCTATACCCATGCCCACCAGTTCAAGCGCGCCCGGCGGGAGCTCAAATTTATGCGCGCCCGGCTCGGCCGCATCATCTGGAACATCGGCCGCAAGATCGAGGGCGATCGTGGATCGCTTTGGTCAGCTGCTCGATCTCGCGCTGCGGGTCCGCCACCAAGAACAGCGTCAGCGCGGATCGAAGAGCTACTCGCTGCGCGAGCCCGAGGCGGAGTACATCGGCACAGGAAAGGCCCGCGCCCCCTACAAGTTCGGCTGCAAGGTATGGATCACTACGCCAGCCACCACGCCCAAAGGGAGGACCGTTCGTGCTGCATGCCAAAGCCCTGCCCCGCAACCCCTACGACGGCCATACGCTTGGTCCCGTCATCGCCGATCTCGAAAGGCTCAAACGTGCCGCCGTGCGCCGCATACATGGCGACAAGGGCTATCGCGGCCACAACTATCCCAACCGGTTCAAGGTCTGGATCAGTGGTAAGGTCCGCCAGGTCACCAAAGCCATCCGTCGCGAATGCGCCGTCGCGCCGCCGTCGAGCCGTGATTGGCTATCTCAAGGACGATCATCGGATGCGTCGCAACTATCTCAAAGGCCGAAATGGTGACCCGTCGTGCTCGCTGCCGCCGGCAACTTCAGCCTGCTTCAGCTGGATGGAGGAATTGTTATTGCGGGTCCTGTTATGGATTCTCTGTCGCGGCCTCGCGCCGTTGCGCAACGCACAGGGGCCGCTCAGAAACGTTCTTCACGGGCGACTTCGCAGAGTCCCTCGGAATTTTCGCGACTGCCACACTCCTTGCGGTTATCTACATCGGTATACTGGTGATTGACGAATGTAGTCGCATGTACTTGTAGTGGTATCAATGATAGGTAGGATTTGTCGACGCTAATCTGGGTTTGGCAGAACGAACCCAATTTGGAGTGGCCAACGAATTTCTGACGGCACTGCGAGGCAATTTGGCAGAACGAACCCAAACGTCGTCCAAGGCGGGCAGAACGAACCCATTTTATGGACCACGCCGCCGAATCTTTGACAACTCCACTGGCGACTGCGTGTCACCGGTGTCGGAAGGCCGGCGAACGGGACCAGGAAACTTGCCGTCGTCGATGTGACGGGAGTTGACTTATCCTGGACGCCGCAGCCAGCCGGGACGGGGGCCAGGCCTAGTCGCGAGCCCATTCGCCGACCACGCGGTGAACCTCGAAAAGATGCTCCCGCAGCTGCTCAAGGGCAAATCCCAGCGCGAAGAACCGTTCGGCCGCTTCGCTTTTCATGTCGCGCGTCAGTCCCTCGCGCCGCACCGCTCCGAACTCCTCGATATAATGCCGGAACGCGACTTCGACGGCGTCCAGAGGTGGCGGTGGCTTCTGGGCACGCAAGGCGGCGCCGCTGGAGCGGAGGAAATCGCGTGCTGCAGCCTCGACATTGCTGAGCGGCGCATTCAGCCGCGCGGCGATCTCCTCGGGTAGCTCGCACCCGACCGCACGGCCCAGCATCACGATGTCATGGCGTAACCGCAACAGCGTTCGCAAAAGTGGTCCGGTGTTGGGACCGGAGGTAAGGCGCGCGTTGCGCTCATGCTCTGCCTCGGCTCCGGTCGCGTTCAACCGCGTCAACGCTGCGGCAATCCCGTCGTGAATGCGACGACGATCAGCCTGGTCGAGTTCGCGGGTGTGGTCCTCCAGAAATCTCGACAGTGCATCCGCCATCAGGTCGAGCATATCGGCTCCGGCCTGGATCGTGATCGCATGCGCGCGCGAGGGAAAAAGCAGAAAGGATACGACGAAGCCGACCACGCCGCCGACTGTTACCTCCAGCACGCGGTCGAGAGCGGAAGCCGCGGGGCTGACATGCTGCATGCTGGGGACCAGGAGTACGATGATCGCGGTCACCGGCAACACGTTGAAATTGGCGCGGAACGAGGCAATGAAGGCGAGCGGCGCAACGGCAAGCGCGAGAACGGCGAGCAACGCCCATTCGCTTTCGTGCGGGATCAGGATCGCGAGCGCGCCGCCGTAGGCCACGCCTCCAAAGGTGCCGATCAGGTAATCGCTTGCCACCTTCAACGAGCGGCCGAGACTCATCTGGGTCACGATCAGTGACGTCAGAACCGCCCAGAGCGGCAAATGCAGGCGCATGGCTTGTGCCAGCGCCAATGCCAACAGCGCCGCGACCGTGACCCGCAGGGCCAGGATCAGCTGCAGCCGGTACCGGCGGACGCGTTCGCGGACTTGCATCAGCAGTCCGGTGATGCGGTTTTCGTCATGGGACATGCGGCTGACATCGTGGACAGAGGTGAGTGCCCGATTTAAGGCAGCTTCCGCGCGAAGACAATGTCAGCGCGCTCCCCGCTCAGCCACCTTCCGGTCTCGGCAGGTAACGCGAACCCTCCTTGCCCAGGAAGTCGAGCATGGCAGAAGCAGGGGGCAGCAATATCTTGTCGGCGCGGCGGATCGCATGCCATTGCCGCATGACCGGCAAGCCCTTTACCTTCAGCGTGACGAGACGGCGTTCGTCCAGTTCGTGGAAAACCGTATGCTGGGAAATGAAGGCGATTCCAAGCCCGGCCATGACGGCCTGCTTGATGGTCTCGTTACTGTCCATCTCCATACCGACCTTTGCTGCGAGGCCGTTTTTTTGAAAAAATTGCTCCATCAGCATTCGGGTGCCGGAGCCGCGTTCGCGCGTGATGAAGGTTTCGCCGGCAAGGTCGTTTACGGGAACTGACTTCCGTCTTGCCAGACGATGATCGGCAGCCGCTACGATGACATGCGGGTGCCTGCCAAGCGGTCTCATCTCAACGTCAACGTCGGGAGGCGGTTGCCCCATCACCGCGATGTCCAATTGATAGCCGCGCAGCGCGTTGCGGATGTCTTCCCGGTTGCCGATCTTGAGCGTCACCTCGATCTTGGGAAATCGTTGGGAAAACGCCGCGATCGCGAATGGTACGAAATATTTCGCGGTGCTGACCGCGCCGATCGATACGCGGCCGCCGGTTCGCCCCGATATCATGTCAAGCGACTGTTCGCAGTCCAGCAAAGCCAGTTCGATCCGCTCGACGAGCGCCAGCACGTGATCACCGGCATCGGTCAACGACATTCCGTCGCCGGTCCTCTGGATCAACGGCAAGCCGGCAAGTGCCTGCAGGTTGCGCAGCTGCAGCGTCACCGCCGGCTGGGTGAGGTTGAGACGGTTGGCTGCCAATGTGATCGAGCCGGCCGAATGAACCGCCGCCAGTGCACGAAGCTGGCGAATTGTGAGATCCCGCGCAAAACGGCGCGCCATCAGCGCCCCCATAAAAAATAGTTTGGTTTAACCCAAGATATTAAAATTTCACTAATTTGGCAAATCGCGCGTTGATGCAGCCAAGTCGCCTCCAAGGTGGAGTCGCACGATCGAAAGCCCCGTCCAAGAGGGTACGGTCAAAGGGAGCTGCCCGTGCACGATCGCCTTACGCTGCATGCTCGATTGGACGACCCGGAACGTGATCTCCGGCACGCTGCAATTGCGGCCGTCATCAAATCCCTTGCGCTTGCCGCCAAAAACCTCTCGCAGATGATCGCGTGCGGTCCCCTCGTCGGGATCGAAGGTCTGCACGGTGGGCTAAATCCGGACGGCGACGCGCAGAAGGATATCGATATTGCCGCAGATCGGCTGATGCGCGATGTTCTGCGGACCTCGCCGGTGGCCGCCGTTCTTTCCGAGGAAGCGCGTTTGCCCGAAATTTTCGATGAGGCTGCGCCGCTTTGCGTCGCGATTGATCCGCTGGATGGCTCGGCAAATCTTGAAAACAACATTTCCGTCGGCACGATCTTTTCGATACGTCCGAAGGCGAGAGATGCCGTATCGACCTTCTTTGAGCCGGGCACGGCACAGTGCGCGGCCGGGTTTTTCATCTATGGCCCTCAAACTTCGCTCGTGCTTGCGTTCGAGCGGCGGGTAGATTTTTTCATCCTTGACCCGGGATCGAGCGACTTCGTTCTGGTCACGGGCAACTTGCGTATTGCGCCGGATACGGCGGAGTTTGCGATCAATGCCTCCAATCGCCGCCACTGGAGCAGTGCCGTGCGCTCCTATGTCGATGATTGCATCGCCGGGGTGAACGGCGAGGACGGGCGTGATTTCAACATGCGCTGGATCGGCTCCCTCGTCGCCGAAGCCTACCGGATCCTCGTTCGCGGTGGCGTGTTTCTGTATCCGGCCGATGCTCGGCCCGCTTATCGCGAGGGTCGTCTGCGTCTGCTCTACGAGGCGCACCCGATCGCGCTGGTCATGGAGTGGGCGGGCGGTGCCGCCAGCAACGGCCGTGCGCGCATTCTGGAATTATCGGCACGAACTCTACACCAGCGCGTACCGCTGATCATGGGATCGCCAAGAGCCGTGCGCGACATCGAGATGCTTCACGCGGGTGTCGAGCCCATGTTCGAAAGCGGCGACGCACCGCTGTTTGCGCGTCGCGGACTGTTTCGGTGAGAGGTCGATATGTCGCGCCGCTATCCGATCATATCGATCACGGGCTCCTCGGGAGCAGGCACCACGTCGGTGAAGAAGACATTCGAAAACATCTTCCGGCGCGAGAACGTCAAGGCCGCCTATATCGAGGGCGACGCCTTCCATCGCTATGACCGCGCCGAGATGCGCCAAAAGATGGTGGAGATGGCCGGAAACAGCCATTTCAGTCACTTCAGCCCTGAAACCAATTTGTTCGAGGAGCTTGAAAAGCTTTTCCGCGACTACAGCGAGTCGGGAACGGGAACTACGCGACACTACGTGCATGACGATGAGGAATCCCAACTCTATGGCGCGCCGCCCGGCACCTTTACGGCATGGGAAGCACTGCCGGAAAATTCCGATCTGCTGTTTTATGAAGGCCTGCATGGCGCCGTCGTCACGGACAAGGTGAACGTGGCCCAGCACGCCGACCTGAAGATCGGCGTGGTTCCCGTCATAAACCTGGAATGGATTCAGAAGCTGCATCGGGACCGCCAGGCTCGCGGCTATTCGACCGAGGCCGTGACTGACACGATCCTGCGCCGCATGCCTGATTATGTGAACTACATTTGTCCGCAGTTCACCGAAACCGACATCAATTTTCAGCGTGTGCCAACGGTGGATACTTCGAATCCGTTTATCGCAAGATGGATTCCGACGCCGGACGAATCGATGGTCGTGATCAGGCTCAGGAATCCACGAGGCATCGACTTTCCGTATCTGCTGTCGATGATCCCTCACAGCTTCATGTCTCGCGCCAACTCGATCGTGATCCATGGCGCCAAGCTCGATCTGGCAATGCAGCTCATTCTCACTCCGCTGATTCTGCAATTGATGGAACGAAAGAGGCGAGCGATATGAACGTACTTGCGTCCGTAATTGACTGTGCCGAAGTCGGCCATGCCGAAATGGCCAGTGCCGTTCGATTTCTTGCCATTGATGCGGTCGAACAGGCGAAGTCAGGTCATCCGGGCATGCCGATGGGCATGGCTGACGTCGCAACCGTGCTGTTCTCGCGTTTCCTGAAATTCGATCCCAGGGATCCAGCATGGCCCGACCGCGATCGCTTCGTGCTTTCTGCAGGCCACGGCTCGATGCTGCTTTATGCGCTGCTTTACCTTGCCGGCTATGAAGCAATGACGCTCGATCAGCTAAAGGCCTTCCGGCAGTGGGGCTCGAACACCCCGGGCCATCCCGAATATGGTCACACGCCGGGCGTGGAGACGACGACGGGCCCGCTTGGACAGGGCATTGCGACAGCCGTCGGCATGGCGTTGGCCGAGCGATTGATGAATGCGCGGTTTGGCGGTGACCTCGTCGATCACTTCACCTATGTGATTGCCGGCGACGGATGCCTGATGGAGGGCATCAGCCATGAAGCCATTTCGCTCGCCGGCCATTTGCGGCTGAGCCGGCTCATCGTGCTGTTCGACGACAATCGGATCTCGATTGATGGGCCGACATCCCTTTCTTGCTCGGACGATCAGCTTGCCAGGTTTCGTGCAAGCGGTTGGAGCGCGTGTCGTGTCGATGGCCACGATCCCCAAGCCGTCGCCGCGGCTATCGCGGACGCACGGAACAATGACCGTCCCTCGCTGATCGCGTGTCGCACGATCATCGGCTTTGGCGCACCTACTCGCCAGGGCAGCGAGAAGATTCATGGCGCCCCGCTTGGCCCCGACGAGGTCGGGAAGACCCGTGCGGCGCTCGACTGGCCGCATCCACCCTTCGAGGTCCCCCAACGCGTGCTTGAAGAGTGGCGGCAGATCGGGGCCCGCGGTCAGGTTACGCGCCATGCGTGGATCGAGCGTTCCCGGCGCGTTTGCGCAAGCGGAAGGTCGCCATTTCATGACGCTCTGAACAGGAAGTTGCCTGGCGCGTATGCCAGCGCGATGACGAACCTCAAGGCCCGGTTCGCCGACGAGCGTCCGAGGCTTGCAACCAGGCAGGCCTCGCAGCAGGTAATCGATGCCGTCGCACAAGCCCTGCCAAATCTGCTAGGAGGCTCTGCCGACCTGACCCACTCAAATCTTACGCTGGCGAAAACCCAGTCGCCGGTGCGACCGGATCATTTTGAAGGCAACTACGTCCATTATGGCGTCCGCGAGCACGCCATGGCCGCGGCGATGAACGGCATCGCGCTTCATGACGGGTTCATACCCTATGGCGGAACATTCCTCAGTTTCGCCGACTACAGCCGTCCGGCGATTCGGCTTGCGGCGCTGATGGGTGTCCGCGTGATCCATGTCATGACTTATGACTCGATCGGCCTTGGCGAAGACGGGCCGACCCATCAGCCGGTCGAGCACCTGGCTTCGCTGCGGGCGATACCGAACCTTCTGGTATTTCGTCCTGCAGAAGCAGTCGAAACCGCGGAAGCCTGGGATTGTGCCCTGAGGGCCGAGACCTCGCCGTCGATCCTTTGTCTGTCGCGGCAGGCCCTGCCTGCCTTTCGCGACAGCTCTGGCGAGATCAATCGGGTTGGGCTGGGTGCCTACGTGGTCGTCGAACCCGACGGACCTCGTGACGTCACCCTGATTGCGACCGGCTCGGAAGTTTGCGTGGCGCTCGAGACGGCCGAATTGCTCGCAGACGAGGGGTTGCGGGCAGCGGTGGTCTCGGCACCGTGCTTCGAATTGTTCGGCAGGCAGTCGCCCGAATACAGAAAGCGGGTGCTCGGCAAGGTGCCACGCGTCGGCGTGGAGGCCGCCGTCGAGGGCGATTGGGCTCGTTGGCTCGGTGAAGACGGTGAATTTGTGGGCATGAGCGGTTTTGGTGCGTCAGCACCGGCGAGCGTGCTCTATCGCGAGTTCGGCATAACGCCGGTCGCGGTCGCAGCCGCGGCGAGACGCGCAATCCGGCGAACATTGGAGGGGAAATAGAAATGGCTCGGATAACGCTGAGGCAATTGCTGGATCACGCAGCCGAACGCGGGTACGGCGTGCCTGCCTTCAACATCAACAACATGGAGCAGGGGCTTGCGATCATGGAAGCGGCCGCTTCAGTCGACGCGCCGGCCATCATACAGGCTTCGCGCGGTGCCCGCTCTTATGCCAACGACATCATGCTGGCGAGGATGATCGATGCGCTGGAGGAGATCTATCCGCAGATTCCGGTTTGTCTGCATCAGGACCACGGCAACGAGGAATCGACGTGTGCGACCGCGATCAGGTGCGGCTTTACGTCGGTGATGATGGACGGCTCGCTAAAGGCCGATGCCAAGACCGCCGCCGACTATGGCTACAACGTCGACATTACGCGGCGGGTGGTCGAGATAGCCCACTGGATCGGCGCATCGGTGGAAGGTGAACTCGGTGTGCTCGGCTCGCTGGAGCATGGCGGGAGCGAGCAAGAGGACGGTCACGGGCTCGAAGGCCGGGCAAGCCGCGAGCAGCTGCTCACCGATCCCGATCAGGCGGTGGATTTCGTTCGCGCTACCAAGGTCGACGCCCTTGCGATCGCGATGGGAACGTCGCACGGCGCCTACAAATTCTCGCGCAAGCCCGACGGCGAAATTCTTGCGATGCATGTCGTCGAGGAAATCCACGCCCGGCTGCCCAACACCCATCTGGTGATGCATGGCTCATCGTCGGTGCCGCAGCCACTTCAGGACATGTTCAATGAGTTCGGCGGTGAAATGCCGCAGACCTTCGGCGTCCCGGTCGAAGAAATCGTTCGCGGCATCAGGCACGGCGTTCGCAAGGTCAATATCGATACCGACTGTCGCCTGGCGATGACGGCAATGTTTCGAAAGGTTGCGATGCAGGTGAGGGGCGAATTCGATCCGCGTAAATTCCTGAAGCCCGCGATGGATGCGATGCGCGACCTCTGTCGTGATCGCTTCGAGCAATTCGGCACGGCGGGCAACGCATCGAGGATCAGGGTGATTCCGCTTTCGGAAATGGCGCGCCGCTATCGCTCGGGAGCACTTGATCCGCAAATCGGGAAAATTACTGCCGCCGCATGAGCCGACAGGGCACACGAATTCAACGGAGGAAGATATGAACGATCAATCTATTACGGTCCGCGGCAAAGAGCGTTACCGGTCAGGCGTGATGGAATACAAGCGGATGGGTTATTGGGAGCCGGGTTATGAGCCCAAGGATACCAACGTCATCGCGCTGTTTCGCGTCACACCGCAGGACGGCGTCGATCCGACCGAGGCCTGCGCAGCGGTAGCGGGAGAATCCTCAACCGCGACATGGACCGTGGTGTGGACCGACCGTTTGACGGCGGCCGAGAAATATCGCGCCAAGTGCTACCGCGTCGATCCCGTGCCGAATTCGCCCGGTAGCTACTTCGCCTACATCGCTTATGACCTTGACCTGTTCGAGCCAGGATCGATCGCAAATCTCACGGCCTCCATCATCGGCAATGTTTTCGGCTTCAAACCGCTGAAGGCGCTGCGGCTGGAGGACATGCGGCTGCCGGTCGCCTACGTGAAAACCTTCCAGGGTCCGGCCACCGGTATCGTGGTCGAGCGCGAACGGCTCGACAAATTCGGCCGCCCGTTGCTGGGCGCAACCGTCAAGCCGAAACTCGGCCTCTCGGGGCGCAACTACGGGCGCGTGGTCTATGAAGCGTTGAAGGGCGGTCTGGATTTCACCAAGGACGACGAGAACATCAACTCGCAGCCCTTCATGCATTGGCGCGAACGGTATCTCTATTGCATGGAAGCCGTAAACAGGGCGCAAGCCGCAACCGGCGAGATCAAGGGGAGCTACCTCAACGTCACCGCCGCGACCATGGAGGATATGTACGAGAGAGCTGAATTCGCCCGCGAGCTCGGTTCCGTCATCATCATGATCGACCTCGTGATCGGCTACACCGCCATTCAGTCGATGGCGAAATGGGCGCGGCGCAACGACATGGTCCTGCATCTGCACCGCGCCGGCCATTCCACCTACACCCGGCAACGCAACCACGGCGTCTCGTTCCGCGTGATCGCCAAGTGGATGAGGCTTGCCGGCGTCGATCACATTCACGCCGGAACCGTCGTCGGCAAGCTCGAGGGCGACCCGAATACGACCCGCGGCTATTACGATATTTGCCGCGAGGACTTCAACCCGACGAAGCTCGAGCATGGCGTGTTCTTCGACCAGCACTGGGCAAGCCTCAACAAGATGATGCCGGTGGCCTCCGGCGGCATCCACGCCGGTCAGATGCACCAGCTGCTCGACCTTCTCGGCGAGGACGTCGTATTGCAGTTCGGCGGCGGCACGATCGGGCACCCGCGCGGCATCCAGGCAGGCGCCACCGCCAATCGTGTTGCGCTCGAGGCCATGATCCTGGCTCGCAACGAGGGCCGCGACTATGTCCATGAGGGCCCCGAGATCCTTGCCAGGGCCGCGCAGAGTTGCACGCCGCTGCGCGAGGCACTCGAAGTCTGGAAAGACGTCACCTTCAACTATGAATCCACGGACTCGCCGGATTTCGTTCCGACCGCGAGCGTCGCGGCTTAAAGGAGTACGACCATGCGGATAACCCAGGGCTGCTTTTCCTTTCTCCCGGACCTTACCGACGCGCAGATATCGGCGCAGATTCAATATTGCCTCGAAAAGGGATGGGCGGTGAACATCGAATTCACCGACGATCCGCACCCTCGCAACACCTATTGGGAAATGTGGGGGCTGCCCATGTTCGATCTCCGCGACGCGGCCGGCATCATGATGGAGCTTGCTGAATGCCGTCGCGTATATGGCGATCGGTACATCCGCGTCTGCGGATTCGATTCGAGCCACGGCTGGGAATCGGTGCGGATATCCTTCATCGTCAACCGGCCGAAGGAGGAGCCGGGCTTCCGGCTCGACCGCCAGGAGGTTGCCGGCCGCAATGTTCGTTATTCAACCCATGCCTATGCCGCCACGCGGCCCGAAGACGAACGGTATGGCGGACCATGATCAGGCCGGCGACCAAAACCGAAGAATCCGGGATGACGGCTTTCGATGCCATCGATCTCCGCAAGGAGTTCGAGGCCGTCGACATCGCAGCCGTGCTGGCTCAACTCGATCGCGAATTGATCGGCCTGATACCGGTAAAGACCCGGATTCGCGAGATCGCGTCGCTGCTTCTGGTCGAACGCATCCGGCAGAAGATGGCGCTCGCGACCTCGTTTCCGACCCTGCACATGTCGTTTACCGGCAATCCCGGCACCGGCAAGACCACGGTGGCGCTCAGGATGGCCGGAATCCTGCATCGCCTCGGTTTTGTCCGGCGCGGTCATGTCGTCAGCGTGACGCGCGATGACCTGGTCGGGCAATATATCGGTCACACCGCGCCGAAAACCAAGGAAATCCTTAAGAAGGCAATGGGCGGCGTGTTGTTCATCGATGAGGCTTATTACCTGTATCGGCCGGAGAATGAGCGCGACTACGGACAGGAGGCGATCGAAATCCTGCTTCAGGTCATGGAGTCGCAACGTGAGGATCTCGTGGTCATCCTGGCTGGCTATGGCGAGCGGATGAAAAAATTCTTTCAGAGCAATCCGGGATTTCGGTCGCGTATCGCGCACCACGTCGACTTCCCCGATTACTCCGATGATGAGCTGCTCGCGATCGCCGAGTTGATGCTGGTGGCGCAGAACTACCACTTTTCGTCCGACGCTCGAGATGCATTTGTCCGCTATATCGCAGCCCGCAAGACGCAGCCGCTGTTTTCCAATGCGCGCTCGATCCGAAACGCTCTCGATCGGGTGCGCCTTCGCCAGGCAAATCGCATTGTCTCCAACCTTGACCGCATATTGACGAGCGACAACGTCATGTCGATCGAAGCCGAAGACGTGCTTGCGAGCCGGGTGTTTGTGGCGGCAGCCGGCGCGGGGGATGGTACTGGATGAATTGCCAACCGCCAGCGACGACGGTCGATCTTGTCCGCGTGAGCGAGATGATCGACGGCGCCCGTGCGCTGATCTTCGACGTTGACGGTACGCTTGCGGAGACCGAAGCCTTGTTGTCCGCGGCAACCGGAAAGGATTGGGCCGGCCGCTTCGAGCTTGTTGCCGGCGATCAGGTTGCTCCGGAAAAAACCTGCGCCTGATGTCCCTGCGCGCCATGCATTCGCCTCCACTCGTAACCGAATCACCGGTCATGTAAAAAAATCAAAGAAAATTGACTCATCCGGGGGTTGCATTAGGTTTGGCGCTTGCCGTAACTGGCGAAGCACTTATCATTGTGTGCGGGTGTATCCTCGGACCCCACACGAAGTCTGGGGCCTGCTCGGTTGTCGGAGAACGCGCACAGTCTCAGCTCTGGCTGTCTTGGCCGGCGCCGCTGCCGGTTGCTCCGATCGCCAACGTCGTGCCTTCGCGCAACTGGTTTTGCCGCAGGCTCCCGAACCAAAATCCGTAACCTTGAGGCGCAAACGGCACGCGCAATTCCCGGATTGGCATAGTGTCGCTGGCTGAAGCAACCACATTTGATCCCGACGCGATTCGAGACGAGTTGTGCCGCATGGCCGAAATGGCGGACCGGCAACGGTTGCCGGCGGGCACGTCGGTAGGGCGTCCGCCCTGGACCGATACCATCTCACCCGCAGATCTGATCGAAGGGGTCTGCCTTGCGCTGCAATCCGTATCCGCAAGTTGCCATTCCTCGGGCCGATTCCTGATCGGCGATCGGCGGAGCGCCAGGATCATCGACACGGTTTCAGAGGTGCTGTCGGGGTTTCGGACCCGACTCGAGAAACCGGACGACAGTGTCGCTCATCCGTCTCGGACTTTGGAACAGGACGTCTCGGGCGGCCTCAAGCAGGCCGTCGAGGCGTCGGTCGCCGTGAGCGAAGCCATCGTGACGTCGGTGCGCATGTTGCACGACGTGCAATCGCTGCATACGGAAAGCACGACGGCAGCTGGTGCAACCAAGCAACTGGTGTGCTCCCTGAATGCTCACGCTGCGAGCGGGAAAGATGTCGCCGAGGCAACGACGAAGGCGGAGCAAGCCGTTCAGCAGAGCATGGGTGCGCTGTCGGAAATGGCCCGATCGATGCAGAGTATCGTCGCCGCCGTGCACCGCACGGCGGGACAGACGGAAGCGATGAAGGTGGCGTCCTCGCGCATCGGCGATTTCCTCAAGACCATCGAGGGGCTCGCCAAGCAGACGAATCTGTTGGCACTCAATGCGACGATCGAGGCTGCACGAGCCGGTGAGGCCGGGAGAGGCTTTGCCGTCGTTGCTGGCGAGGTGAAAGCGTTGGCCGGGCTTACAACCGTTGCCGCCGGCGATATCCGCGACAGGGTCAATGAAGTCCAGTCCGGGATGACCGGCATCGTCGCTGCGATGGACGAGGCCAATCAGGCCGTGTCCCTCGGACAAACCAATATCGAGCGGCTGAATCTCGAAATGTCCGAAATGGGCAGGGAAGCCGCGGCAGTTTCCAGGCAGATCGAGGAAATTGTTTCGGCGCTGATGACCGACAGCAATGTCGCAATCCAGGCAGGCGACGCGTCGGCCAGATCGGCCGAACTGGCGAAAATCAATTCCGATGAGGTGGAATTTACAATCAAATCCCTCGATCAGGCCGCCAAGCTTGTTTATGACAGGGTAAACTTGTACGCCCATGCCGCAACTTCGCGTGATCTCGTCGTCATCGCCAAGTCCGATCACGTCGCGTTCAAGAAGCGTCTGACGGACGCCCTGATGGGGCGCGTGCAGTGGAACGCGTCAGATGTCCCCGATGAGCATAGTTGTCGGCTCGGCAAATGGTATGACAGCGTCGTCGAGCCGAGAATTCTCGATCAACCGGCGTACGGGAAATTGCGGGAGCCGCACGCCGCCTTGCATGCTGCGGCGCGTGGAGCGCTGTCGGCCAACGAAGGTGGGGATCGGCAAGGAGCGCTCGAAGGTTTGGAGCGGTTTGTGGGTGCTGCCAAGCAGGTCGTGTCACTTCTTGACGAGATCGCACTTGGGCTTGCGGAGGATTGAAAGGTAAGGACAACAGGGCGCCCGCAAGTCAGGCAGGCATTTGTGCAATAGGCAGGACAAATTGCGAATGTCAAATTCGCCGCGCAGGCGCTACTCTGCTATCACCTCCATCTGCAAACTGCCCGCATCAAAGATGTCCCCGCAAAAAGTTCCGCCGATCCTGTCCCACAAGGACCACGCGGCCCCGTCCGCCTTCAGGCCGGAAAACCTCATGCGCGAGGCGCGGCGGCAAAGGGCCTTGCCTGCAGTTGCGATCCCTGAGGTCTGCATCCTGGACCCGGATGGTGACATCGTCCGCCATCTGCGCGCCACCGGGCGTGCCGAGCGCCATCCGGGCTGGGCCTGTTATCACACAGATCTCTTTACTTTTCATCACGATGGCCAGGAGTACGGCATTGTCGGCTGCGCGGTCGGGGCGGCCTTTGCGGTCTTGATCGCCGAAGAAATGTTTGTGTCGGGTTGCCGATTTGTGATCAGCATCACCTCTTCCGGTCAAATTCGCTCTGTGCGGGCGCCACCATATTTCGTTATCATCGATCGCGCGCTGCGCGATGAGGGCACCAGCTACCATTACTTGCCGCCGGCCGACTACAGCGAGGCGGATCGAGACCTGGCCGAACTGGCGCGTGATGCACTGGCTGCAGCCGGAATTTCGGTTCTGATCGGCGCCACCTGGAGTACGGACGCACCTTTTCGCGAAACCGAGCAAGCAATCGAGGCGGCGTCCGAGGCAGGTATTCTCGCCGTCGAGATGGAAGCTGCGGCCCTCTATGCCTTTGCGCAGGCAAACCGCCGAGCCGTGCTCTGCTTTGCTCATGTCACCAACCAGATGGGCCGGATCGAGGGAGATTTCGAGAAGGGCCTCGCTGACGGTGCCGAAGAGTCGCTCAAGATCGTCTTGCTGGTCGCCAACCGATGGCGGGAGGCGAACCGGTAAAGCAGCGGTGATTTTTTGTTGAACTCCGTTCACCTCTGCCCTTGCGGATGGGGCGTAGGCCGCCATTTGGCGGCCATTCTCAAAAGGTGACGCCGAAGCGAAGCTTCGGCTATGTCGCTCCCGGCGATGTCACCGGGTCGCGCGAACGCGCGTCCGATGACAGGCTCCGCATCGACCAGTCCGACCCGCTTTCAATCAGCTCGCGCCGAAATCAGACAAGCTCGAAGCGGTCCAGGTTCATCACCTTGTTCCAGGCTGCCACGAAGTCTTTCACGAACTTCTCCTTCGAGTCAGCGCAGGCGTAAACTTCTGCAAGCGCCCGGAGCTGGGAGTGCGAACCAAAGATCAGGTCGACACGCGTACCGGTCCATCTGACCTCGTTCGTTTTCCGGTCGCGGCCCTCGTATGCGCCGTCGGAGCCGGCGGAAGGCTGCCATTGGGTACGCATGTCGAGCAGGTTGACGAAGAAGTCGTTGGTCAGCGTCTCCGGCTTCGTGGTGAAGACGCCGTGCCTGGATTGTGCGGCATTCGCGCCGAGCACCCGCAGGCCGCCGACCAGAACCGTCATCTCCGGCGCCGTCAGCGTCAAGAGTTGTGCGCGATCTACCAGCAATTCCTCGGGTGAAAGGCGCGGCTTGCCGCTCAGATAGTTGCGGAATCCGTCAGCGGTCTGTTCGAGCGGCGCGAAGCTCTCGACATCGGTTTGCTCCTGCGACGCGTCCGTGCGTCCCGGCGTGAAGGGGACCTTCACGTCGTGCCCGGCATTCTTCGCGGCCTTCTCAATTCCTGCGCCTCCGCCGAGCACGATCAGGTCGGCCAGGGAGACCTTTTTCCCGCCAGATTGCGAAGCATTGAACTCCGTCTGGATGCCCTCGAGCGTCTGCAGAACCTTCGCCAGCTGAGCCGGCTGGTTGACTTCCCAGTCCTTTTGCGGTGCGAGGCGAATGCGCGCGCCGTTGGCTCCGCCGCGTTTGTCAGAGCCGCGGAACGTCGAGGCGGACGCCCAGGCCGTCGAAACCAGCTGCGATATGGAAAGACCGGAGGCGAGGATTTTTGCCTTCAGCGCGGCGATGTCCTGCTCGCCGATCAGCGGATGGTCTACTTTCGGAATCGGGTCTTGCCAGGACAGCGTTTCCCTGGGCACGAGGGGACCCAGATAACGCACGACCGGGCCCATGTCGCGGTGAGTCAGTTTGAACCACGCGCGGGCAAACGCGTCGGCGAACTGATCCGGATGTTCGAAGAAGCGCCGCGAAATTTTTTCGTAGGCAGGATCTAACCGCAAGGAGAGGTCGGTGGTCAGCATCGAGGGCGCGTGACGTTTTGACGGGTCGTGCGCATCCGGCACCAAACCAGCGCCGGCGCCATTCTTCGGTCGCCATTGATGTGCGCCGGCCGGACTCTTGGTCAGTTCCCATTCGTAACCGAACAGGTTTGCGAAGAAATTGTTGCTCCACTTCGTCGGCGTCGTGGTCCAGATGACCTCGATGCCACTGGTGATCGCGTCACCCGCCTTGCCCGAGGCAAACTTGCTTGCCCAGCCGAGGCCTTGCGCCTCCATCGCGGCGCCTTCCGGCTCGACGCCGACCAGAGTGGCATCGCCAGCGCCGTGGGTCTTGCCGAAGGAGTGGCCGCCGGCAATCAGCGCAACGGTCTCCTCGTCGTTCATGGCCATGCGGCGGAACGTCTCACGGATATCCCGCGCCGCAGCGAGGGGATCCGGCTTGCCATTTGGCCCTTCCGGATTCACGTAGATCAGGCCCATCTGCACCGCGGCGAGAGGATTTTGGAGATCACGATCGCCGCTGTAGCGCTCATCTGCCAGCCATTTGCCTTCGGGGCCCCAGAAGACGCTGTCGTCCGGCTCCCAGACATCCGCGCGTCCGCCGCCGAAGCCGAAGGTTTTGAAGCCCATCAACTCCAGTGCGACGTTGCCTGCAAGAATCATCAGGTCGGCCCAGGAGATCTTGCAGCCGTATTTCTGCTTGATCGGCCACAAGAGCCGGCGCGCCTTGTCGAGGTTGGCGTTGTCCGGCCAGCTGTTGGTGGGTGCAAAGCGCTGCTGACCGGCCCCCGCGCCGCCACGGCCGTCTCCGATCCGGTACGTACCCGCGGCATGCCAGGCCATCCGAATGAACAGCCCACCGTAATGACCAAAGTCGGCCGGCCACCAATCCTGCGAGTCCGTCATCAAGGCGTGCAAGTCCTTGATCACGGCGTTCAGGTCGAGGCTTTTGAATTCCTTGGCGTAGTCGAAGGCCTCGCCCATCGGATCAGAGAGGTCGGAATGCTGGTGGAGAACCCCAAGATTGAGCTGGTTCGGCCACCAGTCACGGTTCGAATGCGCACGGGTTCCGCCCGTGACCGGGCACTTGCTTTCATTGGCCATGTTTTCTCCGATCGTGTTCGGCGCTTTTCGCACTCCTATATTCAAATCGTCTAGCCTTGAAAAGTAATCCTGCCGCTCGGCCTGAAGGCCGGGCAGGGGGCTTGTCCCGATCACGGTTATGTGTGGGAATAAGCCGCTCGGAGCAGAAGCGGGACCGGGCGGAGCCGAGGCTTCCCTTCACCGCTGAATGAGACGGGTTCGCCGCTGGCGCAGTTGTTCTTCCGACGCCTCGTGCTGGGCCTGCAGACGTTGAACGAAGATATTTGCCGCGCGTGAAATATGGTCACGGCTGAGCGTTTCAGCCGCCGCAGCGTCGCCCGCGATGACTGCATCGAGGATTGTCACATGTTCCTTCAGGATCGTCCGTGGCATCTGAATATCGTCTCGCAGCACTTCGCCCATCACGCGTCGAAGGTAAGGCCAATGCGGCGCGGTCGTCTCGCCGATCAGCGGATTACCCGACAATTCGTTGAGGAAGGCGTGAAATCTCATGTCGGCCTCGATCTGATCGTGCAGGGAACCGCTTTCCACTGCCGCCCGCCCCAGATCCAGGAACGCCGGTCCTTCGGTCTTTGCCCGTTCCGAACCGCGCTCGGCCGCGAGCCTGGCCGCCAGGCCGTCCAGCATCGCTCGTATCTCATAGAGATTGCGGACAAAATCAACGTCCAGGGGGGAAACAATCAATCCTCTGCCGGGAGCCTCCCGAACCAAGCCTCGATCCCTGAGCAGCAAAAGGGCCTGCTGAACCGGCTGCCTGGAAACGCCATACGCGCGGGCGAGTTCATCCTGAATCAGACGGGCGTTGGCCGGCAGTTGGCCTCCGACAATCTCCGAAACGATAGCATTTACAACCTGTTCTACCAGCGTGGGTTGGGCTTGGACGTGTGACATTGGAGCTCCGACATTTTTTACGGCTTCTACCACCGCAATAATAAAATAGCCATTGCTTTGTATTCGAATACAGTATATGAATTCTGAATTCGAATACAAGACATAGCAATGCGGAATTTCATAGGGAGGATGCAATGCAAACCGTTAGCCGTCGTGTGCTTTTGAAATGCGCAGTTGGGGCAGGTGCGGTCACGGCCGCATCGGTTCTTAAAAGTCCCGCGGTCCACGCTCAGACTGCCCCCGTCAAACTGAAATTCGGCAACGATCTTCCCGCGACCCATTCGGTCAATGTGCGACTGAAGGAAGCCATCGACGCCATCACCGATGAGACCAAGGGGCAGGTCGTGATCAACCTGTTTCCAAACAATCAGCTCGGTAGCGACACCGACATGATGACGCAGCTGCGCTCAGGCGCGCTCGAACTCGCCACGATGCCCGGCACCGTGCTGTCGACCCTGATTCCAACGGCATCGCTGACAGGTGTCGGTTTTGCCTTCACCAGCTACGACAAGGTCTGGGCCGCGATGGACGGCGAGATCGGCAATTTCATCCGACGCAATATCGAGAAGGCGGGCCTGTTTCCGTTCAGCTCGGTCTGGGACAACGGCTTCCGGCAGATCACGAGCAGCACCCATCCAATCAAGGCGCCGGAGGATCTCGCCAACTTCAAAATTCGTGTTCCGGTCGTGCCGCTTTGGGTCTCGATGTTTTCGGCGCTGGGCGCCGCGCCCGTGAGTATTCCCCTCAACGAGGCTTACTCGGCGCTGCAAACCAAGATCGCCGACGGTCAGGAAAACCCGCTGGCGCTGATCGAATCGGCAAAATTCTACGAAGTTCAAAAATACTGCTCGCTCACCAATCATGCGTGGGATGGTTTCTGGCTGATCGCCAGTGCGCGGATCTGGAAGGGCGTCCCGCAGGATGCCCAGCAGGTCATGCAGAAGCACTTCAACGCGGCGGCGATCAAGCAGCGCGCGGACATCGTTCAGGCAAACGCGGATTACCAGAAGACCCTGGAATCGAAGGGTCTCACCTTCAATACGACACAGCCGGAAGCCTTCCAGGCAGCGCTTTCGAAGACATCCTTCTACAAGGATGCGAAGGCCAAGTTTGGCGATGAAGGCTGGACGCTGCTGCAAAAATACGCCGGCAACATCGGTTGATCGCCATGCATCTGGCAGAGGAAACCAGCGTTACGCTGCCCCGGATGACCGGCCCGGCGAGCGCCTTGCAAAAAGTCGAGCAATGGCTCGGCTCGATCGTCGCGGCGGTTGCCGCGCTATTGGTGATCGCGGAAATTGTCGTGCTGTTCAGCGGGGTTTCCGCGCGCTACCTGTTTCACAGACCGATCATCTGGTCGGATGAACTCGCCAGCATCCTCTTCCTGTGGCTGGCCATGCTCGGCGCGGTGATCGCCTTTCAGCGCGGCGAGCACATGCGGATGACGGCTTTTGTCGGCATGGTCAATCCGGCCTGGCGCGCGTTCTTCGACGTGTTGGCGATTGCCGCGCCGCTGGCATTCCTGGTTCTCGTAATCGACCCGGCTTACGAGTTTGCCTCTGACGAAGCCTTCGTCTCGACGCCTGCACTTGATATTTCGAGCGTTTGGCGCGCGGCCGCATTGCCGATCGGGCTCGGCCTGATGCTGCTTCTCGCCCTGTTACGCCTTGCCTCGTTCGGCGACTGGCGAAAAACCGGATTGGCAGTAGCTACCGTCGCGATCGTCGGCGGTGTGCTCTATGCGCTTGGACCGGTACTGGTGCCGCTTGGCAACCTCAATCTGCTGATTTTCTTCGTGGTGCTGGTGGCGATCATGGTGTTTGCCGCTGTTCCGATCGCCTTTGCCTTTGGACTTGCAACCTTTGCTTACATCACGCTGACGACGAGCACGCCGTCGACCGTTGTGATCGGTCGCATGGACGAGGGCATGAGCCATCTGATCCTGCTCTCCGTGCCGCTGTTCGTATTTCTTGGTCTTCTGATCGAGATGACCGGCATGGCGCGCGCCATGGTGGGCTTTCTTGCTAGCCTCCTCGGCCACGTCCGTGGCGGTCTGCAATACGTCCTGGTTGCTGCGATGTACCTGGTTTCCGGCATTTCCGGCGCCAAGGCGGCCGACATGGCAGCGGTCGCTCCCGTGCTGTTTCCGGAAATGATCAAGCGCGGCGCCAAACCCGGCGATCTTGTCGCGCTGCTTTCCGCCACCGGTGCGCAAACCGAAACCATCCCGCCGAGCCTCGTCCTGATCACCATCGGCTCGGTCACCGGGGTATCGATCGCGGCACTGTTTACCGGCGGGCTGCTGCCGGGGCTGGTGCTTGCCGTCATGCTGTGTCTTGTGGTCTGGCGGCGCTATCGCAACGAAGATCTGTCTCACGTGAAGCGGGCCGGTCTCGGCGAGATTGGTTCGACCTTCCTGGTCGCATTGCCCGCGATTGCGCTTCCTTTCGTAATCCGCGCCGCGGTCATCGGCGGTGTTGCGACCGCAACCGAAGTCTCGACGATCGGCATCGTCTATTCGGCGCTCGCGGGCCTCCTGATCTATCGCAAATTCGATTGGCGTCGTGTTTATCCGATGCTGACCGAAACCGCGTCGCTGTCGGGCGCGATCCTGCTCATCATCGGCGCTGCGACCGGAATGGCATGGGCGCTCACGCAATCGGGCTTCTCTACCTCGCTTGCAAAGTTCATGACCGGCCTTCCCGGCGGCGGACCGGTATTCCTCGCGGTGACGATCATCGCGTTCGTCGTCCTGGGCAGCGTGCTGGAAGGCATTCCCGCGATCGTGCTGTTCGGCCCGCTGTTATTTCCGATTGCCAAGCAAGTCGGCGTCCATGAGGTGCATTACGCCATGGTCGTGATCCTGGCGATGGGTATCGGCCTTTTCGCTCCACCATTCGGCGTCGGCTACTACGCGGCCTGCGCGATCAGCCGGATTCATCCCGACGAAGGCATCAAACCGATGCTGGGCTACATGCTGGCGCTCCTGATCGGAACCATCGTGATCGCCGCCGTTCCCTGGATCTCCATCGGCTTGTTGAATTGAACACCGAGCCCCGTGATTATTGAAACCCGAAGGAGCAGAAAGTGAAGGACCTCCTGAATTTCGGACAGATGCTTTCGGTGCATGCGCGGCTGTTGCCAAATCGCGTCGGCGCAAGAGACCTCGAACGTTCGATGACTTTTGCCCAATGGAACGATCGTTCGTGCCGTCTCGCCAATGCTCTGCTCGGCCTTGGCCTGTCGAAAGGCGATCGCGTCGCGGTCCTCGCTTACAATTGCGTCGAGTGGTGCGAAATCTTCGCAGCCACGGCCAAGGCGGGCCTGGTCGCATTGCCGATCAACTTTCGTCTGATCGGCAAGGAGGTTCAGTACATCGTGGAAAACGCCGAGGCCTCGGCCTTGATCGTCCAGGATGAGCTTGCAGGTCTTGTCGAGGAAGTCCGCAGGGATTTGTCGGTCAAGCCCGACCGGTTCATCCATTTCGGCACCACCCCGTGTCCGGCGGGCTATCGCGCCTATGAGGACTTCCTCAACTCGGGCAGCACGCGCGAGCCCGAGCAGGGCGTGCAGTTGTCCGACCCCTGGACGCTGATGTACACCTCAGGCACCACGGGCAATCCGAAGGGCGTGGTGCGAAGTCACCGCAGCGGCGTGCTGCTGTCGATGGTCACCGAGATCGAGCTTGCACTGCATCGCAATGACGGCGCCTTGCTGGTGATGCCGATGTGCCACGCCAATTCACTGAACTTCTTTGGCGCCTTCGGCTATTGCGGCGGCACGAACTTCATCTATTCCCGCAAAAGTTTTGATCCCGAACATTGCGTCCGGACTCTGGCGGAGGGCGGATCGACGTTCACCTCGCTGGTGCCTACCCACTACATCATGATGCTCGGATTGCCGGCAGCGGTGCGCGGCAAATACAATTTCGACGCCGTGACCAAATTGATGATCTCGTCTGCTCCCGCGCGGCCCGAGACCAAACGCGAGGTCATGGAGATGTTCCCGAACTCCGGCCTGTTCGAGCTTTATGGCGCCACCGAAACCGGGTGGGTGACCATGCTTCACCCGCACGAACAATTCACCAAGCTCGGCTCGGTCGGCCGTGAATGCGTTGGCGCCGCGCCGATCAGGATTCTGGACGATGCCGGCAACGAGGTGCCGGACGGCGAATCGGGCGAACTGTTCTCCTGCAACGCCCACACCTTCGACTGCTACTGGCGCTTGCCCGAGAAGACAAGGGAGTCGTTCCGCGGCGATTATTGCACGGTCGGCGACATGGCCCGCCGCGATTCGGAAGGTTACATCTTCCTGTCCGATCGCAAGAGCAACATGATCATTTCGGGCGGCGAAAACATCTATCCGTCCGAAGTCGAAGCGCTGATCGGCGCGCATCCGCAGGTGAAGGACGTAGCCGTCATCGGCTTGCCCGACGCAAAGTGGGGCGAGCGGGTTCATGCCGTCATCGTGCTTCATGAGGGCGCAACCCTCAAGGAGAGCGATCTGCTGGAATGGTCCAAAGAACGACTGGCCGGATACAAGCGCCCGCGGTCTTATGCTTTCATGCTCGAAAGTGAAATTCCGCGTAATGCAACCGGCAAGGTGCTGCACCGTGAATTGAAGAAGAAATTCGCGAACTGACCATGACGGACCGGTCGAACCATATCGTTTCGAGCTCGAAACCAGATGCATGCCGTATTGAACTCAGCACTGCCGATTTTCGCATTGATCCTGACCGGGTTCATTTGCGGATACTTTGGCGTGTTCGACAGAACGGCGACCGACAATTTGAATCGCTTTGCGGTGTACCTGGCGTTGCCGTCGCTGATGTTCGTTGCGATGTCGAGGATAACGCCGGACCAGGTCCAGCAGTTCGGTTTCCTGGGGGCATTCTGCGGAGGCTCCGCGATCACCTTTGCGGGGGCCTTCGCTATCAGCCGCGCACGAGGGCGTCGCGTCGCCAATGCCAGCATCGAGGGGCTCGACGCCGGCTACAGCAATGTCGGCTTCATGGGCATTCCGATGTGTCTTCTGGTCTTTGGACCGGAAAGCGCCCCGGCCTCGATCATTGCGACGCTGTTTACGGCCTGCATCCTGTTCCTGTTCGCAGTCGTCGTCGTCGAGATCGATCTGCAGAAGGGCAGCAGTCTCTGGTCGACCGCAGCCAAGGTGGCGAAAGCACTGTTCACGAGCCCGCTTCTGATCGCGCCTTTCGCGGGCCTCTGCATAGGACTCAGCGGTCTGAAGATGCCGGCGCCATTCGAAAGCTTCACCACGCTGCTCGGCGGTGCGGCTTCGCCGGTAGCGCTGGTCTGCATCGGGCTTTTCCTGGCCCAGGAAAGGGTGGTCAGCCACGACGCGGCGTCGATCGGCATCCTCGTCACAATGAAACTCATCGTGCAACCTGCCGTCACCGCATTTCTCGCATTCTACGTCTTCAAGATGCCGCCGCTCTGGTCGCATTCGGCGGTGATCTTGAGCGGGCTTCCGATCGGGTCGGGACCGTTCACGATCGCCAAGCTCTACGGGCTCGAGGCCGGCGTGACCTCGGGCTCCATTCTCGCTTCACACATATTTGGCGTCTTCACCGTCTCGCTGCTGGTGGCATGGCTCGCGCAGATTTAACCAAAACTGAATTGCCTCACAGAACCGGAGTCGTACGATGAAAGTTTCCCCTGATAGCGCGGCGGCCCTGATCGCACGGCTCTTGAAGCAGCGCGGTGTCAAGCACGTATTCGCGCTCTGCGGCGGCCATATCATGCCGATCTGGATGCGGCTCGACGCCGAGGGAATTCGCATCATCAACGTCCGCGATGAGCGCGCGGCCGTGCACATGGCCCAGGCACATGCGGAGTTGACCGGCGAACTCGGTGTGGCGCTTGTCACCGCGGGTCCAGGCATGACCAACGCCATCACCGGCATCGCCAACGCCCACGTCTCGCGGGCACCGGTGTTGGTTTTGTCGGGCGGCAATCCGCGTCCTCAGGAGAATCGCGGCGGCCTGCAAGACATGGACCACACGCAGCTGGTTCGCTCCATCACGCGCTACGCGCGGACCGTGAGGGAGCCGTCTCTGGTGCTGCAGGAACTTGACGAGGCGATTTCGCGCGCGTTCGGCGAGGGCGGCGATCCCGGTCCTTCCTATATCGACTTCCCGACCGACACGTTGCGGGGAATTGTACCCAAGGCGCTGCAATTGGATGAGCATCTGTTGGCCAAGCCGCGCAGCGTCACGCTGCCCGATCCGGCGCAGGTCAAGAAGGCCGTGGACCTGTTGTGGTCGGCGAGGAAGGTGCTCGTGATTTCCGGTCGCGGCGCGCGCGGCGCGGGGCCGGAACTGATTTCCCTGCTCGACAGGCTCGGTGCGGTTTATCTCGATACGGGCGAAAGCCGTGGCCTCGTTCCGGACGGTCACCCATCCGTTGTCGGCGCGATGCGCGGCTCGGTCATGAGCGACGCCAACGTCATTCTGACGGTTGGTCGCCGCCTCGATTTCCAGCTCGCTTACGGTTCGCCTTCCGTGTTCGGTGCGGCGAAATTCATCCGCATCAGCGATACACCGACCGAGACGCGGGACAACCGCCGGGGTGCAGTCGGGATTCTGGCGTCTCCTGCACAAACGCTGAGCGCTATCGTCGAACATGCCGGCAATCGTGTTTCCGAAGTCGACCGACAGTGGGCCGCGAAACTTCGCAAGGGACACGAAGAGCGCGCGCTGAAGCTGCAGCAGACCATGGCTGCCGCGCCGAAGGGTTCCGACGGCAAACTTCACCCCAACAAGGTGTTGTCGGCGCTCCAGGAGGCCATCGGCGATGATGCCGTCGTAATCACCGATGGCGGCGATTTCCTCGCCTTCGCGCGCGTCGGGCTGAATGCACCACGGATGCTCGACCCCGGTCCGTTCGGCTGCATCGGCATCGGCGTGCCATATGGCATCGCCGCCAGCATCGATTTTCCCGACAAGCCGGTGGTGGTTGCGACTGGCGATGGTGCCTTCGGATTCAACGCGATCGAAGTCGACACCGCCGTGCGACACAAGGCCCCGGTACTGATTGTCGTCGCCAATAACGGTGCCTGGCAGATCGAGGTGCACGACCAGACCGTCACGCATGGCAAGGTCGTCGGCACGAAACTGCAGTTCGCCGATTATGCCGGCATGGCGAGGTCGTTTGGCATGCACGCCGAGCGGGTTGAAACCGAAGAACAGCTCAAGCCCGCGATCGAAAGGGCATTGAAGAACCGTCCTGCGCTGCTCGACATGGTGGTCACGCCTGAGGCGATCTCCTCTGACGGCAAGACCGGCCTTGCCTGGGTGCCTGATCTGCAGCCGTTGGCGGCCTGGGACGAAGCCGAGCGCAAGTGGCGGGGGTCCTGATGCGTTCGGTTTCTTCCGATCACCCTTTGTTGGAGATGCCCGTGTTCGAGATTAGCGGCAGACACATCCTGGTTACCGGCGGTTCCAGCGGCCTTGGCCGGCATTTCGCGCGTTTCCTTGCCAACAATGGCGCCCGGATCACGTTGGTGGCACGCCGCGCCGAAGCGCTTGCCGCCAACGTTGCCGAAATCAACGGATCGGGCGGGATCGCGCAAAGCGTCGTTCTTGACGTCACTATTGCCGATAAGGTGGACGGCGCGCTGCAGGAGGCTGAGGCCAAATTCGGACCGATCCAGGCGGTTGTGAACAACGCCGGCGTCACCGCAACGAAACCTGCGCTCGATCAGGACGAGCGCGCCTGGGACAGCGTGATCGACACCAACCTGAAGGGCGTATGGCTGGTCGCGCAGGGCGCCGCCAGGCGGATGATCGCAAACAACGTCAAGGGTTCGATCGTCAACATCGCCTCCATTTTGGGGCTGCGTGTGGCGGGTGGGGTTGCGCCCTATGCCATCTCGAAGGCAGGCGTGGTCCAGATGACGAAGGCGCTTGCGCTCGAATGGGCGCGCCATGGCATTCGCGTCAACGCGCTCGCACCGGGCTATTTTGCCACCGAACTGAATGACGAATTTTTCGAGAGCGACGCCGGCAAGGCGCTGATCAAGCGCGTGCCGCAGCGCAGGCTTGGCGAGCTTCACGAACTCGACGGTCCGCTGCTGCTGCTGATTTCCGACGCCGGATCGTTCATGACCGGCAGCGTCGTCACGGTGGACGGCGGCCATCTCGTTTCGGGATTATAATGGAACAGACAGACGACATCGCGGCACGGTTCGCCAGGGTAAACGGCATCAATCTCGCCTATCGCGTGCGGGGCGAGGGGCCGCCTCTCGTGCTTGTCATGGGATATCGGCTGAGCTCAATCGCCTGGCCGGAGGACTTCATTGAACAGCTCGCGAGGCAGTTCACCGTCATCACCCCGGACAATCGCGGCACCGGGCTGAGCGACAAGCCGGTCGAGGGCTATGCGATCGCCAACATGGCACGCGACATCTGCGGCCTGCTCGACGAACTCGACATAACCCACATTCACCTGTTGGGCTATTCGATGGGCGGTGCTATCGCACAGGAGTTCATCCGCCAGTTTCCCGAGCGCGTGCTGAGCCTGATGCTGTGCGCAACCATGTGCGGCGGTCCGAGCGCCGTCTATGCCAGCCCCTCGACCGTGAGTGTGTTGCGCGACCTCGACGGATTGTCACCGGAAGAGGCCGCCCGGCGGATTTGGAAAGTAACCTATTCACCCGGTTATCTCGGACGGCATCCGGAGGCTGCCGAGGTGCAGATGCGGCGCGAAATCACGCTGCCGACGCCGCTGCATGCGGCCGACCTGCAGTTCCAGGCGTTTGCCCGGTTCGACGGCGCAAGGGCGCTTTCCGCCGTTCGCTGCCCGACGCTGGTGCTCACCGGCGATTCGGATGAACTGATCTTGCCGCAAAATTCGAATACGCTGGCAAAGCTCATCCCGCATTCAAAGCTGGTCGTCATCCCGGACTGCGGCCACCGCGTCATGTGGGAAGCCACCGATGAATGTGTTCTTCTGATAGCCGGGTTTGTCGCTACCGCCAATGACGGTCGAATCTCCACCCTGCAAACCGTCGGTTGCGAGAGCCGCACACCGGATTTGCTCGACCTTGCTTCGTCATCGCTGGATCTTCTGGTGAAATGGCCGTTCATGGCTGCGAAGGCGGGATTCGACATGATGAACTCCGCCCGTCGGGCTCTGGTCACCAGCAACGGCTCCCACTTTGGCGACGGCAAGCCGGTTATCCTCGTTCCGCAATATCTCGGCAGCGACCTGGCGCTGCTGCCGCTTACAATCTGGCTCAAGGCGCTGGGTTATCGGCCGGCGACGGCAGGGCTTCTTCTCAACTTTCAGGATTCCCTTGTCGAAGAGTCGCTTTCTCGCTTGATCGGCGAGATCACGGACCGGGTCGGGAGAAAGGCGGTTCTGATTACGCATTTGTCCGCCATGCCGCTGGCGCTGCGCGCGGCCGGCGCGCAGCGGGAGAGAGTGTCCGACATTGTGGTACTGGCGCCACCGCACAAGACGCCGGCGGACCAGTTTCGGATCCATTTCATTTCTTCCGGCTGGACCGTCCTGCATACGATGATGGAGTTGCCGCGGCTTCTTGCAGAAATCGGCATCGAGTTGCTAGAAGTTTCGAAGTTGAATGAGTTGGGCGTCGCGCGGCATACTGATGCCCTTGCAGAGGAAGAGGCGAAATGAGCGCACCCGCGGGAGTTGACACGGCCTCGATTGACCCAGCCTCGATTGACCTGGCTTCGATACCGGCGCGAATCCAGATGGAGGTGGAGCGCGCGATCCAGCGCAGCATCAAGGGGGTCGAATATTTTTCTTCTTCCGGTCCCGCGCTCGGAATGACGCCGAAAGATGTCTTGAGCGTCCGCGGTACGATGAACCTCTATCACTACCGGCCGATCGCGGACGAAATCTATCGCGTGCCGATCCTGATCGTGATGGCCACGACGAACCGCGGCTACATCCTCGACATGGTCCCGGGACAGAGCCTGATCGAGTTTCTTCTGAAGCGCGGCTATGACGTCTACATGCTGGACTGGACCGCGCCCAAACCCGAAGAGAAGAGCCTTCGGATGGAGGACTACGTTCTCGACTTCATTCCCCACTGCGTTCGCCGGGTGCAGGAGGATTTGGGGGAGACCGACATCACGGTAATCGGCTATTGCTTCGGTGGCGTACTATCGCTGCTTTACGGCGCGATCTTCCACGATGGACCGTTGAAGAACCTGATTTGCTTCACCACCCCCATCGACTTCCACCAGATGAAGCTGTTCGCAAATTTCGCGGATCGCCGCTACTTCGACGTCGACCGTCTGATCGACAGCGTTGGCAACATGCCGCCGGAAATGATCCTTTCCTCGTTCGAAATGCTTCGGCCGGCGTCGCGCGCCGCCGGCCAGGCGCAATTGTGGGAGAAGATCTGGAACGACGAATACGTCAAGTCGTACCGCATGTTCGATCGCTGGGCCACCGATATCCTGCCGCTATCCGGCGAGTACTTCCGCTGCATCACCAAGGATCTGATGTGGGACAACAAGCTTTATGAAGGTACGATGTCGGTCGGCGGTCATGCCGTTGATCTCTCCAGGATCAGAGTGCCCCTCCTGCATGCGGTCGCCGAGCACGACCACATCGTGCCCTACGATGCGGCGCGGCACCTCATCAAGATGGTCGGATCGTCCGACAAGGAAGAGATCATGCTGAAGGGCGGCCACGTCAGCCTCGTTGCCGGACCTAACGCGGTCAAACGGCTGTGGCCGAAACTGGATTTCTGGTTAGGGGGAAGATCGATATGAGTGAAGCGCGTTCCTATCCTCGGCATGTCAAGACGGATGCCGGCGACGTTGAATTCCGTTTTATGTCTCGGGCCGATGAGAGTGCAGTGCTCGAGTTCGCCAGGAAGTTGCCGACACATGACCTCCTGTTTCTGCCGCGCAATATCAGCCAGCCGAAAGTGCTGTCGGCCTGGATCAACGAGATCGAGCGCGGGGATATCACAAGCCTGCTCGCGGTCAGCGCCGGCAAGGTCGTGGGCTGCGGTACCGTGGTCCGCGATACGCACTCCTGGTCGCCGCACGTCGGCGAAATCCGGATGGTGGTGTCGCTCGAGGTTCGCGGCCAGGGTGTCGGAAGAACATTGTCACAGGAGACGTTTGCCCTGGCGCTCAGCGCTCCCGGGCTGGAAAAACTCTCGGTACAGATGACCGTCGATCAGCGGGCTGCGATCACGCTGTTTGAGAGCCTCGGCTTTCGGGCAGAAGCGCTGCTGCGCGAGCATGTGCGGGACGTCGATGGCAAGAAGCACGATATCGTCGTGCTCGGGCACAATATTGCGCAAGTCCGGGCCCAGTTGGAGGCCTACGGGATCTCGGAGGCGGTCCAGCCGTAAGAATGGCTGCCCAATCCCTTGAAAAAAATCTGCCCTTCATGAACGTGGTCTGGTGACCAAGCCTTGAAATCATGGCCTCATGGCCTTTCGGCCTGAGTCTCCAACTCAGGCTTGCAATGCGATGAGGGGATTTGCGAGGTCATGTCTTTCCTGCGCGGGCTCGATCGCCTGATCGGCCAGGTGATCGCCGCCACCAAATGGCTTGCGTTGCCGCTGATCCTTCTGTTGTTCCTGCAATGGCCGCTGCGCGATCTTTTTCGCGGCTTTTCCCGGGAGGCCAACGATCTGGGGCAGGTGGTTTTCGCGCTGTTCGTCGCGGCAAGCGTCACCGCAGCGACGCGAGCAAGAACTCACCTCGCGGCCGATCTTTTGGCCCGGCGATACTCCGCAACGACGCGTCGGCGATTGAACAAACTCGGCAGCGCGATCGGGCTTCTGCCCTGGGCGTTGTTTGTCCTGATTGCGGGCAGGACCACGGTTACGTTCAGCCTTCGCGACCTTGAAGCTTTTCAGGACAGCGGCAATCCCGGCTATTTCCTGGTCAAACTCGCGCTCTGGTTCATGGCCTTGTTGTTGATTGGCCAGTCGCTTGTAGACATCTTCCGTACCCCTGCGGCGGACGACCCCTGATGGAATGGACCGGGCTTGCGCTCCTTGTGCTGGTCGGGATCGGCATCATCACGACCGGCCTGCCAGCCGCGATGGTTCTGATTGCGGCGGCAACGCTCGGCGCGATCATCGGCATCGTGACCGGTGCCCTGGATGCAGCGACGCTATGGGCACTGCCGAGCCGACTGATCAACCTGTTCGAGAACGATCTGCTGCAGGCGCTGCCGCTCTATGTGACGATGGGACTGTTGCTTGATCGCCTGCCGATTGCGGATGCGCTCTATCGGGCTGGAAATGCCGCGCTTCCACGCGGCCCTTCGGCTCCGCTGGTATCGGGCATGATGCTCGGCGCGCTGCTTGGACCGATGAATGGTTCGGTCGGCGCAAGCGTACTCGGTCTTTCGCGCGTCGTCTCGCCGCGCCTTGCGGCCGAGGGCATCGAGGCACCCGTCAGGCACGCGGTTGTCGCAGTCGCCAGCACGCTTGGCGTTCTCGTGCCGCCCTCGCTCGTCCTCATACTTCTGAGCGACGCCATGTTGTCGGCGCACACCATTGCGGTGACGGCGACGGGCAGGAGCGACCGTGTCGTCAATACGCAGGACATCTTCCACGCCGCACTCGTGCCGGGAGCCATTTTTCTCGCCCTCTGCCTCGCGCTATCCTGGATCGCCGGCAGAGCAGCGACAAAGGTGCCTGGCCGCGACCGCCTGACGGCCGGCCAGGCATGGCTTGCGGTCGTGGCCCTCGCATCTCTTGTGGTCCTCCTCGGCGGCGTTACGCTCGGTTACTTCTACGCCGTCGAGGCGGCTGCGATGGGCGCTTTTGCGCTGCTCGCGGCAGGCCTCCTGACCGGGCGTTTGCACCGCGCCGCGTTAGGCAAACTATTGAGCGATGCGATCGCGCTCACCGGCGCCTTGTTTTCGCTATTGGTTGCGGCGACGACCTTCACCATGGTCTTGCGGCTGCTCGGCACCGCCGACCTCGTCGGCAAGATGGTTTCATCGATTCCGGGCGGTGACGTCGCTGCAGTCGCCGCGGTGCTCTGCGTGCTCGGCATCAGCGCGTTCGTGCTGGACGCCTTTGAAATCATTTTCGTGATCGTGCCGATCGTGATTCCGCCGCTTCTGATCCGCATCGCCGATGCGCGGTGGATCGCGGTCCTGGTGCTGCTGACCTTGCAATCGAGTTTCCTGCTGCCGCCTTTCGGCTACGCGCTGATGATGGTGCGCGGTGTTTTGAAAGAACCGGTCGCCCTTCGCCCGTTCCTGCGCGCGCTGGCGCCGTTCCTCGCAGCACAGTGGCTGTTGCTGCTCCTCGTACTGTTGTTCCCGCAACTGACCCATGTTGGAGGGTCCGCAGGCGATGCCTCGCGGCTTCCGGCGGCGACCCTGTCGGACGAGGAGTTCAACAAGCGGCTGAATGAAATGATCAAACTGCCGCAGCCCGAGTCGGGCTACGACCTCAATCGGCACTGAGGCGGGATCAGCAAAACAAGAAATGCCGCTGAAACTCTTCCATTTTTTCATCTAATGAAATTAATATCTGCGATGTGAAAATTGAGTTGCTTTGGCGACCGAGTTTGTTCCTACTGAAACGCAAGAAATTACCGCCGGGAGACTGCGGCGATGCAAGCCGAACGAGGCAAAGAGCGGCACGGCATCATGCCGGCCCGACCGCCGATGGGGCGTGACCACGGCGGTATCCAGGCGCTCGACCGGGCGTTCCTCATCCTGGACGTCATCGCCGACGCCGGCGGCGAGGCGAAGCTTACTGAAATCGCCAATATCGCCGGATTGAACATATCGACCTGTCATCACCTGATTTCGACCCTGCACAATTGGGGCTATGTCGCGCGCGGCCCGAACAGCCGCAGCTACGTTCTGGGGTCGCGAATCCTTCACCTCAGCGCCGCCTGTCTTCGCCAGGTTGATCTGCCGCGGCGGGCGCAGAGTTTTGTCGATCGGCTCAACGATCAGACCTGCGAAGCGGTGCACCTCGCGATCATGCAGGATACCAACCTGGTGAACGTTTTGCGTCGCGACGCCAGGCATGCCGTGCGCGTGGATGCGGGGTTGGGCGGCAATTCGAATGCTGCCCACGCCACCGCAACTGGGAAGGCCATCCTGGCCTGGCTGCCGCCGACGGAGCTCGATCGGATCGTTGCCGACAGGGGCCTGACAGCATTCACGCCGCACACGATCACCGACATCGACAGGCTCAAGGAAGAATTGAGGCTCACGCGCCGAAATGGTTTTGCGGTGGACCGGGAAGAATTTCAGCTCGGGGTGGTCTGTATTGGCGCCGCGATTCGCGATCACGCCGGCGCCGTGGTCGGATCGATCGGCGTCTCCTCTCCGGTTTTTCGCGCCACGGCGGAGTATATCGATCAAATCAGGGCTCACCTCATTGCAGCGGTGGATGAATTGTCGACCGAACTGGGCGCACCGGGCGCCATTTTGCGGGGGACGCCAAAGATCGTGGCGGCGGAATAGCGAGCGAATCCAGGAGCAAATCAATGTACCAGCCCGATCATGTCAAGACCGCGCCTGATTTTCCCATACCCGACACGATGCGGGCGTGGGTGCTGGGTGATCCCGGACAATTGACGCTGACCACGAAGCCGGTGCCGGTGCCGAAGAGGGCAGAGGTTCTCGTGCGCATCGATGCGGTTGCGATTTGCGCGACCGATCTAGAAATCATCCATCACGGTCCACCGGCGCTGATCCGGGGCGGCGAGCCGTTCAACAAGAATTTCACGCCGGGCCATGAATACATGGGCACGGTTGCGGCGCTCGGACCCGGCGTCGACGAGTACAGGATCGGCGAGCGCGTCACCGTCGAAATTCACGCCGGATGCGGGCAATGCAAGCGCTGCCGCGAGGGGATGTACACGGCGTGCCACAATTACGGCCTCAACTACGGCGACGTCGACAAGGGTCACCGCGCCAACGGATTCACGACGGACGGCGGATTTGCCGAATACGCCGTCAACAGCATCAACACCCTGGTTCGGGTTTCCGACGAGATGTCGGACGAAGAGGCAACACTCGTCGTTACGGCCGGAACGGCGATGTACGGGTTGACAGAACTCGGTGGGCTCGTCGCCGGCGAGAGCGTCGTGATTACCGGTCCCGGTCCGATCGGGTTACTTGGCGTGGCGGTCGCCAAGGCGCTGGGCGCGCAGCCGGTGATCCTGACCGGAACGCGCGACAACCGGCTTCAGATCGGTCGCGAGCTTGGCGCCGATTTCGTAATCAACGCCAAAAACGAAGACCCGGTTGCCGCGGTTCGCAAGCTCAACGGCGGCAAGGGCGTCGACTATGTCATCGAATGTTCAGGTGCCCCGGACGCCATCAACGAGGCGGCGCGGATGGTCAACCGTGGCGGTCGCATCTGTCTTGCCGCGTTCCCGGGCAAGCCGGCCGAAGTCGATATCGCCCATATCGTGCGAAACAACATCTACGTCTATGGCATTCGCGGCGAGGGCAAAAGTGCCACGCATCGCGCCGAGGCGTTCATGGCGCAGAAACGGTTCGACGCAACCAAGGTGCATACCCACACCTTCGCGCTGGAAGATCTGCCGACCGCGTTGCGATATGCACGGGAACGGATCGAGGATGCCATCAAGGTCGTCGTCAAAACCCATGGCCACGCGGCCACCTCACGCGTAGCCGCTGAATGACGCCTCGGTATTTCGGGCTGCGATGAAACTATCGGCCCGGGCCTGAAGGAGATTTGATGTCAGCACTCGAATTAAGCCGGCAGTCTTCCGAGCTGGCTGCGCCAGGAATGGTGGCGGTAAAAATTCCAACGAGGAAGATGCCGCTTTATCGAAGGCTATACGTCCAGGTTCTCGCCGCCGTCGCACTGGGCGTGATGTTTGGTTACGCCTATCCGGAATTGTCGGCCCACCTCAAACCCTATGGCGACGCCTTCATAAGGGCGATCAAGGTGGTGATCGCTCCGATCATCTTCACCACCATCGCGGTCGGCATCGCCAAGATGGGAAATATCCGTCGCGTCGCCAATGTCGGCGTCAAGGCACTGATTTATTTCGAGGTCGCCTCGACGCTGGCGCTTATTGTGGGAATGGCCGTCGGCAATCTTTGGCCGGTCGGCATCGGCCTCAACGCCGATCCGGCCGCGTTTGATCCCAAGGCAGTCGAAGCCTATGCGAAGGTCGCCAAAGATGTCACCATGTCGGACTTTTTTCTGTCGATGATCCCAACGTCGTTTGTCGAGCCCTTCGTGAAGGGCGACATCATGCCGGTGCTGTTCGTGGCGGTACTGCTCGGTTTGAGCCTTAGCCTTTCGGAAGCGCGCTGCAAGCCTGTCGTGGCGTTTCTGGAGGCGGCTTCGGTCGCGCTGTTCGGCATGGTGCGTATCATCATGTATTTCGCGCCGATCGCAGCATTTTGTGCCATGGCTTTCACGGTGGGAAAATATGGCCTGCGCACGCTATTCGACCTCGGTCAACTGGTTGCTGCGGTCTATCTTGTCAGTTTTCTGTTTGTCGTGATCGTGCTCGGCGCGTTTCTGCGGCTTTCCGGCTTCAGCATTTTCCAGGTACTGAACTACTTCAAGGACGAAATCCTGTTTGTGTTCGCCGCGACTTCGGCTGAGACCATGATGCCGCGTTCGATGCAGAAGCTCGAGAAGCTCGGTGTGTCGAGGGAAGTCGTGGGGCTGGTGATGCCGGGCGGCTTCTCGCTGAACATGGACGGCACCGCGATCTACATGACGATGTCGGTCCTGTTCCTGGCCCACGCCTTCAATGTCGAACTCACGATCTGGCACCAGCTGAGCGTATTGTTCGTGATGCTGTTCACCTCCAAGGGAGCAGCCGGCGTGACCGGCGGCGGTTTCATTGCGCTGGCGGCAACGCTCCCGGTGGTGGATGCCGTGCCGCTGGCAGGCCTGGTGTTGCTGCTCGGAGTAGACCGCTTCATGGCTGAAATCCGCGCGGCGACCAATCTGACCTCCAATATCATTGCCACGCTTGTGGTCGGGCGCTGGGCGGATGGCGTAGACATGAAGCTTGCAAGTGCGGAACTGCAGGCGGGCTTCGTCGAAGCTAAAGAGGCGCACGCCTCCGATACCGGCTAGATGAGAGCTTTCGGCTTCGGTTCGATCAGAACCGAGATCGGGCTGAACCCTACCGCGGCGCGGTGTCGCGGCCAACGCCACCGGCGGTTTCATCGCGCTTGACTTCGGGGAAAAGCCACATGGCGAAAATCATGAAGCAGCCGAGGAATGCCACGACGTATTGGATGCGGTCGTGCCCGAGCAGGTGTTGATAAAAAGCCGCAATGGCCGCGACCAGGACCGTTACCAGCGAAAGGCCGAGTTTGATTTTGACGGGCATCGCTGCTTCCTCCCAAAGAAATCATGACATGTTCGCCCAGCCGGGGCCTGCGACTTTTGCCAATGTCGCGAGCGCCAACAGCTGTATGCCGATCAGAACAAGAAGTCCCCTGGCCCCGTCGCGAAACGACGACGGCCAGACCTCAAAAAGCCCCGGAGCAAACAGCACAACGAGACCGGCGACGACAATGAGCGTGCTCCACCTGAGTTCGGAATAGCCGAACAGTCCGGTTCCTATCGACAGCACGGCGAGCAAGACTACGTTGCCGGTCACCAGCAGCAGGCCGGTGTGTGATCTGACGGAATCCGGCCGCGAGCGAAGCGGAAACATGCCGGCGACGACGAGGAAGGCGAGGGTGCACACTGTTGCCAAAGCCGCAAACCAGAGCAGGGAAGTCCAGTGCGGCTCGATCGCGTCCATCTGCATTTGCCCGCCGTTGGCCGGTCTATTCGGCCGGTGTGGCAAATCCCGTTGCCTGGCCGCCGACCACCGGCCTTGGCGTGCGTGCCGTCTTGCGCATATTGGTTTTGACGAAACGGCTATCGTAGCCGTTCAGCAGGTGACCGATCAGTCCGCGATCGAGATCGGACGTGCCGAACAGCCAGTCCATGATCGGGAACGTCAGGTTCATGTTTCGCTCCATCATGATCGACTGGTCGTGATGAGCGGTGTGGTGACGCCGGATCGTGTTGACGAACGGCATGTTGCGGACGAACCAGTTTTCGTCGACATGACAGCAGAAGTGCATGAACTCGTAGATCAGGTACATCAACGTCGTGGTCGAAATCAGCAGCCATCCGACGTTGGGCGAGACCAGCCAGCCAAGGATGAGCGCCGGCGGAATCGACATCATGGTGAAGGTGACGAGCGCATAGGGCGGGAAGAAGGTCACCCGCCAGTCGTGCGGACCGGCAAAGCGCATCTCCTTCTCGGTGAAGAACTGGTGATGCATGAGCGTGTGGCGGTTGTAGATCGCGCGGAACGCCTTCACCTGCGAGGGGCGGTGCATCACAAAACGGTGGATCCACCATTCGAAGAAGTTCGCAAACAGGAACGTCACCGGGACGATGGCAAGCTCCCACCAGCGCAGGTTCTCGATGTTGGCGCAATAGACATAGAGCGCCGTGAAGCCGATCACGTAGATGACGAGAGCGTGGAGCCAGCCATTGTACCAGCCGGCGATGCGGTGGCGATAGGTCGCCCGGTAATTCCGCTGCCGTTCCGTCATCGGGCTTGATGATAGTTCCATCGCGTCGTCTCCCGGGCATTCCCGCAAATTTGGCCGTAATATATCACCAATCTATTAGACGGCAAAGCGGTTTTCGACGGCAGCCAGGCCAGAAAAACCGCTTGATGCGATGTTGCTGATATATTTATGGTATGCCAACGGCGGCGCGCGACAGATGCGCATCATACCGGGAGGTACCCATGAAGCTCACGCGTCGCGATTTTTCCAGACTTGCGGGTTCGACCGCGCTTGTGGCCGCCGCGCCGCAAATCTTCGCGCCGGCATTGGCGCAAGAAAGGCCGCTCAGACTGGGAATCCTTGCGCCGCGATCGGGCGTCGCCGGTACGGCCGGCGAATGCGGCATTCGCGCAGTCCAGTGGGCTGCCGAGCGCATGAACAAGGGCGGCGGCATTGCCGGCCGCAAGATCGAGCTGGTCATCGAAGAGGAGACCAACCCGAAGGACACCATCGAGCGCTTCCGCCGCCTGATCCTGCAGGAAAAGGTTGAAGCCGTTCACGGGCTGATTTCGACCGGCGTCAGTCTCGGCGTGGCGCCCGTGGCGGAGGAAGAGCAGGCGCTGCTGGTGATGTGGGACGGCACGACACAAGATGGCGTCAAGGAGACCATGCCGAAGCCGCGCTACGTGTTCCGCTCGACCGACAACGAGTGCGAAGCGGTGATGGGTTCTTTGCTTGCCATCAAATACTTCAAGGGAAAATTCAAGCGCGTCGCCGGCATCAATCCCGATTATTCCTATGGGCGAAACAATTGGGAGGCATTCCGGCAAATTCTGGCGCGCTACGGTATTGCGGCGGAATTCGTCGCCGAACAATGGCCGAAGGTCGGCACCATGGACCTGACCTCGCATATCGCCGCCCTCAACGCCGCAAAGCCGGATCTGATCTTCTCTTCGATGCTGTTTGCCGATCTGCCGGTGTTCATGAAGCAGGGCAATGCGGCGGGGCTGTTTGAAAACGCCAAGCTGGTGTTGCCGGCGGCCGGCTGGCAGATCAACCAGCTCAAAAAAGAATTCATGCCGGAAGGCATCATCTTTGGCCACAACACGCTCTATTTCGATCATCCGCAAGCCTCGGAGCTGCAGAAGGCGTTCGTGGACGACTACAAGGACCGTTACAGGGAGGTACCGCATTGGGAGGCGGACAGGGCTTATTTTGCCTTGGCCACTTACAAGGCCGGTGTCGAGGCAGCGCAAAAGGCGGCGGGCAAATGGCCGACCGCAGAGCAGGTGGCCGAGGCAATGCCGGGTCTCGAGGTAGAAAGCCTGGGTGGCAAGGGCCGTTTCCGCAAGGACAAGATCGCCGAACAGGTCTTCTATCAAGGGCCGTCCACCAACAACAACAAGTATGACTTCCCGACGCTGGCTTCGATCGATACGTTCCAGGCCGAGCAACTGCAGAAACCGCCTGGAGCGGATTTCTGGGAATGGATCAAGACCGCTAAAATGCCGGTCTGAGAGATGACCGAACTTCTGGATGTGATCCTCGGCGGGACATTTCACGCCGCGGTTTTGTTTCTTGTTGCCGCCGGGCTGCAGCTCGTGTTCGGCGTCCAGAGGATCGTGAATCTCGCGTGCGGATCGTTCTATGCGCTCGGCGCCTATTTCGGAATCACGGCCGTCGGGGCTGCAATCAAGTTGGGCATGCCGCCGGCGTTGTTCCTTCCGCTCCTGGTCGTCGCAGGGCTTTTGGTCGGCCTTGTCGGATTGCCGATCGAGCGCGTGCTGCGCACGGTCTATCGCCGCGACGAAAGCTATCAGCTCCTGATAACCTTCGGATTCCTCCTGATGTTTCAGGATACGTTTCGCTATCTTTGGGGCGCGACGCCGCGAACGATGGACAATGTCTACCTCGCCTATGGCACCGCGCATTTTCTCGGGATTCGCGTCCCGACCTACAATTTACTGGTGATTGCGGCGAGCCTTGCGATCGCTGCAATACTGGGTCTCTTCCTTGAACGAACCAGAACCGGGCGCATCGTGCGCGCAACGGCCGAAAACCGCGACATGGCCGAAGGTCTTGGGGTCAACGCGTCCAAGGTGTTCGCACTGGTCTTCACGGTCGGTTGCATGCTTGGCACGGTCGGTGGCGCGCTGGTCGTGCCTTCCAGCGCCGCCTCTCTCGACATGGCGGTGGACCTCGTGGTCGAATCTTTTGCCGTCGTAGTCATCGGCGGCCTTGGCAGCATGCGCGGTGCGTTAGTTGGCGCGCTCATCGTTGGACTGATGCGAGCCTCGGCGATTTCGTTGATGCCGGAGATGGAAATGCTGTCGGTATACCTCGTCGTCGTCGCCGTGCTTATCCTCCGTCCCGCGGGTCTGTTCGGAAAGGCGGCCGTGTGAGCCATTCCTCGATCGAAATCGCCCCGCCCGCGACGCTGCGGCGAACCATGACCTTCAATGGAATTGGGGTGTTGCTCGCCCTGATTGTCGTCATGGCGCTGCTGCCCTTCGTTGCCTCACCCTACGTGCTGCTGCTGATGCTGCCGTTCGTCGGCTATGGGATAGCGCTGCTCGGATTCAATCTCTTGTTCGGCACCACAGGGCTGCTGTCGTTCGGGCACGCGCTATTCCTTGGGGTGGGCGCCTATACCGCGGCAGTATTTACCTCGAAGCTCTCAATCCTGAGTTTCGAAATCATCCTGGTCGTCTCGGCGCTGCTGTCCGGCCTGATCGCGCTGTTGATCGGAGCCTTGTGCGTCCGTTACACGAAGATATTCTTCGGCATGCTGACGCTTGCATTCGGCATGCTGTTTCACTCCTTTCTGTACAAGTTCTATGCCGTCACGGGCGGCGACCAGGGTATGCGCGTTCTGCGGCCGCTGCTGCTCGGCATGGAGTGGCGCGGCGGCAAAACCGCATTCCTCACGGGGCCGTTCTACTATTATACGCTCGTCTTGTTCGCCGGGATGGGTTTGGCGATGTGGCGCATCACCCAATCGCCGTTCGGCTTGCATCTGCGCGCGATCCGGGAAAACGCCGGCAAGGCTGCCTATGTCGGTGTCGAGATTTTTCGCATGCGGCTTTCGGCCTTTGTGATTTCAGCCATCTATGGCGGGATCGGAGGGGTGATACTTGCCGTCACCACGGGATTGGCCGACCCGGAACTCGCTTACTGGACGCATTCCGGCAATCTCGTGTTCATGGCGGTGCTCGGCGGCAGCGGGACGTTTGCCGGTCCCGCGATCGGCGCGCTGGCGTTCGTCATGCTGCAGGATTTCGTGATGGCGATCACTCAATACTGGCGCTTTGTGATGGGCGGCATCCTCGTGCTGCTTGTGGTTTTCATGCCGCGGGGGTTGGCCGGCACGGTCGAACTCTTGCTTTCGCGCCGCGGCAGGGAGGCATGAGATGCAGCCGCAGCCGGTAACCGCAAACGTTCCCTTGTTCGAGACGATCAACGTCTCCAAGGCGTTTGGCGGGTTCAAAGCTCTCAGCGACATCTCCTTTTCCGTGCGTGCCGATGAGTTCGTCTCGATCGTGGGACCCAACGGCGCGGGCAAGACGACGCTCGTCAACGTCGTGACCGGCCTGCTGCGGCCGACATCGGGAGAAGTCCGCTTTCTCGGCCGCGACATTTCCGGCGTCGGTCCGGTTGAGCTGGCAAGATTGGGGATGTCGCGGGCGTTTCAGCTGGTCAATATTTTCCCCGCCTTGACGGTCAGGGAAACGCTCGCAGTTGCAATCGCCTCGCGCCTGCGCCGCGCCTCCAATCCTTTTCGCTCTCTGAAGCGGGACGGCGTTCTTCAGGCGGATGCGGAACGGGTCGCCGACGTGCTGGGCTTGAGGTCGAAACTCGACAAGATCGCCTCGACGCTTTCGCAAGGCGAGAAGAAGCTTCTGGATATCGCCAGCGCCTTTGCGCTCAATCCGGCCGTCATCCTTCTCGACGAGCCGACCAGCGGCGTGTCGACGGCCGACAAGCACGTTATCATGGAAGTTCTGGTCGAGGCCGCCAGGGCCGCCGGCATCCGCGCCATCGTGCAGGTCGAGCACGACATGGACCTCGTCGAGCGTTACTCGCATCGCATCGTGGCCTTGCAGGGCGGCTCGCTCCTTGCCGACATGGCGCCGCGAGCATTCTTTGCCGACCCGGCGATGATCGCAGCGGTCGTGGGCACGCGAGCAAAACTTTGAGAAGGCAGACCGCGATGCTGAGCTTGTCGAACTTGAAGGTGGATATCGAGGGCAGCCGCATTCTCAACGGCATCAGCCTGTCGGTTGCAGCCGGCGAGCTTGTCTGCCTGATCGGGCGCAACGGGGCCGGTAAGACCACGACCTTTCGAACCATCATGGGTTATCGTCGCCCGCGTTCCGGGAATGTCAGCTTCGAGGGTACGGATCTTGCGAAATTGCCGACCTGGCGGATTGCGCAGCTCGGCGTCGGTTTTTCGCCCGAAGAGTCGGAGGTTTATTCGGATTTGACCGTTGCCGAGAACATCGAACTGTCGACGTGGACCCGGCCTGCCGGTCGCGCGGCCGGTGCGCGCGTTGAGGAAGCCTATGCCGTGTTCCCCAAGCTGCGGCAATATCTTTCCCGCGGCGGCGGCCAGCTTTCCGGCGGGGAACGCAAGATGGTGTCGATCGCGCGCGCCCTGGCGCTCGATCCAAAACTACTGCTTCTCGATGAGCCCTTCGAAGGCCTCTCGCCGGCGATCATCCCATCGATCGCGGAAGGAGTCGCGTCGATCCGGAGGATGGGCAAAAGCATTCTGATGGCCGAATCCAATGTGCATCATATTCCCGACTATGCCGATCGCATCTATGTCCTGGAGCGGGGCGAGGTGATGTTCTCAGGCACGCTGACCGAGGCCCATCGCCATCGTGACGTGATGCGGGTGATTGCGGGAAAGATCGAAACTGCTTCCTGACCAAGGGTCGCAAACGCAGGAGGATGACATGAAGGTTTACTCGGGAGACCGAACAATCGACGGGGTCAAGGTCACGGTGGACGGTGCGCCGCTCGATCCCGGCGTGAACGTCGTGGAGTTCACCAAAAATGGTTTCGAATGGAGTTATGAGGGACCGGAGCCGCGGCAGCTCGCGCTCGCGCTTCTTCTCGATCATCTTGGCGACACGGCCAGGGCAAAGGCCATGGTCGAGCCCTTCATGCAGGCGGTGGTTGCCAATTTCGGCAACGAATGGGAAATGACGTCCGCCGATATCGATCAGGCGCTGGCCGCGCTTTCCGGCAAGGCGGTTGCCTGATGACACTGAAGTACCGCGCGGCCGTGCTGCATGCGCCACGGACGCCGATGTCGATCGAAACCGTCTCGGCTGCGGCACTCAAGCCCACCGATGTTTTGGTTCGAATCCGCGCTGCCGGGCTTTGCCACACCGACCTCGAGGTGATCGAGGGTTCGTTGCGCTATCCCTTGCCGATCATGCTCGGGCACGAAGCGGCAGGCATCGTCGAACAGGTCGGCGCCGCCGCGCGAGGCGTCAGGCCGGGCGATCATGTCGTACTATCCTGGAATCCGCACTGCGGACAATGCTTCTATTGCGACCGCGACGTCCCGATCCTGTGCGAGCAATATCTCGGCGAGGGACCGAAGGCGTTGCCATTCGATGGCGAAAGCCGCACGACCCTCGCCGATGGCCGTTCCCTCCAGCAGTTGATGTTTGTCGGATCGTTCGGCGAATATTGCATCGTGGCCGATCAGCAGGCCATTGCCGTGCCGAAGGAAATTCCGTTCGACCGCGCCTGTTTGATCGGCTGCGGCGTGATGACCGGGGTTGGAGCTGCGCTCAATCTCAATGCCATCGCCCGCGGCGATACCGTGATGGTGATCGGCTGCGGCGCGGTCGGGCTTTCCGCAGTTCAGGGCGCGCGGCTTGCCGGCGCGGGAAGCATCATCGCCGTGGACATCGATCCGGCGAAGCTCGATCTCGCGCGCCGCCTCGGTGCCGCCCTTGGCGTGAATGCGTCGAGCGAGGACGCGGTCGCGGCTGGAAAGCGCGAGACCGGCGGTCGGGGCGTTGACGTCGTCATCGAGGCCGCGGGCAGCGCGTCGGCCTTCCGCGTCACGACCGAGGCTGTGCGGCCGGGCGGCCAGGTGATCTGGCTAGGCAAGGTGGATGTGAACAACGACGTGTCGTTTCGCTGGGGTTCGCTGATGCAGGAGAAACGCATCCGCCGCGTCAGCTACGGCAACGCGCGGCCGCGCCGCGATTTCCCGCTGCTTGCCCGGGCCTATCTCGACGGCGCGCTGATGCTGGACGAGTTGATTTCCCGTCGCATCAAGCTCGAGGAGATCAACCATGGCTTTCGTGCCCTGAAGCGGGGCGAGACCATTCGCAGCGTCGTGGTCTTCGACTGAAAATCTCTCAAGTATCGAGCGTCTTGCGCGCGAAATCCTCGATATAGTCGATCAAACGGTCAGACGCGGTGGCTGCGGCCTTCGCCTTTTTCTGCGCCACGGCTTCGGCGACCGCGGCGTGAAGCTTGGCGGCAAGGGGCAGGTCGGCAACCTCTTGGTAATGCTGATACCAGAACCGACGCGATAGCGCGTTCATCAATCCCATGGATCGGCGGGCGAATTCGTTTCGCGCAGCGGTGGCGATCAGGATGTTGAAGCGCTGGTCCAGACGCATGAACGCGATATCGTCGGCCTTGGCCGCGGCACTCAGCATTGCCTCGGCGACTTCGGCGAATTCCCGGCGTTCCTCCGGCGAGGCGCGCTCGGCGGCAAGGCTTGCCATCAGCCGCTCGAGTTCGCGTCGCACTTCGAGCAACCGCAATTGCAGCCTCAAATTGATCTCGGAGACCATGATCCCGCGCCGCGGCATGATAACGACAAGCCCGTCCCGGGCCAGCCGCTGCAAAGCCTCCCGGATCGGAGTACGGCCGATCTTCAGGCGCGCGGCGAGTGCCTGCTCCGACAGGACGGTACCAGGCGACAGGCGGAGCGTGACGATCATTTCTTCAAGCTCGCGATAGGCGCGATCGGTCAGCGTGCCGTCTTCCGCCTCGCTTGCCCGAGCGCGGTTTCGTGCTGGCCTTTTCGATTTCAAACCGTTCCTCACATCGCGCGGGCCTCAGAAATTTCGACGCCAACCCAAGCGTATATGGGAAATATATCACCGGCAACTCCCTGCATGTGGCGGAAGCCACGGCCTGGCCTCGCCGGCGGCAAGCAGGTGGGAAGGAAGGGGAGAGCTGCTCTTGCCATGCCAGAGCAGCCGAATTTCAAGTCGCGCTAGACAGCGTCGTATTGATCCGGGCCCATCGCCCAAAGCCATTGGTCGTGGCCGGAGGCGAAGGTACGATTGGTTTGCGCCGGGTTTCGGTTGACGAGCGGGCGCAGATACATCGGGTGGGTAGCGCTGCGCACCTCGTGTTCGACGGTGAACAGCTGCTTGCCGCTTTCGGGGTCGACGATATCGCGGAAGCGGTATTGGTATTGATTGTCTTCGCTGTAGATCAGGCCGCGCTCCGCGAGGCGTCGATAGGGACCGGAAAAATCCGTGATGTAAATCTGGACGTGGTGGCCGTCATATTCCCCTTGCGGCCGGTCGGTCTCGCGGAACAGCAGGCGCTGGCTGTTGCCCACATGCACGGAAGCGACCATGCGGTCGCCATTGCTGAAATCGGCCCGCATTGCCATGACCTTCGGATAGAATTCGCTTATCCCTTTCGCGGTGCCCGCGGGCACCTCGAATTCGACATAGGGGATTCCGAGAGTGATGCGCCCGAAGCGTGTGGCGTCCGGTTCATGGCAGCGTACGCGATTGCCCCAGGGACAAATTGCCTCGATATAATCATTATGCTCGCGAAACGCGAACTTCGTACCCTCCAGGCGTCTGGCAACCGATGCGAGCCGATCGAGCAATGGCTTGCGGCCCGAAATCACCAGCCCGGTATGGCCCCGTAACACCTGCGCCTCACCGCTTGGCAGGTGAAACTGGCTCCGGCCGACATTGACCCACATATTGTCGTCGGAGGTCATCAGATAGGGGTCGCGAGTCAGCCCCAGCCCCGAGACGTAGAACAACGTTGCCAACCGCTGATCCGGAACCTGGACATTGACGTGTTCGAGGTGAATCGAGTTGCCGAGGTCCTCGGCGGTGCGGTCGAATTGTTTTTGCATGAATGCGGTTTCCGGGTGCGATCGGGGCGGCATAGTGCAGCGGGATGGCTGGCGCCACTTTTTCACAAGACTTGCTTTCACAAGGCTTGCTTTCATCCGGCGCTCAAGCCTTGGAGAGACCACCGGCCACGAGGCGATTCAAGCGGTCGGCAAACGCGGCCGGGTCCTCCGGCAAATCGCCATCAAGTATCTGCGCCTGCTCAAACAGCAGGAAAGAGAGGTCGGCGGCTTTCTCGCCGGCCTTCGCGATAGCCTCGACGAGTGGATGGTGAAGGTTGATTTCGAGTATCGGCTTGCTGCCGATGCCGCGATTTGCCCGTGCCAGCAGGCGTTCAAGCTCACGGTCGGGGCCGTGACTGCCGGCGACCAGGCATGACGCGCTGGACGTCAGCCGTTGCGACGCGCGGACGTCGGAAACCCGATCACCCAGGTTCGACTTGATCACGGCAATGATCATCGCTTCGTCCGCGTCCGGCTTGGTCTGTTGTTTTTTGCCGTCATCGAGCAACGGAACAAGTCCGAAGTCAACGTCGCCCTGGCTCAGCGACTTCAGGGGTTTGCCTTCGAAATCAAGCGGCGCCGAAGTCCAGAACGCGTCGACGGGATCGGTCAGCAACAGCACCTCGATGCCACGCGCAGCCGCCAATTCGAGCTTTGGATTGGATTTGAGCCTTTCGATGCTGTCGCCGACCAGGAAATAGATTTCAGTCTGGTTAGGCTTCAGTTCGCCGACATATTGCTTGAGCGTGCGCTTCTCGCCTGCCGTCGTGGTGAACCGCGACAAGGCCAAAAGCTTCTCGCGCCGCTCAAAATCCTCATAGATGCCTTCCTTGATGACCAATCCAAAGGCATCCCAGATTTTGGCGAAACTCTCCGGCTGCTTCTCGGCCAGCGCTTCCAGTTCCGAGATCACGCGGGTGGTGACTGCTTTCCGAATCTGGGCGAGCTGCGGATTATTCTGCAGCATCTCCCGTGAAATGTTGAGCGGCAGGTCTTCGCTGTCGATGACACCACGGATGAAGCGGAGATAGGCGGGCAAGAGCTCCGCATCGTCGGTGATGAACACGCGGCGCACGTAAAGCCTGACCTTGCCCTTGCGTGCCGGATCGAACAGGTCGAACGGCTTGGCGGAAGGCGCAAACAGCAATACCGCGTAGGAGTATCGGCCTTCCGCACGATAATGCAGTGTCATGGCCGGCTCATCGAACGCACCCGCAAGCGACTTGTAGGCCTGCGCATAATCCTCAGGCGTGAGTTCGGACTTCGGTCGCTGCCACAGCGCGCTCGCCGAATTGATCTGTCGCGGCTCGCCCTCTTCGGGTACGAGTTCGATCGGGAACTGGATGTTGTCGGAATAGGAGTGAACGATGCGCTCGATCTCGAAGGGCTCTAGATATTTCACCGCATCCGCTTTCAGATACAGGACGATGTCGGTTCCGCGCGAGGGAACCACCGCGCCGTTCGTGCCGGCGGGCGCTATCTCGAAACCGGAGCCGCCCGATGACGACCAGGTCCAGGCATCCTCGGCGCCCGCGCGGCGGCTGGTGACGACAATGCGTTCGGCAACCATGAAGGCCGAATAGAAGCCGACGCCGAATTGCCCGATCAGGCCAGCGCCATCCTTTGCTTCCTTGAGACGTGAAACGAAGGACCTCGTGCCGGAGCGCGCAATGGTCCCGAGATTGTCGATCAGTTCCTGCCGATCCATGCCGATGCCGGTATCGGCGATGGTCAGAGTATTGTCCTTCTTGCTGGGAATGATCCGGATTTTCGGCGCGTCGCCATCCCCGATCAGCGTTGGATTGGCGATCGCCTCGTAGCGCAGCCTGTCGCAGGCGTCGGACGCGTTGGAGATCAGCTCGCGCAGAAAAATTTCGGTCTCCGAATAGACCGAATGCACCATCAGGTGCAGTAATTCGGAAACTTCGGCCTGAAACGGCTGCGTTTCTACGTCGGGATCGACAGTCGTCATCTTCTCTGCTCGCGGAATTCTCAAGGAAAATCTCGATATAGCGAACCGCGATCGAAGATCAAGCTCATCAAGCCGGGGATATCGCCGAAGCGCGAAACCGCCCTGGAGGGCCAGTTTGCCAGGGCGCACACGCTCGTGAGTGGACAATGGCAGGCCCGCAACGTCTATGTTCTCCCTCCGTGGTAAATTCCATATTGGCCTGGCAGGCAACGATTTTGCCTTCAAGACATACCTTCGGAAGTGGATATTGCCCGCGGCCTTGCGGGTTTCCCAGCCATTCCGTGATGCGGGTGCCTGTCCGGATTGACGGGGGTTGCAGTGTTCACGCCCGCATTGGACAAGCCCGAGGTGCAGGAATTCGTCAAAGCGTACCAAATCGCACTACGGCCTCTTGCCTACGCAACGCTCGTTCTTGGTCTTTGAAGCGACCTGTCTGGTGGTGGGTGCGATTCGTCGTGCGGGCTCCGACCAGCCGGCAGCGCGGTGGAAAGCCGGCTTTAGTCGCCATCGAATAATGCGTGCGGCAGGATTGGCCTGCATCCGCACCGCGTTCTAATCTATTGTGACAGTGAGGCGGTGATTGTCCGACGCGCTTTCGCCCGGCTAATCTCGTTTTTTCAAACCGAGCCCGGAAGGCATTTCAAATGACCACCCCCATGATCCCGCGCGAACGATCCGATTATTCCGCCATCGTCGACCGTCCGCCCCTGAGGCTGCCGGATGGCGCGCGTATGGTGGTCTGGACGATCGTCAACCTCGAGGTCTGGGACATCGGCAAGCCGATGGCGCGCCAGGTTTTGCCGGCGCCGACCGGCGTTCCGCTCTTGCCGGACGTGCCGAACTGGAGCTGGCACGAATACGGCATGCGCGTGGGCGTCTGGCGTTTCTTCGATCTCTACAGGAAACTCGGCATTGCGCCGACCCTCTCCATCAACGCGCGTGTCTGCGAGGACTATCCGCGCGTGGCAGGTGAGGCGAAGGAGCAGGGCTGGGAATTCATGGGCCATGCCTACGAACAGGGGCCGATCCACAAGGAAAGCGACCAGACGACGATGATCGCCCGCTCGATGAGCGTGATCGAGAAATTCACCGGCAAGCGGCCGGTCGGATGGCTGGGACCCGGCCTGACAGAGACTTACGAGACGCCCGAATTGCTCGCCGAGGCCGGCGTCAGGTATATCGGCGATTGGGTCTACGATGATGAGCCAACAGTGATCCGCACCGCCAAGGGCCCGCTGGTGACGCTGCCTTATACGGTGGAGCTGAACGACATTCCCATGATGCTGGTTCAGCACCACGACAGCGATCATCTGCTCAGGCGCACGATCGACAGTTTCGACCGCCTCTATGCGGAGAGCAAGCAGCGGCCGAAGATCATGTCGATTGCGATTCATCCCTACATCAGCGGCCAGCCTTTCCGGATCAAATATCTCGAAGCGATCTACGACTTCGTCAACAGGCACGAAGGCGTCCTGCACTGGAACGGCGAACAGATTCTCGGCTGGTATCAGGGCGAACTCGTCAGGCTCCAAGCCAGCGCAACGGGACGCTGAGCCGACAGACCGATTTGGTGAGCACGGTCGCTGCGCCTCAAAAGCGCATGGCACGCCGGAAGGACGCGGAACAACGGGAAAACCAGTTCTTGCTCCTTTGGCGGCGCCAGAATACCCAAGGAATGAGGGCCGTCATTTCAAGCGCCCCTTCCATTTCAGGGTAGTTCCGACGCTCTCTTGCGGGGGTGGGTGGGAACCACCATCTGAGTTTGGGAGGATTGCACCATGCTGGATCTTACCAACGATACTTCCGACAATTCATCCCCTGGCGCCGAGGCGGCAGAAGTTGCGGCCGCAAATGACCAGCCCCTGCTCGACGCCTACTCCAACGCCGTCATCGATGTGACCGAGCGCGTCGGTCCGGCGGTGGTTCGGGTCGAAACCGGTGCGAAAGAGACTGACAGACGCCGTCGCGGGGGCTTGGGTTCGGGCATCGTCATCTCGCCGGACGGCCTTGTGCTCACCAACAGCCACGTGGTCGGATCGGCGCGGCAGATCAGGCTACGGGACATCGAAGGCATCGTAACGGATGCCCGCGTACTTGGCGTCGACCCCGACACTGATCTGGCGCTGCTGCGCGCCGACGGGGTACGCGACTTGCGCTATGCTTCGCTCGGCAACTCGCAGAAACTGCGCCGCGGCCAACTCGTGGTTGCGATCGGCAATCCCCTGGGGTTTAAATCGACGGTGACTGCCGGCGTGGTGTCGGCGCTCGGCCGCTCAATTCGATCCGTGAGCGGCCGGACCATCGAGGACGTCATTCAGACCGATGCCGCGCTAAACCCCGGCAACTCCGGCGGCCCGTTGGTTTCATCGGCGGCCGAGGTGATCGGCATCAACACGGCGATCATCAGCGGTGCGCAGGGCATCTGCTTCGCGGTCGCCAGCAACACCGCACAATTCGTGCTCTCCGAAATCATCCGCCACGGCTACGTAAGGCGTGCCTATATTGGGGTAGCGGGCCAGACGGCGCCCGTCCCGAGAAGGCATGCGGTCATCGCCGGCGTCGACAACAAGATGGGGGCGCTTCTGGCACAGATCGAGCCGGATGGACCGGCAGGCCGCGCCGGACTGTTGCCCGGTGACGTCGTGATCAAGCTCGACGGCGTCAAGATCCAGGGCGTTGACGACCTGATCCGCGTGCTCGATCGCGACCGGATCGACCGCACGCTCCAGATGGAAGTGCTGCGCCTGGGCCGGTTGCGGGCCATCGATATCCATCCGATCGAGCGCAAGCCATCGGCCCGGCCGGGATAGTTCTGGTCTGCGTCGTTGCCGGCGGCAACCCATCCGCTTCGCGAGAAGCATTTTAGATGAATTGATGGATGCGCGGGTCGAAGCCCGCGCATGACGGGTCGTGTATTCGACCCAGTCCAATTGAGCTCGCAATGGCGGATCACACGTGGACGGCAGTGCGGACCCGGCCCGCATTGCCAAACACGCGCAGGTATCGCTCGACCTCGCTTGGACTTCCCGTGGCTTTCTCGGGGTTGTCCGAAAGCTTTACCGCGGGCCGGCCGTCAACCAACGTCACCTTGCAGACAATGGAGATCGGGTCGAGATCGACCGAGCCGTCCGGCGCACATCCGATGAAATCGTTGGTCAAGTTGGTGCCCCAGCCGAAGCTGACGCGGACCCGGCCGGCAAAATGATGGAAGATCTCCTCGATCGAACCAACGTCCATGGCGTCGGAAAACACCAAAAGCCTTTCCTTGGGATTCTTTCCCTTCAGCTTCCACCACTTGATGATTTCCTCGCCAGCGTCAATCGGCGGCGCGCTGTCAGGCCGAAAACCGGTCCAGTCGGCGACCCATTCAGGTGCATCCCGAAGGAACGCCTTGGTACCGAAAGCATCGGGCAGCGCTATCAGAAGATTTCCGCCATAGGTGTGTCGCCACTGATCGAGAACGCGATACGGCGCCCGGCGCAGCTCTTCATCGTCGTTGGCCAGCGCCGCGGCGACCATCGGCAGTTCATGGGCGTTGGTCCCGATCGCTTCCAGATCATTGTCCATCGCCAGGAGCACATTGGACGTGCCCGTAAACGACGGCCCGAGGCCTTCCTTCACCGCCTCGACACACCAGCGCTGCCACAGGAAACCGTGGCGGCGGCGGGTGCCGAAATCGGAAAGACGCAAGTCCTCCAGTTTCCGCAGGCGCTCGACCTTTGTCCATAGCTTGGCTTTGGCGCGGGCGTAGAGAACGTCGAGGGCAAACCTGCCTTGCCCCTTCGTCACCTGGCGCGAGCGCAATTCATTGAGGATGGCGAGTGCCGGAATTTCCCACATGGTCGTGTGGGTCCACGGGCCGTAGAAATTCAACTCGTACTGGCCGTCGACCTTGTTGAGCTCGTACTCGGGAAGACGGAAGGTCGAAAGGTAGTTGATGAAATCGGGCGAGAACATCTGGGTCTTGCCGTAGAACGTATTACCGGCAAGCCAGATCAGCTCCTTCTTGCTGAAGCGGATGGTACGGGCGTGGTCGAGCTGGGCACGAAGCTCCCCCTCGTCGATCACTTCGGCGAGGCGAACATGCTTGCTGCGGTTGATGACCGAAAAGGTTACCCGCTGGTTCGGGTAGCACTGGCGGATCATCTGCAACATCAGCAGCTTGTAGAAATCGGTATCGAGCAGGCTGCGCACGATCGGGTCGAGCCGCCAGCCATGATTGTAGGTCCGACTTGCGATATCCGTGACTGCCATATGCTAATTCTATCCGGCCCGAGGCCTTGCAACCAGTGGCTTTCGGAAAAGCATAGCAGATCGGATCAGTGCGAAATCCCCTGCCTGATACGGTTAACTGCGGCCCGCAGCTCGGTCCAGGCGGGCTTTTCGGGGGCGAATTGCCGGCGAAGACAGGCGACAAGCTCGGCCAGTTGCTCATCAGAAAGGCTGTCCCTGAAAGCAGGCATATAGCCGAGGTCGCTTCTGACCGGTGCGGCGATGCCATTGAGGATCACCTGGATCAGGTTGTCGGGTACGGCCGCGTGCAGATTGCTATTGAGCGCCAGCGACGGCCGGCTGCCGAACAAGGGTGGGCCGCCGATTTGATGGCAAACGGCGCATGCACCCTCGTAAATCCGATAACCGGCGGGAGAAGCGGAGGCGAGACGCGTGCGGGTCAGCGCTTCGAGCCTCTCCGCCAACGCGTCCTGATCTGTTTTATCGATCGCGGGCTGGTTGAAGGAGGCAAGATAGACAGCCATCGCACGAATGTCTTCATCGGGAAGCGCGGCCAGTTCCTTGACCACAGGCGCCATCGGCCCCGCGGCGACGCCGTGGTATCTCAATTCCCCAGTCCGCAAATAAGCGAACAGTTCATCTTCGTTCCATCGGATCGGCGCACGCGAAAGCAACGTCAAGGGCGGCGCTTCCCAATCCTCCGTAAAGCCGCCGGCGAGATAGGCATCGGCCCTTTCGGCGGCCAGCCGGTTGCGTGGAGAATGACAGGCGGCGCAATGGCCAAGGCCTTCCACGAGATAGGCGCCGCGATTCCATGCAGCGGATTTGGTCGCATCGGCCGCGAACACTTCGGAGCGGTGAAACAGCGCGTTCCAGCCGGCCAGCAGCGGACGCCAATTGAACGGAATGGCGAGGGTGTTCTCACGATTACTGGCCCGCACCGGCGCCTGCGCCATCAGGTAGGCGTAGAGCGCCTGCAGATCGGCGTCGGTCGTCTTCGCATAATGCGTATAGGGAAACGCAGGATAAAGATGCTGGCCGTCGCGGCGGATGCCCTCGCGCATGGCGCGCTCGAAGGCGGGATAGGACCAACCGCCAATCCCAGTCTCGACATCCGGCGTAATGTTGGTGCTGAAGATTGCTCCGAACGGCGTTTCGATCGCCCGGCCGCCGGCATTGACGATGCCGTTGACGTCGGTGTGGCAGACCGCACAGTTGCCAAGGGCTGCGAGTATCCGGCCGCGTTCGATCGTATCCGGCGCGAATACCGAAGGCTTGGGCCGCGCTATCGGCGCGATCGATCGCCATGGCAGTGTGGCTGAGGCGATCGCAATGCCGGCCGTAACGAGGGCGGCGATGGTCGCAAGCGTGCCGCGGCGTTTTTTGAACGGATTCCGCCAGGGCGAGGCCGGTGGAACCAGCGCCGCAGGCAAGGCGGTGCGAGCTGGTGGCTGCTCGCCGCGCAATCCCGCCAGGATGCGCTCGGGCGTGAAGGGTGGTTCGCGAAAGCGCACTCCGGTCGCGTCGAAGATGGCATTGGCAATCGCCGCCGCACTTGGAACGGACGCGGATTCGCCGACCCCAAGCGGCGGCTGGTCCGGCCGCGGCAGCATCAGCACATCGATCTTCGGAAGGTCGGGAAATTTGATGATTGGATAGGCGCCCCATTCGCGGCTCGCCACGAAGCTCCGGTCGAAGGAAACCTGTTCCATCAGCGTGCGGCTGGTCGACTGGATGACATTGCCCTGAATCTGGTGGCGGACGCCTTCAGGATTGATCATCAGGCCGGAATCCTGCCCGGCGACCACGCGCGTCACGCTGACGTCGCCGGTTGCCTTGTTGACGGCAACGTCGGCAATCCAGGCCGACCATGCCGCACCATAGCCTGGAAACTTGCTGTGAACGTAAAGCGCATAGGCAAAGCCGCGGCCTTGCACCACGTCGCCTTCCGCATCCATTTGTCGCCGCACCGGGCGCGGCTTCCAGCCGGCGCGCTCGGCCACCGCGTTGACGAGATCGATGGCGCGCTCGTCCTTGAGATAGCGCAGGCGATACTGAATCGGATCGACGCCGGCCTCTAGCGCAAGTTCGTCGATATAGGATTCGTGCGCAAAGGTGTTGGGCAGCGCCGAGACGCCGCGGAACCACGATGCCCGCACGATCGGAGGCATGTCATGCGCCACCACGCGCATATTATCGTAGTCGTAGGGTGGAATCGCGGTACGGTCGCCCATCTCCGACACGATCGGGGAGGGCGGGATCGTACCGGTCAGCAGCAACGCCAGAGTGGGCGCGCCGTTGGAAGGATAACGGGTTGCGAAATCGTAGGCCGCAACGCTGCCATCGGCGTTCAACCCACCCCTGACGTCCATCAGTTGCGCGGTGCCTTTCGGTTCCCAGGCATGCTCCTGTTCACGCGTCAACTGCACGCGCACCGGGCGTCCAACCGCGCGCGACAGCAGGACCGCATCGGCGGAGACGTCGTCGGCGCAGTTGCGGCCATAGCAGCCGGCCGCTTCCATCCGGATGACCTCGATCCCGGATTCCGGCAACCTGAGCAACAGCGCAAGATCGGCGCGCAGAATGTGGGGATTTTGCGTACCCGACCACACCCTCAACCGACCGTCCGCAAAGTCCGCGACCGCACAGGAGGGGCCGATCGAGGCGTGCATCTGGTACGGCCACGAGTAAGTGCGCGGCATCGGCTTTTCGGCGCCGGACAGTGCAGCCTCGACGCAACCCTTCTCGATCAGGGTTCGCGGCGTTGACGGGTTGGCGCGTAGCGCCGTCTCGACGTCTCCCAGATCGGGCAGCGTCGGGACCGGCTTCCACCTCAGCTTCAGTTGCGCGGCGGCCTTGGCGGCATTTTCCTCGCGCTCGGCCACGACGCCGACGAAGTCACCGATCCGGACCACCGCAACCAGCCCCGCAATGTCGCGCACCGAGGCTTCATGGACCGCGATCAGGCTGTTGCCGACGAAATCGCCTGCGTCGACGCCGGCATAGGGCGGCCGCACGACCCGGCCGTGGAGCATGCCGGGTACACGCACGTCGTGAACGAACACGAGTTCGCCCGTAGCCTTTGCGGGAATATCGACCCGCGGGATCGATTGCCCGACGATGCTGTAGGTATCTGCGGCCTTGAGCTGAACATCGTCGGAGAGCTCCAGGCGGATGACGTCATCGCCGATCACTTCGCCGTAACTGAGCGTGCGGTTATGTCCGCGAATAAGGCCATCTTCGACCGTGAGGTCGTCGATGGGAATTTCAAGCCGTTGCGCCGCACGCTTGATGATGAATTGTCGCGCCTGTGCGGCGGCGCGGCGAAGCGGTGCGGCTGAAATCTGAATCGTCTCGCTCGCAATCGTTGCGCCCTGATCTGGCCCGCGCGAGGTATCGCCGAGCACGACGATGACGCGGGCAAAGGACACGTCGAGTTCCTCGGCGACGATCTGTCCAAGCGCCGTCTGTACGCCTGTTCCGAGATCGACATGGCCGTTGAAGGCCGTGACCGAACCGTCGGCCGTGATTCTGATGAAAGTTTCGAATTCATCTGTCGCGCTGGAAGCGATCCTGCGCGCGACCACCAGGGTTCCCGGCCGGAGATCGCGGTGTTGCCCTGAAATGTCCGGCGCGGCCATCAGTCGGAAACCTCGGCGATGGCGCTGCCGGCAGCCCGCATCGCCGCGCGCACGATTTCGACATGCGCACCGCATCGGCAAAGGTTGTAACGCAGCTCTTCGAGCACCTCAGCCTCGGTGGGGTGAGGGTTGCGCATCAGCAAAGCCTTCGTGGTCATGATCATGCCATTGAGACAATAGCCGCACTGCGCAGCTTGCTCCCTGATGAAGGCATCCTGTATCGGATCGGGATTGCTGCGCGAGCCAAGGCCTTCGAGGGTGAGGATGTCGCGATCCAGGCAGCCGCTGATCGGAATCACGCAGGAACGCCCCGCAACGCCGTCGATCAACACCGTGCAGGCGCCGCATTCGCCAAGCCCGCAGCCATATTTCGGTCCGTTCAATTCCAGATCGTTGCGCAACACGTAAAGCAGCGCGGTATCGGGGGCGGCGCCGACCTCGCAAATCCTGCCGTTGACTTTCAGGCGGATCGGGCCTTGCGTCATGGACGTGGGTTCCGGCGAGACGATTGCATTGCACACATCGTTCAAACCGTTGAGGATACCGTTTGTATACGAGCGTGCAAGGTTGCCAATCCTGCGCGCCCGCTGCGTTGCCGGATTTATGAACAGGGCGCATGAAGTTTTAATCCGGCAAAGCTGGATTTCGTTGCGAAGCCCGCTTGACAGGTTTCCGTGGTGCGCGCAACATCATTCGTATACGAACGAATATCCGGCGGCCGACCGGCGCGACTGTCCTGCGCCTCGGGGATCGCACAGCAAATCCGGCATTCGCAAAGGTGTCAGCATGCCGACCGATGCATCCATAGCATCTGACAAGATCCGCTGCGATGCATGTCCGGTGATGTGCTACATCAAGCCGGGCGCGGCCGGCGCCTGCGATCGCTACGCCAATCACGACGGCCAGTTGGTGCGCGTCGATCCGCATATTCTCCTGGAAAAGACAGTATCGCATGGCGGACGGCTGGTGCCGTTCCAGGCCGGGGGCGACTGGGACGGAAAGATCGTTTCGGAGCGGGACGTGTTCGTGACGGCGATCGGCGCCGGCACGACTTATCCCGACTACAAGCCGGCGCCGTTCATCGTTTCCTCTCAGATCGACGGCGTTGATATGGTCACCGTCGTGACCGAAGGCATCTTCAGCTATTGCGGCGTCAAGGTGAAGATCGATACCGATCGGTTTCTCGGCCCTGAAACGGCAACCGTCCGAGTGCAGGGCGAGGCGGTGGGCCATGTCACGACGAGCGAGTATGGCTCGCAGATGCTGTCGTTGGGTGGCGTCCATCACCTCACCGGCGGTTCGAAGAAGGAAGGGCGCGTCACCTGCGACGCGCTGATGGATTTGAGCAATTGCAGGCCGGTGGAACTTGCCATCGACGGCGGCGCCACGGTGGTGGTACAGGCGGGCTATCCGCCGATCGTCAATGGCGTCACCGAAGAGCGGATGCGGGTCGGCTGCGGCTCCGCCACTATCGGCATGTTTGCCAAGCAATGGCACGGCAAGGTCGACGAGGTTGTCGTCGTCGATGACCACATCACCGGCGTGCTCAGCGAGCACCAGGCCGGCAAAGTGCTGGAAATTCCCGAGACCGGAATCAAGATGAAGGGACGGCGCTCGACGCCCGGGCGCTATTTCCAGGTCGCCGAACCGGGTACTGGCTGGGGCGGTACCAATATTTCCGATCCGCTCTCTATTCTCGGGTCCTTCGATCCGAGGACGAGCCGTCCCGGCATGACCATGCTGATGGTTTCAACCACCGGCGAACACGCAGCCTATTACGAACTCGACGAGGGGCTGAGGCCTGCCGAGAAGCCGATGCCGGCGGATCTGAAGCTTTCGGTCGAGCGAATCCAGGAGAATTGCGAGCCCGCACTTTGCACTGTGCTCTTCATGGGCGGGGCGGGGGGCTCGTTGCGGGCGGGCGTGACCGATAACCCGGTGCGACTGACACGATCGGTGAAAGAAGCGCTGACGCGCGTCACGAGCGGCGGCGCGCCGGTCTATGTCTGGCCGGGCGGCGGCATCACGTTCATGGTCGATGTCACGCGGCTACCGGCGGGTGCGTTCGGCTACGTGCCGACGCCGGCGCTTGTCGCGCCCATCGAGTTCACGATGCGATTATCGGACTATGCTGCACTCGGCGGCCATATGGATCATGTTCGCCCGCTGGCTTCGCTGAAGCCGAACGCCGAGACCCTTCATTTGACCGCGCCGCCGACCTTGCCGGGATCGCGGCCATGAACAGGCAGCCGCGAATCGGTTTATTGGCGGACGGCAAGCGGCTGCATCTGCAGGATGGCCCGATCGATTTGATCATAGAGGCGCATGGCAGCGATATGAGCTTGCACGCGGCCTATCGCGCCGCGGCCTCCCGGTTCACGGGCCTTCTGGATGAACTCTGTGCCGAACTGCCGTTGTTGCGCGAGGCTGCCGATCCGCGGGCCTGTGCGCTGAAGGGCGGCGTTGCGCGCCGCATGCATGCGGCGGTAGCGCCTTTTGCGGCTGATCAATTCATCACCCCGATGGCGGCGGTCGCGGGCAGTGTGGCCGACGAGATCCTCGGCGCGATGATGGACGAAGCGCGGCTCGATCGGGCCTATGTGAACAATGGCGGTGACATCGCGCTGCATCTTTCGGATGGCGAGCAGTTTACAGTCGGCCTCCTGGATCGTCCGGACCGGTTTGGCGTGATGCGGACGATGATCGTCGAAGCCAGTGATCCGACACGGGGCATTGCGACCAGCGGCCGTCACGGACGCAGTTTCTCGCTCGGTATCGCCGATGCAGTGACCGTGCTGGCGCGGACGGCGGCGCAGGCGGATGCCGCCGCGACCATCATCGCCAATGCGGTCGATCTGCCCGGCCATCCGGCGATCGTTCGCTTGCCCGCGGAAAGCCTTCAGCCCGACAGCGATCTCGGCGCGCGAATGGTGACGCGTGAGGTTGGGCCTTTGCAGGAATTCGAAATCGCTGCTGCGCTCGATGGAGGGGCCGCAGCGGCGCGCGCGCTGCTTGCCGGGGGCCTGATCGATGCAGCCGCGCTGCAATTGCAAGGCGAAATGCGTATCGTCGCGCCGAGGGGCTTTAGTCCAAACATTGCAGGTCCCGTGCGCGGCCAATCAATCGGAAACGCGATCCATGCGTAAACCGCAATTTTATGACAGGATGCAGGTCCATGAGCGCGATCATCCGCAAGATCGTAACCGTCGTTGAAGAGACGCATTCGGAGATGGGACGAACCGTCGCGCCGCCGACCCGGCGAGCGGCAGCGATTGCGGTCATTGAAAACCCCTTCGCTGGCAGATATGTGGAGGATCTCACGCCGTTGATCGAGATTGGCGAGGAGCTGGGCGATCTGCTGGCAAGGCGTGCGGTGACGGCGCTGGGAATCGAGGGTGCAAAGGCGCAAAGTTACGGCAAGGCGGCGGCGGTGGGTGAAAATGGCGAGCTTGAACATGCGGCTGCGATCCTGCATCCGAAAATGGGCGCGCCGGTGCGTAAAGTCCTTGGCAAGGGTGCCGCGTTGATTCCATCGTCGAAAAAACGCGGCGGACCGGGTACTACGCTGGATATTCCGCTCGGCCACAAGGATGCGGCTTTCGTCAGGAGCCATTTCGACGGCATGGAAGTGCAGGTCAACGACGCCCCGCGCGCCAACGAAATCATGGTCGCGGTTGCGGTCACCGACAGCGGAAGGCCGCTTGCCAGGGTCGGCGGCCTGAAGGTTTCGGAGATAAAGGGTGAAGACGGTCTGCGATAGCTGAAGCTTAACATTGGAGGTTTTCGGATGCGACGAAGCAAACGTCTGTTGGGTGCGACGCTGGCCATTGTCTTCGGCGGTTTGGCGCAGACCGCGATGGCGCAGAACGAAATGAAGGGCGGCGAAATCAAGATCGGCGAGATCAACAGCTATTCGCTGCTGCCCGCGTTCACCGAACCCTATCGCAAGGGCTGGCAGCTCGCCGTCGAACAGATCAATGCCGCCGGCGGCATCAACGGGAAGAAGCTCGTTGTCATTTCCAAGGATGACGGCGGCAAGCCGGCCGACGCGCAGACCGCCGCCAATGAATTGGTGTCGAGCGAGAACGTCGCCATGCTCGCAGGAACATTCCTTTCAAACATCGGTCTTGCCGTCAGCGACTTCGCCAACCAGAAGAAGGTTTTCTTCCTTGCTGCGGAACCGCTGACCGACGCCATCATTTGGTCCAAGGGTAATCGCTACACCTTCCGCCTGCGTCCCTCCAACTATATGCAGGCAGCGATGCTGGTGGAAGCGGCCGCAAAGCTGCCGGCAAAGCGCTGGGCGACGATTGCGCCGAACTACGAATATGGCCAGTCCGCGGTTTCGGTGTTCAAGAAACTGATGTCGGAGAAACGGCCCGACATTCAGTGGGTCGAAGAGCAGTGGCCGCCGCAGGGCAAGATCGATGCGGGTCCTGTGGTGCAGGCGATCGCCGCGGCAAATCCGGAAGCCATCCTCAACGTGACCTTTGGCGCCGATCTCGTCAAACTCGTTCGTGAAGGCAACACCCGCGGTCTCTTCAAGGATCGCGCGGTGGTGAGCTTCCTCACCGGCGAGCCGGAATATCTCGATCCGCTGAAGGAGGAGACGCCCGAGGGGTGGATCGTGACCGGATATCCCTGGTACTCGATCAAGACGGCCGAGCACGATGCGTTCCTGAAGGCCTACCAGGCCAAATACAACGATTATCCGCGGCTTGGGTCGATCGTCGGCTACGAGACGATCAAGGCTGCGGCGGCAATTCTCACCAAGGCCAACTCGACCGATCCGGACAAGCTGATCGCCGCGGCCGAAGGTTTGTCGGTGTCGTCGCCGTTTGGCGAGATCACGTTCCGCAAGATCGATCATCAGTCGACGCTCGGCGCGTTCGTCGGCAGGACGGCCTTGAAGGATGGCAAGGGCGTGATGGTGGATTCGGCCTATCGCAAAGGATCCGACTATCTTCCGAGCGATGCTGAAGTCGTAAAAATGCGCCCGCAGGAGTGAAACCGATCGGCTGATGCTCTGCTGCCTCGGACGATCCCGGCCTCCTGGTTCGAGACGCGCAGCGCTGCCGCGCTCCACACCATGAGGGTCAACGGGCTCATCCCGACGAAGAATTAAAGACCTCATCCTGAGGAGCATGGCGAAGCGATGCGTCTCGAAGGATGGAGCCGTCGAACTCTAAACGCGCTGCACACCATAAATGGCCTTCTACATCGTTCAGTTCCTGACCGGATTTGCCAGCGCGGCATCGCTGTTTCTGGCCGCATCCGGCCTGTCGATCATTTTTGGCGTGACGCGGATCGTCAATTTCGCGCACGGTGCGTTCTACATGCTGGGCGCCTACATCGCGTTCACGCTGACTGAACGATTTTCCGGCGCCACCGGCTTTTGGGGCGGCATCGTTGCCGCCGCGCTGATCGCCGCGGCGATCGGCGTGCTGGTGGAAATGGTGTTGCTGCGCCGGATCTATCATGTCCCGGAGCTGTTTCAGCTGTTGGCGACCTTTGGGTTGACGCTGATGGTCGAGGATCTCGTGGTCCTGATCTGGGGCCCGAGCGATCTGCTGGGCCGCCGCGCGCCCGGGTTCAAGGGCGCGGTCGATTTTTTCGGTCAGAATATTCCTTCCTATGAGCTGTTCCTGATCGTGCTGGGCCCGGTGGTGCTTCTGCTGTTGTGGCTCTTGTTCCAGCGCACGCGGTGGGGAGTGCTGGTTCGTGCCGCAACGCAGGACCGCGACATGGTGGCGGCCTTGGGTGTCAATCAGAAGTGGCTCTTCACCAGCGTGTTTGCGCTGGGGGTTTTTCTCGCAGGCCTCGGTGGCGCGCTGCAAATTCCGCGCGATGCGGTCAACCATGCCATGGATCTGCGGGTCATCGTCGAGATTTTCGTCGTCGTGGTGATCGGTGGGCTCGGCAGTATCGTCGGCGCATTCGTGGCGGCGGTGCTGGTTTCGGAACTGAACGCGTTTGGAATCCTGATCTTTCCGAAAATTTCCATCATTCTGGTGTTTCTCGTAATGGCCGTCGTGCTGATCGTCCGGCCCTGGGGCCTGTTCGGGAAGCAGGAAGCCCCCGCACGCCGAACTCCGGGGCTTGCCGTCGAGGTGTGGCGGCCGCTCACGCCCGGCGAACGCATCGCCGCGGTTATGGCGGTTATCGTTTCGGCGGCGCTGCCGCTGGTTGCGGGCAACTACGCGCTCAACGTCGGTGCTGAAATCGCGATCTTCGTGATCTTTGCCGCAAGCCTGCACTTCCTGATGTCGGCGGGCGGGCTGGCCTCATTCGGCCATGCGGCATATTTCGGGCTTGGCGCCTATGGCGCCGCGTTCCTTGCGAAGCTTGTCGGCCTTCCGATGATTGCATCGCTTCTGCTCGGCCCGTTGCTCGGTCTTCTGGGCGCGGCCCTGTTTGGGTTTTTTACGGTCCAACTATCGGGCGTCTATTTTGCGATGCTGACGCTGGCGTTTGCGCAGATCGTCTGGTCGATTGCGTTTCAATGGGTCGCGTTGACGGGCGGCGACAACGGGATCCTCGGCGTCTGGCCGGAACCCTGGGCCGCAAGCCCTGCGCGTTTCTATTGGCTTTCGCTTTTCATCGCCGTGCTCGCGGTCGCCGCCTTGCGGATCGCCGTGTTCTCGCCGTTTGGCTTTGCGCTGCGCGCCACCCGCGATTCGCCGCTGCGCGGCGAAGCGATCGGAATCGACGGCAAGCGTATCCAGTGGACGGCGTTTGTGATCGCGGGGGCCTTCGCAGCAATCGCAGGCGCCTTGTTTGCGTATCTGAAGGGCAGCGTCTTTCCGGATAACCTTGGCATCTCGCTTTCGGTCGATGCGCTGGTCATGGTGTTGCTGGGCGGCGTCGAAACGGTTTCGGGCGCGATTGTCGGCGCCATCGTCTACAAGGCGCTCAGTATCTGGCTGGTGAGCCAGACCGACCTGTCCAAGCTCGTGCTCGGCGGCTTCATCGTTCTGATCGTGGTCGTGTTCCCCAAAGGCATCGTCGGCACGATGGAAACGATCTGGCGACGCCGTCGCGTGGCGTCGACCAAGCCCGCTGTACTGGCCAAGGGGATCGAGACCGCCGAATGAATGGTTCGCAGACATTGCTGTCGGTTGAGGGCTTGAGCAAGTCCTATGGCGGCGTCCATGCGGTGCGCGGCGTTTCCTTTGCGTTGAGGTCTGGCGAAATCTTGGCGCTGATTGGCCCCAACGGTGCAGGCAAGAGCACCTGCTTCGACATGCTTAACGGCCAGACACTTCCCGATTCGGGGCGGGTCAACCTGCTCGGGGAGGACACCGCCGGCATGAGGCCGCGTCAGGTCTGGCGGCTCGGCGTCGGGCGCACGTTCCAGGTTACGGCGACATTTCCGACCATGACGGTGCGCGAAAACGTCCAGGTCGCGCTTCTGTCTTACGGACGGAAATTGTTCAATCTTCTCGCTTCCACATCGCGATACGGGCGAAGGGAAGCGGACCACTTGCTCGAACTGGTCGGCATGGGCGGCTTCGCAGAGCGAGCCTGCGGCGAACTCGCCTATGGCGACCTCAAACGGCTCGAGCTTGCGATCGCGCTTGCCAATCGACCGAGGTTGCTCCTGATGGATGAACCTACCGCGGGCATGGCGCCGCGCGAGCGCATCGAACTGATGAGGTTGACCGCTCGAATCGCCCGCGAGCATTCGATCGGCGTTCTCTTTACCGAGCATGACATGGATGTCGTCTTTGAACATGCCGATCGTATCCTGGTGCTCAATCGCGGCACCCTGATCGCCGAGGGTCGGCCGGAGGAGGTGCGGCGCAACCCGCAGGTGCGTGCGATTTATCTCGGCGAGGGGCTCGTCTACGACGCACGTCACAGGGAGGGAGCGGCCCCGTGAAACTTTCCGTTTGGGACCTCAACAGCCATTACGGCCCGGCCCACATCCTCTTCGACGTTGCGCTCGAGGTCGGCGAGGGTGAGGTGGTCGCATTGTTGGGACGCAATGGCGCCGGCAAGTCCACGACCTTCCGCTCGATCGTGGGTCTGGTTGCGCAGCGCACCGGCCGCATCATTTTCGAAGGCCGCGACGTCTCTTCCCAGCCGACACACGCGATCGTGCGCAGCGGCCTGGGTTACGTGCCCGAGGAGCGGCGCATCTTCACCGATCTCACGGTCGATGAAAATCTGGAAGTCGGCCGCCAGCCGGCGCGGGCCAACGCGCCGCATTGGACCCGGGAAAGGCTGTTTGCGCTGTTTCCGAATCTTGCCGAGATGCGAGGCCGTCCAGGCGGGCGCATGAGCGGCGGCGAGCAGCAGATGCTGACGATTGCGCGCACTCTGATGGGAAATCCGACGCTTGTCCTGCTCGACGAGCCGTCCGAAGGCCTGTCGCCGAAGATCGTCGAACAGATGGTCGAGGCGATCCAAACCATGAAGCGGGAAGGTGTCAGCGTGCTCGTGTCTGAACAGAACCTGCACTTCGCAAGGTTGATCTCGGATCGCGCCTACATCATCGAGCGCGGGCGCATTTGCTTTGCCGGCACCATGAGAGATCTCGACGCACGGCCGGACATTCGCGATGCGCACCTGGCGCTTTGATCGGAAACGCGGAGAAGATGGGGCGGGAACGCAGATGACGAGAAGTGTTTCGCCGAGACGGAACCTTAAGCCTTCACGGCCGGCCTATGTCCTCGAAGACCAGGTCGGCTTTATCCTGCGCCAGGTCTGGCAACGCCATGCCGCGATTTTCGCACGGGAGATCGGGGCCAACCTGACGCCGACGCAGTGGGCGGCACTCGCCAAGCTCACTGAGACCGGGCCATGCTCGCAAAACCAGCTTGGCCGGCTGACGGCAATGGATGTCGCCACCGTCAAGGGCGTGATCGATCGCCTCACCGCCCGCGGCCTTACCGAAACCAGCGCCGATCCCGAGGACGGCCGTCGTCTTTTGGTCAGCCTGACTCGCGCGGGCCAGCAGCTGGCCGAGAAGGTGGCGGCAAATGCCCTGGCGATCACGCGGGAGACGCTGGCGCCGCTCGATGCGAGGGAACGCGAGACGCTGGTTACGTTGCTGAGCAAGCTGCGGTGAGGTTCTGTACCGATCCAGGTAACGCTGAAACCCGTTCGATGCTCCTACGCAGGCTTTGGCGCCTGGGGTGTAATATCCGTTTCATCCCTGACAGCCGACAAATATTGACACTGTCGATGGACAATTTCAGGTCCTAAACCCTAGACTGCCGCATGATCGGCTAACAGCCGACGAGCGCAAAAGGGGGAACGACATGGTGCGGTCACACGGGATCACGCTGGTAGCTATCGCTGCCTGCCTCTTGGCAGGCACTAATCCTGTGGCGGCGCAGAAGAAATACGACCCCGGCGTCACCGACGGTGAGATCAAGATCGGCAACATCATGCCCTATAGCGGGCCCCTGTCGGCCTACGCGCTGATCGGCCGGACGCAGGACGCGTTTTTCAGGAAGCTCAACGCCGAGGGTGGAATCAATGGTCGGAAGATCAACTTCATTTCCTACGACGACGCCTTCAGTCCGGCGAAGACCGTGGAGCAGGCGCGCAAGCTGGTGGAAAGCGATGAGGTACTGCTGATTTTCCAGAGCCTCGGCACGCCGACCAACAATGCGATCCAGAAATATCTAAACGAAAAGAAGGTGCCGCAACTCTTCGTCGCCACCGGCGCCACCAAGTTCGGTGACCCGAAGAATTTTCCCTGGACGATGGGTTGGCAGCCGACCTACCAGACCGAGGGGAAAATCTACGCGAAATACATCCTGGAGCACCTGCCGCAGGGCAAGATCGGGATTCTCTATCAGAATGACAATTCCGGCCGCGACTATCTCAAGGGTTTCAAGGACGGCCTCGGCGCTGAGGCGACAAAGCGCATGATTGTTGGCGAAATTCCCTACGAGCCCGCAGACCCGACGATCGACCGTCAGATCGTTACCTTGAAGACCCTTGGCGCCAACGTCTTTTTCAACGAAGCCTCGCCGAAATTTGCCGCGCAGGCGATCCGAAAGGCCGCAGAGATCGGCTGGAAGCCCGTCCAATTTCTCGCCAGCATTTCAAATTCCGTGGGCTCCGTTCTCAAGCCCGCCGGGCTCGAGAACGCCAAGGGGATCTTGTCTACCAACTATCTCAAGGACCCCACCGACCCGGCCTGGAAGGACGATCCCGCCATCAAGGAGTGGGCAGCCTTCATGGACAAGTATTTTCCGGAAGGTGACAAGACCAGCACGTTCAGCGTTTACGGCTATTTGACCGCGCAAACCATGGTTCAGGTCCTCAAGCAGTGCGGCGACGACCTGACCCGGGAAAACATCATGCGGCAGGCGGCCAACCTGAAGAATTTTGAACTCGCCTTGCTGCTGCCGGGCATCAAGGTGAACACCAGCCCGACCGATTATTTCCCCGTCGAGCAGATGCAGATGTCGAGATTCAACGGCGAGCACGGTGAACTGTTTGGACCCGTGATAGCGGGAGAGATCGGGACCCAATAGCGGAGTTGGCCATCGGGGCTTCACGCGAACCGCTGGTCTTTGAAGAGCCGTAGCGCCTTGGCGGAGACACCGAGCCGCTGAGCGGCCGCGGATGCGTTCAGGTATCGGGCGGGACGGCTCACGAATCACCTCATGGTTTGCTGACCGCTCGTCTTATCGGGGCAGTCCCAGGGGTCGGGTCAAGTGGGTGCCAGCGGCAATCGGCAGTTTCTCCGCCGCCATTGACAGCCGGCGTCAGCCGGCTAATTTAATTTGCATGGGGGTTAGCGGTCTCCCCATCAGGCGACATGCCCAAGAATCGCGTCCTCGGTCATGCAAGGGCGCAACATGTCGATCGAATCAATGTCCCCGAACAAGCCTGCGCGAAAAAAAGCCCTCATCTGGGTTGCCTTGTTTCTCGTGGCGATCGCAGCCCTGGCTGGCTCGCTCTACCTGCTGGTCGTTCCCGGGCTGTCGAGCGCCCGGGGCGAACCGCCGGCGGTCGAGGTTTCGGTTGCAACCTGGCTGTTGCACCGGAGCGTTCCAGACGAAGCCAGGAGAAGCGTCAATCCGCTGGGGGCCGACGCGGCCGATATCACGGCGGGGCGCGATCTCTATCGTGAAAAATGTGAGGTCTGCCACGCCTACGACGGAGGCGGCAAAACCACCATCGGTGCCGGCGAGTATCCGCGGCCGCCCGCGCTGCGCTCGGCTGCGATTGCAGCCACACCCGACGGCGAGCTTTTCTATCACATCCGAAACGGCATCCGTAACACCGGCATGCCGGCATGGAATCTTCCGGATCATCAAATCTGGCAGCTTGTGAGCTATATCCGAAGGCTGCCGCAGGTTGCGCAGATGACGGCGGATGCTCCCGCAGCATCGTCGGCTGTGCCGCAAACCCCGCCGCCCTATGTGGGATCGGTGGCCTGCAAGAGTTGTCATGAGGGCGTCTATGCGCGCTGGAGCAAGACGCGAATGGCCAATGTGGTTCGCGACCCGCGCGAGCATCCCGACGCGATCATTCCCGATCTGTCAAAGCCGGACCCGCTCTTGACCTTCACCAAAGACGACATCGCGCTCGTCTACGGCAGCCGATGGAAGCAGCGTTATTTCAAGAAGGTTGGCGACGATTACTTCGTGTTCCCGGCGCAATGGGACGTCGCCCATAAGACCTGGCGGCGCTATTTCGTCGCCAACGGCACCGATTGGTGGGCGACGTTCTATCCGCCCGACAATTTCCAGCGTCCGACGGGGCCGCTTTGCGACGGCTGCCATTCCGTCAACTACGATATCACTGCCAGGACCGTCACCGAGTGGAACGTCGGCTGCGAAAAATGCCACGGCCCAGGCGAGGCGCATGCCCGCAAACCCCTACGCGACAACATTCTCAATCCGGCACGCTTCGATTACGTCCACGCCAACGATACCTGCATCCAGTGTCATTCGCAGGGCCAGCCGCTGAAGAACCCGATTCTCGGAAAATATTACGATTGGCCGGTGGGTTTCGATATCGGCAAGAACCTGGCCGATTACTGGAAGCTGGAAGAGCATAAGCTGGGCGAAACCACCTTCACCCATTTTCCCGACGGCACCGCCCACAAGAACCGCATGCAGGGCAACGACTTCGTCGAAAGCCTGATGTATGCGCGCGGTGTCACCTGCTTCAGTTGCCACGATCCGCACGGCGGGGACAATGTCGCGATGGTGCGCAAGAACGGCAACGCGCTATGCCTCGATTGCCACGGCCCCAACGCGCAGGCCGGTCCGCACGCACCCAGCGTCGAAGCGCACACCCATCACAAGGCGGGAAGTCCGGGTAACGAGTGTATCGCCTGTCACATGCCGAAACTTGCGGATACGATCTCCGACCAGAAGGTTCGAAGCCACACGTTTCATTTTGTCACACCGGGGGATACGGAGGCGTTGAAGATTCCAAACGCCTGCAATCTGTGCCATACGGAAAAATCAACCGAATGGGCGAAGGCCGCGCTGGAATCCTGGCCGGATCGCTCGCCCTGGCGGATGTCGCGCTGAGGAGAGCGATGATGGGCGGGCAAAATTGCTCCAAGTCCTTGCCTTTCAGATCCTTGCCTTCCCGAACCTTGCGCAACGGCTCGGCCGCTTTGCTGGCCGTGGTGATCTGTCTGTTCGCGCAGCCGGCTGCTGCCTACCGGCCTTTCGACGGAACCGATGCGGCGGTGGCCGATGTGCATGAGACCGAGATCGAACTGCAACCGGCCGGCTGGCAGCGGACCGGCTCGCAATCGACCCTGATTGCTCCCGAAGTGGTCTTCAACTACGGTTTCGCCGAACGCTGGGAAGTCGTTCTGCAGACCGAGATGCTGACGCCGATTACGTCAGGCGGCGTGACCAGCCTCGCCGCACAAGGCGCCTTCCTCAAATGGGTGGTCCAGCCGGGTGTCCTGCAGGGTCAAGCCGGCCCAAGCATCGCCATGGAATTCGGGCCGCTCTTGCCCGGCGTCAATGCCGATCCCGGAGTGGGCTTCAGTTGGGCGGGCATTCTGTCGGAGCGCTGGGACTGGGGAACCGCGCATTTCAACGTCCAGACCAACCTGACGCGCGACCATAATGCCGAGGCATTCCTCGATGTCATTCTGGAAGGACCGTGGACCTGGAAAGTGCGCCCGGTGTTCGAGACCTTTTACGACAAGGTGTGGACGCAGACCGAAACCCGTTCCGTGCTGCTTGGCGCGATCTGGCAGGTTGAGAAGGATCTTTCCTTCGATGCCGCGTTTCGGTACGCGGTGGTGAACGGACATCCCATCAACGAAATCCGTGCCGGCCTTACTTTCGCGTTCAAGGAGGAGGGAGACAAGACGCCGATGAAGCCTGGCGTCACATTCGGCAATTGGGGCCTTTCGCGTTGAGAATGTGTCCGGTCATGGCCGAGCCGGGCTTGAAACATCGTCATTGCGAGCGCTAGCGAAGCAATCCAGCGGTTTTCCCAAAAATGACTCTGGATTGCCGCCTCGCTTTCACTCCTCGCAACGATGGATCGCCGAAAGCTTTCAATGCCCGACGATCTCCGGCACTTTGGTTGCAGGCGGCGTGTTGCGGCTGCGCTGGGTGCGCACGATGCCATCGATGATCGTCATGCCGACGCCGGGAAGGTCGCCGAGCCTCACGCTTTCCAGGATATTCCTGCCGGCAGAATGTTGCGCCTTGTCCATGATGACGAAATCGGCCGAACGCCCGATTTCGATCAGGCCGCAATCGAGCGAGCGCATCCGCGCGGTATTGCCCGTGGCAAAGCAGAACGCGATTTCCGCAGGTACCTCGCCGAGCGAGGACAGCATCGACACCATCCGCAGAATGCCGAGCGGTTGCACGCCGGAGCCTGCCGGCGCATCGGTACCGAGAATGACGCGGCCGAGTTCGTCCATATCGCGCGCGATCCGCAGCGTATAGAGCGCCGAGCGTTCGTTGCCGTTATGGACCAGTTCCAGGCCGCGCTTGCAGCCCTCGCAGATGCAACGGATCTGATCGTCGGGTAGCGCCGTGTGACCGCCATTGATGTGACCGACCACATCGGTGTCTGCTTCCAGCACCACATCCTTGTCGATCAGGCCGGAGCCCGGGATCGACGGACCGCCGGTGTGGATCGTGCTTTGAATGCCGTATTTGCGGGCCCATCCGACCATCTTGCGTGCGGTCGGCCCATCCTTGACGCCGCCAAGGCCCACTTCACCAAGCAGCTTGACGCCGGCAGACGCCAGTTCCTTGAAATCTTCCTCGACCATTTCGCGCTCGATCACGGGTGCGCCGGCGTGAACCTTCACGCCGCCGGGGCGAAGCGTCCAGAACGCACGCTGGGCAAAGATCGCCATCGCCTTGAGACCTACGACGTCGCGCGGGCGGCCAGGCATGTGGACCTCGCCGGCCGAGATCATGGTGGTGACGCCGCCATGGAGAAAGCTGTCGATCCATCCGATCTGGTTTTGCCGCGGCGTCCAGTCGCCGGCGACGGGATGCACGTGACTGTCGATCAGACCGGGAGCGACCGTCGTGCCGTTGGCGTCGACGATGGTGGTGGCATGCGCGATATCCACATCCCTGGCACGCCCGATGGCGGTGATCTTGCCGTCGACGGCAACGATCGTGTCGGCATCCAGGATCGGCTTCTCAAGGGCGCCGCTAAGCATAAGGCCGATGTTGCGGATCACGAGCCTGCTCGGACCGGCTGCCTTGGGCTCATCGTGGGCCATCGCTTTTTCCTTTTTGTTCAATGCCTTCAGGCGAGTATCTTGCGCGCGGCTTTATGTCGGGATCAAGCCTGATTGTTTATTTGCATGCAAATAAACATGGTCGGGTCTGTCGCGGGCAAATGCATGGCCGCTCCCTCCCGCGCGCGTACTCTTGACTTGAGATCGAAGCTGCAGGTCATTTTCAGACCGACAAATTCCGCGTGAGTAAAGTCCGGTGTCTGCCGAGCCTGCCGTGTCAACGGCATCGGCAGAAGGGGTTTCGTCATAAAAACATGACGTGCCGGGAATAACAGGGCGTCGCCGGAGTCTATTGAGTTGCCGGCAATCCCCCTGTTCCCTTTTTGGCTCGATTGCTGCGACTTAGCTGGATCATGAGCGAAAAATCGCAACGGGTGTCCGACCGAATTGACCAGGAAATCCGCGCGGCGGACGCGCTGGAGAAGGCCCGCCTGTTGCCACCCGGCCCGCAGCGCAACGAAGCGCTCAAGCTCGCCAGCCTGCTTCGTTGCACGGTCGATTCACAAGGCCCCGTCTTTGCGAAACGCGGCCGGCCGCGGAAGTAAATGCGCGTTTAGCCCGGTTTCGTGATCCGACTGTGCCGCGCGCCATAGGCGAAATAAATCGCCAGCCCGATCGCCAGCCAAACGGCCAGCCTCAGCCAGGTGTCCGTTGGCAGTCCAAGCATGAGAAAGATCGACGTTAACGCTCCGGCTGGACCGACGATCCAGATCGCGGGGGCTCTGAAAGGACGATCGAGCATCGGCTGGGTGACACGCAACGCCACAACGCTGATCGAGACCACCGCGAATGCGAACAATGTTCCGATGCTGACGAGTTCACCGACAAGGCCGATCGGCAGGAGTGCGGCAAGAATTGCGACAACAATGCCTGTCGTGATCGTGGAGATGTAGGGAGTACGAAATCTCGGATGTATTTTCGCCGCCGCTGGGGGAAGCAACCCGTCATGCGCCATGGCGCGAAAGATCCTCGGTTGCGCAAGCAGCATCACGAGAATGACCGAGGTCAGGCCCAGGATGATTCCCAGTTTCAGGACGGGCGAAAGCCAGCCGACGCCAGCCGCATCGATGCCGACCGCGATCGGATCGGGTACGTTCAATTTGTCATATGGGACAATGCCGGTGAGTACGAAGCCAACGAGCACATAGAGGACCGTGCAGATGACCAGCGAACCGAGAATTCCGATCGGCATGTCCCGCATCGGATTTCTGGCTTCCTGTGCCGCTGCCGAAACTGCATCGAACCCGATATAGGCAAAGAACACCACGGCCGCGCCCCTGAGGATGCCCGACCAGCCGTAAATTCCGATACCCGCATTGGGCGGAATGAAAGCGCCCTGGGGATTGCCCGGCGCGACCCAGTTCGCCGTACTGAACGCGGGGCTTGCGCAGATGATGAACAGTGCAATCACCGTAAGCTTGATCGCCACGATCAAATTATTGAACCGCGCGGTTTCCCTTATGCCGATTACCAGCAGCGATGTCACGACAATGACAATGACGGCAGCCGGAATATTCAGGACTGCGCCGGTGAGGGACCAGGCATGGCGCGCCGAATCATAGTCGAGCGGGGAGGACGCAAGTCGCGCCGGAAGAGTCAGCCCGAAATCCCGGGCCAGGCTGACGGCGTATCCGGACCAGCCTATGGCGACCGTAGTCGCGCCGACTGCGTATTCGAGGATCAGGTCCCATCCGATGATCCAGGCGATCAACTCGCCGAGTGTCGCGTAAGCATAGGTGTAGGCGCTGCCGCTGATCGGGACCGCAGACGCCATTTCGGCATAACACAAGCCGGCAAAGGCGCAGGCGACCGCGCCGAGAAGAAACGAGATGGTGACGGCGGGGCCGGCATTGGCCGCAGCCGCATGTCCGGTCAGAACGAAGATTCCTGCGCCGATGATGCCCCCGATCCCGAGTGCTGTCAGATTGAGCGCAGACAGGCTCCGTTTCAGGGGATGTGGCGCGCCGTCCGCGCCTTCGGCCTCCTTCAGCAATGCTGCGGTCGGCTTTCGAGCCCAGATGTTTGCCATGAGCCTCGTCCCTGACCTGATGCTGGCACCGGGGTGTTGCCAAACGGGGCCTCCGACAGACTACACTGCCATCGGCTTTTTCCACCCGCCAAATGTCCGTTCGAGGTGGGAGACGAGCGCGAGCGCCACGTCTTCGCGCCAGGGTCTCGCGGCCACCTGAACACCGAGCGGAAGACCTTCCGGCGAAGTCCCGACTCGGACGGTTGCGCTTGGCCATCCCGTCAGGTTGTGCATCTGTGCATAACCAAGCCCGCGGCGGTTTTGTTCCTCAAAGCTGGTGCCGTGCGGCAATGCGGGATATGGCGCAACAGCCGACAGCACCGCGTCGTAGTTCTCGATGAAGCGCAGCATCGAATTGCGAAAGGCATCCCATCGTACGAACGCGGCCAGCGCCTCGGTCGTGTTGGCAAAGGCAGGCGCGACGTAATAGGTCAATGCCTTCTCGAACATGGGCGAGATCGGATCCGAGCCGATGTTCTTGAGGAAGGCGCGTATTCCCTCGCCCCCATCGCCGCGGCTGATGTCATGATAGACGGTTGCAGCCTTAGCCGCATCCGCCGGACGGCTCTCCTCGACCTTGACGCCGGCCTCCATGAACGCCCTGGCCGAATCCCGCACCGCAGCGCTGATCTCCTTCGTTGGCGTGACCGCACCGTCGTCGTCGAAATAAGCCAGTTTCAAGCCCCTCAGCGTCACCGCCTTCGAATCGAGCAATGGCATTGCCACGATCGAATGGTCGCGGAAGTCAGGGCCTGCGATGACCGGCAAGGCGAGCGCGAGATCGTCGACCTTGCGTGCGATCAGGCTGACGTGAAACACCGCATTACGCGCACCCATCGGCATCGGGAACTGACCGGTGCGCGGGACGCGGCCGGATGTGGGCTTGATCGCGGCAAGACCGCAAAAATGCGCCGGGATGCGAATGCTGCCGCCCGCGTCCGTGCCAAGGCCAAGCGGCGAACCACAGGCCGCGACAATCGCCAATTCGCCACCGCTGCTGCCTCCGGGTGTGCGGGCGAGGTCATAAGGGTTGTTGGTGCGTCCATAAACGAGGTTATCGGTCTCGGCCGCGCCGGCAAGTTCCGGCACGTTGGTCTTGCCGAGGATGATGCCGCCCGCCGCACGAAGCCGGGCAACCGCAGTCGCATCGGCCTGGGGCACGTAGTTGGCGCGGCCCTTCGTGCCCCCGGTACAGATGACGCCGATCGTCTCCAATGTGTCCTTGATGGTGACGGGTACGCCATGCAGCGGACCCTTGATTTCTCCGCGCGCCAGCGCCGCATCGGCCTCGTCCGCTTCCTTTCGGGCTGAGTCTGCGGTGAGCTGAACGACGGCGTTGAGCTTTGGATTGACTTTTGCAATCCGCGCGAGATGGGCGTCCACGACGACCCTGGAGCTGAGCTGCTTCGAGCGGATGGCGCTTGCTAGTTCGCCGGCGGATTTCAGCGTAATATCCTCGCCCGCTGCCGGCGCTGCTTTCGCCGGGTCGGTCAGCGCGGCGTGCCCGGCGGCAGCGACCACGCCTGCGACTGCAGCCGCGCCCAGAAAATCCCTTCGCCCCATTTCGTCGCCCATTTGCTCAACCTCTCCGTTGCAACCTCACGTTTTACCAAAGCTAATTCTGTTTCGAGCCAGCATGCAAGTTTGCGGCGCGGCAGGATAAGCTCGATTTTCCGGAAAATGATGGACGGCCGATGAAACGCAGGCAAAACAGGTGCCAGAGCGGGAAAGATCAGAGGAGAGGCAAATCAAATGATGATGATTGATCCGTTGACTGCCACCGCCGTGTTGGCAGCAACCGCGGCGACAGACGCGGTTTATGTGATGTTCACCTCTGCGGTCGTAACGCGAAGGCGCCTGCCGGCAGCGACCTGGAGCAGCGTCTGGTATCTGTTATCGTCTTATGCCGTGATCAGCTACACCGAGAACTGGGTCTATGTCGTCTTCGCCGCCGCCGGTTCCTGGATCGGTGCTTTCGCCACCATCACATTTCTGCACCGGCCGCCCGGCGGTCCGCCGATCGGCGCGGGCCCGGAATAAGGATCGCAGGATTGAACAAGTCCTTGAGGGACACTAGCCTCGCGGGTCGAGCGGCCCCGGCAGCGGGCAAAGATTGCTTCAAGAAAGTCCGCAGGGAGGGAGATCGATCATGATGAACCGACGACAATTGGTCTGCGCCGCAGGAGCCGCGCTGTTGGCACCAATGCCAAAAGCGTCTGCCGCGAGCTATGACCTCGTCATACGCGGAGCGCGTGTCATCGATCCTTCCACTGGCCTCGATGCGGTGCGTGACGTGGCCATTTCAGGCGGCCGGATTGCGGCGGTCCAAGCCAACGTCGCCGGCGAGGTGGCTGAGACGATCGACGCACGAGGCAAGATCGTCACCGCGGGCCTTATCGACATCCACACCCATGCCGGCCGCGGCAAGGATGGGCCACCGCTGTGCCTGCAGGATGGGGTGACGGGGTGGATCGATGCCGGCACGGGCGGCGCGGACAACATGGACGCGGTCGCCGAGGTCGCGCGCGGTGCGCCGCAGATCGGCCGCTGTCTCGTCAACATCGCCCGCACCGGCGTCATCGCCCCCGGCGGCGAGCTGCATGACATCAACGCGGCGAACGTCGCGCTGGCGCAAGCCGCTATCGCTCGCAATCGCGACATCGTCGTTGGCGTGAAGGCGCGCCTGTCGGACAATGTCGCGGGTGCCAACGACCTCGAGGCGTTGCGCCGCGCACAGGAGGCCGCGGCACCCTTCAATCTGCCGGTCATGATCCACATCGGTCAGAATCACACGCCGCTTCGCGCCATTCTTGCGCTGCTCAAGCGCGGCGATATCGTCACGCATATGTACGCCCCGGGAATGAACGGAATCCTCGACGACCGGGGAGTTTTGCTGCCGGAAGTGACGGCCGCGCGCCGTCGCGGCATCCTCTTTGACTTCGGCAACGGCGTGTCCGATCATTTCGATTGGGACACGGTCGAGAAGGCGACCCGGCAGGGCCTGTGGCCGGATACTTTTTCGACGGACTGGAATACGAAATCGAAGGGCAGCGGGGTGGTTGACCTGCCGAACGTCATGTCGAAGTTCTTCATGTTCGGCATGCCGCTCGGCCAGATCATCGCCTGCGCAACCGTCAACGCGGCGCGATGCTTCCCCGCCTTCGACGACCGCGGCACGCTCAATGTGGGCGCGCCGGCCGACGTAGCCATCATGGAGTTGCGGGAGGGGACGTTCGAATTCCTGGACAATTACAAGGGCACGCGAACCGGCCGCCAGCGGCTGTTTCCTTCCGAAACGGTGCTCAATGGCAAGCGCGTGCAACGAAGCTGAGGCAGGCCGGGAAATCGATGGGTAGCTTCAGCCGCCGAGATAGGCTTCGCGGATACGCGCATCGCCGGCAAGGACCGCGGAAGGTCCCGACAGGGTGATAACCCCGGTCTCGAGCACGAAAGCGCGGCTCGCAACTTCGAGCGCCATGGCGGAATTCTGCTCGACCAAGAGCACGCCGAGGCCGGTACGCTTGTTGAGTTCAACGATACGATCGAAAACCTGCTCGATCACGATCGGAGCAAGGCCCAGCGACGGCTCATCCAGCATCAAAAGGCTTGGGCGGCCCATCAGCGCCCGGCCGATGGCGAGCATCTGCTGCTCGCCGCCGGACAATGACCAGCCGCCTTGCTTCAGCCGCTCTTTCAAGCGCGGGAACAGTCCGAACACCAGCGCGAGATCTTCGTCGACCTCGCGCCTGTTGCGTGGGCGCGACGCTGTACCCGCAAGCAGGTTCTCGAGCACGGTAAGACCGGGGAAAATCCGCCGACCCTCGGGGCAATGGGCCAGGCCCGAGCCGACGATAGTTTCGACCGCGGCGTTTTGAATGTCTGCGCCCTTCCAGGAAATGGTGCCTGCGCTCGGGCGGACCAGCCCGGAGATCGTACTCAGCGTCGTGGTCTTGCCCGCACCATTGCCGCCGATCAGGGCGACGATCTCACCCATTTCGACGCTTAAGGAAATGCCCTTCAGCACCTCGATGTGACCGTAGGACACCCTTAAATCATTGATCTTAAGCATGCCGGTGCCGCCTGCCGAGATAGGCCTCGATCACCTGTGGATCGCGTTGAACGTCCGAAGGTGCTCCTTCCGCGATCTTCTTGCCGAAGTCCAGCACCGTGACGCGGTCGCTTATTCCCATCACCAGCCGCACATTGTGTTCGACCAGCAAAATGGTAATGCCGCGGCTCTTGAGCCTTGCGATGGTGCCGAGCAGCGTCATGCTTTCGGTCGTGTTCATTCCGGCGGCTGGCTCGTCAAGCAAGAGAATATCCGGACTTGACGCCAGCGCGCGTGCGATTTCCAGAAGGCGTTGCTGTGCGTAAGGAAGCTGCGCGGCGCGATCATTGGCGCGCCGGGCAAGGCCGACGGTTTCAAGCGCCTCGCGCGCGCGACAATCGATGTCGGCCTCGCGCCGTCTTTGCCGGCCGTTCGATGTCAGAATATCGAAGAGCGAGGAGCGACTGTGGCAGGCCGCTGCTACCTTTACGTTTTCGATAACGCTCAGATTGTCGAAGATCCGGATGTTCTGGAAGGTCCGCGCCAAGCCGAGCCGCGCAATCCGGTGCGGCTTCAGATGGAAGATCTCGTGGCCGCCGATGCGAATCGATCCCCTGTCGGCGTGCGAAGCTCCGCTCAGCGCGTTGAGCAGTGTGGTCTTGCCGGAGCCGTTTGGACCGATGATCGCCTGCACGATGCCGCTGGGCACGTCGAGGTCGATGTTGTCGAGGGCGACCAAACCGCCAAATCGCCGCGTTACGCCCCGCGCGACGATGATGTGCGCTACGGTCAAGACGGACTCGCCCGGCGCAGCTGAAAATAAGATGCAAGCGATGCCAGCCCTCCAGGTGCCAGCACGATGACGGCAATGACGCCGAGGCCGTAGAGCACAAGATACCACTGGCCAAGAAAGCGCAGCGCCTCGGGAAGAATGGTCAGCGCCACCGCGCCAAAAACGCTACCCGGAATCGAGCCCATTCCGCCAACGATGAGCATGGTCATCAGCAGGATCGCCTGCGTGCCGGAAAAACTGTCGGGACTTATGAAGCGTATGGAGGACGCGTACAGACAGCCCGCCAGCCCGGCATAAACCGCCCCGATCATGAACGCGATCAGTTTGATCCGCGTGGTGTCGACGCCGCTCTGTTCCGCCGCGATCTCGCTGTCCCTGGTCGCGATCATCGCCCGGCCGAGCTGGGAGTGGCGGATGCGGACCGCGATCGTCACTGCCAGCGCCAGCGCTGCGACCAGGAGGTAGTAATGCTGCGCTTGTCCCTGCGGTCCTATTCCGAAAATACTGATGCCGGGTATGGCCCGCAGGCCGGAGGTGCCGCCGGTGACCGGCTCCCAGTGCACGATGATCAGGCGGATGATTTCACCAAAGCCGATGGTGGTCATGGCTAGATAGAAGGTGCGCAGCCGCATGGTGGGCAGACCGAGCACGAGGCTTGCTGCAATCACGACAATCGCCGAGAGAAACGGCGTCGTTATCCAGGGCAGGCCGGACTTGGTTGCAAGCGCAGTGGTATAAGCTCCCAACCCGTAAAATGCGGCCTGGCCGAAGTTGATCTGGCCGGCCCAACCCGTAACGTAATTCAATCCGATCACGACAATCGCGTTGAGGATGGCGATATTGAGCAATTGGATGATGTAAGCGTCCTGGGCGAGGAGCGGGATCGCCAGCGCTGCGGCTACGCCTGCCGCGGGAATAAGCCAGCCTTTCATCTGCGGGCTACCATATCAGACTTTCTCGCTGCTCCTCTCGCCGAACAAGCCACGCGGCCAGGCGATGAGAATACTGATCATGACAATGAAAGCGTAGGCGTCGCGAAAATTGGACGAGATGTAGCGGGCGCCGAAGGTTTCGATCAGCCCAAGAAACAGTCCGCCGATCACGGCGCCGGGCAGGTTGCCGAAACCGCCGATGACGCTGACGACGAACCCCTTCAGGCCGAGACTTCCTCCCATGGTCGGCTCGGCGAGGAAGATCGGCGCCACCAAAAGCCCGGCGATCCCGGACAGCATGGCGCCGAGAGCGAATGCTACCGCGATGGTGCGATTCACGGCAATGCCGACCAGCCGCGCGGTGTGCAGGTCCTGCGCGGTCGCCTGCATCAAAATGCCGAACCGGGTCCTGGTCAGAAAGAGAAACTGCAGCAGCAGGATGACCGCCAGCGTTGCGAAGATGAAGAGCTGATGCATCGAGACGACGACGCCGGCAAAACGCAGCGGCGGACCATGGACCGGGGAGGGCAGTGATACCGGAAGCGGTCCCCAGATGATCAGCGCCAGGTTTTCCAGCACGATCCCCATGGCGATCGTCGTCAGGATGACGAGGAATGCCGGCCGCCCTCGAAGCGGAAAATAAACCAGCACCATGAATACAATTCCGACCAGCGCCATTGCCACCATCGTGACGGCCCAGGCCGCCGCGACCGGCAACTCATGAGTCACCGCACAGCTGATGCCGATGAAGGCACCCAGCATCAGGAGCTGCCCTTGAGCGAAGTTGACGATCTGTACCGTGTTGAAGATCAACAGCAAGCCGAGAGCGACGAGTGCATAGATGCTGCCGAGCGCAAGGCCGTTGATGACGAGCTGGCCCATGAGCGATCACATCACGATCAGTAGCCGCTTTCCTTGATCGGGCCGGCCAGCTCCGGCATCTTGCCCTTGTTGCGATAGATGCCAAGGGTGTGCGCCAGATCGCCCAAGGCGTCGGCCTGATAGGAGATAAGCATGCCGTTCCAGTCCTTGGTGGCTGCGAAGGCATCGCGGATCGCCGGTTTGTTGCAGCCGACCTTCTCGATGATCGACTTCAGCATGTAGACGGTGTCGTAATACGATACCGTAAAATTGTCGGCCGGTACCTTGTATCTCTCCTGCACGCGTTTCGCCCAATCCAGTATCTTCGCGTCCTTCGAGGTTTGCGGGATCATGCCGCCGATGGCATATGTACCGTCGGCTTCCGCAGCCGACAGGTTGTTGAGCGTCGTTTGCGCCACGATGCTGGCGTTGCCGATCGTAGTCAGCTTGATGCCGAGGTCGTTCATTTGCTTGATGACCAGCGTAACGTCGGCGGGACGGCCGAACACGATCAGGCTGTCGGCGTCCTTGTCCTTGATCTCGAGCAACTGCGCACTCATGTCCTTGTCCGACGGTGCATAGGAAGTCACGGCCACCGGCATCACCTTGAGCTTGGCAAGCGAAGCCTGAATGCCCCTGGAAGCACCGAGGCCGTAATCATCGGCCACGGCGATGATGCCGGGCTTGGTCTTGCCGAGCGACTTGACCAGATACTCCGGGATGAGATCGGCCAGCTGTCCGTCGTGGACGTGGGTGCGAAACAGCCATTTGCTGCCCTGCGCGGTCACTTTTGCATTGGTCGCACCGACCAGGAACGGTGTTTCCGATCTGGTGACGACTTCCGTCTGGGCGAACACGTGCGGACTGATCATCGACCCGAATATGACCAGAGGCTTGCCTTCCAGAATCCGGTTCATTGCGTTCAGTGCGTCGGTGCTCGATGCCCCCGTATCTTCCGTCGAAAGCGCCAGCTTCCTGCCGTCGATGCCTCCGTTGCCGTTTATTTCCTCGACCGCGAATTCCACGCCATTGCGTGCCTGCGTGCCGAGCAACGCCAGGTTTCCGGTGAGCGCCGTCGTCAGGCCGAGCGGGATCGGGGAGGGACAGCCTGCAGCATCCGCCCTCGCTTCGTGCGCGAAGGCCATGGAAAGACAGATCGCGGTCACGCCCACGATCGAGGTCTTCGGGAATGGAAAATTCATCACGTCCTCTGTCGGGTTGGTGCATTTGCGCGCGGCCAAAGCCGAAGCCGGCAGGCTTGTCCTGATTGCCTGACAAGCCTGCCGATCGCCTACGAACCCCCTTTATGAGCGTAAAATTCCCTCGGTGCACGACCTTTGCAGGGAATTCCCCCGCGTCATTTTCCGGCGGCTCCGGTTGTGGCCAAGGAAGGCGCGGTCGCGGCTCGTCCACTCAAAGCCAGGTACACGACGCCGGAAACCACGATCCCGAACAGCCAGCTAAAGTCGGCACCGCCCAAGAGCCCGGAAATGGGTCCCTGCAGCGCCGGCACGAGCCCGTCCTGGACCGACCAGCCAGCGACCAGTCCCGCAAGAAATGCAATGATACCACCCCAGTTGATGTCGCCATAGGCGCTCGTTTCCGCCGAAGCGTAGAGTTCGGGGACGTTGATCTCACTCTTCCGCTTGATGAAGAAGTCGGCCATCACAACGCCTGCCCACGGACTCATCCAGAGCAGCAGGCTGATCATCCAGTTGTCGAACGCCTTGGCAAATGAGGGCGCGAAGATGAAGTAGATGGTGACGAGGTAGCCGACAATTCCGGCAATCAGCGCCAGCGCGGTTCGGGACAGGCGGACGCCCATGCTGAGCGCGGCCAGTGCCGCCGAGTAGACGTTCAGGATATTGGTAGCGATCGGTCCGTGCAGAACCATCAACAAGACCAGAATGCTTGTTACGCTGCCGAACACCGCGCTGACCATCTTCGCCGGGTCGGTCTCCAGCGTGACGCTCGCGATCGTGGCTCCGAGGATGGCAAGCCAGACCGACGGTACGAACATTCCGATATAGCTATACCAGAAGACCGAGGTTGAAGAGACGCTGCGAGGCACGAAGCGCGAATAGTCGGAGGCCCATGTCACCCAGGAAATTCCCCAACCGACCCCGATCGCCGACATCAACAGCGTGAGCATCGCCAGATGAGGGCCGGGCGGCAGGCTGCTTGTGAGATTCCAATTCACGACCCCAGGTTTACTCCAGGCGAGCGCGCTCATCAGCACCATGATGGCGACGGTCACCGGCACCGTGTACTTCTCAAACGTACGGATTGCGTAGAAGCCGTAGATTCCGATGACGACCTGGATCAACATCACTACGGTGATGACGATGAAGGTCGTAAACAGTGAATCCGGCACTCCAAACTGGCCGAGAATGGCCATCGAGATTTTGACGGGGAAGTAGGTGTTCACGCCGATCCAGCCGAGCGTCATCAGGAACATCAGAAAACTCGGCAGGTATGCTCCGCGGCGGCCAAAGGCGGAGCGGCTAAGCACCATCTGGTTGACCCCGGTCTTGTGGCCCATCACCGTGAACGCGGCGAAGATGGCGCAACCGAAGAGGTTGCCTATGACGATAACGGAGATGGTCTCCCACAGGCCGAGCTTGAGGATGATGCCAAGCGCGCCGAGCGCCCAGTTGACCGGCGCGATGTTGGCCCCGGCCCAGATCCACATTTGCTGTGGGCCGGTTGAGTCGCGATCAGAATCGGGGATCGGTTCGATACTGTGAATGTCGGATCGTAGTTCTGAATTTGTCATGACGCCCTCCCTTTCCAAGAAATCCTCCGATAAAATTGGGCAAGAATCGTACCAGAGGCGCGATTATTGAGGGCTCACTGAACGCTAAGGGTGTTCAATTCCGCTTGCGCAAGCGCTTTATCAACAGCGAAATATGGATTGGACCCTCTCGCCTCCGGTCGTTGCAGTCGGCGTAGCGGGCGGGTCCAGATCGTTCCGTAATGCGAAGTACTCTTCGCATTAGTCCGGCCACGCCAACGGCTGGCCTCCCGGAAACCTAACGGGCAGGAGGGCGCGTTCACAATCCTGAGTAGGGTTGTGGTTTTCGTGGTTGTGGCATACCGTTTGCTTGACAAACGTGGGCGTAGGGCCCGCCGCCCAAGATGAGCGCCGCGACAATGCGGCCTGAGCCAGCAGGACAGTCCTGCGAAATGAAATTTCAAGGGGAGTTGATCAAATGCCGATAAATCTGACGCGTCGCCAAGCTCTTGTTGTTCCGGCCGGGATTGCGGTCGGAAGTCTCGTCGGCCGCCCCGCGAGGGCGGCGGAGCCTGTCAAGGTTGGTTTGGTTGCAGCGCTTTCCGGCCCGTCCGCCAAATCGGGCGAGGGGATCAGCCGGGGGCTGGCGATTGCAATCGATGAGATCAATGCCAGGGGTGGCGTGCTTGGTGGGAGGATGCTCGAACTCGTCCGTCGCGACGACGAATCAAATCCTGCCAAGGGACAGACCGCAGCGCGGGAATTGATCGACAAGGAAGGTGCCGCGATTCTATTCGGCGGAATCGATAGCCCCGTGTCGCTCGCCATCGTGCCCCTGGTGAATTCGGCGAAGGTGCCCTTCATGGGCGTATGGGCAGCGGCGACCAATATCACGCGCAACGGTGCCAATCCGAACTTCGTCTTTCGGGTCTCCGCGGTGGATGTGTTGGTCGACCGCGCCTTGATGAAATACGCCATGACGAAATTTGGCGCGAAAAAGCCTGGGCTGATGCTGGTCAACAACGGCTGGGGTGAGTCCAATCTGGCCGGCCTGACGGCTGCGGCGGAGGCAGTGGGAGTAAAGCTTGCGGGCGCGGAAAAATTCGACGACAAGGACGCCGATATGACGCCGCAGCTGCAGCGGTTGCGCGAGGCTGGCGCGGACACTGTCATCCTGGTCGGCAACGCGGCGCCCGGCGCGCAGGTCATCAAATCATTGCAGCGCTCGGCGTGGACGGTGCCGATCGTCTCGCATTGGGGAATCTCCGGCGGGCGCTTCCCCGAACTTGCCGGATCATGGGCGGGCAAAGTGCATTTCGTCCAGACCTACAGCTTCTTCGGGCCGCAAAACGATGTCGGCAAGCGAGTGCTGGCAGCGCTGATGGCGAAATATCCGGATGTCAAGGGGCCCGGCGATGCCACGCCGCCCGTCGGCGTCGCCAATGCCTACGACGCGATGCAATTGACTGCGCTCGCCATTGCCAAAGCCGGCTCCACGGAAGGACCCAGGCTGCGCGAGGGATTTTTGGGCATCGAGAACTACCAGGGGCTGATCAAGAACTACACAAAGCCCTTCACCGACGACAACCATGACGCGTTGAATGAAAATGATTACGTCATGGTCCGTTACAACGGGGACCAGATCGAGCCCGTCACCGGCTAGTGGAGCAGATTTGACATTCGCTACCCGCCTGACCGCGAGTTGGAAAGCGGATTTCAAATGTTAAACTCCACTAAAATCCTATGTTTGCTGGTGGTCCTTTGATTTTGACATTCGCAAAGGTAACCGCTGCAACGGGATGCCAATGTTAGAATCGGACCACTAGAGTTATGCTCGCGACCGCACTCGTCTCTGGGCTCAGCCTCGGCAGCATCTACGGCCTCATCGCGCTCGGCTTCACGCTGACCTTTGCCGTCTCCGGTACGGTGAATTTCGCGCAGGGCTCCTCGGTGATGCTTGGCGCGGTCATCTGCCACGCCCTTGCCGTCGGGCTTCACTGGCCGATGATTGCCGCAGTGCCTGTGGCGCTGTTCGCTTGCGCCGTCTGGGGGCTGATCGTCGAACGCATCGCCGTGCGGCCGTTCGTTGCGCGGGGCACGAACTCCTGGCTGATGGCGACGGTGGCGCTTGGAATTCTGCTGGACAATGTCGTGATGGTACTGTTCGGCAAAGAGCCGCGTGCGCTTCCGTCATCGCTTGCCGATGATCCCTGGGTGATCGGCAATATCGGCATCTTTCCGTTGCAAGTGCTTGTACCGGCGGTTGGACTGGGGCTGGCGCTTGTTGTTCATCTCGGCATGCACCGCACCGGGCTTGGTCTGAAGCTGAGGGCAGCAGTCGAAAATCCGGATGCCGCAAGGCTGATGAGCATTGACGTGACAAGGCTCGTCGCGCTCACCTATGCGGCCGCAGCGCTCCTGGCCGGGATCGGCGGCATTTTGATCGCGCCGCTCTACAACGTTGCCTACGACATGGGGACGCTGTTTGGCATCAAGGCGTTTGCCGTCGCCATTCTCGGTGGTCTCACCAATCCCTGGGGCGTTGTGATCGCAGGGCTGGCCTATGGCCTGGTCGAAGCCTGCGCGACCACCTGGCTTGGTTCGAGCAGCACCCAGATCGTCACGTTTTCCGCTGTCATCGCAGCGCTGGTGCTGGCGCCGTCCGGCTTGTTTGGCGGCCGGACCAAGGTGCGTGTATGAGAGCCATCCTTGGGGGAATTGCCGCGGCGCTGGTCGGCGGTGCCTCCGTCGCCATCTGCCTCGTTGCGCCCGGCTACTACGCCTACCTGCTGGGAACGTTGGCAACCACCGCCCTTGCCGGCGTCGGGCTGAATGTCCTGCTTGGGCTCGCCGGCGAGGTATCGCTTGGTCAAGGCGGATTTCTGGCACTGGGAGCGTATGGGGTCGGCATCCTCACGTCCAAGGCCGGCCTGAACTTCTGGGAGGCGCTGCCGCTGGCCGTTCTGGTGGTCGCAGCGATATCGGCGGCTTTGTCTATCCCGGCGCTTCGGGTCACGGGTCCTTATCTTGCCATGGTGACCATCGCGTTCGGTTTCATCGTCGAATCGGTTTCGATCGAGTGGCGCGATCTCACGGGCGGCTCCAGCGGACTTGCCGGAATTCCGGCCCCGTTCGGCACCGGGGGCACCGCGTTGCTGGCGTGCGGCCTGTGCGCGGCGGCGCTCATCTGGTTTCATTATTTCGCGAAAAGTCCGCTTGGATTGGCGATGCAGGCCTTCGCCTCGGCACCGGCGGCCGCGCGAGGCGTCGGGATAAGCGCCGTGCCGGTAAGAACTGCAGCCTTCGTGCTGGCCGCCGTGGCGGCTGGTCTCGCCGGAGGCCTGCAGGCCGCCTTGACAGGGTTCATCGCGCCAAGCTCGTTTCCGTTCTCGCAGTCGATCCTGTTTCTGCTGGTAGTCGTCGTCGGCGGCGCCGGCCGTACCCTCGGACCGCTGATCGGATCTGCCGTCGTTGTGTTTCTGCCGGAGTTGCTGGCGGGGCTTGCGGAATATCGCCTGCTGGTTTTCGGTGCCGCCTTGTTGATCGTGCTTTGGGCCGCGCCCGGCGGGATCGCGGGTGCGCTCGCGCGCCTTTTCATGCGGGCTGAATCCGGCTCAGGGGCGAAGCCCGATATCGACCTTGCCTTGGCCCACATCACCACTTCTCGCGGCAGCCTCGACGCGGAAGGCGTGCGCGTCGCATTTGGCGGCGTCGTTGCGGTTGCGGGCGTCGACATGAGCGCGGCGCCCGGCCGAGTGACAAGTGTGATCGGTCCCAATGGCGCGGGGAAAACGACGCTGCTGAATTTGATCAGTGGATTCCAGCGGCCGGATTCCGGGATCGTTCGGATCGGCAGCCGCGATATTACCGGTCAGCCGGCGCATGAAGTCGCGCGCGCCGGTCTCGCCCGCACATTCCAGACCGCTCAGCCGTTCGGCACCTTGAGCGTGCTGGATAATGTCCGCCTTGGCATCCTGCGCGGCGCCTGGCGCGGCGAAGCCTCTGAGGAACTGGCGCGTGCGCTGCTTTCCCTGGTCGGATATTCGGGGGACGAGACCAGACTTGCCGCCGCGCTGCCGCATGTCGATCGTCGGCTGGTCGAGATCGCCCGTGCCCTTGGCACCGCACCCGCCGTACTTCTTCTGGACGAGCCGGCCGCCGGACTGAACGAAACCGACACGGTCAAACTGGGCCGGCTTCTGCAGCGGCTGGCGCGCGCGGGTCTCGTCGTGGTGCTGGTCGAACACGACATGTCGCTCGTGATGTCCATTTCGGACGAGATCACCGTGCTCGACGCCGGACGTCGCATTGCGGCGGGACCGCCCGCCGTCGTGCGCAACGACCCTGCCGTGAAAGCAGCCTATCTCGGCGCCGAGATGCCGGCGGGAGCCGCGCTCGCGCGTGCCGCCGGGGCGCCGTTGCTCGAGGTAGGTGCGCTGAGCGCCGGCTATGGATCGCTTGCGGTGCTCGACGAAGTCAGCCTGAGGGTCGGTCGCGGCGAGGTGATCGCCATGTTCGGTCCCAATGGCGCAGGCAAATCCACATTGATGGGCGCCCTGAGCGGACTGATCCGTCCGGTGAAAGGGACGATCCAGCTCGCCAGCACAGACCTTGGCTTGCTTCCGGCCCATCTCGTCGCGCGCGCCGGCTTGATCCTGGTGCCGGAAGGACGGCAAGTATTTCCCCAACTCACCGTTGCCGAAAACCTTCGCCTTGGCGCGACCCGCCGGGGCGATTTCGAGGTGGCGGAGATCGAGGCGATGCTGACGCGTTTTCCGCGGCTGCGCCCGCGCCTGCAAACGGCAGCTGCGCTCCTGTCCGGCGGCGAGCAGCAGATGCTCGCCGTCGCCCGTGGGCTGCTGGCGCGGCCCGAGGTGTTGCTTCTGGACGAGCCATCGCTTGGACTGGCGCCGACGGTGGTGGCCGAGCTGTTCGAACAATTTACACGATTGCGCGACGAGGGCATGACCTTGCTGATCGTGGATCAGATGGCAGATTATGCCCTAGCCATCGCCGACCGCGGCTATGTGCTTGGCGGCGGACGCGTGGTGGCGGAAGGAAAGGCCTCCGAGTTACGCGGCGCGATGCTCGACGAAGCCTATCTCGGCGCCATTCCGGCAGTGGGGAACTGATGGATCTGATCATTCGCGATGCCAGCATTCTGCGCGACGGTGAGCTCGTTGAGGCCGATATAGCCGTTCAGGGCAAGACGATCGCCGCCATCGCAAAGGCGCTTGCAGCAGATGGGCCGGAACTGAAGGCTGAAGGGTGTCTCGTGACCCCCGGCATGATCGAGACCCATATCCATCTCGACAAGACCTGCATCCTCGACCGTTGCCACATCGAGGAGGGCACGGTCGCGGAGGCCGTGCGAAAGACCGCGGCCGCCAAACGCAGCTTCACCGCGGAAGACATTTATGCGCGGGGCAAGCGGACGCTGGAGCGCTGCATCGCCCAAGGCACGATGCGAATGCGTACCCATGTCGAACTCGATCCCGGCATTGGGATGATCGGCTTCGAGGCGGTCGAGCAGCTTGCGCGCGATTATGCCTGGGCCATCAACGTCGAATTATGCGTGTTTCCGCAGGAGGGGCTTACGAACTATCCGGGCACGGAAGAACTGTTGATCGAGGGGCTGCGCCGCGGCGCGCGCACCATTGGCGCTGCGCCTTATTTCGACGTTGACCCGCGCGCCCAGATCGATCGGATTTTCGCGATTGCCCGCGATTTCGACGCCGAAATCGACATGCACCTTGATCTTGCCGAGACCACGGAGGGCATGCAGGTCGAATATGTCTGCCGCAAGACCGAGGAATTCGGCTGGGGCGGCCGAGTCGCCGTCGGCCACGTCACCCAGATGTCGCTATTGTCCACGGATCGCTTCAATGAGATTGCGAAAAGGCTGGCGAGTGCCGGCGTCGCGGTGACGATCCTGCCGTCGACCGATCTGCACCTGATGGGCCGCAGCCACGACCACGCGGTGCCGCGCGGCGTCGTGCCGGCCGAACCTTTGCGGCGGGCCGGCGTGACCTGCTCGATCTCGACCAACAACGTCCTCAACCCATTCACGCCGTATGGCGACGGTTCGCTGATCCGCATGGCGAACCTTTATGCCAATGTCTGTCATGTGTCGCGGCCTGCCGATCTTGCCGGATGCCTCGACATGGTCACGGGCTCGGCGGCGCGGCTGATGCGCCTGGACGACTACGGCATCAGGGTCGGAGGGCCGGCCGACCTCGTGTGCCTCGACGCCGGCAACCCGACAGATGCGGTTTCGACCCTCGCCCAACCGCTCTGGGGCATCAAGCGCGGGCGAGCGTCGTTTACCCGGCCTCGCGCGCAACTTCATCGGCCGGGAAACTAAAGCAAGGGCACCTCAGGAGATCGTGGACTCCCCTCCCTCCACGCGCATCGCGCGTGGCGGGGAGGGAGGGGGAAGATGAACCTCATGGTGAGGAGCGCGGCAACGCCGCGCGTCTCGAACCACGAGGCCACCGAACGTCACTCCGCCGCCTTGCCGGTCCTGGCGCCGAACATCCGCGTCGGCGCCGGAAAGCCGCAGCTCGTTCCATCCGTGATCTTGACCTGATCCTCCCACGGAAGGCGGAAAGTGCCGGCCACCATGTCCTGCATGAAGGTGTAGGGGCAATCCATCGCGCCGCCCTTCACCGCGACGTAACCGCGGTGCCAGAGCTGGTAGATGTTGTTCTCCACGCCCCAGTGAATCCGGGCTTCCCGCACCAGGTCGGGACGCACTTCGGCGGTGATGATCTCGTCGGGTCGACCGGTCGTGCCATGAGCGAGGATGCTGCCATCGAAATTCACGATCATGCCTTCGCCCATGGAATCGAACGAACCATCGGAGCCGCACATGCAGACATTCGCCGTCACCATCAGGTTCTGAAACGCGTTGGCCTGGTTGGTGAAGCGCCAGCTCTCGCGGATAGGCGCGGTGTAGCCGGCGGTACGGATCATGATCTCCGCGCCCTTGTAGGCGCATTCCCGGGCCATTTCCGGGAACATGCCGTCGTGGCAGATGATCAGCGCGATCCTGGCACCTTTCGGTCCCTCGATCACGGGAATGCCGATGTCGCCGGGCTCCCACGGTTCGACCGGAATCCAGGGATGGAATTTCCGATAGTACAGTTTGATTTCGCCGTGATCGTCGATGATCAGTCCCGAATTGTAGGGATTGCCGTCGGGATTGAACTCCATGATCGAAAAGCAGCCCCAGATGCTGTTGTCGACGCAGGCTTTCTTGAACGCCGCGACCTCGGGGCCGTCGAGCCGGCACATGATCGCGGGATTGGTGTCCATCGAAAGGCCGTGCAGCGAATATTCCGGGAACACCACGAGATCCATCGTGCCCAGATTGCGGCGTGCCTTGCCGACCATGGTGACGATGCGCTCGGTCTGGCGGGCGAGGTCGGCCCTGGTGGCAACGACCGGCAACTGAAGCTGAACTAACCCGATGACGACGCCCGCGGGCGATTTGTTCAATCCGCCAAGTCCGTTCATGTGCCTCTCCCTTAGAGAACTGGGTCCCCATCCGACCAAGCAAACCCGATTTTTGCGGGCCGCAAAAGATCATATTTCAGGCGATTGCGCGCCCGGCCCGGAGGCAAGCGGGCCGGAAGGGCTTACGCGGGCAGGCGACCCCGCTATGATGGCGGCGGGGAAGATTTGGAAGGCGAAGTCAGCGGATGGCAAATTTGTCGGCAGGCCGTGACGGCAAACTCCGGGTCGCTATCGCGGGATTGGGACCGATCGGGCGGACGACGGCCGAGGCGCTGGACCGTGGAATCGACGGACTGGTTCTTGCAGCCGTATCGGCGCAAAGCCCGGAAAAGCATGGGAACTGGCTTGGTACCCTGAAATCGCACCCCGCAGTTCTTCCGATCGAACGACTTTCCGAAGTCGCCGACATCGTGATCGAGTGCGCTCCGGCCAGGCTCGTAAGGTCGATCGTGACGCCGTTCGTCACCAAAGGCAAAACGGCGATCGTGCTGAGCGCGGGCGCCCTTCTCGAGAACGAGGACCTGATCGAACTTGCCAAACAGAATGGCGGACAGATCGTGGTACCGACCGGCGCGCTGATTGGTCTCGATGCGGTGACGGCCGCAGCCGTTGGTGAGATCCGTTCGGTCCGCATGGTGACGCGCAAGCCGGTTCAGGGCCTTGTGGGCGCGCCCTTCCTGGTCGAGAACAAGATCGACATCGAGAAGATCAGGGAGCCCTTGAAAATATTCGAAGGCACGGCGCGGGAGGCGGCCAGGGGATTTCCTGCAAATCTCAATGTAGCCGTGGCGTTATCGCTCGCAGGAATCGGTCCTGATCGAACCAGATTGGAGATCTGGGCCGATCCCGCGCTGACGCGCAACGTGCATCGGGTGGAAGTCGAATCCGACGCGGCGCGCTTTTCAATGTCGATCGAGAACGTCCCCTCGGAAAATCCAAAGACGGGACGCATTACCGCGCTCTCCGTGATAGCATTGCTGCGAAAGCAATTTGCTCCGCTGCGCGTCGGCACGTGAGGGCGGCTTCCGCCTTTAGCGCCCCATCTAGAATACTGTTCCGTCGCTGATGACTTTGACGGGAGGCGAGGCGTCATGGCGGCGTTCGCGCGCCAGCCGTCGGCCGGCGGCCCAGGTCCCACCTTCGAGGACTTTCGCCAGAGGCAGCGATGCGGAGCCAAGCCCGAGTCGCTGCCGCATTCCCTCGGCAACGCGGTCGAGCAGCGCTACCGTCAGTGCGCGCCACTCCACCACCAGGGGCGAAGCCACCTCATGTTCGCGCTGCACGTCTTCTTCGCGGCGGAAAGACAGTACGCCGGCGTCGACGAACAATCCGCCATTGCGGTATTCGGCAAGGCCGGTCAGCCCGTCGATATCGTTCACGCCAAAGCCTGCCGTCTGCATCGGCTCGATCAGTGAATAGGCCAGCCATTGCGAAAGCTTGTGCAGCGGCATCAGGCCGCTGGTTGCATCGCTTGTCGTCAACGCCGGATGATTCCAGCAGTCCCCAAGCGCAATCCCATCCAGACTTAGCCGCGACGGCCAGATGGACCCCAGTTGTTGCAGCAACTCGGAGAGAATGATCGGAGCGGGCAGCTGCATGCTTTCAGCAAGCACTGCCAGGCGGTCGAACAAGCCGCCGGGTCTCGGTTGGTCATTGCAACCAAAGACGTCCGGTCTGCCTGCGATGATCGCACCGAGGCGGCGCAAGAGGTCGACGCGGCCTGCAAGGCCCACCAGCGGGTTTGCATCGGAAACCTGCATGCCGGCTTCGAGGTCGGCCAGGGAAAGGTTGCAAAGAACGTCGACATCCACGCGCAAGGGATCGGCTGGGTCGGCGGAAAAGGCGCCGCGTTCGAACATGGCAAGGCTCGCAATGGCCAGCCCTTCCGAACGTCCGATGGCAAGGCCGGTCTTTGGATCGTGGTAGCGCCACTTCGCTCCGGCGCCGGCATCGAGCAGGACGCTGACGATGGCGAGGTCGAATTCCGCCCGCGCGCGCGCTGCAGGGTTCAACCACCTGGTCCGGTTGGCGATCGCGGCCCAGCGGTCGTCATTGCCCACAACAAAGTGCCGCCAGCGCGAATGAAAGGGAACATCGAGGGAAGGATAGGCCTTGCGCGTCGTCTCCAGCACGAACTCGACCACCGCATCCATGCGATCGGGATGGATGCGGAAATTCGGCAGCTTGTCGTCAAGTCCGATCGCCAACATGCGATGCGCGCGCTCGCGAACCGCCTTGGCATTGAGCAGTGTGAGAGCCGCCGGCGCCTCGGGCCTTGCGAGAGACACGGCTCTCCTCTCTTCAGTATTTCTCGAGCGGGCGGCCGATCGACTTGATCAGCTCCTGCGGCTGAACCGGATCGGCGCTGTAGTAACCGGCGGCCTTTTTGGCTGCGATCTCGACGTGCGCATCCGTAGGTACGAGATCGTCTGGGATGGGAATGCGCTCGACGATTTCGATGCCCTGGCTCGTCAGCGCATCGTGCTTCATGTCGCTCATCGAAACGAAGCGGTCGATACGTTTCAGGCCGAGCCAGTGGACCACATCCGGCATAAGCTGCTGGAATCGCGCATCCTGCACGCCGGCGACGCACTCGGTGCGCTCGAAATACTGTGCCGCCGCGTCGCCACCTTCCTGGCGCTTGCGCGCGTTGTAGACCAGGAACTTGGTCACTTCACCGAGTGCGCGGCCTTCCTTGCGGTTATAGATGATGATGCCGAGTCCCCCGATTGTCCGGCGTGCGCGCACTCCTCTATCCCGTGAAGCAGGTAGGGACGGCAGGTGCAGATATCGGAGCCAAACACGTCGGAGCCGTTGCATTCGTCGTGCACACGGCAGGTGATCTTCGTGCGGTGATCCGGCAGCTTGGTGACGTCACCAAACAGATAAGCCGTCGTGCCGCCGATCGGCGGCAGGAAAACCTGCAGGTCGGGCCGCGTTACCAGCTCTGGAAACATGCCGGCGGTCTGCTCGAACAATTGCCGCCGCAGATTGTTTTCGGTGGTTGCGAAACGCTGCGCGAGACCGGGCAGATACCACACCGGGTCGATCGCGATCTTGACCACCGAGACGCTGCCGTTCTTGTGTACCACCTCGCCGTCATGCTTCAGCCGTCCGGCTTCGATCGCCGCCTTCAACTCGGGCAGGTCGAGGCGGGCGCGGGTGATGGCGATGCTTGGGCGGATATCGACGCCCTCGGCGATTTCGGTGGCGAAAGTTTCCGCAACCAGATGTCCCCAGGGATCAAGCGAAACGATGCGTTGCGGCTCCGACCATTGCGGATACGGCCCGATCGTTTCGGCCGGGTGGGTATTGGTGAGATCCGGCCGCCGAATCGGATCGAGCGCGCCCGACGACACGGCAAGCGCACGGTAAACCGAATAGGAGCCGCCATGGCTGCCGATGACATTGCGATCCTGCGGACGGGAGACCGTACCGATCGCCGGCCCACGTTCGCGCGCGCTGGCAGCGCCCCAGTGAATGGGGAAGTTGAGCTTGCCACCCGGTGCCGGATGCGAGGTTATCCGGATGTGGTCAACCCGGTTTGATCGAGTCATCGTCTTTATCCTGGGATCAAATCTCCCTGGGCCAAAATCTTCTCCAACCGAGGGTCCGTCAGCCCTCCAACATTAAGCCACAGACCCTTAAGCCATTCCTTAAACAGCGACGCCCTTAAACAGCGACGCCCCCAAACAACGACGGCCCGCCTGATCAGACGGGCCTGGTCACTTCAAGATCGAAAATCGCCTAGACGGCCGCAGCCGAACCGGGAAGTATAGCGATATCGCCGGCGAATACAACGGCGAAGAACCCCCCATTTTACGGGGAAAATCGTGCGACATCTAACTAATCTTACTGCGTCATAAGACCCTCATGGTGAGGAGGCGCCCTTGCGCCGTCTCGAACCATGAAGGCCACGTTGCCTGTTTCCGGGCCTCGTCCTTCGAGACGCTTGCTCGCGCAAGCTCCTCAGGATGAGGGGATAAAATCGGTTATGAGGCAGTAAGACCAAAGCATGATCCGGAAAAGTGTGCAGCGGTTTTCCGAAAAGATCATGCTCAATCAAAGAGCTAAAGCGCGATGACGATTCAACCAAGTCTCATCGCGCCTTAGCGGCGTCTGCTTTTCGCGCGCCCCGCTGACGGCAAACATGAGGACGGGCGTGCGCGACAGGATCGGCGTGCCGTGGCGGTCACGCCGTGCGATGGAACGAGCCTGCTTGCCGTTGCCGCTGCCCGCCTTGCGCGGTCGATGACGCCAAGCTTGTCTTGCCCATTAAAAATCTCCGGATTGCGCAAACATTGAGCGCGCCAGTTGGGCCGCCTTTTGCCATTATTTGCTCATGGCGCTGGGGATGCCGAAGGCATTGAAGCTGAACGAACCGGACGGTACGCTGCGACGGGGCGAGCGGGAGCTGTTGGCTCCGAGCGAGCCGGTGACGATGAACAGCAGAGCCGAGGGCAGGGTTGGGCCGATTTCCTCTCCGCAGCGCCTTGCGGTGGATGTTCGCAACGTCTCGCTGACATTCGAGACCGCCGATGGCAAGGTCGATGCCTTGTCCAACGTCAGCCTGCAGGTCGCGGAAGGCGAATTTGTTTCCTTCATCGGCCCTTCCGGCTGCGGCAAGACCACCATGCTGCGGGTGATTGCCGATCTGCAGCAGCCGACATCGGGAACGCTTCTGGTCAACGGCATGAGCGCGGCGCAGGCACGGCTTGCCCGCAGATACGGATACGTGTTCCAGGCGCCGGCATTGTTCCCGTGGCGGACGATCGAAAAGAACATCAAATTGCCGCTCGAGGTGATGGGCTTTTCCGATAGCGAGCAGCGGCAGCGCGCGGCGCGCTATCTGGCGCTCGTCAATCTCACGGGCTTCGAGCGAAAATTTCCCTGGCAATTGTCGGGCGGGATGCAGCAGCGCGTATCGATCGCGCGCGCGCTGTCGTTCGACCCGGAGCTGTTGCTGATGGACGAACCATTCGGCGCCCTGGACGAGATTGCCCGCGACCATCTCAATGAGCAATTGCTGCAGCTGTGGGACAAGACCGGAAAGACGGTCCTGTTTGTAACGCATTCGATTCCCGAAGCCGTGTTTCTGTCGACGAGAATCGTGGTGATGTCACCGCGTCCGGGACGCATCATCGATGTCATCGATTGCGATTTTCCGCGCGAGCGTACCCTGGAGATTCGTGAAACGCCGGAATTCCTTAAAATCGCACAACGCGTTCGTGTTGGCCTGCGGGCGGGTCATTCCTATGACGAGTGAACGCCTGTGACGGGTAACGCGCCCATGACGAGTAACACGATCGGCTTTTCCGCAATCCGCGCTCACGACTGGCGACTGCGCGAGATGGTGCAGCGCTACGAGCCCATCGTCGCGATCGTACTGGCGCTGATCGCGATCTGGTATGTTGCGGCAGTCCTGATGAATCTCTCCCTGGTGCGTGACGGTTTCGAGCGGGAAGAGACGCCCTACACGGTCGCCGACCTGCTTGAGGGCACCATGAGCGCGGAGCGGCCGTTGCTTCCGGCACCGCATCAGGTGATTGGAGCCTTCGTCGATTCGGTCTTCGGCTATGCGCCGACCGCACCGCGCAGCCTGGTTTACCATTCGGCGGTGACGTTGTCGGCAACGCTAGTGGGCTTCGTGCTCGGTGCATTGCTCGGCGTTGTCCTTGCCCTGATGATCGTGCACAGCCGTGTGCTGGAGAAAAGCCTGCTGCCCTGGATCATCTGCTCGCAGATGGTTCCGATTCTGGCGCTGGCGCCGATCTTCATCGTGGTTCTCGGCGCGATTGGCCTGCAGGGCCTGCTGCCGAAATCGATCATCTCGGCCTATCTCAGTTTCTTTCCTGTCACGGTCGGGATGGTGAAAGGCTTCACCTCGCCTGATCCCATGCAGCTCGATCTGATGCGGACATGGTCGGCATCGCCTCGTCAGGTGCTCGCGAAACTGCGATGGCCGTCGGCCGTTCCCTATCTCTTTGCCAGTCTGAAGGTGGCGGTTACGATTTCGCTGATCGGAGCCATCGTTGCCGAACTGCCGACGGGCGGTGAGGCGGGCATCGGCGCGCGGCTTCTGGCAGGGTCCTATTACGGCCAGACCATCCAGATCTGGGCAGCACTTCTGGCCGCCGCGATACTTGCCTCCGGTCTGATTGGCCTGGTGGATCTTGCGGAACGTGTGGTCGCGCGACAGATGGGAGCACGACCGTGAATCCGCGCCGGCGCCGACTGGGTTTCATCCTTGCCATTGTGGGCACGCTTGCGTCGGTGGTGCTGCCGCTTTCGAGCGAGCCGGCAGCGGGTTTGCAGGCGCGGCCGACGCTATTGGCATTGATTGTTGCAGCAGCGCTGTTGTTTGCCGTGGCCGCTTCCATCAACGCATCGCGGTCGGCGATTGCCGGCTTGCTCGGCGCCGTCTGCGCAGCGGCGGCGACGCTGGCGCTGCTGCGCGATGGCGCAATTGCCGGCTCCGCGGCGGGCGGGTTTTGGACCTTGATGCTGGCGGTCTGGCTCAGCGCTGCGCTTTCGGTTATCCAGCTCGCCTCGATCCGTCCGCGCCGGCCACTATCGCGCCGCGCTCTCGGTTTGGCGATTCCACTGCTGTTCGGCGCGGCGGTCTTCTATCTCTGGGAAGTAACGGTACGCGGCCTCGGCGTCCCCTCGGTGCTCCTGCCGGCGCCGAGCGCTGCGGCGGCGAGGTTCGTGGCCTCGCTGCCGACGCTGGGAGGAGATTTCGTTCAGACCTTCATCCGCGGCGTGTTGATCGGATATGTCATCGGTTGCGGCGCCGGGCTGTTGGTAGCGATCGTCGCGCAGCGCTTTACATTTCTTGAAAGAGGCCTGCTTCCGCTCGGCAATTTCTTTTCCGCTCTGCCGCTTGTCGGCGTTGCGCCGATCATGGTGATGTGGTTCGGTTTCGACTGGCCCTCGAAGGCGGCCGTCGTCGCCCTCGTGACCTTCTTCCCGATGCTGGTCAATACGCTTGCCGGACTTTCCGCCTCCGGCCACATGGAGCGAGATTTGATGCGATCCTACGGCGCCGATCATCGGCAGACGCTCAGAAAGCTCTATCTGCCGGCGGCCCTGCCGTTCATCTTCAACGGACTGAAGATCAATGCCACCCTGGCGCTGATCGGCGCCATCGTTGCCGAATTCTTTGGCACGCCGACGCAGGGCATCGGCTTTCGTATCTCGACCGAAGCGGGACGCATGTCGCTCGACATGGTGTGGGCGGAGATTGCGCTCGCGGCGATCGCGGGAATGGCTTTTTACGGACTTGTCGCGCTTGCCGAGCGCGTGACGACTTTTTGGCATCCATCCTATCGAACCTGACTCGGCGGGTTCCCTCTAGATCTGGAGTATCGCATGAAGAAGATTTTGGCACTCGCCGCGGGCGCAACGTTGAGCCTGTCGGCAGTTTCGGCGCAGGCCGCGGACGGCGTCACCATTCAGCTCAAATGGGTGGCGCAGGCCCAGTTTGCCGGCTACTTCGTCGCCAAGGAAAAAGGCTTCTACAAGGACGCGGGCCTCGACGTCACGATCAAGCCGGGCGGCCCCGATGTAGCCCCGCCACAGGTGATTGCCGGCGGCGGGGCCGACGTGGTGGTCGACTGGATGCCGTCCGCGCTGGCCTCGCGTGAAAAAGGCGTGCCGCTGGTCAATATCTCGCAGACCTTCAAGCGGTCCGGGCTGGAGCTGACCTGCCGCGCGGAGACCGGCATCAAGCAGCCGGTCGATTTGAAGGGCAAGACCATCGGGGTCTGGTATGGCGGCAACGAATATCCCTTCCTGTCCTGGATGTCGAAGCTCAATTACAAGACCGACGGCTCGGCCGGCGGCGTCAAGATCATCAAGCAGGGCTTCAATGTCGATCCGCTGCTGCAAAAGCAGGCCGACTGCGTCTCGACAATGACCTACAACGAATACTGGCAGGTGATCGACGGCGGCTACAAACCGAGCCAGCTCGTCGTCTTCAAATATGAGGATGAGGGCGTCGCGACGCTGGAAGATGGACTTTGGGTGCTGGAAAAGAACCTCAAGGACCCAGCGTTCGTGGCCAAGATGGCAAAGTTCGTCAAGGCTTCGATGAAGGGCTGGGCCTACGCCAAGGACCATCCGGACGAGGCGGTGAAGATCATTCTGGCCGGCAACTCGAGCGGCGCAAAAACCGAAAAGGACCAGAAGCGGATGATGACGGAAGTCGGCAAGCTGCTTGGCGCTTCGGACGGTAAGCTTGACGTCAAGGATTACGACCGCACCGTTGCAACGCTGATGTCCGGCGGATCGGACCCTGTCATCACCAAGAAGCCCGAAGGCGCCTACAGCTTCGCGATCTATGAGGCGATGAAGTAGGCCCAAGGGATTCCGTCATCGCGAGCCACCGGGTCGCGCCAACGCGCGCCCGGTGGCAGGCTCCAGCGAAGCAATCCAGTGCTTCCATGCCGTCATTCCGGGGCGCGAGTGAAACGAGCGAACCCGGAATCTATGACCATCATCTTGTGTATGGATTCCGGGTCTGCGCCTTTCGGCGCATCCCGGAATGACGAAGCGGACCGCTTCGTCGCTTGCGTTCCTCGCGACGACTGCTCTGTTTTTGCGAGCGTTACGCCACGCCGTCAGTTTGTCGGTCGCGGTTGCGGCTGCACTTCCTGCAGTTGAAGGGAGATTAGCTCCCCGGTTGGCGTCCATCCTCCGCCAAGCGCCTGGAACAGGCTGCTTGCCGCCAACAGCTTGGTCAATCGCACTTGCGCCAGCGTGTTCTCGGCTATCAGCAATGTTTGCTGGGTCTGCAGCACCGTGATGAGGTTGACTGTCCCGGCGCGCAGCTGGGTCTCCGATACCTCGAAGGCCTTTCGGGAATTGGCGACTGCTTCGGCCTGAAGGCGTTCCTGCCTGGTGGATTGCTCCAGCGCGACCAGGGCTTTCTCGACATCGGCGAAGGCCGACAGTACTGCCTTGCGGTAGGCCTGCAGGTTCTGCAGTTGCAGGCCCTTGGCCTGCTTCAACTGGCTTTCCAGCAGGAAGCCGTCGAACAGGGGCTGTGTCAGTCCAGCGGACAAGGTGTAGAACCAGGCGCCGGGCCCGAACAACGACGCGAGGGCTGCGCTCTGGACGCCGGTTTGCGCGGTCAACTGGATCTGCGGGAAAAATGCGGCGCGCGCGGCTTCGACGCTGAAGTTGGAAGCGGCAAGCTGCGCCTCGGCCTGGCGGATATCCGGCCGCTGGTTGAGCAGTTCGGAGGGCATACCCGGGGTGACCCGTGGAACCGCGATCTGAGTCAGCGTTCCGCCACGCACCGTAAAATTCGCGGGCGCACGTCCAACCAGCACCGCCAGGGCGGCGATATTCTGCCTCAACGTGATTTCAAGAGGAGGAATGGCTGCGCGCTCCGTCGAGACCAAAGCCTCCTGTTGCGACACGTCGAGCTGCGAGGCGGTGCCGCCGGCAAACTGTTGCTTGATGAGGGTAAGAATGCGCTCGGCGGCGGCAAGGTTTCGGCGTGCGACGCGCAGCTCATCTTGCGCGGCAAGAATCTGGAAATAGGTGTTGGCAACCGTCACCATGGCCGTGAGCGTAACGACCTCGCGGTTGTAGCGCGAAGCAGTCGCGCTTTCCTCGGCGGCAAATAGCGTGGCGCGGTTCTTGCCCCAGAAATCGACCATGTAGCTGGCGTTGAGACCCAGACTGTACAGTGACGAGGTCCTCGAAAAGACTGTGCCTCCGCTGGTGGCCGTACCGGCGGCGGTTTGTATTTGCTCGGCGGTCGCTGTCCCCGTCGCCGTCGGGAGCAGGGGGGCGCCGGCAACCCCCACCTGGGCGTCGGCCTGGATGACCTGGGCAATGGCCACCGCAATGTCGAGATTATAGATCTGTGCCCCATCCATCAGCGTGATCAATTCATTGGAGCGGAAGCCGCGCCACCAGTCCAGCGCGGGCAGGCGGGAGTCCGGCGCCCTGTGGCCGCCTTCGCGATAGGTTGCCGGTACTTCGAGATTGAGGTCAGGCCGTTCGCTTCCAAGGATGCAGCCGGACAAGGCCGGCCCCAGCATCAAGGCCGACAAAGCCGGGCGTACTCGCTTGAAGTTACGCAGGGTCCATTCGGGAACTTTGCCGGTCATTGGGCTCCCAAGATCTACTCGCCCGGTTGCAAGGTGGCATCAGGCGCAAGCGGCGTCGAACCGCCGCCCCTGAGGCGTTGGCTCCAGAACCGGAATCGGTCCATATAAAGGTAGATCACGGGCGTTGAATAGAGCGTCAGCACCTGACTCAGGATGAGTCCACCGACGATTGCAATGCCGAGCGGCTGGCGAAGCTCGCCGCCGTCACCGAGGCCTATTGCCAGCGGCAAGGCGCCAAGCATGGCCGCCATGGTTGTCATCATGATCGGCCTGAATCGCAGCATGCAAGCCTCGTGGATGGCATCCAGCGAACTCAGCCCACGCCTGCGTTCCGCATCCAGCGCAAAATCGATCATCATGATCGCGTTCTTCTTGACGATGCCGATCAGCAGAATGACGCCGATGAGCGCCATGATGCTGAACTCGGTCCTGAACGCCATCAGGGCGAGAAGAGCGCCTACGCCTGCCGAAGGCAGCGTCGACAAAATCGTCAGGGGGTGGACGTAGCTTTCATAAAGGACACCGAGCACGATGTAGATCGTGACCAGAGCGGCGAGAATGAGATAGGGCTGATTGCTGAGCGAATCCTGGAACGCCTTGGCCGTGCCCTGGAACGAACCCCGAATCGTGGCGGGCACGCCGATCCGGTTCATCGCCGCATCGATCGAGGCGATTGCCGCGCTGAGCGATCCGTTCGGCGGCAAATTGAAGGAAATGGTGTTGGCGACCAGAAGGCCCTGATGGTTGACGGCCAGCGGTGTCGCGCCTCGCGTGAAATGGGCGACTGCCGAAAGCGGAATCATGGTCTCCATGTTGGTGCTGACGGCCGAGCCGGTGGACGCCACCCCCTTGCCGGTGGCGCCGATCGAGTTGGTGGCAAGGTTTCGGGCGGCCTGAGCGTTGGCAGAGGTCGTAGCGGCCGACTTGCCGACGGCGACGGTTCCCGCCACGGCGTTGGTGGCCTGCGATCCGCCGACGGCGGCGCCCGATGTGCTGACCCAGACATCCTTCAGCGTCTCAGGATTTTGCCAGTATTGCGGGGCGACCTCCATGATGACGTGATACTGGTTGCGCGCGACATAGATGGTCGATACCTGGCGCTGGCCGAACGCGTCATAAAGCGTGTTGTCGATCTGGCTGACGGTGATTCCAAGTTGAGCGGCCGCATCGCGGTCGATGACGAGATCGGACTCCAGGCCCTTGTTCTGCTGGTCGCTGTTGACGTCGGTAAGGTTCGGGTCGCCTTGCAGGGCCGCCGCGATCTTAGGCGTCCATTCATTGAGTTCCTCGAATGTGGGTCCCTGCAGCGTAAACTGGTATTGCGCATTGCTGGCGCGGCCGCCGACGCGAATGTCCTGCACCGGCTGCAGGAACAGCGTTGCCCCGGGAACGACGGCCATTTCGCGTCGCAATCGCGCAATGACGCCGTCTGCCGAAATACTGCGCTCGCCGAGCGGCTTGAGCGACACGAACACGAAGCCGGAATTGGTCTGGCCGCCGCCGGTGAAGCCGACCGCGGTTTCGACCGCGGCGTCATTCTTGATGATGGTGATGAACTGGGTCAGTTTCTTCTGCATCAGTTGAAACGAGATGCTCTGATCCGCCTGGATCGAGCCGACGATGCGGCCGGTGTCCTGCTGCGGGAAGAAGCCTTTCGGAATGACGTTATAGAGATAGAAATTAAGCCCCAGGATGGCAGCGAGAATCACCATCATCGCCCGCGGGTGCCGCAGTGCGACCGTCAGCGTGCGTCGATAGGCATTGAGCATTGCATTGAAAAAGCTTTCGCTTAATCGATAAAACCGGCCATGTCCGGCGCCGGTTTCACGGCGCAGCAGCACCGCGCACATCATGGGCGTCGTCGCCAGCGAGATTGCGAGCGAGATCATGATCGATATCGAGATCACCATGGCAAATTCGCGGAACAGGCGGCCGACGATACCGCCCATCAGCAGGATCGGGATGAAGACGGCAATCAGCGATATGCTCATCGACAGCACGGTGAAGCCGACCTCGTTGGCGCCCTTCAGCGATGCTTCGAGCGGGCTCATGCCGTCTTCGATGTACCGGGTGATGTTTTCCAGAACGACGATGGCGTCATCGACGACGAATCCGGTCGCCACCGTCAGCGCCATCAGCGAGAGGTTGTCGAGGCTGTAACCGAACAGATACATCACGGCGAATGTCGCGATCAGGGAGACCGATACCGCCACGACCGGCACCAGCGTTGCGCGCAGATTGCGCAGAAACGCGAAAACCACGAGGATCACCAGCAGCACGGCGAGGATCAGGGTCCGCTCAACGTCGCGCAGCGATGTGCGAATGGTGGTAGAGCGGTCGACCGCGATCTGCAGGTCAATGGCCGGTGAAATCGAAGCCCTGAGCTGGGGCATCAGCCCCTTCACCAGATCGACCGTGGAGATGATATTGGCGCCCGGCTGCCGGTAGAGAATGATCAGGATGGCTGGCTTGCCGTTTGCAAGACCTGCGTTGCGGAGGTTCTCGACCGAATCCACCACCTCACCGACGTCGGCGAGGTGCACCGGCGCGCCGTTTCGATATGCAACGATCAGGGATTTGTAGTCGTCGGCCTTGTTGGCCTGGTCGTTGGCATAGATCTGATAGCGCTGATCGCCAACGTCGATCCCGCCCTTCGGACTGTGCGCATTGGCGCTGGCAAGCGACGCGCGCACGTCTTCGAGGCCAATGCCGTATTTATAGAGCGCCTGCGGGATAAGCTCGGTTCTCACCGCGGGTAGCGACCCTCCGCCCACGGCGACTTCGCCAATTCCTTCAACCTGCGACAGCTTCTGGGCAAGGACGGTGGATGCCGCATCGTACAGCTCGCCGCGAGTCATGGTGTCGGACGTCAGGGCGAGCACCATGATCGGGGCGTCCGCCGGGTTGACTTTGCGGTAGGTCGGATTGGTCCGCAGGCTGGTCGGCAGATCGGCACGTGCCGCGTTGATGGCGGCCTGCACGTCGCGCGCCGCGCCGTTGATGTCCCGGCTGAGGCCGAACTGCAGGGTGATGCGCGTCGATCCCACCGTGCTTGACGAAGTCATTTCGGTGACGTCGGCGATCTGGCCGAGGTGACGCTCGAGCGGACTTGCAACCGTCGTCGCGACATCCTGCGGGCTTGCGCCAGGCAGCGTCGCCTGCACCGAAATGGTCGGGAAATCGACCTGCGGCAGCGGCGAAACGGGAAGTTTGAAAAATGCCACTGCCCCCGCCGCCGCAAGACCGAATGTCAACAGCGTCGTTCCGACCGGCCGGCGGATGAATGGCGTTGACGGGCCCATGACATCAGCTCAATTCGTTGGCGGGACCGGTTTCGCCGGGGGCGGGTGCAAACCGCGTCGCCAGCCGGTCGAACCACAGATAGATCACCGGCGTCGTAAAGAGCGTCAGCAACTGGCTGAGCAGAAGGCCGCCGACGATGGAAATTCCAAGCGGATGCCGCAGCTCCGAACCCGCGCCCGTGCCCACCATCAGCGGCAGGGCGCCAAGGACCGCGGCCATCGTCGTCATCAGGATCGGCCTGAAGCGGAGCAGGCAGGCCTGGTAGATCGCCTCCCGCGGCGATTTACCCTCCTCGCGTTCGGCATCCAGCGCGAAGTCGATCATCATGATCGCGTTCTTCTTCACGATGCCGATCAGGAGAATGATCCCGATGATGGCAACGATGGTGAGATCGTCGCCCGCCATCATCAACGCCAGCAAAGCGCCAATTCCAGCGGAGGGCAGCGTCGAGAGGATGGTGACGGGGTGGATGAAGCTCTCGTAGAGCACCCCGAGCACGATGTAGACCGTGACGATCGCAGCCATAATCAGGAAAAGCTGGTTCGACAGCGATGACTGAAACGCCAGTGCGGCTCCCTGGAAACTCGTGATCACGCTGGCCGGCATGCCGATTTCGGCTTCCACCTGCTTGATGGCCGTTACCGCCTCGCCCAGAGACGCATTCGGCGCCAGGTTGAACGACACGGTAGAGGAAGGGAACTGACCGAGATGCGAAACCAATAGCGGCGCGGTCTCCTCGCGAAACTTGGCGAGCGCCGCGAGCGGCACGGGCGAAGTTCCGACCGAGGAGGGAAGGTAGATGTCCGACAATGATTGCAGCGAGTTCTGCAGGCTCGGATCGGCCTCCAGGATCACGCGATACTGGTTCGAATTGGTGAAGATCGTGGAAACGATGCGCTGACCGTAGGAATCGTAAAGCGCATTGTCGATCGTTGCGGGCGTGATGCCGAACCGCGCGGCCTGATCGCGGTCGATCTCCACGAACACCGACAGCCCCTTGTCGGAGATGTCGCTGGCGACGTCGCCGAGCTGCGGAAGTTGCCTTAACCGGTCGACCAGTTTGGGAGACCACTCCGCAAGCTGCGCCGGGTCGGCGTCCTGAAGGATGAACTGATACTGCGTCTTGCTGACGGTGCCCTCGATCGTCAAATCCTGCACCGGCTGCATGTAAAGCGTGATACCGGTCAGCGACGCGGTGCTGCTCTGGATCCGCCGCATCACGGCAGCAATGTCGGACTTGCGCTTGTCGTGCGGCCTGAGATTGATCAGGATGCGACCGCTGTTGAGGGTTGTGTTCGTTCCATCCACGCCGATGAAGGACGAAAGGCTTTCAACGTCGGGATCCTTGAGAATGATGCTGGCCAGTTGCTGCTGGCGTTCGGCCATCGCGGCGTAGGAGACCGACTGCGGCGCTTCCGAGATCGCCTGAATGACGCCGGTGTCCTGAAGCGGAAAAAATCCCTTCGGGATAACGATGTAGAGCACCGCGGTGAGGACGAATGTGCCGAGCGCGATGATCAGGACGAAGGTTTGCCGGTCAAGTACCCAGGTCAGCATGCGGGCATAGACCTCGATCAGCCGGTCGAATGCCACGCGGCTGACGCGCTGAAGCGCGTTCTCCCTGGTCTCGGATTCCGGCCTGAGCAGCTTGGCGCAGGCCATCGGGACGAGTGTGAGTGAAACCACCGCCGAGATGAGGATGGTGACCGAAAGCGTAATGGCGAATTCGCGGAACAGGCGTCCGACCACTTCGCCCATGAACAAAAGGGGGATCAGCACCGCGATCAGCGACACCGTCAGCGAGATGATGGTGAAGCCGATCTGCTCGGAGCCGCGAAGTGCCGCCTGCAACGGCGTATCGCCCTCTTCGAGGTATCGCGAGATATTCTCGATCACGACGATGGCGTCATCGACCACGAAGCCGGTGGCGATGGTGAGTGCCATCAGCGACAGGTTGTTCAGGCTGAAACCGAACAGGTACATGGCGCCCAGCGTGCCGACGAGCGACAGCGGCACCGAGAGGCTCGGGATCAGCGTCGCCCGCGCGTTGCGCAGGAACACGAAGATCACCAGCACGACCAGGACCACTGCCAGCGTCAGTTCAAATTCCACGTCCTGCACCGAGGCGCGGATCGTGACGGTCCGGTCGGTCAGGATATTGAGATCGATCGCCGCGGGCAGCGATGCCTGCAGTTGCGGCAGCAGCGCCTTGATACCCTCGACCACCGAGATGACGTTGGCGCCGGGTTGGCGCTGAATATTGAGGATGATGGCCGGCGTTTCGTTCATCCAGGCGCCGAGCTTGTCGTTCTGCGCGCCGTCGATGACGTCCCCGACATCGCTGAGCCGAACCGGCGAGCCATTCCGGTAGGCGACGATCAGGGACTTGTAGTCGCTGGCATTCCTGATCTGATCATTGGCGTTGATGGTGTAGGCGCGCATCGCCCCGTCGAAATTTCCTTTCGGCGTGTTGACGTTGGCGTTGCTGAGCGTGGTGCGCAAATCGTCGATGTTAAGTCCATAAGCGGCGAGCTTGCGGATATCGGCGCGGATGCGCACCGCAGGCCTCTGGCCGCCACTGATGCTGACCAGCCCGACGCCGGGAAGCTGGGAGATCTTTTGCGCCAGGCGGGTGTCGACGAAATCCTCCACCTGCGTCAGCGGCATTGTCTTCGACGTCAATCCAAGGGTCAGGATCGGCGCGTCCGCCGGGTTCACCTTGGCGTAAATCGGCGGGGCGGGAAGGTCGGCCGGCAGCAGATTGCCGGCGGCATTGATGGCGGCCTGCACCTCCTGTTCGGCAACGTCGAGCGAAATCGAAAGGCCGAATTGCAGCGTGATGACGGAGGCGCCCGCCGAGCTCACCGAACTCATCTGGTTGAGGTTGGGCATCTGCCCGAACTGCACTTCCAGCGGCGCGGTGACAGATGACGTCATCACGTCCGGACTGGCCCCGGGATAGAAGGTCTGCACCTGGATCGTCGGGTAATCCACCTCCGGCAATGCCGCGACAGGCAGGAATCTGAACGCCAGCAAGCCCGACAGCATGATGGCGATCATCAGTAAGGTGGTCGCGACCGGCCGCAGGATGAACGGCTGTGACGGGCTCATTGTTTTTGTCCGCTGTCGGAACGCCGCTTCTTGCCGCCGGATTTGGCCGCATCCGGCGGCGGGGCGGCATCAGCCTCCGACCGCACGTTGATCTTTGCGCCGTCGCGAAGCTTGTCGGCGCCATCGATCACGATGCGCTCGCCCGGCGCAAGGCCGGAAATGACTTCCACGCGCTCACCATCGGTCACACCGAGCTGGACCGGGCGAACCGAAACCGTGTTGTCGGCATTGATGAGATAGACGAAGGTCCCCGGCACACCGCGCTGGATTCCCGCCGTCGACATCGTCGTCACATCCTTATGGGTGTCGAGCAGCAGTCGGATATTCACAAACTGGTTCGGGTAGAGGCCACGGTTATCGTTCGAAAACTGCGCCCGCAGCTTGATGGTGCCGGTGGTTTGATCGATCTGGCTGTCGAAGGTCTGCAGTGTGCCTTCCGCGAGCTTGGCGGCGCCGCTGCGATCATACGCGGTTGCGGGCAGGACTGCGCCCGACTGCAGACGTTTCGCGATCGCTTGCAGATTATCCTCGGGTACCGTGAAGAGCACGCTGATCGGCTGCAGCTGGGTGATAACGACCAGACCGTTGGCGTCGCCGGGCGTCACGTAGTTGCCCTGGTCGACCTGGCGCAGACCGACGCGGCCATCGAGCGGAGAAAGTATCCTGCAATATTGCAGGTTGACCTCGGCGGATTTGACCGCTGCCTTGTCGGCTTCCACCGTGCCCTGGTCCTGTGCCACGAGGGCGATTTGCGTATCCAGCGTCTGATGCGGCACCGCGTTCTGCGCTGCCAGCCCCTGGTAGCGGGTGAGATCGACCTGGGCGCCCTTGAGCATGGCTTCGTCGCGCGCGAGTTGCCCCTTGGCCTGCGCGAGTGTGGCCTCATATGGCCGCGAATCGATTTCCGCCAGAAGGTCGCCCTTCTTGACCTCGTCGCCTTCCTTGAAGTCGACCTTGATCAGATAGCCGCTGATCTGGGTTCTGATAGTTACTGTCGCCAGCGAAGTCACGGTGCCGAGGGCATTGAGATTGATGCCGATGTCTCCCTTGCCCACGACCTCGGGTACGATGGACATCGGCGCGGCATTGCGGCCGCCATTGGACTGCTGAGGCGCGCTCGCCTGCCGGTTCCACCAGACGATTCCGGCGATCAACAGCAGCGACAGGGTGGATATGAATACAAACCGTCGGCGGGACCGGGGCTTGGCGACCTGTGAAGGACCGATTGAGGGCGCTTCCTTTAGGGCTTTGATAGGTTGGTTCATAAACCTTCCATCGGATGGGAGTTTTTAAACGGTTGCGGCGACTTACCCTAACTTACCTGTTGCACAGCCTCCGAGATGGTCCCTCATGAACCGCATTTGAACGTCTCCGTTTGATTTGTCGCATTAACAATCGGAAAGAATTGCACTTTTCGGTTCAAGCGGAGATGCATGCCGGCCAGTCGCGATTCGATCCGAACGCTCGATCGTCATGGGATTTTTGGCGCGTCCCGAGCCAAAGCGGCATATTTTGAACCTATCCGATGTCCGCCACAAGGCCGCGTCCCAAAACGAGCACCCCCGAGCCACCGTTTGCGCCACCATGAGTCCAAATCATGGGTTTCAGCGGTGGCTGGCCGCGGCCAGGATAATCAAAATCGAACTTTTGGCGATTGGCGGCTCATCGGCACGTTGCTCTCCCCGATACGGTCGCATGGCGGCGCGGAAAGGCCGGCCGGGTGGCAACTGATTCGCGGAAACAGCCGCCTCAGGCGGCTACGTCCCATAGCCTGGAGGAACCTCTTATCAGCGCCTTGCGCCCCTGGCGCGTAATCACCGGAAGATCGTCGCTCATCGATACGAGGCCAAGCGCAATGAGATCCTTGAGCACTGTTCGACTGATCGCCGAGGGCCTCGATACCGGCGCGCGAAGCGTTTTGAGCGTTTCCCACCGATCGGTTGAGAGGTCGTAGTCGATTTCGTCGTCCATGCGGCCTCCCATGGGGCTGGCTTGCGGCGACCTCTTAACGAGTGAGCGTGAATGCGATGCGACCACAATGCGTCGACAATTCGATTCCCGTTGCAACTTTTTTTGAAAGGCGCTCGGCGCAACATTCGGTAACGCGGTTGTCACATCTGCGTGTCAATGGACAGCACCGACGATGGCGAATCAGATGGCACGATCCGGATGTCGTTGCCCGATTGGATAAGCATCCTGAAGACAATTGTGCAGCCAAAACTGCCGCGCAGCGCACGCAAATGGAAAGGCCTCGGCGTCGTCGTCGGTATTGCCATCGCAGCGGCGGCAATTTTCGCGCTGACGCACACGCTCAGGCACATCGACTACGACGAGGTATTCGACGTCATCAGGCATACAAGTGCCGGTCTTATTGCGCTGGCCGCGATACTGGTGCTCACCTCATATGCCAGCTTGACGCTCTATGATTTGCTGGCGTTGCGCACGATCGGGCGCGCCGACATTCCCTACCGGGTCGCAGCGCTTGCAAGCTTCACCAGTTATCCGATTGCGCACGGGATCGGCGCCGTTTCGCTTGTTTCGCCCGTCATCCGCTACCGGATCTATTCGTACAATGGACTCGGTGCCTTCGATGTTGCCAACATCTGCTTTCTGACCGGGCTCACCTTCTGGCTCGGCAACCTGACCGCCCTTGGCATCGGGCTGCTTTTTGCGCCCGTTGCCATCGGCGTGGTCGATTTCCTTTCGCCGCAGGTCAATCGCTGGCTCGCAGCAGCACTGCTCCTTGCGATCGTCGGGTTCCTCGCCTGGTGTTGGGCTGCGCCGAGAAACATCGGTACGAGGCGGTGGCCGGTCCGGCTTCCTTCCGGACCCTTGGTCCTGCTGCAGATCGTGATCGGAATTTTCGATCTCGGCGCGGCCGCGCTTGCGATGTATGTGCTGATTCCCTCAGCGCCGGATATCGGGCTCTTCCCCGTCATGGCCGTGTTCATCGCCGCGACCCTTCTCGGCTTTGCCAGCCACACGCCAGCGGGAATCGGCGTGTTCGATGCGACCTTCCTGATCGGGCTCGGCAACGACGGCAAGGAGCCGCTGGTCGCGGCCCTTCTGATGTTCCGCTTGCTCTACCACTTCGTGCCCTTTGTGCTCGCGCTCAGCCTGTTTCTGGCCGTGGAAGGATGGAGAAATCTGCGAAGGCAGCGAAGGTCCTGAAACGATCTCAGACCGGCGAGTTCAACTTGAGCCCGACCATGCCGGCGACGATCAGCGTGAGGCAGATCAATCGAACCGGATCGGTGGGTTCGCTGAAGATCACCATGCCGACAATGATGCTGCCGGCGGCGCCAATTCCGGTCCAGACGGCATAGGCGGTACCGAACGGCAGCGACCGCAAAGCAAGCGCCATCAGCGCGAAACTGGCGAGGATCGCGATCGCCGTTGCGGCAGTCGGCCAGAAGCGGGTGAGACCGTCGGAATATTTCAGGCCAAACGCCCAGGCGATCTCGAGCAGTCCCGCCGCCAATAACGCCAGCCACGGGCTCACGGCGTCCCCTGCGCGGGCAGGATAGTCGCCAAGCGGCGTCGCGCGCGACTGCGGAAACGGTGCCCGGACGGCGGAGCTATCTCGTGGAAACACGCAGACATCCGTCATGTCCTCATGCTGTGTTCGTCCCCTCCTTGCGATGTTCGCGCGACAGGGGTGTGACAGCAGGACGGCGAAGACTTGACGGTTCGGAAAAAACGGGACTGCGGCGCTCTTGCCCTCGGCCCTCATTGCCCGCCGGCTTCGAGCCATGCAGCGATCCTGGCACGCTCCTCGCCGGTCATTTCGGTGACATTGCCGGGCGGCATCGCGCTCGACCATGCGGCGTTGCGTCCGATCAACCGGGCATTGCGACGGATGTGATCGGCCTGGTCGAGCAGGATGCCTTTGGGTGCCGTGACGATCTTCTCCCAGACCGGTTCAGCGCCGTGGCACATGCTGCATCGGGACAGAACAATCTCTTCGATATTGGCGAAGGTTGGCGTCGACTGCAGCGATCCCGTCTTGATGTCCCGGGGACCGGCTGCGGAAAGCAGCCCGATGGCGATCATGCCTGCGGCAGCCGCGCCCCATACCCACCATGGCGATTGCCGCCCGGCATGGCGTTCATTGAAGAAATGCCGGATGATCGGACCGAGCGCCAGCACGATCGCCACGATCAACCAGTTGTATCTTGTGGCGAACAGCAGAGGATAGTGATTGCTGATCATCAGCACGATCACCGGCAGCGTCAGGTAGTTGTTGTGAACCGAGCGCTGCTTGCCTTGCGCGCCAAGCTCCGCCTCGGGCTTCTTCCCGGCGAGAAGCGCCGCAATGACTTTCTTCTGGTTGGGAATGATCACCACGAACACATTGGCGACCATGATCGTTCCGACAATGGCGCCGATCTGATTGAACGCACCGCGTCCACTCAGCACATGAGTGAATGCATAGGTCAGGGCGACAAGGAAGAGGTAGCCGCCGATCGCGAAGGGCAACTCGTGCCGGGCGAGGCCCGATCGGCAGGCGCCTTCGTACAGCAGCCAGGCGAGCGCAAGGCTGCCGAGGCTGAACAGGCCGGCCTGAAGCGGCGTCAGATCGAGGATCGATTTATCGACCAGGAACAACTCGGCATCGAGGTAGTACACGACGACCATGAGCGCGAAGCCCGATAGCCATGTCGTGTAGGCCTCCCATTTGAACCAGGTCAGCTCGTCGGGCATCTTGGCAGGGGCAACCAGATATTTCACGATCCGGTAAAAACCGCCGCCGTGAACCTGCCACGCATCGCCATAGGCGCCTTCGGGAAGATTTTCGCGCGGCTTCAGGCTGAGATCGAGGTGAATGAAATAGAACGAGCTGCCGATCCATCCGATGGCGGCGACCACGTGCAACCAGCGCAGGATGAGACTTGCCCACTCCGTGACTATCGATTCCCACATCATCGTCTCTTTCAAATTTCCTGCGGCCGGGGAACGGACCAGCTCGATGTCATGGCCGGGGATTTTGATCTCGGCGACGATAAAAGGCCGGCTCTTGACATACAATACAATAGTGGCTCCGTTCTGCCTGTGATCCGATACGCGTGCCGACCACGGATTGAGCACGATGCAAAACGAACGTGCAGCAGTTACAAGACGTGACCTGCTGTCTCTGATCGGCGCGGTCTCCGGCAGCGCTGCGATGTATCATGCGATGACGAGCCTCGGGTTCGCCTCCGATTCCGCTTACAGGGGACCGATCAGGCTCGACGGCGATCCGAAGGGAGCCTCGGTAGTCATCCTTGGCGCCGGACTTGCGGGCATGACGGCGGCGATGGAGTTGCGAAAGGCGGGCTACAACGTTCGCATTCTGGAGTTCAACAGCCGCCCAGGCGGTCGCAACTGGACCCTGCGAGGCGGAGATTCCTTCACCGAGCTCGGAGGCCTGCGGCAGGTTTGCCAGTTCGAACAGGGCCTTTATTTCAATCCCGGGCCGTGGCGAATTCCCTATCATCACCGCGCCATTCTGGATTACTGCAGGCGGCTTGGGGTTGCGCTCGAGCCCTTCATTCAGCTCAACCACAATGCGTATCTGCACGCCGCCGGCGCGTTCAATGGCGTTCCGCAGCGCGTTCACGATATCAAGACGGATTTTCAGGGCCACGTCTCCGAACTGCTTGCCAAGGTGACCCGGCAGGGCAGGCTGGACGAGGCCGTATCGCGAGAGGATCGCGAAATGCTGCTTCAGGCGCTGCGCAGCTGGGGCGCGCTGGACACCAACTACGCCTATAAGGCCAATCTCGTTTCCGGGTTTTACAGGGGATATGCGCAGGCACCAGGCGGAGGTCTGGGGGCGGCGCCTGTTCCGGGCGAACCGGTCGATCTGTCGGAAATCCTGAAATCGCGGCTCTGGCGCTACCTGCAGAACTTCTCGGCCCATACCTTCCAGTCCACCATGTTCCAGCCGGTCGGCGGCATGGACATGATCGGCAAGGCATTTGCGCGGGAGGTCGGCGATCTCATTCGCTATGATGCGAAGGTGACCCGGATCCAGCAGAACGAACGCGGCGTCACCATCACCTATACAGACATCAGTTCGCCTGCAACGTCGCAGCAGGCGAAGGCCGATTGGTGCGTCTGCACAATTCCGCTCTCGATATTGAGTCAGATCCCGATCGATGTCGGCCGTCGCATGAAGGCCGCGATCGATGCGGTGCCTTACCTGCCTTCGGTCAAGGTCGGCCTGCAGTTCAAACGCCGTTTCTGGGAAGAGGACGACGCGATATTTGGCGGTATCAGTTACACCGACCTGCCCATTCGGCAAATCGCCTACCCCAACACTGGCTATAACAGCGCAGGCAAGGGTATCCTTCTCGGCGCGTATCTGTTCGATGGCCCCAATGCATACGAATTTACGTCGATGCATCCCGACGAGCGTGTTGCGCGCGCCGTCGAATTCGGAGCCCGCCTTCATCCGCAATACGGAAACGAATATGAAAACGGCATTGCGGTCGCCTGGCATCGGGTGCCCTTCACCCTGGGCTGTGCGGGAAACTGGAGCGAGGAGGCAAGGGCGGAGCATTACGACAATCTTTGCGAGATCGACGGCAGGATCGTTCTGGCAGGCGAGCATGTCTCCTACATTCCGGCCTGGCAGGAGGGTGCGATCCTCTCGGCGCTGGATGCCATTACGCGACTGCATGATCGCGTCGTCAGACGATGAGAAATGACGCATTTCAAATGACCCGGCGAGAGATGTGGCGGGGTACGGCCGCCGCCGCGGCGATATCGGCGGCGTTCTTGCTGTCCTCGTTCGCGGCATACGCTCAGGCCGTCGGACCTTCCGCGTCCGGGCGGGCTTTGAGCGCGGGTCCCCGATTTGTCGAAAAGAGCGGCGAGGAACTGTTCGTCAATGTCTGCCAGGGCTGCCACATGCCGGACGGCCGGGGCGCAACAGGCGCCGGCGCCTATCCCTCGCTTGCCGGCAACGATCATCTCGAAACCGGCGGATATCCAATCGCCGTTATCGTCAATGGCCAGCGCGGCATGCCGCCGTTCGGTGAGATGATGAGCGACGATCAGATTGCCGCCGTTGTGAACTACGTGCGGACACATTTCGGCAACCGCTATGACGATGCGGTGACGCCTGCGGATGTTCGGGCGGCCCGCCGGTGAAGCTTCAAAATGGCCGGCATGATACATCTTGCCAACGGGTGCCTTACCTGTCTGAATTCCAACGGCAGCAGCATTGATTGGAGGGAACCATGTTTGGAATGACCGGGCTGGAAGGCGTTGTTCGACGCAACGTCGTCAGGATGGCCTGTCTTGCTGCCTGGTTCTCAGCCTTCTCGCTTGTGCAACCGGCCGCGATGGCTGAAGGACGAAATCCGCAACAGCAGTTCGCCTTCGACATCTACAAGGAACTGATCGAGATCAACACCGTGACCGCGACCGGCGACACGGCGCGTGCCGCCGAGGCAATGGCTGCGCGGCTGCGCGCCGCGGGCTTTGCGGATGCGGATATCAATGTTTTCTCGCCTGCGCCGCGCAAGGGCAACCTGGTCGCTCGCCTGCGCGGAACCGGCGCGCGCAAACCGATCCTGCTGCTAGCGCATCTGGACGTCGTGCCGGCCAATCGCGAGGACTGGTCGGTCGACCCGTTCAGGCTGACCGAACAGGACGGCTATTTCTATGCAAGGGGCAGTGGCGACGACAAATACATGGCGGCTGCCTTCGTCACCAATCTCATTCGCTACAGGCAGGAAGGCTACAGGCCCGATCGCGATATCATCGTCGCGCTCGAAACCGACGAGGAAATCCTGGACCGCGATGCGCTGGGAATCCAGTGGCTGCTCAAAAATCATCGCGACCTGATCGATGCGGAGTTCGCGCTGAACGAGGGCGGCGGTGTCGGATTGAAGGATGGCAAAGCGATCAGAAACAGCGTTCAGACCAGCGAAAAGGTCTCGCTCAGTTATCGGCTCAACGTCAGGAACAAGGGCGGCCACAGTTCGGTACCGATCAGGGACAATGCGATCTATCATCTGGCAGAGGGATTGGTTCGCCTCTCCAGGTTCAGCTTTCCGCTCCATCTGAACGAGACGACACGCGCCTGGTTCGAACGCACCGCACAGTTCGAGGGCGAACAGACCGCAGCCGACATGCGCGCGGTGTTGTCGGAAAAACCCGATCCGGCCGCGATGTCATTTGTTCGCCTTGCGGCCAATCCGGTCTACAACGCGCAGCTTCGCACCACCTGCGTGGCAACGATGCTGGAGGGCGGCCATGCCATAAATGCCTTGCCGCAGCTGGCGAGCGCCAAGGTCAATTGCCGGATCATGCCCGGCGAGCCCGTAGAGGAGGTGAAGGCGACGCTCGAGCGCGTACTTGCGGACGACCAGATCAGCGTTACCCAACTCGATCAGCCGGTATTGAGCGCGCCATCGGCACTGCACGAGGAGATCATGGCGTCGATCGAGAAGTTGTCGCATGAATTCTGGCCGGACGCGGTCGTGCTTCCGACCATGAGTGCGGGTGCCACCGACGGAAGCTATCTGCGCAACGCCGGCATTCCGACTTACGGTCATTCCGGGCTCGCCGGGGATGTCAACGATATCAGGGTGCACGGCAAGGACGAACGGATCCTTGTGAAATCGTTTTATGAAGGCGAGGAATATCTGTATCGGCTTGTCAAATTGTTGTCCGGCGGCGGGTCGTAGACGCAGCCGCAGCCGTCGAACCGACGGTCAACGGCCAACCGTCAACCCGCCAATTCCGAATACGGCGTCGCCGGCACCTGTTGCTCGATCGCCTTTTCCTCCTGGACGACCTTGGGCTTGCGCAGCCAGACGTAGATCTGGGCAACGATCAGTACGACGCAGATGAAGAGGAAAAATGCGCTGATCGGGCGGTCGATGAAGGTCATCAGGTCGCCGCGCGAGATCAGCAGGCTACGACGGAAATTTTCCTCAAACCGCGGACCCAGCACGAAGCCGAGCAGGATTGGCGCCGGGTGGAAATCGAGCCGCAGCAGGATGTAGCCCACCACCCCGATGAACAGCGTTTCGCCGACCTGGAACATGTCGTTGCTGGCGGCATAGACGCCGATGCAGACGAAGAACATCGCGCTGGGATAGAGGTAACGATAGGGAATGCTCAGGAGCTTCACCCACAGACCGATCATCGGCACGTTGAGGATGACCAGCAGGATGTTTCCGATCCAGAAGCTCGCGATCAGTCCCCAGAAAATGTCGGCATGCTGGCTGATGAGCTGTGGACCCGGTACGATGCCATGAATGATCAGCGCACCCAATAGCAGCGCCATCACGGTGTCGCCAGGGATGCCGAGCGACATGGTCGGGATGAAATCGCCCTGCACCGAGGAATGTGTCGAGGCCTCGGGGCATGCGACGCCTTCGATTGCCCCGTGACCAAACCTTTCCGGGGTCTTCGAGATCTTCTTTTCGGTGGCGTAGGACACGAAGGAGGCGATCGTCGGGCCGGTGCCGGGGATCAATGCGCAGAGACTGCCGATGAGGGTACCGCGGATCATCGGCCAGAACGACAGCTTGAGATCGGCCTTCGACGGAAACATGTCGGACAAGCCGACATTGGCGTACCGCATATCCACGGCTTCTGTGTTGTTGATGCTGTTCATGAATTCGGCGATGCCGAACATGCCGAGCGCCAGCGCGACGATTTCGACGCCGTCGAACAGTTCGGTGATGCCGAAGGTGAAGCGCGGCTGACCGGTCTCGATGTCGGATCCGACGATGCCGATCAGAAGGCCCAGAACCGTCATCGCGATGCCCTTGAGCGGCGAACCCTTGGCAAGCGTCGATCCGGCAAGCAATCCCACCAGCATCAGCGAACACACCTCGGCAGGGCCGAACTCCAGCGCCACCTTGACCAGGAACGGCGCCAGAAAAATCATCTCGGTGATGCCAAACGAAGCGCCGACGAAAGCGGCGATCACGGTGATGCCGAGCGCCGTGCCGCCCTTGCCCTGCTTGGTCAGCGGGAAGCCGTCCAGACAGGTGACCGCATGAGGCGGGTGACAGGGCAGGTTCAGCAGTATCGAGCAGATGGCGCCGCCATATTGGGCTCCGTAATAGACGCCCGACAGCATCAGGATCGCGGGCACCGGATGCATGCCGAATGTCAGCGGCAGCAGGATCGAAATCGTCGCGACGGGTCCCATTCCCGGCAGCACGCCGACCAGGTTGCCGACGAGCACGCCGAGGAAACAATACATCAGGTTGTGCGGCTCGAGCGCTACGCCAAAGCCGTACCAGAGGTCGGTAAGCGCGGTCGAGATCACAGATTCACCCCGCGCAGCAGCGGAAACGGGATGTTCAGCAGGTAATGAAAAAGGATCACGCCGAACACGGTGATGCCGCTTGCCAGGATAAGCGACGACTTGTAGGTGGCGGTCTTGTCGCCCAGCGCGCAAACGAAAACGCACGCGAACACCGCCGGAATCATGCCGCCATAATGTCCGAGAATGATGAACAGGATCGGGCCCGCGAGGATGCAGGACCAGCCGAACCATTGCGGATTGTCGGGGAGAAACTTCCTGTCGTCGGGCTCGGAGGAGCCGAGCGCCGTGCCCGCAATCAAAAGGCCCAGAAACGCCAGCACCACACCGAGCACGACCGGCATGAAGCCCGGGCCCATACGGGCAAGGCTGCCGAATTTATAACCTGAACCGGTAAAGGCAGCTCCGATCCCGAGCAGGACCATCAGGCCGCCGGCATAGTAATCGCGCTTCCAGGTCAACTTCTCCGACAACAGCGTTTCTCCGGGCGTATTTTTTAGGTCGCGGACCCTACCCGCCGCGGCGCAGCCTGTCGATATGGCCTTATTTCACTTTTGCAGTGATGGGGCGGTGGGGACGCAACCGGCGGTGGACCCCTGACCCTAGCTCAGTTTATCGAGCGATAAAATCAACAAAAATGGCCGGAGCCCGCGCTTTGCGCGGCAAATCCGCAAAGCGGATGATCAGGGGATGACGTTCCGACCGGCCGCAATTCAGCCGTGCTCGGTAGCGACAACTTCGTTGGACTTCTCGCCTCTGATCCGGTTCAATGGGGCCGAACAGGGCGCGTTGCGCGAGAAATCATTGCACGAGACATCCTGATGAAGAGAATAATCCTTGCAATTCTTTTGGTTTCGTCACCCGCCTGGGCGCAGACGAAACTGGCGCCCAAGAGTGCCACGGCGCGCGTCGACAACTGCGCGCCGATCGGCCGTACCGCAGACGGTCAGTTGGTGTACTCGATGAAATGCGAGAATTTGCCTGTGCCGGTGGCGCCAGCACCGCCGCCGCAGGCCGAGGCTACGCCAGCCCCGCCGCAGCAGCCGGAAGTTCGTCGCTCCGGAATTTTCGGCCTCTCCTTCGAAGTGAAGCGCCCGGACGAGTAGGCGATCACTTTCGACCGGAAATTTTCCGGACCTGAATTTCCGCAGGCAAGGACGGAGCGGTCCCGGCGTCCAACGAGGTTTGCCGAAGGCTGCAAAAGGCCCTAGAATTTCGAACCCAGACTGGAATCTCCGATTACTTTCAAAGAATTTTCCTTACCATCACAGGTGCCATGAATGAGCCAACTCGTTGTCCGCGCCGGCGACTTCACATTCCAGGGTCGTTTCGAGGAACAATTGGCGCCCAAAACCTGCGCGGCGTTCCGCCGGGCGATGCCGTTCGAAAGCCAGGCGATCCACGTGCGCTGGAGCGGCGAGGGGGTCTGGATGCCGCTTGGCGATCTCGACTTCGGCGTCAGCTTCGAGAACCACACCAGCTATCCCTCGCCCGGCCAGATCATTCTTTATCCCGGCGGCATCAGCGAAACCGAAATTCTGCTCGCCTATGGTGGCGTGCATTTCGCAAGCAAGGTCGGCCAGCTCGCGGGCAATCATTTCATCACGTTGACCTCGGGTCTTGAGAATCTGCCCGCGCTCGGCAAGACGGTGCTGTGGAAGGGCGCGCAGAAAGTCCGCTTCGAGGAAGTGTAGATGGCCGAGCCCGGGTATCCCAGGGATCTCCAAGGCTACGGCCGCAACCCGCCCCATCCGCACTGGCCCGGCAATGCACGTGTTGCCGTGCAGTTTGTCGTGAACTTCGAGGAAGGCGGCGAAAACAATATTCTGCACGGCGACCGTGCCTCGGAAGCATTCTTGTCCGATATCCTGGGAGCGCAACCCTGGCCCGGACAGCGGCACGCCAATATCGAATCGATGTTCGAGTACGGTTCGCGCGCCGGCTTCTGGCGGCTGTGGCGGATCTTTACCGAACGCAGATTGCCGGCCACGGTATTCGGCGTGGCAACGGCCTTGAGGCGCAATCCGCAAGTCGTTGCGGCGATGAAGGAAGCCAGGTGGGAAATCGCCAGTCACAGTCTGAAATGGGTCGAACACAGGGACATGTCGGAAGCCGAGGAGCGGGTGGAGATCGCCGATGCAATCCGCGTCCACACCGAGGTGACCGGGCAGCGCCCGCTCGGCTGGTACACCGGGCGGACCTCGATCAACACGGTGAAGCTGGTCATGGAAGCGGGCGGTTTCCTTTATTCTTCGGATTCCTACGCCGACGATCTGCCTTATTGGATCAAGGGGCCGGCGGGGCCGCATCTGATCATCCCCTACAGCCTCGACGTCAACGACATGCGGTTCGTCAATGCCCAGGGTTTCGGCAACGGCGACCAGTTCTTCGCCTACCTCAAGGACAGTTTCGACGTGCTTTATGAGGAAGGCGAAACGTCGCCCAAGATGATGTCGGTGGGCCTGCATTGCCGGCTCGTCGGGCGCCCGGGCCGTGCGGCGTCGCTGATGCGATTTCTCGATTACATCATGCAGCATGAGCGGGTCTGGGTAGCGACGCGTTTGCAGATCGCCCAGCACTGGCACGCCAATCTTTCACATCTGGCGGCCAATGCACCGCATGTCGGATAGCAGGGGAACGATCAATGCCGCAGCAATCGCTTTCCGAACTGAACGCCTGCAGCAAGGATGATTTTGCCGGTGCGCTCGCCAATATTTTCGAACATTCGCCATGGATCGCCGAACAGGCCGCGTCAGTGCGTCCGTTCGCGGGCATCAACGAGCTGTTCGCCGCGATGAGAGCTGCGGTCGACCGTGCGCCGGCGGAACTGCGCCTGGCACTGATCAAGGCACATCCCGATCTTGCCAACAAGACTCAACGCGCCGCAGGCTTGACCGCCGAATCCAGCGCCGAGCAGGACAGCGTCGGCCTCGACCGGCTGTCGGATGCCGAATATGAAGCCTTCGAGCGGGTCAACAACGCCTACCGTTCCAAATTCGGCTTTCCCTACATCGTGTGCGTGCGCCGTCACACCAGGGATTCGATCCTGCGTGATTTCGAACGGCGTCTGCCCAATGATGCCCCGACGGAGATGCGGAAATCGGTCGAGGAAATCTGCCGGATTGCAGCGTTACGCCTGGACCAGCTCGTGACTTCGGACGATCGCCTGCAGGTTCATGGCCGCCTGTCGACCCACGTGCTCGATACTCACAGCGGCCGACCGGCCGCGGGAATTGAGCTCGAACTGGTGGAGCTCGCTGACCTCGGGGTCAGCCGCGTCGTTACCCGCGCCATCACCAACGCCGATGGGCGAACCGATCAGCCGCTGATTTTCGGGCGGCCGCTGCCGATCGGCCGCTATGAATTGATGTTCTCGGTCGGAAAATATTTTTCAAAACGGCAAGTGCCGATGTCCGACCCGCCGTTCCTGGACCGGATTCCGCTGCGGTTTTCCGTCAGCGAGCCTGAGGGGCATCTGCATGTGCCGCTCCTGGTGACCCCGTGGAGTTATGCGACATATCGCGGAAGCTGACGGCTGGTTCCCCTCAGACGTGCTGCGCCGAGGAAGCCGCAACCACCGCGTCCGCTTCCGCAGAAGCCTTGGTTCCCACGCCGTTGAAGAACGCGTTGAGCAACACGGCCACGATCGCACAAAGCAGGATGCCGGATTCCAGGAGCGGTTGCAGCTCGTGCGGCAGGTTACGAAAGAAGTTCGGCGCAACCAGCGGGATCATGCCGAAGCCGACCGAGATCGCGACTACGAACAGGTTGTAACGATTGTTCTTGAAATCGACGGAGGTGAGGATCCGCGCTCCGGTAGCGGCGACCATGCCGAACATCACAAGGCCGGCGCCGCCGAGCACGACCACCGGCACCGCTTCGACGAGCGCGGCCATTTTCGGCAACAGGCCGAGCAGGAGCATGATGATGCCGCCGGTCACCGTCACCCAGCGCGAGCGTACGCCGGTTACGCTGACGAGGCCGACGTTCTGCGAGAACGAGGTGTAAGGAAACGTGTTGAAGAATCCGCCGAGCAGGGTGCCGACGCCATCCGCGCGCAGCCCGCGCGTCAGCGCATCGCGATCGATGGCTTTGCCGGTGATCTCGCCCAGCGCCAGAAACATCCCGAGCAATTCGATCATCACCACGATCATCACGATGCACATCGTGACGATCGGGACCAGATGGAATTGCGGAACGCCGAAATGCAGCGGAAGCACGATCGCGGTCCAGGAAGCGGCGAAGACCTTTTCGAAATGCATGACGCCAAGAACGCTGGCGAGGACTGCACCGGCGACGATCCCGAGCAGCACGGAGACATTTGCAACGAATCCGGTGCCCCATTTGATCAGGCTGAGAATGACGAGCAGCACGAACAGCGCGATGCCCAGTCCCTGCAATTGGCCGTAGCCTGGATTTGGAAACGCCCCCGGAACGCCATCGACCAGCTTGGTCAAGGTCGGTAATCCGCCACCGGCCCAGTTGATGCCGACCCGCATCAGCGAGATGCCGATCACCATGATGATCGTGCCGGTCACGACCGGCGGAAACAGCGGCAATATCCGGCTGATGAAGGGCGCGGCAAGGATGCCGAAGATTCCGGCAGCAATGACCGAGCCGTAGATTCCCAGCAAACCGATTTCGGGTGTGTTGGCCATCGACAGCATCGGTCCGACGGAGGCGAAAGTCACACCCATCATCACCGGCAGCCGGATACCGACGCCGGGAAATCCGAGACATTGCACCAGTGTGGCAATTCCACAGGAAAACAGATCGGCGCTGATCAGGAACGCAACCTCTTCAGGTGCAAGCTTCAGCGCCCGACCGATAATCAGTGGGACTGCGACCGCACCCGCATACATCACCAGAACATGCTGCAGCCCGAGCGCCAGCAGGCGGGGGGCTGGGAGGATTTCGTCTACCGGGTGCACTTCGGCGGTCATGGAGTTTTCCCTTGGCCTGCAGGCTCGTTGCCGATTCAGTTTGTCCATCTCAAACCAATACAAGGCCCGTGCCAAGCGGCACCTGCCGGCGAGCCAACTCCGGCTCCATCAGACAGGGGTCTGGGCGTGGCCCGTGGTCCTGCGCAGGCGGACAACTTCACCCAGGTATCGTCGAAACTCTCAACCGGTTCGTACCCGCTGCCTCGTGCCTTGCGGGTTGCGGTCGGAATGCTAATCATCGTCGCGATGACCAGGCGCCGACGAAATTCGAACGCAGGTGAACGCGTTGTGCTTCCGATCTCCAGCAGAAGGTAAGGGATGATGGACCCCAGGCGCGCGATCTGGGTCAAGGATCCGCTTTGCATCCTTGCCGAGAATGCCGAACGCGGTGTTGTCGTGGAAAACGGCAAGATCGTCGAACTCCTTCCAAGGGGTGCTCATCCCGCCGCCGCGGCAACGCCCTTTGAGGCCGGGGAGCATGTGGTGCTGCCTGGTCTGATCAACACTCATCACCACTTCTACCAGACGCTGACCCGGGCATTGCCGGCAGCGCAGAACCGCGAATTGTTTCCCTGGCTGCAGGCGCTTTATCCGGTATGGGCACGGCTGACGCCGGAGGCACTTCGTCTCGGCGTCACGGTGGCAATGTCTGAACTGCTGTTGTCCGGCTGCACCACCACGACCGACCACCACTATATCTTTCCGGCCGGGCTCGAGGATGCGGTGGACATCGAGGTGGCTGTTGCCCGTCGGCTCGGCCTGCGTGTGTTGCTCACGCGTGGTTCGATGAACCGGTCGCAACGCGACGGCGGCCTGCCGCCGGACAGCGTGGTCCAGGACGAAGACACCATCCTCGCCGACAGCGAGCGGGTGGTGGCCAGGCATCATCAGCGCGGCGAGGACGCCATGGTGCAGATCGCACTGGCGCCGTGCTCGCCGTTTTCGGTGACGACGTCGCTGATGCGCGCGACCGCCGCACTTGCCGAGCGGCTGGACGTGCGGCTGCACACGCATCTGGCGGAAACCGAGGACGAGAACAGATTCTGCGAGCAGACGCACGGCTGCCGGCCGCTCGATTATCTGGAGCAATGCGGGTGGCTCAATTCGCGCGCATGGCTGGCGCACGGCATTCATTTCAACGCGCAGGAGATTGCCCGGCTCGCGCGGGCAGGAACCACGATCAGTCACTGTGCCTGCAGCAATCAGGTGCTTGCCTCCGGCTGTTGTCCGGTCTGCGACATGGAGCAAGCCGGCGTCGCGATCGGTCTTGGCGTCGATGGCTCGGCTTCAAACGATCAATCCAACCTGATGCAGGAGGTCCGCGCCGCGTTCCTTCTGCAGCGCGCGCGCTATGGCGCAGGCCGGGTCAGTCACCGCGATGCGCTGCGCTGGGCGACGCGGGGATCGGCGGCGTGCGTCGGCCGTCCCGAACTTGGCGAGATCGCGGTGGGCAAAGCCGCCGATCTCGCGCTGTTCAAGCTCGACGAGTTGCGGTTTTCCGGCCATGGCGATCCGCTGGCGGCTCTCGTGCTGTGCGGCGCGCATCGTGCGGACAGGGTGATGGTGGGCGGCAAATGGGTGGTTTCGGACGGAGCGATCGCCGGGCTTGACGTAGCCGACCTGATCCGGCGCCACAGCGCGGCCGCGCGCGCGTTGCAGGTGGGGTGAATGCAAAGTTTCTCCCTCATGGGGAGAGATAATTTTTTGGAGTATCGTATTTATCTCATTATTTCAATGTCTTACTGAGCGAGCAGGAATGACATCTACGCTAGACTGCATATAGGTAGCAAAATCGGACCCTGGAAAGCAGGCGAGACATCGACATCGTAGCCGGGCAGAGAGGGCCGGCTCTGCCCGGGAGGATCAAATATCGACCTGTTCGGCTATGGCAAGAGCATCATCAACTTCGATGCCGAGATATCTAACGGTGCTTTCAATCTTGGTGTGGCCGAGCAGAAGTTGGACGGCCCTGAGATTGCCAGTGCGCCGATAGATCAACGTAGCTTTCGTGCGTCGTAGCGAGTGCGTTCCGAAACGTTTTGGATCCAGCCCAACGCTACCAATCCACTCAGAAACGAGGCGCGCATATTGGCGCGTTGTCATGCCGTGTTCGGAACCACGATGGCCCGTGAACAAGAACTCACCAGGCTTCTTGCCGGCGGCCTTTAGATAATCATCCACCGCCTGGCGAGTTTGTTCGGTCAGTTCAAATCTGACCGGCCGTCCAGTCTTCTTCTGTCGTACGGTTGCTCGATCGGCCGTGTATCCGCCCGCGGCGACATCCTCGACCTTGATCGCGACAACGTCACAGCCACGAAGCTTGCTATCGATCGCCAGATTAAACATGGCAAGGTCGCGAACGCGACCCTCAATCTGGAGCTTCGTCCGAATTGACCAGACATATTTAGGGAGTAGCGGCGGCTTAGCCCCGGACAGCTTACCCTTGTTCCAAGGCCGGTGGCTCATTGAGTCTGCCAGCGTTTTTTTGAGATCTTCCATGGTCCCACTCCTTCGTTACAAAGAGGGACCATCATGCGCTCCGTGTACAAATCCTCGACACCAACAAACTCAAAGCGGAATGACACGGTCCATGCCATCTTGAAAGAAACTATCCCGAGCGGCTTATTTCAACTGGGATCGCCAGTCAGCAGCCGTCAACTTGGCGAGCTCTCGATTGTATTTGGCATTGATGTCGCCCTCATCGTCTGGCTTATGAACCGCATCGAACACTGTCTCCATGAGAATACTGCCGATGGCATGAACGGCCTCATGGCGATCGAGCCCTTCGTCCATCAGACGATCGAGGGTCTCGGGCACCGGCGTTACTCCGCCCAGCGCAACCTGGTTTTCAACAACCACATGGGCCATCGCGTGAAGCTCCAGGGTTTCAAGTTGCACTCCGATGCGACGATGGTAATCAATCACCAGGTCGACCCGTTCTGTTTCATCGAGTTCGAGCCAAATCTCTGGATCGGGTTGCTCAATTGCGTTGTATTGCATGACAAGTTCTCGTGCTGCTCACATCCGGAAATTACGAAAAAATACAGACCATAGCCAGCCCACTTCGATATCCGCAAATTGAAACATGCCTGGAAAGCGCAAGATCACGATCGATGCTCTGACCGAACTGGGCGCCCACAAGCTAGCCGAGTTGCTGTTAGCTGAGGCGGCCGGAAACAGGAAATTGAAGCAAGCCATAGACTTGGCGATGTCGAGCAAGGAAGGCCCGGTCGCTCTCGGGGCGGCCGTGCAGAAGCGACTTGCTCGCTTCGCCAAGTCACCTTCCATGCCGTTTTATGAGAGAGGCCGCGAGATCGTCGTCGAATTTGATGGACTGCGCACGATGATCGTCGAAAATATCGGTGTCGAAAATCCCCGGCTTGCGCTCGATCTGCTCTGGGAGCTCATAGGATTACACCCTTCGATTCTAGAGCTCGTCGACGACAGCAGTGGCTACGCCGGCGATGTCTTTACCGCAGCCTGCTATGATCTGGGACCCCTGGCGGAACGAGCAAGTATCGATCCGGATGCGCTTGCTGAGTTGGTGCTTCAGAAGATCACCAATAACCACTACGGAATTTATGACGGTTTGATCAGAAACCTCGATAGGGCTCTGGGCAGGGAAGGTCTGGCAAAGCTGCGAGGGTTGCTGCTTCAACGGCGTCAACAATACCTGACCAACGATAAAGTCGTGGCCAATGACGCCGGCCGCCATGACTTCACCCTGAGCGGCATGTCGCTTGCATTGCGCGACATTGCCGACATCGAGGGTGACACCGATGCCTTCATCGACACCTACCAGGACCGCGACCTGACGAACCCCCATTTTGCAAGCGAAATCGCATTGCAGTTGCTGCGGGCTGGCCGCGCCGAGGAGGCTTTGAGTTACCTCGACCGGGCGCAACCGTCAGAGCAGAACCGAAATTTTGGACAACTCAAGTGGACCGATGCCCGTATTGCCGTGCTTGAAGCTCTAAAACGCACTGACGAAGCCCAGGCTCTGCGATTGGCGTTCTTTCAAGTCCATCTCAGCGTATCCCATCTGCGCGCTTACCTTCACGAACTGCCCGATTTCGAAGACTTCGAGGCAGAACAACAGGCGCTGGATTATGTAGGAGGATATGCCAATGTTCACGCGGCGCTGTCCTTCCTAGTGGAATGGCCAGCCCACGAGCGTGCCGCTCACCTAGTGCTGTCACGGAATAGGGAAATTGACGGCGATCGCTACGAACTGCTCGATCCGGCGGCTAGCCTAATTGAGGGAAAATACCCGTTGGCCGCGGTTTTGCTCCGGCGCGCGCTCATCGAGGTCACGCTGCGGAAGGGCCGCGCCTCACGCTACAAGCACGCCGCGCGGCATGTCCGTGAGATCGATAGTTTGAATTCACAAATTAGGAACTACGAGAATTTCGAGACGCACGACCAGTTCATGGAAAGGCTACGAAAAACCCATCCGCGGAAGACCGGATTCTGGCCGTTGCTGCGCGATTGAACCGCGCCCGATGTCCGGTGTTGGGAGAAGAGCAGAAGACTTATGCTCCCATTGAGCTTTTCTGCTTTTGACCCGAAGTGGCCATCGGACCAACACGCGATAGCGTGCGCCACAAGGCTTCCGCTGTGCTAGTTTCGTCGGAATAGCTTTTCTTCCGGGTTGCAGCGGCAGATGAGACGGCGCGATTTCATATTGCTTGTTGGCGGGGCTGCCACCGCAATGTCGCCCCCTGCGCTCGCGCAACAGCCGACGATGCCGGTTGTCGGGTTCCTTGGCGGTGGATCACCTGATCTGGATGCAAAACGTGTGGCGGCATTCCGCCAAGGTCTAAGCGAGGCCGGCTATGTCGAGGGCAAGAACGTTGCGATTGAATATCGGTGGGCAGAGGGGCAATACGATCGATTTCAGGCCTTGGCAGCCGACCTGGTTCGCCGTCGGGTGAATGTGATTGCCTCATTCGGTGGCGCACCTTCGGCACTGGCGGCGAAAGCGGTGACCGCCTCAATCCCAATCATCTTTGAGACTGCGGTGGACCCGGTCGAGTCCGGCCTTGTCGAAAGCCTGAACCGGCCGGGCGGCAACCTCACCGGCGTGACCATCCTATCCATGGAGTTGGGGCCGAAGCTCTTGGAACTGGTCCACGAATTATTGCCCGCGGCCACCACCATCGGACTGCTCGTTAACCCGACCAATCGCTTTGCCGAAACAATGTCGAGAGACACTCAAAGGGTAGCCAACAATCTCGGGCTGCGGCTCAATGTCCTGAACGCGAGCAGCGAGCGCGAATTCGAATCGGTTTTTGAAACGTTTGTCAAACAGCAAGTCGCGGTGCTCGTGATAAGCCCTGACGTACTTTTCACAAACGGCACTAGCAAACTCGTCGCGTTGATGCTGCGCCACTCCCTGCCGGCGATCTACTCCGTGCGCGAGTTCGCTGTCGCGGGTGGGCTGATAAGTTACGGCCCCAGCATTGCAGAGGCGTGGCGTTTCGTTGGCATCTACACGAGCCGGGTTCTCAAGGGCGAGAATCCGGCCGATCTGCCGGTCCAGCAAGTCACGAAGGTTGAACTGGTCATCAATCTCAAGGCCGCAAAGAGGCTCGGCGTCAACTTCCCGCTCACGTTGCTCGGTCGTGCCGACGAGGTGATCGAATAGGCTGGCCGATGTCCGAGTCTGGCACGTTTCGGACATGCCTGGCCGGGCTGACGATGTCCGTTCATCGGGGCAAAGCAGAAGTAACGTGGAGGCGTCGCCAATTCCGTTTTTGGCTGTTTCGGACATTGAACCGGTCAAGGACGTATCGGATGGTAGCCAACATCTGTCTTTGGAGGTGACAATGACCGCACCCGACCCTTCGACCGAGCTAATGCGATTGATTAACGGATACCAAGTGTCTCAGGCGTTGCATGTCGCCGCTACCCTTGGCGTCGCAGATCAACTGAAGGATGGACCTAAATCTTATGACGTCCTGGCGCAGGCGTGTAGGGCGCATCCGGCGTCGCTCTATCGATTGTTGCGTGCTCTGGCTTCGGTCAGCGTACTTCACGAGACCGGCAACAAGGAATTCTCGCTCACTCCATTGGGTTTTTGCTTGGCCGACGATGCGCAGTGCTCGCGGCGCAATTACGCTCGATGGATAGGTACACCAGGCCAGTGGAGGTCCTGGGGAAATCTCCTGCAGAGTATCAAATCGGGAGAAAGTGCAACCCGATTTACACATGGGATGGATGCCTGGTCCTATCGCATGCAGAACCCTGAAGAGCGGGCTGTTTTCGATAGCGCGATGACGGGCAATTCGCGTTCTGAAGCTCAAGCGGCACTCGAAGCCTATGATTTCAGCAAATTTGGTTGCGTCGTGGATGTTGGGGGCGGTCAAGGCCTCTTACTGAAGGAAATTTTGCTTGCTTGCCCCGCCACCCGTGGAGTCTTGTTTGACCAACCGCAGGTCGTCGCGTCGGCAGACCCAGTGCTCGCCTCAGCTGGACTGGTGCAACGTTGCCAGCTCGTTGCCGGGAGCTTCCATGAGTCCGTCCCGGAGGGTGGCGACGTCTATGTCATGAAAGCCATACTTCACGATTGGGACGACCGCGCATCAATTGACATTCTGCGAACCTGCCGTCGAGCCATGTCAGCCACGGCAACTCTTGTCATAATCGAGCGGGTTGTCGGTCCGCCCAACGAGATTCCAGAAGGCAAGTTCTCTGATCTGAACATGATGATACAGTATGGGGCCTTGGAGCGCACACGTCAGGAATTTCATGACCTTCTAGCGAGCGCCGGATTTGCGATGACTGAGGTCGTCCCAACCCGGTCTCCCCTGAGCATCATCGTCGGGCAACCAATGTCGACCGAATAGTGGCCCACCTAGCAATTTGCGTGCGCACCGGATTTCCGGACGCTCTGACAGAGTGATCGAGTAAGGGTTCTATTTGCTGCGGTGCATGAGTCCGATCCTGGCGGCACAAAACCGACATGCCGATGCAGTCGCCGCATGTCCGTTGCTGAGGCATGAACGGACCTGCGCCTGAACCTGCCCGATTTCCGCTTATGACCCATCCGATTTTTGCGGCGATGCAAAACGCCTTTCCCGCTCGCCAGTGTGGTAAGGATTTGTCCTGGCCTGGGGAACGAAGTCGATGAGACGACGAGAGTTCATCACTCTACTCGGCGGCGCGGCTACCGCGTGGCCGCTTAGGGCGCGGGCGCAACAGCCAAAGGTGCCGGTGATCGGATATCTTGATACCGCATCCGCGAGCACGACGGCTCATCTTGTGACGGCGTTCCGTCAAGGACTTAGCATTGCCGGTTATGATGAAGGCCGAAGCGTGGCGATTGAATACCGATGGCCCGATGGAGACTATGACAAGCTTTCTGGCTTGGCCGCCGACTTGGTTAGGATCAATGTGGCCGTGATCGCCACGATCAACACGCCGACCATACTTGCCGCCAAAGCAGCGACCAAAACGATACCAATTGTCTTTGGCGTCGGTGTCGACCCAGTTAAGTTCGGCCTCGTTGAGAGCCTCAACCGTCCGGGGGGCAATCTCACGGGTATAACCCAACTCAACATCGAGATGGAACCAAAGCGGGTGCAGCTGCTCCACGAACTCGCGCCCTCGGCCAAATCGATTGCGCTACTCATCAACCCGACCAGCCCTGCCTACAGCGAGGCTGCAACTGCATCTGTCCAGAGTGCGGCGCGTGTTCTTGGCCTGCGCTTGCTGGTCCTGAATGCAAGCACCCAAAGTGGCATCGAGGCCGCCTTTGTCACACTTGCGGTGGAGCAAGCCCGCTTGCTTCTCGTAAGCGGCGACTCGTTCTTGGTCGCGCAACGCGAACAGCTCGTTGCGTTGGCAGCTCGGCACGCTGTACCAACCCTCTACCACCGTCGCGAGTTCACGGCTATTGGTGGTCTCATGAGCTACGGACCGCCCCTTTCGGAGTTGTACTACCAAGTCGGTGCCTTCACCGGCCGTATCCTCAACGGCGAGAAGCCCGCTGGTATGCCGGTGCACCAATCCACGAAATTCGAGCTGGTGATCAATCTCAAGACCGCCAAGGCGCTTGGCCTCGGCTTCCCACCGACCCTGCTCGCCATTGCCGACGAGGTCATCGAATAGATGGCCGGCTAATGACCGCTGTTGGCACAAAACTGAAATGGCGCGATGTCCGACTTGAGTCCGCTTCCGGGTGTAGAGCGGAAGTCACATTTCAGGGCCGTCACTTCCGTTGATGACCCGTAGACGACATCTGATCTGATTGAGACGGTCAACGGGGCCGACCACCCGAGTGCGGGGAGGAGTCGGCCTCACAGCCCAGTCGCTCAGCGATGGATGATCATCGGGGCGGCGGCCGAGCGGCCAGTGGAACAGGCGGTCATCAGGCTTGAGCGCTAGGTCATTGATACTTGCGTGACGGCGCCGCATCAGGCCGTTCGTTTCGAACTCCCAATTCTCGTTGCCATATGACCGGAACCAGTTTCCGCTGACGTCGTGCCATTCGTAGGCGAAGCGCACGGCAATCCGATCGCCCATGTATGCCCACAACTCCTTGATTAGGCGGTAATCGTGTTCGAGGTTCCACTTCCGAGTTAGTAATGCCTCAATCTGCGCACGTCCCTGGATGAATTCGAACGGTTTCGCCAATAGCTTTCGGGTGTGTAGCCCAGCGATACTCGCGGGATCACGGCTGTTCCATGCGTCCTCAGCGAGGCGAACCTTCTGGGCGGCACTCTCGATTGTGGTGAAGGGCGGCAGCGGCGGACGTTCAGTTTCCGTTGTCAGTCTCCTGTTTGAACAGCGAGTCTTGCTCGCAAATCGACATTCTCAGCTTCAAGGGTACTCAGGCGCTCGCGCATGGGTGCTAACACCTGTGCGAAATCAGCCTCGGTGAATCGTGGCATAATGTGTTGTGGGCAGTTCCAATCGAACGCTTCCATATGAAAAATCATCGCGCGCTCAACCTTCGCCTTGTATCCAGGCACTATCAGCCTGGATGCCAGCTCAGGATCGTTCGATAGCGTCTTCACTTCGGCGTGCGCGTAAATCTTTAAGCGCTTGCGCCCCGGATAATCCATGAGGAATAGCGCTACACGGTCAGATGCGGCCAGGTTGCCGAGCGTGATGTACTGGCGGTTCCCTCGAAAGTCGGCGAAACCCAACGTCCGTTCGTCGAGGGTACGAAGAAATCCGGGCGGTCCGCCTCGATGCTGCATATACGGCCAGCCGCTCTCCGAGACGGTCGCCACGTAAAAGCTATCGCGGCTTGCGATGAAGGCGGACTCGGCTTCCGTGAAGCGATCGAACGCGCGGCCACCCGTGAAGTTCGACCAGAACTCCAGGCTACCGTTAGCCTCCTGCGCTACCTTTACACTCGGCGTGGACGCAATATCGAGGAACCCGTAAGTCATGATCTGTACCTCCCTGAATGGCTAAGCGCCGGCGACGCCTCGTCGCCGGCGCAAGACTTCGATCAGGCGGCCTTGAGGTCGCTGGCCACCACCACCACCGGGAAGTCAACGTCGGTCTGCGCAACCTCGTTGACGAAGTTGGTGAAGACGTTTTCCGCGACGAGGCCGACGATCTCGAGAACCTGCGCTTCGCTGTAACCTGCCTTGCGGACGCCCGCGAGATCGGCGTCGCTGACATGGCCGCGCGCTTCGGTAACCTTGGCGGCGAAGTGGACTGCCGCGTCGGCTTTAGGATCGCTGGAAGAGCCCCTGCGATTGAGGGCGATTTCTTCCGGGCTGATCTTGGCGAGGTTGAGGCCCAGGTAAGTGTGTGCCGACAGGCAGTAGCTGCAGCCGTTGACCTGGGCTACGGCCAACGCGATGCCCTCGCGCGTCTTGACGTCGAGGGGTTTGTTGAGCGCTCCGCTCAGGCTGGTAAGGCCGTTGAGCGCCGCAGGACTAGTGGCAAACAAACGAAACATGTTGGGGACGACGCCAAGCTGCTTGTTCACGGCGTCGAGAATCGGCTTCGAGGCCTCCGGCACGTCGTCGCGGTTTGGAATGGTGAGACGGGACATTGTGGATCTCCTTGAGCGGTTACGGGTGATGGCTGGTAAGTCAGTCAGTGGCCGCAAGCTAGGAGCTTTTGCATAACGCGATAATTCGGTAATAATGGAAGACATTATCTTAAAAAATGAGATAGTCGCATGGACCGCCTGGAAGCAATGACCATCCTCTTAGCTGTAGTTGAGAAGGGCAGCTTCACGGCGGCGGCGCGTGTTTTAGGCGTCCCACTGCCCACTGTGAGCCGAAAGCTGGGCGGGCTTGAATCTCACCTCGGTACACGCCTGCTAACCAGATCCACCCGGCGGCTTGCGCTTACCGATGCCGGGAGCGCCTACGTGACCGCTTGCAAACGCATTCTTGAAGAGATCGGGGAGGCCGAGCGCAAGGTTACCGGTGAATATGTTGCCCCTAAGGGTGAGCTTTTCATAACGGCGCCGATAGTCTTTGGACGCCTCCATGTCGTCCCGGTCATCAGTGAATTTCTTGCCAAGTATCCGGATATAGATATTCGCATGTTGCTTGCGGACAGAAATGCCCGCTTGCTTGATGATCACATCGATGTAGCTGTGAGAATTGATCATCTGCCCGACAGTTCTATGATCGCCACGCGGGTCGGATTTGTACGGCGGGTCATTTGTGGAAGCCCAAGCTACTTCGCGGCGCATGGCATTCCGAAGAAACCAAGTGATCTGGAAAGACTATCCTGCGTTACCTTTGATGTTCTGGGGTCGGTGACATCGTGGTCATTCCAAGGGAAAAGGGGCGAAGGCGAAAGAGCGGTGTCTATCCGGTCACGTTTCTCCGTCAATACCGCAGAGGCCGCAATAGATGCTGCCGTTGCGGGCGCAGGTGTCACAAGGGTACTCTCTTATCAGGCTGCGCGGGCTGTCGAGGAAGGCAAGCTACAGATCGTTCTCCGAGCGTTTGAACCTGATCCAGTCCCCGTCAGTCTTATCCACGCAAATCAAGATACGTTGCCGCTGAAGACTCGCAGTTTTCTCGATTTCGCTACGCCGTATCTTCGCGCACGACTTTCTAAACTTCCAGGTCACACCTCAAACTAAGATACGACAAGAATTCCCGATTTCTGTAATCCTTGCGCACAATTGGCCGTGCAAGCGGAGGAAGGTGGCGGGAAGCCCTTTTCTTTCTGCGAGACTGATGTCGGCTTTTGGCACGAAGCTGCCAATCCGAAATGCCCGCAGTTAGGTCGCTATCGAGAGTAGACCGGACATGGTCCGAAAGGCCCAATTCGGTAGCGATTGACCCGCAGCCGACATGAACGCCTTTCGCGGCCACGGGCAATCGCAATTGGGTGCTCTTCAGACCGGGCCAACTTGCGGCAGATCAATCCGGCTCTTTGGAAGCTGAAGTTATGATGCGTCATGGCTTCCATCACCATCCGCTGTCCCCGGACGGGATCACACGTTCACGTTTGGATGACCGAAACCACGTCGGCCGATAAATCGGATTCGTATGAGGACGTGAGGTGTCCTGCTTGCTTGCGGCTTCATTTCGTCAACAAGATCACCGGAAAGCTGCTGGGGGAGAAGTAACTGCCGCGCAGGAAATATTCACTCCTCCGGTTGGTCGGGTACTGGACACAAACAAAAAGGGCACCCAAACTGGGCTGTTCGCTGTGGGGACTGCGAATGATGGGCGTTCAGGAAGCTCCAAACCGAGAATCCGCATCTGCCGTGTTTGGCGGTGAGAAGCCCTTCGTCCCCACCGAGGCTGACCAATTTGGTCATTCGGCGCGCCGGATCAGTTTCCATGCACATTCGACAATCTTTACCGAGAGCGCGCCTTCAACCACGGTTTACATTATCACTCACGGCACCGCTGGTCTGTACAAGATGCTGGCCGATGGCCTAGCGCGTTCATTTTGCCCCGACCGCGAGGTTGCCCGCCACAAAGCACAACCGTGCGGATGAAAGCGCGACTACTTTCGTTCGGCTTCAGCCTCATGCTCCAGCTGCAAAATATGTGCGCGTAGCGCATCGAAGCGCTCCTCGATGACATCGCTAAACAGCGGATCCTTATGACCGGTTACGGCCGAAGCGATCTCCGTCCAATCTTGAGGCTGAAGGGCCTTGAGCGCCGCCGGAAAGAAATCTCGATCTTCCATCATCATGTGGCGTCGCTCTTGCGCGATGAAATCGCGAACAATGGTATCGACATTTTGCCGGAGAACTTCACCATCCGCGAGCACGTACCCGACCGCCTGAGCGACGCGGCGCAAGCGTTCAGCCCCTTTGCGGTGTTCGCGAGCGAGATCACCGACCTTCGCAGCCGCAGCCGGATCGCGCTCTCTTAGCTTGGCAAAGACCAGGTCTTCCTGGGGATGGTGATACACTTCCGGGTAGACTTCGAAATAGCTGATAACCGCGCGAATAACCTCGTAGTCGGGGCTGTCTCCCCGGTCGAAAACCTCAAGTTCCCGCTCGAGGGTGGCAAGCAGCCTCTCAATATTGCGATGCTCTTGGGATAAGCGCTCAATGATCATGGCAGCGCTCCACACTGTGAACCGCAACAAATTATTCCCGACGCGGTATCCGCTTTTGCGGCAGATCAAATCTGGGTGGGAATACGGTGGGGCGATTTCAGTTTTCAGGCCGATATGAGATTGCAGCGAGGACCCAACGTCGTGACTAAGCGTTGCTACTCCAAACCTTACGACTTCCGAGTTTGATGTGGTGGACGGCGCCCGCTCCCGGCATCGAAGTGCCATAGTGTGGTTCGTCGAAGACGAATCACATCAGGCGATCAGCGGATCACATCAGGGCCAGCGGCCAAAGCGGCTGCATTCAAAGGCCGGATACATGGCTGCACCCGAACGCTTCGCAGAAACGTCAGATTCCTCTTGCACCGCGGGCGCCGTCCATACATGGCACTAAACGGAAATGCTGCCGCAGTGGCCTCATGTCTGTTATTGGGGGAAGAACGGACCTAACTGGGATACGCCCCGAGGTCCGAGTTTGACCCAAGGCGGACATGAGACCTGTTGTTCACAGGATCGTGTCATTGGCGTCTTATGCGTGTGCATAGACTAGGCTAGCAAGGTGCCACGGTAACACGATCTCACATCTCAACCGAACTCGGCTTACCCGACGCTCGATTACTTGACAGTGACGGGGTGTCACCTTTTTGACGGCCTGAAGCTGGGCCAGCTCACCACTTACCTAGCAAAGGGCAAAGGTAGAACCGCCCACCATGCGCGAAACTTGGATTTACACGTGGGCCCCGCTGCGGATCGTACCGGCTGCTTTTACTGGATAGACTTGCGCGAAGATAAAGATCACGGTTGCCGCGCTGCTGCTCGTGCCGCCGCTTTCCGCCAGCGCGGAAACTCCCGACGAATGGGTCACGCTTGGGTCAGAAAGCTCTTCGGTTTCGTGAATGATTTTTCCACATCGATGCCGAAATGATCCGACGAAAGTATCCAGTCACTCGACGGAGATAGTATGCCGATCAGTTCGGTTCGAAGCTTCGGCGACCCTGACGAGTATTCCGAGTCGTTCCGAGACTTCGACTATGATTTCGCCGTCACATCCGGCAGGGCGTTTGCGGCCGAGCATGTGCGCGTCGATCTGCACAAAGTCTTGCTGCAAAAGTATGTCAGCAATCTCCCCTGGGTAGCGCATACCGGGATCAGGAAAGGTCGCGCTGTCTTTGCGTTCCGCGCCAGTCCGGGACCAGCTCTGTTGAGAGCCGGCGTGGAGATGCGGACTACAAATCTCGAGCGGCTGGCCGAAAACCAAACGATCTTTACGCGCTCATCAGGTCCGGTGTTGTGGGGTACAATATCGCTGCCGGTGAAAGCGCTGTCCGCCATCGGCGCGGCGACCGCGGGCTGCGATCTCACGCCGCCCGCTGACGTGGTGACGCAGACGCCGCCTTTGGCAATGATGTCCCGGCTGCAGCGGCTTTACGCAAAGGCCATGCTACTTGCCAAGGAGGTCCCCGAGATCATTGCCAATGCCGAGGCGGCGCGTGCGCTGGAGCACGAACTTGTCGAGACGCTCGTCGCCTGTCTGAGACCTGCAAAGGACGAAGAGGACGCCGTCGCCAAGCGAAGCCATGCGCTCGTCATGCGGCGGTTCCGAGCAATTTTGGAGGAGAGCGGAGATCGCCCCGTCTGCGTCGCTGATTTGTGCTCGGCAATTGGCGTATCGGATCGAACATTGCTGACCTGTTGTCGCGAACATTTGGGTATGGGTCCTCAGAAGTATCTCTGGTCGCGACGGATGCAGCGCGTCCGCCGCGACTTGACGCGCGCCGATCACTTGAGCGCAACAGTGTCCAAAATAGCCACCGCCCATGGCTTCTGGGAGCTGGGCCGTTTCGCAGCGGCTTACAGGCTTACCTATGGCGAAAATCCATCGACAACGCTGGCGCGCCGAAAAATAATGGACAAGTGACCCCCGCGATTTCGGATTCTGCATAGCGCGACGGTCGGTAAACGTGAAAAAATGAAACGTGCCGTTCGGCGGGTCAAAACCATTGGCCTCGAGCAAATCAAACTGTCAGATCAAGCGAACATCAGGAGTCCGCCATGCAACAGAATATGCGCGCGAGATTCGCTGCGCTGACTTCCAGCGGCTTCGCTATGCCGACCGCAGCCTCCTCCGTTATGGCGCTGATCGTCCTGCTGATTGCAACCGCCAACGGCACGGCGCAGGAAGCGTCCAAGGAGCAGCTTGGGCTCCCCGAACCTGGACCAAACCAGCAATATTCCCCCAATGTGGGCCGGAATTTCCCGGACCGGGTCCTCTGGGGCGAGACCCACATCCATACCGCGCTCTCGGCCGACGCTGGACTGATGGGAGTCACTCTGGGTCCCGACGGCATGTTCCGCTATGCCAGGGGCGAGGTCGTCACCATCAACACTGGCTTGCAAGTCAGATTGGACCGACCGCTGGACTGGTACGCAATCACTGACCATGCTGAATATTTGGGTCTGGCCGATCAAATTCGGAATAGCAACCCCGCGCTGCTCGCCACCCCGATGGGTAAAAAATGGTTCGATATGTCCAGGCAGGGCCCCGAGCAAGCCAAGAACGCCGCCTGGGAAGTTTTCACTTCCATCGCCAAGGACAAGGACGAGATCAACCAGCCTCAGCTCAAGGCCCATGCTTGGGCGGAAGCCTACGAAGCAGTCGAGCGGTATAACCAGCCGGGCGTTTTCACTACGCTGCACGGTTTCGAGTGGACTTCCGTGCCCGAGGGCAACAATCTTCATCGCACCCTCATTTTCCGCGACAACGTGGACCGCGTGAAGCAGATCGTTCCGTTTTCCGCCTTCGACAGCCAGAATCCAGCGGACCTCTGGAAGTTCATGGATAGATACGAGAAGCTGACGGGTGGCCAGGTGCTCGCCATCCCCCACAACCCCAATCTCAGCAATGGCCTTATGTTCACGGCTGAGACCTTCGACCATCATCCTATGGATCGAGCCTACGCCGAGGCGCGCATCGGCCACGAGCCGGTTATGGAAGTTACGCAGGTCAAGGGTGACAGCGAGACACACTCTTTCCTCTCACCGAACGACGAATTTGCCAACTTCGAACGGTGGGACTTCGGCAATCTCGGGAGTCCGACGACGCCGAAGCAGAACAGCATGCTCCAATACGAGTACGCACGCTCCGCGCTCAAGCTTGGACTGCAACTAGAAGACAAACTTGGAGTCAACCCCTACAAATTCGGCATGGTCGGTGCAAGCGATCAGCATATCGGCGTGATCAGCCCTCGGGATGATAATTATTTCGGCCAGTTTAATATCTCAGAGCCATCGCCGACACGTTGGAAAGTCCCACTCTTAAAGTACGCGGACGGCAAGACTGTTGTCTCGGTCTGGCAGGAACAAACTTCAGGTCTGGGCGCCGTGTGGGCGCGCGAGAATACGCGCGAGGCGATCTGGGACGCGCTGAAGCGCAAGGAAGTCTATGCCACCTCGGGTGACCGGCCGATAATACGCGTGTTCGCAGGTTGGGACTTCGTGCCGGCGGATTTGGCTCGCCCCGACTTCGCGGAACACGGCTATGCCGGTGGCGTGCCCATGGGCGGCGATCTGAGCAAGTCGCCGGCCGGCAAGAGCCCCGTCTTCATGGTCCGCGCGCTGCGCGATCCGGAGGGCGCCAACATCGACCGCATCCAGATCATCAAGGGCTGGCTCAGCAAGGAGGGCGCGACGCAAGAGCGCATCTACGACGTGGCGGTCTCCGACGGACGCAGGATCGGCCCGGATGGCCGCTGTATGACCCCCGTGGGGAGCACGGTGGACGTGGCTAACGCGACCTACAGCAACTCCATCGGCGCACCATTTCTATCGGCGTACTGGAAAGACCCGGCGTTCGATCAGACGCAACACGCGTTCTACTACGTGCGCATGATCCAAATTCCGACGCCTCGCTGGACGGCGTATGACCAGAAGCGTTTCGGCATCAAGATGGCAGACAACGTTCCGATGGCGACGCAGCGTCGTGCTTATACCTCGCCCATCTGGTATGAGCCATGAAACGATGGCTCGGTGAGCCGCTCGTCCATTTCCTTGTGCTCGGAGCGCTGCTGTTTGGCGGGTACGCGTGGCTCCATCGCGGTGAGGCTGGCAGTTGGGACAATAACGCCGGCCCGGTGCGCATCACCGCCAAGGAGATCGCGTTCCTTACGGAAGTGTGGGGGCGTCTGCAGCAGCGCGAGCCGACGCGCGAGGAGTTGCAGGCCTTGATCGCCGGGTACCTGAAAGAGGAACTGCTCGGCCGCGAAGCGCGGGCGATGGGCCTAGATCAGAACGACCTCATCATCCGTCGCCGTCTCGCGCAGAAGGTCGAGTTCATCGTCAATGACACTTCGCGGCTCACTGCGCCGACAGCCGACGACCTGCATCGTTTCTACCAAGCAAACATCAAGAGTTTCCAAACTCCTGCGCGCGCTTCGTTCACCCAGGTCTTCTTCAACCCCGAAACACGCCGCGACGCCGTGGCCGATGCCAAGGCCGCGCTTTCCGCTTTATCGTCCGGCGCTGCGGCCGCCGGGGACATTGGCGATCCCTTCCCGGTTGATGCCGAGGTACGCGACGACATTATGCAAACGGTCGCCGGTCAGTTCGGAGACAAGTTCGCGAACGCAGTTTTTGCCCTGAAGCCGGGCGCGTGGCATGGCCCGATCCCATCCAGTTTCGGCCTGCATTTGGTGCGCGTGACGGAGGCGAAGCCAATGCGACTGCCTGAGTTTTCCGAGGTGGAACCACAAGTGCGGGAATGTTGGCACGCGGAGCATGAGCGAGAGGCCAACGAAAAGTATTACGAGGGTCTGCTGAAAAAATACGGCGTGGTCGTGGACGAGAGCGTCAAGCCGTTCATTGGTCCGCTCGATGCGTTCGCCGCGCTTGCGAAAAAAACCATAGCGCAGCAGCCGGAAGTAGCACAGGAGCTTCAATAGAAGTGTCACTCTCCATTCGCCCTGTAGCCTCACGATGGCTGTTACGGACGTTGGCGGCGCAGGCCATTCTATTTTACTCGGCCTCGGCCTTCGCTCATGAAATCCGCCCCGCGTACCTCGAACTCAGGGAAGAAAGGCCAGGCGAGTTCAGCGTGCTCTGGAAAACACCCACGCTCGGCATTGGGCGGCTGGCCCTCGACCCCGAATTCTCCGGCGACGCAAAAGAGGTGACGCCGGTGACAACACGCACCCCGCCCGGCGCGTCCATTCAGCAATGGACCTTGCACGCCCCCACGCTGCGCGGGCAGACGCTCCATATTCGCGGGCTGGAAGGTTCTATGACGGACGCGCTCGTCCGCATCGAATTTGCCGATGGCACCAAGTGGGTGCAGCGGCTGACAGGGGATGAACCAGAGGCCACCATCCCGATGCGGCAGAGCGGCTGGTCCGTGGCGGGCGTGTATCTCAAGCTCGGTGTCGACCACATTCTGACGGGGGTGGACCATCTGCTGTTCGTCCTTGCCTTGATCATTATCACCGGCGGTGGATGGATGTTGGTGAAGACCGTCACCGCGTTCACTGTCTCCCACAGCATCACGCTCACGGCGGCGACGGTTGGATTCGTGCATGTGCCGCAGAGGCCGGTCGAGGCGGTCATCGCCCTGAGCATCGTGTTCATGGCCTGCGAGATCGTCCGAGGTTACCAAGGCCGGCCGGGATTGACAGAGCGCTGGCCGTGGGTCGTAGCGCTCACGTTCGGGCTGTTGCACGGACTCGGATTTGCGGGAGCGCTGAGCGAAGTCGGGTTGCCTGCGGGACAAATTCCGCTGGCGCTACTATTTTTCAACGTCGGCGTCGAAGTGGGCCAACTGCTATTCATCGCGGCCGTGCTGGTTGGTGTTGCACTCGCCCACCGCAGTCGGGCTGCATTCCCGCGCTGGACGGAGCTCGCACCACCCTACGCGATCGGTAGCGTCGCTATGTTCTGGGTCCTCCAGAGGGTTCTGGCTTTCTAGCGCTCACGATATCAGTCAAACTAACAAGGAAAAGGCCAATCCCTCCCTTTTGCCGTTATGTTCCCGATGGGAATTAGTTTGCTTGTTACGTCAATCCTAGAGCGGACGGCAATCAAGGCCGCGCCGAAGCATTGAGAGGGGCCTATTTATGGGCTGGACGTCGGACTTCGGTCAGACCCAACGAAATGAGGAGCATCATGAAAAGAGCGATTTTTGCTGTGCTGCTGCTACTGCCTCCGATTTCGGTCCAAGCGGAAACCCCTGAGGAATGGATTACGCTTGGCGCTCGCGTGCACGGCGCTTTCGGTGCGTTCATCCCGCTCGGCATCAAGATCGGTCTAGACGCAGTCAACCGCCTCGACGCCAAGCCGCGAGAATTAGCGGTTACCTATTACGACAGTGGTGCGTCGCCGTGCGCCTGCTTTGCCGACGGCATCGCGATCGCCACTTATGCGTCTGTTGGCCAGCGCACTCTGATCATCGCGCCCGAGAAAGCACCAGACAGCGCGCTGGCAGTCGTCATCATTCGTCCGCGTAAGGGTGGATCGGGTTTCAAATACACGATCCCCACGTCTTCGTTGCCCCGGCTTGGGGAGATGAACAAGACCCTCGATCCGCGCGGCCGATACGACGCGGTGATGACGACCGACGATTTGTTCCAGGTCGCAGCCACTCCATAGACCCAGCCTGAGCAGACAATGTGGCCTTTTGGCACTTTTCGGACATGGAGCGATGTCCGACTTGAGTCCGTTGTGCGCACCGAAGCGGACTCCGCCGACTACTACAGATTTATGGGTTCACGCCCTAGAGAACAGCCAGGGTCAAAAGCCGAAATCACCGGTCGTCAAACCCATTCCGCTGTACCCGCACTTGAAGCGGGATCGATTCGCCCTCACAAGGTCCGCTGCGAATGGCGGGGACTGAGCTTCAGTCTCGTAGAAAGGTGTTCGTGATCTCGGCGTAAATCTTGCTCGCGCTGATGCTGCTTGCGCGATTGTAGTGCTCCTCGGTCACACGCGGATCCGTGTGGTTCAGCAGCGCACTGGCGAGGTGGGGGGCGTTCCCGCCGTACGCGGCTGCGGTCGAGGCTGCCGCAGTGCGGAACAGGTGGGGTGAGACGTCCACGCCTAGCGTTTCAAGCGTAATCTTGGAGACCAACGTGCCGAGGTTCTTTGTGGTCATTGCCCGGCCGGTGGTGGACGAGATCCAGAGGGCGTTTGTCGACGGCTTTGATCCAATCAGAAGCGGGCGGGATTGGTTCAAGTATATGTCGATGGAGGGGTTCAGCAATTCCGGGACGCGACGCTCGTCTGGCCGGCGAGATTTCGTGCTGATACTTGGCAAGGCGATCCACCAGCTGCCGTGAACCTCCTTGAACGTGTGACCGATCTCGAGGGCCGAAAAATTCTTAATCCGGATTGGGCAGAGTGCCAGGAGTGCGATCATGAGACCGTTGCGCACACCGCGGGCGCGGATGAGCTCGCTGCTCGCGAATCCTTGCGCTTCTGCCGCCAAGGTCAGCCCAGCTTCAACGAGCCGCCCTGTGAACACCAGCCGGTCGAACTTCGACTGCGGCTCCATCGTCAGCGCGATGTCCTTCTCGATTTCGGCGAGCCAGGAGAAGTCGGCCGTCGGCGCCAGCAGCTCTGCGGCTCGGCGCAGCTTGTAGATGCAGTTCCAGACGGTGACCGACCGCACCCGGGCGGTGAGGTCGCTGGTGTAGGCCTCGACATTGGACAATGTCACCTGGGCGGCCGCGGCCGCATCGCGCTCGAGCCGATCGGTTCGCTGCAGGAATCCCAGGAATGCTCCATAGTGCCTGCAAAAATCGCCGCGGCTCACCGGCGCGAGGTAGCTTGCGGCGCCTCCCGGCTTGAGGCGGGAGCGAGGCCGACCTGCGTCTTCCCACGCGCTGCGATCGGCATCGGGCCATTCGTGGACTGGAAGCGACCGCGCATCGTCATGCGCGGACCTGCGGCCCGAGGAATTGGCTCCAGTCCTCACTCTGCCGCCTCCAACTCGTCCATGTGTTCCATGACGATCTTGCTGAAGATTTCGCTCGCGCGGATATTTTCCAGCCCGATATAGGCGCTGATGGTGGTTTGCACGTTGCGGTGGCCGAGAAGTTGTCGCACCAGCTCGTACTCGCCTGGGCGATGCTGGAGAATGAGAGCGCCAGCGGCGTGCCGGAACTGATGGGCTGTCATCCGCAGGCCGGTCGCCTGGTAGATCCTTTGCGTGATTTGGCCGCTGAGCAGGGTGCTGCTCTTGGCGTCTCCCTGTTGCCCCGGGAACAACCAGTCCTCGTTCCGGCCACGCAGCAAGATAGGCCGGTAGTCGTGGACGTATTCGTCGATCATTCGAGCGAGATATTGCTCCAGGTGATATTCCAGCCTGACCCGGTTCTTGACGTCGTGATCTGAGAAGGCGAGCCAGTAGTTCGAGTCCGGCCCGTCGGGCTTGATCAAGTTGACCCCGAGCTTGATGGCCACCAGATTGGCAAGGCGTACCGGCGCCACCGTCAGGATGGCGATGGCGACCGCGATCTGCGCCGTGACCGCCGCTCTGAGCGGCGCTGACGACCGCTGCGACGCCGCGGTCGACATCATCTCCTGGGGCAATTTAACCACCCGGCTCCACACGCCGGGGGTGAGCACCTGGCGGATTAACGCCGTGTTCTTGTCGGTGAGACCGCCGCGGCGTTGATCCTCGAGGTCTCGCCGCATCTGGTCGAGGCGCTCGCAGGCCGCCTCATCAATGCATTTGGTCTGTCTTGCGATGCTTAAGAACCTGCCGGCCAAGTCGATCGTGAACGCCTTGGGCGTCTCGCCGTTCTTGACCCAATATGCATCCAGGATCTTCTCCACCACGTCCGGCGACAACAACGCTGACAGCGACGTCAGATCACCGATCGCCACACCGGTCTTTACCGCCATTCGCGCCGCGGCCGCGAGCTCCACGCGCCGGGCCTTAATGGTGGAAGGCTTCAACGGCCGGATGCGTCGTCCGTTGCGGCCCCTGCGCACCTGGGTCAGACCTTGAAGATATTGATCAACATCCCGCCGAAGGCCCTCAGGGAACTCCCCCCACGGCACCTCTGTAAGGTTCTTCTTCGCCGGCTCCTGCAGCCGGTGCGCCGGCCAGCCCGGGATCTTTCCGACATTCGAATTCCACGTTCGGACCAGCCGTCGCCCGGATGCATCGTCGGCAGGCGTCCCGGATTGTGCCCGATAGCCCCTGAAGCGCTCGACGATGCTCTCGTCCACCTCGGCTGGCGCAATTCCGCCCGCGGAGCAGAACCGCATAAAAGACGACAGCCTCCAGCGAACATACCGATCCTTGATCTGGGCTCGCAGTGCCTCCCATGCGGGCGTGAGAGGCGCCCCGTGCTTGGGAATGCGCTTTTCCCGCGCCAGCCATCGTAAGGCGCTCTTCACGTTGCTCTTGTGGTTTCGCAGCGTCTTGAGCGCAAACCCAGTGGGCAGATGGTGCAGCCGAGCGAGGTCGGCTCGCACGGCGCTCAATCGCGCCGGAATCACCTCCAGCGGCTTGTCCAACGCCTTGGCGATCTGCCGCAAGGACGTCGTCCAGTGGCGCTGGGTCTGTTTCGGAAGCTCGCCCGCCGCGGCGATGATCGCGATGGCGTCGAGGAAGGAGCTTTCGATCAAGACTGGCGGTTGGCTCGTTGGGATCAGCATCGCGGTGCCTGGGATGGATGGGGATGGACCCAAGTATATTCTATAGCATTTTGGGAATATGTCAATGTAATACTGACTATCAGTACTCCTGCTGACGTTCCTAATCTATGTTCTTCTTCATTCCTCCCAATGTATACTGATATATTGGGATGGATGTTCATTCCAACCAAACTCGCTAATACTTCGGCCGAATCAATCGCCTTTTGGCGCACCTGGGTCGGGGTCACGACGCTCACCCGTTATTGCTGGCTGGTGGACAGGCGCTGCCGTGACCTCATCCACTGGATGAGAGCGGCTTCGGCATAGCGGATCGACCGGCCGACACAGATGTAGGGCGGCCCGTCGCCGCGCATGCGCGCCTTGGCCAACCACGAGAGGCTGACTTTTAAACGCACGGCCGCATCTTTAGCGGTCAGCAGGGGTGAAAGGTCGGTCAGTTGCTTGTTCATTGAAGTGTCTCTCAGTGTCCTAACGGCAGATTTCTCCGCGATTCTTCGGCGTCACGCCGCGTCGGTCCGCGCGAGGGCGGCTACCCAAATGCAACTCGCCTGCCCTGAAAATAGATTTTTCTATCAGGCGCGCGATGGGGACAAAGATCAGCGCTTTTCCTCAGAGATTTGTCGAATTGCTCGGTCCCAACTTAGACCTTCATTGCCTGGGATCCCCTCAGCGGCGGTCTGGATGAACTGCGCAAAGAGGCCCCGCTGACTCTTTTTCGGCTGTGGAGTTGTATAGTCGGCTCTAGAAGACCCCAGGCTAGCGGTGATGTCGGCTTTGACCTCTTGTCTCCACCATGTGGCCAGCTCCCGAACGAAGTCTATCTGCGCTGTAATTGGCTGACGGCCCTTACCGGCCGTCTTGTAAAGCTCGCCCAGTAGTTCGAGCCACTGCCTTAGAGACGTGGCCAAGGCCGCCGGGCTAAGCTGGCGGTCCCACATGCTTTCTCTCTTACGTTCGTCTGTGTCGAGGCCGTCGGAATCTGGATCGCGGTAACAATAGAGCGCGCGCATTTGCTCGAACGGCGAAACGTCCTCCGCGGATAGTTGTTCAAGAAGGGAATTGATGGAAGCGACCAGATCACTGCTCGGAGCTGTCTTCTTGCGAAGCTCCGCCAACGGCAGCTCGTAGGCCCTTTGGCTCAAGAAATGATTTATCGCGTTCTCTACTTGGAGACCGGCGGCCGCGTGCAGAAAAATTGCTGCATCGCTCTCAGAATCAAGGGGACGGTTCTTGCGCAGCGTTGCCGCGCGAACCGCGATATCCCCCAAGACCCCAGCAAGACCGTTAGATATTTTCAGCCGGGGGATCTTTCGGATGTGCCGAATTGGCGCTTTCGCTCCAGTCTTCAAGGGCGCTCCGAGCTGGGCGGAAAACGACGCTTGCCTCCTTCCATCGCGTGCACCTCGTCAAGCACCGCAAGCTGTGCATACGAAAGCCGAGCGGTGCGTCCCGGCTTGACGGATGGCCACCCTAAGCCATTTCCCTGACCGCGACCAACCTCGCAACGAGTGGCCGACGACCGCCCGATCGTGGTGGGCGATTTGATATTAGGCCTTGAACCCACAAATCTGCCCGGCGGACGGCCCGCCAGAGTCCGCCATGCAACGATAGCGACCGAAGCGCTGCTTTGCAGCGAAATGACGCGATGGGCCACAAGCTGACTTTCCGCCGGCGACCTCTGATGTTCTGGTCAAAGCCGCTTTGGACATTGGCGCGACTTGGTCTGAACGACGGTGCCGGATAGCGGTAGGGAATGCAGCAATTGATGCTTGGAAAGGGTTATAGTCGTACCGCAATTCAGCCACGCAGATCGAGCCACCGCCATGCGCCACGCCTCCCTCTTGCACGCTCTTGCCGCAGCCGGCCTGTTCACCGGTCTGTTCCTGGGATCATCCAGCCTCATCTCAGATGCATCCGCTGCGACCGCCGACCACGCCTTGGCCGTCTCCGTCGACGATTTCAATTATATCGACACGTCGAACGAGCCCACCGATCAGACGGCCGTGCATGAAAAGCGATTGCGGGCTTTCATGACCGCGCTGCGGGACAACGTCACGGCAGACCGGCGTTTTGAGCTCGTTCCCTCCTCCTGCGCACCAAATTGTCCGACCGAGGGACCGGCGTTGGGCGATCGGCTGCGCGCGGCGTCACAGGCCGGCACGCAGATCCTGATTATCGGCATCGTTCACAAGCTAAGCACGCTGGTGCAAGGGGTGCGGACTGCTGCCATCGATACAACATCCCAGCGCGTCGTGTTCGAGAAGTTCTTTTCGTTCCGCGGTGACAATGACGAGGCATGGCAGCGGGCGGAGCGCTTCGTATCGGAGGAGGTACGCGACCGGCTGCTTGAAAGCAGATCACAGCAATAGGCGGCGCGCCGTCACTTCACGCAGCGCGCCGTCTTCTTCATTGGCGCATTCATTGGCTCGGCCAATCCGACGGCCTGTGCCGCCCCCCCGTTGAGTTGCGCCACGATCTGTTCTTGAGTCTCCTTCACCGCCTGGTTTTGCCCATTGGGTGAGATCGACGATCGTCTTGGCCGCGGGCGGAGCGTCGCCGCCAAGCGGAAGCCTGTTGTCTGCAATGAGTCAATCGCCACCGAAATAGGGTGTCGGCGCAACGTCCGCTCCTCCCCCGTTAGCGACCGAACTGCGGACATTGCTGGAGGTCCGGTCCGTGCCAATTTCGGAAGTGACCGCATACGCTGCTTCTCGACCGAACCAACGGTGCAGGGATGACGGTCCGGTACCTATTGCCACGCGTCAACTGAGGCGGCCACTACCCGGGAACGCCTTCATGCCTGCGTAGTTGTCGTGCAGGAGCGGGAAATGGCACACCACAAATTTAACATTGGTTTTTTCGCTGTGATCGGAGGTAGCTTGCTTGCCGCAGCGTTGCTCGTAGCGCTGTTGGTTAGCGGGCGGGTGGCCGGGCCAAAAGTGGCATTCAACGCCTCGCCACCAATAACTGCACGCTGACGGTCAGCAGAGGTTCGGGGAAACCATTCTCGGCTAGGCAGCTTGAACTCGCCTGAAGGGTTTCAGGGCGAGTGGGGGAAATGTGTGTGGTCAAGCAAGGTCGGAAGCAGGTTCAGACCTAGTGGATCGCGTCTGACATTTGAATCCGGGAGGGGATTCCCCGGGACCTGAATGCATGCGAGTCTGGCGCATGCGAACCGGAATTTCCATCACTCTTAAGCCTGCCGACCGCCGCCGTCTGAAGGCGCTGGCGCGGGACCGCAACAGCCTGCACAAGCATGTCTGGCGGGCTGAGATAGTCCTGTTGAGCGCGGACGGTGTTGGCACCAATGAAATCATGCGCCGGACCGGCAAGTCGAAAACCTGTGTGTGGCGCTGGCAGGAACGCTTCATGGAGGCAGGTTACGACAGCCTCCTGCACGATAAGACGCGCCCCTCGCGCATCCCGCCGCTGGGGTCGGGCGTCACTGAACGCGTCGTGACGCTCACCCAGACCGCCCCACCCAGCGAGGCGACCCACTGGACCTCCGCCATGATGGCGAAGGTCGTCGGCATCAGCGCGAGTTCCGTCCAACGCATCTGGCGCGCGCACGGCCTGCAGCCGCACCGGGTGAAACAGTTCAAACTCTCCACCGACCCGCGGTTCGTCGACAAGCTGCGCAACGTCGTCGGTCTGTATGTCGATCCGCCCGCCCATGCCGTCGTCCTCTCGGTCGATGAAAAGAGCCAGATCCAGGCGCTCGACCGCACCCAGCCCGGCTTGCCAATGAAGAAGGGCCGCGCCGGGACGATGACCCACGACTACAAGCGTCATGGCACGACGACATTGTTCGCGGCCCTCAACGTCCTCGACGGCACCGTCATCGGCCGCAACATGCAGCGCCACCGGCACCAGGAGTTCATCCGCTTCCTCAACGCCGTCGAGACGCAAGTGCCGGCGCGAAAGCAAATCCACGCCATCGTCGACAACTACGCCACCCACAGACACCCGAAGGTGCGCCAATGGTTGACCCGGCATCCCCGCTGGACATTCCACTTCACGCCCACATCGGCATCCTGGCTCAACGCCGTCGAGGGCTTCTTCGCCAAGCTCACAAAGAGGCGATTGAAACGCGGCATCTTCCTGTCGGTCGTCGACCTGCAGGCAGCTATCAATCGCTTCGTCATCGAACACAACGCCGAACCGAAACCCTTCACATGGACTGCCGATCCCGACAAAATCATCCAAGCCGTCAGACGCGGGCACCAAGTGTTAGAATCCATCCACTAGCGCCCCGGTAATCCTTAAGTTGGTGGCGAGTTTGTATTAAACGTACCGGACGCGGGGGGCTTGTTTGCGCCCCGCCAGCGTCCGCTCGCAGGCCTATCGATCCGTTACACCAAGTGAAAAGCGTGCAGATCGAGCGCGGGGTTATGGATTGACGCGACGTCCACCTCGACGCCATGCCCTGCGGGGGGCGCGTCGGCGGAGAGGTGGGAGAACGTATCTGCAAATGGAGCGCCTCGCCGACCGATGGACAGGTCGTCGTGGGTGCCAGTGCTGCCGCCGTTGCCGCCCGTTGCAAATACGAAACCATCCTTGCCGACCTGGACCGAAGCGTCATTGCCTTGGTGCGCGGTCTGGCAGGGGTCGGCGACGAACTCGGCACCGTGTGCGCTGCCGAACTTGAAGCCCGGCGCGTTGGCGGCGGAGACAAGTGCCGTGAACTGACCGGTCAAGGGGTCGACCACGCCGAACGCGTTGCCGACCGAGGCGTAGTAGTCATTGCTGTTGAGACCGGTGGCGTGGACCGCGAGCACGCGGTTGTCGGCCGTATCCGACAGATAGAATGTCCCCGCGCTGGCATCGACCTTGATGACATCGTCGAGGCCGGCGCCGGCCGCACGCCCTGTATCTGCGTGAACGCGACTGATTGATGCGAGGTGCCGGCACCGTGCACATCGATGATGGTCTGGTCGGCGCCGCCGGAGAACAACAGGTCGCCATTCGGCGCAAGCTTGAGCGAGTCCGGATCGGTCTGGGGAATGACCTCGGTCTTGCCGGTTTCGAGATTGATGCCGGTATCTCCGAACGCCAAAATCGGCTTGACCGTGAGCGGACCATGATCCGGGTCGTTGCCGTTGGTCAATTGCACCAGGGTCGGATCGCCGGGGTTTGCCGGATTGGTATAGCTCATGAACACCTTGCCATGCGTGAACACGACATCGTCATAGCCGCTGGTCGAGGACGGAACGGCGTAGGACAAGGGCTTGCCGACCGTGTGATCTTCGGGATCGATGATGCTCAGCGTCGAATTGCCGTCCTGGTTCTGCAGCGCCCAGATCTCGCCGGTGACCGGATCGAACTTCAGACCATCGACATAGCCGCTGATCTGATAGGTGTGGTCGATTTTGCCGGAATGATCGTATTCGACGACGGTGCTGTGGCCCGACAAACCCGTGGAGTCGGCGCCGTTGGTATAGGCTACCCAAATGTCGCCATTCGCCAGCGTGATGGAATCCGGCCCCGAACTACCAGTGGGCGCCACAGCCAATACCGAAATATGATCGACTTCGGCTGTCTTGGAGTCGTGATCAGCGACGAACTCGGCACCGTGTGCGCTGCCGAACTTGAAGCCCGGCGCGTTGGCGGCGGAGACAAGTGCCGTGAACTGACCGGTCAAGGGGTCGACCACGCCGAACGCGTTGCCGACCGAGGCGTAGTAGTCATTGCTGTTGAGACCGGTGGCGTGGACCGCGAGCACGCGGTTGTCGGCCGTATCCGACAGATAGAATGTCCCCGCGCTGGCATCGACCTTGATGACATCGTCGAGGCCGGCGCCGGCCGCACGCCCTGTATCTGCGTGAACGCGACTGATTGATGCGAGGTGCCGGCACCGTGCACATCGATGATGGTCTGGTCGGCGCCGCCGGAGAACAACAGGTCGCCATTCGGCGCAAGCTTGAGCGAGTCCGGATCGGTCTGGGGAATGACCTCGGTCTTGCCGGTTTCGAGATTGATGCCGGTATCTCCGAACGCCAAAATCGGCTTGACCGTGAGCGGACCATGATCCGGGTCGTTGCCGTTGGTCAATTGCACCAGGGTCGGATCGCCGGGGTTTACCGGATTGGTATAGCTCATGAACACCTTGCCATGCGTGAACACGACATCGTCATAGCCACTGGTCGAGGACGGAACGGCATAGGACAAAGGCTTGCTGACCGTGTGGTCTTCGGGATCGATGATGCTCAGCGTCGAATTGCCGTCCTGGTTCTGCAGCGCCCAGATCTCGCCGGTGACCGGATCGAACTTCAGACCATCGACATAGCCGCTGATCTGATAGGTATGGTCGATTTTGCCGGACTGATCATATTCGACGATGGTGCTGTGGCCCGACAAACCCGTGGAATCGGCGCCGTTGGTATAGGCTACCCAGATGTCGCCATTCGCCAGCGTGATGGAATCCGGCGCCGAACTGCCAGTGGGCGCCACAGCCAATGTCGAAATATGATCGATTTGTGTCATGATAAAAGTCCTTGCGTTCGGCGTAAGCGTGATGCGGTCGAAAGGCAATCACGCCGATGTAACGGTCATGCGACAGGTTAGATTTTTGTGATCCAAGGAACCCCGCGCCAGCATCGATAAGAGTTGTTTGAATCGTCGTTGAAGTCGGTCATGCCGGACCTATCGAGACGCGGCTCGACCGCTTGAGCTGCCAGTTCGGCGCGTCCGTCGTTGAACTAATCTCTTCTCTCGAACAACCCAGGTCGCGGGATAGTCAGAACCCTCTTTGGTAAACGCTTGATGGAATGCGAGAGACCGCGAGGTCGGCTTCGGGTCATTCGCGACCGGGTCGAGCCAGCAGCAAGTCCGGCCATGTCCGCTATGCCCCGATAGCGGCCAAATTCCGTAGCGCGTCGAAGTGACGTGATTTGCCAAAAGGCGACATGGTTGAACGGATGTCTAGGCACTAGTTTTCACGCAAGATCACAAGTTCGCTTTAGCGGGAAGTAGCGAATTGAAGGCGTTGAACTATTGCGCGGAAATGATCCTGATCGGAGCGTCGAGAAGCGTCGTTGGCAATTCTACGATACCCCCGAGTGTCCCGCCCTCCGGCAGCTTTCCTTTTAAAGTCAGGATTTGCGGCGACACCCTTGGCCAAGACAGCCGTCAACTGCGGGGCCACATCAGCGAGTTGAGCGAATTTGCTATGATTGGAAGGATCGTTCGCCTTTACATCCGTTAGGTCGATCACGGTTGCTCCTAACGCGGCCAGCTCCTCAACGTTTGCCTCGTCGCCCAATCGGGTCCTGCCACCTGCAATCAAGCTGGAGAACCGAAGGGCCCGATCATCTTTGGAAACGACGACATAGAATGGCTTTTTCGGCTTTCCAAATCGGTGCATCTGCGATCTGAAGACATCCATATCTATGTCCGCGTCCGCGAGGAATACCGATCCAATTTTATCCGTCGGCAGACGCTGCCCTGAAATCTTGATCTGTCGCAGCGCTTCAACCGTGACCCAGTTGCCCATCGAATGGGCCAGAATATTGATCTGGTCGGCATCGCTTGCAAAGAGCAACCGCAGTGTGTGCTCGAGGTCGTCGCGGGCCGTCGTCGCACTATTGGTGTCGTAGATATAAGCGCCGATTTTTCCACGCGAAGCCCAGGTGAATAGCACGGGAACAGCCACAAATTCCGAATCGTGAACAACCTGTGCAAAGCGATAAAGTCCCTCGGCAAACATCGTGTTGAAGCCGTGAATGAACAGGAATACCTTGCGGCTGCCACGCGGACGCTTGAGCAGTTGAGCATTCAAGGTTCGAACAAATTCCTTTTCGCCTTCCAGATATGCGGCTTGGCGCACAACGAAATCTGATCTTGGATTTCCGGGAGGATTCGATGGCCATTCGATCTCGCCAGCGACGTGGGTTTGTGGAATCGAAACCGTCACTTCCGCATAGTCCAACGGTTGCCCTCTCTCGCCGTTGTAAAGCGTACCGGGCCGCGCGTCCCGCTCACGTGTTGTTGCCACAAGTAACGTGCGATCGGTCGCACCCGCTGCCGTCTCGGCGACAGGAAGCAGAAAGCCAGTTTCAGGTCGTGTAGCGCATGCCGCCAACAGCCCCATGGCGGCCAGAACAGCGAGCGCCGATAGCGGTTGCCGAGGGCTTACACTGATCACTATACGCTCCTCGGCGGGTCGCTTGCGGGCTTATCAAGCGCGCCTCGGCCTGTAAACAACAACCTATCCCATTGATTTCATTCTCAGGTAATGCGACCGAAAAGTCACAGGAAATGGGTGGATTTAAGATCAAATCAATGATGTTGGTCCGACTTGGTCAAAAGCACCGTTTTGAGCGTCGGCCGGTCACTTCCGGTCTACCCCGATAAATAGACATCTTCTGACCCGGTCGGCATGGCCACATCGCGCGTGCCTTTGGACAATTTTCTGAGTGAAGACTTAGCGTTCACGCGCAAACGTCAAAGTGAACACGGCTTTTCTTGTTGGCGAGCGCTACGGCCGCCACTCGACGCCGTACTTGCGCATCTAGGGGATGAGCAGCTTTTACGAACAATTACGCATCAGATTCTATATTCACCAAAACTTCCCCGGCGATGATTTCGGGATCTCCAAGATTAAGGTCATGCAGGCTCGCCTGAACAAACTCCAGTACTTTATCGTTCGCCGCATTGGCGCTTTCGCGGTCCTCAAATATCATCACGGCGACACCGACGCCTTCGCCCCCATCCAGTACATAATAAGATCTAAATCCGTGCGATTCCCTGAGGATCTGACCGATACCGCTTTTGGCGCGGCGGGCAGCATCCGCAACCGAGCGAACCTTGGTGAACTTTCGAATGAATATGTACATCAGGGCCCTCATGCGTCTCGTTCCAGCCGGCGCATCAAAGCATATCGGGCCGCTGCTGGACTAGGCCGACTTCCGAGATGGGTATTCGCGTCGAATTAAGTATGCGCGGCTCATTTCCGGTCTTCCCCGATCAGCGGACATTCTCAGGGTCGGGCATGTCTCAAAATGCCATCTTCGGACTCATGCACCGCAGCCAACGGCGCGCTAGTTGATGAGCTAGTCGAGCCACCGCGGAGAGCCAGATATCGACCTAAAAAAAGGGACGGCATGCGTTAAAAAGTACGCCGCGAGTCAAGGGGTGACGAAGCGGATTTGGGCTCGGCGGCTTTGATGAAACTGAAAACTGTTGCCGCAATCTTGAGCTTGCGTTGCTCGTAGTTTGTGCGCGCCCTTAAGACGCTTATGACGGATGATCTGCCATTCGCTCGGACTTCAGGGCCACGTCATGAAACCGTTTGTTCGCGCCGTTGAAATCTGGACTCCCGACCAAGACCGTTCGCTGGAATTCGGCGGAGGACTCTATGAGTGGGAGCTCGAAGAGTTCCGCGAGATTAGCGAACTTGCGCTGTTCTCGTACGATGAGGGCCTGCCCGGCAAAGCATGGGCAGCGAAGCACCCGATTATCTTGACTAGCTTTGCTGACACTTACTTCAGGCGCGCCGACGAAGCCAAAATGTTCGGATTGACCTGCGGAATTGCTATTCCGATCTTTGCCGGCGATGTTCTCAAGGCCGTCCTTGGCTTGCTCTGTGGCAGCGACACTGAACAAAATGTGGGAGCGATCGAACTATGGCACAATAACGCTGATCTCTCTCACGAATTGTCTCTTGTCGATGGATACTACGGGACAAGTGATGCATTCGAACTCAATTCGCGACACACGACATTTCCGCGCGGCTATGGGCTGCCGGGTAGAGCATGGAAGGCGGACTTCCCAATTATTATCAACGAACTCGGCGGATCACGGAAATTCTTGCGGGCCGAGGACGCCGCCGCCAGCGGGATCAGATTTGGCTTGGCGATTCCCTACAGGCCCAACGTGAACTTGACCTGGGTCATAACATTCCTATCGGGCTCCGAGAGGCCGATCGCGCACCGTTTTGAGATTTGGAAGCCGAGCACCGCGGGGAACGCACTCGTCTTCGAGGCAGGCTGCTGCACGAGAAGTACTGACCTGAACAAAATCTTTGCAGGCCAGATTGTCCTCAAGGGCGAAGGAACCCTCGGCAAGTCCTGGGCGACAGGCATGCCCGTCATTAACGCCGACCTGACCCACGATGTGTCTGCCGCCGCGAAGGCGGCCATCAAAGTTGGGCTTAGACAGACAATCGTATTGCCAGTCTACCGTGGCGCAGAATTGAGTTCAGTGATTGCGTGGTACACCTAATTTTGCCATTTGCGTCCAGTGAGATGAAACCGTCAGACGCGAAATTCCGCTGGCGTGTTCCAGCGACGAGAGGGCTGTGGTCATTGCTCAATGGCGTCGGGAAAACTGCACAACTGTGGCGGAGCCAGGGAAATGTCCGCCTCGGGTCATCAAGGAGGTCCGTTGGTCCCCAACAACGGACATGCAGCGACCGCGTCGGCATGTTGGTTTTTGTGCCACGAACTTTGGTGCCCTATTCGCCGCCGCTCAGACGATTTCACGCGCGCGCAGGTCCGCGATCGCATCTGCAGCATAACCGAGCGAATACAGCACCTCATCCGTGTGGGCGCTGAGTTCGGGCGCCATGCGATCGAGCCTGCCGCCTCCGTGGGCGAGCTGGAAACCGCTGCCGGCGAATCGCAAGCGGCCATAAGGCGTATCGATCTCCTGAATGGCGTGGCGCGCTGATATCTGCGGGTGGTCGATCACCTCTTCGACCCTCCAGATGCTGGCGCAGGGCGCGCCTGCCGCCTCGAGGATCTTCTCCCACTCGCGCGGATCCTTCTTCGAAAGCGCTTCCTCGATGATGGCTCGCAGCACCGGCTCATTCTCCTGCCGCGCGAACCAATCAGCGAAGCGCGGGTCTTCCAGCGTGTCGGCGCGGCCGAGTGCAGCCATCAGCGACCGGTATTGCTTCTCACTGTTCACGGCGAGCAACAAATAGCCTTCGCCCGCCCTGAACAGATTGGCGGTTGGCCTGCGGCTCACGGCCTGATTGCCGGACAGATGCTGACGATGGCCCGCTACGGTGTAGTCCGCCACCTGCCCCGACAGAAACGCTAGCGTCGCCTCCAGCATGGAGACGTCGACCATCTGCCCCTTACCGGTGCGGAAGCGCTGGAACAGTGCACTGGATACGGCGAACGCAGCGGTTGCGCCGGACAGCACGTCGCAGACCGCGAAACCGGCGCGTGTTGGGCCGGTCTCCTGATGGCCCGTGATCGCCATAATGCCCGACATCGCCTGGATCTTGCCGTCGTAGCCTGCGCCGAGGCGCTCCGGGCCGGTCTGGCCGAAGCCGCTAATCGCGCAATAGATCAGCATCGGGTTGATCGCCGAGAGCGCGGCGTAGCCAATTCCGAGTTTGTCCATCACGCCGGGACGAAAATTTTCCATCACCACGTCTGCCTGGGCGGCGAGCTGCTTGACGATGGTGATCGCCTCCGGCTTCTGCAAGTCGAGCGTCATGCTGCGTTTGTTACCGTTGATCGCCTGCCAGCCTGGCGCGAGGCCGCGATCGGCCCATTCGCGGCTGAGCGGGGTGCGGCGCATGTCCTCACCGCCGCGGCGCTCCACCTTGATGACGTCGGCGCCGAGCAAGGCGAGCTGGTAGCTCGCGTAGGGGCCGGCCAGCACCTGCGTGAAGTCAAGGATCTTCACGCCTTCGAACGGTCGGGTCACGTCTGCTTCCTCCTGATGGCCATGCTTCTTGTCTTGGCGGCGCGGCCGGCGTCAGGCGGCTCGGTTGCCGCGCGCGATCTCCTTTTGTTTGTCGAATTCGGTTCTGCGCCGCGCCAGTTCTTCCGGGCTCATCTGAGAGATGTTGTTGTAGTCGAGCTTCCAGGAGGCATCCTCGCTCCAGCGCAGCGGCGACTGCATCGTGGTACGCTGGCCGAAGGCATGCTCCAAGAGGCTCAATGCCAGTTCAAGCGTCAGCGCCTGCAACTCGATATCATGCGGCTTGCCGGCGGAGTTGCCCAATGGAAAGTCGCTGAACAGGAAGCGCGGTACAGAGGCGTGCTCGATGATGTCCTCGGCACATCCCATAATCACGGTCGAAATGCCGTTGGCTTCGAGGTGGCGGGCGACGAGAGCAGTGGTCTGGTGACAAACCGGGCAATTCGGTACCAGCACCGCTGCATCGACTTTGTCGGCTTGGCAACGGGCAAGGATTTCCGGAGCATCGATGTCGATGGTCACCCGATGGCTGCGATTGGTCGGCAAGCCGAAGAAGCGCGGCGCGACCTCACCGATCCGCCCCTTAGCGGCCGCCTTCAGGAGCTGCGGCAAAGGAAACCAGGTGCCGCTGTCGGTGGCGGTAGTGTGCTTGCGGTCGTAGCCGATATGCGAGATGCGCAAATCGTGCTGCTTGGACGTGTCGCCCTCATAGACATTGTAGAATTTGGCGCCACCATTATACGCGGCGCCGGGGCCCTGATCGCCCTTCGCCGGATCATAGGGGGCGGCGGTGGTGATGATCGTCACGCGCGACTGCGCCAAGGACTTTTTCAGCGGCTGAAACGGCGCATCGACATAGTGTGCCCAACGGTAAGGCGTCGTGTAGCCGATCGCGGCATAATAGTCGCGTGTCCGCTGCATATAGGGGATCGGGGAATCATAGTCAGGCGCAAAGCCAAGTTGGTCATCGAGCGAGCCTGGCATGGTTGTGTCCTTCCTGCATTCCACCCCGAGATCATAAATCGACCCTCGGCCAGACGATAGTCCGGGTACGGTCAATCGGGTTATTTTAACCTCGCCGGTCACTTCCGGTCTTTCGCGATAATCGCTGTGGCATGTCTCAAAGTGCCAACAAATGGCTCACGCTTCGTTAAAAACGCGCCGAAGAGCCGCCGGCCGCCCCCTTTGCTTGGATTTGCTGCTAACCTTGGACGACCTAATTCCGACAGACCGGGGCAAGCATTATGCGAGCGTCTATCACAACAAAGACCTCCGCGTTCGTGTCGATATTTTTTCTATGCCTAACGGCAATAGCGATCGTGACGCTGCCGGCGCACGCCGGTTTTCCAGAAAAGCGGATCAAGATTATCGTTCCGTTCGCGCCAGGAGGCGGCATGGATATAATAGCTCGTCTACTGGCCGATTTTATGAGCAAGGATCTAGGCAAGCCGATCATAATCGAAAACAAACCCGGTGCAGGAACCATCGTTGGAACAGAGGAAGCCGCCCGTAGCGCCCCCGACGGTTATACGCTGTTGATGACCTCAACCCCCTTCGTCATCAATCCGAGCATCCACGCCAGCCTGCCGTACGACACTTTCAAGGCCTTCGCGCCTGTGGCCTTAGTTGCACGATATTTTGAAATCGTCGTGGTCAGTTCAAAGCTGCCGTTCAAGTCGGTTCAGGACGTGATTGCCTATGCCAAGGCCAATCCCAACAAGCTCAATTTTGGATCCCCCGGTATCGGTACATCGGTGCACCTAGCCGGTGAATTGTTCAAGAGTATGGCTCACGTCGACATGACCCACGTTCCATATAAGGGCACGGCGCCGGCTATCACCGATTTGCTAAGCGGACAGATCCAGATCATGTTCTCAACCGTTCCCAGCGCAGCGTCATTTATTCAGGGTGGTCAGTTGCGTGCCCTGGCAATTACTTCCGCCCATCGCTCCACCGCTTTCCCTGACCTTCCGACGGTCGCCGAGGCTGGAGTGCCCGGGTTCGTCGTCGAAGGCTGGTACGGCCTCCTTGCACCGGCGGGAACTGCCGCTGAAATTATGAACCTGCTGAATACGTCGGTGGAGAAAGCCATTCGATCGGAGGTATTTGAGACAATTGAAACCAACGAAGGCCTGACCTTTGCACCCAGTACGCCTGAAGATTTCGGCCGCTATCTACAAAGCGAGGCAGCCCGCTGGCGCGATGTCGTCAAAGACGCACATATTCAAGCGCAGTGAACGAGCGGCTGACTCATCATTCAAAAAAATGCAGATGGTTCCTCAGACTTGGAACAAGTCAATGTCGCTGTGGGTCATTCGCGACGGGGTCGAGCCAGCAGCAAGTCCGGCCATGTCCGCTTCTCTAATCGGCCATTCGGGGGTCAAGCACTTTCAGACTATCCCCCTCTGCGGTGTCGATGTCAGTCGCGGGCTCGTGCTTCTCTTCGGAATCGGCACTTGGGCCCTTCCATCGTGGGATTCGAGGACGAGGTGGAACAATCTATACCGCGGCCTTGCCGTTAAAGAACGGCAGATCCAAGCGGACATGCGAACTCACCTCATCCATCGTCCCGCGAGGGACATCTTTCCACCGCTCGGTGAAGCTCTAGTTTTCTCCTATCGGGTTTTATCCTGAATGGTTTTCATGCTGCTGCCGCGGCTTGCTCCCGGGTCCACCGGAACTCGGTGCCGTCAACCCAGATGCGGTGCATGATCACGGCCAGCCGGCGAGCCAGGGCCACGATCGCCTTCTTCATCCCGCGTCGCCTGGCGATCTGCATGGCCCAGGCCTTAAGCCAGGACCATTTTTTTGAATGCATCATGCTCTGAGCTGCTTCGTAGAGCATCGTCCGCATCATCTCATCGCCACAGTGCGATATTTTGCCGCTCCAATCGACCTCGCCCGATTGATATCGGGAGCAGGTCAATCCAAACACCGCCCCGACTGACTTGGATTTGCGGAACCGGGCGGGCACATCGACGGTGGCGCGATAGGTCAGCGCCACCACGGGGCCGACACCGGGGGTTGTCATTAGGCGCCGGCATACCTCATCGTCTCGCACGATAGCCAGCAGGCGGCGGTGAAGGATGACGATCTGTTCGCGTAGTGCCCGGCGGACGATGAGCAGCGGTTCCACCAGTGCCGCCAAGTCGGGGATGTTCTCGACCAGCTCCTGGATGCGTGCCTCGAACTTCACCGTTCCGACCATTCCGACCTTGAGGCCGAAGTTGCGCAAGGTACCGCGTAGATCGTTCTCGATGGCAATGGCCTTCGACTGCAGCAGTTTGCGATGGGTCAGTAGCATTCGTAGCTTCTGACTGCGTAAGGTCTTCACATGCACCGGGCGGTAAAGCCCCACCCGCATCATCTGGGCGATGCCGCGCGCATCGTTGCGGTCCGTCTTGTTGATCTGCGCCTTGAGTACCGCCTTCATGTGCCGCGTCTCGACGCAGACCACTGGTAAGGCTGCTTCGGCGAGAGCGCTGAACAGCCACTGCGACAGCGGTCCGGCTTCCAATCCGATCCGCTTGAAGCGGTAGGCTGGGCTCCCCAGAACCTTCAGCAGAGCCTCAGGCTCGCTCCCTACCTTCAATTCCCTGACCATCCGCCCCGTGTCATCCACAATGCAGATGCTCGTTTCCTTGACCGATACGTCCAATCCGCCAAAATGATCCATGCTGCGCTTCTCCTTCTGATGCTTGAGGCCGTGACCACGGACCTCGTTTCACCATCAGCCTGAAGCGCAGCACCCAAAATCTTCAGCTATCCACAAGCTGGGCCGGCCGATTACACCATCTATGCCCGATAGCGACCGAATTCCGCAGGCCTGCGAAATGACGTGATGTGCCAGAAGGAGACTCAACCGCTCACTTAGCGCTCGCTGGCCGTTCCTGAAGGCGGAATGGTACTTCAACATCCGCGCGATTGTTCGGGCATCGGATGCGGGCGAGTTGCCCCTTACAATGTTTGGTGTTCTACTTATTATGGCGCTGCAAATCCTGGTCATCCGGAGAATGTCGGTCTCTTTGCCTTCTCTGGGCGCCTGTTTGGAGGACGCATCATGGAGCGCAGGCTTGCAGCAATTCTGGCTGCGGATGTGGCCGGCTACAGCCGTCTCATGGGAATGGATGAGGAAGGCACGCTCGCTCAATTGAAGGGGCATCGGCAAGCGCTGGTCGATCCGAAAATCGAAGAACATCGAGGCCGTATCGTCAAGACGACCGGAGACGGCATGTTGGTCGAGTTCGCATCCGTGGTTGACGCGGTACGATGCGCCGTTGAAGTGCAACGCGGCATGAACGAGCGGAACGCCAGGCTAAGTGTCGATAAGCGGATCGAATTTCGGGTTGGCATAAACCTCGGCGACATCATAATCGACGATGAGGATATTTACGGCGACGGGGTGAACATCGCCGCACGGCTTGAGGGTATAGCCGAACCGGGCGGAATTTGCATTTCGCGCCAAGCACACGATCACTTGCTCGAAAAACTTTCGTTTACCTGCGAGAAGCTGGGGCTTCGGAACCTCAAGAACATTGCGAAGCCCGTTGAAGTCTATTCGGTGAACTTCGATTCCGTCAGCATGACGCAGGAGATCAACTATTGCCGAGCGTCCGATGGGGTGCGCCTTGCCTATGCAAGCGTGGGGCAGGGTCCACCTTTGGTCAAGGCGGCGAACTGGATGAACCACCTTGAATACGATTGGGAGAGCCCGATCTGGCATCATTTGCTGGAAGGATTGGCGAGAAATCACACGCTGGTTCGATACGACGCACGAGGCAACGGGCTGTCGGATTGGGACGTCGATGAGCTTTCTCTCGAGGCATGGGTCAGCGATCTAGAAACCGTGGTCGATACCCTTGGGATAGAGCGCTTTCCGCTCCTTGGCATCTCCCAAGGGTGTGCCATTTCCATTGCTTATGCCGTGCGGCATCCAGAGCGGGTTTCTCACTTGATCCTGTATGGTGGTTTTGCGCTCGGCGGCCGCAAGCGATCACCGGAAGAACACGAGATGCGAAAGGCGATGGGGATTTTGATGCGCCTTGGTTGGGGCATGGATGATCCGGCTTTCCGTCAAATGTTCACCTCGCAGTTCATTCCGGAGGCCACAAAGGAACAGGCTGATTGGTTCAACGACCTTCAACGAAAGACCACATCACCTGAATGCGCGGCTCGCTACCTTGAGGCCGTGGGAAATCTCGATGTGCGCGAATTGCTCCCGCAAGTGCAGGTACCAACGCTTGTCATGCATGTGCGCGGTGACCTTCTGACCCCGATCGATGCGGGCCGTCAAATGGCGGCTGGGATTCCCCATGCTCGTTTCATAGCGCTTCCCGGGCGGAATCACCTCTTTCTGAAGCACGAACCCGCCACTGCCCGGTTTTTCGACGAGATCAATCTTTTTTTGACTAAGTGATCCGGCTGGAGACCTTGCCGATCCGGTGAAGAAATGTCCGCTCGGGGTCATTCACGACCGGGTCGAGGCAGCGATGGGTCCTTCCTATGTCCCTATGCCCCGAAAGCGGAAGTCATTAAAAGCATTTGCCGCGAGGATCATGGCACGGCAAACGGCGGTGTTCCGCTTGCTTCTGGCCAGTGCGTCGGAAAGCATAATGATCCCATGGGCCCGCCAAGCGCAGGGCTTCGGCTAGAGGGAGCGTCAAAACCTCCGATATCAGAGCGTCATGCAACTTTGCCATGTACCTCACCCGCGGCTTCGGCCACGATGTGGGCAACGTGAGCTCCCCATCGTTCGAGTGCCTCCCGGCGCTCCGAGAGGAACTCGTGCCGTTGGTATACGGCGGCAACCCCAGAGATCGTGCCGGCGTTGTGATTGAGAATCTTGTCCGCGATGTGGGGAGGAATCCCGAGGCGGGCCATTCCGGATACGCAGGTCCGGCGCAGGTCATGAAGGCGCCACCCGGCTACTCCGGAGACGTGATCGAGTAGGCGTTTGGCTCTACTGAAGTCTCGAAGAGGCTTAGTTCCGAGCAGGGGCCCCTGCTGGTCTGCACGTTTCAGCACAGCCACCGACTGATCGGAAAGGTGCACGACATGCGCCTTGGCATTCTTTGTTCGCTGTTTGGGGATCGTCCAAACTCGGTGCGCGAGATCGAGCTCCTCCCGCTGCAGACCAGCGACTTCCTCTCGGCGCTGTCCGGTGAGTGCCAGAAGTTCAACAATAGCCCCATATCGTCCGCCGATCTGTCTGGCGCCAAGAATAACCTGGGCGAGCTCCTTGTCGTTCAGGACTCGGTCTCGAGCAACTTCCTTCGCGGGCAGTGGTACGCCATCCGCTGGCGATTGATCGAGGACGGCTCGACCCACGCACCAACGCAAGAAGGTCTTGACCGACTTCAAGGCCTTGTTAGCGGCGATCGGAGCTCCGCGCTGTTCGATAGCCGAAACGAGTTCGACCACGTCTCGCTTGGTGATTTCATGAATGCTCCTGCCGGCCCAGGGCTTTCCCACCTCTCGGCGGAGCAGCCTGGAAATTTCGCCGCCGGAGCGATTCTGTGACAGATGTTGAGCAATGAACGTCTCCAGCAGATCTTCGACGCGATCTGCCACCACCCGTCGTTTTGCCTCCCGCTTCTCGGACGCCGGATCGCGCCCGTCAAGCTTGGCTGCGAACACCCTCTGCGCCGCCACACGGGCTTGATGAAGGGTCACGCGCCCGTAGGGCCCGATGGTGTATTTGCGCAGCTTCGAGCCCCCACCACCGGTGCGGTAGAGCACGATAAAGACCTTGCGCCCCTTGGGCGTGACCTTGACACCGAAGCCTGGGCAGCCAGCGTCCCAGTAGACCACATCTGATGCAGGGGTCGGCAGCGCGTCGATCGCGCTCTTGGTCAATCTGATACGAGGCATGGAAGCAAGGCCCTGTCGGGCGGTGCTACCTTCACTTCACATAGGTAGCACCGCGAATGAAATGACAGGTGCGAACGTGACACTCGGTCTGCGTCGGTGCAAGCAAACTCAACACGTTATGAACCGCCGTCAATCAACGACCATCCCGGGGAAACACTACCCCGAGAACTCATGGTGAGGAGGCGCGCTTGCGCCGTCTCGAACCCTCATGGTGAGGAGGTGCGAAGCGCCGTCTCGAACCATGAGGCCGCGATGGTTGATCAATGCTGCAGTCGGCAAAAGACGCAGCGAATTGACCGCCTACCTCCCGCCGACAAAACACATTCCCATGCGCGAGGCATCGCTCATGACCTGGCAGGCAAGTCCCCTGGCGCAGGTCCAGGATTTGAAACTGCGGTCATTGTCCGCAGGCTCTGCGTTTTGGCCGTAGCAGGGCGCGCCCCAACCATCTTCATACTCGGTTCCTGCGAGCTCGCGGCTGCCGCGCAGCTGCGGACGGATGGAAAAGCCACGCGAGTAGTCCACCCGCTCGCCATCGCGCGTCGCTTTGAGAATATCGCGGCGGCGGATCTGATCGCCGAAGAAATGCGGCGAGCCCGGCACAACCGTCGAATTGGAGGGCTTGGCAGCCATCCAGTCAACTCCCGGGAAATGAAAACCGCCGATGCCGCGGGTCTGATGGCAGCCGGCGCAGGTGATGTCGTTGAGCCGCCGCTCGAAGCCGGCGACCGAACGGATGTTCTGCAACTGGACGCCGCGCCGCGCCGCCTTCTCGAGCGCCGTGACAACGTCGCCTTCGGTGAACAGGGGATCGGCGCCCTCGCCCTGCATCAGGCCGAACGCCGGCTGCAAATCGGAGTTCGAAAAGCCGGCAGGCGTGGGCGCGAGCGCGCGGGTGGCGAGAAACTGTTTCGGGATCAGGATCGTGCCACGATCAAGTTCGCCGAAATGCGCCGGCTCCAGCAGCCAGGCCTTGAAGGCCTGCCTGAGTTTGTCGTCGGTAAGGATGCGTTCGCGGTCGAACTGGTTTTCGAGCGTCGCTTCCGCGAAAATTTTACCCCGCGCGTCATAGTCGAACACTTTCAGCAGATAATCGGTGCGGAAATCGCGCCCCTGCGATTTCACCGTGTGGGCGATCTGAAGATTGGTCTCCAGGCGATCGATGTTTCCTGGTCGCACCGAAGCGAGCGGGCCGCCTTCGGAAATCAATCTTTCCGCAAGCGCGACCCCGCGCTGCGGCCATTCGCCTGCCGCCAGCCATCGGCGGGCGATCTCCGCGCAGGTGAGCGCTTTACCGTCGGTGGCGCGATCGTCTCGCGCCTTCAGCACGAGATTGAGCGTCATCGGCAGGCGCGGCGAAACGGCATGATCGCCGACCGCCGGCGCGTCCGGCTGCGCGAGACGATAGATCAGCCGGATTTCACCGCAGGTTTGCGTGGCCACATAGGCGCGATCCATCCGGTTGACGATCCCGGCAAGCACGAAACGTGTCGCAGGGGAATAGAGCAGCGTGCGATCAAACAACTGGAGATCGGAAGAAGTTTCCACGCCGATGGTTTCATCGGGATGTTCGACGCGGCGGTGTTGTGCATATCGCTCGAATTCCTCGTCGAGCGCCTTGCGGACCGCAGCCATCGACGGCAGGGCGAACAACTCGCCGTCGTTCAGCGGTGCATCCGTCGTCCGCCCCGGGACAAGCATGCTGGCAAGGCTAAATTTTCCGCGATCGAGTTCGCGTAAAGTGAAGGGATCGGTGATCGCAGCGCCACGTTCCAACGCAGGCAGCGCGGTTTGCGCGTGAGCCGGAAGCATACCGCAGAGCCCAGCGACGATAACGGCGAGAAATCGCAACGTAAGATCCATACCTGACCAACACGCCTCGCGGGCCATCATTCCAGGCCTTGTTCGGAGAGCGCTTTTGCTTCAGGAAATTGCCGAAAAGACGACGTGCCTTTGGAAATTGGCTCACCTCTCCCCGCGCGCGGGGAGATGGAGCGCGCCTTCATCGCGGTGGCGATCCAGGCTCATTTTATCATGGCTTAGCGGGCGACGATCAGGCCTTTGCTGGTCACGACCACCCAGCGGCCATCCTGGCGGCGAATGGCGTCGATGCGGCCAAGGCCGGGGATGATGTCGCCCGCATATACTTCATACATGCCCCGCCTGCCATCGATCAGGGCACCGCCGTGGACGACGTCGCGCAGCACCCAGCCTTCGACCATCGGCAGCCTGCCCACTTCGGTCTTGGCTGCATCGGTCTTGGTTGTATCGTTCCTGGTTGTATCGTTCTTGGCTGTATCGTTCCTGGCTGTGTCGTTCCTGGGCGTTTCGGTCCTCGAAGTTGCCGACGCCGAAGCGGTCGAAATCGAGCCGGTGACGTCCTTTGCGGCCGGGGGCGCCACGGCAACGGGTGAGGGAAGTGGCACGGGCACCGAGCGCAGCCTGTCCACGGCGTCGCTGAGCCTGGCAAGTTTGGCGGCGGGCTCCGTTTGCGCCCGTTCGATCTTGTCGAGGCGCTCGGCTGTCTTGCTGAACTGGGCTTGGCCGAGTTTCGACCCGTATTCGAGGCTCGCCTTCAGGGAGAGAATGTCGGCATCGATCCGCGCGATCGAGGCTTCCAGCGCAGGGCTGTTGCTTGCGACCTCCGGGCCATGAAACAGCGTAGCGGTGGCAAGCGCACCGCCGAAGGCCCCCACCCCCGTGGCCAGCGTTACCACTGCCGCCATCGCCGCAAACCGGCCGAACATTCCCTGCCGCGCACCCGCCCCGCTTTCCCCGCCACGCTCGCCGAACGGAACGACGACGACCTCGCCGGCAATGGGTCGTGCTTCAGATTTTGCTTCGTCGCAAGAGACCGCCTCGGACATTTCGCCTGCGGCTGCCCGCTCCGGCGCGGAGCTGACGAGGCGTCGGTTGGCTCGTGCAGCACTTCCGGCCCGGAAGGGATGACTGGCTCGTTTTGCCCGTCCGGCGAACGGGAAACGGCCGCATCGGCGTTGAGAGAACCCGCTTCCCCGCCGGCCGCCTCGGCCTTTTCTCCGCCCATGGTCAGAATCTCCGAAAATTGGTTGACCATTTGGTAACCGAATTTCTTGCCAAATCGTTACCTCACCAGCCGCTTACCGAAATTTTAGGAAATTGCCGGGGCGCGTCTGTCTCTCCCCACCTCGCGGCACTGGCGGTTTGACAATCTGCCCGGCGGTCTGCTCAAAGTTCCTGCCGACAACGATGAGGGGAGAACGCCGTGAAGCTTTACGACTCGATCGGGCCGAACCCGCGGATAGTGCGCATGTTCATGGCCGAAAAGGGCATCGAGATGCCCAAGCAAACCGTCGATTTGCGTGGCGGGGAAAACCGCCAGGCCGAGCACCTCAAACGCAATCCCCACGGCCAGATGCCGGCACTGGAACTTGATGATGGCAGCCACCTCTCGGAGATCACCGCGATCTGCGAATATCTCGAGGAGAAAAAGCCGGAACCGGCGCTGATCGGCCGCACGGCCGAAGAGCGTGCCGAGTGCCGGATGTGGACGCGGCGGGTCGACCTCAACATCTGCGAGCCGCTTGCCAACGGCTATCGCTTCGGCGAGGCGGTGAAATTTTTCGAAAAACGGATTCCGGTCGCGCCGGAAGCTTCCCCCGGCCTGAAGATGATTGCCGCCAACCGCCTGCAGTGGCTGAACGGCCAGATGGAGGGCAAGCAATATCTCTGCGGCACTCGCTTCACGCTCGCCGACATCCTGCTCTATTGCTGGATCGATTTCGGCAATCAGGTGGGCCAGCCGCTCGATCCGGCCAACGGCAGCATCGCCGCATGGTTCGAACGGGTGGGACAGCGGCCATCGGTGAAGGCTTAGGCGTTAAGCTCGCGTCATTTCCGGGCGCGAATGAAACGAGCGAGCCCGGAACGTGTAAGCAACATCGAGAGTATGGATTCCGGGCTCGCGACTTCGTCGCGCCCCGGAATGACCGTGTGGAAAAGCCGGATCGCATCTCCTTCGCTCACTACGGCGATACGTTCACAACACCACCGGCGCATCCGGCAGCTCGTTCGGACCCGTGCCGCGTTTGGGGAAATGCAGCGGCCAATTGCCGGGATACCGCCTCAATTCCCTCGATCGCGCCGGCGAGGAAATTGCCGGTTCTGAATTCGGCTTCCATTGCGCCAACGATGTTCTGCCATCCGGCAGCGCCGACCTTGGCATCTATGCCACGGTCGGCGACGATCTCGACCTTGTGGTCGGCGAGCAGGAGATAGACCAGCACGCCGTTGTTATGGGCCGTGTCCCAGACCCGCAGATGCGAGAAGATGTCGAGCGCGCGTTCCCGCGCCGTCTGATCCTTAAACAGCGGTTTGCCATCAAGCGCGCCTTCGACCGCAAAACGGACCTGGCCCGAATGCGTGGCCTCGCCCGCCTTGATCGCCCGTTCGATTTCGGCCAGCGCCCGCTTTGGGAAGACGCGCCGTGCGCGCCAACGGTGCTCGAGAAGATGCTTGCCGATGCGTTTGATTCCCATGGTTTCCCTACCAGCTTCCCGACGCCCCGCCGCCGCCGAAACTGCCGCCGCCGCCGCTAAAGCCGCCGCTGTCGCTCGAACCGCCGCCTGAAAACGAGCCGCCACCGCCCGACCAACCGCCGCCGATATATCCGCCCCTGCCGCCTGGGGACACGACGGTTTCGGCGAACATCGTAAGGAAAAAGGCAATGACGCCGAGGGCGAGCGACGCCGCGAGCGACCCGGCCACGAACCAGGCCAGCAGACCCGCCACGCCGCCGGTGGCGGCCGCGCCTGCCAATCTTCCAAGCACCGAGCGCAGCATGCCGCCGACGATGATCAGGGCGAACAGCGCGAAGATCGGATCGATATGGTTGAACAGATCCGGATTTTGCTCCTGCGATACCGGCGCGGGCAATTTCTCGCCATCGATCACGGCGATGATACGGTCGACGCCGGCCGCAATCCCGCCTGCGAAATCACCGATCCTGAATTTCGGCACGATGATCTCGTTGATGATGCGGCTCGACGTGACGTTGGTGAGCGAGCCCTCGAGGCCATACCCGACCTCGATCCGCAGCTTGCGGTCGTCCTTGGCAACGACCAGAAGCGCGCCGTCGTCGATCTTCCTGCGTCCGATCTTCCAGGCCTCCGCGGCCCTGATCGCGAATTGCTCGATCGTCTCCGGCTGGGTGGTCGGCACGATCAGCACTGCCACCTGGCTGCCCTTGCGGGTTTCGAGATCCTTGAGCTTTTGCGTGAGCGAGGCGATGTCGGAGGCTGACAGCGTGCCGGTCTGATCGACCACGCGGCCCGACAGCGGCGGCACGGCGACATCTGCGAGGGCTGTGAAAGCCCAGCATACGAGGAGCGCGAGCAGGGATGCCCTTGCGGCAATCATAACCAGTCGATCCGCCTGCCTGAAGCTATTTTGCGGGCGCCGGTGACGGGTTGAAATCCACCTTCGGCGCGGTCGAAATTTCCTTTTCGTTGTCGACTGTGAAATTGGCCTTCTCCTTGTAGCCGAACAGCATCGCCGTCAGGTTATTCGGAAAAGTTCGGATGCCGACGTTATAATCCTGTACCGTCTTGATGTAGCGATTGCGCGCCACCGTGATGCGGTTTTCGGTGCCTTCGAGTTGCGACAGCAGGTCACGAAACAGCGCGTCGGATTTGAGCTGCGGATAATTCTCGGTCACGACCAGCAGCTTCGACAAGGCATTGGTCAGCTCGCCCTGCGCCGCCTGGAATTTTGCGAACGCGCCGGGATCGTTGACGAGATCCGGTGTTGCCTGGATGCTGCCGACCTTGGCGCGCGCGTTGGTCACCCCGAGCAGCACGTCCTTCTCCTGCTGCGCGAAGCCCTTCACGGAATTGACGAGGTTGGGCACGAGATCGGCGCGGCGCTGGTATTGGTTCAGCACCTCCGACCAGGCCGACTTGACCTGTTCGTCGTTGCTCTGAATCGTGTTGTAACCGCAATTGGTGAGGCTCAACGTCGCCAGCGCCGCCAGCATGGTCCATAGTCTACGCATCGGAACCCTCCTGCTTTACCTGCGCCGCAAGCCTATCAGAATGACGTGACAGCGAACACTCGTTCCGAACAATGAATGACGGTGCTGGACTAAAGCGCGATGAGATTTGGTTGAATCGTCATCGCGCTTTAGCTCCTTGATCGAGCATGATCTTTTCGGCAAACCGCTGCACACTTTTCCGGATCATGCTCTAGTCTTACTGCGTCATAACCGACCTATCCCCTCATCCTGAGGAGCTTGCCCAAGCAAGCGTCTCGAAGGACGAGGCCCGGAAATAGGCAACGTGGCCTTCATGGTTCGAGACGGCGCAAGGGCGCCTCCTCACCATGAGGGTCTTATGACGCAGTAAGAGACCAGGGGCGCGTCGTCTTGGCTTGCTGAATCGCCTGCCAGACCTTCATGGGAGACAACGGCGTCGCGATCGATTTGATGCCAAGTTCGCTCAGCGCATCCATCACACCGTTGGCGATGCAGGGCGGCCCGCCGATTGCGCCGGATTCGCCGCAGCCCTTGGCGCCTAGCGGATTGGTGCGGCACGGCGCGGAATCATCAAGGGTGACTTCGATCGGCGGAATGTCGTCGGCCCGCGGCAGGCAATAATCCTGATAGCTCGCCGTCAAGAGCTGCCCTTCCGCGTCGTAGGCCACGCCCTCGTACAGCGCCTGGCCGATGCCCTGCGCGACGCCGCCATGAACCTGCCCCGTCACCAGCATCGGATTGACTGCGATGCCGACGTCATCGACCGTGGTGTAGCGCACGACGCGCGTGATGCCGGTTTCCGGATCGACCTCGACCTCGCAGATATGCGTGCCATTCGGCCAGCTCGGCCCGTCCACCTCGCCCTCACTGTCCACGCTCAGGCGCCCGTCCTCTTCCTTGCTTGCAATTTCGAACAGGCCGATGCGCCTGTCGGTGCCGACCACCGTGAGCCAGCCGTCGCGATATTCGATGTCGCCTGCGGAAGCCTCCAACAGGTGCGAGGCCTTCTCGCGGGCCTTGGCGATCAGATCGCTCGCCGATACCGCAACTGCCGTGCCTCCGATGAACAGCGAACGCGAGCCGACGCTGCCGAATCCGGTGGCGAGATCCGTGTCGCCTTGCACCACGTCGATGCTGTCGATGGCAATCCCAAGCGCAGCCGCCACCATCTGCGAATACGAAGTCTGCAGTCCCTGCCCCATCGCCTGCGTGCCTGAATGCAGGATGATGCGGCCTTCGGCTGACGCGTGCAGGCTGACCTTTTCGTTGTGAACGCGCCCGCCGGTCCATTCGATATAGCTGGTCAGGCCGCGGCCATAAAGCAGGCCCTTCTTCTTCGCGGCTCGCTTGCGCGCGGCAAAACCGTCCCAGTCGGAAAGCCTGGCGGCGCGATCCAGCATATGGGCGAAAGCGCCGGAGTCATAGACCTGGCCGACCGGGTTGGTGTAGGGCAGTTGCGCGGGCTTGATGTAATTCGCTTTGCGAATGGCGCGCGGGTCGATCCCGATCTGGCGTGCGGCCGCATCCATCAACCGCTCCACGATGAACACGCCCTCGGGCCGGCCCGCGCCGCGATAGGCGCCGACCGGCGCGGTGTGGGTCATCACCGCCTTCACCTCGTAATGCACCAGCGGCAGATCGTAGACCCCGGACTGCACGAACGGCCCCAGCACCAGCGGAATGATGGTGCCGGTACCGGAGAGATAGGCGCCGGTGCCGCCGACCGAGCGTACCCGATAGGCCAACACCCGGCCCTTGGCATCGAGCGCCATTTCGGCCGTCGAGGTGAGATCGCGCCCGTGGGTTCCGCCCAAAAACTCGTCGGTGCGATCGCCGCGCCAGCGCACCTTGCGGTCGAGCCTGGTGGCCGCATAGGCCACGAGCGCGTCTTCGGGATAAAGTCCGGTCTTCTGGCCGAAGCCGCCGCCGATATCCCCGACCAGCACGCGCACGCTTTCCTTCGGCCGCTTCAGCACAGCCTCGGCGAGCAGGTCGCGGGTCGAACCCGGCGTCTGCGACTGCACGTGCAGGATCAGTCGGCCGGTCTTCTTCTCGATCTCGGCGATGGTCGAGCGCGGCTCCATCGCGGAGGGTGCAAGGCGCTGGCTGGCGACATCGAGCGAGACGACATGGGTGGCCTTGGCGAAAGCAGCTTCCACTGCAGCCGCATCGCCATAGCTCATCGCGGCTACGACATTATCGGGCGCCTCCTTCCAAACAATGGGCGCGCCCGGCCTTGTAGCGGCCAGGGGATCGGTGACTGCCGGGAGCACTTCATATTCCACGACGATCGCCTCGGCTGCCGTTTGTGCGGCAAGGCGAGATTTCGCCACCACCGCCGCTACCGCCTCACCGGCGAAGCGGACGAACTCGTGGGCGAGCAGCCGTCGCGGCGCCACCGTCATCGGCGAACCATCAGGCCGCGCGAACAGCATCAGGGTCGGCAGCGTGCCGATATTGTCGGCAACCAGATCGGCGCCGGTATAGACGGCCACGATCTCGGGCATGCCCGCCGCCGTGCCGGCATCCACCGACACGATCCTGGCATGCGCATGCGGCGAACGCAGCACATGCAGCCACAGCGCGCCGTCTTCCGGCTTGTCGTCGATGAACTGGCCCCTGCCGGTGAGCAGCCGCTGGTCCTCCAGCCGTTTGACGGGCTGTCCCGCGCCAAAACGCATGTTGCCGGGCAGAATGTTCATCGGTCGTGTCCCTCAAGGTTTCTCGGGCGCCGTATTAGCGGATGGGGGCGCAACAGGCCAAGCCCTGCAGTACCATCATTTTCGCGGCGTCAGCATTGTGGCGGCCAGCCGCGGTCCATCCTTCGAGACGCATCGCTGTACGCGATGCTCCTCAGGATGAGGTCCTTGCAAGTGACGGAGGGCAAACCTCATGGTGAGGAGGCGTGCAACGCCGTCTCGAACCATGAGGCCGAGATGCGAACCAGACGAGAAAGTACTCGACTTCAGTCCACCTCGCGCAGCACCGCTTCGACGATTTTGCGCTCGTCCGCGGAAAGCGCCGCCTGCGGGGCAATCGGATCGCCGACGTCATAGCCCTGGATGGCAAGGCCGGCCTTGATGCAGGCGGCGAGATTGTAACGCGCGAAGGCTTCGTTGACGCGCCATAATCTGCGCTGCAGGACCAGTGCCTCATCCCAGCGCTTCGCCTTGCAGAGATCGTAGAGTTCCACGCTTTGCCGCGGGATGATGCAGGCGGGTCCGGCCATCCATCCCACGCCGCCGATCAGCATCACGGCTGCCGGGATATGGGCGGAGGCCGAGAACACGGCAAGGGCGTCGCCGCAGCGATTGATGATCGACATCAAACGCCCGGTATTGGTGGAGGCATCCTTGATATACCGGATGCGCGGATGCGCCGAAAGCCGTGCGATGCAATCAAGCGAAAGATCCGAGCGCTGGAATTGCGGATTGGTGTAGATCACGACGGGAATATCGACCGCATCCGCGATGCCCCGGAAATAGGATTCCACCTGCGCGTCGGCAAGCGGAAAGTACGCTTCCAGAATCGCCAGAATGCCGTCGGCACCGAGCTCCTGATACGCGATCGCCTGCGCCACGGCATCCGATGTCGAGGTCGAAGCAACGCCTGCGACCACCGGCACGCGGCCACCGGCGGCTTCGATCGTCGCCTGCACGACGCGCGAGCGCTGCGAGCTGTCGAGATAGGCGAATTCGCCGGTCGAGCCGAGCGGCGTCAATCCATGGACGCCCGCCTTGATGAGATCGTCGCAGAGGCGCGCCAGCACATCCGCGCGGACCTTCCCGCTCGTGTCAACCGGCGAGACCAGATAGGGAAAGACGCCGTGGAAATCGTGCATGGTGCGGGACTTTTGCCAAATGCCCGGCAAAGGCGCAACCCTGCAAAATTCTGCCCGCCGAGGAGATATTCCGGCCCGCGGCCATGATGATGCGGACCTTTTACGACTACGTCGCGATCTCGTTGAATGCCGTTGAGGGCAGCTTTTTACCGTCCGCGCATCAAATCTTACGCGGCGTTAAGCATCTGCCAATCGGCCGGCTGGGATAGCCGGGGCCGCATCTGGCTCACCCGGCTGGAGAAGTTTTCGTAATGGGCTTCGAGCTCCGCCAGCGCCAGACGCTCCCATTCGTCGGCCCGTTCCAGTAGAGACCACCTCTGAAGCGGCCGGAAGGCCGCCGTTTGACGGCATAGTGAAGCGATGGTGCGATAGCGGCGAACATTTTCCAGAACTGCCTTGCCGTTCATTGGTTAAACCTCCCCTCCCAGGCTTTGCTCAATTGCGACTTTGACCGCAACGGTTTTCAAATTTGTTAGCGCGCCTGGCAAAGCACGCAGATGGTTTGCGAACCGTTGATTGCGCCCGCTTCGGGCGAAAGCGGAGCGAGCGCGGCGTTTCAAAAAAATTTACAATGCAATTGACGCCGGGCCGGGCAATCATGCCAAAGCGGATTTGAGAACCGGATCGTCGGCAACCAGGCTTGAGGCGACTTCAATTTCCATACACCATTTGCGGCAGCCACAGCGTGAGCGCCGGCACGTAAGTGATGATCATCAGAACCATCAGCAGCAGAATCAGAAACGGCAAAACGCCGCGCACGACCTCTCCGATCGGCGCGTGCGAAATCGTGGACAGCACGAACAGATTCAGCCCGACCGGCGGATGAACCAGCGCTATCTCCATGTTGTGGGTGAAAATGATCGAGAAGTGCACCGGATCGACGCCGAGCGCAGGCAAAACCGGTGCGAGGATCGGCAATACCAGGAGCAGCGTCGCGATCACCTCGAGGAAGCAGCCGAGCACCAGCAAGAGCACGTTGATGGCCAGCAAAAATTGCCACGGCGCCATATTGCGAGCCAAAACCCATTTGACGAGCTCCGCAGGAACGCCGGAGGCCGTCATCCAGTGACCGAATGCGAGTGCGGTGGCAACGATCAGCATGATCGCGCTAGCGCTTTTCAAGGCATCGGCAACCACCCACAGCGTTTTCGACCAGTGAAAGCCGCGGTAATAGACTAGGCTGACCATAAGCGATACCACGGCGGCGATCGCCGCCGCCTCGGTGACGGTGACAACGCCGCCATAAATGCCGATGAGCACGATCGCCGGAACGACCAGTGCGGGTATTGCCCTGGCCGTGACCCGAAAACGCTCCGCGAAGGGAAGCGTCGGCTCGACAGGGAATTTCCGCCGCCGCGCGTCGTACCAGACCCAGGCGAAGAAGACTGCAGCCTGCAGCAGACCGGGCAACACGCCGGCAAGGAACAGGCGGGGCACCGATTGTTCGGCGACAATGCCGTACAGAATCAGCGCCAGGGAGGGCGGAATGACGATGCCGATGGTGCCTGAAGCGCCGACGACACCCAGCGCGAAACTGCGCGGATAGCCCTTCTCGATCATCGCCGGCAGCAGGATGGTGCCCATGGCGAGCGCAGTCGCTACCGAAGACCCGGAGATCGCGGCAAACAACGTGCAGGCCACCACGGTCACAAGGCCGAGCGAACCCCGAATACCCCCAAGCCAGGCGACGGAAAGATCCACCAGCGCCTTCGCGACGCCGCCCTGGCGCATGAAGGTGGCGGCCATCACGAACAGCGGCAGCGACATCAGGGTCGGCGAATTGAGGTGATCGATCACAACCTGCGCGACGCCGATCAGCGGTTCGCCGGAGGCAATGTAGAGAACGGCGGCGCAAAGCCCGAGCACAAGGAAGATCGGCATTCCGACGGCCAGAAGGCCGAAGAACAGCAGCAGTAAGAGAATTATCGACATCCGAGCGTGCCCTGTCCACCCTCAGCCCGACGGGCCCGATCCACCGGATCGTTCATGCTCGGGAATGTGGCCGACCGTCATCGTCTCGGGATCGAAAGCGAACAGATAGCGATAGAGCCGGATCAGATAACGAGCGGTCATCAGCATCGCCCCGGTCGGGACGGCTGCCGAATAGAGCCACATCGGAAACTGCAGATCCGATGAACTGCGTTCGTCCAGTTGCCAGGAGGTCGAAACGATGCTCCAGCCATACCAGGAAAGTCCGACGCAGAAGATCAGCGCGGCGATGCAGTTGGTCACTTCCATCCAGCGCTGGACGCGAGAGGGAACGGCTCGGAGCAAGAGGTCGGGACGCACATGACCGTCGGTACGTACCAGTTGAGAGGCCGCGAGCATGATGCCCCATACGATCAGGTAGACGATCACCTCTTCGGCCCAGGAAATCGCATAGCGCGGGGCTACATAGCGCCCGACGACCTGCACCAATCCGATGAGCATCGCCAGGGCGCCCAGGAGGCCGACCAGAAGCCGCTCGGCCTTGTCCCACAACGCATCGTGCAAGAGGCAGTCCCCTTCGGATATTCCTTTTGTCAGCTGTGACCGCCGACCGTATCGGTCACGAGCTTGACGATGTCAGCCGAAAGCTTGGCGTCGCGGATGAGATCGGCTTGCGCTGATATCATGCGCTTGCGGTCGGCGGCCAATTGCTCCGCCGAGGGGTCGACGAATGTCACGCCGTGCGATTTCATCGTTTCGCGAGCGTCGGCTTGCGATTTCGCGGACATCGTGCGGTAGCGCTCGACGTTGGCGGCCCAGACGCTGCGCATCAGCGCCCGCTCGGTCTCCCCGAGCTTTGACCAGAATGTGTCGCTGACCATCGGAATATAGTTGCCGAAGAACTGATGATCGGCGTAGGAAAATCTGACGCCGGCCTCCCAGAGCTTGGCAGACGTGCAGCTCTCGTCGGTGCTCACAAAGCCGTCGAACGTTCCTTGCGACAGCGCCAGAGGCACGTTCGGCCACGGCGTGACGTTCGGAATCGCATGCACGAAAGCGATGCGCCAGGAAATTCCCGCGCCACCGGGGCTGCAAATCTTCAATCCGCTGAAATCGTCGAGCGATTAAATCGGCTTCTTCGTCGTGTACCAATTCTCGTAACCCAGTTCGAGCCAATGACCGATGATGTGGGAGCGCACCTTGGCCTCGATCTGCCTTGCGACGAGTTCTCCGGGAGCGCCATCGCTGCAACGGCGAAATAGCTCGATCGGCGGACCGTAGAGAGCCGGCAACTGACAGAAATCGCAATCGGGCACGAGCCCGGTCATGGTCCAGGTGCCGGGAGCGGCCATGTCGATCTGGCCCTGGATCAGCGCCTTGGTGACGTTGAGATCGGCAAACAGTTGGCCGGAGTGAAACAGTTCGGACTTGATCTTGCCGTTGCTCGCTTGCTCGATCTTGTCGAGATAGTCCGAGATCGCCTGGTTGCGCGGGTGCGAAGGGGCCGTATCCAGCGAGCAGCGAAGCTTGATCGCGTCCTGCGCTAGCGCCCGGGAAATATAGGGCGTCGCCAGCACGCCGCCTGCACCTTTCATGAAGGCGCGCCGGTTCCATCCAGAAGCCATCGTTTCCTCCCGACCAATTTTTCTGGCCCGTTGAGGTGAGGATTGCGCCGGTTCCCCCCGTTTGCAACCGGAATCGGAATATTGCACCCACGACCTTTGGATCAGCCCTGGGCGGTTTCGGGGTTCAGCCGCGCGAGGGCGGTGCGACGGCTGGCTATGATAACTGGCTGCCAGTTTCGGACAGGAAGGCGAGCTGGGCCAATTTGGACCGATGATGCAGCACGATCTCTCGCTGGGATTTGCCCGGAAAACTCAGGATTCCCTTGCGCCGGAGAACCGACAGGGTTCGCGATACCGTTTCATGGGTAAGACCGAGATAATCGGCAATATCGCGACGGCTCATCGGCAGCATCAACAGTTTCGGCGATTTCAGGCGACGGTCCATTTCGGTCAGGAAGAACGCAATCCTCTCCTGAGCGGTTTGCCGGCCGAGAAGCAGAACATGGTTTTCTGCGTGTTGAAGATTTCTGGCCACCAGTTTCAGGAACGTCCTCGCCCGGAAGGATGTTCTCCCTGGGAAATTCGCAAAACACTCGCTCGCGTCTGGCGATCCGGACGCGGGTATTGACGATTGCTTCGGCCGTAAACCGATAAGCCTCGCCGCTCTCGATGCCAAAAATGTCACCGGCCAGGTGGAAGGCTCCGATCTGCCGACGACCATCCGGGAGAAGCTTGAAGGTCCGAACCGCACCCGACTTGACCTGGTAGACGTGGTCCGAGGGCTCGGCTTCGCCGAAGATCTCGGTGCCCCGGCAATACCTGAATTCGTTCCAGAACAATCTTCGGACGGTCAGGTCGTCCGGTCCCGGATTTCCAGTCGCATACGCATTCACTATGTCAAGCATGGTACTTCCGACAACACGAATAAGAAATTGCCACTAACCTCGGCGCGGTGCGGCGAACCGCTTGACTGTTTGACCAATTGTGTTTCCTGCCAGCTCCTCTGCCAGCAGCCGCAAAAGCATCCGGTGCCTGGCCTCGTCGCGCGCGGGATCACGCTCGCTCTCGACAATCAGCCTCTTGTAGTGGGCGATGTTTTCGCTATGGACGAAACGCTGCACACTGTCCTTCACGGCAACCCCGCTGCATGAATTGCGCGCGTCCGGATAGGTCAGTTCCACGCGACTAAAGGTTCAATGCCGGTCGAAGATTTCCCTCCGGCCTGATCGGACCATGCCGCCATGACGGTGCGATGGTATCTGAAAAGCGCGCTCGGGAACCGGAGCGGTCGTCTTGCTGCCGGCGACAAATAGGATGTGCGATGCGCCCCGGCCCCAAATGTGGGGGTCTCAGGCATCTCGTCCCTTGAATTGTGACGCACCTGTTGCGCTTGAAGCCCGCGAAATACCCGGGCATGGTTAGAGGAATGACCGAAACGGCGTAGTCGACCGGAAATCCGATCGAGGACGTGAAATTTCCGGATTTCAACTCGGCAAAAACTTCGACCAGGACATCGACGAATGAGCCCGAACCATGCCGAGACCATCATCGTCGCCGCGACGGGACTGACGAAGCCCCATGGCGGCCGGCGGGGGTGGTCTCGACAGTCTCGTCAGGACATCAACTGCCGGAGGGGTGGAGCGAGGGGTCGACACCGCCCACTCTCGACGGGTCCCTTCCGCTGAACCCAAGGTCGTTGCTATCCCAATAGTAACGTGTCGGTGGGGCAACATTCACCGGCCCGTTGTAGTGGTTGTAGGCTCGGCGAAACCGCATCTGATGTTCGGACGCCGAGGCCATTTGAACCGCCAATCCAAAGATCAGCAGCGCGCCGAAAATAGTCGGAGAGATTTTCTGCATGCTCGTCTCCGTTTGGTTGGACATTCGGTCGAAGCAACGCGCCTCGCTGCGTTGATCGCGGCCTTGATGCAACAGATCGAACCCGATCGACGCGGCCCACCATGGCTCGACATGCGCTCGGGCGGGTGTGGGCCATGTTACATTTCACGGAGTCTTGACGGCCGGTCGCACGTATTTGCGAACGGAAGCACGCAACCGGATCGCGCAGCAGCCTATCCGGATTTTTTTCAGCATCGGCCGGCCAGCGACTGTCCCGGGACGGCTGGAACTAAATCATCTGCCACAGGGAACTAAATCATCTGCCGAAGCAGACCGGAGCGTTTGCCGAAGGATATCGGTTGTAAAACCATTCCGGGCTGCTGCAGAATGTGGGAGCCGTGCAGCCCTTGCCTGAAGGCAGAGTTGGCGATGAATATTTTCGACCCGAAAGGCCCGATCGCGGCCGCCGAAAAAACCATCCTGATCAACTCCATCGGGATCATGCTGGCGATCGTCCTGCCGACGATTGTTGCAATTCTGGCGTTCGCGATCTGGTTTCGCAGGTCAAATACCCGCGCATTCTATTGGCCCGATTGGGAATATTCCGGCCGTCTCGAGCTCGTGGTCTGGTCGATCCCGGCGCTTACGATCATCCTGCTCGGCGGGGTGGCCTGGATCGGGTCGCATCAGCTTGATCCCGCCCGCCCGGTCGCCGGAACCGGGGCGGGTATTACCGTTCAGGCGGTCTCGCTCGATTGGAAGTGGCTGTTCATCTATCCGGACCAGCGGATCGCAACCGTCAATACCTTGACCTTGCCGGTCGGTTCGCCGCTGCATTTCCAGCTTACTTCAGCAAGCGTGATGAACGCGTTCTTCATCCCGCAATTCGGCAGCATGATCTACACCATGAACGGGATGGTGACGCACCTCGAACTGCGTGCAGATGAGGTCGGCACCTATCAGGGCTTATCCGCGCATTTCAGCGGCGATGGCTTTCCCGACATGCTGTTTAACGTCCACGTCGTGTCGCAGGTGGAGTTTGCGAGTTGGGCTTCCAAAACAGCTCGCAGCGATCGCGCCTTGAACAGCGACAGCTACCAGGCGCTGCTCGAACAATCGGTGCCGAAGGACAAGCCGGAATATCGGCTGGAAGATCCGCAACTGTTCCAGGCGATCACGACCCAGAAGATCCCGCCCGGGCCGGGCCCCCGGCAGGCCGCGGAAATCGGAGCAGGCAATGTTCGGTAAGCTGACCTGGGAGGCAATTCCAATCGATCAGCCGATACCGCTCGTCGCCGGCGGCGTGGTGCTGGTCGTGATCCTCGCGGTTCTCGTCTGGGTCGTGTTGAAGGGACACCTGCCGTATCTCTGGCATGAATGGATCACCAGCGTCGATCACAAGCGGATCGGCGTGATGTACACATTGCTCGCAATGGTGATGCTGCTGCGTGGTTTCTCCGACGCCCTCCTGATGCGCGCACAGCAGGCGCTCGCTTTTCACTCCCAGGGCTTCCTGCCGCCTGAGCATTATAACCAGATATTCTCCGCGCACGGCACCATCATGATCTTTTTCGTCGGGATGCCCTTTGTCATCGGGCTGATAAATCTGGTAGTGCCCTTGCAGCTGGGCGTACGCGACGTGGCGTTTCCGACGCTCAACTCCGTCGGCTTCTGGCTGACCGCGACCGGAGCGCTGCTGGTCAACGTTTCGCTCGTCGTGGGCGAATTCGCGCGCACCGGCTGGCTGCCGTATCCACCGCTGTCGGAGCTCACCTACTCGCCTGGTGTCGGCGTCGACTATTATTTGTGGTCTTTGCAGATCTCGGGCGTCGGCACGCTCGTTGCCGGCATCAATCTCGTCACAACCGTGCTGAAGATCCGCACCAGAGGCATGAACTATATGCGCATGCCGATGTTCTGCTGGACGA
>CAVRMY010000049.1:0-91882 GCA_963721935.1 uncultured Alphaproteobacteria bacterium
AAATCGAGGTTCTTCAATCGGCGTTCGGCGCGATCGACCAGAGCACGGTTGTATGCATCGCCTTCTGAAAGATCGAATTCGCGACGGATCACGTAATCGCGCGTGCGGGTATTGCCGCGCACGTTGATGCGCTCGATGTAGGTACGCGGTCCCTCATCGATGGCGAAGATGATGGAAACGGTGTGGGCCTCGAAGTTGCGGTCACCGCGCGGATGCACGACCGCAAACGCAAACCCTCGCCGCGAGGCTTCGATCTGCATCTCCTCGACCGACTTCTCCAGCGCTTCCGCATTGTAGAGCGATCCGACGTTGACGCGGGAGAAGCGGCCGAGCACGTTGCCGTCAAGCGAAGCGATGCTGGACTGGTAGTTGACCGAGGCGACCCGATACTGCTGGCCTTCCTCGATCTTGAAGGTCACCAGGAAACCCTTGCGCTGCGGATCGTATTCCGTCAGCGCCGCAACTACCTGCACGTCGGCGAAACCGTGCTTCAAATAATAGCGGCGGATCAGATCGCGATCGGCCTCGATCCGGTCCGGATCGTAGACGTCGCTGCCGCCAAGGAAGCTCAGGAGATTGGATTCGCGGGTCTTGATCACGTCCTTCAGGCGATATGAGGAATAGACCCTGTTGCCGACGAACTCGATCGAATTGATGCCGGTCTTGTTGCCCTCGGTGATCGTAAAGATCAGGTCGACGCGATTGTTCGGCTGCTCGATGATTTCGGGAACGACCGAAACGTCATAGCGGCCGGCGTGGCGATAAATATCGGCGATTCGTTGCGCGTCGGACTGGACCACGGGACGCGACAGGGTTCCGCGCGGCTTGGACTGAACTTCCGATGTAAGCTGCTCGTCCTTGATCTTCTTGTTGCCCTCGAAGACGACACGGCCGATCACGGGGTTTTCGACCACGGTCACGACAATTCGGCCGCCAGCCTGATTGATTCTCACATCCTGGAACAAGCCGGTCTCGATCAGTCCTTTCAGGCCGTCATCGATATGACCCTGATCCAGCCGACCGCCGGGACCCGGCTTGAAATAGGAACGGATGGTCGAGGTCTCGACCCGCCGATTGCCCTCGACCTGGATGGAATCGACGGTTTGCGCCAACGCCGACGAGGACATAAGCCCAAACGCCACGGTCGCCCCAGCCGGCATTGCGATCATGACCAGGGCGGCCAGTAAGCCCCCCCGAACCCGCCTTCCAACTTTCATGCGCAATGCGCCCTTGCCATTCAATTGCCGGTCCGTACCCCCACGAACCGACAGATTCCCCTTGGTCGACCCGCTTGTAGCCAATTTTGCCAAGCCGGCAAACCATATGTCGCAGCGCATTTTCATTTTCATTCCAAGACGTTGCCTATCGGCCACGTCACAAAAAAGCCGCTTATGATGCGGCCAGGTGCAGAATGTCGTTGTAGGTGGCGAACACCATCAACATCAGCACCAGTCCCAACCCGATTCTGAACCCCATCTCCTGCGCCCGCGGCGACAGTGGACGCCCCCGTATGGCCTCCACCGCGTAGAACAAAAGATGACCGCCATCCAACAGCGGTACAGGAAAAAGGTTTAACAATCCGATCGATACCGAGAGCGCGGCGCACAACTGAACGACGAACTGGAAACCCAGACTGGCCGCCTGGCCGGACAGCTGAGCAATTCGTAATGGACCGCCGACATCCCCGGCACTGCCAACCCCGGCGAACAACGAGCCTACGAACTTGAACGTACTCGTAACAATGAACCAGACTTGCTCAACTCCTATCTTGAGCAACTCCAGGTATCCCACAGGTGTCGTCTTCGGATCTTCAGGCCGGGTATTGTTTTGGATACCGAGCATGCCGACCCGATGGCTGTTTCCAAAGATATCTTTCTCTTCCTTGAGGGTCGGCGTCGCGGTCAACGTAACCACGTTGTCATCTCTCCTTACGCGGAACACCAGCTCGGAACCCGCATTGGTCGAGACAATCCGCTTCATTTCCGCGAAGCTCTCGATGGCGTGACCATCGATCGAAATGACCACGTCGCCAACCTTAAATCCGGCCATCGCAGCGGCGCTTTCCGACTGAATGGCGTCAACACGCGGGACTGAACTCGGCTTGCCGAAGTAAAGCGCCGTCCCGGCGAAGATCAGGATGGCCAGCAGAAAGTTTGCAATCGGTCCGGCCGCCACGATCGCGGCGCGCGGGCCAACGCGCTTGTGATGAAAACTGCCGGCGCGCTCTTCCTCGGTCATGCTGTCGAGAACTTCAGAAGACGGCGTCGAAGCTTCGCTGTCATCGCCAAAGAATTTGACGTAGCCGCCAAGCGGAATCGCGGAGATCTTCCATCGGGTGCCATGCCGGTCGTTGAAACCGGCAAGTTCCGGCCCAAAGCCGAGCGAAAAGGTCAACACCTTGACGCCCGCCCAGCGCGCGATGAGAAAATGACCGAGTTCGTGGAAGAAAACGACGATGGTCAGTACGAACAGGAAGGGAACGATGTAACCGATCAGGCCGTGGCTTAACAGATTGAAACTATGTAGAAAAAACTCCGACATCCAATTCCCCTCACCCGAAGCCAAAGGCTTCGCCCCAACGCTCTAAGATGCCTTTAAGGCAATTTGAGGCAATAGGGTGACCGCCTTATTTCGCGCGTTATGGTCAACAGCTATGGCGTCATCCGCAGATGTCAAAGTCGCCAGATCGCCGCAGCGGATCCAGGCATCCAGCGTTGCTTCGACGAGCCTTGCGATCGCGCCGAACCTGATCTTGCCCTCGATGAACGCGGCCACGGCGACTTCATTGGCGGCGTTGTACACGGTGGTCGCGCCACGACCTGTTCGCAGCGCATCGTAAGCCAGCCGAAGGCCAGGAAAGCGGGCGAAATCGGGAGCCTCGAAGGTCAGCTGACCGATCCTGGCAAGATCGAGCCTTGCGGCCGGCCCGACAATTCGATCAGGCCATCCGAGGCAGTGCGCAATCGGCGTTCGCATATCCGGCGTCCCCAGTTGCGCGACCACGGAGCGATCGGAAAACTCCACCATTCCATGGATAATCGACTGCGGATGCACCAGAACGTCGATCTCGTCCGGCGACAGCGTAAACAGGCACGCGGCTTCGATCACCTCCAGGCCCTTGTTCATCATGGAGGCGGAATCGATGGTGATCTTTTGTCCCATGTTCCAGTTTGGATGCTTCAACGCCTGTGCCAGCGTTGCCTGTTCGATATCGGCACTGGCCCAGGTCCGGAACGGTCCGCCGGATGCGGTAATGATGACGCGGATCAGTTCCTCCCGATTGCCGGACCCGAGCGCCTGAAACAGCGCGTTATGCTCGGAATCCGCTGGCAGGATGCAGGCCCCGGCCTTTGCGGCGCGCTGCATGAAGAAATCACCCGCACAGACGAGGCATTCCTTGTTGGCGAGCGCCACCGTGGCGCCGCGGTCAACCGCCGCAAGCGCGGGCTTCAAGCCGGCGGCGCCGCTCACCGCGGCCATCACCCAATCCGCCGGACGCGCCGCAGCTTCGATCACCGCACTTTCGCCCGCGCCGCATTCGATGCGCGTACCCGCCAAGGCGTCCTTCAATTCGGTCAGGCGAGCGGGATCGGCGACCGCCGCGTAGCGCGCGCCAAATTCCCGGGCGAGTTTTGCCAGTCCCTGCACATTGGCATTGGCCGTCAAGGCTTCGACCCGATAACGCTTCCGCGATGCGCGCAGCAAATCCATCGTGCTGTCGCCGATGGAGCCGGTTGCACCCAACACGGTGACGGAGCGGACCGCGGTCGCCGCAGCTTTGTTGTTACGCAAGGGAACTGCGCTCATATCCTCACCAAACCATAATACCGCGCCCGACGCCATCCGCGCCGCCCCGCAAAAATCCCAAAATCGCCGCCAGAGCGATTGCCGCCACGAAACCGTCGAGACGATCCATCAGCCCGCCATGCCCGGGAATGATGTGACTTGAGTCCTTGACGCCGAACCGCCGCTTCACAGCCGATTCGAACAGATCTCCAAGCTGCGAGACGATCGAGAGAATACCGCCGAGCAGCAGGAGCGGACCGGTCTTGCCGAGACTAAAGCCGGCAAACCCCGCGGCTACGGCAAGGCCTGCCATCGATCCGCCGATCGCGCCCGCCCAGGTCTTCCTGGGGCTCACCCGCGGCCAAAGCTTCGGCCCACCGATGCTGCGACCAGCAAAATAGCCGCCGATGTCGGTCACCCATACCACCAGCATGACAAACATCAGTGCGGCAAATCCCCAGGCTTGATCGGCCCGCACCGCAAGCGATGCAATCAGCGCGGCAGACGCATAGATCGAACCAAGTGCAGCCCAGCCGCGGCGCTTGGGGGCCAGCAAGGCGGCCGCAGCAACGCAGAGCACAACCAAATCGACAACGTAAGCCGCTCCGAGCCGGGCGACCTCGATCCAGCAGGCGCCGCAAAGCGAGGCGATGCCCGCGGCAACCATGGCAGGCGTGCGGGCGCCCACGACTGTCAGCCATTCGACGTAAAGCCCGACCGCCGCCAGTAGCACCAAAGCGGCCCAAAACCATCCGCCGGCGTAGGCGAGCGCGACCGCGAGCGGCGCCAGGATCGCGGCTGCGGCAACGCGCGTTCGGAGATTGCGCGACCCCTGCTCCGCTTCGGCCGGTCGAACTGCTTCGCCTTCGCTCACGACCCTGTTTTCGCGGCCAGACCGCCGAACCGACGCTCCCGTCGGGCATATTCCGCGATCGCCCCTTCGAGCGCGGTCTTGTCGAAATCCGGCCAGTGAATCGGGACGAATACCAGTTCACTGTAGGCCGCCTGCCACATCAGAAAATTCGACAGTCTCTGCTCGCCGCTGGTGCGAATGATCAGGTCGGGATCGGGAATATCGGGTGCGTCGAGATATCGACCCAGCGCGTCGGCGTCGATCGACGATGGATCGCGTTGTCCCGCGGCGACTTCTCGGGCAAGCCGCTGCGCGGCCCGCGCGATCTCCTGCCTCGACCCATAGTTAAAGGCGACCACGAGGTGCAGCCGCGTGTTGTCCTGCGTCAGGTCTTCGGCCTCCTTGAGGAGCGTACAGATGTCGGCCTCCAGCCCCTCGCGCTCGCCGATCACGCGGACCCGTACGCCATCGCGATGCAACGTCGCCAGGTCGTTGCGGATAAAACGCCGCAAGAGACCGAAAAGATCGCCGATTTCGGTCGCCGGGCGCGACCAGTTTTCCGAGCTGAAGGAAAAAATCGTCAGGTACAGAATGCCGAGCTCGCTGGCGGCGCGAACCACCCGGCGCAAGGCCTCGACGCCGCGGCGATGGCCTTCCGCCCGCGGCAGGCCGCGAGCCGCCGCCCAGCGCCCGTTCCCGTCCATGATGATCGCCACGTGCAACGGACCATCGGGTCGATCCGGCTGTTCGGTTGCAGGGGCTGCGGCGTTCGACATCGATCGATCCTCTCGAACATCATCCGGAAAGCCGGATGACATTCAATCAACATATAGAGTCTAAACGGTGAGGATTTCCTTTTCCTTGGCCGCCAGCAGTTGATCGATCTCGGAAATGGTTCCGTCGGTCGCCTTCTGGACGTCGTGCGCAAGCCGCTCCTGATCGTCCTCGGAAATCTCGTGATTCTTCTCGAGCTTCTTGATGACGTCGAGACCATCGCGCCGGACGTGTCTGACCGCGACGCGGGCGGCTTCGGCATATTTGTGCGCGACCTTGACCAGCTCCTTGCGACGCTCTTCGTTGAGCTCGGGAATTCTGAGACGAAGTACCTGGCCTTCCGTCGCCGGGCTCAGGCCGAGATTGGAATCGACGATTGCCTTCTCCACCGCCTTGACCATCGACTTGTCCCATACCTGAACCGAAAGCAGGCGCGGCTCGGGTACGCTGATGGTCGCAAGCTGGTTGAGCGGCATATGCGTGCCGTAGGCATCGACCTGTACCGGCTCCAGCATCGACGCCGCGGCGCGGCCGGTTCGCAAGCCGCCGAGTTCGTGCTTGAGAGATTGCGAGGCGCCCTGCATCCGCCGTTTCAATTCGTTGATGTCGAAACTACCCGTAGGCATGACGCTCTCTCCTTCTTAAACTCGCCGGGAACGGCGGCCCTGGGCGCGCGAGGCGCCTGGAGGTCGGTTCAGCCCTCGACGATGGTACCGCGGCCTGTACCGCGCAGAATTGCGCCGATCGAGCCCGGTTCGGCGATCGAAAACACGATGATAGGCAGCGAGGTATCGCGGGCAAGGGCGAATGCGGTGGCGTCCATGACCTTGTAGTTGCCCGCAATGGCCTGCGAATGGCTGAGGCGCTCAAATCGCTTGGCCGAGCGCTCCTTTTTTGGATCGGCGCTATAGATACCATCGACATTGGTGGCTTTCAGCACGGCCTGCGCGCCGATTTCGGCGGCCCGCAGCACCGCCGTGGTATCGGTCGTGAAGAACGGATTGCCGGTTCCGCCGCCCAGCAAGACAATTCGGCCCTCGGCCAGATATTTGTGCGTCGCACTTCGCGTAAACAGCTCCGAAACCTGCGGCATGACGAAGGCAGAGAGGGTTCGCGCGAGCCCGCCGCGGCGCTCGATGGCAGCTTCGATTGCCAGGCAATTCATCACGGTGGCGAGCATGCCCATGGTATCGCCGGTCGGGCGGGAGACGCCGCGGGTGGATACTTCCACGCCCCGCACCAGGTTGCCGCCACCGACAACTACGGCGATTTCAGAACCCAGTTCGCGGGCGGCGATCAGTTCGCCTGCGATGCGGTCGACGACGGCTTGATCAATGCCGGCGGATTCAACGCCTGCGAGATATTCGCCGGAGAGCTTGATCACCACGCGACGATAGACCGGCTCAGCCATTGCAAATCGCTTTCCCTAACCCGCCCGAAACCCGCAGCGCAATTCGCCGAAAGCCTGCCCGGCGGCTATTTCTGGCCGCTGACCGCCGCGACTTCGGCTGCGAAATCGGTTTCCCGCCGCTCAATTCCCTCGCCCAGAGCATATCGCAAAAATCCGGTCACCCTGATCGGTGCGCCGACCTTACCCTCAGCTTCTTTCAGGGCCTGGGCCACCGATTTCCCGGCGTGTTCGGCATGGATCGAGGCCTGTTCGAGCAGGCAGACTTCCTTGTAGTAAGTCTTCAGCCCCAACTCGACGATCTTTTCGATCACATTCTCGGGCTTGCCCTGTTGACGATATTTGTCGGCGAGCACGTCCTTTTCGCGCTTGACGGCGGCGGGGTCGAGCCCGGCCGGATCCAGTGCCAGGGGATTGGCGGCTGCGACATGCATTGCAAGTTGCTTTCCCAGCACAGCCAGTTCGTCGGTCTTGCCGGTCAATTCAAGCGCCACGATGACGCCCATCTTGCCGGCACCCTCGATCACCGCATTATGCACGTAGGTGGACACTACGCCCTTGCCGACCTGGAGCGAGGCGGCGCGGCGCAGCGTCATGTTTTCGCCGATGGTTGCGATCGCGTCGGCAATGGCCGTTTCGACGGTCACGCCGCCGACCTTGGCGGCCTTGATCTTTTCCACGTCGGCTCCGACCTCGAGCGCGACCTGCGCGATCATCTTCACCAGGCCCTGGAACTGACCGTTGCGCGCAACGAAATCGGTCTCGGAGTTCACCTCCACGACCACGCCCCTGGTTCCTGCCGTCAGGGCACCGATCAGTCCCTCGGCAGCAACGCGGCCAGCCTTCTTGGCGGCCTTCGACAGGCCTTTCTTGCGCAGCCAATCCTGCGCGGCCTGCATGTCGCCGCCACTCTCTGTCAGCGCAGCCTTGCAATCCATCATGCCCGCGCCCGTGGAATCGCGCAGGTCCTTGACCATTGCCGCCGTGATTGTCGCCATTGTCGTACGTCCTCTGCCTGTAAAGGGCGGCAGCAGCACGGCTCCCGCCCGCCGCTATCGGCAATTTCGTCAATTGGATTTGCTGGCCGGGCTGTTCCGGCCAGCAGGTAGCTATTCCGCTTCCGCGGTGAGGGCCTTGGCCTGGACCACCCAACGATCCGCCCGGCTCGGAAGGCCGACCTCTTCGCCGATCTGGAGCGCCGTATCGTGATCAAGCTCGGCAAGCTGCCAATAATGGAAAATGCCGAGGTCGTTGAACTTCTTCTCGATCGCGCCGGACACGCCGGTAAGCTTCTTGAGGTCGTCGGGAGCGCCACGCGGCCCGGCAAGTCCCTGGAACCCCGAAGCTTGCGGGGCGGCGGGGACTTCCACGCGCGCCGGCTGCGCGGAGGCGCCAATGTCGATCCCGGCGTCACCCTGCGCACGGGAAATTCCATCGATCGCCGCGCGTGCGACGAGATCGCAATACAGCGAAATGGCGCGGCCGGCGTCGTCGTTGCCGGGCACCACATAGGTGATGCCCTTTGGATCGGAGTTGGTATCCACGATCGCCGCAACGGGGATATTAAGCCGCTGCGCTTCCTGGATGGCGATGTCTTCCTTGTTGGTGTCGATGACAAAGATCATGTCCGGCAGGCCGCCCATGTCCTTGATGCCGCCAAGCGAGCGATCGAGCTTGTCGCGCTCGCGCTGCAGCGTCAGCCGCTCCTTCTTGGTATAGGCAGTGGCATCGCCGGAGTTGAGCACCTCATCAAGCTGCCGCAGCCGTTTGATCGAGGCGGAAATCGTCTTCCAGTTCGTCAGCGTGCCGCCGAGCCAACGCGAATTGACGAAATACTGCGCCGAGCGCTTGGCCGCCTCGGCGACGCCGTCCTGCGCCTGGCGTTTGGTGCCGACGAACAGGATGCGGCCGCCCTTGGCGACCGTGTCGCTGACGGCCTGAAGCGCGCGATGCAGCATCGGCACGGTCTGGGCGAGGTCGATGATGTGGATGTTGTTGCGCGCGCCGAAAATGTAACTGGCCATCTTCGGATTCCAGCGATGCGACTGATGGCCGAAATGGACGCCAGCTTCCAAGAGCTGACGCATGGAAAAATCGGGTAACGACATTGTTCAAGTTCTCCGGTTGGTTCCTGGCGGAAACGTGTGAGCAAGCGGGCCTAACGGCCCGGCTGCCACCGGACGGCCTTTTGAGCCATGTTTCCGTGTGAGATGGCGCGCTATATAGCGGGATTTTCGTCGGAAGCAAGGAAATCCGGGGTTTTTGGCGCCGAAGCGAGCCTCAAAGCGGGTGAAATTGTCGAATTCCGGCCGCGTAAGCCCAATTCCATCCCGACATAACCCTTGATCTGTTCGTCCCGGGCAGAACGGCTCACCCGACTTTTCGTGTCACGCGAGCGAGCCCTCCACACCGAATTGAGCGATCAAATGTCACCGAACCTTGAGCAGCATATCCCGCTGGAATCACCGGTTTTCTTGCCGGTGTGGAACGCCAGGCACACCCCGCCCAGCGGGCGCGTGGTAGCTGGACGGTTAATCAATCGCGGAAGTTGCAGTCATGGGCGTTCTTACCGGCGTCCATACTGAAATTTGGGGATCAACGTGAAAACAAAGCCGCTCTTGGGTACACTTGCCGCCATCTTTCTTGCGTCAGCCGCGAGCGCGGCCGACCTGCCGGTGAAAGCCCCCGTCTATTCTTCGGCCCCCGCCACTTCGCCGTGGAGCGGGTTTTATCTCGGAGGGGAAATAGGCTTCCTGTCGTCGTCCGTGAACGAAATTTCCGCGATCCCCGCCGGCTTCTCGCCCCTTTCGCTTCCGCGAACAGCGAGCCACTCAGCGGCGTCGCGTTCCGCGGCAGTGCCTTTGCCGGATATAATTTTCAGGTGACATCCCGCTGGGTGCTCGGCGTCGAGGGCGATTTCGGCTCGACCAACCAGACCACCACCTTCGAAGGCTTCGCGTTTCCTTTCCCTGTCGCTGGTACTGGTCTTTTCGCTGCCGGCGACAGCATCGCTGCCAAAACAACATGGGACGCCAGCGCGCGCGGCCGCGTCGGTTTCCTCGTCACGCCGGAAACGCTTCTTTATGCGACGGGCGGTGCGGCCTGGCAGCATTACGCGATCACCACGACCTGCGGTAGTACGCTTTGCGCAGCCAGTCCCATATTGGGTGTCGGCGGAGCGTTTTTGGGCGGCGGTGTAGGGCTCACACCTGCCGTCACCAATAGCGCCATCACCAAAACCGGATGGACTCTCGGTGGCGGGATCGAGACCGCGCTCGGCGGCCATTGGTTTGCGCGCGCCGATTATCGCTTCGCCGATTTCGGCGATTCGAGCTTTTCGATCACGCGGGTCAGCCCCATTATTTCCACGATCGTGAACCCCTTTGACGTCACGCTGCGCACCCACACCGTGAATTTCGGCCTCGCATACAAATTCGGCGACGAGGTTGTGTCATCCGGCGCACCGGCCGCATGGCTCAACGCGCTGCCGGTCAAGGCGCCTTCGGCCAAGGCGCCGGTTTCCCCGTCGTGGAGCGGCCTGTATGCCGGCTTCGGTCTTGGCCTGCGCGCCTCCGGCACCGATGCAACCACGACGTCGACAAATGATCCGGGTCTGGGTTTTGGGGGGCTTAGTTCGGCCAGCGCCCCCCTCAATGGGACCGCGTTCCGCGGTACGCCATATCTCGGCGTGAACTGGCAAATCGCGCCGCGCTGGGTGGTGGGCATCGAGGCCGATGTCGGTTTCGCCGGCCAGACCACCTCTCTCCCGGGCCTGGCCTTCACGCCCGGGGTCAATGCTTTTTCATTTCTCGCCGACGATAGCTTTGCCGTGCGCACCAAATGGGACGCGAGCGCGCGCGGGCGCGTCGGCTTCCTCGTGACGCCCGCAACGCTTCTTTACGTCACCGGTGGCGCGGCGTGGCAGCGTTTCGAGGTGACCTCGACCTGCGACGTTGGCGACGGTAGAGGCTGTGGGAATTTCTCCCGGCTGTCATCACCAGCGCCGCCACCAAATTTGGTGGGACTATTGGCGCCGGGATTGAAACCTTGGTCGCAGGCAACTGGTTTGCGCGCGCCGAGTACCGGTATACGGATTTCGGACCGTCGGGATTCACGTTCACTCGGGCAGGCAACATCGACGACAACTTCAACGTCGGCTTGCGCACCCACACCGCGACGTTCGGCGTGAGCTATAAATTCGGCGGCCTCGGCGGATTGCTCTCTGTGAATTGAGCGGATGCGGTAAACGGTTCCTTGCGCGCGTCGCCTCGGTAACCGTGCCGCCCATCGCCTCGGGACGGTGCGGCCAACTCACATTGTTCGAGAGGCCATGTTTGTTCGGGTGCAGGTACGCCCGATCGATCATTCGCGAGCTGGAATCGCTGCGCTTTGACATATGACAACTGACATTTCATCCTTAAGTTGTGAGCGTAGGGACATTCCCGCATTTCGAGATTCAACCTGTAGCAGTGCATCCAATCAAATGACCGTAAGAATTTATTTCAGACTTTCGGGGTAGGTCAGTACCTGCAGACTGTGGGCGGAAGCGCGACACAGTGCAATTCCAGAACCGGCGAAGCACCTATCGTTGAGAGAGAACATGTCCACGCAGACAATCTCGTCCGGCCCCCTCAAGCTCGCAAGAGCCGGTCAAAAACCGTCATGTCTCGTCAAGATGTTTGCCGCCCTGAGCGCGACGAACGAGGCGATCTTGCGGATCAACTCGCGCGAGAAGCTGTTCCAGCAGGTCTGCGAGGCGGCCATGCAGAGTGGCAGTTTCCTTGCCGCGGTGATCGCGATGCGTGAAACAGGCACGGATACGTTGAAGGTCGTAGCCGGCGCCGGTAACGATGCCGAACTGCGTGCCCGCAGTTACTCGTCGCTGGCGACCTCTCCCCTCGGCAATGGCCTCGTTGGAATCGCCTGTCGCACCTTGAAGCCTTGCGTCAGCAATGACCTCCTGAACGACGAACGCTTGAAGTCCTGGCACCAGGTCGCAAGCCGTTCGGGCGCCCGTGCCGCGGCCGCGCTGCCGGTGATCCGTGGTGGCGAGAGCGTCGGCGTGCTGGTAGTCGTGCTCGACGAGATTCACGCCCTCGACGAAGAAGCGGTCGCGCTTCTGACGCGCATGGTTGAAAATTTGTCTTTCGGGCTCGACAACATCGATCGCGAGGATGCCTGCAAGCGCAACGAGCGAGCGGCTCGACGACTGGCAAAGATGTTCGCAGCGCTTAGCGCCACCAATGAGGCAATCCTGCGCGCAAGGACCGCCGAGGACCTTTATCAGCTGGTTTGCGACGCCGCCGTGCATGTCGGCAATTCGCTCGCCGCCACCGTGCTTCTGGCTGAACCGGGCACCCATTGGCTCAAGGCGGTGGCCGGGACCGGGCAGCTGGTCGACATCGACCTCGTCAGAAAATCGCAATTCTCGACCGATCCGGAGAATCCCTACGGCAAGGGCACTTGCGGCAAGGCTTTTCGCACCCAAAAGGCCAGCGTCAACGTAGACATCCTCAACTCGGAACAGGGCCGGCCGTGGCGCGAATCCAGCCAGAAGGCGGGAATAGTCGCAAGCTGCGCCGTGCCGCTCCTCAAGGGCAGCCGGAGCGTCGGGGTAATCCTGTTTTTCGTCACCAAGTCATGGGCGGCAGACAAGGAGATCGTCGCGCTGTTGTCGCGTATGGGCGAAAATGTCTCGGCCGCTCTGGAAAATTTCGATCGCGCGGACGAAAAAGTGCGCGCCGACGGACGCATCCAGTATTTGGCGACACATGACGAACTGACCTGCCTGCCCAATCGCGTGACGTTTCATCAGCTATTCGAACAGTCGATCAGAATGGCGCACCGCGATTGCCGCCAATGCGCACTGCTGTTCATCGACCTCGACAGGTTCAAGGTCATCAACGATTCCCTCGGCCATGCCGCAGGCGATACGCTGCTGATCGAGGTGGCAGACAGGCTCAGAACCTGCGTGCGCGACAGCGACCTGGTAGCCCGGTTCGGCGGAGACGAATTTGTCGTGGTCCTCAACGGAATCTCCGATCGCGAGCAGATTGCCGTCGTCGCGCAAAAAATCCTCACCACCCTGCTGCCCCCGGTCATTCTTGCAGGGCACGAGTGCCGCACCACCGGAAGCATCGGCATAGCGGTGTTTCCGGAAAACGGCAGCGACGTGCAGACGCTGACCAAGAACGCCGACATGGCCATGTATCTCGCCAAGGAAGAGGGAAAGAACAACTTTCGCTTCTTCTCGCCCGAGGTGAGATCGCAATCGATCGAGCGGCTGAAACTGGAAGCCGACTTGCGCCGCGCCCTCGAACGCAATCAACTCACGTTGCACTATCAGCCCAAGATCCAGGTCGCGACCGGGCAGATCAGCGGCGTTGAAGCCTTGCTGCGATGGACGCATCCCCTGCTTGGGAGTATTTCGCCCGCAGAATTCATTCCGCTCGCCGAAGAGACCGGATCTCATCATTCCGATAGGCCGATGGGTTCTCAAAAATGCCTGCGCCCAGAACATGGCCTGGCAGCGTGAAGGCCTTCCGGTACTTTCGATGGCCGTCAATCTTTCGCCGCGGCAATTCCTCGACACGAACCTTCTCGACGACATCGACGAGGCGTTGGCCCTGAGCGGTATGCCGGCTCGTCTGTTACAGCTCGAGATCACCGAAAGCATGGTAATGCAGAACGTCGAACGCGCCATTCGGCTGCTTGATGAGATTCGCAGCCGCGGCGTGCGGCTGGCGATCGATGATTTCGGCACCGGCTATTCATCGATGTCCCTGATGAAGAAATTTCCGATCGATACCATCAAGATCGATCGAACCTTCGTTCGGGACCTCGCTGAAAGCGCGGAAGACCGGGCGATTGCGACCGCGATCATCAGCATGGGCAAGGCGCTCGGACTGACGGTGGTCGCCGAAGGCGTCGAAACCAGCGAGCAGGACAGTTTCCTGCGCGGACATGCCTGCGACGAGATTCAGGGTTATCTGTTCAGCAAGCCGGTGCGGCCCGAGGATATCCCCGCGCTGTTTAGCCCAAACGTCCTCTCACCGTCGCTCCAGCCGGACCTTTCCCTCTCCGTCCCGCAACAAGCCGGCAGTTACGATGCGGCCAAGCCCTGTCACTCGGAACCGCTTTAGCGGACGGCGGCGAGCGCGCACGCGAACCTTCACACTTTGCTCGAAACCGCTATAGCGCTCAACACTTCGGGTTGTTGGGCGGGCATTTCTTCGGTGCCGCCGGTTTGGGTGGCGGTGCAGGACGCGGCGGCGGCGGAGCCGGACGCGCAATTTGGGGCGCTGGCCTCGGCGGCGGTGCCGCAGCCGGCTTTGGCGCAGGCGGCGTTGCGGGCGCGGCGACCGGCGCCGGCTTTGGCGGTGTATCAACCCGCCGCATCTCTGGTTTGGGCGATGCCGGCGGCGGAGTGGGCTTCGGCGACACGGCGGCGGGTTTGGGGGTCGTCGGCGGCGGAGGTGGCACAGCGTTCCTGTTGGATTCCTGAATAGCCGGCTTGGTTTGGGGAACCTGCGGTGAAGCACCGGACTTGGGCAAACCGCTGACAGATCCCGCTGCATTCGGTGTGGTGGCCGTCGCCGGCGGCGTCGTTCCCGGCGCTAGTCTGGCGCTGGGATTGGTCGGGTTCGGAGTCGGGCCCGCGGCGCCGGGCACGACCGGAGGTCCACCCTTTGCCCCCGGGACAGGCAGGGCGTTGGTTTTCGGCAGGGCTTCAGGCGTCAGCCTTGCAGGTTGTGGCGCGTTTGGCGTGGCGTTCGTACCCGCAGGCGCTCCGGCAGTTGCCGGTTTGACCGCCGGATTGATGGATGCGCTGGGAGGTACCGGCAGCTTTCCCTGCTGGATCAGTGAAGCCCGCTGCGCAACCGAAGGCGGCAAAGCGGCTCCCGCCGCGGTCGGCGTCGTCCCGGCTGCCCCGGGCGCGCCCCTTGTCGCTCCCGGTAAAGCAGCGCCCGCCGCACCGGGGCCCGGCTGCGGCGGTTGATTGATGACGTTGTTGATGACCGTCGTGTTGTGGATGTTGTTGAAGATGATGTTGTTCGGCGGTGCCGCCACATAGACCGGCGGGCGGACATAAACCGGGATCGGTACAAACAGCGGCTGCGGCAGAATGAACAGGCCTATCGGCGCAATCGGCGGCGACAGGACGATGAAATCCGGCGGAGGCGGCGGCAGGAAAAAAATCGGTGGCGGCGGCGGGGGCACGAAGCCGAAGGTCGGGTCGCTGAAATAGAGCACCGGACGGTCGACATAGGACATCTCGTCCGGCGGCGGCGGCGATACGTCGTAGTCGAAAGCGGCAAATGACGGCGGCGGCTCCAGCGGAGCGGTCAGGATGGCAAGGCGGCGCCGCGCATCCCAGGCATGGGGTCCATCCGGATAACGCCGCAGGTATGACCAGTAGGCGGGCGGAGTGTCGGCGCGATAGGTGCGAAGCCAGGTAATCGCCTCGCGACGTGCAGCAGTGATCGCACGCACCCGTCGCGCAAGCGGGTCGCCTGGATAGGCCACCAGAAAATCCTCGTAGCCTTGCATGCTGTCGCGCTCCAGCGCCGCGGCGTAGGCATCCTGCACACCGAGGTCTCGCAGCGGCCTGTTCCTGGCAGCGGCCGCCTGATCCGGCGGAGCCTGCGCCGGCGCGTCGGGGGCACGATCGAAGAACATGAACTGCGCATCGATCTTTTCGGCATCCCACGGCACCTGCGCGCCCTTGGTGGTTTCGTTGACGCGCAGCCGCAGGCGATTGAATACCTCCGGCAGCGGCAGCCCGCCCGTGCGGATCATCTCCGCAAGGGACTGGGCGTAAGCGCCGTAAGGCCCCTGCTCTTCCGGGGCGACGGTGCCCGGCGCGGCGTTGAAGGCGATGAGCATGTGCGCTTGCGGTTCGACCAGAGCCAGGCCGCCCGCGATCGGCTGGCCGCCTTCGATGAAGGATTGCTGACGCGCGGCATCGAGCACCACGATGTTCGCTTTCAGCGGCAGCGACGAAAGCTCACGCACATAGTCGCTGATCCGCAAACCCTCGATCGGGATGTCGGTGTCACGGCTGAGCGGGGCGTCAACCGGTATGAAGTAGTTCTCGCCGGCAAGCTGGATTCCATGACCGGCCAGGTACACCATCGCGACCGTATCGGGACCCGAGGTCTGGGCTTTTTGCACGAAGTCGCGGAAGCTTCGCCGCAGCGAATCCCCGTCAAGGTCGCGCGCCCCGACCACATCGAAACCGGCCGCTTGCAACGTCTGAGCGATCAGGCCTGCGTCATTCGCCGCGGTGGCCAGCGGGGACTTCGCATAGGCCCCGTCACCGACCACGAGTGCGATCCGCTTCTCCTGCTGCTGCGCGGCGGCGGAACCCGGTGCGCCCGCAAGTCCGCAGAACAACAGCAGGCACAGCGAAAAGGTCGAAAAGGCCCTGGTCATTTGCATGGCTCTCTGCCGCATGAATTTTACCCCGGGAGCATATTGGGCGCGCAACACCTGAACATCGTTTGAACGAAAGACGCTGGCATTAAGGCATGCAGACGGCAGAATGGCAGATCAGCCGACCATTTCCACCCGGCCGTCCTTCAGCCGGTAGATTCCCCCGGCCACCTTCAGCTTGCCCTGTTCGACCGCGGCGCTCAGGATCGGGGTGGCCGAACTCAGCTTGATGACGTTGTCGACGACATTCTGCTTGATGGCATTGGCAAGCGTATCGCCTCCTTGCTGGGATACCGCCTTCACCGCGGGCGCGATCGCCTCGACGAGCGAGGGCAAGTGTCCAGGCAGCGTAGTGCCATCCTTGAGCGATTTTATCGTCGCATTGACCGCCCCGCAGGCGTCGTGCCCCAGAACCAGGATCAGCGGCGTACCAAGTTCGGCCACGGCGTATTCGAGACTTGCGACGCTCTCGCTGTTGGCGAAGTTGCCCGCAACGCGGCAAACGAAAAGATCGCCGCGGCCGCTGTCGAAAGCGTATTCGGGCGCAATCCGTGAATCGGCGCAGCTCAAGATGGCGGCAAAGGGGTTTTGGCCCCCGGCCAGGGCTTCGCGTTCGTGTTTGAAGTCGTGACGCAGCGAAACGCCCTCGACGTAGCGCTCATTTCCCTTCAGCAAACGCTCCAGCGAGGCCGCCGGCGTCATCACGTTTTGCGGCTTCGGCGGTGGCTTGGTCACCTTGGCGCCGGCCGAACTGGAGAGCAAGAACCCTACCGTCGAGACGGCCGCCAGGCCGAGCATCTTGCGGCGGGAGGGATCAAATTTCTGAATCGAATTCAGGCGGCACATCTCGCACATGGGAAAACGCCTCCCCAAAATCACAGCGTTTGCACGTCCACCACACCCGAGACGGCCTTGATCGCGCCCGCAATCTGCGGCGAGACCTTGAAGCGGCCCGGCAGCTTCAATTCCACTTCAGTTTCAAGATCCAGCATCATGACCAACGACACATCGCCGTCCGCCGCCGACGACTTTAGCTGAGGAGCGCGGGCTGCGCCATCCTGCTGTCCGGGCTCGGGCACTTGCAGCCGCCTGGCAATGGATTCCAAGGGCTTGGTATCGCGGACAAAAATGCGCAGGCCTTTCTGGGTCTTCGCGGCGGCGTCGTCGAGCGGTTCGGCATGAAGCACGCGGGCGCGGACATCCTCGCCCTGCAGTTCCGCACCAAGTTGCAGCAGCACCGCAGCGCCGGGTTCCAGCACTTCGCGATATTGGGCAAGCCCTTCGGAAAACAGCACGGCCTCGAAATGACCGGTCGGGTCGGAAAGACCTATAATCCCCATCTTGTTGCCGGTCTTGGTTCGCCGCTCTATGCGCGACACCACGGTGGCGGCAACCTTGCCCGCGGTGGCACCGGTCTTGACCGCGCGCGCGAATTCCGTCCACGGCTGCACCCGCAATCGTTTGAGCACTGTCGCATAATCGTCCAGCGGATGACCGGAAAGGAAGAAGCCGACGGCGTCATATTCGCGCCGCAGCCGATCCGCCGGCAACCACGGCTCGACCTGCGGCAGCATGATGGTGGGCGCATCGGCAGCACCGCCAAACATGTCGTTCTGGCCGATCATCGCGGCCTCATGGCTGCGCTGGCACGCGGCAAGGATGGCCTCTGCCCCGCCGAACACGCGCGCGCGGTTGGGCTCGAGTGCATCGAAAGCGCCGGCCGCAGCCAGGCTCTCGACGATGCGCTTGTTGATCGCGCGCGGATTAACTCGGGCGGCAAAATCCGCCAATGAGGCGAATTGGCCGTCGCGGCGCGCCTCCACGATCAGTTCGACGGCTTGCGGGCCGACGCCTTTGAGTGCGGCGAGGGCGTAGTAGATCGTGCCGTCATGCACCTCGAAGGTCGCCCCGGAGCGATTGATCGAAGGTGCCTCGACCTTGATTGCTAGCCGGTGCGCCTCGGCGCGAAACTCCGAAAGCTTGTCGGTATTGTTGAGGTCGAGCGTCATCGACGCCGCCAGGAATTCGACCGGATAATGCGCTTTCATGTAGGCGGTGTGATAGGATACCAGCGCGTAGGCTGCAGCGTGGCTCTTGTTGAAGCCATAGTCGGCGAATTTGGCGAGCAACTCGAAGATGGTGTCGGCCTGCGCCTTGGGCACACCGTTCTTGACGGAACCGGCCACGAAGCCGGCGCGTTGCTTCTCCATCTCCGAGCGGATTTTCTTGCCCATCGCGCGCCGCAACAAATCGGCTTCGCCGAGCGAGTAGCCGGCCATCACCTGCGCGATCTGCATCACCTGCTCCTGGTAGATGATGACACCGAACGTCTCTTTCAGGATCGGCTCGAGCATCGGGTGCAGGTATTCCGCCTGTTCATCGCCATGTTTGCGCGCGCAATAGGTTGGAATGTTCGCCATCGGGCCCGGCCGGTACAGCGCCACCAGCGCGATGATGTCCTCGAACCGGTCAGGCCGCATGTCGACCAGAGCGCGCCGCATACCCTGACTTTCCACCTGGAACACGCCGACCACGTCGCCGCGCGCAAGCATCTGGTAGCTGGCGGCATCGTCGAGCGGCAGGGTCGCCAGATCAACCTCGACGCCGCGTTGTCTGAGCAACTTCACCGCGACATCGAGGACCGTAAGCGTTTTCAGGCCGAGGAAGTCGAATTTGACGAGACCGGCAGGCTCGACCCATTTCATGTTGAACTGGGTTACCGGCATGTCGGATTTCGGATCGCGGTAGAGCGGCACGAGTTCGCTGAGCGGGCGATCGCCGATCACGATGCCGGCTGCGTGGGTGGACGCATGACGCGTCAGGCCTTCGAGCCGCTGCGCAATGTCGAAGGCGCGCGCGACCACCGGATCCTCGTCGCGAAATGCCTGCAGCTTGGGTTCGCCTTCGATCGCAGCAGCAAGCGTCACGGGGGCCGCCGGGTTTTGCGGCACAAGCTTGGTCAGTTTGTCGACCTGCCCGTATGGCATTTGCAGAACACGCCCGACGTCGCGCAGGACGCCCCTCGCCTGCAGCGTGCCGAACGTGATGATCTGCGCGACCTGATCGCGGCCATAGCGCTGCTGCACATAGTCGATCACCTCGCCGCGCCGGTCCTGACAGAAATCGATGTCGAAGTCGGGCATCGACACCCGTTCGGGATTGAGGAAGCGCTCGAACAGGAGGCCGAAACGGATCGGATCGAGATCGGTGATGGTCAGTGCATAGGCGACCAGCGAGCCGGCGCCGGAGCCGCGACCCGGGCCGACCGGAATGCCTTCCGCCTTGGCCCATTTGATGAAGTCCGAAACGATCAGGAAATAGCCCGCATAGTTCATGCGGGTGATGACATCGAGTTCGAAGGCAAGCCGCGCGCGATACTCCTCCTCCGAGGTGCCCTGCGAGAGCCCGTGGACGCTGAGCCGATGCCTCAGCCCTTCTTCGGCCTGACGGCGCAGTTCTGCCGCTTCGTCAATTGCCGCATCCACAGCGTTGGCACCCACCCCAACCGTAAAGCGCGGCAGGATGGGCTTGCACGTCACCGGTCGGAATGCGCAGCGCTCGGCGATCTCGATCGTGGAGGCGAGCGCTTCCGGAATGTCGGCGAACAGAACCGCCATTTCCGCGCGCGTCTTGAAGCGATGATCCGGCGTAAGCTGCTCGCGATCGGTCTCGGCGATCAGACGCCCGCCGGCGATGCACAGCAGCGCATCGTGGGCTTCGTAGTCATCCGACGTAGCGAAGTAGGGCTCGTTGGTGGCGACGAGCGGAAGGCCTTTCGAATAGGCAAGATCGATCAAACCAGCTTCGATACGGCGTTCCTTCTCGATGCCGTGGCGCTGCAATTCGATATAAAGGCGGTCGCCGAACAGGCCTGCCAGCCTTTCGCAGCGTGACGACGCAAGCGCGGTGTGATCGGCCGCGATCGCCGAGGCGACGGGCCCCTCGGGCCCGCCGCTCAACGCGATCAGATCGTCTGCGCTGCCCTGCAGCCATTCGAACTTGATATGCGGGGCCTGATGAACCGGCGTCTCGAGGAAGGCGCGCGAATTCAGCCGCATCAGATTGCGATAGCCTCGCTCGCGCGCCGCCAGCAGCACGATGCGCGAGGGCGCCGTCGCCGAAGCATTGCGGGCGTTGGGATCCTGATCGCCGAAATCGACCGCAAGCTCGCAGCCGATGATCGGCTGGATGCCGTAACCGGCCATCTTGTCCGAGAATTCGAGCGCCCCGAACATGTTGTCGGTGTCGGTCAGCGCCAGGGCCGGCTGGCGGTCGGCTTTGGCCAGTTCGCCAAGTTTGGCGATCTTGATCGATCCCTTCAGCAGCGAATAGGCCGAATGGACGTGGAGATGGACAAATCCGGCATTTGACGACAGTGCCGCGAGCTTTGACATGTTTGCGAGCAATCACAGAGGCTTGAGGGGTCCGGAGCGGCCGCTCGACCGACTCGAATCCGAGACATCGTGAAGCCTCATATGGGAGGAGTCCACGAAAGCCACATCAATTCCCGCCGCCGTCCCGCTTTTCCCCAATCAGCCCTGCTTGCCCCTACGGTCCCGGCCAACCCCGCGGAATCTACAGCTTCGGCGGCCTCAGAGCTGGGGGATCAGTTGCGCCCAGATGGCGACCATCCCGACAAACAGCACGATCGACGCCAGTGCCGCCGCTTCCTCGACAAATACCTTCAACATGAATACCTCCCTTGAGAACATAAGACGAACATAGTTCCTCTTTTGTTCTGGGGTCAAGGGTGGGTAGTGGGTCATTTTGAAAACTGACCCCCATGGTTAATTCTTGACGGGTTGCTTTTGGTCGCGAACCCAAGCGGCGGACTTTTCCTTGATCCAATCAAGGGCGGCGTATTCGGTATCGAAGCCGTAGATCGTGTCCACTTCCCCGCCGCGCCAGAGCACGCTCACCGAATAGCCCTTGCCGATGTCGTACTTGCGGACCATAAAATTGTATTCCGGCCGCTGATTGGCGAGTTCCCACTGTTCCACAAGTACAATCAGGTCGTCCATCTCCCAAAGCTTGTCGGTTACACCAGCGGCCATTGCGGGCGTAACTTTGAGCGTCTGATGGATACGGACGAAGTTGTAGTACATCACATGCAGCGCAATCGCTGCGGCGTGGTTCTCGACCTTCTTGCTGAAAGCGTTGGTCAATCGGGTGAACCTGCGCATGTGCATCCGCATCGTCAAATTGCTGCGCTCCGCATAGGACGTGCTGATGTGCTTGCGATCCGGCTCGCCAGTGATGACTTGACGCTCCGCCCCGATGCACTTAGCGGGGCTGTAACGAGTTTCCGCTTGCGGATCAGCGCCGTACATCTTGACCAGCATGGCGTAATCAACGTCATCGCCGAATGCGTCGTCCACTGCAGCCAGGTACGGCTTGTGGCCATCGCTGGTGAGCTGGACGCGGTTAGCTAGGCGACTGCTCAGATCGGCAACGAAAGCACCAGCGGCGTTCGCGTCGCGGCCACCAAGCAGCCAGCTAACGAGAAGCTTGGTGTCGGCGCAGATAGCGGTCCATGTCCAGACATCGCCCGCCATCGGTGGCGCGGCCTTGGCCTCCTTCACGTTGTCATTCTTCGCGTAAACGAAGCTCCAGATTTCATCCATCTGGACGCGTTTGCACGGCAGGTTGCGCAGCGCCTTGTCTTGATAGGCGGTGAAGGCGTGACCAGCCGCGAGCAGCAGCTTGGCGACCGTGTTCTTGCTGCATCCGGTCAGGCGGGTGATGGCGCGGATCGACTGCCCCTCGCAGAGCAGATGCAGGATTTGGGCACGGGTCTTTCGGTCGAGACGGTTCATGCCGGGATAATACCCAGCCGGGAACTTTAGTCAAGCATAAAAGGTCAGTTTGCGTTTTTGCGCAAGTTGTCTATATTCACCCTATGACACTCGATTCGAAGGATTTTCGCTCACCGGGCCAGTTCATTCAGGCTCTCTTGGATCAACGGGGATGGACGCAACGAACACTGTCTCTGGTGCTCGGCGTCGGGGAGACGACCGTAAATAAATTCGTCAGCAACAAGCAGCCCATTGACGCCGGATTGGCGCTGATTCTGGAAGAGGTTTTCCGGATTCCCGCAGAGCAATTTCTCGCTCTGCAAAAAGACCTTGATCTGGCGCAGGCGCGCATCATCGCGAACCCCGATCCGGCCCGCGCTACCCGGGCGCTGTTGTATGGCGACCTACCCGTTGCCGAGATGATTAAGCGCGGCTGGATAGACGCCGAAAGCGTGAAAGACACGAAAAAGGTCGAAGCAGGATTGATCCGGTTCTTTGGTGTGAACCGTCTGGACGACATCGAAATCCTGCCGCATGCCGCCAAGAAAACCGAGGTCAATACGCCTCTGACACCGGCGCAACTGGCTTGGCTTTATCGGGTCAAACAGATCGCCAGCGAAATGCTAGTGGCCCCTTATTCGCCGCAAGCGCTCGTTGCCGCACTCGGCAAGTTGCGCAAGTCAATGATCGCCGCCGAAGATGTCGCGCGAGTGCCGCGCATCATGATGGAATGCGGGGTCAGGTTCGTCATTGTTGAATCGCTCACCTCCGCAAAAATCGACGGCGTTTGCTTTTGGCTAAATGAGCGGTCGCCCGTAATCGCCATGTCGCTCCGCTATGACCGGATCGACAATTTTTGGTTCGTCCTCCGCCATGAAATCGAGCACGCCTTGCAAATGCATGGGACGATGCTTGATGCTGAACTCGAAGGTGAGCGCGCAGGAACAGGCGATAACGTCGCTGTCGAGGAGCGGATCGCCAACGCCGCAGCGCAAGAATTCTGTGTTCCCACATCGCAGATGGAAGCATTCGTATCCCGCAAGGCTCCGTTCTTTGCCGAGCGTGATCTGATCGCCTTCGCACGAATACTTAAGGTTCACCCCGGAATTGTGGCCGGGCAACTACAACGAAAGACGGGCCGATATGATCGCTTTCGCGATCATCTCGCAAAGGTCCGCGTCATTATCTCGCCAAACGCAATCAAAGATGGCTGGGGTGACGTGGCCCCGGTCGGAATTTAACAGGACGCATACCTTCATGAGCAAGAGACAAGAGCGTCAGCGTTTCCTCCGTCACTACAAAGAAGTGACGGGAGAACAAGAAATCGACATGCACAAAGTGGCCGCTTTCGCCAAGAGCCACGGATGGAAAATGCCCATGCCTCCGTCTGATGTGGACATGCTGGCAAAGCTGTTCGCGGATGACGCGCAGGCGGAACGCAAATACGACAAGCAGACCGGCAAGCCGTATCGTGCCTATCAAGCCATCCCCGTTCACCCCAGACAACTCAATCTCTTCGTCTATGTGGATACCGACGAAGCGACGCGCTCGCAGATGTTGAAATCAACCAATCATCGTCGAGAGCAGATCGTGACGGACGCCTACACATTGACGCTCGATTTGGACCACTGGCATAGCATCAACCCTACCGAAGAGCAGATCGCGCTTCCCCTCGATCTGACGTTCGACGTTGAGCTGCGTAAGGCAGCGGACGAGGACGATTCCGAGACGGGCTAGCTCTTCTTCCAGCGCGCCTCTGCTGCCGCCCTTGCGATCTCGGAACGCTGTTCCGGCGTGAGGGCGGCGGAACGTGCCGCCCCACCCTTGCGGCCACCTGCCCGCGCCCGCTTCGTCAGTCCGCTCTCCGGCGAGGTCTCGACGGTGCCCGTGGCGATGTCGATGATCGCCTTGGCCAGCTGGTTAGGGTCGCGCGGGCGTTTGGGATGCTTGTGATCCATCCCTCCAATATGCCCCTGCGCACGGTCGATTCCTAGGCGCAAGAGCCGCCATAATTAAACTGACCCACTACCCAAGGGTGGGGTGGTGGGCTAGTTTTGGAAATAACCTCGAAACAGAGGGCTTGGTTAATTGGGCCGAGTGCGCCGTCGCCGTTGCGATGTATCAAAGGTTGCGACACTATGTTCCGGCAATTTGAGGGCCGGATATGAGCGGAGGTGATTTTTTACTGCCTCCTCCCGATACCAAGGACGATCCCGCCTTGGTTAGGGATATGATGGGGCATCTGGTAACTGGAGGTCTCCTCTTTCTTTTGGCCGGCGCCGTCTCTATGTCTATTGAGCTGGCGGCTGATTTCGCTGATGAGTTTCCTAGATTTTGGGTCTTGGCCCTAGTCTTTCATGCCGTTGCATATCTAATTTTGGCTCTAGACGTTGGCTGTTTGGTATTTTTCCTCGTTATCAGAGCGTATAGGTTCGTGCGAGATACTTGGAACTCTAGAGAGTCATAACCATGGCTGAACCAACGTTAGGCTTCCAGGTTTCCGAGCATCATGATGAAAAGGAACACGCTCATACATTGGAGAGACCTGACAGTCTCCGGCGAAAGGCAACCATGACCTCATCTATCGGCCAATTTATCATTGACGACATCAAGCTATTCGTGTCGCCAATGAGGGTGTTGGTCGAAGAATTTAGGCGCCAAGTTAAACGCTAAAGGTCGCCTGCCCCAACAGCCATGCGTGCGACTTTTCCTTGATCCACTCAAGCGCGCCCGAAAAGCCCCGGCCTTGAGGCCGGGGCCTGGATCGGGGCTGAGCCGAGGCGAGATCAGTAGCGCGCCACCACTGGTCCGCCGAATTTGTAGTTGAAGCGCGCGGTAAACAGATCGACATCCTGGCTGATGTGGTCGGTGCCGCCGAACCCGCCGCCGACAACATTGAAATTCACGTCGCGCGAACCCATGAACATGTGATCGTACTCGAAGACGACCGACCAATTCGGGCCGATGCCGTATTCGAAGCCGACGCCGACCGTTCCGCCCCAGCGAGATTCGTTGGCCACATCGATCAGGGCGCCGGAGGGAATGTCGAAAATTGTGTACTGGTTATCGGTCACCGCCGCGCCGCCCTTTACGTAGAAGAGCGCGTTATTCCAGGCATAGCCGATCTGGCCGGTAAACAAACCGAAAGCATCCACGCGGGTTTGATTCTGGTCGGTGTTGAAAAACAGGCTGGTATTGCTGCCGCGGAAATCAGCCCAGTTGCCCTGCGCTTCCACCCCGAACACAAATGCTGCGCTCTGCCAGCGGTAGCCGATCTGTCCGCCGAACGTAGCCCCGCTCGGATCGTGACAGCCTTCCGAAACCGACGGGACCACCGGGGCGAAACCGTCGTTGGTGAGGTCCCAGCAATTGTGGCTGAAGCCACCGCCGCCGTTGATGCCGATGTAGAAACCGCTCCAGTCGTAGATCGGAGCGACGATTGCCGGCGCCCTGCTGTAGGTTTGTGCCGGAAGATCCGCGGCAACGGCCGGCGCGGCGCCAAGCGCGATCGCGGCCGTCGTGACAAGCAGAAATTTCTTCATCGTTGATCTTTCCGTGTTCGAATTGCGTTGCCCCACGACTCAAATCTTTATCATCGTTCAATTGCATTGCTGTCACCTGCCCGCAACATCTGAAGGAAAATCATCGCATGATGAAAATCCAAGTTGGCCCTGTGTCCCAATTATTTCTGGACATATTCAGAAACAAGATCGTTCCGATCGCGGAAACCCTTCGGCAAGCGAGCGGCGGGTCCCGACGACGCACTCGGCTCGCTCGGGAGGACGTTGCGTTCCACAAAGACATACCTTCGTGAGCGCAGGGCAACCAGGCCCTGGAAAGAAGTCCTGTTCCTAAAGAAGTCCTATTCGAACGTCTTCTCGGGTTGAACGGTAAGGCGGATGGCAATTTCGGTCGAGCCATCGAAGACTTCGAGAAGCTGATCGCAGAGCAGACAGCGATACTCGCCTTTAACTCCAGGGCGCGTGGTCAATTCGATGCGGCGATAGCCGGCGTTGCAGCCAGGGCAGGTAATGTCCGATTTTCTCATCCGGGAAATATGCCGCGCGGGCGAGCGATTTTCCAGCCGGCGGAGCTATCAAATCTGCTCGGCGATCACGGGCGAGGGCCCTCCCCTTTTTTGTCGCGCCATCTTCCGCGGACCGAAACAGGCCGTTTACCCAAAAACTGGTGGCGTGATGTGACGATGCCATGTCTGCTTTGCTCACAAAGCAACCGAGATCGCACAGCGCTGCGATCTGTCGCGAAGGGCCAATAACGGTCATTGCCAGCCTCATTCGATCACCTCGTCGGCAATCAGCAGAAAGTCGCGACTGATCGTCAAACCAAGCGCTCCAGCCGTCTTCAGATTTATCACTAACTCGAATTTGGTTGGCTGTTGCACAGGCAATTCAGCAGGTTTTGCGCCGTTGAGGATTTTGTCCAAATAGACTGCGGTCGCGCGGGACAGATCGGGAAGGTTTACTCCATATGAGACAAGACCTCCGATCTCTACTCCTTCCCTCGCTACATACATCGCCGGCAAGCGGTTGTCTGCCGCGAAGGTTACGATGCGTGAGTACTGGCTAAATAACATCGGACTGGGAATCACAATTAGACCATCAGCTCGCTCCGTAGCCATCGCCGCGAACGCGTTGCTGAGATCGGCAGGGCTGGCCGCGGCCACGAGTTTAAGTTTTGTTCCCAACGACCGGGCGGCGTCCTCGATCTCCTTCAACATGCCGGCCATTGTGCGCTCGCCGTAGGCGTGGGGGTCCCACAACACGACGACGCGAGAAAGACCTGGAACAATCTCTTTGAGCAATTGTAGTCGTTTGGATACTAATTCCGGACCAAGAAATGTCGTCCCTGTTACATTCCCTCCCGGCCGCGCCAAGCTTGACGCAAGCTCATCGCCGACGGGATCGGCCATGGCTATGCCGATAATTGGGATTACCGAAGTCGCTCGATTTGCCGCACGGGCAGCCGGTGTGCCCAAAGCGACAATGGCATCGACCCGGCGCTCGACCAATTCCCGCGCCAGCCCGCTGAGCTTGTTCGCGTCCCCATCGGCGAATCTCCGGTCATATGCGATATTCTGTCCTTCGGTATGACCAAGCTCGCGTAGCGCGGACACGAACGCGTCGAGAGTTTCAAGACTTGCGTCTGATTTGTCGCCGCGGCCAAGTGACAAGACGCCTATCTGAGGAATCTTCGTAGCCTGCTGCGCAGCCGCTGCGAGCGGCCACGCCGCCGCCACGCCGAGGGTGCCGAGGGCGCCGAGAAATTCGCGCCGCCTCATTCGATTACCTCGTCTACGCGCAACAAGAACGGCTCGGGGACCCGCAGGCCGAGGGCTCTTGCCGTCGTGAGATTGAGGACCAGTTCGAACTTCGTCGGCTGTTCGACAGGTAAATCTCCGGGCTTCGCACCCTGCAGAATGCGATGCACATAATCGCCCGCACGCCGAAACAGATCCACGTAGTCTGGCCCGTAGGACATGAGTCCTCCCGAGCGGACAAAATCACGGGTGCTGTAGATCATTGGCAATCGCGTGCTGAGCGCGAAGGTCTGCACGCGACTAAAATTGGCGACGATGAGCTGGTCGATCACAACATAGAGCGCATCCGCCTGGGAGTTGAGCTTCTCGAACTCAGGCGCAATGTCTTGCATGCGGCGGATTTCGAGAAGAGCGACGTCGAGATCGAGTTCGCGCGCCGCAGCTTCAGTGTCACTCATCTCCAGCACCGTCTGGTCATTGCCGCCATTGAAGATGATGGCCAATCGACGCAGGCGTGGGATGAGTTCCCGCAGTATTTCCAGTCGTTTTCCGGCGAGATTCGCCGCTTGCAGCGATAATCCGGTCACGTTGCCTCCCGGTTTGGCCAAACCGGAAACGAGCCCGCTACGCACCGGGTCGATCGCCACAGCAAATACGATCGGGATGACACTGGTCGCATGCCTTACCGTAGGGACGGCACTTCCAACGGTAACTATGACATCCACTTTCTGGCGTACAAACTGCGCGGCGATTTCAGCGTAGCGCTCGGTACGTCCTTCCGACCATTGATACTCGATCGCAACAGTTCGCCCGTCAATCCAGCCGAGCTCGCGCAGGCGCGCGACGAACGCAGCGATCCATGGAGCAAAGGCGACGGGATCGGACCCGAGAAATCCTATCGTCGGCAGCCTTCCGGCCTGCTGCGCACCAGCCGCCGCAGGCCAGCTTGCGGCGCCGCCGACGAGCACAATGAAGTCACGTCGCCTCATGCCGCATCCCCCGTACCGGTGCCGTTTAAACTAGCACACGGAAAACCGGGGGCTTGCGACATGATGTCCGCTTCGGGGTCATTCGCGGCTGGATCGAGCCAGCGACCAAGCGCGACCATGTCCGCTATGTGCAGAGCGTCGATACAGATCGTCTGGATCGGCCCCATAACTCATAAGGCCACCCACGTCCACGCTTGCTCTATTGGCGAATATCGCGGGCAGCCGATTTCTCATCTGAAATTCGCGGCGGCAACAAGTAGCGCCAACCGACCTCTGGCTATTTCCCCTCACAGCAACGGACATCTTCAGCCATGCCGGCCATCATGATCTGGCGTGTGCAAACGCCGAAGACCCTCTGCGAGGCGATAAATTCGCGGAACGACAGGGAATAGCCACGATCGACGGGCACCAAATGGTCGTCAATACAAGAACGCGCGGTTAGACCGAACAAGCGAACGGGGCATCGGCGCAAGACGCTCCGACGGCTTGTCCAACCAGCAAGGGCCGGAAAGAAACCGGCAACCAGGGAGGTTAGCAACGTGAAAGTGACTGTCAGGAAAAGCGCGATGACGACCACCGCGATGCTCGTCGCGGCCGCGGCGATCGTGGGGGCCACGCACGCTCCGGCACCGGCACAGGATGCCAATGCGCTCGACAACGCCGGCAAGAACGGCAAGGATTGGCTGAGCTACCACGGCAGCTACCAGTCCTGGCATTATAGCCCGCTCAACCAGATCGACGCCAACAACGTCAAGAAACTAAAGGTAGCTTTTATCCACCAGGTCGGTCACTCGACGCGCGGCGTGCAGTCGATGCCGCTTGCGAAGGACGGCGTCGTCTATTACTCGGCGTCCTATAGCAAGGTATTCGCGCTCAAAGGCGACACCGGCGAAGTTTTATGGTCTTTCGTTCCCAAGCTGGATGATGACCTGGTGGCTCGTCAGACCCATTCGCCTTATAATCGAGGAATGGCGATGGGCGATGGCAAGCTCTACATCGGCACCGTCGATGGTCGGCTGTTTGCGCTTGATGCGAAGACAGGCCAGCCAGTCTGGGAGACCAAGCTGATCAACTCCCAAAAGCTCACTGTCGGTTTTACCGGTGCACCGCTTGTTGTCAAAGACAAGGTAATCATCGGCGCACAGGGCGGCGAATGGCCCGGCCGCGGTCCAATATTCGGCGTCGATGCCAAGACCGGTCGGAAGGTCTGGGAATTCCTCACCGTTGCCGGCACGCCGGAGGCCGAGAAGAGTTGGGGCAACGAGTCCTGGCGCACCGGCGGTGGCGGCGGCTGGATGCCCGGCACCTACGACGCCGAGACCAATTCGGTGTGGTGGGGCACCGCCAACCCGGCGCCGCTCTACGACTGGAGCGGATCCGATTACAAGACGGGCGGCGCCCGGCCGGGCGATAATCTCTACACGACGTCGGTGATCGCGCTCGACCCCGACACCGGCAAGATCAAGTTCTACCATCAGGAACTACCGCACGACGCCTGGGATTTCGACAGTGCGGTTGGCGAATTCGTGCAGATCGACCGCGACGGCAAGAAGTATTACGTGCACCCGAACAAGAGCGGATACGTCTTCGTCTATGATCGCGCGAATGCCAAAGTCGAGAACGTCTACAACATCGTCAAAGCCAGCAATTTCGTCAAAGGCATCGATCCGAAGACGGGCGAGCTGATTGGCCGGCGCGACATGACGGCAGGCAAGCAGCAGGACCTTTGCCCGGCAATCGACGGGGGCATCAGCTGGAATGCGGGCACGTATAATCCGCAAACCGGACTCTATTACAAGATTGGAAACGAATGGTGCATGGACCTCGAGATCACGAAGTCCCCGCAAGTCACGGAGCCCCAGGCCCAGCTCAATATCGGTGCCACCTTCACGCTGAAGGATCCTCCCGGGGACAAGCAGCACGGTCATGTCGATGCCCGCGATCCGATCACTGGCAACGTAGCGTGGTCGGTTGATTTCCCCGAACCGCCGACCGCGAGCCTGCTTTCGACCGCGGGCGGTCTTCTCTTTGTGCCCGATGCCCGCGGCTGGCTTCATGCTCTCGATGCCAAGACCGGCAAGGACCTGTGGCAGGGCAATGACGGCGCCACCCACAATGGCGGAATCATCAGCTACGAGGCTGGCGGCAAGCAATTCGTTGCCGTGGTCACCGGAGGTCCAAGCTTGGTCGGCGAAGGCTACGCGGAGCAATTCGGCGGCCCATACAAGTCCATGGAGAAAGATACTGGCTCTCTCGTGGTCTACACGCTCGAATAGGTCTTCCCAACGCGTCGTGGTTGCTGTGGCCGGACTTCATTCGAAGCAGGACCACGACGCGGTTGCTTTGCAATTTGAATCTGTTCCGGCGTCGAAATGGTTACGCTCACTCGCACGTCAAGCCCGGAGCCGCCGTCGGCCCCGGCCAGGTGAAGAGCATGAGACGGAGTAGCTTTTGCAATACGGCGGCTTTTGCTGCGCTCGTTTATGCTTTTGTGTGCGGCTCGGCGCCCGCAAACTGCGCCGAACGAACGCCGACGCCTGCGGCTGCCGGCGACAAGGCCGCGCAGATCGAGAGCGGCTCCAAAACCTTTATCGCGAACGGGTGCGGGTGGTGCCACGAGAACGGTGGCCGCAAGACCGGACGCGCGCCGCAGCTCATGGACGATCCCCACGACGACGACTTTCTGATATCGCGGATCGCAACCGGCTCACCCGGTCGCATGCCGGCCTTCGGCCAGGCGCTGCCGATCGAGGACATCAATGCGATCATCGCGTATATTCGCAATCTCAAGCCGTGAGCCAGAAGCCTCATCATGCTGTTCCCTAGACGTATCGCTGTGTTCACCCGGGGCCTCGCCTTGACGGCAATTCTGGCTTGCCCGGCACTGTGTGGTGCTGCGGGTGCCCGTCCGCTCAATTCGATCAGGAGCCGCGGTATCCTTTCGGTCTGTGCCAATCCCAACGCGCTGCCGTTCTCCAGCAAGAGTGGCGATCGCCGCGGCTTCGAGCTCGAGCTCGGCGAGGCGCTCGCCAATCGGCTCGGCGTCACGCTCGAGGTCGCCTGGGTGGTTTTTCCCTTCCAGCTCGGCCGTACCGATTGCGATATCGTCCTCGATGCGATCGTGGATCGAGAAAGCGCGCACGAGCGTCATGTGCGGCTTTCCAAGCCCTACCAGGTGAGCGGCGTTGCGATCGCGCTGCGTCCCGGCCTCGGAGGCGTTACGGGTTTCGCCGATCTCAAGAAGGTTCAGAGGGTCGGCGCGATGGTGGGATCGCTCGCAAGCGTCACGTTGGGTCAAAAGGGCCTGCCGACAATCCCCTTTACGTTTGAGGACGAAATGATCGAAGCGCTCGGCAAGAGCGAGCTGGATGCGGCGCTCGTCACGCCCGCAAGCGTCGGATACTACAATCTTCTCCACAAGGACGCGCCGCTGACGCTGGTGCGCGCCTATGAGAACCAGCCCGAGTTGCGGTGGGAGATTGCGGTGGGAATGCGCAAGTCCGATGACGCGCTGGTGGCCGCGGTCAACAAGGCGATCGATCAGCTGCTTGCAGACGGCACCGTCAACCGGATCTATGCCAGCTACGGGATCGAATCGAGCCCGCCTCGGGGGCCGTGAGCGAACTAGTCCAGTTCCACGATCTGCCCATCGACCAGCGACACCCGCCGGTCCATCCGGCCCGCCAGTTCCATGTTGTGGGTTGCGATCAGCATTGCCACGCGCGTGGCTTTCACGAGCTGCATCAGTGCCTGGAACACGTGATCGGCCGTATGGGGATCGAGATTGCCGGTCGGCTCATCCGCAAGTAACGCGCGCGGCGCGTTGGCGACAGCGCGCGCGATTGCAACCCTTTGCTGCTCGCCGCCTGATAATTCCGACGGCCGATGTTTGATCCGCTCGCCAAGGCCGAGATAGGAAAGGATCTCAGTGGCGCGTTTGATGGTCTCCGACCTCCTCAGGCCGCGGATCATCTGCGGTAGCATGACGTTTTCAAGCGCCGAGAATTCCGGCAGCAGCCGGTGTGACTGGTAGACGAAACCGATCTCGGTCCGGCGCATCTGGGTTCGCTCGACATCCGAGAGGCCCGAGGTGGGCGTCCCCCCTATGTAAACTTCGCCATCGTCGGGATTCTCGAGCAGGCCAGCGATATGCAGCAGGGTCGATTTGCCGGCACCCGACGGCGCGACCAGGGCGACAGACTGCCCGGCCCACAGCGCGAGCTTGACGCCGTCGAGGATCGTCAACGGCGTCGCGCCCTGCATATATTGGCGTCTTATCTCATGGAGATAGATGACAGGTACATCTTCCGCCCCCTGCTCCATCGGTTCCTCACTCGTACCGCAGCGCTTCGACCGGGTCGAGGCGCGCGGCACGCCACGATGGATAGAGCGTAGCGAGGAACGACAGCGTCAGCGCCATGATCACGACCGCGCTGGTTTCGCCGAAATCGACCTCGGCGGGGAGCTTTGAGAGAAAATAGAGCTCCGGTGAGAACAGCTCGGTGTTGGTGAGCCAGGACAGGAATTGGCGGATCGATTCGATATTGAGGCAGATCAGCATACCGACCAGAAAGCCGGTGATCGTGCCGACCACACCGATCGCAGCGCCGGTGATCAGGAACACCCGCATGATCGCCCCCTGCGAGGCGCCCATCGTACGCAGGATCGCGATGTCGCTGCCCTTGTCCTTCACCAGCATGATCAGGCCCGAAACGATGTTGAGCGCGGCAACCAGAACGATCATGGTGAGAATCAGGAACATCACGTTGCGCTCGACCTGAAGCGCATTGAAGAAAGTCGAATTGCGCTGCCGCCAATCGACCAGGAACACCGGACGTCCCGCAGCCTCGGTCACGCTCTTGCGGAAGCTTTCGATCCGGTCGGGGTTGGTGGTGAAAACCTCGATTGCGGTCACGTCATTGTTTCGATTGAAATAGGCTTGTGCTTCGGGCAGCGGCATGAACACAAAGCTGGCGTCATATTCCGACATCCCGATCTCGAACACGGCCGCGATCTTGTATGGCTTGATCCGGGGCGTCGTGCCCATCGGGGTCACCGCGCCGCGCGGCGCCACCAGCGTGACGCTGTCGCCGGCATGGAGCGACAAGGTATCGGCGAGCCGCCGGCCGATGGCGACGCCCTGCCCTTCGTCAAATCCTTCCAGCGAACCCTGCCTGATGTTTTTCGCGATGGAGGTGAGATTATTCAGGTCGTCGGCGCGAATGCCGCGGACGAATACGCCGGAAGCGTTGAACGGCGATGAGGCCAGTGCCTGTCCGTCCACGACAGGTGCCGCCAGCCTGATGCCCGGAACCTGCGAGATGCGTTCGGCGACATCCTTCCAGTCAGTCAGCGGCGATTCCAGCGGCTGCACCAGAAGATGGCCGTTAAGTCCGAGGATCTTGTCCAAAAGCTCCTTTCGGAAGCCGTTCATGACCGCCATCACGATGATCAGCGTGGCGACGCCGAGCATGATGCCAAGAAACGAGAAACCGGCGATGACGGAAATGAAGCCTTCCTTCCGACGTGCCCTCAAGTAGCGTCCCGAGAGTAGCCACTCGAATGGCGCGAAGGGTGGGGTTCGAACTGGTTCGCTCATGGCTTCTTCCATGGTCCGATTTTCACACGATTCGGGCTAATTGTGGCCGCAACTGCCAAAATCCCCAGTGCCGGCGGCGGTGGATAACAACCCACTAGGTTAGCCGTGCCACAACGTCCGCGGGCTTGAGGTTTTCACGATTACCATCGCTGCGCCGCTTCAGCTCCAGCTTGCCCTCGGCGAGGCCCTTGGGACCGATGAGGATTTGCCAGGGAATGCCGATCAGATCGGCAGCGGCGAATTTGGCTCCGGCGCGCTGGTCGGTGTCGTCATAAAGCACTTCGACGCCCTTGGCCGTCAGCTCGCGGTACAGCCGTTCGCAAGCCGCATCGGTATCTTCGGAACCCTGCTTCAGATTGAGGATGACGGCCTTGAACGGAGCGACCGCGTCGGGCCACTTGATGCCGGCTTCGTCGTGACACGCCTCGATGATCGCACCTGCCAGTCTCGAAACACCGACGCCGTAGGAACCGCCATGAATGGCGACCTCAGCGCCATCAGGGCCCGCAACCAGCGCCTTCATGGCGTCGGAATACTTCGTGCCGAAATAGAAAATCTGGCCAACCTCGATGCCCCTCGTGTGCACCCTCTTCTCGGGCGGCACCTCACGCTCGAAACGGGCGGCGTCGTGCACGTCCTCGGTCGCGGCATAAACCAACGTCCACTGCTTGATGATCGCTGTGAGGTCGCCTTCGTAGTCGACCGTTTCGTCCGGCACCGGCAGGTCGAGGACATCGCTGTCGCAATAAACGCCGGACTCGCCGGTCTCTGCCAGCACGATGAATTCGTGACTGAGGTCGCCGCCGATTGGCCCGGTCTCGGCGCGCATCGGGATCGCTTTCAGCCCCATGCGGGCGAAGGTGCGAAGGTAGGCGACGAACATCCGGTTGTAGGAACGCCGCGCCCCGGCCTCGTCGAGGTCGAAGGAATAGGCATCCTTCATCAGGAATTCGCGCCCGCGCATCACGCCGAAACGCGGCCGCTGCTCGTCGCGGAATTTCCACTGGATGTGATAGAGATTGAGCGGCAGGCTGCGGTAGGACTTGACGTAGGCGCGGAATATCTCGGTGATCATCTCCTCGTTGGTCGGCCCGTAGAGCAGTTCGCGCTTGTGGCGGTCGGCGATGCGCAGCATCTCGGGGCCGTAGGCGTCGTAACGGCCGCTCTCGCGCCACAGGTCTGCAAGCTGCAGCGTCGGCATCAGAAGCTCCAATGCGCCGGCGCGGTTTTGCTCCTCGCGGACGATCTGCTCGATCTTCTTCAGGACCCGCAAGCCCAGCGGTAGCCAGGCATAGATTCCGGCGGCCTCCTGCCGGATCATGCCCGCGCGCAGCATCAACCGATGCGACACGATCTCCGCCTCTTTCGGGTTCTCCTTGAGGATCGGGAGCAGGAATCGCGACAGTCGCATGGGTCACCAAATGAGTCGGCCAGTTCCGGCCAAGGTGGCAGTGAAACCGGATCGAGTGCAAAAAAACAAGGGCAGCCGGGTGGAGGCGCGGTTCCAACATTCGCATCCCGTCCCGGCAGGCCGTTTTTGCGCATGTCAGAACCTAAAGACCACCAGCAAATATATGATTATAGTGGGGTTTATGATTTGACCTTCGCTTTTCGAGCCTGCCGCCAGGTAAGTGGCGAAGGTCAAATCAAGCTCCATCCTCACATCTTCATGCCGGAATGGTCGGGCATTTTCTTCATATCCATCTGGCCGCCCGATCCATCCGAACTTGCAGGCCCCTGTGCGCCGACGCCCTGGACATCGAGCGAGAGAGCGATCTTTCCCGCCTTTTCGAACTCGAGGATGAGCGGCACTTTCTCGCCCTGCTTCAGCGGGCTCTTCAAATCGAGCAGCATCAAATGATAACCGCCCGGCGCAAGCTTGATCGTCTTGCCGGGTTCGATCACAAGACCCTTGTCGAGCGGACGCATCGTCATGACGCCGTTGTTCATGGACATTTCGTGGACCTGAACCTTGCCGGCGACTTCTGCGGAGCCGCCAATCAACCGGTCGGGCGTCGAGCCCTTGTTTTCGATGGTCAGGTAGCCGCCACCGACCTTGGCACCACCCGGCGTCGCGCGGCTCCAGGCCTGCGTGATGACGAGATCGCCGGCCTTCACCTCCTCGGCGCGCAGGGGAGCGCCGATCAGCAAGCCGATGAAAACGATAGCGAAAGCAGCGCTGATTTTCCGTGTCATGTGTTTATTCCTGCCAAACGATAATTTTTCGATCACGACCCCCACCATGACAACAAGCGATCGGGGTTGCCACTCCCATAGTACCAACTATACTAACCTTTGGTTCGACGCCTTTGCGGTTCACCGGCTTTCGGTGCGACCAGGCGTCCGCCGATATAAGCTCGTGAGCATGCGAACTGCGCGAAATCAAGTCACTTCTGCACTCGCCTACTGGCGGAGGCTGGTCACCGCGGCCGCGATTTACGCGCTGGTCGTGCAGCCGCTGCTGCTTGCGATTGCCGGTACTCAACTCGCCCAGGCTTCCGCTCTCGACGATGTTTCCCTTTCCCGGCTGTGTCTGCATCAGGCCGACGGCAGCCCTGCCGCACCCGCGGACCAGCAACAAAAGCATTCCGCGGATAACCACTGCCTGCTTTGCTTTGCAGGGGCATTCCACCTCCTTGAGGCCCCCGATCCAATAGCAGTCTCGCTGGTTGGTCCGGAAGCGCGCAAGCTGCGCCAATCGGTACGACCGTTTGGATTAACAGCGTCTTGCCGATATTCGCTCGCTTGTCCCAGAGGTCCCCCGCTCAACGCGTGATGCATCGCAGCCGTGACGGCTGCACGCAACCATTTTCGCGTTTTTGACCGGAGGAATCCTGATGTCCCGATTTATGCTGCCGTGTTCGCTTGCGCTTGCAAGTTTTGTTGCAGTGACATTCACCACCGACGCCTTTGCCCACTGCTTCGTCGGCGCCCGCTTCTTTCCGGCAACGCTGGTGACCGACGACCCCTGCGTTGCGGACGAAATGTCGATCCCTACCGTTGCGTGGTCCAAAACCCCGGATGTGCCGCCCGCCACGCAATGGGATATCGGAGTCGACTTTTCAAAGCGCATTACAGAAAACTTCGGCGTAACCGTCAGTCAGGACTGGACCCAAATTCGTCAACCCGGCGGAACGGTTACTTCAGGATTTGGGAACCTCGAGACGACCTTCCAGTACCAGATCCTGAAGGAACGGTCCCATGAATTGGCGATCCTGGCAGGCCTCATCGTCGATTGGGGACACACCGGCTCAACCGGTTCCGGTTTTGCCGACACGTTCAGCCATTTGACCCCGACAATATATTTCGGGAAAGGTTTCGGGGACCTGCCCGACAGTGTTTCCTGGATACGTCCCTTCGCCGTGACCGGGCAGGTCGGCTATCAGGTTCCCACCAACTCCTTTGACTTCATCCAGAACGCTTTTATCCCGCAACAATTGGTCTACGGCGCCTCGCTACAGTACAGCATGCCGTATCTGAAGTCCGAGGTCATCGACCTGCAGCTTCCGGACTTCTTCAACCATCTGATCCCGATCGTCGAAGTGAGTTTGACGACGCCGGTCGCCAACAATTTCGGCAACCCTTACACCACGACCGGAACCGTCAATCCCGGCGTGATCTGGGTCGGAAGCTATTTTCAGGTCGGGCTGGAAGCAATGATACCCATCAACCGCGAGAGCGGCAGCGGCGTCGGCGTTCTCGGCCAGTTGCACCTTTATCTCGACGACATGTTCCCGACGAGCATTGGCCAACCATTGTTCGGAGGAACCTCGACCCCTCCCCGCAAACTGACCTTCTGAGGCAACCCCATGCGCATGCTCAAATTTGCGGCGGCAGCCTTCCTCGCGGTTGTCGCCGGCACCGCCGCCCAGGCTCACGCCTTTCTCGACCACGCCGAGCCGCGCGTCGGAAGCACCGTACCCACCTCGCCCCGCGAACTCGCGCTTTTCTTTACCCAAAACCTCGAACCGGCATTCAGTTCGGTCGAAGTGAGCGATGCCAGCGGCGCGCGCGTCGATCTTGGCAAGCCGACGATCAGCACAAGCACCATGCGGGTCGGGCTGAAAGCGTTGCCTCCGGGAACGTACCGGGTTCGCTGGCAGGTTCTATCGGTCGATACCCATACGACCGAAGGCAGCTTTACGTTTCATGTCAAGCAGTGACGCGGCTGCGGATCGAGGGACGCAGGGTGCGAGCGCGGGCAACATCCGGTGAGGGGCGGCCAAGCCCGCGCGCGCCATTTCGCTCGACGCGGAGAGCATCTTGAGCAATCTGTTGATCGTCGTGCGGGACATCCATTTCGCCTCGTCAGTGATTGTGGCGGGCATCGTTTTCTTCGACTGGTTGATCGTCGCGCCGGTCCTTGGGGCGGACCTGCGGCTAACTGCAACCTTCTCCTCGTTCAGAGAAACAACTCAAAAGATCCTTTGGCTATCCCTTGGCGTTTCGATCGTATCGGCCCTTGCCTGGCTGTGCCTGTTGTCGACACGGATCGCGGGCAAACCGTTTGAACAGGTGATCGCCGACGGGACGATCTGGATTGTTCTTTCGCGCACGCAATTCGGCAACGCATGGGCGGCGCGAATTTTAGTTGCGGGTTTGCTGGCCATCTGCCTGGCATCGCGACAGAAGCTCAAGGCGTTGCCAACGGATTGGCGCGGAGTTCTTTCGGCATTGCTGGCCGGTTTCTATCTCGGCCTGATGGCCTTTGCGGGCCACGGCGAGGAGGGTCTGGGGTTTGAGAGAGACATCCATCTCGCCGCGGACTTCCTGCATCTGGTCGCGGCCGGCCTTTGGCTCGGGGGTCTCCTGCCGCTTGCGATTCTGTTGACGTATCTGCGCATGCGCGGTGAGGAGCCCTGGTTGACTGCCGCGTGCAATGCGGGCAGCCGCTTTTCAACACTTGGAATTCTCGCGGTAAGCATCCTGCTCATAAGCGGAACCATCAACGCGTCGTTTCTGGTTGGCGGAATCCAGAGCCTGATCGATACGCGATATGGCCGATTGCTTCTTCTCAAGTTGGCGCTGTTCGCTGTGATGGTCAGTGCGGCCACGATCAATCGCCAATACCTGCTGCCGAGGCTTTGCAAAGGAGACGCGACAGATCGAAGCGATCCGACAGTTCGATGGCTCGTGCGCAGCACGCTGGCCGAACTCGCCCTCGGGCTTGGAATCATCCTGATTGTCGGAGTACTTGGCATCACGGCGCCGGCGGTCGAGATGGCATCTCACGTTCATTAGATCGGTGCCTGATGGCGGCGCGATGGTCGCAACACAAGACAATTCTGGACAGGACACGCCGCGGATTGCAGCAGAAAAGGCACAGGCGATGTCGGTCATCATCATCCAAAACCGCAAGACCGGCGAAGTCCTCAAATACGCCATCTCAACGACTGGTTGCCCGTCATCCTGGGCTGGAACACGCTTGACTGTGCGGAAGGATTCGATGCCGCGATGGCCGCGGACGGACTTTTCAAGTCAGAGCCGGCTCCATAGCACGGAAAAAGCGTCTCTACTATAATACCTTACCTTAAATACGAGCCGTAACCAGCCGGCGGATAATGCCGAAATCCCATTCATTTCAGAACTTGCTTCAATTTTGAACAATCGTTGCCGAAATTGGTGACAAGGCGGAGATTATGGTCTAGGAGTTTGCACCTCAGGCTGAGCCGCAAGGTGCAAGTCTGGTGGTCCAAGTCTCGGGAGGAGCCCTGGCGCGCACAAGCAGCGTCGCCCCGCCAATCAAGATCAAATCGATATTTGCGGGAAATAGGGTCGACACAATTTTTCGAGCAGGGCTTTTGCCCTGCTCTTTTTCTTTGGGCTTATCTTCTTTGGGCTTTTCCTTGAGAGGCCTGAGCTACTGGAAAAACGCCCGGAAAACCCGAGGCGGATTGTCATTCCCGCTCGAGAAAATTCGATCCGATATCGGCTTTCTTCTTGATCGGATCGAAGTCGCAATAAACGCCGTCGGCAAGCAGCGTGTAGCTTGAAACTACCCGGTATTTGTCGAGCTTGACCGAGTTCAGGCCGATCAAGCGCGTGTTGGTGCCGCCGTTCCATTTGAACGGGGTCGTGCTCGGTGCCTTCTCGCAAGCCGCCACCGCGTCCGCGAAAACATAACCCTCCATGAATGCCTTCATCGTCTGCAGCTGGCCGTTCGTCTTCCAGGTCAGATAGAGCGAGGCCGCAAGGCCAGCGATGGTCAAGATCAAGAGCCCGGCAATGATCCTTTGAAACGTCATCTTCATTCCCCCAGCCCGTACCCGATTCCGGCGCGCAAAAATTTCAAAACGGCATCCCCATGAGCTTCGACAGCCGGTCGATGCTGAGCAATCCCATGCGGTAGGCAGCAAGGCCCGCAGCGTAGATCGCCGCCGATAGCAGGGTCGTCCAGATCAACTTGCGCCCCATTTTGCTCGCGATCGGCGCGCCGGGATCGGTACCCGGGCTGCCGCCGCCATCTTCGTGCTGACTTCGCACGCCAAACGGAAGCGTCACGAACAGCACGACCCACCACAAAACGAAGTAGATCGCAAAGCCCGTCGAGATTGTGTAGGCCATCGCTGCTCACGCCTGTTCGATTTCGACAAGCGCGCCGGAAAAATCCTTCGGGTGCAGAAAAAGAACCGGCTTGCCGTGGGCGCCGATTTTGGGGACCCCGTCTCCCAGCACCCGTGCGCCCTGCCTGATCAAGGTGTCGCGTGCCGCGATGATGTCGGGCACGTCGTAGCAGACGTGATGAATGCCGCCGTCGGCGTTGCGCTCGAGGAATTTGGCGATCGGCGAGGCTTCGCCGAGCGGCTGGATAAATTCGATCTTGGTGTTGGGCAAGGTCACGAAGACGGTGATGACGCCGTGCTCGGGTAACGGCACTGCCTCGGAAATGTCGGCGCCAAATGCCGCCCCATAGATCCTGGCGGCCTTCTCGGCGTCCTTTACCGCAATCGCCACATGATTGAGACGGCCCAGCATGGTGCTCCTCCACTTCCCTTATAGCTTGCGCCACCCTTTCCGCAAAACCGCCAATCATCCCCTTTGGCGCGTTGCGGCGACTAGATCATGATGCGATCAAGTGGAACCACATCATGATCTCATCCCTTTGTCTGAGCATGATCTCCGCGCAAACGCGTTCCGCGTTTGTCGCGAGGGAAAACCGGTTTCCACTTTTCCGGATCATGCTCTACACGGTCAGCACGTGGACGTAGCACAGGGGCTTCTTGCCCCACTGCTCGTTTATTGCCGCACGCACAGCCCGGCGCACCGATTCCGCGGTTGCGTCGGGATCTCGCCGACGCGCTCGCGGCAACCCTTCGACGGTCGAAACGACGACGTTGAAGATGATGTCGTCGATGATCTCCCCTGCCGAATTTTTCTCCGGGATCCCCACCAGGTCGACCTCGGGATCGTCGGCCAGTTCGCCCTTCTCGCCCAGCGCCAGGGCGATGAAGGCACAGCCTGCGAACGCCATCCTTCGTCTTTCGACGACGGCGCGGGATTTGGAATCCTCCAGGATGTTGCCGTCCCTGTAGAGACGCCCCGAAGGCAGTTCGTCGATAATGCCGGGATCGCCCGGTCCGAGCTTGACGAGATCGCCGTTGCGGCAAATCAGCACCTTCGGTACGCCGCAGGCGCGTGCCAGCTTGGCGTGCTCGAACAAGTGCAGCGCCTCGCCGTGCACGGGGATCAGGATTTGTGGTCGTACCCAGCCGATCAAATCACGCAATTCGTCGCGGCGCGGATGGCCCGACACGTGGACGAGATGGGTGCGGTCGGTAATGACCTCGACGCCCTGCGAGATCAGCCCGTTGATGATGGCTCCCACCGCCTTTTCGTTGCCGGGAATGGTTCTGGAGGAAAAAATGACGCAGTCGTCCCTGTTCAGCGTCACCTCCGGGTGATCGTCATTGGCGATGCGCGCGAGCGCCGCGCGCGGCTCGCCCTGGCTCCCGGTGCAGAGGGCAAGCACCTTGTCGGGCGGAAAATGACCGTAGAGCTCGGCGCTACGAAAGTTTTGCACGCCGTCGAGATGACCGGTCTCGCGGGCTACCTGCACCACGCGCTCCATGGCGCGGCCAACCACCACCACCTCCCGCCCCGAGATGCGGGCGGCATCTGCCACCGCCCGCACCCGAGCGACGTTGGAAGCAAAGGTCGTGACCGCGACGCGACCCCTGGCAGCCTTCACCAGTTCTGCAATGGCCTTGGCGACCTCGGCCTCGGATGGCGAACGCCCGTCGCGGACCGCGTTGGTGGAATCGCCGATCAACGCCACCACGCCGGCATCGCCCAGCTCGCGCAACCGCCGCTCGTCGGTTGGCACGCCGATGACCGGCGTCGGATCGATCTTCCAGTCGCCGGTATGCAGGACGGTGCCGGCCGAGGTGTGGATCGCAAGCGCATGCGATTCCGGAATCGAATGCGCCACCGGAATGAACTCGACGTTAAACGGCCCGAGATCGATGCGGCCGCCGGAGGGCACTATCGTAACCGGAATCTTTGGCGGATTACGTTCGGAGGCGCATTTGGCCTCGAGCAGCGCGGCGCTGAAACTGGTCGCGTAGATCGGGCACTTGAGCTTCGGCCAAAGATCGATGATGGCCCCGAAATGGTCCTCGTGGGCATGCGTCAGCACGAGGCCAACGAGATTTTTCCGTTCCTGCTCCAGAAAGCTGATGTCCGGCATGATGGTATCGATGCCCGGGAGGTGTTCCTCGTCACCGAAGGAGACGCCGAGATCGACCGCTAGCCAGGACCGCTGATGGCGGTTGCCCAGACCATAGATCGACAGGTTCATGCCGATCTCGCCGACCCCGCCAAGCGGCGCGAATGTCAGTTCGTCCGGCCGCGCCATCAGGCGGCCCCTGCTGATGCGGCCGAACCGAAATAGACATCTCCAGCCGAAATTGGAACCCGATCGCCACTCAACGTCCTGACGATCATGCTGCCGGTAGCGTCGATCGTTTCAAAAGTACCGGCGATGTCGGCGCTGCCAGTATGAACCGCGACCGGCTGGTCAAGTCCGGCCGCCTTCGCAAGCCACAATCTTCGGATTTCATGAAAGCCGCGGCCGCGGTCCCAGATGCCGTAGACTTCGACCCAGCTGTCAGACAGGGCCGCAAAAAGCTCTTCGGCGCTGATCTCTATTCCGAGCTTTAGAAGCGACGTTGCGGGCGTTGGGGTGCCCTCTGGTGCGGCGACGATGTTGGTGCCGATACCTGCTACCACCGCCAGCCGATCATCCGGGATGGCCTCCGCTTCAAGCAGAATGCCGGCGAGTTTCTCGCCCCCCGCCAACACGTCGTTGGGCCATTTCAGCGCGAACTTGATCTTGTCAGGTTCCGCTGCCGCTGTCGTACTCCGCCGGCTTACCCGCGAGAGCGCAACTTCGAGCGCGAGAGCGGCGGCAAAACCAAGCGTGGCCGCCGCTGCAGGCGTCGTGTCGAGCGTTTCGAGAACGCTGCTTGCGAGATTGCCGCGCGGGGCGACCCACGCGCGCTGTCGCCTCCCCCGCCCTGCGGTTTGTTCCGACGTCACAAACCACGTGGGCCCGCGCTCACCCTTGCGAGCATGGGAGACGGCCTCCGCGTTGGTGGAGCCGATGCTGTCAAAGGCGACGAGCCGGTAACCCGCCGATATGGCTCGAGGACCGAGCGTAAACGTCATCTAAAACAGCGACTTTGCCGCGGCCGTGGCCACGCTCACCAGCGGCCCCGGATAGGCAAAGAAAAGGAGGTTGAAGAGGCCCGTAACCGCCAGCACCGTACGCAACTCGACACGCATTGGATCGAGTTTCATCAGCGGTTCGTCAAAATACATGACCTTGACGATCAGGAGGTAGTAATAGGCGCCGACCACACTGGTGAGCACACCAATTACCGACAAGGCGAACAGGCCCGCCTTGATCGCCGCGACGAACACATACCATTTCGCAAAGAAACCCGCGAGCGGCGGAACTCCCGCCAACGAAAACAACAGCATCGCAAACATGAAAGCCAGCAGCGGATTGGTTCGCGAGAGGCCGGCAAAGTCGCTGATGTTCTCCACATGATGCCCATTGCGCTTCATGGTCAGGATCACCGTAAAGCTGCCGAGCGTCATCGCCACGTAAATCGCGATATAGACCAGCACGCCCTGCGCGCCTTCCGCCGTTCCGGCGGCGAGGCCCACCAGGGCAAAACCCATATGGCCGATCGATGAATAGGCCATCAGGCGCTTGATGTTCTTCTGGCCGATGGCGGCGAACGATCCAAGTGCCATCGAGGCGATGGACACGAACACCACGATCTGCTGCCACTGGGGCATGATGCCGGGAAATGCGGTCAGCGCCACGCGGGTGAACACGGCAAGCGCGGCGACCTTCGGGGCGGAAGCGAAGAACGCGGTGACCGGCGTCGGCGCGCCCTCGTAGACGTCCGGCGTCCACATATGGAAAGGAACGGCCGAAACCTTGAAGCAAAGTCCGGCAAGAACGAAAACCAGTCCGAATACGATACCGATGCTGCCGCTCTTGGCCGTCGCCGCAATGCCGGCGAAACTGACCGTACCCGTAAAGCCATAAATCAGGGAGGCGCCATAAAGCAGCATGCCCGACGACAACGCTCCGAGCACGAAGTACTTCAGCCCCGCCTCGGTCGATTTTGCATTGTCGCGATTGCTCGCCGCGACCACGTAGAGCGCAAGGCTCATGAGTTCCAGCCCGAGATAGAGCATGATCAGGTCGCCGGCCGAGATCAGCACCATCATGCCGAGCGTCGAAAGCAGCACGAGGATCGCATATTCAAAAATACGCCGCGAGGGATCGGCCAGAAATTCGATCGAGAGGATCAACGTCGCGATTGAGCCGATCAGGGCGAGAATTTTCAGGAACCGGGCGAAATCGTCGACAACGAAACTGCCGTTGAAGGTGGTGAGCCTTCCCGCGGGCAGCATCAACTCGAAGAGGCCGACGACCGCGAGAAGGCAAACCGAAAGGCTCGTGACAAGACTGGTCGTCCGCTGCCCCTGGTAGGCTCCGACCATCAAAAGCGCCATGGCGCCGACTGCCAGCACGAGCTCCGGCAGCACGGGCAGCAGCTGATATCCTGCACTCTCAAAGCTCATTGCGTTATCCCGACCTTGACCTCGTCCCGATCGCCTCGGAGCCGAGACCTGCCCCCTTGTTGACGCTTCTATTGCAGCAGCGCGGCTGCCTTCACCGCGGTTACTGCCGTGTTGTAGTCGCTGACGAGTTGCTGCACCGACGACGCCGACATATCGAGCACCGGTTTTGGATACACGCCGAACAGGATCGTGAGCGCGACGAGCGGCATCAGCGTCAGGCACTCACGGAAGGTGAGGTCCTTGATGGTCGCCAGCGACGGCTTGACCAGCGCGCCGAAAATGATCTTGCGATAAAGCCACAGCGCATAGGCTGCCGACAGAATGACGCCTGTCGTGGCCAACGTAGCGGTGGGGATCGAGACCTTGAACGTACCGATCAGGGTCATGAATTCCCCGACGAAGCCGGACGTGCCGGGCAGACCGACATTGGCCATGGTGAAGACCATGAACGCCAGGGCGTAGAGCGGCATGCGATTGACGAGTCCGCCATAGGCGGCGATTTCGCGAGTATGCATGCGGTCATAGACCACGCCGACGCAGAGGAAGAGCGCGCCCGAGACGATGCCGTGCGAGATCATCTGAAACACGCCGCCCGCCACGCCCTGCATCGTTCCGGCGAAGATCCCCATCGTGACGAAGCCCATATGGGCAACCGACGAATAGGCGATCAACTTTTTCATATCCTCCTGCATCAGCGCAACCAGTGAAGTGTAGATGATGGCAATTACCGAGAGCGAATAGATCAACGGCGCGAAATCATGCGAGGCCAGCGGGAACATCGGCAGCGAGAACCGAAGGAAGCCGTAGCCACCCATTTTCAGGAGGATCGCAGCCAGGATCACCGAGCCCGCTGTCGGCGCCTCGACATGCGCATCCGGCAGCCAGGTGTGAACCGGCCACATCGGCATCTTGACTGCGAAAGAGGCAAAGAACGCCAGCCATGCCCAGGTCTGCAGAGACCGCGGCACCGCCGTATGCATCAGCGTCGGGATGTCGGTAGTGCCTGCGTTCCAGTATAGCGCCATGATCGCCAGCAGCATCAGGACCGAACCGAGGAACGTGTAAAGGAAGAACTTGAACGAGGCGTAGACCCGGCGCGGTCCGCCCCAAACCCCGATAATGAGAAACATCGGGATCAGGCCGCCTTCGAAGAACAGGTAGAACAGCACCAGGTCGAGCGCGCAGAAAGTTCCGACCATCAGCGTTTCCAGCAGCAGGAACGCCATCATGTATTCGCGAACCCGCATGGTGACCGATTTCCAGCTCGCGATGATGCAAAGCGGCATCAAGGTGGTGGTGAGTATCAGGAACGGCAACGAAATTCCGTCGACACCCATGTGATAGGTGATGGCGCTGGCGAGCCAGGGCGCCTTCTCGACGAACTGGAAATCAGGCTGGGCCGGATCGAAGCGCCAGACCAGGATCAGCGAAATGGCAAACGTGATCAGTGTGGTCCACAGCGCAATCCATCGCGCATTGCGCCGGGCCGCCTCGTCGTCGCCGCGGCTGATATAGATCAGAAGCGCGCCCACGACGGGCAGGAAGGTAACGACCGAGAGGATGGGCCAGGTTGTCATCGGCTAACCTCCCACGCCGAAGATGAACCAGGTAATCAGGCCGGCAACCCCGATCAGCATCGCGAAGGCGTAATGGTAGAGGTAGCCGGTCTGCAGCCGCACCACGTTCCGCGTAACGTCAAGCACCCATGCCGACACGCCATCCGGACCGAAGCCGTCGATGATGTAGCCATCGCCATACTTCCACAGGAAGCGCCCCAACCACTTGGTCGGCCGCACGAAGATCAGGTCATAAAGCTCGTCGAAGTACCATTTGTTGAGCAGGAACTGGTAGAGCAGCGGCTGCTGGTTGGCGAGTTCGACCGGCAGATATGGCCGACGGATGTAGAAGACGTAGGAGATGAACAATCCGAGCGCCATCATTACCGTCGGCAGGAACCCAAGCAGATACGGCATGTTCTCCATGTCTTCCAGGATATGCGGATTCATCTTCAGCGAATCGCGGAAGAACTCCTCGACGCCGTTGCCGGCAAACAGCGGCTTGAACGGAAAACCCGACAGGATCGAACCCGCAGCCAGTACGCCGATCGGGACCAGCATCCACATCGGACTTTCATGCGCCGCCTCGTAGTGTTCCACGTCGTGCGGCTCGCCGAAGAAAGTCTTGAAGATCAATCGCCATGAATAGAACGAGGTAAGAGCGGCCGCAACGACAGTCAGCAGGTAAGCATAGGTCGAAAACGGGTTATGCGCCGCATAGGCGGATTCGATGATCGCATCCTTGGAGAAGTAGCCCGCAAAGAACGGGAATCCGGTCAGCGCCAGCGTGCCGATGCACATGACGAAGAAAGTGTAGGGGATTTTTCGCCACAGCCCGCCCATCATGCGGATGTCCTGCTCGTGGTGCATCGCATAGATCACCGAGCCGGAGCCGAGGAACAACAGCGCCTTGAAGAAGGCGTGCGTGAACAGATGGTACATGCCGACGGAGTAGGCTCCCGCCCCCATCGCAACGAACATGTAACCAAGCTGCGAACAGGTCGAATAGGCCACGATCCGCTTGATGTCGTTCTGGACCAGGCCCACGGTGGCCGCGAAAAACGCCGTCGTCGCACCTATGAACATCACGAAGGCCTGGGCATTGGGCGCAAGCTCGAACAAGGGCGAGAGCCGGGCGACCATGAAGACGCCGGCGGTAACCATCGTGGCCGCATGAATCAATGCCGAAACCGGAGTTGGGCCCTCCATCGCGTCCGGCAACCAGGTGTGCAGCAGGAACTGCGCCGACTTTCCCATCGCGCCCATGAACAGCAGCAAGCAGGTCAGCGTCAGCGCGTCGGCATGCCAGCCGAAGAAGTCGATGGTTTTCCCGGCAAGGCCCGGCGCTCCGGCGAAGATCGTCTCGAAATCGATCGATCCGATCAGCATGAACAGCGCGAAAATGCCGAGTGCGAAGCCGAAATCGCCGACCCGGTTGACGATGAAAGCCTTGATCGCCGCGGCATTCGCCGACGGCTTGTGATACCAGAAGCCGATCAACAGATAGCTTGCGAGGCCGACGCCTTCCCAGCCGAAGAACAGCTGCACGAGATTGTCGGCCGTGACCAGCATCAGCATCGCGAAAGTGAACAGCGAAAGGTAAGCGAAAAACCGCGGCCGGTACGGATCCTCATCCATGTAACCGATCGAGTAGAGGTGGACGAGGGAGGAAATGGTGTTGACCACCACCAGCATCACGGCGGTCAGGGTATCGACCCGCAGCGCCCACGAAACCTGCAAATCGCCTGACGCGATCCAGGGATACAGGGCAATCCGGGCATCGTGGTGGGCAAAACCGACGTCAACCAGCATCACCCACGACAGCGCCGCCGCCACAAACAACAGGCCCGTGGTGATCAGTTCGGCCGCGCGCGAGCCTGCCGCCGGCGGCTCGGTGACGTGGTGGTCGTCATGTCCGTAGTCGTCATGGGCGTCGGCTTCGTGGGCGTCGGGCTCGTGGCTGGACGCATGAATGACGGTGGCATCTTCGCTGACCGGCACGGCACCATGGGCATGGGACTCAGCGCGATGCTCAACCTCATCGCCGCTCGGATTGCGTGCATGCGCTCCGACGACCGAGATCACTCCAGCGAGGATGGCGCCGATCAGCGGCAGGAAAACGATCGCCTGGATCATCGGCGCTTTACCCCTTCATCAGATTGACGTCTTCGACCGCGATCGAACCGCGGTTGCGGTAGTACACCACCAGGACCGCAAGCCCGATCGCCGCCTCCGCCGCAGCCACCGTAAGCACCAGAAGCGCAAACACCTGCCCGACGATGTCGCCGATGAACGCCGAAAACGCCACGAGATTGACGTTGACCGCGAGCAGGATCAATTCGATCGACATCAGGATGACGATGATGTTCTTGCGATTGAGGAAAATGCCAAGGATACCCAGCGTGAACAGGATCGCGCCGACCGCGAGATAATGCCCCAGACCGACCGTCATTTCACCCACTCCGCCGCGTCGGCATCCTGAAGGCCCTGCCCCGATGCCACCTTGCGTATGCTCATGGCAAGCTCGCGCGTTCGCGCATTCTGGACGTTGATATCCTGCCGCTTCACAGACGCCTTGTGCCGCAGCGTCAGCACGATGGCCCCGATCATCGCAACCAGCAACACCAGCCCCGCGATCTGAAAGTAATGGATGTATTTGGTATAGAGCACGAGGCCGAGCGCCTCCGTGTTGCTCACATTGGCCGGAATTGCAGCCGTGATCGATTTGGAAATATTGGGACTGATCACCCAGCCGCCGCCGACCAGCAACAGTTCGGCGAGGAAGATTCCGCCGATCACAAGACCTACCGGCAGGTACTCGATGAAACCCTCACGGAGTTCGGTAAAATCGACGTCCAGCATCATGATCACGAACAGAAACAGCACCGCAACCGCGCCGACATAGACGACGACCAGGATCATCGCCAGGAATTCGGCGCCCAACAGGATGAACAGACCCGACGCATTGACGAAGGCCAGGATCAGAAACAGCACCGAATGCACTGGATTGCGCGACACGATCACCATCACGGCCGAGGCGACGCAGACGCCGGCGAACAGGTAAAAAAAGAGCGCGGGAAGCATCATGCCGCCACCTCACCGGTACGGTGCGTCGAGTTCGATCGATTTCGCGATCTCGCGCTCCCAGCGGTCGCCATTGGCGAGCAGTTTCGCCTTGTCATAGTAAAGCTCCTCGCGCGTCTCGGTCGCAAATTCGAAATTCGGACCCTCGACGATGGCATCGACCGGACAGGCTTCCTGGCAAAGCCCGCAGTAGATGCACTTCACCATGTCGATATCGTAGCGCACCGTGCGCCGCGTACCGTCGTTGCGGCGCGGTCCAGCCTCGATGGTGATGGCCTGCGCCGGACAGATCGCCTCGCAAAGCTTGCAGGCGATGCAACGCTCCTCGCCATTGGGGTATCGGCGCAGCGCATGCTCACCGCGAAAGCGTGGCGAGATCGGCCCCTTCTCGAACGGATAATTCAGCGTCGGCTTCGGCTTGAAGAAATAACGCATGGCAAGGACGAACGCCGACACGAATTCGGACAACAGCAGCGAGCGGGACGTGGCGTTGATATCGACACTCATGGCAACCTCATTTCGGCGCGATTCCTGCGAGTTGCAGGACGCCCGCGACGATGACCACCATCGCCAGCGACAGCGGCAGGAACACCTTCCAGCCGAGCCTCATCAACTGGTCGTAGCGGTAGCGCGGCACGATCGCCTTGGCCATCGCAAACAGGAAGAACATGAAGAATAGTTTGAGCGAGAACCAGATCACCCCCGGCACCCAGGTGAAGGGCGGAAGTGCGACCGGCGGCAGCCAGCCGCCCAGGAAGAAGATCGTCGCCATCGCGCACATGGTGGCGATCGCGACGTATTCGCCCAGCATGAACAGCAGATAGGGCGTCGAGCCGTATTCGACCATGAAGCCCGCGACCAGTTCGGATTCGGCTTCGACTAGGTCGAAAGGCGGGCGGTTGGTCTCCGCCAGCGCCGAGACGTAGAAGACGACGAACATCGGAAACAGCGGCCACACATACCAGTTGAGGATGGTCAGCCGCGGCAGGCCGATCAGGCTTGCAAGGCCGCGTGTGTTTTGCGCCTCAACCACAGCCGACAAATTGAGCGAGCCCGCACATAGCAGCACCGTGATGATCACGAACCCGATCGAGACCTCGTAGCTGACCATCTGCGCGGCAGAGCGAAGCGCGGCCAGGAACGGATATTTCGAGTTCGAGGACCAGCCGGCCATGATGATGCCGTAGATCGACAGCGAGGAAATCGCGAAGATGTAGAGAATGCCGACGTTGATGTCGGCAATCGCCCAACCGAGATTGGTGGGGATAACGGCCCACGCCGCAAGCGCCAGCACGCAACTCACCAGAGGCGCCAGCAGGAATACGCCCTTGTTCGCGCCGGCCGGGATAATCGGCTCCTTGAGCACGAATTTCAGAAGATCGGCGAAGGACTGAAACAAGCCCCAGGGTCCGACCACGTTCGGACCGCGCCTGATCTGCACGGCTGCCCAGATCTTGCGGTCGGCAAGAAGGATGTAGGCGATCGCGATCAGCAGCACCACGAGCAGCAGGACGCTCTGTGCGACCATCACGATCAGCGGCCACAATGTGCTGGTGAAGAATTCTTCCATCAGTTCACTCCGCAGCGTTGAGCATTTGCCCTCGGGCAAGACGCGAACATTCCGCCATCACTGCAGACGCACGCGCGACCGGGTTGGTCAGGTAAAAATCCTCAACGCAACCCTCGAGCCGCGACTTCTCGACCTTGCCGCCCCTGGCGGCAAGCTTCCTGACATCATCGGCCCTGCCTGGCTCGATGCGGTCGAGCCGCATCAAATGCGGGGCGGCCTTGAAAAGCGCCTGCCGCAGGCCGAGAAGTGAATCGTAGGACAGCTTCTTGCCGAGAACATCCGACAGTGCCCGAATGATGGCCCAGTCTTCACGCGCTTCCCCCGGCGGGAACCCCGCCCGGTTGCCCATCTGTACCCGCCCCTCGGTGTTGACGAAAATGCCGGACTTTTCCGTGTAGGCCGCTCCCGGCAGGATGACGTCGGCACGATGCGCACCGCGGTCGCCGTGGGTACCGATATACACCACGAAACTACCGTCCGGTACCTCGATCTCGTCAGCGCCGAGCAGGAACAGGACGTTGAGCGTCCCGAACGTCGTCATCTCGACCGAATTGAGCGCGCCGGGGCTTGCAGCAAAACCGACATCCAGCGCGCCGACGCGCGAAGCCGTATCCTGCAGGACCGCAAAGCCGTTCCACTCCGGCGTAACAGCCCCGACATCCAGCGCAAGTTTGGCCGCAAGCGAAAGGACCGCAGCCCCATCATGCCTTCCCGTCGCGCCGGCTCCCAGCAGGATGATAGGCCTCTTGGAGTTCTTCAGCACGTCCGCGAAGGAATGCTTGCCGCCGACAAGCTCGCTCAAGGTGTCGGTCCCGGCGCCGAGATGGTCGTAGCCATACGTCAGATCGGCCTTGGCGCCGATCAGGCCGACCTTGAGCTGCCGGCTACGCCAGCGCTTGCGGATGCGGGCGTTGAGAACGGCTGCCTCCTTGCGTGGGTTTGAACCCACGATCAACAGCGCGTCCGCCTGCTCGATACCGGCAATCGTCGGGTTGAAAATGTAGGAGCCCCGCCCCGCCTCGGGATCGAAGGCGTCACCACCCTGTACGGCAAGATTGACCGAGCCGCATTTGGACAACAGCATCTTCAGCGCAAACATTTCTTCGACAGCGGCGAGATCGCCGGCGATGGCTCCGATCCGCTTGCCATCGGTGCGGGCGATCCTGCCCGCTACGACCTCGAACGCATCCGACCAGGACGCCGGCCGAAGCTTGCCATTTTCCCTGATATAGGGACGGTCGAGCCGCTGCGTGCGCAAGCCGTCGACGATGTGACGGCTCTTGTCGGAAATCCATTCCTCATTCACCGCGTCGTTGACGCGCGGCAGGATACGCATGACTTCGCGGCCGCGGGTATCGACCCGGATCGCCGAGCCGACGCCGTCCATGACATCGACGGACTGGGTCTTGCCAAGCTCCCAGGGCCGCGCCGCGAAGGCGTAGGGCTTCGAGGTCAGCGCTCCAACCGGACAGATGTCGACGAGGTTACCCTGCAGCTCCGAGGTCAGCGCCGTCTCCAGATAGGTGGTGATTTCCATGTCCTCGCCGCGCCCGGTCGCGCCCATCTCGGGCACACCGCAGACTTCGGCGGCGAATTGCACGCAGCGGGTACACTGGATGCAGCGGTTCATCGAAGTCTTGACCAGGGCTCCGAGATATTTGTCCTCGACCGCGCGCTTGTTTTCGGCAAAGCGAGAATTATCGACGCCGTAGCCCATCGCCTGGTCCTGAAGATCGCACTCCCCGCCCTGGTCGCAGATCGGGCAGTCCAGGGGATGGTTGATCAGCAGGAACTCCATCACCCCTTCACGCGCCTTCTTCACCATCGGCGAACGGGTGAGGATCTCGGGCGGCTCGCCCTTGGGACCCGGGCGGCAGTCGCGGACACCCCAGGCGCAGCTCGCAACCGGTTTCGGGCCGCCCTTGACCTCGACCAGGCACATCCGGCAGTTGCCGGCGATCGACAGCCGCTCATGGTAACAGAAGCGCGGAATTTCGGCGCCCGCGGCCTCGCACGCCTGCAACAGCGTATATTCCGGTGGAACATCGATCTCTTTGCCATCGACGATGAGTTTGGTCATTGCTGTCTCAAGTCTTTCCCGGCCTGCAGTCCGGCGGTGTCACGCTGGAAGTCTTCATGGACGTTTTTACCCATTGCTGGGTGTTTGTGCTGTAGGTCGCAAGATAGGCCGGTTCGGCCATGCTCTTCTCGCAGAGAAACGGCAGATGCGGCCTTAAATCATAGTCACAGGAGGCCGACCACTCGCGCCGATCCGCAAATGCGGCAGTCGCCTCCTCGCAGGCATAGAGGAAGTAGGAGACGAAGCTCTCGTATTGCACCCGCTGATCACGGTCGCCGGCCTTTATCTTCTCGAAGTCGGGAGCGGCGAATTTCGGGTTCTTGAACGCAAGATCAGTGTAGCCCAAAAACGCCTGCCGCGCGCTCGCGGCGCGATTGCCGTTGCGGATTTCGTTGATCTGAAACAGGATCGCCACGAAGCCGAGCAGGGCCACGGCCGCCTGCGCCATCTGCGCGGTCGTCCCGTATTTCTGCCACCAGAGGTTGCTCGGCTGTGACATCAGGATCACTCTGCCGCGACCATATGCGCGGGGTCGAGAATGCCGGCATCATCGATATCCGCCTTGTGGGAATAGTGGTCGATCCGTTGCTCGATCTCGTGACGGAAGTGCGCAATCAAGCCCTGGATCGGCCAGGCGGCCGCGTCGCCAAGCGCGCAAATGGTGTGGCCTTCGACCTGTTTCGTTACTTCAAGCAACATGTCGATTTCGCGTTTATGGGCGCGCCCCTCGGCCATGCGCGTCAGCACCCGCCACATCCAGCCGGTGCCCTCGCGGCACGGCGTGCACTGGCCGCAACTCTCGTGCTTGTAGAAATAGGAGATGCGCGCGATTGCCCGGATCAGGTCCGTCGATTTGTCCATCACGATAACGGCTGCGGTGCCAAGACCTGAGCGCAATTTGCCGAGACTGTCGAAATCCATCGGCGTGTCGATGATCTGCTCGGCCGGAACCATGCGCACCGAGGATCCGCCGGGAATCACCGCCTTGAGATTGTCCCATCCGCCGCGAACGCCGCCGCAATGCCGTTCGATCAGTTCGCGGAACGGAATCCCCATCGCCTCTTCGACATTGCAGGGACGTTCAACATGTCCGGATATGCAGAAAAGCTTGGTGCCAACATTGTTGGGCCTTCCGATGCCGGCGAACCAGGCCGCACCGCGCCTCAAAATATCAGGCGCGACCGCGATCGAACTCGACGTTGTTGACCGTGGTCGGACAGCCGAACAGGCCCACATTGGCGGGAAATGGCGGCTTCAGCCGCGGCATGCCCTTCTTGCCCTCGAGACTTTCCAAAAGGGCGGTCTCTTCACCGCAAATATACGCGCCGGCTCCGTGCGTCACGTAAAGGTCGAACGGCCAGCCGTTGACGTTGTCCTTGCCGATCAGCTTGGCCTCATAGGCCTGGTCGGCCGCAGCCTGCAGACGCTCGCGCTCGCGAATGAATTCGCCGCGCACATAGATGTAACAGGCATGCGCACCCATCGCGAAACTGGCGAGAAGGCAGCCCTCGACCAGGAGGTGCGGATCGTGTCGCATGATTTCCCGATCCTTGCAGGTACCGGGTTCGGATTCGTCGGCATTGACGACGAGATAGCTGGGGCGGCCGTCGGTGGATTCTTTGGGCATGAACGACCATTTCAGGCCGGTTGGAAAGCCGGCCCCGCCGCGCCCGCGCAATCCCGAGGCCTTCATTTCGTTGATGATCCAGTCGCGGCCCTTGTCGATGATCGCCTTGGTGCCATCCCAGGCTCCGCGGCGCCGCGCACCTTCCAGTCCCCAGTCGTGAAGGCCGTAGAGATTCTTGAAGATGCGGTCCTTGTCGTCGAGCATATTGTTGAATTCCCTGCCGATCAGCGATTGGACTGCGAATAAGCGAGCCCTGCGGCACACACACCAAGCGTCAGCGCCCAGAGCAGACTTGATTCCAGCGTTGCATTCAGCGCGTAGCGTTGCAGAAGGAAAATGAACGCAGCCGCCGCCGCGGCGTGCGAGGCGATATAGCGCCAGTTCTTCATCGCCCTGACCCTCCCCGGCCCGCCCACTTCCAGGCTACACTCACCCATCATGTGGTTTCCTTCAGCGTGGTCGGCCCGCCGACGGGGGCAGAGAATTGCCGATCGACCTGCGGCCCGGGTTTCGGGGGGCGAGCGGAGGCAAAACCGTCCAGCACCCTGCCAAAACTTTCCCTGGTCAGGTCCTCATAGGTATCCTTCCAGATCAACACCATCGGGGCATTCACGCAGGCACCGAGACACTCGACTTCTTCCCAGCTGAAATTGCCGTCCTTGGAGAGATGGAATGGCTCGTGGTGGATCCGGCTTTGACAGATCTCGATCAGTTCGCCGGCCCCGCGCAGGCGGCAGGGTGTGGTGCCACAGACCTGGACATGCGCTTTCTTGCCCACCGGCTGCAGCTGGAACATGGTGTAAAATGTCGCGATCTCCAGCATGCGGATGTAGGGCATTCCCAGGAGATCGGCGACCGCGCGGATGGCGGCTTCCGAAATCCAGCCCTCATGCTGCTCCTGGACGCGCCACAGGATCGCGATCGCGGCGGAAGCCTGGCGGCCTTCCGGATATTTCGCGATCTGTTCCTTTGCCCAGGCCAGATTTTCCGGCGTGAACGTAAAGCTTGCGGGCTGCAGTTCCTTGGGCGCGAGGCGGCGAACGGACATTCTGTTCAGTCTCTCATTGCATACGGCGCACGGCGTCGGCGTTCAGGGCATCGATACGGTTCTGCCAGAACGCGCTTGCAGTGCCGAACACGTTGTAGCCGACGTGGGAGGAAACCTTGATGCGATCGAGGATCGAAAGTTCGGTCACGGTCTCCATGCGGTTTGATTGGGGATCGTAGACGATCAGCGAAAGCGGGGTCTGTTCGAGGATGAAGCGCGACACGGTGTGGCCGGGATCGTTGCCATGCTCTTCGCAGATAATGACGCTGTCGCCCTGCAGGAGCCGCGGGCCGCCCCTGATGGCGTCGACTTCCACGCCCTCGACGTCGAGCTTGATCAGGTATTTTCCGTCGGCGGAAATCCGGCCGCCGTCGATGAGATCGTCGAGCGCAATTACCGGAACCTCCTCGCCGCCATTGGCGCCGCCGGCGATACTGAACGCCTCGTGCTTGGTCCCCGACAGCCGTGCGGTGCCCTTCGTCGCGCCGATTGCGCATTTCATCAACTCAAAACGGTTGTCGTTGACCCGCGCGTTGTTGGCAAGCTTCGAAAAATTTTCCGACGACGGCTCGATCGCAATCGCCCTGTGCGAGCCGAACGGGCCGCTCGTCACCAGCACCGACCAGTAGCCATAGTTGGCGCCGCAATCGAGCAGCGTGTAGTCGATGCCGGCCGAATGGCGGAACAACAATTCGAGCTCATCTTCGTAATGGTAGGAACGATTGAGCAGTTTGCTCCAGTAGCCATCGCCGTAAGGAAATTCGAAAACCGCGTCGGCGTTGAGCTTGATCGCAATGTCGCGCTCAGGCAGCGTCTTGCGCAAAAGATTGGCGCAGCGGTTGTAGCCGCGATGCGAAAAATGCGATGATATCTTCGACCCGGTCGCCAGCGCCATCGCGGCCGTCCGCTCCCAAAGATTGGCTCCCTCCAGAGACCCCGAAGCCCGGTCAAAATGGATGGGCGGAAGCGCGATCACCGATCGACCTCTCCAAACACGATATCGAGCGAACCGAGAATTGCCGAGACGTCGGCCAGAAGGTGGCCCTTGCAGATGAAATCCATCGCCTGCAAATGCGCAAATCCCGGCGCCCGGATCTTGCACTTGTAGGGCTTGTTGGTGCCGTCGGCGACGAGATAGACGCCGAACTCGCCCTTGGGCGCCTCCACCGCCGCATAGACTTCGCCGGCCGGCACGCGGAAACCCTCCGTATAGAGCTTGAAATGATGGATGAGCGCTTCCATCGAGCGTTTCATCTCGCCGCGGCGCGGCGGGAAAATCTTGTGGTCCTGTATTGCGACCGCTCCCTGCCCGTCAGCTGCCCTCAGCTTGGCGATGCATTGCTTCATGATGCGCACGGACTGGCGCATCTCTTCCATCCGAATGCAGTAGCGGTCGTAGCAGTCGCCGTTTCTGCCGACGGGAATGTCGAAATCCATCTCGGCATAGCACTCGTAAGGCTGGGCCTTGCGCAAATCCCAGGCCGCACCCGAGCCGCGTACCATCACGCCCGAGAAGCCCCATTCCCAGGCCTGCTGCAATGAGACCACGCCGATATCGACGTTGCGCTGCTTGAAAATTCGATTGCCGGTCAGCAGCGTTTCGAGGTCGTCGACCACGGCAAGGAACGGATCGCACCAGGCTTCGATATCGTCGATCAGCTTCGGCGGCAGGTCCTGATGCACGCCACCGATCCGGAAATAGGCCGCGTGCATGCGTGAACCGGAGGCGCGTTCGTAGAACACCATCAGCTTTTCGCGCTCTTCAAAGCCCCATAGTGGCGGGGTGAGCGCGCCGACGTCCATCGCTTGCGTGGTGACGTTGAGAAGATGCGACAAAATGCGCCCGATCTCGCAATACAGCACGCGAATCAGCTGGCCGCGGCGCGGCACTTCGATTCCGAGCAGTTTTTCCGCCGCCAGGCAAAAGGCGTGCTCCTGGTTCATCGGCGCGACGTAGTCGAGCCGGTCGAAATAGGGGATCGCCTGCAGATAGGTTTTGTGCTCGATCAGCTTTTCAGTGCCGCGGTGAAGCAGGCCGATATGGGGATCGACGCGCTCGACGACTTCGCCGTCGAGCTCCAGCACCAGGCGAAGCACACCATGTGCCGCCGGATGCTGCGGTCCGAAATTGATGGTGAAGTTACGCAGGGCTGCTTGTTCGGTCATGATCAGCCTTTCGGCCCCGCCTTCTCATCGCCCGGCAGCACCGGGTAGTCGGCGCCTTCCCAAGGCGAGAGAAAATCGAAGTTGCGGAATTCCTGGTTGAGACGGACGGGCTCGTAAAGCACCCTCTTTTCCTGGTCGTCGTAGCGGACCTCGACAAATCCGGTGAGCGGGAAATCCTTGCGCAGCGGGTGGCCGTCGAATCCGTAATCGGTCAAAATCCGCCGCATGTCGGGATGACCGGTGAAGATGACGCCGTAGAGGTCGTAAGCTTCCCGCTCGAACCAGTCGGCGCCGGGGAACACCCCGATAATCGAGGGCACCTGGGTTTCCTCGCCGGCTTCGGCGCGCAGGCGGATCCGTGTGTTCAACGTCGGCGACAGCAGGTGGTAGATGACGTCGAAGCGTTTCTCCCGGCCCGGATAGTCGACAGCGGTAATGTCGGTCAGGTTGACGAACCGGCAGGCAGCGTCGTCGCGCAGGAATCGGACCACATCGACGATTTTCTCGGCATGCACCGCCACCGTAAGCTGATTGAACGCCACGTTGTGGTCGATCGCCGCACCGAGTAGCGCGCCGACAACCGTCTGCCCCAGAGCGTCGAGCCTGCCGTCATCCATGCCAAAACCTTAGCGTTCGATGGTCCCCGTGCGCCGGATCTTCTTCTGCAGCAGCATGACGCCATAAAGCAGCGCCTCCGCCGTCGGCGGGCAGCCGGGCACGTAGATATCGATGGGAACGATGCGGTCGCAGCCGCGCACGACCGAATACGAATAGTGATAATAGCCACCGCCATTGGCGCATGACCCCATCGAGATCACATAGCGCGGCTCGGGCATCTGATCGTAGACCTTGCGCAACGCCGGTGCCATCTTGTTGGTCAGCGTGCCCGCCACGATCATCACGTCGGACTGCCGCGGGGAGGCTCGCGGCGCGAAGCCGAAGCGCTCTGCGTCATAGCGCGGCATCGACATCTGCATCATCTCGACCGCACAACAGGCGAGCCCGAACGTCATCCACATCAGCGAGCCGGTACGCGCCCAGGTGATCAGGTCATCGGCGGCGGCAACGAAGAAGCCCTTGTCGGACAGTTCGCGATTGACCTCGAGAAAATAGGGATCGTTGGCCCCGACCGGCTTGCCGGTTTTGGGATCAAGGATGCCACTTGGAGCGGGAGACACCGCCGGCGCGAACCCTGATGTCGTGGGGCTCAATCCCATTCGAGAGCGCCTTTCTTCCATTCATACGCAAAGCCGACGGTGAGGACCGCCAGAAACACGAACATCGACCAGAAACCGGTTGCCCCCAGCTTGCCGTACGCCACCGCCCACGGAAACAGGAAGGCCACTTCCAGATCGAAAATGATGAAGAGAATCGCGACCAGGTAGAACCGCACGTCGAACTTCATCCGGGCGTCGTCGAATGCATTAAATCCGCACTCATAAGCCGACAGCTTTTCCGCATCGGGCTGCTGAAAAGCCACCAGGAACGGGGCAATCAGCAGCACCAGTCCAATCGCGGCGGCCACCCCTACGAACACCACGAGTGGAAGGTAATTTTGCAAGATGCCGTTCATCGGCGAGGCCTTTTCCTGCGGGTTGCTGGTGCCCGCAAATTCGTTAACTGCAATAGTTCCGAGGCTTAGCGCAGCGCAACAAGGGGCGCAAGACAAGCTATATTGACGATCGCCCGGCCTCCACACGAAGCAAAAACTGGCCGACGCTGAAGGGCGTTGCCCGGCGGAGATCCAGACCCCTTGCCACGGGCGCCGCCGAGCCGGCCGAACTCCGCCCTGCCCAGAGATGTGGAGATGCGCCGGACTGACGCAATACCACCGCAAAATCGGCCGCCAGGACGGCCACGAAACCATTTTAGGGAACCCACGAAACCAAGTGGAAACAAATGAGGGGTAGATGTTCCTCAACAAGGCGACGGAAAAGCCGCCTGGAGGCAGTCATGAACCACTCAATGCATTCGGCCGATCGTGCGACACACTTGAAGATCGTGGTCATGGCGCTGGTCGCCGGCGTTGCGATCGCGGGTTTTGCAATTACCGCGCGCACTTCGTCCGACTACAGCCAGAGCGCTCAGGTCGTCAAGGCTGGAAAGCCAATCGCGGTGACGAGTTCGGGAGCTTCAATGGTTCGCTAAGCGCTGCTTGAGGATTTCACGGAGCCACCCTTCCCCCCAAGGGTGGATCCAACGGAGCCACCCTCCCCCAAGGGTGGACCCAACGAAGCCGCCCTTCCCCCAGGGGCGGCTTTTCGTTTTGCTGGTTGCTTGAAACAGGCTCTCATCAACATCATACCGCCGGCCGACGCATCCCCGGACGGTCGTAGAATGGCACTTCAAGATCATTTGCTTTGCCCCCGTGAACGGACATCGCACACCGCGGACGCCATATCTGAAAAGTGCCCAAATGGCGACATTACAGGGCGTTGATGGTGCAAGCTCGGCGTTGCTATCCCGAAAGCGCGATGAGATTTGGTTGAATCGCCATCGCGCTTTAACTCCCCGATTGAGCATGATCTCCGCGCAAAACGCGTTTCGCGTTTGTCGCGAGGAAAACCGCTGCACACTTTTCCGGACCATGCTTTAGTCTTACTGCGTCATAAGACCCTCATGGTGAGGAGGCGCCCTTGCGCCGTCTCGAACCATGAAGGCCACGTTGCCTAATTCCGGGCCTCGTCCTTTTCAGACGCTTGCTCGCGCAAGCTCCTCAGGATGAGGGGATAAAACGGTTATGACGCAGTAAGACCAGCTAGCGGCGGGTACGGATAGCGCCAACTGGAGCCGCCGTCACGGTGGGCTGACGCCGTGCCTGGTCGTGCTGCGCGGCCGCGAACCCGCTGCGATGTATCCAGGATACCGGTAGCGGGCGCTTATTTTTTCTCGCCCATCGTGACATAGGCCCACACTGCCTCGATGTCGTCGCTGTTGAGCAGGTCGCCCCACGGCGGCATCTGGTTTTTGCCGTTGGTCACCGAACGCACGAAGCGGTCGTGCTCGCCGGCCGGAAACTTGCGCAGGTCGAACGCGCTTTCCGGGTCCTGCATCCGCGGTCCATGACACGGCGAACAGTTGCGGGCGTAGATTTCGGCACCGGTTGCGACCTGCTGCGGCGGAAAGCTCTCGGCGGCAGCCGTTGCGCACCACAGCGCAAAGGCCGCCGCGAGACTTATGCCTGTCGTCAGTCCTGTCATGCCTGAATCCTCTTTCAGCCTCGTCCCGAGGAGGGCGCGCCCGCACCCGTCTCGAAAGATGTGCCGCACGTGGCGTTGTCCACGGCTCGAGACGGCGCGGACCATGAGGTGGGAGGAGGCGGCAGCCCGCGTCTTCAATCCGGCAACAGGGCGAAGGTCCACACCGAGCCGCCGGGCGGCACGCTCTTGAGCGCCTCGCGCGCCTGGTTCCAATACACCCCGCCGATTCCCGATAGCACAGTGACGTATTGCCGGCCCTTGTAGGTGTAGGTGATCGGCTGCGCGTTGATGCCGGAGCCGGTCTGGAACTGCCAGAGCGTCTTGCCGTCCGCCGCGTCGATGGCGATGAATTCGCCGGTTTCCTTGCCGGTGAACAGCAATCCGCCGCCGGTCGCCACGATCGCCGACCATTGCGGATGGTCCCACAGCGGCGCGCGCCACACTTGTTTGGCGCTCAGCGGCTCGATCGCGTCGACATGGCCGACCGGCTCGCCGTCGGGCTGCTTGGCCGGCAGATTTTCCACGAACTGGAAACGCTGTCCCTGCACGTAAGGTCCGGTCGGCAGATGCTTGAACAACCGCGCCGAATGCATGGTGTTGGCATAGAGCAGGCCGGTCTCGGGATTGAACGCGGCATGTGGCCAATTCTTGGCGCCGCGCTGCGTCGGCCACAGCTCGACCTGCTCTCCGGCGCGCAATTTCTCGGCGATGTCGGTCTCGATCGGGCGTCCGGTTTCCATGTCGACGCCGCTCGCCCAGTTCACCCGCTCGAATGGTTTGGCGGAAATCAATTGGCCGCTAGCCCGGTCGATCACATAAAGGAAGCCGTTGCGGTTGAGCTGCATCAGCACCTTGCGCTTGGCGCCGGCGACGTTGAGCTCGCCGAGGATCATTTCCCAGTTGCCGTCGTAATCGTACTGGTCGTTGGGCGTGAACTGGTAGTGCCAGACGACCTCGCCGGTCTTCGGCCGCATCGCCAGCACCGAGGCGGTGAAAAGGTTGTCGCCGGGTCGCTTTTGCGACGCCCAAGGCGCCGGATTGCCGGTGCCCCAATAGGTCAGGTCAAGGTCGGGATCGTAGGAGCCGGTGATCCAGCTCGAGCCGCCGCCGGTCTTCCAGGCGTCGGTGTCCTGCGGCCAAGTCTCGTTGCCGGGTTCGCCGCGCGCCGGAATCGTGTAGCGGCGCCATAGGTGTTTGCCGGTTTCCGGGTCCCAGCCGTCGATGAAACCGCGAATGCCGAACTCCGCGCCGGAGATGCCGGTGATCAGCACGTTGTTGGCGATCAGCGGCGCGACCGTCATGGAATAACCTTCCTTCCACTCCGCCGCCTTCTGGTTCCAGATCTCGTTGCCCGTCTTCATATCGAGCGCGATGACATGGGCATCGAGCGTGGTGCGGTAGAGCTTGCCGTTGAGGATCGCGGCACCCTTGTTGGAGACACCGCAGCACACGATGCGCGACGTTCCTCCGGCAGCCAGTCGACCGGCGTTTTCCAAATCTGCTTGCCGGTGCCGACGTCAATCGCCACCGTCGCCTTGGCGTTGGTGACATACATCACCCCGTCAAGCACCAGCGGCTGCGCCTGCTCGCCCCATGGATTGTCGAGGCTGAGGCTCCAGATCGGCACCAGGCGTTTGACCGTCGCCTTGTCGATCTGCTTGAGCGGGCTATAGCGGTTGAGGCTATAGCCCATGCCATAGGTCAGCACGTTGTCAGGGTTCTTGCCGTCGTTCCTGAGATCGTCGAGCGTCTGCGCCGATGCCGCGCCCGCAAGCATAACCATCGCGGCCGCAGCCGCTTTCGCCTTCATGAAAATCCTCCCGCGACGACGGGTCGGGCGGCCGTTGTCCGTCGCCACGTCCTTGCGCGGGAGGTTAGCGCAACGCCAATGCCTGTCGAGCCCGATGTCGGCTTGGATTCTTTCGCGCAGCCATGCGCCAGACGCAGAGTACGGCGAGTCATCCTTGATGGGCTCTCGATGCCGGCAATGGCGCGAGAGACGGGGCTCGAACCCGCGACCTCCGGCGTGACAGGCCGAAGGTTTCATTAACGTTTTCAAAGAGTGTTCCGACAGAAACGGACTCCAAATCCAGCCGTAAAGGTGCGGAAGTTGGAACGGGAGGTACGCATGTGCGGACCGCCTGAAATGCAAAGGGGTGCCGGCCAGGGCACCCCGAATTCGCAAACCTCATTAAAGCCCCATCGACATACGCAAGCAGCCCGCGAACTTCAAGTAGTTTTTGGCCGCCGCGTTGTCGTTGTCCGCGAGTCCATCGGTCGGTGCTTCCGCACGAGGGCGCCGCAATGAACGCCCAACAGATTGGAATGGCCCTCAAGGGGCGCCGCAACGGGACCGGCTGGCTGGTTTGCTGTCCGTGCCCGAATCACGGCAAAGGGCGCGGTGATCGATTCCCCTCACTATCGGTCGCAGATGGCGATGATGATCGGTTGCTGTTGCGCTGCTTTGCGGGCTGCGAGTTCGTCGACATTCTAGACGAGCTAAAGCATCGCGGATTGCTGGATGTCAGGGCACCGGTTCATCCTGCACCTACATGTTCCAAACCAAAGCCTCATAATCCCGATCCAGAGGCACTCAAGATTTGGGTCGCGTCACGTCCACTGCATTACTCGGTCGCGGCCGAATACTTGGAGCGTCGCGGCATTGCGTTGCAGCCGTCATCCTTACGGTGTCGCATTGATGTGCCCGCCCTGGTCGCCGGTGTGCAAAGGGGGAGCGCAAGCACCTCGGCGGGAGCCAATATGATGCGTGGAATGACCGGCTCTCCAATCTCGTAGCGTCCGCAGTGCCGATAAATCTAAAAAATCTTGAAGAGGTTCAGGCTTCGTCGATAGCAATCTTCTCTGGAATGATAGACATCAATTCAACTGATCCGATTGAGGCGATGCTCGTCGGCCAACTGATAGCAGCCAATGAGGCAGCCTTGGCCATGTATCGGAAGGGATGGTCGCAGCCGCCCGAGTATTTCGAGGGGCGGACGAAATATCTGCAGCTTGCCGATAAGGCGGCGCGAACAGTGGTGCTGTTGACCGAAAGGCTCGACCATCACCGCGGTCGCGGCCAGCAACAGATCACCGTCAAGCATGTGACCACGAACAACGTCACGGCAGATCAGGCGATCATTGCCGATAGCGTCACTACAGGCGGCGGCGCTCGCAATGTCGCGTCTCCTGCTCTTCTGGCTGCAAGTTCGGCGATGCCTATGCCGATCCTCAGCGAAGCAAGGCAGCCTGATCTTGTAGGGGTGGGGGAGAAGCAGAAAAAGAAATGACCGACAACCCCATGCAAAGCGCCCACGACGCGCCTCGGTGCAAAGCCAAATCGAAACGATCAGGGAAGCGCTGTCGTGCGCCTGCGGTACGCGGCTATCGCGTCTGCCGGATGCATGGGGCTAAAGGCGGCGCGCCGAAAGGTGAGCAGAATGGGAATTATCGACATGGCGGTCGCGCAAGCGAGACGATCCAGGCAGTGAGGTACGTCAACATGCTGTCGCGCCTGGCGCGGAAATCCTAATAAGGGCGTGTTGGCGGTGCTTTCTAAATTCATTTCTGGCGATTGCACCAGTCACACAGAACCGGCGGTTGGTCGGACGTTGGGAAATTGGACTGTTACGCAGCAAGCAGCCGGAACGGCTGGCGTCTCATCCCGTCATCGATCCGCCGTGGCCGCAACGCGCCGCTACCGTGGAACCCGCGCCACGCCGCCGGCTTTAATGTCGGGTCGTCGAGGATGCCTCCAGGCGGCCTAGCGCGGTCTCGGGTGCTCATCCCTGGGTGACGGGGCCGCGCTTCCACCTCGCGTTCACGACCGATTGACTATTGCTCGCCGCCTCGTGATGCCGGCTGAGTGATAATCTTCATTGGCCGCCCCTATTTCCCGCGGGACGCAAGGCGCGAAGCGCTGCTGCGCGCAAATGAGCGTTTCGAATGTCGGGAGGAATCAAAATGCAAAGGACCATTTTAGCTGTGCTGGCCGCCGCACTCGTCACGGTGTCGATAGTGCAGCCTGTCGCGGCTGCTCAGTCTCACCGTTCGCATGGAGTCCATCGGGCCGTGGTGGCCAAGAACTGGCAGTGGCGCGATTCAAATGCCTACCTGCCTTTGGCGGCACGACCGGCGCCATTTCAATACGACGAAGCCCTGTCTCCGCCGGCCGGCCATTGATCCGATGCACAGGGCGCCGCGGCCCGTCGCGCACTATCCCGTGGGTGCCGCTCGCCGACATCCTGTCGTCAACATTCGCGGTCTAGCCTGAGATTGGCCCCTGAAACAGCAGCGCGGCGGCGTGGGGCCATGCACGGCCATGCCGACACCTCTCGTGCTTGGCCGTGCTTTTCGCCTCAACTCGATTTCCCGCGACCAGACAAATCCCCACGCGCGAAATAAAAAATCGTCCCGTCCCATCGTCGATCTACCTCGGTCGCGACGCATGATTCTGTCCAGCCGCCGTTCGGACCGTCTCCTGGCGTCGGCTGGCGAACGGCGTCGGTCTTCCCAAGGAACCTCCTCGACAGCCGCGCGCTCTTGGACCAGGCATGCCGCTTGCATGATTTGCACCGCAGCCTAGTACCCCCATGCCGACTTCGTGTTCCTGTCAGAGCGGAAAGCGCCCCTTTCCGTCGACGGCGCCCAGAAGCTAATTGAGCGGCTTGGCGTGGCCGCCAATCTGCCATTTCCGATCCATGCTCATATGCTGCGCCATGCCGCTGGCTACGCCCTGGCGGCGCGCGGGGTCGACACCAGGACGCTGCAGGCATTCATGGGCCATCGCTCGATTGCGAACACCGTCGTCTATACCGCGGTGGCCGACAAGCGCATTCGAAACATTTGGGGCAAATGACGGCTTGGCAGAAGAGAATTTTCTGATGGGATTTGGCTACTTAGATTTTTTGCAGCTCGCTGGTCTACTCTGGCAGGGCAGCGGGGCTTTCCCCCTGTGTTTTAGAGAACTCGCCCCGCCATCTATTTGGCGGGGCTTATTGTTCGCTACCCGCTGTCTTTCTCGTACCCGAGCAGCTTGCCGGTCTTGCGGTTGACGAAATGCAATCGCGCGCAGGAGAGGCAGTTTACCCGACATAAGCCTCATCGACCCCTATCAGTCGGCTTTATCCGGCGACATCCGCCGCCAGCAACGCACAGTCGCCTTTGCAAGTGCTTCGGTGGCCAGGAAATGCCCTAGACGATCCGTAAATTCGACCCATCAGCCGCTCCGTCGCGAGGTCCGATTTACCCCCGTGAACGGGTTTGGCCAGCCTCTCAGGTCCGAAAAGTGCACAGCAGCAGACGAACCAACTCGAACACGGAGGGACCGTCCCCCTTCGTTCACATTGGAACCATATCTTCCGCCAACCGTTCTTTTGCGGGTGACTGTGAGCTGACGTACCTCGACTTCTCACTACACACCGATCGGGGGCCCCATGGAAGAAGAAGCAACACGGGCCTCCAGAGCTCTATTCGGGGTCGCCGGCCTCGATGACATTCTGTCTGGCGGTCTCGCCCGGAACCGCATCTACCTAATTGAAGGCGTCCCCGGCTCCGGCAAAACAACCTTGGCTATGCAATTCTTGCTCGAAGGCGCTTCAGGGGGCGAAAAAGGCCTCTACATAACACTCTCCGAAACCGAACAGGAGTTGCGGGAGGCGGCGGCCTCTCACGGCTGGTCAATTTCTGACAAGATCGACGTCTTCGAGCTTCTCCCCCCCGAAAATCTTCTGGACGAAAAGCAGCAGCAAAGTCTGTTGTATTCGTCGGACCTTGAGTTAGGGGAAACGACCACCCGCATTTTTGAAATAATGGAGCGGGTCAAGCCCGCACGTGTCGTACTCGATAGCTTGTCGGAGATACGGCTGCTTGCGCAGAACTCGCTGCGCTATCGCCGCCAAATCCTGTCGCTGAAGCATTATTTCGCGCAACGCGACGTGACAGTCTTGCTGCTTGATGACATGACTGCCGAAATTTTGGATAAGACAGTCCACAGCGTTGCGCACGGCGTCATACGACTCGAAGAAATTGCGCCCGACTACGGCGCGGAGCGTAGGCGGCTACGCGTTTTGAAATATCGCGGCCAGGCATTTCGTGGCGGTTATCACGATTTCATCATTCAAACCGGCGGCGTGCAGGTTTTTCCACGCTTGGTCGCTTCGGAGTATCGTGCGCGAACTAAATCCCAGGTGCTGAGTACGAACATCGCTGAACTAGACAAACTTATGGGTGGCGGTGTCGATAGCGGCTCCAGCACGTTAATCATCGGCCCTGCGGGAACCGGCAAGTCGCTATTGGTCCTTCAGTTCGTAACGGCGGCGGTCAAGCGCGGCGAGCACGCAGCTCTTTTTATTTTTGACGAAGAGCTTGGGCTCCTTTTTTCCCGATCAAAGGCAATGGGCATCGATTTAGAGTCCATGCGTGACGGCGGAAAGCTCCACATTGTTCAAGTGGACGCGGCCGAGATATCGCCTGGAGAGTTCGCTCACAAAGTCCGCAGGGTCGTGGAAAAGGAAAATATTCGAACGGTAGTCATCGACAGCCTTAACGGTTATCAAAATGCAATGCCGCAGGAGCAGTATCTCATTCTACACATGCACGAGTTGTTGCAGTACCTGAACCGCGTGGGCGCTGCGACATTTCTCACGGTTGCCCAGCACGGAATGGTTGGAGAAATGAAATCACCGGTGGACGTGACGTATCTTGCCGACACTGTCATTTTGCTTCGCTATTTTGAGGCATTCGGCCAGGTCCGTCGGGCGATTTCGATGCTCAAGAAGCGGACCGGCTCGCACGAAAATTCGATCCGCGAGTTCACAATTGGCCGAACTGGTATCACCGTCGGGCCCGTTCTTGAGAAATTCCAAGGCATCTTGCGCGGGGTACCTCAACACTTGGGCGGGAACGCGCCAAAGACCCAAGAGTAAGACTTATGACCACCCTGTTCGATACGATTTCCGAACGTGCGGTAATTCTTGCTCCGCAAGGGCGCGATGCGACGGTCGCGGCCAGCATCTTGCGTGAAGGCGGGCTGACTGTCGAGATCTGCAACGATCTGCCAAGCTTGACAGAAGAAATTGCCCGAGGAGCCGGTGTCGCGGTACTGACCGATGACGCCATCAGAAATGCAGATATCAAAACTCTCGCGGGCTGGATCAGTTCGCAGCCCTCCTGGTCAGATTTTCCCTTCGTGCTGCTGACTGAACGCGGCGGGGGTTTGGAGCGAAATCCCATCGCAACCAGGCAAATGGGGGCGCTCGGCAATGTTGCGTTTCTGGAACGACCGTTTCACCCGACAACATTGCTCAGCGTCGTGCGCACAGCTCTCCGCGGTCGAAACAGGCAATACGAGGCGCGCTCCCGTCTCGATGCCTTGCATGAAAGCGAATCTCACGCACGGCACGCCGAGGCGCGCTTGCGCAGTCTGAACGAAACCTTGGAAGCGCGAGTCCAGGAACGCACTGCAGAATTAGCCGCCGCCAACCGGCAGCTTCTCTCTCAGATCGAGGAAAAGGAAAAAGTTGAGTCGACGCTGCGTCAGATGCAGAGATTGGAAGCGATTGGTCAACTTACGTCAGGTGTCGCACACGACTTCAATAACCTGCTCACAGTCGTGCTGGGAAATATTGGATTTCTGGAAAGAAACAATTCCATTGTCGGCGATCCAAAATTGCAGCAGCGGCTTGCTCATATGCGGTTGGCGACCGAGCGCGGCGCCAAGCTCACGTCCCAGTTGCTTGCCTTTTCGCGCCGCCAGCGGCTGGAGCCGAAGCCATTCGGCGTCAACGAAGCGTTGGAGAATATGCACAATCTGCTGCAAAGCACGTTGGGCGGCGGTGTCAGCATCAACACCGTGCTCCGACCGGGAACCTGGCATGCTCTCGCCGATCCGGCACAGATAGAGCTAGTTGTTCTCAATCTCGTGATCAACGCACGCGATGCCATGGAAGATCGCGGCAATGTCACTATTGAAACAGCGAATGCAAAAGTCGGACCTCCCGAAAGGCCGGAAGAACCTCCCGCCGGTGACTACGTCATGATTGCGGTCACCGACACCGGGTCGGGAATGACAAAAGAAGTTCTGGCAAAAGCCTTCGAGCCATTTTTCACAACCAAAGAGATTGGTAAGGGTTCGGGCTTGGGATTGAGCCAGGTCCTCGGCTTTGCAAAGCAGTCGGGCGGGGGAATGCGGATCGAAACCCGCGTCGGGGAAGGCACCTCGGTAAAGGTCTATTTGCCCCGCGCCGAGATTTGCTCGGAAGCAACGGTCGTGCCGGTTGGCGCCGCTCGGAGCAATCGAAAAGGTGCATTAATTCTCATCGTCGACGACGACAGTGCAGTACGCAACGTCACAGCTTCGATCCTGGAAGATCTTGGTTATGTCTTGCTGAAGGTGGGTAGCGGCGGCGCTGCCCTCGATCTCCTCGATCGGCAACCAAATGTTGATCTGGTATTGCTCGATTTTGCGATGCCAGGCATGAGTGGCGTGGAGGTCGCGCGCCAAGTCCAATTGAACCATCCGGCAATCCCAATTTTGTTTGTGACGGGATACGCTGACAAAAATGCGCTCCGGGATGTAGGCGAGGAAAGGGTCATCAAAAAGCCGTTTATCGGCGAAGAGCTTGCCAAGAAAGTCAACGCTGCCCTCATCAAAGGTATCCCACGCCTTGGCGGAAAGGTCGTCACACCGCTTAGGCTTTGACAATTCTCGGGTCTGAAGACCGCATTTGATTGGTTACGCCAGGGTCTCGTCCAACACTCAGGACTATTAGGGGCAGGTTGACGCACTTAAGGCTGCTGGCTGCGAGAAAATCTACAGCGAGAAGGCGCGTCGGGCAAGTCGACCAATGGCCGGCGTGAGTTCGAGAGGCTCATGAAGGACCTGCTAACGGGCGATATCGTGATTGTCTGCAAGCTAGACTGCCTCGCCCGCTCAAGTCGCGACCTGCACAACATCCTTCATGAGCTTGGTGCCCTGGGCTGCGGCTTTACCTCATTGGGCGAAACCGGGTGCGACACCACGACTGACGTAGGCCGCCTCATGCTGACGATTATGGGCGGTATCGGTGAATTCGAGCGTGGCTTGATCCGCAAGCGCTGCGAGGAAGGGATTGAGCGGGCGAAGCGCAAAGGCGTCACGTTTGGCCGCAAGCGCAGAGATGATCAGGGTTGCTGCCGGGCGTTATACCAAGGGCGAGACAATGGCGGAGCTTGCCAAGGTCTATGGCCGAGCCGACGATCTGGAGGGCGCTCAACAGCCCTTTCGTTGCATCAACATACTTCTCGCCGAGCACCCGTTTTCGCCTCAAACCCTTCTGAGACAAATCGCTATCCACCACTGGTATCTCCTCTGTCCAACTGATGATCGAGCGGCCTGGTTTTCCGGAGGTAAGAGCAAAGCGGTCCATGGCCGCTTTGGAAAAGCCGACATGGCGACGTGACCACGGGACGCCGGCTTTACACCGAACAGCGGACATTGCGAGCGCACCCGAACATGTCGGCCAAGCTGCCGATAGGGTAATCCCTCCGCATGATGGCGTAAGGTGACGCTGGCGGTTCAATGTTGCAATACGCGGTCGTCCTCTCGGACGCGCGCAAAAAATCTGTCGAACTCACCATCGCCATCGTCCCGGCTGGGACGTCTTTTCCCGCCGTTTGGCAGGGACTCGGTAACGCCCGCGCTAGGCAGCAATCTCCATTTTCGACCAATTGAACTCGGTTCCCTCGATCCACATGCGATGCAGAATGACCGCGAGCTTACGTGCGACCGCAACCTTGGCCTTGCGGAGCCCGTTGCGCTTGGCGAGCCTTACCCCCCAAGCCTTCACGGCGGACCATTTCGGGACGCGCGTCAGCAGAACCCCGGCTGCTTCAAACAGATAACTTCGTAGCATCGCGTCGCCGCACTTCGAGATGCGACCGGTCCAATCGACCTCTCCGGACGCATGGCGTCGACTGGTTAGCCCGACGTAAGCACCTACGCTTCTCGACCGCGCAAACCGTGCCGGATCGTCAATCGTTGCCTTGAAGGCGAGCGCGGTGATCGGACCGACCCCGGGGGCGGTCATAAACCGGCGAACCAGCGCATCGTGGCGAGCCAGTTTCATAACCTTGCGGTCAAGTTCACTGACCTGCTGCTCGACGGCATTGCGCGCTTCAAGCAGCGGTCTGATCGCAGCTATCAGCTCAGGGCGGCCCTCGATCAACTCCTCGGCTCGTACGGCGAAGACATTGAATTTGGCACGGCCGATCACTAGACCGAGGTTCTTCAGAAGGCCACGAACATGGTTCTCGAGATCGCGCTTGATCTTGACCAGCAGCGCCCGGCTAGCCAGTAGCGCCCTGACCGAGTGGCTGTCGATATCCTTGACGTGCACCTCCTTGAACCAACCCGTCTGCATGATACGAGCGATCCCGATCGCATCGTTGCGGTCGCTCTTGTTGATTTGCATCTTGAGCACGGCCTTGGCATGGCGCGCGTCAATACAGATCACCGGCAGGCCAAGTCGCTTGAGCTCGGTCCACAGCCACGTAGACGTCGGCCCCGTCTCGAGGCCGATGCGTACCGTATTCGGTGCTTTTGACCTCACGAACGCTGAGATCGCCTCAGGATTTGAATCGACCACGCCCTCTCGCACGACCGACCCCGTCCGGTCCACCACACAAATCGAGGTCTGCTTCAACGACACGTCCAGTCCGACATAGCATTCCATCGCCGCTCTCCATCGCTGCAAGGCCACATGAGGCTGGCCTCATACGTTCCTGGAGAGCTGATTCCCTTGCCTTTGTCTGGCTCGATCCCGGAATTACCCCATGTTGCAAAACTCGAAAATCGAACGGCCTCGAAAATCTCGCGAAAGATGATTTCTCGACCTCTCTACCGCTGCAAAGCCCGCGGGGCCGATACGAAGCTCCATGGTCGTTTTTCTGGTAAGCGATGTGGTCCCTCACGTCTCTGCGCGCGAAACGCATCAGCGGGCCTAGAAAATTTCGTTCGTCACCCCCGAAAGACTTTTGCAACATGGGGTAATTCCGGGATCGAGCCAGACAAAGGCGAGGGAATCAGCTCTCCAGGAAAGTATGAGGCCAGCCTCATGTGGCCTTGCAACGATGGAGAGCGATAATGGAATACTATGTCGGACTGGACGTATCATTGAAGCAGACATCAATCTGCGTGGTGGACCAGGCGGGGTTGGTCGTGCGCGAGGGCGTGGTCGATTCCGACCCTGAGACGATATCGATTTACGTGACGTCGAAGGCACCGAATGCAGTACGCATTGGCCTCGAGACGGGGCCGACGTCTACGTGGCTGTGGACCGAGCTCAAGCGACTTGGCCTGCCGGTGATCTGTATTGACGCGCGCCATGCCAAGGCAGTGCTCAAGATGCAAATCAACAAGAGCGACCGCAACGATGCGATCGGGATCGCTCGTATCATGCAGACGGGTTGGTTCAAGGAGGTGCACGTCAAGGATATCGACAGCCACTCGGTCAGGGCGCTACTGGCCAGCCGGGCGCTGCTGGTCAAGATCAAGCGCGATCTCGAGAACCATGTTCGTGGCCTTCTGAAGAACCTCGGTCTAGTGATCGGCCGTGCCAAGTTCAATGTCTTCGCCGTGCGAGCCGAGGAGTTGATCGAGGGCCGCCCTGAGCTGATAGCTGCGATCAGACCGCTGCTCGAAGCGCGCAATGCCGTCGAGCAGCAGGTCAGTGAACTTGACCGCAAGGTTATGAAACTGGCTCGCCACGATGCGCAGGTTCGCCGGTTTATGACCGCGCCCGGGGTCGGTCCGATCACCGCGCTCGCCTTCAAGGCAACGATTGACGATCCGGCAAGGTTTGCGCGGTCGAGAAGCGTAGGTGCTTACGTCGGGCTAACCAGTCGACGCCATGCGTCCGGAGAGGTCGATTGGACCGGTCGCATCTCGAAGTGCGGCGACGCGATGCTACGAAGTTATCTGTTTGAAGCAGCCGGGGTTCTGCTGACGCGCGTCCCGAAATGGTCCGCCGTGAAGGCTTGGGGGGTAAGGCTCGCCAAGCGCAACGGGCTCCGCAAGGCCAAGGTTGCGGTCGCACGTAAGCTCGCGGTCATTCTGCATCGCATGTGGATCGAGGGAACCGAGTTCAATTGGTCGAAAATGGAGATTGCTGCCTAGCGCGGGCGTTACCGAGTCCCTGCCAAACGGCGGGAAAAGACGTCCCAGCCGGGACGATGGCGATGGTGAGTTCGACAGATTTTTTGCGCGCGTCCGAGAGGACGACCGCGATTGCAACATTGAACCGCCAGCGTCACCTTACGCCATCATGCGGAGGGATTACCCCTACCGCGGAGAGAACAGTGGGCCCGGCAAAGGATGATCGTCGGAGAGCTTGACACCCAGACCCGGAATTAGAGAACAGTATCTGCCAATAGGCGACACTGCAGCCGTTCATTGACCCAACATAAGCCGCGTTTTATGCGATGAATAGGTTGCGCCAAAGGCGGCTAATCGAACGTCTCGGCTACAAACCTGAACCTGAACGGCATCTCTCCGACCTCGTCCGTGACGTTCAGCCGCCGATTCGATTGGCCTGCAGTTTCGCCAGTGTCTTTTGCTTTGGAAGATAATGTCCAAGAAAAGACAGACAAATAGACAAATAGATTGTCAAAAACCTTTCTCAGCAGTGGTCGGGCATCCCTATCGCCCGAAGTAGCCAGCCAATGGAGGAACCTATGAAAATCGTTGTCATCGGGGCGACCGGAACGATCGGAGGCGCAGTAGTCAAGCTGTTCAGGCAAAGGCATCAAGTTATCGCGGTCTCGCGCTCAAGCGGCGATTACCGTGCCGACATCACGAACAAGGCCTCGATTGAGACAACTCTCAGCGCGATCGGTAAAGTCGATGCAATCGTAAGCGCGGCGGGAGGCGCAGTTTTCAAACCCCTTGAGGCGCTCACGGACTCCGATTTCGATAAATCGCTTCACGACAAGCTTATGGGACAGGTCAACGTCGTCCGGGCCGGCGCTCAGTATGTTCTGCCCGGGGGCTCGATCACGCTCACCAGTGGAATTCTGGCGCAAAAACCCATACCGGGTTCCGCCGCCATAAGCCTAGTCAACGCCGGATTAGAAGGATTCGGCCGAGCTGCAGCACTCGAACTCCAAGACGCTAAGGTTCGGGTGAACGTCGTCAGCCCGCCCTGGGTAAAGGAGACGCTCGTCGCGCTGAAGATGAACCCCTCCTCCGGTATGCTTGCTGACGAGGTCGCCAAGGCCTATGCCCAAAGTGTGGAGGGCAGCGCGACCGGGGAAATCATCGACGCGAGGAAGACTGCTGCCTGATTGATTTATAGGTTGGCAGATTTTGGTCCCTTGACGGTTATAGGCACGGCGCGCGCACAAAAGAGGCGATCCAGGCAGGGAGGTACGTCAACTTGCTGTCGCGCTTGGCGCGTAAATTCTGAAAGGGCGTGTTGGCGGGCACCGTCGTCGAGATGTTTAGTTTCTTGAAAGGGCGGGAATCGCACTGCTCATTTGCAGCATCTAGTTCGCCTAGGTATGGGGCATTCTACGGCTTCTCAAGCGCTTCCCAGAAAATCGCGCGGCTAGCGGTTGGGTTAGACGGGTGCGAGTGCGATGACGCGCAGCGGGCTTCCTGATCCACCGGCGATCTTGAGCGGCGCGGCGATGACCACCGCGCCGGTTGGCGGCAACTGGTCCAAATTGATCAGGCTGGTGATGCCGAATTTGCCTGCGCCATGCATCGTACTGTGGTTGGGGAACGGCGGATCGAAGGTGCCGGCCTGCCCGGCGTCCGTTCCAACGGATTCTACACCGACGCCCAGGACGTCCCGCTCGTGCGCCAGGAACTCGGAGCATTCCTTCGAGAACGCCGGCGAGTGGGCGCCGTCTTCGTGCACGTTGAGGAATTCTTCGCGATTCGTGCGGGCGCTCCAGCCGGTGCGCAGCAGCACCCATGCCCCGGTGGGGATAAGTCCATGCGTCATCTCCCAGGACTGGACACGCTCGGGTGTTAGCAGGAAGTCTTGATTGTCCTGCACGTCCGCCGTCACATCGATGACGCAAGCGGGGCCGATGAATTTGTGCGGCGCGATCGTGTCAGTCGCATTCTCGGGTAGATCTTTGCCCGTGACCCAGTGGATCGGCGCGTCGAAGTGTGTGCCTGTGTGTTCGCCGAGGGTCAGGACGTTCCAGTACCATGCCGGCCCACGGGCATCGTAACGCGAGATCTCGGTGAGTGTCAGCCCCGGTGACGGCGCGAAGATCGGCGGCAGATCGATCACCGGCGTTTCGGGGCCCAGTGTCGTGGTGAGGTCCACGACGCGAATCCGCCGTGCGCTCAACTCTTCCACCAGTTGGGCTAATATACCGCCTGGTCGTCCATTCGCCATGCTCGCCTCCTTTGCACTAAGCGCAGGCCAAGCCTCACTCCTGCTGCCGCAGCGCCTCCAGCGTACGCTTGAACTGGAAGCGATTCTCCAACAGCGGCAAATCCATCTGGAACGACTTGGGTCCAATTGCTTCAACCTTGGAGACGATAGTCGTTAGCGTCTCGCCTGCCAATGCGTCTGCAACAACCTGCTTGAGTCGCTCGGGTGTGTCCGCCTCCGCTACCTGCGGAATAGCGCAGGCCCGCGCCACGCCAGCCAGGTCGGTCCCAGTCGCAGTGGCTGTAGGAAAGCCGCCGACGGAGAGCAAGCTTCCATTGTCGAAGACGATATGCACCAGGTTGCCGGGCCGATAGCGTGCCATTGTGCTCAGCGTGCCGAGGTTCATCAGCAGCGAGCCGTCACCGTCGATCACAATGACCTTGTGGCGTGGCATGGCCAGCGCGATGCCCAGTCCCGTCGAGGAAGCCAGCCCCATCGCGTGCTCCAAGTAGAAGAAGTTGGTGCGGTGGCCGAGGGTGTAGAGCTCCGCCGCGACGGCGCCCATGATTGTGACAACAATCTGGTCTTGCACCTCAGGATAGATCGCCTGCAAGGCATCCGCGCGTAGCATGGCTACTCCTCCCACATCAGCTCGCGGGTCAACAGCACGGCGACCGGCGAGAGCGCCGCGTGTGCCAGCGTCTGCGCATCCTTGATGCGGCGTTGAGCGTCAAGAGGGTCTGAGAGATGCCAGATAGGAATGCCTAGGGTCCGCAACAGCGGCTCGGTCACCATGCCACCCTGCGTCTGCCAGGGATCGCGCTCGCCCATGTGGCCGCGATAGCTGATGAGCATCAGTAGTGGAATCTTATAGAGCAGTGCCAGCGAGACGATCGGGTTGATTGCTGCGAGGAAGCCGTGGTTTTGCATCAGCAGCGCGGAGTTGACGCCTGCCAGGTGTGCCCCGGCGGAGATGCCAATCGCCTCCTCTTCCTTGGCGACGCGTACCAGCGTGACTTTGGGGTCGTCATCGGCCATACGGATAAGGTGCACCAGCCAGGTCTCCGGCAAGGCGGAAATGATCTTCACGTCGCAGGCCTTGAGGGCATCGTAGATAGCTTGGGAGTTGGCGACTGAAACAGGCATACGCCGCTCCCTTTCTTGCCGTCGCGCGCCCCATTTGAGTAGTTCCCAATCTAGCACACGCAATCGCGGGGTAGCAACGTGGCGACACGCTGCAGGACAGGCTACCCGGCATTGGCGGAGTCGAACCGTCGAACGCTACTCCAGCTTCGTCTTTACCACACGCCGGTCGCCTGATGGACAGCTCGTAAGGCGCAAAGCTGCTCAGTAACGAGAATGGTGGTGCCCGATGTGGCGCGCCCACGAACCCCTTTCCTCGGGAATTTTTTCCTGAAGCCGAATTCCGACTCTGGCCAGGCACCGAATGCTCGCGATCGAGGGATTTCGCGCCCCGTCGCGTCGCTATGGGCGTGTCCCGTGCCGCGGTGCGTAATGCGATCGATACGACGTTGCGGGCTGAGTATGCGAAGCGGATTGAGGACGAATAGGTCAATCACAGTTGATTTGCTCACAGGGGGAATTTGCCAATGAATACGGTCATTCTGAAAAGCCGACAGTTCGTGGTGGTCGGGCAAAGAACGCCGAATATCGGCAGCGTGAGTATCTGACGGAACCAGAGATCGACAAGCTGATGTCCAGTGCCGGCGAAGGTCGCAACCCGGTCCGCGATCGGCTGCCGATTCTCATGGCGCTCCGACATGCCTTGCGGGTGAGCGAGCTGGTCGATCTCCGCACCTACGTCCTTCCGCTAGTGCACTATCAACACCGGCACGCTTCCGTCCACTAGGACCTCAGATGTTTGACTCCCCAAGAATAGCTTCCTGAGGCCGCGACGCCCATGAGAGGCCATGACGATTAAGTCGCAGCCTCTGGACTTTGCTGTTTCGATAATCGCAGTGGCTGGGTGCGCATTCGGAACATGCAAGAGTTCTGCAGATATCCCGATCTGCTCCGCCATAGCTCGAGCTTCATCGAGCACTTTGCCCGCACGTTCCTTGCGCGCTGCGTCAAAGCTATCAACCTCTTCCTGCGAGGGAATCCATCCCGAGGCGTGTCCGCTCCCATAGTCGATGTCCAGCGGTTCCGTTACGGTGATGACTGTCACCTTGGCGTTCAAGGCCTTTGCTAAAGCAATCCCATGCTCAACGCCCTTTCTCGCGACATCCGATCCATCCGTGCTCAGGAGAACATTGGCGTACATTCGGGAGCTCCCTTCGTCGAACATTTTCCCTGAAAAGTGATCCTTACTTATATGGTCCGATCGTCGCCATCCTCTAGCCGCGCGGGCCGAACAGCGACAGGTCGAGATTGCATCCGTGCTGCTCGAACACCCATTGCGATAACGGCACCAGCATGCGGTAGGGACGGCCTCGCTTGCGCCAACTGGAGACGCTTTGCGGCGAGGCGAGAACATCTAATTAGCGCACAGCCTACGAGGCGACACAATCTTTCGGAAAAGATCCGGTTAATGCCGGTCTGTTGCGAGTCTGCACCGGCGCAGCAATAAATCCCCATATAGTAGGGTTGGCGCTCAACGAGGAGCGCCTGACAAGGAGTTGTCATGTCATTAGTACTGACCGTCGTGAACGCGTGGCGTCCGTCTTTTTCCCGTCTGCAAGAAATGGCGGACTTCGGGTCAAATCCGGGCGCGTTACGTATGTTGACCTTCCTGCCGGATAATCTATCGCCAAGGCCTGCTCTCGTTGTCGTTCTTCATGGCTCAATGCAGTCGGCAGCCGATTACGACCGTGGGACACGATACTGGCTTATATCATTTCTCTCGGAATAACAGGCAGTGGAGTTCTCTGGATTGTCATGAGAGCGCCCTCGGCGGCATCCGTAATCTACATCGCCATCGGCGTCCCGACCATCGTTGTTGGATTGAACAGCTTTTTCGCTGAGCTACGTCAGACATAACAAAACGGCATTGGTTGCCAGAGCCCGGGCGAAAAATATGTCGTCGGAGGCTGGAGAGCGTCAACTGCTCGCGGTCGAGTGGAAGCCCGTTCAGGTCGCGCGCGTACTCGCCCGCTCCCTCGTCTAGGGAAGAAGGTAGTTAGAAAGGCATTTGCCAAGGTATTGCCTGACGAGCGGCCGTTGCCGAATGCGTTGCCTGTGGTGGGCTTTGGTGCCGACGACACATTCTTTGCGGAAAAGTCCGCACGCTCTTATCCCTGCCAACGTGTGCAATGCGGCGTAACAATCGACGCAAGGCTATGGAACCAGCGGGTAGCACAGCGGTTGCCACTGAGGAAGCCCGGAGCTTCAGGAAAGAACAGGCCATGCGCGCCTTGATCCTCGTGTTGTTAATCGTGGGAATCGCGGCCAGCGCGCCTTGCGCGATCGCCGGTCTGAGCACCACTCCTCGCAAATCAGCCACCGACACGCCGACCGATCAAGCAACTCAGGAGACTGAGGATCAGATCGGCCTTACCAAGGCAAAGCGTCGTGAAGTGCAACGCGACCTTACGAGGTTCGGATTCGACACCAAGCTCAATGGAAAGTTTGATGATTCGACCCGCGCCGCCATCGGCCGTTGGCAGGACGAGCGCGGCTATCCTAAGACCGGCTTCCTCGACACCGCCCAGCACAAGGCGCTTCTGGACGAAAGCGCGGCCGCGAGGGAGACCGGCAAATCGGACCATCAGGATCGTCGTCGAGGTGCGGGCCGCGTCCACCACACCCGTGTCGTAGGAGGCCCGATTGGCGTCATCGGCGGCGCGGTGCACGGCGTGATTGGCGGGCTTTTCCGTAGGTGACTACGGATTAGTCGGGCCGGTAGGAAATAAACCCGTCGTAGTGGGCGCCCTCCTTGAGCCAAACCATCTCGTCCTGATTTAGCGCGCTCGTGGCAGAAGGCCGCCATTGCGCGGCAATACGACAACATCCATTTTTTGGACCCAGACTGGAAACTCCACAAAGTTAGGCTGACGACAAGACAGATTGGTTTCGGCCGGTGCCATGGCAATTTGGCCCAGTCGGGTCTGTGCGCGAAGGCAGACTGAGTCGTATCGTGATAGTCTCCTTGCCTCGGCCGAAGATTTAGATGCCGAGGATCGCTTGACGTTGTCATTGCCAGCCACCTTTTCAGTGCAATAGCACGCCGACCGGCCACCGCTTCCTCTTCGGACTCATTGGAAGTGAAGAAGCAGAACTCAGACAGGTGTTCAGATGATCACAATTCCGAAACTGGCTGCACTCGCTTTGGGGAAATTCCTAACCGAAGAAACCAAAGGTCGGTTTGGCACTTCACATGCCCGCCTGGCTGAATTCCTACCGTATGCTGCCAGGCTCACGTTGGAGTGCATTGGTAACAGTGATGCGCTGTATCATGACCTTGAGCACTCGCTACTCGTTACGCTTGCGGGACATGACATCATGATGGGCCGAGCAATGCTGTGCCCAACCACACCACACGACTACGCGAATTTTATTGTGGCATGCCTCACCCACGACATCGGATACGTCCGCGGTGTTGTTCAAGGCGACGACTGTAAATCCTACGTCGCCGATGTCAATGGTCGTACAATTCGTTTGCCGCGAGGATCGTCCGATGCAGCCCTCGCACCATACCATGTGGACCGGTCAAAACTGTTCGTTTTCGAGCGCCTCGATTCTGTGGAAGAGCTCGACGCGACGCGAATTGCCCGAGCAATCGAGTATACGCGTTTTCCCTACGCGACATCCTCGAACGACGACGAACTAACCGAAGAAGAGGGTTTGCTGCTGCGCGCCGCCGACCTGATCGGCCAGCTCGGCGACCCCAACTACATGAGAAAGTCAAATGCGCTGTTCTACGAATTTGAGGAAATTGGTTTGAATAAAACGCTTGGCTACGATACGCCAGCGGACATTGTTTACAGATACCCGAACTTCTATTGGAACAATGTTGCTCCGCAAATTCAGACAGCCATACGTTACCTCAATGTCACGTCGAGCGGGCGTCAATGGATTTCTAACCTCTACGGTAACGTTTTCCGAGCAGAGCGTGAGATGATGCTTTCCGGCCCGCAATTGTGATCCTGCTGGGCTCCCGTACACCGGCGAATTTTGCCCAGAACGGTAAGTCGGACGTTCGAGGTCGTAGTTGGGCCAGGAGCCTCGGTCTCGATTAGGATAATGGCAAGTTACCCACCGGTAATGCTCGATCTTGCCGTCGAGTTCGACACACTTATCACACATGTTCGTATCCGGATTCACAGGCTGCTGCATATAGTAGACGGCCGGGGAGCGGATTTGTTCATCTTCGTGAACTTTGAGATTGACGATGATTAGCCGCTCGAACGGCGGATCAGCGGGATTCGCGCCTTCGATCGACGAACGCGCGTTCATGAACCTAATAACGGATTTCCGCGTTTGCTTTAAAGGGCGACAAATAAGCGAACCAAAAAGAGGGAATAATGTATATCCGTAAAGCGATATTGGGTGCGGCAAGTGCACTAGCTCTTGCCTCGCCAGCAGCGGCCGCCGATCTATCGGTAACTCCCTATGGCCAAGTTCCAGGCTATCAGGGGGAAGCAGAATTGTACGAGGAGTACGGAACGGCGCCGCCCATCGTTGTCGAGGAACCGGGTCCCGTCATCGTTCGCCGACCTGTGATTGTAGGGCCGCCAGTGATGGTTGATGAATATCCGGTCTATGCGGCGCCGCGCGTATATGCGGCACCTCCTATGTATGCTTATGCCGGTCCGGCTTGGCGTCCCGGATGGGGATGGGGCCATCGAGGCCACTTCCGCGGCGGTTGGTAGAGGGAATAGGTCGAGGGGTTCGGAACGGCTAAGGCGCAACTCGCTGCCCGCGCCCGTCGATAGTCCCCTCTGGATCCAAAAGCGGAAATACTCGCCAAAGGCAAAGTTCTATTTCCCTTGAAAGCGCGCCCCCTCTTGTCACGCATACGCTTCAGCCGATTGCCAATCGGGCCGCGCCTCCGCGCCCCGCCGGCCGCTCTGGACGCTGCTCGAAGAAAGCGGAGCGGCAACAAGATGCCTCAGATCCCAGGGAGGGTTTGCGATCTTGATCGCCGGTGCGCGCGCTGCAGGCTTTACCGGCTGGACCCGTGTTCGATCACATTGCCCACCACCCGCGCGGCGCGCATTCAGATGACCATCGTGGGTAGTGCAAGTTGATTACCGTCCACCAAGGTGCACAAAGAGAAAGAGCCGTCCGGGCGGGCACCGAACGGCCTCATTTCCGCAACTGCCGGTTCGCGACCGGTTCCGTCGCTGAATTTTCGACGAGGGCCTGAGAAGCTGCGCCATCTTCGCTGAGCTCTCATCTAGCGGTTCGTCACGCCGCTCGACTGGTCATCATCCTACTCGATAAAATTTTATCGACAATCGAAAGCAATTATTAGGGTTACCGCGTGCACGCGACCGTCCGTGAACTTAATCCTGCACCTTCATATTCGAAGGCAATGAATTCCGGGTCGAATACCGCCAACCAACGAGAGGGGGCTTCTCCACCGTTGGCACGATCGTGACAATCCATCGTTGTGGGCAGCTGGATCGGTCTTCCTGGACGGACCGGACCATGCCGAAAAATCTTGACCCGTTCAAACTCAGCTCTGCTACCCGTCCGCTATATTGGGCGTGGCGACAGCGTCGGACTTCAACGGGACTGCTTGTTTCGACCGTTTGCACGATGACCTCGTCTGGTCAGACGCGCACGGTATCAGTCAGGTGTTAGCTAACCTTTAACTTTTCGTGGTTTCCTCTTCAGATAGAGCTTCAGCTTCCGCTTTCCCCAATGCAGATCGCCACGCCGGCCGCAAGCCTGGCAGGTAAAGCGCGGCTCCAGATCGGACAGCCGAACGTCGCCGCTGAAGCGCGAAGAAGACGCCCTTACACGTCGCCCGACAAGGCCACCCGCCCAGGCCCCTACGAGGAGACCAAGGAGCTGGTTACACCCTAACGGCCTAGGACAAAGATCAAACGCCGTCACCCTTCGCATAGGAAGCGTAACAGTCAGCGGTTGGCGCCACATGCCAGAAGGCTGAGGCGCTAACCGGGAATTAATCTGAGCAGCCCATCATCTAAAGCAGTTTTAGATGGGTAACGTGTAAGGAGCCGTCGTGTGGACGATCCAGGACGGCTCCCTTTTTATTTCTCTCGTTTGAGGTCAACGCAAGTGACATCGCAAACGCAGATCCAAATTGAGGCGACAGATAAGTTCATAGCACCGAGCAAGCAGTCCAGCCGGAGATCAATCTTGGCACTGTCGGTGTTTGCTTTAGGCCTAAATGCTACGGCGGCCGTCTATACGCTGTCACCTTCCGATTTTGCCTTGCCGAATGTCAGCGGCTTGGTGGCCGAACTTTTTCCGCATCAAAGTGCCCCAGCTCCAATACCGGAGGCGGTTGTTACCGCTTTGAAGGACATTCAGTCGGCTCAGCAGCAACAAGCCGCGGCGCTACAGGAAAATGCATCCTTGTTGCAGCTAAACGCAGTCGTGCTGCAACAAAACACGGCTCTGCGCTACCAGGAAGAAGCTACTTTTGATAGCCTGAGAAAGAGCATCACGGACGAACATGTCGACGTGAAGAAAATATCTGCTCAGATAGCGGACGAGCGGGTCGACGTGAAGAAGATGTCTACTCAGATAGCGGATGAACATGTCGACGTGAAGAAGATTTCTGCTCAGATTTTCACGCTTATAGCAAAGGTCAACTCGCTACAAAATGCGGTTAAGACAGAAATCACCTCCTCCATTCCAAAGGGACGTGCCCGTGCCCGGTTATCCGGAGCGGCGCACAAAAGGCTGGCTCGCCAGGCCAAACCTGTTGGACCTATTTCAGTCGGAGGAGCTCCGCTAACTAAGATACCAGGACCATTGCAAAGTCCAGAAGGCTAGGACAGCCTGCGTCATTTGCAGGCAGGTAACCACAAATTCAAGCTTTAGGCTCGTCCTAGTCCTGACCTTCTGGTTGGTCACAAACAACAGGCCGTCGCTGATCTCAACCCAGCGGCGGCTTTTCGTTGAGGGCGCGGCTTCGGTCCCGCGCTCACCGGGTTAAAATCGCTGTTCCATAGATTTTGCTGGGGATTGCCGCTACTGCAGTCGGGACAAACAGGGGATGTTCAGCAAGACTGGTTGGGCTGGGACCATCTCAAACGGTTGGCCGCAAAATCATGATTACCCACCATTCGGCCGAAATTTGTGTACGGCGCTACGACGGCGTTCCTGAATGTGATGTCGTCGTCTCTTTTCGGGGTCACGCAATGACGCTTAAGTGCCGCGACTACGATCAAGCGGTCGAGTGGGCTCGAATCGAATGCAAGGCCTATAAGGTTGCAGGCGGATTTACCGTAGAGCATCAACCGAACCAGACTATTCGGCAGCGACCCATCCAAGGGTAAGTGCGGGCTTCGGCCGCGTGCTCAGCCTGCAGGGACAGGCGTTATGCCCGGCGGCCAAACCCGCCCCATTGGGCTCAGTAGGCAGGCTACGTGTGGCGTGGCCGGGTCAAATTGACCCAAAAATGCCGCAAAAGGGCACTCAAACCGCATTGCTGCTGGGGGCCAAACGGAGTTTCCGTATGGGTGTGGCAGGGTGGAGCTTCGCGCATGGGAAGAGAATTAGCGGGCGGGCAGCTGTTGTCGCTGTCCTCGAAGAGTTGCCGGTGATCTGCTCGCTGGCGGTTGCGGCCGGCTCGATGATCATGATCGGGATCATGCTCTACAAGGATTGGCCGCAGTAAGAGGCCGAAATCTGAGCGCTTCTTCAGCTGATCTAAGCACCGGCGCCGCGGTGAGCGCTGCGGATTTGCTCGTCGACCGTGGCGATCGTCCCGCCGCAGAAGCAGAAACACGCTGCTGATCTTCGGGACTCACCATTCAGCTGGCGTGGTCCATGACAGCCCGCGAATCCCGGACTCACCGGGGGCCTTCCTAGAGTATGCAAGGGCGCGGGCTGGCAACGGTCCTGCGCTTTTCGTTTGGCACTCGTGGCCGATTTAGTAGCAGGGTCCGTAAGGATAGTATCCGCAGCGGGGTGCGTAATATGCTCCGGCAGCGGCAGCGCCGACGGCAGCAGCACCCACGGCAGCACCTACCGCCACCCCAGGACGTACACCATAATAGCCGCCACGATAGTAGGCTCCACGATAAGCGCCACCGCGGTAAACGCCACCGCGATATACACCGCCGTGATAAACGCCGACACCCCTTCGATAATAAGCGGAAGCGTCAGTTGAAATTGTGACAACGCAGACGCTGCCGATGATAACGGATGCGGCAAGTGAAACGATGCTTCGACGCGACATTACTAGTTTCCTTCACAAGCTAGAGCCTCTTCCAAAGTTTCGGTCTTCAGATCCACGGCCTATCAAGTTCCAAATGCCTTGGTTAGTTCCGCGGGGCTTTCATCGGTCCCGCGCTCGACAGCAATTCACACCCTCCTGCAAGGCCCATGTTGAAGGTTCGGGGAAGGCGGGGACCGAAAAGGAAAAATCAGGTACCTTTTCTTCGATCCGGATCGTCCTCGATTGGAGGAGGAAACACCCGGCAGTCGATGCCTCGGGCGTTTCCCGGGCAGATCGGACCTGCCTGACCTTACGGCGGGCCAAACGCTTGCGCGTGACCGGCATACCAAGGTTCGCTGACGTGGGGTCGCCCGTGCTTTTTCGTCGCGGCCTGTGACGGCGTGATCATAGCAATAACCGGCAGCGAAGCTGCGTAAATCGCCAGTGTGAGGAGCCCTATCGCAAATTTTGCTTCCCTCCCGTTAATGCGCAAACTCTCTTGGATTGGGTCGCTGGGTCGCTATTCATACTCCATGTTGCTGTGTTGCGGGCGAATGGCTGCCAGCGCCTTATCGCCGCGCAAGCCCGCGCGGGGCTGTAATCGGTCGCGCGCTTTTTTCGCAGACGAGACAAATCGAGTAATTCGTCACCGCGTCAGGAGCAAAACCAAATGATGACCATGGCCAAAGGGACGCCGATGCCTACCGCGCCTCCAATCACCATCGCGATTGCTAAGAGCAAACCGGCCATTGCCTGCCAAGACATTTACACTACTCCCTTGGAAGGAAAGCTTTCGTTTGAGCCCCATCACCTTTGATGCAGATCAAACCTGTTTTGGGCGCTATGGGCGCGATGCGCCTACGCAATCCCCGGCCTCATCGGGAGAAAAGTCGGTCCCCGTTGCGGTGGGGCTTAGGCTCGCGTCCTCCTGTCGGCGAAGTCCGGTCTGGGTCAAACGGCGACCTCGCCGATCCAGCAGGCGTTAGTCCGCTCTTACCCCCGAAACCGGACATCTCGGCGTTGGCCACGTATGTCAGCAACGGGCCAACGCCGGAAGTCGTAGGCGCCGCCTATATAACGCTATATGCTGCCGGCCTTTGGCTGTCTGTTCCGCGCGTGGGAGGCGAGCATGGGTTTTGCCGAATATTCGAACTATGACGGCCTCGGACTTGCTGATCTCGTGAAGAAGAAAGAGATCAAACCCATCGAACTCGTTGAGGCTGCAATAGAGCGCATCGAGCGACAGAATCCGCAGCTCAACGCCGTTATCTTCAAGGCGTTTGATGAGGCGCGCACAATGGCTAAGACGGTGCCGTCCGGCCCTTTCGCCGGTGTACCGATGCTCCTCAAAGACATCCTCGGCTTCAAGAAGGGCTGGCCGAACCGGGATGGCGCCGGTTCGTGCCAGCGATACCTGCGCCCTTCGATTCAACGCTTGTAGTCCGCTTCCAGGCCGCCGGTCTCATTCCGCTCGGCAAGACCAACGTGCCGGAATTCGGCGCCCTGCCAATCACTGAGCCGAAGCTTTACGGTCCTGCACGCAATCCTTGGAATCTTAGTCATTCGACCGGCGGCTCTTCCGGCGGATCAGCCGCCGCCGTAGCGGCTGGCATAGTGCCGCTCGCGCACGCCAATGATGGCGGTGGTTCAATCCGCATACCCGCCTCATGTTGCGGCCTCGTCGGCCTCAAGCCAACTCGCGGCCGCAACCCGCTAGGTCCCATCATCGGTGACGCCTTGGGTGGCCTCGTTGCCGAGCACGTGGTGAGCCGTAGCGTGCGCGACACGGCCGCTTTGCTCGACGCGACTAACGGTCCAGAGATCGGCGATCCTTACACCGCCCCGCCTCCTCCCGGCTCATATCTCGCGGTTACCACACTGGAACCAAAGAAACTCCGCATCGCTTTCACGACGACGCGCCTCGATGGCGAAATTGATCCCGAATGCAAGGCCGCTACCGAAGCCGCGGCAAAGCTTTGCGCCAAGCTCGGGCACGACGTCGAGGAAGGCGCGCCGCAGCTGGCGGCAGCCGATGGTGCCAATCTTCGCACGAATTTCATCGTGATCTGGGCCGCCGGCCTCGCAATGCTGGTTGAGTTTTTTGCGAAGACATTGGCCAAGGAGCCCGCGCGCGAGGACTTCGAGGGTCTTACTTGGGGCTTCTACCAATACGGCAAGACCATAACCGCAGCGCAATACCAACTCTGCTGGACCACACTGCAAGCCATCTCGCGACAAATCGCGAGATGGCAACAGTCCTACGATGCCTGGATCACGCCCGTATTGGGACGACCGCCTTTGGAGATTGGTGCAATCGACCTCGACGAGACCGACGTGATGAAGGCCATTGTGCCGATCGAGGGTTATGTCCCTTTCACAGCGATGCAAAACGTGACTAGTCAGCCGGCGATCAGCTTGCCCATCGCCTGGTCAAAGTCCAACTTGCCGATCGGCGTGCAATTTGTCGGCAGGTCTGGCGAAGAGCACTTGCTGCTTCAACTTGCGGCTCAAATCGAGAGGGCCGAGCAATGGATCAAGAACCGACCGCCGATTTACGGTTGACGAGGTAGTTTTTTTGGCAACCTTTTTTCGCCAGTCGAGCAGTCAGGTCAATGTCGGCCTTGGGTCTTGGCCGTGTCAAAACGCGAAGGCCCTCAATCGCTACAGAAGAAAATATTCGTCTAGGACTGTTTCAGGCATCCAATTCGAAAACACATTCGACTTAGAAATCGAACTGAAGAATGGCATTCTCGTCGCGTTTCAATTTTTTGCGTTTTTACACAGTCAGGGTCACAAGCGGAAGTGGTCGCCCGCAAATTCGGCACCACGCCGACGTGAACGTGGGTTGGGGCTACGCCAAATGGGCACACAATGGCGCGCCGCCGCGGCCACTTCTAATCGTGCACCTCGAAGAGACGAGGATTTGCATCGACGTAGTCTGCCCACAAAAGCTCCATCATCGCCTTCACGTCGTGGGGCCGATAGTCTTCGACATTCGGGGGCAGATTTCCGAGCTGGCCTATATTGATTGTTCCGGAGTGCGGGGCGCCCGGATGTGGAGTGTACGTCGCCCCGGTCGGCTTGTGGGCAATACCCTTAGGCGAAATTTCAAACTGGTCTCGGCGAACCGGTGACAACATTCTACGCTCCCCCTGGCGGCTCACTGCATCGTCCGTCTTCAAGCCCCGACGCTACCGTACAGCTTTCCGGGGCCGTTCTAGGGCAAGGTGGAGAGCAAAGTTGGGCCTTCGCGCCGAGCAACTGCCGTTCAATCAAGTCGCTTGACGACACCCAAGGCAGTTCGGAGCTCTTGCAAGAGAATCGCCTTAGCTATGTCATAGGTTTTTGGGACCATACCCCTCGTCTGCTCGGGCGTTAGGCCTCTTTCCTTGCACACTTCAATATACTTGGCCATGAACAATTCCAGAGCCTTGACATCCACGTTCTCGTTGTCAGTCATCGTCATACTAGCCGATCTATTTCGCCTTCAACTCCGGCTCGACCAAGCGGCGGACGGAGGTGAACCATGTCCAAGTCTGAGCACTCAGCTACACCAATTCGATCCCGGCACGCGAGAAGGCCCCCTTTACAACTCGGGTTGCTTATTTCGCACGAGGCGTTGCACCGACCGGCAAGCAGAATGGGAATCAGGTCATGGCGGAACGACAATACACCAAGCTATTCCGGATCGCTGACGAAGCGCAAAGCCATTGGAGCCATGCGAAGCAGAATTGACTATCCTCCCCCTCTCGCGGGGCCGAGGCATGAAAACAAGGACTTCGAAATATTAAGCGCGCCCGGCAACGCCGGACGCGCTTCTTTCATTGAACTCAATTCAACCCTGCCTCAGGTCGAATATTTGAATTCGGGCATCGCCTTCAGTTCATCCTTGGTTGCGTTGAACACGGCGTGATCGGGATACCAAAGATTGGATTTCGATGTTGCAGCGCTGGTACTCGTCGAGGTCGAACCGGTGGTGGTCGGTGACGCCGGACTATTGCTGCTTGTGGCGGCGGTCGAGGGAACACGCGTATCAACGAACTTTACCTTGTCGAAGGGAACCGCGACCAGATGCTCGCCAACGCCCAGGAAGCCGCCGACGCCGAGCACAACGGCCTTTATGTTACCGCTCTTGTCCATCAAGAGATCGTTGATCGTTCCGACGCTGTCATTGTTGTCATTGTAAACAGCGAGGCCGACGACTTTTGACGCGCGCCAGTTGCCCTGCAGCGAGGAATCCGAGAGCGTCATTGCCGTGTTGGCGGATGCCGTGTTGGCGCGGTCGGTGGTTGTTGTCGGAGTTTGGGCTGACGCAACCGTCGCAAGCAACGCCGTCCCGGCAAGGGCGGCCGTGATATACTTTGCGAACATGTATTTTCTCCCTAAGCAAAATCTGTCGGGAGAGAACATTTCGCCGCGCCGGCTGTTCCGCTTTCGCTGGCTATTTGGCCAGTAAGTGCCAATTCGCTCTGCGTCCGCGATGCTTGGTTATGGGACGGCCGCATTGCACCTTAATACGCACGCGCGCCCCAGCTAGGCGAACCTCCGACCGACCTCGCCCCGACCCCTGCCAGTAGCCGCCTGCAAGCTATTGAAACCACGAAGTTCGACGCAATTTCATTGTTCGGCGGCGTCACGCGTGACACGTCCGTGACGGTCACCGCAATGTCTCGGTCAGTAAGCCGCTCAGCGGAGCTTACCAGCCGCCGCCGTAGTAGCGCGGAAACAGCGTCGGGCCGCCCCAAGGGGTGCCGGGATAATAGAAGCGGGGCAGTCACGCCTCCGTCTTATGCGTATTGAGCTAGGATACAAGCACATTGTGAATTGAGCCGCGCGTTTCCACCAATGATTTGGAATTGCGCTTCCTCCAAATGATTTGGAATTCTGGCGGAGAGGTTGGCCGGAATGTTGCGGGAGAGATACATATAAGCGGAAGCCTATGTTTTTTTGGTGAGGTTGGATCACCTAGCACAAGTATTGCATTGCCTCATGGAGTCGGTCGCGTGTTCAATGGCTCCATGTCGTGACGCTGATTTGTTGAATGTGAGTCGAAACCATACGCAATTCGCCACACCGTGATGCCGTTCATACCCCGAAAAGCCGATAAGATGTGAACGTGCCCACGCCATTGGGTGACTTCGCGGCTGTGGCACGGTAGGTGCATTGCGTCTGTAGAAGTAACTGCACGATTTTCCCCGCTTCCAGGCGGGTCTAGCGAATCCAATTCCCAACTGTCGGGCGGCGGCCTTCGCTTAAAGCGAACCACGAATGAGCTGGGTGGCCTGGAAAGAGCCGCCGCTCGACAGGAGCTAGTCTAAGCTGATGACACAGCGCTTCCGCTTGCTTCCCGGTGGTGATGTACCCGCGACTATCGCGGCGCGTCGCATGGGTATGGCGAATGAGGCAGCGTTCTTGACGGCATTGCCGAACCTCATTGCCCGAGGGTTTCCTAAGCCCGATCCCGACACTGGCAACTTTGATCTCGACGCTATTGATGCGTGGCGACGTACAGGGCACCCACATCTCTTTCAGGGTCGCGCCGAATTCGGGGCGCGGGACGCGTCAACGGTGGCACAAGACCGGATTGCTGCATCTCGGGGCAGCCGGTGACGAATATCAAACACCGATATTACGTCGTGAAGAACGGCAACGCCTTCTGGGAGCCAACGCCAAAGATGAAAGCACTCGGTTTCGGGCCTGTACCTTGCGGGCATGATGGACCGGGGGCCTGGGCGCTTGCTGAGGAATGGAATCGTCGGTGGGATTCGACACGGTCAGGAGCAACGCCGTCACCTGCTATGGCATCTGCGCAAAATCTTTCGTTCTCGAATTCGGAAGAGCTGACGATATATCCGCCGCGTTCGTTGGGCGAAGCGTTCAGGCAATATCGCCGCACCGAGGAATGGCGCCGAAAGGCACCTGCGACACGGGATGACTGGTGGCGCGGCTGGAAGCGTATCAAGCCGATATTTGGGGATTGCGACCCGCGGACTGTGCGCCTCGATGATGTCTCGGCATGGCGCCAGATGGTCGAGGATAAGGTTTCGCTTCGCGAGGCGCACCGAGCGCTGAAGATATGGCGGGCGCTGTGGAAGGTGGCGGCGGCGCTGCACTATTGCAAGCGCGACGATGATCCGTCGCTTGGTGTCCGCAACAGCGCGGCCAAGGGTCGGTCCGAGCGGTGGGCAGAGGGCGAAGTTACACGGTTAGCGAAGCGCGCGTGGCGAATGAAATATTACGGTCTCAGCGCTTTGATCGGCGTGGCCTGGGATACACAGATGAGCCCCGGCGACGTTCGAGCGCTGCGTGCCTCTCAGATGGCTACGGCGGGCGAAGGACAGCTATTCTTTACGGAGCGGAGGAAGACCGGCGTTTCGGTCGGTGGCCTTCTGAGCGCCCGCACAATGCGATTGCTGGCGGCCTATCTCGACAGGCTCGGCATCGAGTTGACCCGCGACGCCTACATCTTTCGTCCGGCCAACCCTATTCCAAGGACACGCTGGGCGACGACTTCCGGGACATACGGGCTGCCGAGTTCGGCCCTCTGGAACGGCGAATGCTGGGCCATGACTTCCGGCGCTCAGGGGCGGTCGAGGCCATCGCTGGCAAGGCGAGCCCGGCCGAACTGAGCCACGCTATGGGGAACACCCTATCGGCCTCGAATTCGCTTTTTGCGACCTATGTGCCGGTGAATGCCACCACGATTAAAAGCGTGTTTGAGGCCCGCAAGAGGGGCCGGAAAGCGATGCGATGACCGAACAGAAGCAGTCCAAAAGTTGGAATGGGCCGGTCCTAAAAGTTGGAATGGAGAAGAGGATGACCACTAAGTCATTGAAAAGT
>CAVRMY010000050.1:0-18441 GCA_963721935.1 uncultured Alphaproteobacteria bacterium
GACCATTTGAAGGTCTTTTTCGACACGACGATGCTTTCCCCGCACGGCATTTGCCTGTTATGGGAGCCGGAGCTTTTGATAGTCCACGTTGTGTCGGACACGATCATCGCTCTTTCCTATTTTTCCATTCCATTCGCACTTGCCTATTTCGTTTTTAAACGTCGCGACGTTGAGTTCGGATGGATCTTTTGGGCGTTCGCTATCTTCATTATGGCCTGCGGCTTCACTCACGTTTTTTCGATCTACACGCTTTGGGTCCCAGCGTACGGCTTAGAAGGCCTCGTCAAGGCGCTTACCGCCATCGCCTCTATAGTAACAGCAGTCTTGCTGTGGCCCCTCATACCTAAGTTGCTGGCTGTACCATCGCCGGGGCAACTCAGATTGGCCCATTCTATGCTTGAGGTCGAAGCGCGGCAGCGACGGGATGCTGAAGCGATGCTCAGTCATGCACAAAAGTTGGAAGCTATCGGTCAACTGACCGGGGGCGTCGCGCACGATTTCAATAATCTGCTCACTGTGATCTCGGGCAACCTAGAACTTGCGCAACGAGCGCTTGCGAAATGGAATGAAAGCTCTCGCGAGCGGATCGGGCGAGCGATTGAACATGCTTATAATGGTGCCCAACGCGCTGCCACCCTGACGAACCGCCTTCTCGCATTCGCGCGCAAGCAACCATTCGACCCGAAGGTGGTGAACCCAAATCAGCTTATCTCCGGAATATCAGATTTCTTCAGGCGAACGGTCGGCGAAACGATTGAACTCGAAATTTTTGCTGCCCAAGGACTATGGAGTACGGAGACAGATCCAAACCAGTTGGAGGCCGCACTCCTCAATCTTGTTGTGAATGCACGGGATGCAATGCCAAACGGCGGCAAGCTGACGATTGAAACGAACAATTCTTTCATAGATGACCAATACGCTAAACAAAATGCAGTCGTTCCCGGAGTTTACGTACTGATACGCGTCACCGATAATGGCGTAGGGATGGACCAAGCGACCCTTGAGCGGGCATTTGAGCCATTTTTTTCGACGAAGGAGACCGGGCAAGGTACCGGACTGGGCCTCAGTCAAGTGTATGGATTTGCAAAACAGTCGGGAGGATTTGCAGTAATCGACAGCAAGGTCGGGCACGGCACCTCAGTCAAACTCTACTTGCCTCGAACATTGTTAGCATTGACGACGCAAAATGCGGACCCGGACACGGTCGATGCCAATATGGGTGGTGGTGAAACGATCTTGATTGTGGAAGACGATGAGCAAGTCCGCAATACATAGTTGAAACGCTGCTGGAGCTGAACTATCGAGTTGTTGAAGCTCGCGATGCAGTCGAGGCTCTTAACGTGTTCAAGCACTCTGAACGAACCATCGACCTATTGCTGACCGACGTGGTAATGCCTGGCAAGAACGGACGTATTCTCAGTGAAGAACTCGTCCGACTAATCCAAACTCAAGGTTCTTTTCATGACAGGCTACTCTCGGGACGCATCGTGCATCATGGACGCTTGGATGCACGGGTTTTCTTGTTGCAAAAGCCGATCACTCAGAGAGATTTGGCTAAAAAGGTCCGTAGTCTATTAGGGCCTTCCACTGCCGAATGAAGTCTAATACGCAGCAAGGTAGAACGCTCTCCGCGCGCGAAACACTTGGTGGCGTCGGACGTGTATGGGTCTACTTCGGCGGCCGAAGCTCGCCCTTGAGCCAGTTGGCAACCTCGCCGAGCCAAGCGCAGGCTCATCAGCGAACCGCATTGCGTCTGAAAAACGGATGTCCAGCCGAAGATTGGGGTGATTGGGGCCCGGTATAAAATTCTTTTCATGCGCAGCGCGCCCGTGGGAACTTGTGTGCTGTTTGTAGCTTAAGGCTCCTTGCGTGCTGATTGTGAAAGCCCCCGGACCGGGGTCCGGAGAGTAGCTGTGGAATTGCCCCTTATCCTCGTTGTCGAGGACGACCAACTGATACAGAGCCTTGTTAAAGGCACGTTCCGGGACGGCGGTTTCGATACTGCCATCGTTGCCTCCGGTGAGGAGGCCCTGAGCCTGCTACAGGATCACAAGGGCAAATACCGCGCGCTCGGACCGATATCAATCTGACGGGCAAAATGGACGGCTGGGAAGTGGCTCAGCACGCCAGAGAGATCGAGCCGGATTTCCCCGTCGTCTATATGAGCGGGGCCGCTGCCGCAGATTGGACCTCCAAAGGCGTTCCAAACAGCATCATGTTGGCCAAGCCATTTGCGCCAGCCCAGCTTCTCACTGCCGTATCCAACCTTCTCAATAGCGGGACGCCTACGACGTAAGAAGCATCAGGAGGCTGCGATACCGGCGGTCGGTTGTTCACCCTTAAACTGCCGATTTCGAAGTACGGTTTCGGACGCTATGCTATGTTCGGCAAATCGCCGAGCACAATGGCCAGTACCGGTGACTGGGAGCCGATTACTCCCGCCACTATAGAAGCATCGTAAAATTGGTAAGCGAAAGAGAACTTCGGCTCGATCTTGAAAATACAAAACTGCGGCAGCTGTTGGCGCAGGCGGGGATCGACGCCGCCGAGCACAAGGTAATGGAAGGTGTGCAACGCCTTCTGTTGGAAGAATTACATCATCGGATAAAGAACGTGCTTGCCACGGTTATGGCCATCGCGTCGCAGAGTTTAAGAAATGCGGATAGCGTTGAGCACGGGCGCGAGGCAATCGAAAGTCGCTTGCTGGCATTGGGACGGGTGCATGACTTGCTATTGAAGACCAACTGGACGAGTGCAACGCTGTCGTCAATTGTTCAGACCGCAATTGAGCCGTTCGATAAGGGCGCGCGTTTCTCTATCATCCTTCCAGTTATCGACGTAAGTCCAGCCGCCGTTCTCCCGCTCGCAATGATTCTCAATGAACTCTGCACCAATGCCGCCAAGTACGGTGCGCTGTCGAATGCTAATGGCCGTGTGGCGATATCGGCGGCTGTTGATGCCTCGAAGGAGCGATTTGGCTTTAAGTGGGTGGAGACCGGTGGCCCGTCCGTTCAGATGCCCACGCGGCAGAGTTTTGGAACGCGATTGATCGAGCAAGGTTTTGTTGGCGAACTTAGGGGCGAAGCCCATCTTTCCTTTGAGCCTTCTGGCGTCGTTTGCAAACTTGATATCCCGTTGGCATCGCTCGTGCCCGTGAAGCCAACAGACAAAACAGCTTAGTCCAGTAACTGCTTGACGCGTCGGCCGGAACTGGCACCGTTAGGCCCTGTCCTGGCGATGGTCCATTTTGCTCACTTCCGAAAAGTTAATGTGTCAGCGAAGCTCTGGTCGGCGCTTTTTTTCGGGCCGCGTCGCGTCGTGCCGGGCGGCCTGTAGTGCGCGATATGCGCTAACGAGCCCCTCCGGTTGGTTGGACCAGCTTATTTTTGCGAGTGAGCAATACTGACCATTATTGGGAAATCGGTATGGCTGACCACCTGATCCGGTCGCCTATCGCTTCGATTATTTACCCGAAACGGCAAATGTAGGCTTTGCGCCTTAGGGGACCGGTGCGCTAAAATTGGGTGAAATTGGCCGAGCCGGCGGAGGCTCTCATGGAGAAACCAGCCGAGGACGCGTTTGACCCGAAAAGCTTTCTCGCCAAAGTGGGCGCGGGAAAAACGGTAATGGAATTTCACAAATCAACACGTGTTCAAGCAGGGCAACGTCGCTGACACGGTGTTTTACATTCAAAAAGGCAAGGTCAAGCTTACCGTCATGTCCGAACAGGGCAAGGAAGCTGTCGTCGCAATTCTAGAGCCCGGCTAGTTCTTCGGTGAAGGCTGCATGAATGGTCATCCGCTTCGCATCGCGACCACGACGGCGATGGAAGATGCTTGATCACGGCAATCACGAAGGCCGCGATGACCGCCGCGATACATGCCGAGCCGCGTTTTTCGGAGTTGTTCATTGCGTATCTTCTGACCCGGAACAGCCGGATTGAAGAGGACCTGATCGACCAGCTATTCAATTCGAGTGAGCGACGGCTTGCCCGCCTGCTTTTACTGCTCGCGAATTTCGGCAAGGAAGGCAGCCCGCAGCCGATCAGCCCCAACGTCAGTCAGGAAACACTTGCCGAAATGATCGGCACCACCCGATCGCGCGTCAGCTATTTTATGAACAAATTCCGTAAGCTTGGGCTGATCAGCTACAACGGGCGCATCGAGGTGCATAGTTCGCTGTTAAGTGCGGTCTTGCATGAGAAGCCGCAGCTAAAAGAGGACTAGGGTCATAACTCATTAATTTTTCTGCTCTGACAATACGATACTGATTCTGTTGGGGAAGGATTGGGATCGTGAGCAGAAATCTATTTTGGCTGAGCGACGAACAGTGGCAACGGATCGAGCCTCACTTGCCGACGGATGTTCGAGGCGTCGAGCGGAAGGCGATCGCCGCGTGATCAGCGGCATCGTGCACGTACTCAAGAGTGGTTGCCGCTGGTCGGATTGTCCCGAAGCTTATGGGCCTCCGACAACGATATACAATCGTTTCGCTCGGTGGGCGCGCCGTGGCATTTGGGAAAACCTGTTCCGAGAGCTTGCTGGCCAAGGACGCGCTACCGCAGCCCGATCCAGTGGGGGTGGGGGGAGTTGAGAAAAAGATATGAGCGACAACCCCATGCAAAGCGCCCACGACGCGCCTCGGTGCAAAGCTAAATCGAAACGAACCGGGAAGCCTTGCCGTGCGCCTGCGGTACGCCCCTTTCGCGTCTGTCGGATGCATGGAGCTAAGGGCGGCGCACCGACCGGTAAGCAGAACGGGAATTATCGGCACGGCACGCGCACAAAAGAGGCGATCCAAGCAGTGAGGTACGTCAATTTGCTGTCGCGCTTAGCAGCGTCTTTTTTATTTTGACCACGTGGCGGCCTCTTTAAAAATAACAAGCGTGTAATTTGCAAGCCTCAGCGTTTAACGGAGGGTGCCATGCGAGACTATCGAGCCTATATCCTCGGTATTGACGGTCATCGTTTCGTTTGGGTCGCGGATTTTTCGCCGGATCATCCAGATGATGCCGCCGCCTTGAACGCTGCTAAACTGCTAGCGGATAAACACGACGTTGAGGTCTGGGACGGCGGCAGACTGGTCGCTCTATTGTCGCCCCGCGGGGCAGAAATGTCGCCTGCATTGGTTCCGTCTTTCCCACCTGATTGCGGAAAGATTGGTGCTGAACCAGCTGAACCGATCTCTCCGAGTAAGCTTTGGGAATTTGTGAAGGAATGTAATCCTTTCATGCCTCGCACCGACGAAGTGACCAAATAATTTTGGTAGATGAGGATCGACCCATTGTCGTGGCACGAAGGGTTTGATGGCCTCATCCGAGGGGGGAGGAAACTCGCCCCTTCTGAACAATGGCTGGATTAGGCTCGCGGAGATAAGCGCCAGACCGCATACAATCAACGCGATGCCTAAAACATCATCATCTTGGCGCTCTCCCGATCGCGAACCGAGGCGATGAGCTGTTCGCCTGATGTCGGCCCGCCAAGCACGCCCCGCCCTAGGGGAAATGTGCGGGCTGGGCGGTGACCGGTCGATGGCTACCGCGAGAACCGCAACAAAAAGCCCGGCGCAAGGCCGGGCTTTTCGTCGTTCAGTGCCTTTCGTGGCCGTGGCCGCCACCGGCCGGTCCACCGCCACCGGCATGTGGCATCGCAGGCGCCGCACGTGTTGCGGGCATCTGCGCATGCGCGTTCATCGTCGAACCGTGGCTGACATTCGGCTGCGCGACATGCGGCATTGCGCGCGCAGCAGGCGCGGCGGAAATGCGCTGCGCTTCATGCGCTCTGGCCGTAGGCGGCTGCATGCGGGCGTGCGCCATCGGCTGCACGCGCGCATTGGCCCGAGCAGCGCCGTTCTCATGCGCCACGCGGGCCTGCTCGTGCACCATGCGGGCCTTGGCCGCGGCCGCACCCTGCGCCTCTCGTGCGCCGCGGATCTGGGCAGTGCCCTGTTCGCGCGTCATGCGCTCTGCCACGCCGGCGCGCGATGTCCGTCCCTCGGCGATCGCGGCGTCGCGCGTTGCCGCGCGGCCGATGCGAGCTGCCGACCGATCGATCGTCATCCGCGTCGCGAAGCGCTCATGGGACGTCCAGTAGTTGTTCCAATAGGTCCGGCGCTGATACCAGGGCCGTCCCGAATAGTAGCTCGACCAATACGAGCTCAACAAGAACGGCACGACGGGCACATCGATGACATCGACATAATCAGGGAGATAGACATATTTGTTGCGGTAGAGATATTCGAGATATTGCGACGATACCCAGCCGCGGTCGTCGGACCAGCTTACGTCGCACCAGGCATCACCCTTCAGACATCCGTGGACGTTGACACGGGAGCCGCCGGGAATGCGATCGACCAACGGAAAGCCGGGGCCGGGACCGGCCCTCAACCCCGTCGATACGGTGACGATGCCGGGCGCCGCGAGCGCAGCGGTCGGCGCGAGCAGCAATGCTGCCGTCAGGACTGCTTTCAGTTTCATGGCACGTTCCTCCTCAAGAAGTAGGAACGTTTGAGGGGTGCGGGGCGTTCCGGTGGTGATCGCCGCATGCGCCGAAAAGTGTGGTTGGCGAGGAGATTTGGGCGCGTCAGCGCCGACCAAGGGTCCGCCGTTCATTCACCGTTCATGTGTAGCGATCGGCGGGTTGCGCGAGCGCCAACCATGGGTAGACGGACCTACGCGATCCAACCTTAGATCAAACGTCATTTGCGCGACGCAGAAACAGGTGCCCCGTCCTCGAGCGCCAAAATCACAGCTTTCTGGCATGAATGGCCGCAGGCGCGGAGAGCCCGAGGCGGTCGCGAAGCTGCTGAGTTACCGGAACCGGCGCCCGCGCGGCCTTCCGGGCGTTACGCGCGGCTGCTGTGGCCATTTGGATCGTCGAGGCGGCAATAAGCAACACAGCGAGAGCAATCAAAACTCTCTTTCGCATTTTTGTCTCCATTGAGCAGCGATCGGACGCTTGGTCCGAAGAAGGCTTTTTGCTGACTCACAGCGAGTCACTGGTGCGCTTAATCTCGCGGACGGTACCAGTGGTTGCGGCAATCAATGGCCGGATGACGTCCGCCTGTCCGATCTTGAGCCGCGGTTTACCTGCCAGGCTTGCCGCCGGCGCGGCGCTAATGTGCGGCCGCATTTCGGTTGGGAGCCGGAAACCCAACGCGCCCGCGTATCTACCGGTTGGATTCAGGCAAATAAAATTATACGGTAGTAAGTAACAAACCGAACAACCTTGCTGTTGGTCCGGCAAAATGGAGCTGGTCACCACCAGTGTGATTTCATTCCTTGTCGGCTTTGCTGCCGGGTATGTCGTTCGGTCTCTAATTTCGCGAGCAAGACGACGAAGGGCGCGAAATTTTAGAATTTGAGCGGCCTCCGGGCCTAGTTTAATAGAGCATCCAGCTGTAGCCTCGCCGTTAGGGCGGGGCTGAACAGCGATGGACTCAGTTGAGATTGCGATTTCGTTCGTCATTGGCTTTGCTAGCGGGTATGCCCTGCGGGCCGCAATATCCGCTGTAAGACGACGGAAAGCCTACCGGTGGCGCCGGGAACGTGCCCGTAGAGCAGAAGTCGAGGCTGCGAGGTCGTTGGCACTGGGGGAAGTGCCGCTGTATACAGCGCTATCTCCCGACCGCGACGCGACTCATGAGGTTCGTCCAGCAAAGCCGGTTTGCTGATCCCGACGCTGCCGCCCACAAACCCGCCGCGGCAGCGTCACTCGTGCCCATCGTCGTCTAGCAGCCCTAGGTTTTGCATCGCCTGATAGGTGATGGAACGCTTTTCCGACCAGTTGAGCGCGGCTTTGCGGGCATCCTCCGACCAGGCCGCGTAGCATCGCCTCAATGTCGTCGTCGCTCATGATCATGGTCAAGCCCGATTTCCCTTCACGCCGCGGCGTCTGCGGCGTCGCTTTCGAAAGGGGCGCGGAAGCCCGGAGCCAGCCGCGATATCATGCTGATGTCGACCGCGTAGGACTTCGCGATCTCGGCCAAGGTCTCGCCGGCGGCGCGGCGCTTGATGGCTTCCCTGCGCTGGTAGTCCGAAAGCTTTGGCTTGCGACCGAACTTGACGCCTTTGGCCATGGCACGCTTGCGGCCGTCGCCAGTGCGTTCGCGGATCAAATCCCTCTCGAACTCCGCGATCGCGGCGAGCAGCGTCGACAGCAGCCGCCCTTGCGATGAGGACGTATCCCACAAGGGATCACCCAGTGATCGGAACGAAGCGCCGGCTTTGCCGATACCCTCAATCAGGTCGAGCAGTTCCCGCGTCGACCGGCCGAGCCGGTCCAATTTCGTGACCAGCACCACATCGCCCTCCTTGAGCGAGGCCATGAGCTTCGCCAGTTGCGGCCGATCGGCCCTGACGCCGCTGATCTTCTCCTTGAAGATCGTGACGGCGCCGGCCGCCTTCAGGGCCTCAAGCTGTCCGGTCAAGTGCTGGTCTTGGGTCGATACGCGGGCATATCCGATGATGGCCATTTTCGTGATCCATTTCGCAAGTAAGTTTTGCAAACTGTATCACGTTGATTTTGTTTGTCCAAAGTTTTCTTGTGAAACTTAGGAGTTTTGCAAGGCGTGACCTCAAAAGAAAGCCCGACGCACTCCGCAGGCGCCGGGCCAGTCATCCTTGCTTTGCCGGGGGGCGCCCGGCTGTGACGGGTGAGCATCCGACACTCCCGTCACCAAACCAACGGCGGCTACTAGGCTGGGTTCCCTAAAAAGCGCAGCCCGCCATCGCCGCCGCTAAGCGCAATGACAAGGCTGCGCCGACCCCCTGCGGTTGGTGGCGTCAGGAGGCCTGGCTGCAGCCTGCGCCGCGAACGTGACGGCGGGGTGGCGCCGTACAGTCTTTGCGTGAAAGGTTGGTCGGACGGATGGCACGGATTTGCGCGCCGGGTCTGGAAACCCACCTTCAGGGAAAGGTGTGCCGCCGTCCGTGATCGCAAGAACGCGCGCAAAGCGCGCGCGGTTCCAACGATTTTTGTTCAGGCGCGGGGGCGGCAAAAGGACTGTTGTGTGGCGCTGAAATTCTTTGTCCGCGTTGTCCCTTGCGCGCGTCAGGAGACGCCGGTTCTGATTGACTAGGGCCATCGCCAGCTGACCGATCCCGACAGCCGCGCGATGACGACCAGCGGGCGCGGCTCCGGCGTGGTCGGCTACAATGTGCAGATCGCGGTCGATACCGAACATCACCTGATCGTCACGCATGAGGTTACGAACGATGGCTCGGATCGAGCGCAACTCGCCAACATCGCTTGTCGGGCGAAGGAAGTCCTCGGCGTCGACGAACTCGAAGCCGTTGCCGACCGAGGCTACGGAGGAAATCCTGGCATGTCGCGAGGCCGGCATCGTCGTGACGCTTCCCAAACCGATGACCTCTGGCATTGAGGCAAGGGGTCGCTTCGGCAAGCAGGACTTTGTTTATCTCAGCGATGAGGATGTGTATCGTGACTCTGCGGAGCCCGTGGATTGGATATTTCCGGAAGTGGCTATCACTCTGGCTTCCACAAGGCCCGCGACCGCCGGGATATACGCCCGGCTCTATTCTCAACTATTGGCACCGCTGCCGCTGATGATCTTCGGATCGGGCGGCAATCAATGCTTTCGTCGTGAAAATTCGAGCCATCAAAACTCCATCGCTTTTTCGGGAAAGGGAGGTTTCGCTCTCAACAAGCAGGTCGCTCGATTGTCGACTATGAATGCGGAAAACGAGCGTCTCACCAGGGTCGCAATTTCTAAAGTAGAACACGTCTCGCTTCGTGGTGCTGAGATTGCGTTGTGAGGCGAACCGCTCTTCGCAGATGTCGGAGATGATCGGATAGGCAGCGAAGTAAAGAAGTCCGACGCCGTTGATGTCGTGTTGAGGGATAATCTCGTATTCACAGGAGAAGGTATCGCTGGATAGGTGGGAAGCTCGTACACTGACATATTCCTGACCGAACTGCGGTAGGGTCTGGTGCTTGGCTATTTTACAATTCGGCGGTATTTTCGGCTGGCCCTTTAAAAGATATACATTCGATCCGCTTTCCTCCCGCATAGAGAAGCTAGACATAAGCCGCGCGCGCCCGTTCGTAAAATTGATTTCGGAAAAATAAATGCTTGGGCCGAAACGGAAGAGGCCTCCTTCAAGATCAAACGGCGCGTTCTCTTTGTAACTAACAAGTGCGTTAGAAGAGACGGAAATTCGCGTAAAGGTCGCGTAAAGGCGGTTTCCAGTCGCGTCGGATAATTCACTAGACCGGCACCGGAGACCGTCCGTAATCATTTGCCAGTGCATGTCTCCGAGTTCCTTGAACAACCAAGATTCGGACAGGCCACCCATCGACATTTGTGGCATGTTGATATTGAAGGATCGACCGGTCGTTCCAGCGGAAAGCGGCAGAGCGAAACGTTCCATTTTATCTCCTCTGGGTCCCCATATCGCGCCGAGAAAATTAATGCGCGGATCTGTGGGGAAGTTCCAAATGGCGGAGCGGTTGCCCGCCGACGAAATCGCGTGTTCCTCCTTTGACAGGTGTGGCCGTGCATGGGAGAATCAGGGCGTTCCACGTTTGGAACAATTATGCCCGAAAAGAGTATTCTTTCCGGCGAAGTTTCTTTGGAATGGACAAGCCGCCGAAGCGGCGGCAAATTTACGCGATGGGACAGGCTGAGAGACCGACGTGCTCCCACTGCGGGGCCTACCTCACGTCAGCGCTTCCGCCCGGAGGCAAGGGCAAACGCACCTTCCAATGCTTTGACTGCGACGGTCCTGATCCGCTGACAACCGAAAAGACGATGGGTTGGCTAAAGGGCGAGTTAGGCCGCCGAGATGAAAACGCTAGTTAAGTGGCCGGCGGGTGTCAGGCAGCCGATGTTGGCGCTCGCGTAGAGCAGTGTACTTCCGCGCCAGGCTTACAACTGCCACAGTGATGTCGCTCTTAGGTATATCGCTGATTGTAATGGGCGCCGGGTTGGTTTTCGGCGGAATCATCTCGTGGCGTCGAGCGCAGGCCGATCCGCCGGGGTCTGATGATGACGCCGGCGAGCTGCGCACGTTTGTCGATTCGCTTCGCCGTACAGACGAGGCAACCGAGGAGTACGCTCGATCTCGAATTGACCGTTTCCGTATTGAGGAATCCCTCAAGTAGTGGTGGGCACGCCGAGCGCGCGGCTTGAAACTTTCCTTATGGCAGCACGTTAAATTCCGATGTCTTTTGAATACCATATTGCTTTTGGTGTTGCGCTAATCGTGATCGGCGCGGCCCTGGCCTGCGCCGGGTTAATCCTCGTCGCGTCGAACGCGGAATGATCCGCGCGAATTTGGGAACTTGCGATTTCCGCGTCAACTTTCCGGAACGCCTTAAAAAAAAGACGGACCGAGGCGCTATATGGACAAATGTGCAAATTAAAATGAGTGGGAAAATCACGGAACCCACCGATCAAGCGCCTGGAATATATTTTGGAGCAGGGATAAAACTCTCCGCGTTCACGCGATTGCAGGATTTGTCACGGGGCGAAGCGGTTGAAAAGCCCTCCGTCAACTCGCCCGTTGGATAATAGTCTCCGCTGCAATGTAAATGCCAAGGCCAATGAAGGCTGGTAGAGCGAGCGCGAGGGCGACGCCGATTGCAAAACGAAGATCGGCTCGGCGCTGGATTTTTCGCTCCGAAATTGTCGTCGTGTCTTCTGGTAAATCGTCAAAAAACCTGACTTGCAATTCCGAGTACGCTGGCCCCCAATCATCAGGAATGCTGACTTTTGTCTGGCTCTCGGTTTGATTGCCGCAATTTGACACGATCACCGGCGTCCAGCTCGAATGACGTTGCTTGGCCATGACACCCCAAACACTACGACTCACCTGGGGCTCAATGGAAACCATCGGTTTTAGTTCCGGGACTTGTTGCAATTCGCCGTCTCGCTCGACCCGTAGTAATTTTCATGAAGTCCCGGTCCGACCTGGTACCGATTTAAGTGAAGCCAACCCCGGCCGGCCTAGAACCTTGGTTCCCCTCGATCTGCGATTTTGCGAATCCGAAAAGCGAAGCGGCCCAAATGCTGAGCGGAAGCCTTGGGGCTGCTTACCGTCCGGAAGGGGTTTTAGGCGGCGCCGATAAGCGTATCGCGGGGCTCACCAAAGGACGAGCTACCTAAAATGATGTCGCTCGGTAGTAACCTCCCGATTTGCCACCGTGTTCCTCCAAGAAGTCCTGCAACGACGACGGTATTTCGCCAAGCTCAGCACAGCGCTTGCGATCTCGTCCGTCACGTCGCGTGACCAACCTTCGGCGTATTGAACGAAACGATCCGCACGGGATCTTTATACAACTCGTCTAGCAGATTCCTGGAACGGCACCGCGCGGCTACTCGTCGGTCTTGAGCCAGGCCCGGCCAAGAGGGCCGAAATCTTCAAAATACAAGATAGACGTTCTGGTTGGTGGTTTCGGGCACAATCGAGATGAACGGGGCATAACGCTCTAACTGAATTACCTCAACGATAGCCCATCATCGGAGCTTTTTTATTGTTCCAGTCAAAATCTGCCGCACATCCGCGCCACGCCGACCGCAAGCCTGGCAGGTAAACCGCGGCTCCAGATCTGACAGGCGCACGTCATCCGGGCACCGGTCCCAGTGACTGCAATGATAATCGCTGCAATAGATGAGCAGGCCGCGAACGCCTGCGGCGCGCATTTCGGCCGAGAGAAAGGAATGCTAGGCCTTGCTAACGGCTATCGGAGCCCATTGACTTCGCTTTTGGGTTCGACCCCGGAGCTTCGGGCGGGGCTGCTGAGTAAGAGGGATAACCCTGCCAGACGCCAGTGGTCGGCCGCGACTTGAGCATTAGAACAAGCCAAAATCATTGCTCAGCAGTATTCCATTTGGAACCCCGGAACCGCAGCACGCGTTCCGTTATTCGGCCTTATCGGAAACGGGGGTTTCCATGAGCGATGTTCAAAGAGTGCTGGAAAAGCTGCGCAGCGAAGTCGCCGAGTGTCTCGTCGTAAGTAATGTTGCTACTGACCCGGAAAAACGCCAGCTGTTTGCGAGGGTCGCCGAACATATCAGCGGGCTTGCATCCGCTGTTCAGAAAGAGCTGGTGGTGCCCGCGGATGTGGTTGAAGTCGTAAATCAAAAACCTACCAACGCAATCCATGGCAGCGAGAGCAAGGAAGCGAAAGCTGCGAATTCGATTATCGTACCCAATCATGCAACAGAGTTGCTGCGAATGCATCCGTGGTTGGCGGTTGTCGTCTTATTGGCAGCCGCTGGAGCGTTCGTTTTGATATGGGCTGAGAAGGATTCTTCCTTCACTGCCCTGGAGGCGAAGGTCGACCCGCCGCAAGCGCCTCAAGAAGCGACAAACCAGGCGATAGCGGATCTGAAACAGGCGATAATAGAATTTCGTTCCGCCGAAGACGATAAACGGAGACTACTGTCGCAACAACTCGACGCGCTAGCGGCGCGTGTTGACAATCTTGAAAAGGCGCGTGCCGAAATTGCCGAGCCTACAACAAAGCTCGAAGCCGAGACGGTATCTGAGCCCACCACGAAACCCGAGCGGGAGATAGTGCGACGCTCCCGACACCGAAAAACAAGTTCTTCACGTAGAAGTTCGGGATGGGGGCTTTTCGGTGGTTCGCCCCAATGGCGGTTCTGACACCCAGGTTGCCATTTGGCTTGTTGATGATCAACACCAGATCCGACGCACCTCAGGTGTCCACGTCCCGCTGGTAACGACGATTGGAATATACGCCCTAGCCGAGTGGGCACACTCAACGTGGTCGACGTGGTCGCGGGGCGCGCCAACGGCCCCGGACGGCGGGGGATCGGGATCGATGCCGTCCAACACGCGGCACCCGCCCCCAAAACCAACGAGGTCGACGGGCAGCTGTTCGGCGGCGCTAGTCAGAGCTTCCCGCAGGCTGCGAGTGAATCGATTCACGACTGCCCTGCCGTGCCACCAACGGTCCCAGTTCCGGCCATCTGATAAACTCGGGAAGCCCGAGCCGTGATGGTGCCGGCAAAGTCAGCTCGTGTCGCGTTTCACACCTGTCAAAAGAGGAGCGCGATCTCGTCGACGGGCAATCCCGGGTTCCCTGCTGAGCTGAATCGATTCATAAACTTTCGATATTGAACTTTTGTTCAACTCCAGTATTCTTGTCCTGCATCACACCAATCCCACACGTTGGGGAGCCTGTGATGCGTGCGTTTTTTCCTTCCATCGTCGTTTGCTCTGCGATCTTCCTGGCGCCATGTGCTCACGGAAATACGCTGCAGCCTGGGCCAGTCGGTTCCGCGCCAACCGATAAATCGTTCTTCCTGACATTCGGCCGAGACGGTTCTGCGGATGCCCGTTCCTATATGGTGGACCACAAGGGCTTTTACGAACGCAATTCCTGGTCAAAGTCGGGCAACACGCCGATTGGCGTTTTCAACGCCGGTGAAGGTACTGGCAGTAAGGGATTTTCGCCTGAAAATATTTCGCTCAATGCCTTCAATTCAAGAGGCGCAAGCGGAGGTACTGGCTCGAGCTCGCCGGGAGGTGCGGGATCCTTCGGGTCCGGTGGCGGCGCAAACAGTGGTGTTGGCGCGAGCCTCTCGGGGGGCGGCGGATTTTTCAGCCTGAAAGGGCTTGGGGAAGGCGTTGGCTTTGTGGGCGCCAACAAAGGCTCGGGCCTGTCCAGCTTGCTGCCAAATTCCGGATCGAATGGCTCTTTTGGTCTTGGCTCTGAGGGCGAGGGTCCTAAAGGCCTCGGGGATCCAAGCGTCAGCGCGACGCCCTTACCCGCCAGCTGGACAATGATGCTCATTGGATTGACGTTCGGGTTACTCGCTTGGTTTCGCAAATCCAACTCTTCAAAACGGAGAAAGGGGGGGCCGCTTGCAGTCGCGTAGCTGCCGGCGCCACTAGCTAATTTCGGAAATAGAATACTAGGTTGAGGCTGACTATCCGGGCCTTGGACTTCGTAAAGCGAGTCCTGCCTCGGGGAGTAGGTGATGCGTGCGCTGACTGGTCTGACTTTCCACCTTGCGACCTTCCTGCCGGCGTCGTCCGAAGATCAAGGCGTGGCGCTACAACGCAGCGTCAGTGTCCAGCCCGCCCGGGCAAAATTGATTGTCGGTTTGTATGTCGTCTCCGCCCCGGTCGCGACGATAGCTTGGCTGGCGGGACTAACGTGGGCCGCTATCAAAGTGCTCGGTTACGCTCTGTCTTAGAAGGCGTATTGCGCGACTTTGATGGCCGAGCAGGCCATAAGACCCCACAAGGCAAAGTTGATCTCCAAGACCTGTCGCATGCCTGCCCCCCGACTCGCTCTTCAGACAACTCGCAGTTGTCACGGCGTTTCCCAGTCAGAAAGCGTAACCGGCCGATTGTGGCCGAAGAAAGCCATTCTCGAAGCCAACGGCGCCATGTCTGTTTGAGTGAAGTTGTTCACACGATATGCACCGCAATCGATAGCCACCTCGACATTGGTCAAGGACGGCAAATGCCGCTGGGTATTAGTGTTCAAAGACGAAGGGGGAGCCACCATGGACAGGATCGAGCAGAGTTTCATCATGGCGGCGATGACGGGATTTTGGGTTTTCCTGGCAGGGGTGACTATGCTTGAGGTTTGGTATCCTGCCTAGCAAGACGCAAAAAGCCCGGCGGGGAGGCATCCGACCGCCGGGCAATCGCAAGTATATCTTGGCGATATAAGAAGCAGCTTCATGCCATCAGGTCTGTCATCTCCTCCGAAAACGGCGGCGAACAGGCGTTTTCAATCAACTGAGCTTATAGGAACACACAACTCTCTGATGAAACGGTCTATACGGGCATTTCCTCCCCGACTTGGTGCCCGTCGAAATGGCGGGCCCACTTTTGTTTCCCGAAACTCAGGTAGCTAAAGCGGCCAGAGCAGCTTTAAAGCAGCCGCAGGGCCATTCCAGTGAACGGGGCCATCTAGCCTAGCGATGCGGTCTTTGTCGCTATTATCCCCTGAGCAGACGTTCGGACATCGGCCGTCATCTGACGACATGGCTAAGTTCTGCGTTCTGGCGGGCGAGTTTGATGCCTGTTCCCCGCCAGAGTGCAACGATCCGCCGCCTGCAACGTTATGCCCGCGAACGTTGTGTAAGGAGATTGTCATGTTGCGTAAAACGATGATTGCCCTCGTCACGGTGGCCGCGCTCGGTGCCCTTGCGCCGACCTCGGCAGATGCCCGTGGAGGCTTCGGCGGCGGCTTCCATGGCGGTTTTGGCGGCGGCTTCCGTGGTGGCGGCTTCCATGGTGGAGGATTCGGAGGCGGCGGATTTCACCGCGGCTTTGGCGGTCGCGGTATCGCGCTCGGGATTGGCCTCGGGCTGCTAGGCGCTGGCGCCTTTTACGGCGCCTACGGCTACCCGGCCTATTACGGTTACGATGACGGCTACGGCGCCTACGGCTACTACCCGGGCTATTACGGTAACGGTGAGGGCTACTACGGCAGCCTCGGCCGCTGCGGCTACGGCGGTTGCAGCTACGTCTACTGAGAATTTGGGCTTAGACCGCGTATCTCTCCCGTGCAGGCAATCAAAGCGGCCAAATTTGAAGACCGCTACGACGCACGCGGCGTAATGAAGGAGGAGCTTTGGCTGCGGCACGAAAGACCTAATCGTCTGACGCCTCTCTTTAAGGCCTTCGACTTGCCGCAACAAACGGATTACTCTCGTTTCCAGCGCGGCTATTCTTTTCAAAACATCCATCCAGGCGTTCGAGCGCCGCCGTGCTTCCGTCGAGCGGCACCCTCAACGTTGCTCCTTCGCCTCTCACTTCGAGGGTATTGGCGGTACGCACTCTGTCGTTGAGTGGCTGATCTGCCAGAGTGATCATGACGCTCTTGGTTTCAGCCAACGCGTTTGCATGGACTGATCGCGAACCCGCGACCAACGTAACATCGTACGTCTTGCCACGCTCAAGCTTCCATTTTGATGAATCAAGAAGTAGGACCAAGCCGTCATGAGACCGTATAAACGACATACCGAGATCGTTCCTAGACCGGCTCATGGTGCAGCTTTGAAACTTGTCAGCCTTGAAAGACGTAGCAATCGTCCACGGTCCCACGGACACCGTCGTCTGATCTTGGGCATGAACGACTGGTGTGGCAGAAAGTAGTACAAGGGTGAATGCAACTAGCGACCGCATCGTTTCCTCCTGATACGAGGCAAGCAGATAGTTAGCCTTCAATCACAATACTCGTTTCGCTGGTTCGGCGTAAGACCCGGGACGATCAGCAGAAAGTTCCGCGAGTTCCGAAGAAATGCACTTCACCTTAGGGGTTCCGCGGAACTCGAACCGCGCCGGCAACGCCTCGAAATTGTCACTATGAGCGATTTTGAGCCGCGCTTTTCGACAAGCCGAAGTAACGCCGCATCTACTTGGGGACAGTTACAGTTAATGTGCAGGCGAAAAGTTTGTTCGCGGTCTCACAATTTGGGTCCTTGAATTGATTGCCGTCTGCGCAAACTTGATTGTTGAGATCGGCCATTTGCCATCGTGGCCTCGAATTGAGATTCTTAAGCCGTGAGAATCGTCGAGCCAAACTCTCTCTACGGTCCCGGCCTTTCCGTCCGTGAGGACGACCGCGTTGCCGACAAGCTCAGTCTGGGCCTGTTCGAATTCGCTAAGGATCGTAAACGCGCGCGCCTTCGCAGTAGGCATTGACACCTCGTAGAGCAAGCGTGGCTGTGTGTGCACTGGAAAGACGCGCAAGTCATGACCGGCGCGCGGCAAATGGGTGTCTGTGGAACCTGCGTCCGAGAATTATGGCGGTCCCAGATCAGGGCTATGTGCGCGCCGCCATGGGTTATTGGTACCATCACGTTCAATCGATTATGCTGGCGATCGGCCAATATGCCGAAACCGCTCTGGGCGACCCGGAATGCTTTTAAATAAGCCGCCCGGCATCATGAAGGACAACATTCCGTAGAGCAAATGTGTCCAATCTGTTTCGGCGTCTGGAGGTGTATGTTCGCGACGCGGAGCTAATCAAGGATCATGCGGGGAGTGGATTGCTATGATTCGGCGGAGGTTTCGGTGTGGCCACTGAGGCGGCTAAAGGAAGCCGGGGGAGCGACCCCCGGCTCCTCGGCCTAACAATGGGCCGGCTACTCGACCGCACATTTGGGGTGCGACCCCGTGCATCAAGGATCGTCCATGCCCTAGGGTTAGACCAACCCTCAATTACACAATATCATCACCCAACAAGACCGCCAATCGAAACGGGCGCGCCCAGGGGAAATGTGTGATTGATGCAGGTCGGTGGTTCGTTCTACCTTTGGGTAATGGCGGATCTTCACAAAGTAGCAGTGACGACCTTGTCGGTGCTTTGGATAATGGCCGCGACAACGCTGCCGCTCGCGATTGCCCAGGAAGCTGCGCTCTCAGAGGGGGAGCGACGTGGGCTTGCGGCGTGTTTGGTAAAATGCCCCGACGGCGACAAGGCATGC
>CAVRMY010000051.1:0-70795 GCA_963721935.1 uncultured Alphaproteobacteria bacterium
CAGCAACCGCTCCGGCGTTTTCGTGAGTTCGTATACTCGCTACACCCAGCGGCACGATCAAGATTTGATGCGGATTCTACGCGACAAGGGCATCGGCATCTCGGAGGATATGGATCGACCCTTGCGTCCCGGCAGCGTCGTATTCGTCAGGACCCCCGATGGGGTCACCCATCGCGATTACGTCACCCATGCCTGGACTGACAGGCCACTGAAGGAAGTGCTGGTCAAAATGGCGTCGACGCCGGCGCTCACGCGGATTGCCTCGACCGGCACGGAACCATCTTCAAGCCGGTAAGATCAATCGCACATCACGCCGGAGCTCTGGCGAGCCGCTGCGTCGAAATCGCCGTCGCCAGCGCGAGCACAACAAAGGCCATTCCTGCATAGCCGATGCCGTGGAGAAGTTCACGCGCATAGAGAAGCCCACCGATCGCAGAGCCGATGGCCTGTCCGATATAGAGCACCGAGGTATTGAGCGACACCGATGCCGATGCCAGCGCCGGCGCCGCGCTGACCAGCCGTACCTGCTGCATCGAATTGCTTGAGGCGAATCCCAATCCCCACACCGCAACTGAACCGGCCATCATCGGATAGACGCCTGCGCTCAGCGCCCATCCGGCGATCCCGCTCAGCACCAGCAAAATGCAAAGCACCGAGGTGCGGTAGCTTCCCCAGGAATCGACGATACGGCTGGCAATGGCGATCCCGATGAAACCGCAGACGCCGTAGATCGCAAATACCAGTCCCACCGCATCCGGACCAACATGGGTCAACTTCGCCAGCAACGGCCCCATATAGGTGAACACGGCGAACTGCCCGGACATCAGAAGGGTCGTAATCGCCAGCAACACGACGATCGCACGATTGCGTGCGACGTCAGTCCAGGTACGCAAATCCACCCGCGATCCCAGCAAACCGGTCGGCAGCCGCCAGACCAGCAAGACAAGGCCCAACGCGGCGATCAGGCCGATGCTGCCGTAGGCGGCGCGCCAACCGTAGCGGCTGGTCATGAATGTGATCAGCGGCAGGCCGACCGCTGCCGCAAGCGACCAGCCGACAAACACATAGGCAATCGTGCCACCACGCTTTTCCGGCGAGACGATCAGAGCCGCGGTGCCCGCAGCCTGCGGCGTGTAGAGGGCACCCACGGCGAGCATGATCAGGCGGATGATCATCAGCGTCGTGTAACCGGGCGCCAATGCCGAAGCGGCATTGCCAAGCGCAAACACCGCCAGCGTCACCGCGAGCAGGCGTCGGCGGTCGATCGAACTCGTCAGCCATGCTGTCAGTGGTGAACCGACGCAAAGCATGACCGCGCCAAAAGTGATGAGCAGCCCCGCGGTGTGGACCGTCACGCCGAGATCAGACGACAGTTCGATCAACATTCCCGCCGGTGCCAGTACCGAACAGCCCGTGACCAGGTTCCCAAACATCAGTGCGGTCGGCGCAAAGCGGCGGTGGACGGGAATGTCAGGGGGCGGATTTTTCATGCAAATGCATCTAGGCTGAAAAGCCGCGCTTTGAAAGGGTCAGCCACCAATGATTTTCCCGTCGCCACCGAACTCGCCTGGAACGGCAGGATTTTCTTTTCGATCGCGATTGCACGACCCAAATCGCCTGCTATATCGCTTTTTCCCGCTTACCTGCGCTCGTTCGCAGGAGTGAGCCACAGGAGACGAGCATGCCAGACAAAATCCGCCTGCGTCGGGATTTCAGTACAGCCTTACGAACTTGAAGCCGGCCGAACCCCTCCACAAGATTACCCTCACCTTTCCCGACGGCGCCAGGCGCGAGTATCCGAAAGACGTAACCGGGCTCGATATCGCCAGGGGTATCTCACCCTCGCTTGCCAAGCGCACGGTCGCGATGGTGCTCGACGGCGAGGTGACCGATCTCACCGACGCAATCGATCATGACGTAAAGATCGAATTCATCTCGCGCGAGGAGCCGCGCGCGCTGCAATTGATCAGGCATGACGCCGCCCATGTGCTGGCCGAAGCCGTGCAGTCGCTGTGGCCGGGAACGCAGGTCACGATCGGCCCGGTAATCGAGAACGGCTTCTATTACGATTTCTTCCGCAACGAGCCGTTCACGCCGGAGGATTTTGCGGGAATCGAGAAAAAGATGCGCGAGATCATCGCGCGCGACAAACCCTTCACGAAACAGGTTTGGGATCGCGAAAAGACCAAGCAGGTGTTCCGCGACAAGGGCGAGAACTTCAAGGTCGAGCTGGTCGACGCCATTCCCGGCGACGAGCCGATCAAGATCTATTTCCAGGGCGACTGGTTCGACCTGTGCCGCGGCCCGCACATGACCTCGACTGGCAAGGTCGGCAATGCGTTCAAACTGATGAAGGTGGCGGGAGCATACTGGCGCGGCGAATCGAACAATCCGATGCTGACGCGCATCTACGGTACGGCTTTCGCCAAACAGGAAGAGCTCGACGCCTACCTCAAGCAGATCGAGGAAGCCGAAAAGCGCGACCACCGCAGGTTGGGACGCGAACTCGATCTGTTCCACTTCCAGGAGGAAGGCCCCGGCGTGGTGTTCTGGCATCCGAAAGGCTGGACCATCTTCCAGGCGCTGATCGCCTATATGCGCCGCCGCCTGACCGGCGACTATAGCGAGGTCAACGCGCCGCAGATCCTCGACAAGGTCTTGTGGGAAACTTCCGGCCACTGGGACTGGTACCGCGAGAACATGTTCGCGGCCCAATCCGCGGGCGACGAAGCCGAGGACAAGCGCTGGTTCGTGCTGAAGCCGATGAACTGTCCCGGCCATGTGCAAATCTTCAAACACGGCCTGAAGAGCTATCGCGATCTTCCTCTACGCCTTGCGGAATTCGGCGTGGTGCACCGCTACGAGCCTTCGGGCGCGATGCATGGGCTGATGCGGGTGCGCGGCTTTACCCAGGACGACGCGCACGTATTTTGCACGGAAGCGCAGCTGGCCGAGGAGTGCCTGAAGATCAACGATCTGATCCTGACCACCTATGCCGATTTCGGTTTCGAGGGCGAGCTCACCGTCAAACTCTCGACCCGTCCCGAAAAGCGCGTCGGCACCGACGAGATGTGGGATCACGCCGAGCGCGTGATGGCGACGGTACTCAGCGAGATCGAAGCAAAAAGCCACAATCAGCGCATCAAGACCGCGATCAATCCCGGCGAAGGCGCTTTCTACGGTCCGAAATTCGAATACGTGCTGCGCGACGCCATCGGCCGCGACTGGCAATGCGGCACGACGCAGGTCGACTTCAATCTGCCGGAGCGGTTCGGCGCGTTCTACATCGATGCCGACGGTTCGAAGAGAGTGCCGGTCATGGTGCATCGTGCGATCTGCGGCTCGATGGAGCGTTTCCTCGGAATTCTGATCGAGCACTACGCCGGCAATTTCCCGCTTTGGCTGGCGCCAATCCAGGCCGTGGTCACCACCATTACCTCGGAAGGCGATGAGTACGCCAAGGTGGTCGCAGCCGCAGCGCGGCACGCAGGCCTTCGCGTCGAAATCGACCTGCGCAACGAGAAGATCAACTACAAGGTCCGCGAGCATTCGCTGGCGAAAATCCCGGCACTGCTCGTGGTCGGCAAGAAGGAAGCCGAGACGCACACGGTCTCGATCCGCCGGCTCGGCAGCGACGGACAAAAGGTATCGCCAACCGGTGAGGCGATCGCAGCGCTCGTCGAGGAGGCCACGCCGCCGGACATCAAGCGGGCGAGAGCTGCGGATTAGGCAGCCTTTTGTCGCCCGAGCTTGATCAGGGATTCGGCGGGAATGCCAAGTCCCTCGTGTAATCGCCTGATCATATTGAGCGTGAGCTCGCGCCGCCAATTCAGCACTTCGTGCACGCAATTCCGGCTGCCTATATAGGGTATGAGATCGCGGGGTTGCAGGCCGCCCTGCTCCATGTGGTACCTTATTGCTTCAACCGCGTCCGGCAGATCGAGGGGATAGTGCTTTCGTTCCCAGGCCTCCACCAGCGTCACCAGCACATCGAGCCGATCGCCCTCTGGCGAATTGCGTCGGGCATTCATTAGTCCCTCGATCTCCCTGAGAACACGGCGATAGTCACGACGTGACTTGATCGGAGCTATATCCAGCAGAAATTTTCTCACTCTCGGGGCGTTACTCATACTGTTCAAATTTGCTTCCTCTCATTGTGCAGCTTATCTACTTTGTGGTGGAGAAATCTCCAAATTAGGATTTGCTCGTGCCCGATGCCCTCGAACTTTTGAAAACCCGCCGCTCGGTCAAACCGCGCGAGATGACTGCTCCCGGCCCCTCGCCTGCCGAGCTTGAGACCATTTTGACGATCGGCGCACGTGTACCCGATCACGGCAAGCTGGCGCCATGGCGCTTTATCATTTTCGAAGGTGACGCTCGCGAGCGCGCGGGAGAAATAATTGCCGGAGTATTCGCACGGAAGAATCCCAACGCCTCGCCTGCCGAGATCGATCTCGAGAACGTCGCCTTACCGACGCGCCCCTGGTGATCGGCGTCGTCAGCTTCACAAGACCGCATCCCAAGGTGCCGCCGTGGGAACAGGAATTGTCGGCAGGCGCCAGCGCGATGAACATCGTTACCGCTGCGACGGCGCTGGGCTTCGGCGCATGCTGGCTGACGGGCTGGTTTGCATTCGATCGCGACGTGCTCGAAGGCCTTGGCCTGAAGGCGGACGAAAAACTCGCCGGCTTCATCCATATCGGCACGCCATCGAAACCGAGCGAAGATCGTCCGCGCCCGGCGTTGTCGGATATCGTCACGCGATTTTAGAAGAGACCCTGATCCCCGAGAGCTTGCATACACTATCGCGCGACGACCTCGACCTCGCCGTCAACGCCGTTGACGACATTGAATGCGCGCTCATACACCTTGCCTTCGTTCTTGGCGATGGCGCGATACTCGCCCTCGGACAGAACGACACGGGGAAATGCACCAATCAATTCCTTGATGACGTCGCCGCCCGGCGTGATCACGGACCACGCCGTGTTCGCCAGCGCCTCGCCGCCGCGATCGCTCACCAGCTTCAGTGTGATCACCGCCGCGCGGTGGGTAACGATCACGTCGGTAAGCTTGCCGGCCTGCACTCGAATGTCCGAACGGACCACGGAATTGGCGTCGCCGTAGTTGGAAATGATGTAATAGACGCCTTCCGGCAGCAAAACGACATCGCCAGCGGCAACGTTCGGCAGCAGCGAGGCGCGTTCGCCGATTTCGAACTGGCTGCCCTTGTAGATCGAAAACGAAATCTGGTTCTGCGGAATCCTGGATGTCCCGACGCGACCTTCGATGCGAAGGCCGCCGGCCGGAAGCAGGAAGGATTCACGGGCAGTCTCGGCTTTCAGTGTCACGGGACGTACGGCGCTGACCAGTCCGAGAGCGACGTGGATGACGTAATTGCCAGGCGCGAGCACGAGATTCGGCGTCGCTCCGCGATCTTCGCGAATCAATTTGAAATTGCCGGTCTCGTCGGGACGGTCGGAGAACACTCGCCACACAAGGCCGCCGGTGATCGCGGGCAGGTCCTTGCCGAAGCGCGCAGTCAGCGCCAATACGGCCTGATTAGGTGTCGCTGCGCCGGCTGGCGGGACGACGGGGGGCAAGGCTGCAACGGGTGGCTGCGTCAACGGTGCAGGGAGATTAGGGATCGATGCCGGGCCAGAGGGCGGCGCCAAATTCATCGCCGGCCCCGCCGGCGGTTCGGGCACCGGTACAGGCGGTACCGGCGGCGGACGATCGCTAAATAGCTGGGCCGAAACGGTGGCCGGAAGCGCAGCCAGCAACGCCACGGCAAGCGCAACCGCCAAGCGCGGATGCCCCCGGCGCCTGGATTCGCTCTTCCCCTGCCCTAGCGTGGTCATGGCGCATGCTTTTCACCGAAAACGCGGCAAATTCAAGCCTGCAGATGGCAGACGGCTCGCCAGGAACCGGGGGCGACCTCTTGATGTTACTGCGCAGGGCGCCGCGGTCGGGTTAAAATCATCGCCGCAACCGCGGCATAAACCATGCTTGTCGTGAGGTCTGGCGGGATTCGGTCGCAGCTTGTAGCCTCCTGCCTACAGGAGATTGCCGGACGTGCTGGAGAATTTGATCGGAAGGGGCCAAAACGGCTCCGAAGGCCGGGATAAAATAGGGCTCGGCAGCATCCGCCGGCCCATTATCGGGCTTGCGCTTGGCGGCGGTGCGGCGCGCGGATTCGCCCATATCGGAATCGTCAGAACGTTGATTGCCCACGGCATCGTCCCCAACGTCGTGGTCGGCACCTCGATCGGAGCCGTGGTCGGCGGAGCCTATGCCGCGGGCCATCTCGATAAGCTGGAGGAATGGGCACGCGGCCTGCAACCGAGAAGCGTCCTGGGTTATCTCGATATCCGCTTGAACGGCTCGGGCCTGATCGGGGGCGACAAGCTCGCCGCGCAGTTGGAGGCGGCGATGGGGCAGACCCTGATCGAGGATCTGCCGCTCAAATTTGCTTCCGTGGCCACGGAAGTCCGTACCGGCCACGAAATCTGGCTTACCCACGGCCGCATGGTTGATGCGCTGCGCGCCTCCTATGCGCTCCCTGGAATCTTCTCGCCCGTACTTGCCGGAGACCGCTGGCTGGTTGACGGTGCGCTGGTCAATCCGGTGCCGGTATCGGCGGCGCGGGCGCTGGGCGCAGAAATCGTAATCGCCGCCAACCTCTCCAGCGACATATTCACCCATTCGACGACGATCTATTCCCATGGCGCATCGGCAGCGGCGAAAGCCGCGGCCGAACTTGCGCCGGCCAGGCGGGGCTTTGGCAAATTCTTTTCCGCCGAGCGTGCCGTGAAGCGGGAATTCTTCGGCGGCGGAGGCCGACCCGGCATCTCGTCCATCATGGTCGATGCGTTCAACATCATGCAGGACCGCATCACCCGCGCGCGATTGGCGGGCGATCCGCCCGATCTTTTGATATCGCCACGGGTCGGCCAGATCGGCTGGTTCGACTTTCACCGCGCCGATGACCTGATCGCGCATGGGGCGCGCGCCGCCGAGCGCGCCATCGTCTCCATCCAGGAGGCCATCCACGTGCTCGCACCGGGTTCCGACGTGGATGTTTCCGTCAACAAGGTGCCCTGATCGCCAATCGGCGGCAACGCTTCAGGCGGTCTTGATGTAATCGCGCAGCGCTTCCTGTTCGTGCTCGTATTCCCGCACCCGCCACTTAACAACGTCGCCGATCGAGATCAGGCCGACCACCCTGTCGCCGTCGAGCACCGGCAAGTGCCGGAATTTTCCGAGCGTCATCATCTCCATGATCGCTGCAACGGTATCTGACGGCTTGCAGCTGATTACCTTGCGCGTCATCACCGCGCTGACGGATTCGTCGAGCACGCCGGCACCGCGTTCGCCCAGCACGCGCACGATATCGCGCTCCGACAGGATGCCTTCGATGCGGCCCTCGCGCATGACCAATACGGCGCCGATCTTCCGTTCTCCGAGCATTTTGATGGCGGAGGAAAGCTTGGCCTCCGGCTCCACGCTCTGAACATTGTGACCCTTGGTGTCGAGAATTGCACGTACCGTCATTGTCGTCTCCTTCAAGCCAATCGCGCGCTCACAAACCGGGCGCGGTCTTCCTTGCTCTTTGAGTCTTCAAACAACAGTTGAGCGCCGGTTTCGTTCTCGGGCGCGTTTGGCGGTCGCGGCTTTGAAGCCCCGTCCACGGGCTTCGTCCGTGCCGCATGTTGGCAAGATGATGAATGAAAACGTGCCGACCCGCAAGCAACGATGATCAGTTGGTCGATCGATGATCCTGCGAGGACGCATCTGCAGCACGAGACGCCGCGCGCGGGATCGGATCAAACAACGAAAACAGCAACAGGCCGGCAAGAAAGCCGCCAATATGTGCCTGCCAGGCCACGCTGCCGCCATCCGTGCCGATCGCAATTGATGCGACGCCGAAGATGATGTTGATTCCAAACCACACGACAAGGAAGCCGAGCACGCGCCTGTCACGCAACGCCCGCGTCAGGGGCAGCGCCGGCACCTCTGCGGCGGCCTGCGCGTCGCCGCGGTTGAACGACAGGAAACTACCTCTAACGAAGGCAAATCGAATTGCCGCCGCCATCGTGCCCGAAACCGACGCGGAGGCGCCGATCATCGGCGCCACCGCGTGCTCGTGGGTGATCAGATGCGCCAGCGCGCCCGCAGCCGCTGTCACCGCCATGAATATGAAGAACCGGACTGCGCCAAAGCGGCGCGCCAGTGCGCTGCCGAACGGCAGCAGCCACAATACATTGAAGGCGATGTGGCTCAGATTGGCGTGCAACAGCGAATAGGTCACGAAGGTCCAGACCTTGGCGCCCTCGCCGCCCGGGAAATCAATCGCCAGCAAGGTGGAGTCGTAGCGCTTCGGGATGAAGCCAAAGACATCGATCATCCAGTTGTCGAGATCGGGGGGCAGCAGCACGCGCAAATGGATGACCGCCAAGAGGGCTACGTAGGCGGTCAGGGCGGCCGGAAGCGTCAAAAGCGGCTCGCGCGGGGACGAAAGCGGCTCTTCCGGCGGGATTTCGGACTGGGATTCCAAGGATGCCAACCTCAAGGAGGCTCTTGCGAGCGATCCGGCCCCATTAAAGCGTTTCCAGCCGCAGTGGAAGGCACTTCGCACAGGCCCCAGACCAAAGGCATGCGATCCCGAACGCCATCGTTCAACCGACGAGATGAAGGCTCAGCGAACACGGCGCACCAGAACGGTGCTGGTAACGGCGCCGTTTTCTGTTTGTGAGCGCGCGTCACAAAGAACCTGATCTCAGGCGCCAGACTATCCCGGCCACGACGGCAACGGCGAGAATGATCCAGACGATCAGGTGAAATTGTCCGTATCCGCCGTAGCCCCATGGCTCCATTCCGAACATGATCCATCCTCCGGTTCCCTTGGCCCGCCGCATCACGAGGACGTCCAGGCGGCCGATCGCCGCCCCTCCTCGGACACTTATCGAACCTTACTCGGCGATCGCAGTGGGCGCACCCAACCTGAATGCGCTGGCCGGGCCCGGGGCCGGCCGGGCTTAGAATCCCAAATTCGGAAAATCTCAGCAAGAACAACCGAGGGAGAGCCCTGAGAAAGCTCTCCCTCTTTGGACGGTGGTCTTTTTCTGCGCGGAATGTCGGGGCCCTGCCCCCATTCTCGCGTCCGACCAATCTGTTCGACGCCGGTCTGTTCCTCGCCGGACCTGGAGAAGCCGGCGAGCGATGGAACGGCTGCAAGACTAGCAGGCCACCGGGCCTCGCCAAGCGGACAGTTAATTTAACCTTAACGGCGCAAAGGCAGTGCCGAGGCCGGCTTCGGCATGGACGCTGCAATGTCCCTCTTGCACAACAAAACCGGGGAATGCGCGTGCGCGAAAGCGGGACACAAATGTCCCACCGCACCCGGCACGGGGCAAGGGTCAGGCCATGAAGCATCCGTCGAACCAGCAATTCTTCGCCTATTGGGACGCGAAGCGAGGTGGCGCGCGCGCACCCGACCGCAGCGAGATCGAACCCGCTGCAGTTCGCGAGCTGCTTGGCGACATTTTCGTGTTGTCTTGCGAAAGTTCGGCTGGCTACCCGTTTCGCGTCGCGGGTACCAGACTTTGCGCGCTGCTCGGCCGCGACCTGAAGGATAAGAGCTTTTCGGAGCTCTTTATCGAGAGCAGCCGCCGCGAGATCGAGGACATCGTCACCGTGGTGACGGAGGAAATGCTGGCCGCGGTCGCGGGCATCACCGCGATTTCGGAAGATGGCTCGCAGGCGCATCTCGAACTGCTTCTGCTGCCGTTCAGTCATCGTGCCCACACCCCGATGAGCCTCACCGGATTGCTGGCCCCGTTCGAGAGCGGACACGGCCGCCTCAAGGATTTCAGGCTGACGTCCTGGCGCTATATCGGTCATCAGCCGCCGGAGCGCCTGGTCCCCCGCGCCTTGCGCAAACTGAAGATCGCGCGCGGGCTCATGGTCTATGAGGGGCTGCGGTAGCGCTGCGACTTTTAGTGACGGTGTTGCCGCCGTCCATGCCAACAATTCTACCGCCGACGAACTGCGCGAAATAGAGGCGTTCTACCGTCTGCCCGTTGGGCGCGCGCGCTTGATCGAAGCGCTGCGCCAGAAGGGACACACGCTGTAGCGGCAGGAGGCCGGGCTCCGCCTTTGCGGATTCTGCCAACACTTCGCCTTCCTTGAACCCTATGCGCTGCGGGTTGAGAGCACACGCGGCTTCGCGTTCCCGCGGCAGCATCTGCCCGAGCTTTGCCAAATCCACCCTCCGATAAGGGAGGGCGCAGGGAATGCCGGGTGCTTGGCCGCACCCGCGGCCTTGTGTGCGAAAAGTGAAAGCACACAAGCGTAGTTACCACAGGTAGGCCGAAACATTCCGGCATTCCCCGCGCGACGGTTTTACGGTTTCCTTCGTACTCTCCCCGGGGACCGGGCTTTCTTGCCCCCGTCGCTTGCAAGATCATCAATCCGCAGGCTTGATATCAGCGTCGGGATATCAGGACCACACGACTTCGCCGTCCGCTTCGAAAGGCGCCCGTCTTGCGCACCCAAAGCGTCCATCGCATCCCGCACTCCACGTTCGTGACGACGCGCAACGCCCCTCCTGATGAGCGCGGGATGGATTGGCTCTATTGCTGTTTCTACCAAACGAAAAAGCAAAATATTTTTTCGCCGCAGGACTGGACACGACGGGCAAATCAGTGCCGCCAATCGCAGGGCGGATTAGCCGAAGGCGTAATCCGCCAGCTCGGCGGCTTTAGCGGCGGATTACGCTGACCGCCCTGCCGGGTACGCCGCGGCCTCCATCGTCATTGCGAGCGCCAGCGAAGCAATCCATGGTCGGAGCAACGAGCAAAGAGTGGATTGCTTCGTCGCATTCGCTCCTCGCAATGACGCGGATAGTTGCGGATTAGCCGAAGGCGTAATCCGCCTTCTCCATGGTTTTGGCGGCGGATCAGCCGAAGCGCTCAACCCATCCTGCGGCGCTATTGTACCCTACGATGTCACTCCACCAGTTCCGGCCAGGGCACGATCGTGGACTTCACCGTCTTCATCGCCATCGCGTCCGCCACCGCGCGGCTCACCCCCTCCTCCGAAAACGGATAGATCGTCTGCATTTCCGTCCAGGGGTATTTGTTGCGGGTGCGATAAAGCATGTCGACGCCGAGTGGAAGGTCGTTGCCCGTAAAACCCCAGGAGCCGAGCACGTTGAGGTCCTTGGTGCAGATGCGGTGCCAGGAGGTGTCGATCGAGCCTGCGTCGGTGAACTGGCCCATCTCGACATAGGTGCCGCCGTCGCGCAGCATTTCGATGCCTTCCGGGCCGGCACTCGGATGGCCCGAGCAGTCCATCGCCAGATCGGCGCCGAAACCGCCGACGATGTCGCGCACGCGCTTGATGCGCGCCTGCGGTGTTGCCACCTCTTCGATATTGACGGTGGCCTCCGCGCCGAACTTGCGCGCCAGCTTCAGCCGCGGCGTCTCCGGCGCGCCGACGCAGATCACCCGGGCGGCGCCCATCTCGCGCGCGGCCGCGACGGCGAGAATCCCGATCGGGCCGGAACCCTGGATCACCACAGTGTCGCCCCAGGCGAACCCGCCGGCGCGGGTCGCGCGGTTGAAGGCGCGGATGCAGGAGGTCAAAGGTTCCGACAGCGCGCCCAGCCGCAGCGACATGTCGTCGGGCAGCTTGTAGATCTTGGTGCCGGGCAGCATGTCGAGATCGACGTAGACATATTCGGCCCAGCCGCCCCACAGATGCGGTGCCTTGTCGAAGCCGAGATAGCGGCCGTAGTAGACCGGGGTCAGGCACTTGTTGGCGCTCTGCGGATAGTGAATGCAGTAATAGCAATGCCCGCACGGCATCAATGGCGGGATCATCACTTTCGATCCGACTGTGAGCGGCTTGCTCATGAAGTCTTCCGAAAATTCCGATCCGACCTCGACCAGCACGCCGCCGATTTCGTGGCCGAGCGTAAACGGCCACGGCAACGGTTTGGGCCAGTGCCCTCTGAGGATGTGCAGATCGGTGCCGCAGACGCCGCAGGCACCGACCTTGATCAGCGCCGCCTTCTTCGGGATTTTCGGCCATGGCACGGTGCGAATAACGGGCTGCGCGCCGGGGCCGTCAAAGGTGCATACGCGAATTTGTTCCATCGGTCTTTCTCCCCGGCCCTTCGGCGATGGTTGATCGGCCTTGTCGCGGCTTGAAGGAGTTTATTTGAAGCGGCTGGCCGTGCCAATCATCGCTTCGGAAACGGCCGGGCTATCCGATTGTTCGGTAGAAGTCCGTAGGGCGGACTAGCGTCTTCGCGTAATCCGCCGTTCCGCCGCCGAGCTGGCGGATTACGCCTCGCGGATAATCGAAGGCGAGTTCTCGGCCGTCACGCAAAGCTACGCCGGCAAGGGCGTGGTGCGCTATCAGTGGTGAGCGCAGCAGATTAAGGCCAAGACCAAGGCGCGGGTCGTAGACCCTGCGAGCGCATGGCGCGGGCCAGCCAAACATCGGTCTTGAAACGGATTACCCAACCGATTGACAGCCGCTTCTCATCGCCTAAGCCTGCGCGATGACCTTTCGGAGGAGTGGCGCGTTGCGCAATCGATGGTTTGTCCTTGCCGTCCTGTTTGCGGTTCGCCTCACCATGGCGTTTCAGTTCCAGAGCGTGGCCGCCGTCGCCCCGCTCTTGAGCAACGCGTTCGAACGTCTCCCTTGCCGACGTCGGCATCCTGATCGGGCTCTACTTCGCGCCGGGCGCAGCACTCGCGCTGCCCGGTGGCGCGATCGGACAACGGTTCGGCGACAGGCGGACCGTGTCGGCTGCGTTGTTACTGATGCTGATCGGGCAACTTGCAATGGCCGTGTCGCCCTCATGGTCCGTCCAGATCGCCGGACGGCTGGTCAGCGGCGCGGGCGGCGTGATGCTCAACGTGCAGATGACGAAGATGGTCGCCGACTGGTTCTCAGGTAAGGAGATCGCGACCGCGATGGCGATCTTCGTCAATTCGTGGCCGGCGGGCATCGCCCTTTCACTGCTGACACTTCCCCTCATAGGCACCGCTTTTGGCATCAGTGCGGTCTATTTCGCGGTCGTGGCTTTCATCGCCGCAGGATTTTTTCTCTTCGTGGTGACTTACCGGACCCCGGCCAGGATTGAGGCCGCTAAATCGGTATCCACGCCGGCTCCGGTGCGGCTCGAACGCAACGCTCTGGTGGCGCTGATCGTGGCGGGGCTGATGTGGGGCCTGTTCAATGTCGGCTTTGCCATGATCTTCAGCTTTGGACCCTCGATGCTGGTCGAGCGCGGCTGGACTATTTCGGCTGCGGGTTCGGCGATCAGCATCGTGCTGTGGCTCGCGGTCATATCGGTGCCGCTCGGCGGCTTTCTCGCCGATCGCCTCGGACGACCGGACGTGCTGCTGGTCGGCGGTTGCATCGCCTTCGCCGTTGCGATGATCGCACTGCCCCGCAGCGACGCGGTGATCGCAATCGTCATTGCGCTGGGGATGATCAGCGGCCAGCCGGCCGGGCCGATCCTGAGCTTGCCCGCCCGTGTGTTGAAGACGGAAACACGAGCGATCGGCATGGGAATTTTTTACACGCTCTATTACGTTACCATGATGTTGGGGCCTGTCGTGGGCGGAGCCAGCGCCAAATGGACAGGCAGCGCGGCGGCGGCCTTCGACTTTGGCGCCGCCGTGCTCCTGGCTTGTCCGGTGCTATTTTGGGTATTCAACCGCTTTGTCGCCGTACAACCGAAGTTGGCGTGATTCAACTCCCCGGCCGGCATTGCTAACGGCTCATTAACCTTGCTGGCCGTAGGGTCATCTCGCACCGAAAAATCGGTGGCCTGGTGGCAAGATGGCTTTGGCGAACAAAAAATCGGTGCTTCCGGCCGCCGAAGAGCGGCGGCGATTCCAGCGGGTGAAGGTACACCTGCTCGGCCGCTACATGCTGCCCGACCGGCGCGAATTCCCTTGCCAGATCATCAATATGTCGCCGGGGGGATTGGCACTGCTGGCGCCGGGCATCGGCAATGTCGGCGATCGGGTGATCGCCTATCTCGACCATATCGGCCGGGTCGAGGGCCGGATCACGCGCATCATCGACAACGGCTTTGCCATGACGGTCGGTGCGACCGCACGCAAGCGCGACAAGCTGGCCGCACAGCTCACCTGGCTCGCGAACCGCGACATCCTCAACCTGCCTGAAGACCGCCGCCACGACCGCATCATCCCGCGCAATCCGATTGCCCTGCTGACGCTGGAGGACGGCACCAAGATGACCTGCCGGATCATCGACATGTCGCGCTCGGGGGCTGCCATTGCCGCGGAGAACCGGCCACCGCTGAAATCGCTGGTCATGCTCGGCAAGGTCCAGTCGCGCGTGGTGCGCAACCTCGAAGAGGGTTTCGCACTCGAATTCGTTCACGAGCAGGTCGCCGAGACGCTCGAGGAAGCCGTCACCGCGCGGTAGGGCGCAAAACTTCGGCGCCTGAACCAAGGCTCCAATCTTTCGTTTCGACGCGTTTTCTTCACGCGAACCGTTTTACACTTCGCTCGAAAACGCTGTGGGCGCCGATCATTCGCCGCGCGCTGCCGGTTTCGACAGATATTGCTGCGACTGCGCTTCGCCTTTGAGCGGCGTCACCTTGTCGGGGTCGACGCGTATCATGAGATAGTCGATGTGGTCGTCGATCGCGGTGAACCAGTGGCCGGTGCCGGCTGGAATCACGACGACGTCGCCAGCCTTGATCTCATAGGCAATGCCGTCGCGAACTTCAGAGCCGTTGTTGCCGGGACCGTTGAATTCGACGACAGTGCGCATGGTCGCAGGTCTGCGCTGCCGGTTGACGATATCGGGACCCAGCACCAGCGTCGCCGCGCCCGAAATCACGTGATAGATCTCGCTGATCTGGTCATGTTCGGCCACCGAGTTCGCCGCCGGCTTCTCCAGCCTGCCGCGATGCACCATGCCGATTCCGACACGCGCTTTTCCGATGTCGATATCGCGCACCTGCTGGTCGATCAGTTTTTCCTCGATTGCCTTCCTGGTGTAGCTCTCGAGTTCGGCGGCCGGGATATAGGTCCCCGGACACATGATGCATGTCGGTTGCGGGTCGGTCGGGTTGATACGGACCGCATCCTCCGCCCACGCGCCGGTTACGAGCAGCACGCCCAGGGTCATCGAAAAACTGAAGAAAACAGGTTTCATCGCCACCTCCCCTTTAAGCCGCGCAGCATGCACGGAGTTCGTGGCTTGCCCAGGGATTTCCGGTATCGCCGGCTACAGCGTTAGCGCCGCCTTAATCGGCCGACCTCGCCGATGACGCAATTCGACGAGGTGAAATCGGCCGATATGGGCCCCGATACCGCCGCTGTCGGCCGGTCTCCCCGCAAGGTTTGGTTAATGGCGGCGCCGCGGTCCGGGACCAGCCCAGCATCGACGGGCGCTAGCTTGTTAATGCGTAAAATTTGAATCAATTCCGATTGTTTAAAATTTTATACCAAATTCAATCAAGTACAGATCGATTTATCCGAAGTATTTATTTGTATTCGTCTCAATTGCACCTGGACGATTTAGCAGCACCGCAAAATCTTTATGCGAAACGTGGCCCAACAAGAAACGGGGGCCACAATGTCATTCAGGGAACAGGGAAAGGCTCTGGCGGTCGTCGCCATCCTGTTGGGATTGACGGCGTCGGTGCGCGCTGCCGACGATCGAACAGTTTACGCAAGCATCGGCGAAGTCACGCGCGCGCCGATCGGCTGGGTCGAGTTCTGCACCGAAAATCCGACCGAGTGCAGGGGCGGACCGACGCAGGCGCGCGACATCGTGATGACGCAAACCGCCTGGCGCGACCTGTTGCGCGTCAACCGCTGGGTCAACGAGACGGTCAAGCCCATGACCGACATGGAGCATTGGGGCGTGATCGAGAAATGGTCGCTGCCGACCGACGGCTACGGCGACTGCGAAGATTATGTGCTGTTGAAGCGCAAGATGCTGATCGATGCGGGATGGCCGCGCGAGGCGCTTCTGATCACGGTGGTACGCGACAAGATGGGCGAAGGCCACGCCGTGCTGACCGTGAAGACCGACAAAGGCGAGTTCATTCTGGACAACCAGAACGAAAGCGTCGTGGCCTGGACCGAGACTGGATACCGCTTCGTCAAGCGCCAGTCGCAGAGCGACCCCAACGTCTGGGTCTCGCTGGGCGATATGCGGCCGGCGGCTTCCACTGCCAGCGCCCAGAAGTAACGACAACGGATTTTAAAGGACACGCGACCCGGTCACATCCCCACCCCTCCCCGTCCCAGACCGGTTCGCGCGCGGCCAGCTCTCCCCCAAGGGCTGGCCGCAACTTTTTCAGCCAAAGCAAGAAGCTCTCCAGTGTGGCTTTGGTTCGGAAGTCGCCCTCGGCGAGCAACCTCAAAAGCATCCGAATTAAATCTCAGCTCCCGAACTCGGCCGCATTTTTTTCCGTTGCCGATAAGCCAGGATTAAATCTGGCGCCTCCCCAAGGTCGGCCGAAAGCATTTTTCGGCATGTGTGAAATGGCTCACACGTGCCGGTTCCGGGATCAGCCATCTTGGCCATCGCCGGATGGCGCAAGCCAATTGGAATCCGGGGCCGGCAAGGCCGTCAGTGTCATACTCCACTGACGGCCTTGCTTTTTGCCGCCCGGCCGCCGCCTCAACCATCACCTCATCTCGAGCCGCGGTTGTACCCGAACCATCGAACGCCATGCACCTCGCATGCTGGTGATTTGCGTTGGTCAGAAATTGCCTGCTGTATGCCGTCCTTCACAGCCTTCAAGGAATTCACATGGATACCGACACCCTGCTGACATCCAACGTCATCGGACTGACCAAGGCCGCGCCGTTTTCCCGCCGCGGCTTCATGACTGCATCCGCCGCCGTCACGGCGGGCTACACGCTGGCGGCCGGCCCGGTGCGCGCCAACGTCATCAAGACCGACACCGACGGCCTCACCGCGGGCGACGTCAAGATCAAGGTCGCTGACGGCGAGATGCCCGGCTATTTTGCGCGGCCCAAGGGCGTCAACAATCCGCCGGTCGTGCTGGTTGCGATGGAGATTTTCGGCCTGCACGAGTACATCCGCGACGTCACGCGGCGCCTCGCCAAGCTTGGCGCGCTCGCCGTCGCCCCCGATTATTACTTCCGCAAGGGCGTCGATCTCACCAAGATAACCGACATTCCGCAGCTCTTGCCGATCGTCAACGCAAAACCGGATGCGGAGCTGTTCTCCGACCTCGATGCCGCCGTCACCTGGGCCAGATCGCAAGGAGGCGATACCAGCCGGCTCGGCATCATCGGATTTTGCCGCGGCGGACGCACGGTTTGGGAATATGCCGCTCACAGCAACGAGCTCAAGGCGGGCGTGGCATTCTACGGCCCGCCGGTCGATGCGCCCAATCCACTGTGGCCGAAGAGCCCGACCCAGCTCGCGCCCGAGATGAAGGCGCCGGTACTCGGACTATACGGCGAAGCCGATACCGGCATCCCCGTCGCCACCGTCGAAGCGCTCAAGGCCGCACTCGCTGAAGCCAAAAAGCCCGCGGAGTTCAAGATCTATCCCGCCGCCCCACATGGCTTCCACGCCGACTACCGCGCCAGCTACCGCAAGGAAGCGGCCGAAGACGCCTGGAATCAGATGCAGGGCTGGTTCAAGAAATACAAAGTGCTCGGCTGAGCCGGCCGGCAAGGGCCGAAAAGGGTGCGCGGTACAAACTGCGCACCCTTTTTCTCGAACTGATCTCTTGAGCTCGTTTGCGCGAGCAAACTATCCGCAAACCTGGACCGGCCGGATGCGCCAGCCATATCGGGTGTGCACGCGCTCCCGCACAACGTAACAGCCGCCGTTGTAGGTAGTAATCGTCGGCCGCGTAGTACGGGTAGTCATAATAGTCGTCGTAGTAGCCCGGTCCCCAGAACCCGCCGGCAACAAAGAATCTGCGGCCATGACGGAATCCATGATGGAAGCCACCGTGCCAGACCCCGCGGTTGAAATTTCCTGTCGCAATGCGGGCGCCATGGAACCCGGCAACTCCGGCGGCACCGACACCGGCGGCACCGATTGCGGTCGAGCGCGCGAAGCTGTTACCGAAGCCTCCACTGCGGGCGGCAAATCCCGCTCCGCCAAAGCCACCTCCGCTAAAGCCACGGCCGCCGCCGAAGCCGCCACCACCATGGCCGCCGCCGAAGCCACCACCTCCGCCATGGCCGCCTCCGCCGCCATGACCACCACCGCCACCACCAAATGCCAGGGCCACGTCCGGCACCAGAATGGCGATTGACGCGACTGCCAGCAGCGCGATCATTGTTTTGCGCAACATTTTCATCCCTCCGGAGATATTCTGCCCCCGTTCAAGTCAACTCTTGGTGGTGCGCTCCCGTTCCGCACCTCCCTGGACAATTAGGGTCGTCCTAATCATCATGTTAAGTAACATAATCGTTGATCAAGATTTATGTTTATCAACATATGTGGCGCGCCGGCTTGAGCGGCAATGCTGGCGCCGCGTCGCAGCAAATACAGGTCCCTGTCAATATACCGGGTTATTCCGCGAAGGAGCTGACGGCACGTGCGAAAATTGATCGCTTTCGACGACGATACCTTCGACAAGCTCAAACAGCTCGCGCGCGACAGGGTGGCAACCGTTCAGGAATTGGCGGATGAGGCGTTTGCCGACTTGCTCAAAAAGCACGGCATCCCCATCGACCTCAAGGACGCGCTCCGCAAAAGCGTGAAGCTCTCCGAGCCATCCGCCGCGAAAGCTGCGGCGCCCTCACCACGCAAGCGAAAACCCTGAGCGATCAGCGCACCGGTGCGCCCGGCCCGAGGTCACTTTAACCGATCTTCTTCAGACCCTTGTTGTATCGCGGCCCATTGCCCATGTAGAATCTTGCAGCACTTCCCATCGGTGGAACCTGCGCCGGATCGAGCGCTCGGACCACGCGCCCCGGCGCGCCCAGGATCAGCGAATACTCGGGAAACTGTTTGCCCTCGGTAATCACGGCGCCAGCGCCGACGATGCTGCAACGGCCGATCCTGGCGCCATTCATGACGATCGAACCCATGCCGATGAGCGTGCCGTCCTCGATCGTGCAGCCATGCAGGATGACGTTGTGGCCCACCGTGCAACCCTTGCCGATCGTCAGGGGATATCCGAGGTCGGTGTGACAGGTCGAATTGTCCTGCACATTGGAATTCTCGCCGACCTCGATCCACTCATTGTCGCCGCGCAATACCGCGCCGAACCACACGCTGGCGCCGTTGTTCAGGCGGACCTTGCCGATGAGAGAGGCATTATCGGCGACAAAATAATTGCCGCTTTCGGGAAGCTCGGGCGCCTGCCCGTCGAGTTCGTAGATCGCCATGCGCTAACGGTCTCCTGTGCAGGGAGACTCTGGCATAGCCGGCGAGCCAATTCCAACATTACACCGCTTCAGGCCAGGAGCCCGGCCGCCCGCAGCGTCATCAGGAAGAACGTGCCCGACATCAGGCTCCAGGTTCCTGCAAGCACGGTCGCCATCATGACGAACTCGAAGCGCCGGCCTTCGATCCGCGCGCCAAGCAGCGTATTTCGCATGATGATGAAGGGTGCAGCAAACACCAGGAACGGCACGGCGGCGAAGGTTTTTGGCGCCGCCCCCTCCTGCAGCAAGCCAAATCCCGCAGGCCGATGCACGAAGGCCTGATAGCCGTTGGTGAGCGCACCGGCGAACGAAAAACCAATGCAAAGCGCGAACAGGGAATTAAACACGTCAGGCGACATTGCAGGCTCTTTCGTTACGCAAACAGTGAGACCTGCTCTGCTTCGCAAAATCGGCCGCCCGCCGCCACAACATACTTAAGGAAAGGTTAATACGGACAGGCCGGAACCCGCCGCCGGGGCAGCGGAATCGATGCGGATATGCCATGCCGCGTGGCATATTTGGCGCTGATTCGACGACGCACTTCGCGATCCCCGTTCATGACACTGCTTTCCACGGTCCAGACCAGCGCACGCAACACCGCCAGGGATTTGCGCGGTCACCTGCTTGCGATCGCGCTTGCCGGCGCGATTGCCTTGAGCGCGGTCGCGCTCGTGGCCTACCTGTTGTGGCCGACCTGGGAAGCTGATGTCTCCAGCGGTCCGGCACAGCTGCCCCTGAGCATCGGGGACACGCTCTTCAACGTCCCGACGGCGGCGATCCGCATGAAGGTTCAGCGTCACTCCGGAGCTCAGGAACGCGTCGATCTCAGCTTCATTTTTCCATCGCTGGAGCCGCCGGACGCGCCCAAACGCGTCAGCGCGGGCAATCTGGAAGATGCGATGCAGCCGGTCGACCGGATTTTCGTGTCGATCGCCGCCCATCACAACTCGCTGGCACCGGACATGCGCGTGCGCACGATTTATCCGCGTTATCTCGAGCAGACCTCAACGCTGGGCGAAGACGGATTGACGATGCGTACCTTTCGCGAAGGCTCGCCCTACGGCAACGAAGATCTGTTTTTTTCGGACACGCCAAACATCAGCGCACGCTGCACGCGAGATGCTGCCACCCCCGGCATGTGCCTGAGCGAACGCCGCATCGATGGGGCCGATCTGACGTTTCGCTTTCCGCGAAGCTGGCTTGCGCATTGGCAGGCGGTGGCAAACGCCATGGACCGCCTGACGCAGCAACTGCATGGGCCGAAGGGATAGCGCGTCAACCCTGCTCGACCAGATCGTCCTCGAGGATCGCCATCTGGAACTGGAAGGAGCGATCATCGTCCTCGTCGTCGACGAAGAGCACGCCGATGAATTCCTCGCCGATATAGACCTCGGCGGAATCATCCTTCTTGGGCCTCGGCACCACGCAAATCCTGGGGTTGCCGAACAGGCGCTTGAGGTAGGCGTCGAGTTTCCTGACTTCCTGAACGTCCACGGCAGTCTCCAATCGATCTTGAAGGGAAAGTTTTAGGGCGGGACGGAGTCAACGACCAGCCATACTCCGGGAATGTTACGCAGTTTTCAGGGCTTATAGCGGATTGCCGGCCTTTCGCAAAACCGCTCTTCGCCCTCGGCTCGCGTTCCTGGCCCGGCTCTACCCGGACGCTCAAAGCCCGGTGGCGTTGAGCATCTGATCCATGGTGCGCGAGGGTTCGGCACAACCCGCCTCGCCGACGATCTTGGCGGGAACCCCGGCAACCGTCACATTGTGCGGCACCGGTCTCACCACCACGGAGCCGGCGGCGATCCGGGCACAATGGCCGACCTCGATATTGCCGAGGATTTTTGCGCCCGCCCCGATCAATACGCCGTGGCGAATCTTGGGATGACGATCCTCGTTCTCCTTCCCCGTGCCGCCGAGCGTGACGCCGTGCAGGATCGAGACGTCGTCCTCGATCACCGCCGTCTCGCCGCACACGAAGCCCGTGGCGTGATCGAGGAAGATACCGCGGCCGATCCTGGCAGCAGGGTTGATATCGGTCTGGAACACCGCAGACGATCGGCTTTGCAGGTAATACGCAAAGTCCTTGCGGCCTTTCAGGTAGAGCCAGTGCGCCAGGCGGTGGGTTTGCAGCGCGTGGAAACCCTTGAAATAGAGCAATGGATCGATGAAGCGCGATGTCGCGGGATCGCGGTCGTAAACCGCCACCATGTCGGCGCGGAAGGCGTTGCCGAGATCGGGATCGTCGCGTAGCGCCTCGTCATAGGTTTGACGGATCAGGTCGCCCGACAAGGCGGAGTGGTCGAGACGTTCTGCAATGCGATGCACCACCGAGTCTTCAAGCCGATCATGATGCAGCACGATCGAGTAGATGAAGGAGGCGAGTTCAGGCTCGCGGCGAACGATGTCTTCGGCCTCCGCGCGCACGCGATCCCAGACCGGATCGAAAGCTGCCAGTTTTATCCCGCCTTGCGGATTGATCTGATGCTTTGCCATCGTCTTCTCTCGTAAATCGGCTGAACTCGTGAATTCTTTCCACCGTGGAGTTGATCCTAGCACGAGCTATGCAGAACTGTCCCGCGCAGTCACATCAAGGTGAACTCGGGCCTGACCCGGACGGCCACTAAAGCCCTGAAGTAACGACGTTTCTTCTTGCGAGGCGGGCTGTCGATCGCAACCGGCACCTACACGTGGTTGGCGCCTTCCGAAAAATCAAGCAGCTCGCATCCGACTATTGGTGAATTCCGTAACCCTATCCGGTCCGGGCATGGTGGTTGAAACGCTTGGGGGGCGACACATCACAACACAGATCTTGCGCGCGCGCGCTGCGGACTCGGTGTGGGTCTGGGTAACGGCGGTCGCTATTCCCCTGATGCTGCTCGCGCCTGCGCTTTGGAACGGTTATCCGCTGCTCCAGTCCGATACCGGCGGCTATCTGGCACGGTGGTACGAAGGCTATCTGGTTCCCAGCCGCTCGACCGTGTTTGGCCTTTATCTGCATTTCGGGGAGGATAGCTACTTCTGGCTCAACCTCGCCGTCCAGGCATTGGCGACGATGTGGATCCTGCAGTTGATGTTGCGGGTGTTCGACCTCGCCACGCCATGGCGGCTTCTTGCACTCGGCGTGACGCTGACGCTGACCACGGCGCTGCCCTGGCTCGCCAGCATGCTGCTGACCGATATCTTTGCCGGGCTTTCGGTGCTGTCCCTGTTTGTTTTGGTATTGCATGGCGACAAGCTATCGAAACCTGAAAAAGGCGCGCTGTTTGCCTTCACCGCCTTTGCAGCAGCGACCCACAGCGCTACGCTCGCGGTGCTCCTGGGCTTATGCTGCGTCGGCTGGATCGCCCGGCCCCTGCTGCGGGAACGGATCGCGCTCGCCAGCCTTGCGCTGGGCACGCTGACCATCGCTGCCGGCGCGCTGATGCTGCTGGCCGCCAATTTCGCCCTGTCCGGGCGGCTGGCATGGACACCCGGCGGTTATTCCATTGCGTTCGCCCGCATGCTGCAGGATGGAATCGTCACGCGCTACCTGCGCGAACATTGTGGGGAACAGCACCTCAAGCTTTGCCCCTATCAGGACCAATTGGAAGAAACCGCGGACGAGTTTCTCTGGAGCAGGGAAACCGTGTTCAACAAGCTCGGACGCTTTGCCGGTCTGGGTGACGAAATGGGCTTCATCGCCGTCCATTCGCTCGCCGAATATCCGCTATGGCAGGCAGAGGCAGCCGTCGCGGCGGCCGCCCATCAGCTGATCCTTGTGGCCACCGGTGAAAACACCAGCCGTCCGCTTCCGCATACGCACGGCATCATCGAGCGTTATCTGCCGAAGCAGGTCGAAGCGATGCGCGCGGCGCGTCAACAGAACGGATACATTACATTCGGTCCAATCAATCTGGTCCACGTCCCCGTCGCGCTGGTCTCGATCCTCCTGGTCTTCGGCATGCTCGCGACCGCAATCTGGCGGCGACGGCGCGACGAATTCATCCTGCTCACCGCGACCGTGAGCCTTGCGCTGATCGGCAATGCCGTCGTGTGCGGGGTGATATCCGGGCCGCATGACCGCTACGGCTCGCGCCTGGTGTGGATTGCGACCTTTACGGTCTTGATCGCAGTCTTTCGTTCATATGCTGGCGAGGAGGAGCCCGTTGGCGATTCACTTGCGGCGTGAAAGAAAATCCAGCACGCCCGCCTTGTAGACCTTGTCGCCGACCGCGCGCATATGATCGCGATTGGGGATGTCCAGCACTTGCGAGCCGGGAATGATTTTTCCAAGAGCCTCCGCTGAGCCCGCGATCTCGTCCACGGTGCCGACCGCGATCAGCACGGGCACGGAAATGCCGGCGGCTTCCTCCCTTGTCATGAGGCGACGCGAGCCGCGCAGGCACGCCGCAAGCGCCCGGTGATCGGAGCGGGTCTGGTCCGCGAAAGCGCGGAACGTCCGCCCGACCGGATCGGTCACCTCGTCGAGCGAATCTGCCTCCAGCGCCTTTACGACGTTCTCCCCGGGGCCGCCACCTTCGATCAGGCCGATCCCGATGCCGCCGAAAATCGCCGAGCGCAGCCGCTGCGGCTGAGTTCGCGCCAGCACGGCCGTCATGCGCGAGCCCAGCGAATATCCCATGACATCGGCACGCTCGATGCTCAGATGATCCAGCAAGGCGGCGATATCGGAGGCCATGATGGCGATTTCATAGGCGCTCGAATCGTAGAGCTTGCTGGATTCGCCATGGCCGCGATTGTCGAACGCGATGACGCGACGACCATCTCTCGTCAGCTCCGACACCCAGCTCGGATAGATCCAATTGACATTCTTGGTCGACGCAAAGCCGTGCACGAGCAGGACCGGATCTCCCTCGCCCTCGTCCAGATAGGAAATTTCAACAGCGCCGTGATGAAAACTCGGCATCGGATTTTCCGCATTCATGTTCGGGAAGGAAGCGAACGGCCAGAAATTAGCCGCTAACCCCGCCATTTGCCATGGCGCAACCTGCCAACTGTTCGCGCAACCGTCTTGCCTTTCTGCGGTCGAGCCAGGACTGGGTCAGCCGCTCTGCGGTGGCCTTGATCGAGGCCAGCAATCCGAACAGTGCGAAAACCGCGCCAAGCACCCACAACGAAAGGTCGAACGCTCCGGCCACAAGCAGCAATGCCCCGCGGCCAAGCAGCTTCAGGATGGCTCGGGTCTGACCGCCTTTGGACTGAGCGAGCAGTGCCGCACGGGCGACATCTTCGGGGCCCTCCGCAATTCGCAAGGTATCCAGCGCGCCGCGGGCGCCGGCCCTTTCGCCGACCCGGCCGACATCCTTGGCAAGCCGCACCAGCGCACCGGCCTTCTCGGCGTGGAACGCGGCCTTGATAGCGCTCACGGTTTGGCCGGGATGCAATACCGAGCCTGAAGCCACGGCATTTTGCAGCATCGGCGCGTCGACAAGCCCGCGCGCAGAGCGCCCTGCCCATTCAGTCAACCCCTCGCCCAGCCGTCCCACCTTGCGGGCATCCTTGACCAGCGTGAGACCGGCGCGCACCGGTGCAGCACCGCCAAACGAGACATAGGTCGCCGCCGTCACCGCAAGGCCGGCGGTGGCAAGCCCCAACACCAGGCGATCGGCGTCCTCTCCCATGACCAGGTGCTTGCTTTCACGCACGACGTCCCTGATGTCGCCGAAAACGAAGAGGTCGCCGGCAACGGTGCCCGTCAGGCTGGCCGCGTCGTCGGCATTTCCGGTCACAAGACCCGTGGCAAAGCGCTTGGCAAAGTGGGACGAGGAGTTTTCCTCGCTCACGGCGTCGCTGACCCGTTGCGACAGATCGCTGGCAATGGCGATGTGCTTCTCGGAGGCGAGATCGACGAAGCTTTGGGCAAGGCCCGGATCATTTGCAGCAAGCGCAGCCTCGATCTGATCGCCTGGTATTTTTTGGTCATTCTGCAGCGTGGAACCGATTTGAATATCGGACAACATCACGGGATCGTCCTGCGCCGCCAGAATGTTTCCGGCCTCGTGCGCATGCGGCCACAAGATGGCAAGCGCGGCACCGCTTACCGTCATCGCCGCCAAGGCCCAACCGATCCGCCGTCGTCTCATCCGAAAATCCCGAAGTTTCGCCTTCACCAGACCTTCACCAGATATGAGCGCCGCTTTTGCGACACAACAGCCCCGACGAAAGGAGGGCTTCTCCGAGACGACAAGATTGTGTCGAATTTGCATTAGACGATCAGCGGCAGGGGCTTCCATCAGATGTTCGGGACCTGCGATTTGCCGACACGAGCGTTTCGTTTCTGACACTGGGAATCAACTGTATCCGTGAGTATGGTTCTGTCGCATTTCGATGATGCGGCGCTGGTATCGCATGCTGCTGCCGCTTTCCAGGGTGAATTCAATGTCCGATCAAATCGTCCCGCACTTTCACAACGATGCCGGCGTTCCCGTCATCGAGATCGGCTCGCAGGAATTCATGTGCGTGGGCGCCAATCCGCCTTTCGACCATCCACACGTGTTCCTGGATCTCGGCAACGACAACGAGATCATATGCCCCTACTGCTCGACGCTTTATCGCTTTGCGGCCGACCTCAAGGCCGGAGAGGCCCGCCCGCCGGAGTGCGTGCTGATCGACAAGGTCGCTTGATCGGGCGGTGACGGCTTCACGCACGATCGTCGTCGCTGGCGCGGGTATCGGAGGCTTGACGGCGGCGCTCGTGCTGGCGCGTCGCGGTTTCCGCGTTGTCGTTCTGGAGAAGGCCGAGCGACTGGAGGAGGCCGGCGCCGGCCTGCAGCTCTCACCCAATGCCAGCCGGGTGCTGGTTGACCTCGGCTTGCGGGGAAGGCTTGCCTCCCGCGCCGTGACGCCCGAGGCCATCAGCCTGATGAGCGCGCGACGCGGCGGTGAGATAGCCCGCATTCCGCTCGCCGACTCCGGGACCTTCGAAGAAGACGCGCCCTATTGGGTCATGCATCGGGCCGATTTGCAGGCGGCGCTGCAGGGCGAGGTCCGCGACACCCCCGACATCGAATTGCGGCTCGGCTGCCAGTTCGAGGATTTCAGCCCCCATGCCAAGGGGCTGACGGTCGTGCAGCGCAGTGGCATCGCGCGCCAGGAGGAACTGGCGGTGGCATTGATCGGCGCCGATGGAATCTGGTCGGCGGTCCGCCACCATCTGTTCCCGCAAAGACAGCCGCGTTTCTCAGGACTCATCGCCTGGCGCGGAACGATCGAGGCAAACCAGCTGCCGCGGGAGTACACCTCGCGCCGGATTCAGCTCTGGATGGGGAGCGATGCCCATCTCGTCGCCTATCCGATTTCGGGCGGACGACAGATCAACCTGGTCGCAGTTGTGGGGGGAACGTGGAATCGGCCGGGCTGGAACGAAGTCGGCGACAGCAACGAAGTCAGAGGTGCGTTTGCCGCTGCCGGCTGGCACGCCGTTCCGCGGATGATGATCGGCGCCGTCGACAACTGGCGGAAATGGGCGTTGTTCACCGTGCCCGAAGGCGGCGAATGGACCGAAGGTGCCGTTGCCTTGTTGGGAGACGCCGCGCACGCCATGCTGCCCTTCGCAGCCCAGGGCGCGGGAATGGCAATCGAGGACGCCGCAGTTCTCGCCAAATGCCTCGCCGAAGGCCAAAAGCCGGGAGGGCCAACCATTTCGGCTGCGCTGAAACGCTACGCAAGCTTGCGCCGGACACGCGTGCTGCGGGTTCAGCGAACCGCGCGACAGCAAGGGCAAATCTATCACCTCGCAAACCCCTTCGCCTTCGCGCGCGACCTCGTGATCAGGACGCTTGGCCCAAGGCGCATGCTGGCGAGGCAGGACTGGATCTATGATTGGCGCGCGTGAGGCTCTGAAGCGAGATGAGATTGGGTTTGGTCAAAGCGGCGATGGAGGTGGCTCCCTCTCCCATTGGGAGAGGGTTGGGGTTTAGGGGTTATGGTCTCTCGTCAGAGCAGCGTCCCCTCACCCGGATCGCTAACGCGATCCGACCTCTCCCAGGCGGTTCTCGGGGCGATGTTTCCCCGGGATGGTCGTTGATTGCTGGCGGTTCATAACGCGCTGATTTCCCTTGCATCGACGCGGACCGGGTATCACGTTCGTGCCTGTCATTTCATTCGCGGTGCTACCTATGTGAAATGAAGGTAGCACCGCCCGACAGGGCCCACCTTCCATGCCTCGTATCAGATTGACCAAGAGCGCAATCGACGCGCTGCCGACCCCTGCGTCAGATGTGGTCTACTGGGACGCTGGCTGCCCCGGCTTCGGTGTCAAGGTCACGCCCAAGGGGCGCAAGGTTTTTATCGTGCTCTACCGCACCGGTGGTGGGGGCTCGAAGCTGCGCAAATACACCATCGGGCCCTACGGGCGCGTGACCCTTCATCAGGCCCGTGTGGCGGCGCAGAAGGTGTTCGCAGCCAAGCTTGACGGGCGCGATCCAGCGTCCGAGAAGCGCGAGGCGAAACGACGGGTGGTGGCAGATCGCGTCGAAGATCTGCTGGAGACGTTCATTGCTCAACATCTGTCACAGAATCGCTCCGGCGGCGAAATTTCCAGGCTGCTCCGCCGAGAGGTGGGAAAGCCCTGGGCCGGCAGGAGTATTCATGAAATCACCAAGCGAGACGTGGTCGAACTCGTCTCGGCTATCGAACAGCGCGGGGCTCCGGTCGCCGCTAACAAGGCCTTGAAGTCGGTCAAGACCTTCTTGCGTTGGTGCGTGGGTCGAGCCGTCCTCGATCAATCGCCCGCGGATGGCGTACCACTGCCCGCGAACGACAAGGAGCTCGCCCAGGTTATCCTTGGCGCCAGACAGATTGGCGGACGATATGGGGCTATTGTTGAACTTCTGGCACTCACCGGACAGCGTCGAGAGGAAGTCGCTGGCCTGCAGCGGGAGGAGCTCGATCTCGCGCACCGAGTTTGGACGATCCCCAAACAGCGGACAAAGAATGCCAAGGCGCATGTCGTGCACTTGTCCGATCAGTCGGTGGCTGTGCTGAGGCGTGTAGACCAGCGCGGGTCACTGCCCGGAACTAAACCTTTCCAAGACTTCAGTAGAGCCTAACGCTTACTCGATCAGTTGTCCGGCGTGGCCGGGTGGCGCCTTCATGACCTCCGCCGGACCTGCGTATCCGGTATGGCCCGCCTCGGGATTCCTCCCCACATCGCGGACAAGATTCTCAATCACAACGCCGGCACGATCTCTGGGGTTGCCGCCGTATACCAACGGCACGAGTTCCTCTCGGAGCGCCGGGAGGCACTCGAACGATGGGGAACTCACGTTGCCCACATCGTGGCCGAAGCCTCGGGTGAGGTACATGGCAAAGTTGCATGACGCTTTGATACCGGAGGTGTAAGATCACATGGAGGACCGAGCGTCCTTCGGCAGTTGCCTATGTGGTTCTGTTCGTTACGAGATCGCAGCCTCACTTGAGAACGCCGAATATTGTCATTGCTCGATGTGCCGCAAGGCGCACGGGGCCGCGTTCTCTGCAAACTCAATCGTTCCCACCGAAGCACTCACCGTATCGTCTGGCGCGGATCTCATATCGGAATATAAATCGTCGCCCAAACGCCGAAAGTGCTTCTGCTCCAACTGCGGGTCACAGCTGTTTATCCGGCGCCTCGACAAGCCGGAGGTAACGGTCGTCACCCTCGGTACTCTTGACGGTGATCCGCACGCGCGGCCCGAGCGCCATGTCTTCGTTGCGTCGAAAGCGCCGTGGTATGAGATCGCGGACTCACTACCTCAGTTCAAAATTTATCCAGGTTTCGAACCTACTGACGACGCGTTCGCTTGAGTCAGTGTTCTCGCGGCGACTTCCAATTTTGGCACTTTTCGGACCTGAGCGGCCAGACGGACGATGTCCGTTCGCGGTGGTAAAGCTGACCTCGCTACCGAGCGGCCCGACTTCCAGAGTTTGACCCATCTCGGACATGAGGCAGCTAGTAGAGCAGACTTACTCAATTCGCCCCTTCCGTTCCAATGGCCCAGACGGATAAGATGCCGGTTCTGAATCCCGGGGTGAAGAAATGGTGCGCGCGCTAAAGACGGGCAGCAAGGCAACCAACGCAAGAGCCCGCAAGACAAGCGAAAAAGGCCGCAAAGCCACCAAAACCAAGCGAGGGATCGCGTCCTCCGTCACTCGCCGCCACGCACCTTCCGTTGCCGATCTACAGGCACAGCTTGAACTTCGGACTATAGAGCTAGATCGAGCGCTGGTCCGGCAGTCCGCAACCGCCGATATCCTGAGGGTGATCGCGAGCTCGCCGTCGGACGTGCAGCCGGTATTTGAGGCAATTGCCGAGAGCGCGGCGCGCCTCTGCCAGGCACAGTTTTGCAACGTCTTCCGGTTCGACGGCGAACTCATACATTTCATGCATTCGTATGGGTACTCGCGCGAGGCCATCGAGACCTTGCGACACTTCTATCCGGTGCGCCCGAATCGCGGCAGCTGTGCGGGGCGCGCGATCCTGAGTGGCAAGGTCGAGCAGGTACCCGACGTTCGGGCCGACCCCGAGTACGTCCAGGGCAACGTGCCGGATATCATGAAGATCAGCAGCATCGTGGCGGTGCCGATGCTGAAGGAACACCGTCCTGTCGGCGCGATCGCACTAGTGCGGGCGGCTAAAGGCACCTTCCCGCAGCGCCAGATCGATCTTCTGAAAACTTTCGCCGACCAAGCGGTGATCGCGATCGAGAATACGCGGCTGTTCAACGAGACGAAGGAAGCGCTCGAGCAACAGACCGCAACCTCGGAGGTGCTGAAGGTCATCTCTAGCTCGCCAGGGGAGCTAGAACCGGTTTTCAACGCAATGCTGGAAAACGCCGTACGTATTTGCGACGCCAAATTCGGTAACTTGCTCCTGATTGACGGTGACAACGCCCGCTGGGCGGCAGGAGTGGGTACCCCCCCGGAACTTGCTCAATACTTACAATCCGCATCGTTTCGGCCGACGCCGGGCAGCCACCTTGACCGCGTCATGCGGACAAAACAGGTGAGCCACGCTACCGACGATACTACGGAAGCGGTGGTTGGCGTTTCAGCCAGGCTGGGGGGCGCTCGGTCTACCGTCTGCGTGCCGATGGTCAAGGATGAAGCGCTGGTTGGTGCCATCTTTATGTACCGCACCGAAGTGCGGCCATTCACGGGAAAACAGATCGACCTCGTCAAGAACTTCGCCGCACAGGCTGTGATAGCCATCGAGAATACGAGGTTGCTCAAAGAGCTGCGCCAGCGCACTGACGATCTATCAGAATCGCTCCAGCAGCAAACGGCAACGGCCGACGTTCTCAAGGTCATCAGCCGCTCGGCATTCGATCTGGATGCTGTGCTCATTACGTTGACTGAATCGGCCACGGCCCTTTGTGAATCCGCTTCGGGCATTATTTATCGTCGCGTCGGCGACGTGTATCGTTACGCAGCAAGCACCATGGAAGTCGACTCGGCCTATCGCGAGTACGAGCAACGCACCGACATTGAAGCAGGTCGCGGTACGCTTATCGGACGGGTGGCGCTCGAAAGGCGCACGGTTCAAATTACCGATGCCTGGAACGACCCAGAATACATGGAGCAAGAGTTGGCGCGGCTGGGCGGCGGTGTGCGTGCAATGCTGGGAGTTCCCCTTATCCATCATGGAGAGCCGATAGGCGCCTTTGCTCTGGCGCGCAAAGACCCTATTCCTTTTTCGCAGCGCCAAGTCGATCTCGTCACGACCTTCGCCGACCAAGCGGTGATCGCCATCCAAAATGTGAGGCTATTCGACGAAGTGCAGGCTCGCACCAAAGAGTTAGCCGCTTCGCTCGATGACCTTCGCACCGCGCAAGGTCGCCTGATCCAGACGGAGAAACTGGCCTCGCTGGGCCAGCTCACCGCCGGGATCGCGCATGAGATCAAGAACCCGCTCAATTTCGTCAACAATTTTTCAGCGCTGTCGACGGAATTGACCGATGAACTGAATGACATCCTCAAGTCCGCCGCGTTGGGCGAAAAAATGCGGGCAGAAGTCGATGAATTGACACGCTTGCTCAAGGATAACCTCGAAAAGGTGGTCCAGCACGGCAAGCGCGCCGACTCCATCGTCAAGAACATGCTGCTGCACTCGCGCGAGGGCTCCGGCGAGCGCCGATCCGCCGACATCAACGCGCTGGTCGGGGAAAGTCTCAACCTTGCCTATCACGGTGCACGGGCGGAGAAGGCTGGCTTTAGTATAACACTGAAGCACGACCTAGATCCCGAGGCGGGCGCGGTTGACCTGTACCCGCAGGAGATCACCCGAGCGTTGCTAAACCTGATTTCCAACGGCTTCTATGCCGCGACCAGGCGCAAGGTCGAAACACTCGATGACACGTTTGAGCCGGTCCTCAGTGCCGCCACCAGAAACCTTGGCAAGACAATCGAAATCCGGATTCGCGACAACGGCACCGGCATCGCGCCAGAGGTGAGAGAAAAGATTTTCAATCCCTTCTTCACCACTAAGCCGACCGGAGAAGGGACAGGGCTCGGACTTTCGATGACCCATGACATCATTGTCAAGCAACATGGCGGCAGGATCGACGTCGAAACTGAGTTTGGCGCATTTACCGAGTTCATCATCACTCTCCCGCGCGACAACGGTGCCGCCCTTGGACAGAAGCCGGAATGACTGCTGTTGGCACGAACCGGACCTCCAGCAATGTCCGCAGTTCCGTCGCTAACGGGGGAAAAGCGGACATCGCGCCGGTACCCTATTTCGGTGGCGATTGACCCAAGGCGAACATTGCGCCATCGGGGTGCCTTCACAAGTCGATTAGTATAACCCCTCATAGCACGGTCCCTGGGTCTGCTGCTTGCTATCGTCAAGGGCTTAATGCACCCCGCTCACGCAGCGCATCACGGATTCGCCGGTCACAAGGCCGTGACACCAGACTGCCTAGATAACGGCCACGCCGCAGACCGGGCACACACTGCTCAAAACCGAAAGACTTACAGTCGGGTCCCGGCATCGCGCACCTCAGGCCGGAGGCCTGGCCACATTTCCCGATATTTCAAGGATTCTTGTGCCGGGTTTCATGACATGCGGGCCGGGTGTACATCAAGGGGGCTCGGTACGATGCGCAACGTTGAGTTTTCCTCAAGCCGGGGATCCTCAGGCCATGGCCAAGAGCACGACCTCGCAGAAGATGCCAGCGACAGCGCTGCGCGATCCGGTCGCGCCCGGCATACCGCTCGCGGAAAGGCCGTTCGTCTCCAAATCGCGCGCAGCGAGAATGGACGAGGGCCGGAACCTGCGCCCACGACTGCAATTCGATCGTATCGCGCTGCTGCTGCAGGGGGGCGGTGCGCTCGGCGCCTATCAAGCCGGCGTCTATCAGGCGATGGCTGAAACCGGGCTTCATCCCGACTGGGTCGTCGGCATCTCGATCGGCGCCATCAACGCCGCGATCATCGCCGGCAACGCACCCGAGAGGCGCGTCGACAGGCTGCGCGCGTTCTGGGAGGAAATCACCGCCCCCGCTTTGGGATTCCACGCCGACGTTTTCGGTCTCTTTGAACGAGGCGAGGCGCGAACGCTCGCCAACCAGGTAAGCGCTGTGGTGGTTGCCTACGCCGGGGCGCCGGGCTTCTTCAGACCGCGCGTCACCAATCCGTGGTTTCATCCTCCTGGCACCATCGAGGCGACGAGCTACTACGACACACAGCCTCTAAGAGCCACGCTCGAGCGCTTCATCGACTTCGATCGCATCAATTCGGACAACAAGGAGACGCGTCTAAGCCTCGGTGCCGTCAATGTGCGCACGGGCAACTTAGCCTATTTCGACACCGGGACGCAGGTGATCGGGCCTGAGCACGTGATGGCGAGCGGCGCGCTGCCGCCTGGTTTCCCCGCCGTCGAGATCGAGGGAGAGTACTATTGGGATGGCGGCCTCGTCTCGAACACGCCGCTTCAGTGGCTTGTGACGGACTCGCGCGTGACGGGCCAGCGGCTCCCCGACGCGCTCGTGTTTCAGGTCGATCTCTGGAGCGCGCGCGGAGAGTTTCCGCGCAACCTCCAGGAAGTCGCGACCCGGCAGAAGGAGATCCAGTATTCCAGCCGTACACGCGCCTTCACGGATTTCATCAAGCGGCTGCACAAGATGGAATACTCCGTGGCCACGCTGTTGGACCAGCTGCCGGACGAGTTCAAGAAAAGTGAGGAAGCCAGTTTCCTGGCCTCGGTCGCGGAACGTCACGCCTATAACCTCGTGCACCTCATCTATCGCCCAAGAGGTTACGAAGGCGACTCGAAAGACTATGAGTTCTCCCGGTTGTCTATGTCCGAGCATTGGCGTTCGGGCTACGACGACGCCATGCGCGCATTGCTCCATCCCGAGGTGCTCGAACGCGCAGGCAATGGCAAGGAGGTCACCATCTTCGACTTTGCCGCTGACGGCGATTAAGCCGCCGTGAGGTGCCGATCCCGCGAGGACGGCCAGAAATTAGTGCGGGCATCAACACGACGTGAATGCGTGAGAGACAACCGTTAGGAGCGGATCCAATGCCTGCCGAGATGACTGAGCATAGCAGCGAGTTGAGTTCGGTCGACGCGCCCGCGGTAGCTAAAGCCGGTGCTGCGGTCGATCGCGATGGCAAATTACCGCCGACAGATTCTGCTTCGATGGCCGTCCCACCGGCGAATCAACGGTTCACACGGCGGCAAAAGTTGCTGATCGGTGCGCTCGGTGCTGTGGTCATCGTGGCCGCTGCGTATGGGATTCCCTGGATCCGGTTCGCGCTCAGCACGGTTTCGACCGACGACGCCTTCGTGAACGGCCATGTGACGTTCATCGCCCCCCGCGTCCACGGCCAGGTTGCCCGCGTTCTGGTGGACGACAACAACCGTGTCCGCAAGGGAGATCTTCTCGTCGAATTGGACAAGGAGCCGTTTCGGGACGCCGTTGGGGTGAAGAAGGCGGCCGTCGATACCGCACAGGCGGATCTCGACGCGGCCAGGGCCGCCGTGCGCGGCATCGAAGCTCAGGCCAGGAGCAGGCGCTGGCAATTGCAAGAAGCCATCGAAAATGTCGAAAACCAGATAGCTCTGCTGCATGCCAGGGTCGCCGCGCTCAAAAAGGCAACGGCCACACTTACGCTCGCGCAGAAGGAGTTCGACCGGACGGCGAAGCTGGTCGTAGATGAAGCGGCGAGCCGCGAGCTCTACGATCAACGTCAGGCATCGTTAAGCATTGCCAAAGCGAGTGTCGTCCAGGCATTGTCCGACGCGAATCAGATCCGTGTCTCTTTGGGTCTGCAGGCGCAGCCTGAAGACAACGCGGATCTCGACCAGGTACCGCCCGATCTCGATCAGACGTTTTCTTCGGTCCTGCAGGCGCAGGCGGACCTGATTCAGGCCGCGGCCGAGCTGGGGGTTGTCCATTCCTACAACCAGTCCCCGAAGCAGATGCTCGAAGAGTTCGAAAAGCTCGATCCCAAAGGCGATATCGACCGCACGTTCGATCGGTTGGCCGCGGAGGCGCCGGCCGTCAAACAAGCCGAAGCCAAACTCGAGGCCGCCAAACGCGATCTCGCTCTGGCTGAACTCGACCTTCGCTATTGTGACGTCGTCGCGGAGATCGACGGCGTCGTCACGCGCCGAAACGTCAATCCTGGCAATGACGTTCAGGTCGGACAGAGCCTGATGGCGATCCGCTCGCTCAGCGAGATCTGGATCGATGCTAATTTCAAGGAAACGGAACTGCGCGACTTGCGCATCGGTCAGGCTGCCGATCTTTATGTCGACATGTACGGCGACAGACAGGTGTTCAAAGGCCGGATCACCGGGTTTACGATCGGGACAGGATCGACGCTCGCGTTGCTGCCGCCGCAGAATGCCACGGGCAACTTCATCAAGATCGTTCAGCGGCTGCCGGTCCGGATCGAGCTTGAGGGTTATGATCCGGACAAGAAACCGCTGTTCATCGGCACATCGGTGGTTCCGTACGTCTATATCAACAAGCCGCCCACCGGACCGGATGCTGGAAAATTCCTTCAAAGCACCATGCAGCCATCGCTGGCCGGTGCTTCTGCTTCGAGCGCCCCAGGTGCCGACAAATGACGGACATGGTCGTTTCGCCCGCCAGGTCCCAAGCGGGGGTAAACCCGTGGCTCGTGGCTGCCGTCGTCGTGGTCCCGACCTTCATGGAAGTACTCGACACCACCATCGCGGTGGTCGCGCTGCGATACATCGCCGGCGGCCTTTCGGCCACGGTCGACGACGGCGAATGGGTCATCACGAGCTACCTCGCCGCTAACGCTATCATCCTGCCAATCACCGGCTGGCTGTCGGCGCGTCTCGGGCGCCGCAACTACTTCCTGCTGTCGATCGCCGTCTTCACCCTCGCCTCCGGGCTGTGTGGAATGGCCACAAGTCTCGGTCAACTGATCGCATTTCGGGTCTTGCAGGGCCTGGCGGGTGGTGGCCTTCAGCCTTCCAGTCAGGGTGTGCTGCTGGATGCCTTTCCGGTGGAGAAGCAAGGCATCGCGATGACGCTGTTTGGCCTGGCGGCCTTGCTGGCTCCAGTCGTCGGTCCGACCCTCGGCGGCTGGATCACGGACAGTTACTCATGGCGATGGGTGTTTTACATCAACGTCCCGGTTGGCCTGCTGGCGTTTGCAGCATGTTACGCGCTGCTGCGGGATCCGGATTATCTCGTGAAGGAGCGCGTGGAGTTGCGGAAGCGGCCGTTGCGTTTTGACGGGCTCGGCTTGTCACTCCTGGTGATCGTCATGGTCTCCTGGGAAGTGATGCTCAGCAAGGGCCAGGAGTGGGACTGGCTCGGCGATCCATTCTGGCGTGTGCAGATGCTGGCGATTTTTTTCGTTTTCGGTCTGATCGCACTGATCTCTTGGGAGCTACGCCACCCAAGCCCCGTGGTCAATTTCCGTCCCTTAAGGGAACGAAATTTCGCTGCATGCTGCGTCATCATCTTTGGCGCTTTCGCCGTCCTCTACGCCGCCAGCACGTCATTGCCTGCGCTGCTTCAATCTCTGTTCGGCTATGACGCTCTCAGCGCCGGACTGGTCATGTCGCCGGCCGGGTTCGGTGCACTTGTGGCGATGCCGTTTGTCGGCCGAGCACTTGGCAAGGGTGCCGATGCCCGGTGGTTGCTCGCCGCGGGTCTGCTGATCATGGCGGTCGCAAACTATTGGATGTCGCAAATGAACCTGGATATCAGCCCGGGCCAGGTCGTCTGGCCTCGGGTGATGCTGGTGTTTGGGCTCTCGATGTGCTTTGCGCCTGCGAATGTCGCGGCCTACCTCTATATCCCACCGGCGCTGCGTGGCGCAGCTGTCGGCTTGCTCAGTCTGCTGCGCAACGAAGGCGGCAGTGTGGGGACGTCGATGGCGCAGACAATTCAGGAGCGCCGTGACCAATTTCACACCTTGCGGCTGGGCGAGTCCCTCGATTCCTTCAACGCCAATGTCGCTTCCTTCCTTCATCGCGCGGGGGAAGTCTTCCTGCAGCAGTCCGGCGATCCGTCCGCGGCGCAGCAGTTTGCCTGGCAGTCGCTCGATAATTTGCGGCAGCAGCAAGCATCGTCACTTGCCTATTTCGATGTGTTTTTTATCTTGGCCGTGGTGACGCTGGTGCTGGCACCCATCGTGTTGCTGATGAAACGTTCGGTGGCTGAGAAGGGCGCTCACATCGGTGCCGAATAAGGTGTGCAGCCGGATCGCGTCCGCTGACGGGTGATGGAATGATGTCGCCTATTGTGCTTGTTTTGGACGCCGGCCAGCTCCCTGCCGAGCGTCTCGTGGTTGCCGGCGTCCAAAAGCCAGCATAGAGGCGCGGCTAATTCATTGCGCCTCTTGGCACCTCCACATTGCCGTGGACGCCGCCAGCAAAGGCACAGTTAGGCTGTAAGACCTCGGCACAGGCTGGAACGCAAGCCTCGCCGGCAACGCAACAAGGGCCTTTGGTGCGTTACAATGACTGACCGAGTTCGGCAACCCGGTACCAGCGGCTTCGCCGTTTTCACGCTAGTGATAGTGGCGCTGTTTGTCGGCGGTGGCGTCTGGCAATTGCAGCGCCGGGTCGAGGAGCGCGCGCTCATTGCAGTGCTCAGTGAGCGCCTTGCCGCAGCGCCTGTGGCGTTGTCCGATCCTTCGCAGTGGCCCGCCCTGACCGCGGAGAAAGACGAGTTCCGGCGTGTCAGCTTCACGGCGACCTATGAGTCCCGCCTGGATGCGATGGTCTACAGCTCCAGCACGGCAATGCGCAACGATATTTCCGGTACCGGTAGCTGGGCTTTCATCCCTGCCCGACTGCCAACCGGCGAGACCGTCGCGATCAACGCGGGATTCGTCCCGAACACGATGCTGGACCGAGGCCAGCAGGATCGCGCGGTGGCACAACTCATCACCGACAAGCCTGTCCTGATGACAGGCTACATCCGTTTTCCGGAAGCGGCCGGCTTGTTCACGCCTAACGAAGAGCACGACAAGCGGTTGTGGTTCACCCATGATCATCTCGCGATGGCGCAGGCGCTCGGGTGGGATCGGGTAGCGCCGTTCTATATCGATCTGGAGGCGCCGATACCACCGAGCGGCATCCCGAAACCCGGGCTGATTCAGGTGCATCTGCCCGACGAGCACATGCGATATGCGATCATCTGGTTTTCGCTGGCAGGGCTGGCAGGCTCGCTGCTGATCGCATTTGCTGTCAGGCAGCGCCGCCGCTTGCCTGCCCCCTCCTGATGCCGGCTTCTGGCCCTTCGCGACATTTTGTTGCTGCGCGGCAGCTACGTCGCGTTGGGAGCAAAGCGGACACGGACTTTGGCGGATCGCGCGATGCCTTCCCGTGCGCGTGTCGTACTGGTCTTAAATTTGCGCCAGCGGCGGCCTGTCGCCGCGCGCTATATCTGATGGCCGGAAAATCTTGGCCCGCGTTGGTCGACACTATCCAGGACAAGGAAACCAGCAAGCGCCTGCGGAAGCGGTTGGCCGCTGCTCGCGAGCGCGATGTTGTTGAGCACGATTTTCCCAAACTGGCGGAAGTCGTCGGCCAGCTTCCAGCCATCAAGGACGCGCCTCCGCTGATCTTTCATCGGCGAAAGAATGGTCATGAGAGGTTCACGGAAGGTGTCAAGGTCGCCTTCGCGAAATACCGGCACACTTTGCAGGAGGATCGGCGGCAGCTGCTTGATCACTTTGAGCTGCGGGACATTGCCATCAAGGTCGTCGGGGTCGGCAGCGTAGGGACCTGGTGCGGCATTTTGCTGCTTTTACTTTGCAGAAGTCGGGCATCGCTTTTCAACCGCTTTCGGTTTTCGCATCGGGGCATAAGGGAAGCTAGTCTGAGCATCCTCCTGAAACAACCTAATCGAGGTCGATGACCTTCGTGGTTTGCGCTCAAGACGCTGCAGAACCACAAGAGCAACGTGAAGAGCGCCTTGCGATGGCTGGCGCGGGAAAAGCGCATTCCCAAGCACGGGGCGCCACTCTCGCCCGCATGGGAGGCATTGCGGGCCCAGATCAAGGATCGGTATGTTCGCTGGAGGCTGTCATCTTTTATGCGGTTCTGCTCCGCGAGCAGTATTGCGCCAGGTGAGGTGGACGAGAGCATCGTCGAGCGCTTCAGGGGCTATCGGGCACAATCCGGGAAGCCTGCCGACGATGCATCCGGGCGACGGCTGGTCCGAACGTGGAATTCGAATGTCGGAAAGATCCCGGGCTGGCCGGCGCACCGGCTGCAGGAGCCGGCGAAGAAGAACCTTACAGAGGTGCCGTGGGGGGAGTTCCCTGAGGGCCTTCGGCGGGATGTTGATCAATATCTTCAAGGTCTGACCCAGGTGCGCAGGGGCCGCAACGGACGACGCATCCGGCCGTTGAAGCCTTCCACCATTAAGGCCCGGCGCGTGGAGCTCGCGGCCGCGGCGCGAATGGCGGTAAAGACCGGTGTGGCGATCGGTGATCTGACGTCGCTGTCAGCGTTGTTGTCGCCGGACGTGGTGGAGAAGATCCTGGATGCATATTGGGTCAAGAACGGCGAGACGCCCAAGGCGTTCACGATCGACTTGGCCGGCAGGTTCTTAAGCATCGCAAGACAGACCAAATGCATTGATGAGGCGGCCTGCGAGCGCCTCGACCAGATGCGGCGAGACCTCGAGGATCAACGCCGCGGCGGTCTCACCGACAAGAACACGGCGTTAATCCGCCAGGTGCTCACCCCCGGCGTGTGGAGCCGGGTGGTTAAATTGCCCCAGGAGATGATGTCGACCGCGGCGTCGCAGCGGTCGTCAGCGCCGCTCAGAGCGGCGGTCACGGCGCAGATCGCGGTCGCCATCGCCATCCTGACGGTGGCGCCGGTACGCCTTGCCAATCTGGTGGCCATCAAGCTCGGGGTCAACTTGATCAAGCCCGACGGGCCGGACTCGAACTACTGGCTCGCCTTCTCAGATCACGACGTCAAGAACCGGGTCAGGCTGGAATATCACCTGGAGCAATATCTCGCTCGAATGATCGACGAATACGTCCACGACTACCGGCCTATCTTGCTGCGTGGCCGGAACGAGGACTGGTTGTTCCCGGGGCAACAGGGAGACGCCAAGAGCAGCACCCTGCTCAGCGGCCAAATCACGCAAAGGATCTACCAGGCGACCGGCCTGCGGATGACAGCCCATCAGTTCCGGCACGCCGCTGGCGCTCTCATTCTCCAGCATCGCCCAGGCGAGTACGAGCTGGTGCGACAACTTCTCGGCCACCGCAACGTGCAAACCACCATCAGCGCCTATATCGGGCTGGAAAATATCCGCGCGAGCGAAATCTTCAGCAAGATCGTCATGGAACACATGGACGAGTTGGAGGCGGCAGAGTGAGGACTGGAGCCAATTCCTCGGGCCGCAGGTCCGCGCATGACGATGCGCGGTCGCTTCCAGTCCACGAATGGCCCGATGCCGATCGCAGCGCGTGGGAAGACGCAGGTCGGCCTCGCTCCCGCCTCAAGCCGGGAGGCGCCGCAAGCTACCTCGCGCCGGTGAGCCGCGGCGATTTTTGCAGGCACTATGGAGCATTCCTGGGATTCCTGCAGCGAACCGATCGGCTCGAGCGCGATGCGGCCGCGGCCGCCCAGGTGACATTGTCCAATGTCGAGGCCTACACCAGCGACCTCACCGCCCGGGTGCGGTCGGTCACCGTCTGGAACTGCATCTACAAGCTGCGCCGAGCCGCAGAGCTGCTGGCGCCGACGGCCGACTTCTCCTGGCTCGCCGAAATCGAGAAGGACATCGCGCTGACGATGGAGCCGCAGTCGAAGTTCGACCGGCTGGTGTTCACAGGGCGGCTCGTTGAGGCTGGGCTGACCTTGGTGGCAGAAGCGCAAGGATCCGCAGGCAGCGAGCTCATGCGCGCCCGTGGTGTGCGCAATGGTCTGATGATCGCATTACTGGCACTCTGCCCGATCCGGATTAAGAATTTTGCGGCCCTGGAGATCGGCCACACGTTCAAGGAGGTTCACGGCAGCTGGTGGATCGCCTTGCCGAGTATCAGCACGAAATCTCGCCGGCCCGACGAGCGTCGCGTCCCGGAATTGTTGAACCACGCCATCGAGATATATTTGAACGAATCCCGCCTCCTTCTGATTGGATCAAAGCCGTCGACAAACGCCCTCTGGATCTCGTCCACCACCGGACGGGCAATGACCACCAAGAACCTCGGCACATTGGTCTCCAAAATTACCCTTGAAACGCTAGGCGTGGACGTCTCACCCCACCTGTTCCGCACCGCGGCAGCCTCGACCGCAGCCGCCTACGGCAGCGACACCCCGCACCTCGCCAGTGCCTTGCTGAACCACACGGATCCGCGCGTCACCGAGGAGCACTACAATCGCGCAAGCAGCATCAGCTCGGGCAAGATTTACGCCGAGATCACGAACACATTTCTACGAGACTGAAGCTCAATCCCCGCCATTCGCAGCGGACCTTGCGAGGGCGAATCGATACCCGGCGGCGGAGTCCGCTTTGGTGCGCACAATGGACTCGAGTCGGACATCGCGCCATGTCCGAAAAGTGCCATTCCGGAAGTCGGCGGTGCCGAACTCGTAAGTCTTGCGGCGATGGTCCGAGACGCCTTTCATTTGCTTAGCCGCACGGTCAAAGGACGCCAATCCCGGCGACTTGCCAAGCGACCTCATTTGCTTCGTTGCAACTAGCAACGACAAGAAACTATGACCTAGCGGTTGAAAGTCGGCCCGGTCCTGGAGCCGTGATAGTTCGGATCGCCCTCAGGCCACGTCGACATACAGGGCGGAAACTGGTTACGGTAAGGCCAGGTGCATCTCGCCTCAAGCGGCGTCCCCGCCCAGGCGTTTGCGCCGGCGGGCGGCTGTTGCCCCCGCTGGCGGGTAGATTGCTGATCGGCATGCGCTACTGAAAGCAGCGGCCAGCAGAGCGCTCCCATCGTCACTGCAGCGACCGCCGAATGACGGAGCCACGCGATAGTTTGCATTCCTGTTTGCACGAACCTCTCCTGTGTTAACCTCCAACTTCTTGAAAGCGGAGGGCTCCCGTCTGTCAAAATCGCGCAAGCTCGGCGACAAGAGCACCCGCGGAAGCTGACGCCAATCTACCGAACCAAGCAGCATGCGACTTCGTCTTTTTGGCCGCGCTGCAGCCGTAAGCCTTGTCGTTTAGAACCTAAAACGCACGCCGGCTGTGGGATCGAAGTTGTTGCGCGCCAAGTAGCCGTTCGACAGGCCAGCATTCACCTGCGAGAACATCATGCCGAAGTAGGTATCCCACTTCGGCGCGAAGCGCCAATCGACCACAGCGGAAACAGCATCGAATGTTCCAGCGCACTGCGAGTGCGCCGCAGGATTGGCGCAACTCGCCGATGTATAGTCGTTTTGGATGTAATGATAATAGGCGCCAACAACATCCAAGTCTTTGGTGACGGCATATTTCGCGCCTGTCCACATCACCTGCATCACTTTATCACTGCAGGTAGTCTTGGCCGCGCAGCCAGCTGAATAAGCCAGGTTCGTGACGGCTGTCATATTGACATACGCGCTGCCCATGGGAAGGCCGGCAATGTTCGTAAAACCAGTCACCGTATTAACGGGATCGCTGGGCGACGCCAACTGGTACCATTGGTAACCCGCGTATACTTGCAGCGGGCCTACGCGATACTTTGAAGCCAGCATGATGCTCTGGTTGTTGGAGATCGTCGCGGTTAGCGTTTGTGGCAGATACGGCGCAATCGGAAGACCGTTAGCGTTGGTAGGAACGCCTGCAAGCGAGAGGTTTACCGCATCTTTCTCCCATTTGTAGATCGCGTCGAGTGAAAGCGCGCCGGTGCCCCAGCCAAAATCGCCGATCGGTATATCACCGCCGATTTGGCCTTCGTAATCCCCGTTTGAGCCATTGTTTTGATCATAGCCACCGACTTGAGCGAGCGCCGCGAGGCGTACCGGCCCGATGTTGACTCGGTATTTGATCGCGGTGGTAATGCGGCAGGTTTCTGAGTCACCGGCGCCGCAATTCGAGCTGGAAAAGCCGAGCGCCGAGAAGGCATAAGACCCGCCCATCGGGTCGTAGGCGGTAATGGCGTCCAACGTCAGCGCATTTTGCCGGAAAAAGGTGAGCGTGCCGAACGTGTCGGAATTGACGCCGATATATCCCACCGAATTGTAGAACTGGCCGGCGCGGCTCGAATCGTTGTTGGCAGTTTGCAAATTGAGAGGCACCCCTCGATTGTCGGCGATCGAGTCCGGACTGTTGCTGAGCTCCAACGAGTAAGGATCGAAGCTGGCTTCGAGTTGGCCGATGAAAGCCCAGCCGGGCGCAAAGGGCTCATCGACCAGCACGCCTACCGCCGACGTGCTCAGAGCTCCCGGCGCGAGCGTCCACATCGGCTGTCTGTTCATTTTCTGAACCAGGTAGGAGCTGCCTTGCGCGAAATTCGGATCGAGCGGCGCTCCGTGAGTTTGGTAGCCAGCGCCGGTGTCGATCGTGCCGTAGAACCTGACGCCATACCAGCTCAGCAGGCAGTCCGTGACAAAAAAACCCCAGACACTCGTGCAGGCACTGGACGCGGTCGACAACGCTGCCGCCGGCGCCTTGGTCACCATTGGCTCGTCGGCTAAGGCTTGCCCGGCAGTCGCGAGTAGTCCGGCCGCGAACGTCGTACGCACGACAAGGGGAGCTATTAGCTTATCGAACATCTTTGCTGACCCCGAGTGCTCAAACGACAGGGGCGAATTGGATTTTCTCCTATGGGAAACGTCAAGGTGTCGAACCAAGAGTTGCCTGACGCGCCTAAAAATCGATCAGAAAGGCGACAAAAATTTGCCACTCGATATTTCTTCGCGTCGAAGCTGTTTTATTGCCTATAAGATTCAAAGATTATTCCTCCAAAACGTTGCAAAAAGGCATCATGCTGACAGAAAAATGAAAGAAGCGCCGATCGAGTCGCGGCAATATCCGCTTCGAGCCTAAAGCGACCTGATCGCTGCCCGCGTGCGAAATGACGCGATGGGCCATCAGCGGAAGTCGGGTCTACTTCGTATACGTCATGCCATGGATCACCAACTATTGGACAAGAGGAAGTTTGATCCGAAACGTCGCGCCGCCAGGTTCATTTTCAGCCCATATCCGCCCATTGTGGGCTTCCATAATGGTGCGCGCGATAGACAGTCCCATGCCCATGCCTTCCGCCTTGCTGGTGAAGAACGGTTCAAAGACCTGCTTTATTTTGTCTTCGGGAATGCCCGGTCCGCAATCCGACACTGATAGCTCGGCAAAATTTTTGACGCGCGAAGTCCGAATGCTGATGACGCGGTTTTCGCTCGGCGTATCCTTCATCGCGTCGATCCCGTTCACGACGAGGTTCAGAATGACCTGTTGAAGTTGGATGCGGTCGCCGAGGATCGGAAGCGCATCCGGCGTGATCCCACTAACCAGTTCGACTTTTCGTGCGACAGCCAGCGTCGAAAGAAATTCGATGGCTTCCCGCGCGACGTCGTTGAGGTCGAGATTTTTCAGTTCGAAGGGCGCTTTTTTCAACAGACTGCTCATCCTCCGGATGACTTCACCGGCGCGCTGGTCATCGTGCAAAATATCCTTCACGATATCCTTGAGTTCAACGATAACGGGCAGTGCAGCGATTTCGGGGCTCTGAGATTTCAGGATCGCGTCTGCGGTTTCGGCGTTGGTGAGAATAGACCCAAGCGGCTGGTTAATTTCATGCGCAATTGAGCCAGTCAGTTCGCCCGCAGTCGAAAAGCGGATGACACGGGCAAGTTCTGCCATGCGCTGCCGGGACTGCACTTCGGCCAGATGACGCCGCCGACGGGCATTCAGCAGGGCCGAGATAAACCCGGCTTGCAAGAGAATAACGGCGGTGGTCAACGCGATTTGCCACGAATACCGTTCCCATACCGTTGGCTCTCGAAACAAGATTTCGCTCCCCGGTGGCAGGCGGCTCTCGCTGATGTTCCAGCGCTGAAGTTGTCGCCAATCGTATTTCGGTACCGAGAATTCGATCGGAGGAACCTTGATGTCACTTCCCTTCTCGCCGCCCAACATTCGAATGGCAACAGCAGCAGTCGGTCGGGCGCCCTCGGCCGCTGAAAACATCGGGCCGCCAACAATCCCACTGGTAAAGTAAGTTTCGTCGAACGAAAAAATGGGAGCGTTGGCGACCTCGGAGATGCGCTTCAATGGCTCCTTGTCTCCATAGACGGCACCTGCGCCGTCGACCGCTAACACCAGAAAAAAGATTGCACTGTGGGGCGGCAAACTCGCAACCTCCTTCAAGATCTCCTTGAACGGCCGCTCGTTGTAAAAGATCAATGCAACCTTGTTCTCTAGCAGCCGACCCAGTATCCGTTTCTGCTCGGCAGCCCAAAATCGCTCATTGGGGGAGTTTCCGATTATCATCGCGATGGCCTTCGTCTCCGGCAACAGCCTTAGAATGTTTTCGATAAGAGCGGCTTCATCGAACCGCACCCCAACCGCGGCGTCTTGCTCGGACAACATGGATTGTTCAACCCGGCGCACTTCGACTACCGCAAGTAGCATCGGCGTTGTCGGAAACAGGTCTGCCCTGTGTCGCTGGACGAAGCGAGCCGCGGGCGCAAAGATAGCGACGATCAAATCGGGCGGTCGTTGAGCGTAGAGCGCCTTGAGATACTCAACAAATTTAGCTTCAGCAGCTTCGTCGCCACTCCGGGCCGTGACCAAGGAATGTTCTTGAACGTCCAGCGGCCAAGGCGACTGTCGGTTCAATTCATTGCGGATCTCTGCGCTCCATGCGGTGGCCTGCTGGAAATTCGGGCCATACGAATGAAGGAACAGGATTTGTTTCGGCTGAGCGGCAGTCTCGCCAACTGAGACAACGAGGATAACAGCGGCGGCGACCCACATAAAAACGAGCCGCTTCAGCCATGGGGTGCGCGATGCGCTCATGCGGCCTCCATGGGTCGCCATCAGTCCGCCTTGGATTTCCTTTAGAGCCATCCAAGACAAGCTACCTCATCAGCTCCCAAGAGTGCGCCTCACCAGTACGTGACCGAGGGGAGTATTCGATCATAGCGGAGAGCGGGTTGCGAGCAGGCTCGAAGGTCGGCTTCGGGTCGATTTTGTTGCAAAAGTCAGTTGAGAGAGGCCTCGAAGCGTGATTCCGTTTTGTTGACGCGAATCGCGGCGAGGTCGATCCATGATGGGCCGTCTGAAGAGTGACCAAGGTCAACTGTTCTACGAGTTTGATCTCAGCGACGCGGTTCCCGAAGATCACCTGGTGAGGAAGATCGATGCTGCTCTCGATCTTTCCTGGCTTCGCAGTGAACTTGCACCTCATTATTCGACCATGGGTCGCCCGTCGATTGATCCGGAACTGATGATCCGGATGCTGGTCGTGGGGTATGTCTTTGCGATCCGCTCGGAGCGGCTGATCTGCCGTGAAGTACAGGTGAACCTCGCCTATCGCTGGTTTTGCAAACTCGGCATCGAAGACGCCATTCCAGACCATTCAGTGTTCTCGCGCGCCCGCAACGAACGTTTCCGAGAGGGGGATGTTTTTCGCAGCGTATTCGAGCGTGTCGTCGAAGCATGCCTTGCGGCGGGTCTGGTTGGGGGTGAAGGTTTTGCCGTTGATGCGAGCCTGATCCAAGCCGATGCCAACAAACAGCGCTCAATAGCGGGTCAGGCTTGGCGCAGGGATCGCGATCCGACGAGGTCAAGCCGCGCGGTGAAGGAGTATCTGGCAACCCTCGACGATACGGCGTGGGGCGCCGCCAGCGACGTTGTCCCGAAGTTTGTCTCACCGTCCGATCCCGCGGCGCAGTGGACCGGCGCCCACAAGGGGCCTGCATTCTTCGCGTACTCCGACAACTATCTCATCGACGTGAAGTTCGGCGTCATCGTTGATGTCGAGGCCTCCTTGGTCACTCTTCAGACGGCCCATCATGGATCGACCTCGCCGCGATTCGCGTCAACAAAACGGAATCACGCTTCGAGGCCTCTCTCAACTGACTTTTGCAACAAAATCTGCCAACAAGAGACATTCCGCGCCCCTTTCAGCAAGTGTTGCACACTGCCACTCAAAGGCTGCCAGTGGGACCTTCGAGTGCCGGCGATCCCACACGGCCGGCGCCAGAGGCGAACGCTCGGCGTTGGACCTTGAGGAGGATCAGCGGCCTTGTAGCCGCTCTCGGCGCCGTGGGCACTGTGCTGGCCGAGCTGACCGGCTATTGGACGACGTATCGCACAGTCAGCGCGGCGGTCATCACGCCGCGAGGCGGTTGGCGATGCTTTACTCCAATCCAAGTATTGATACCTTGGCGGTTGTGATTTCGGTTGGCCACAGAATTTCCGTGAGACCTTTTGCGACGGCGATCTTTTGTGTCCCATTGACTGAATAGGTAACGACGCCGCCGCCAATCGCGCCGCCGATTTTTTTGCCCCACAATTTGCGCCCGTTTGCCGCGTCAAGCACGTAGAAATTTCCGCCCATGTCCCCAAAGAAAACGATGCCGCCCGCCGTCGGCGTCATGCCGCTTTGAACGGGATAATTCGTCTTTGCTCTCCATCTCCAAGCGCCGGTGTCGGCGTCAACGGCGTAGGTCCAACCTGCCCAATCGAAAGCCGGGTCCGACTTACCCCACGTATAGAAAGGGTTGATCGATGCTTCGCCGGACCACGGTTGGCCGGGCGGCACGGTGGCGATTTTCTCGGTCGGCGTGAGCGTAACGGTGGTGCACCATTCGACCTCGCCGATGAAAACGAGGTTCAACTGAGGATCGTAAGCGGGACCGTTCCACTCGGCACCGCCAGTCGAGCCGGGACAGAAGTGGACGGGCTTGCCAACCACAAACGGCACGTCCTCGTTCTCCATCCGGGTGACCGGCAGCCTGTAGAGCAAGGCATTGGTGTCTAGATCGAAGCCGTAAAGGTGGCCATCCTTCGGGGCGACCGCCAGAACCTTCTTGCCGCCTGCGGTCTTGATAATGGCTGGAGCGCCGGAAACGTCCCAATCGTGCCAGTCTTTCGGCACGATCTTGAAGTGGTTCTTGTAAGCCCCGGTCATCGCCTCGAGGACGACGACCGAGCCGGAGTAAAGGTTCGACCCTTCACGCACATCGGTTGCAAAATCGGGCGCGGGGTTCCCGCCCGGCACATACAACAAGCCCGTATCCGGGTCCAAGGTGTATGAAGTCCAGGTCGCACCGCCGGTTATCGGCACGCTTTGCAGCGAGTTGCCCCAAGTCGACGCATTGAGAGGTGACGCACCGAGCGGTCCGCGCGTCGGATCGCCTTGGGCCTTCGGCACGAGGTAGAACTCCCACACGATCTTGCCGGTTTTGGCGTCAAGCGCATACATGCGCCCCTTCACTCCCTTGATGTCGCCTCCTGCGTTGCCGATGAAAACCAAACCGTTCCAGGCGATCGGAGCTGCCGGGGCGCTCTCGCCCTTCTTCGGGTTTCCGATCGCGGTTTCCCAGATGCGTTTGCCCGTCTTGAAATCGTAGGCGAGGACACGGGCGTCTTGGGTGCCGCGGAAAAGGATGCCGTCTAGATACGCCGCGCCGCGATTGACCTCCTGGGGCGTTGCCGGAACGTAATCCTCATGCGTGCGCCAGTTCTCACGGCATGTCGAAGGATCGATGGAGAAGGTGTCGAACGCGGTCACGAAGATCAGCGCGCCGTTCACCTCCAACAACCCGGAATTGAAGCTGGTATATTGCCCGGTATCATAAGTGCAGAGAACTTTGAGCTTCTCAGCGTTTGTTCTGTCGATCTGACTTAACTGCGAGAAACGGTTCGAGGTCAGCGTCTTGTTGTAGCTTGGCCAGTCTCCCTCAGTTCCACCAGGAGCAGCCTGCGGCGCTGCCGAAGCCGTCAAAGTTGATGGCTGCGCCGCCGCTCCGGTCGGGGCGACTTCCGTTTCAAGGGTCCCGGCGGGAGCCGACCAATAGCGCACATAATTTATCGCCGTCGACCCGATCTGAACCGTTTGGTCCCAATAAACATAGGAGAGACCGCCTATGGCAATGCCGACGACAACGATTGCGCCGAGGAGAGTGCGAAGCCAAAATTTCATCGGTTAACTCCCTGAGTGACCGGCAAGCCCCCGTCGGCAGCATGAACGAATCTCCCGTTCGCGAATGCGTTCGGGCGAACACCAGCAAGTTTCGCAAGTTTCGCAAGCCTCCTTCGGGATGGCACAGGGTGGTTAGGGTTTAATCCTCCCCTTCAGCTAGCTCCTCTATTCGGTCGCGTGACCAAGGCCTGCAGAAGGCTCCTCCATCGACCCTATTCGGAATCGTCTTTGCAAACATCGAAAATCCGAACCCCTTCGATCGGATCCGGAAGGCGCATCACTTCAGGTTCCGCGAGCGCGCGGCGGGCATCGTGGTAACCGCTCTCCCAATGTTCTTTCATCGTTCGTCTGGAAAATTCGAAATCCTTGGCGATACCTTCAAAGCTTCTTGCACGATAAATGAGGTGGACGATGTTGCAAACCTTCTCGTCCGCTTCCTGCTGCAGTATTTTTGCGTTCTCACTGTGCTGAAGTTCATCGGGAAGCTGCTTCATGAAATTGGCCAGGGTGATACGAAGCTTCTGTGCCGCCTTGTATTGATCGGTTGCTGCCCGAGTCCGACTTGAATACACGATATCCTTGTATCGCACTTCGACCTCGGTCAGATCATGTGGTAACGCCCCGCGGGCGCTCCAAAGGTCGATTTGGAACGCGAGCGTGTCTTTCCGCGGTTGGCTGTCAAGCACCCATTGCAGCGGAGTGTTGGAGACAAGTCCACCGTCCCAATAAAACTTGCCGTCGACTTCGGTGGCTGCAAAGCCGGGAGGGAGCGAGCCGCTGGCCATGACATGCTCAGGTCTTATGCGATCCGTGGTGGTGTCGAAATAGGCAAAGTTTCCAGTGCCGACATTCACGGCGCCGACGCTGAAGCGCATGCGTCCGGCATTGATCCGGTCGAAATCCACCAGCCGCTCAAGGGTAGCCCTCAGAGGCGAAGTATCATAGTAGCTAGCCTTATCCGAGGTGACCGCGGGCCACAACGTTGCCGGTGGCACACGCGGAGTAAAAAAATTCGAAGCGCCAAACATCAGGATGTTGACGGCCCTTCCCTGATTGACAAGCTGATGAACAAACGCGTTTTGCAGTTCAACGGATTTGACATATGGGATGCCTAAAGGGGACGTACTGACGGCCTCCCAAAATTCACGAAGTCGACCGACGCGCTTGTCGGGGGCATTGCCGGCGATGATTGCCGCATTGATCGCGCCGATTGAAATTCCTGCGACCCAATTCGGATGAAGATTCGCCTCAGCCAGGGCCTGATATACCCCGGCCTGGTAGGAGCCGAGCGCACCGCCTCCCTGGAGCAACAGGACAATTTGCTCGAATTGCATTCCGCGCCCCTTTCAGCAAGTGTTGCACACTGCCACTCAAAGGCTGCCAGTGGAACCTTCGAGTGCCAGCGATCCCACACGGCCGGCGCCAGAGGCGAACGCTCGGCGTTGGACCTTGAGGAGGATCAGCGGCCTTGTAGCCGCTCTCGCGCGCCGTGGGCCGTGCTGGCCGAGCTGACCGGCTATTGGACGACGTATCGCACAGTCAGCGCGGCGGTCATCACGCCGCGAGGCGGTTGGCGATGCTTTACTCCAATCCAAGTATTGATACCTTGGCGGTTGTGATTTCGGTTGGCCACAGAATTTCCGTGAGACCTTTTGCGACGGCGATCTTTTGTGTCCCATTGACTGAATAGGTAACGACGCCCACCGCCAATCGCGCCGCCGATTTTTTTGCCCCACAATTTGCGCCCGTTTGCCGCGTCAAGCACGTAGAAATTTCCGCCCATATCCCCAAAGAAAACGATGCCGCCCGCCGTCGGCGTCATGCCGCTTTGAACGGGATAATTCGTCTTTGCTCTCCATCTCCAAGCGCCGGTGTCGGCGTCAACGGCGTAGGTCCAACCTGCCCAATCGAAAGCCGGGTCCGACTTACCCCACGTATAGAAAGGGTTGATCGATGCTTCGCCGGACCACGGTTGGCCGGGCGGCACGGTGGCGATTTTCTCGGTCGGCGTGAGCGTAACGGTGGTGCACCATTCGACCTCGCCGATGAAAACGAGGTTCAACTGGGGATCGTAAGCGGGACCGTTCCACTCGGCACCGCCAGTCGAGCCGGGACAGAAGTGGACGGGCTTGCCAACCACAAACGGCACGTCCTCGTTCTCCATCCGGGTGACCGGCAGCCTGTAGAGCAAGGCATTGGTGTCTAGATCGAAGCCGTAAAGGTGGCCATCCTTCGGGGCGACCGCCAGAACCTTCTTGCCGCCTGCGGTCTTGATAATGGCTGGAGCGCCGGAAACGTCCCAATCGTGCCAGTCTTTCGGCACGATCTTGAAGTGGTTCTTGTAAGCCCCGGTCATCGCCTCGAGGACGACGACCGAGCCGGAGTAAAGGTTCGACCCTTCACGCACATCGGTTGCAAAATCGGGCGCGGGGTTCCCGCCCGGCACATACAACAAGCCCGTATCCGGGTCCAAGGTGTATGAAGTCCAGGTCGCACCGCCGGTTATCGGCACGCTTTGCAGCGAGTTGCCCCAAGTCGACGCATTGAGAGGTGACGCACCGAGCGGTCCGCGCGTCGGATCGCCTTGGGCCTTCGGCACGAGGTAGAACTCCCACACGATCTTGCCGGTTTTGGCGTCAAGCGCATACATGCGCCCCTTCACTCCCTTGATGTCGCCTCCTGCGTTGCCGATGAAAACCAAACCGTTCCAGGCGATCGGAGCTGCCGGGGCGCTCTCGCCCTTCTTCGGGTTTCCGATCGCGGTTTCCCAGATGCGTTTGCCCGTCTTGAAATCGTAGGCGAGGACACGGGCGTCTTGGGTGCCGCGGAAAAGGATGCCGTCTAGATACGCCGCGCCGCGATTGACCTCCTGGGGCGTTGCCGGAACGTAATCCTCATGCGTGCGCCAGTTCTCACGGCATGTCGAAGGATCGATGGAGAAGGTGTCGAACGCGGTCACGAAGATCAGTGCGCCGTTCACCTCCAACAACCCGGAATTGAAGCTGGTATATTGCCCGGTATCATAAGTGCAGAGAACTTTGAGCTTCTCAGCGTTTGTTCTGTCGATCTGACTTAACTGCGAGAAACGGTTCGAGGTCAGCGTCTTGTTGTAGCTTGGCCAGTCTCCCTCAGTTCCACCAGGAGCAGCCTTCGGCGCTGCCGAAGCCGTCAAAGTTGATGGCTGCGCCGCCGCTCCGGTCGGGGCGACTTCCGTTTCAAGGGTCCCGGCGGGAGCCGACCAATAGCGCACATAATTTATCGCCGTCGACCCGATCTGAACCGTTTGGTCCCAATAAACATAGGAGAGACCGCCTATGGCAATGCCGACGACAACGATTGCGCCGAGGAGAGTGCGAAGCCAAAATTTCATCGGTTAACTCCCTGAGTGACCGGCAAGCCCCCGTCGGCAGCATGAACGAATTTCCCGTTCGCGAATGCGTTCGGGCGAACACCAGCAAGTTTCGCAAGTTTCGCAAGCCTCCTTCGGGATGGCACAGGGTGGTTAGGGTTTAATCCTCCCCTTCAGCTAGCTCCTCTATTCGGTCGCGTGACCAAGGCCTGCAGAAGGCTCCTCCATCGACCCTATTCGGAATCGTCTTTGCAAACATCGAAAATCCGAACCCCTTCGATCGGATCCGGAAGGCGCATCACTTCAGGTTCCGCGAGCGCGCGGCGGGCATCGTGGTAACCGCTCTCCCAATGTTCTTTCATCGTTCGTCTGGAAAATTCGAAATCCTTGGCGATACCTTCAAAGCTTCTTGCACGATAAATGAGGTGGACGATGTTGCAAACCTTCTCGTCCGCTTCCTGCTGCAGTATTTTTGCGTTCTCACTGTGCTGAAGTTCATCGGGAAGCTGCTTCATGAAATTGGCCAGGGTTGCTTTACTCCAATCCAAGTATTGATACCTTGGCAGTTGTGATTTCGGTTGGCCACAGAATTTCTGTGAGACCTTTTGCGACGGCGATCTTTTGTGTCCCATTGACTGAATAGGTAACGACGCCGCCGCCAATTGCGCCGCCGATTTTTTGGCCCCACAATTTGCGCCCGTTTGCTGTGTCAAGCACGTAGAAATTTCCGCCCATGTCCCCAAAGAAAACGATGCCGCCCGCCGTCGGCGTCATGCCGCTTTGAACGGGATAATTCGTCTTTGCTCTCCATCTCCAAGCGCCAGTGTCGGCGTCAACGGCGTAGGTCCAACCTGCCCAGTCGAAAGCCGGGTCCGACTTACCCCACGTATAGAACGGGTTGATCGATGCTTCGCCGGACCACGGTTGGCCGGGCGGCACGGTGGCGATTTTCTCGCTCGGCATAAGCGTAACGGTGGTGCACCATTCGACCTCGCCGATGAACACGAGGTTCAACTGGGGATCGTAAGCGGGACCGTTCCACTCGGCGCCGCCAGTCGAGCCGGGACAGAAGTGGACGGGCTTGCCGACCACAAACGGCGCATCCTCGTTCTCCATCCGGGTGACCGGCAGCCTGTAGAGCAAGGCATTGGTGTCGAGATCGAAGCCGTAAAGGTGGCCGTCCTTCGGGGCGACCGACAGAACCTTCTTGCCGCCGGCGGTCTTGATAATGGCTGGAGCGCCGGAAACGTCCCAATCGTGCCAGTCTTTCGGCACGATCTTGAAATGGTTCTTGTAAGCCCCCGTCATCGCGTCGAGAACGACGACCGAGCCGGAATAAAGGTTCGACCCTTCACGCACGTCGGTTGCAAAATCAGGTGCGGGGTTCCCGCCCGGCACATACAACAAACCGTTATCCGGGTCCAAGGTGTATGAAGTCCAGGTCGCGCCGCCGGTTATCGGCACGCTTTGCAGCGAGTTGCCCCAAGTCGACGCATTGAGGGGTGAAGCACCGAGCGGTCCGCGCGTCGGATCGCCTTCAGCCTTCGGCACGAGGTAGAACTCCCACACGATCTTGCCGGTTTTGGCGTCAAGCGCATACATGCGCCCCTTCACTCCCTTGATGTCGCCCCCTGCGTTACCGATGAAAACCAAACCATTCCAGGCGATCGGAGCCGCCGGGGCGCTCTCGCCCTTCTTCGGGTCCCCGATCGAGGCTTCCCAGATGCGTTTGCCCGTCTTGAAATCGTAGGCGAGGACACGGGCGTCTTGGGTGCCGCGGAAAAGTATGCCGTCTAGATACGCCGCGCCGCGATTGACCTCCTGGGGCGTAGCCGGAACGTAATCCTCATGCGTGCGCCAGTTCTCGCGGCATGTCGAAGGATCGATGGAGAAGATGTCGAACGCGGTCACGAAGATCAGCGCGCCGTTCACCTCCAACAACCCGGAATTGAAGCTGGTATATTGCCTGGTATCATAAGTGCAGAGAACTTTGAGCTTCTCAGCGTTTGTTCTGTTGATCTGACCTAACTGCGAGAAACGGTTCGAGGTGAGCGTCTTGTTGTAGCTTGGCCAGTCTTCCTCGGTTCCGCCAGGAGCAGCCTGCGGCGCTGCTGAAGCCGTCGAGGTTGATGGCTGCGCCGCCGCTCCGGTCTGGGCGACTTCCGTTTCAAGGGTCCCGGCGGGAGCCGACCAATAGCGCACATAATTTATCGCCGTCGACCCGATCTGAACCGTTTGGTCCCAATAAACATAGGAGAGACCGCCTATGGCAATGCCGACGACAATGATTGCGCCGAGGAGAGTGCGAAGCCAAAATTTCATCGGTTAACTCCCTGAGTGGCCAGCAAGCCCCCGTCGGCAGCATGAACGAACCCTCCGTTGCGCATGCGTTAGGGCGAATACCGGCTAGTTTCCGCACGGTTTTATCCTCAGCTTCAGCTAGCTCCTCTATTCGGTCGCGCGACTAAGACCTGCAGAAGGCTCTTCCATCGACCCTATTCGGAATCGTCTTTACAAACATCGAAAATTCGAACCCCTTCGATCGGATCCGGAAGGCGCATCACTTCAGGTTCCGCGAGTGTGCGACGGGCATTGTCGTAACCGCTCTTCCAATGCTCTTCCATCGTTCGTCTGGAAAATTCGAAATCCTTGGCGCTACCTTCATAGCTTCTGGCACGATAAATAAGGTGGACGATGTTGCAAACCTTCTCGTCCGCTTCCTGCTGCAGTATTTTTGCATTATCACTGTGCTGAAGTTCATCGGGAAGCTGCTTCATGAGATTGGCGAGGGCGATACGAAGCTTCTGTGCCGCCTTGTATTGATCGGTTGCTGCCCGAGTCCGACTTGAATACACGATATCCTTGTGTCGCACTTCGACCTCGGTCAGATCATGTGGTAACGCACCGCGGGCGCTCCAAAGGTCGATTTGGAACGCGAGCGTGTCTTTCCGCGGTCGGCTGTCAAGCACCCATTGCAGCGGAGTGTTGGAGACCAGTCCACCGTCCCAATAAAACTCCCCGTCGACTTCGGTGGCTGCAAAGCCGGGAGGGAGCGAGCCGCTGGCCATGACATGCTCAGGTCTTATGCGATCCGTGGTGGTGTCGAAATAGGCAAAGTTTCCACTACCGACATTCACGGCGCCGACGCTGAAGCGCATGGGTCCGGCATTGATCCGGTCGAAATCCACCAGCCGCTCGAGGGTAGCCCTCAGAGGCGAAGTATCATAGTAGCTGGCCTTGTCCGGGGTGCCCGCGGGCCACAGCGTCGACGGTGGCACACGCGGAGTAAAAAAATTCGAAGCGCCAAACATGAGGATGTTGATGGCCCTTCCCTGATTGACAAGCTGATGAACAAACGCGTTTTGAAGTTCAATGGATTTGACATATGGGATGCCTAAAGGGGACGTGCTGACGGCCTCCCAAAATTCACGAAGTCGACCGACGCGCTTGTCGCGGGCATTGCCGGCGATGATTGCTGCATTGATCGCGCCGATTGAAATTCCCGCGACCCAATTCGGATGAAGATCCGCCTCAGCAAGGGCCTGATATACCCCGGCCTGGTAGGAGCCGAGCGCACCACCTCCCTGTAGCAGCAGGACAATTTGCTCGAATTGCGTCCGTGTGTCTTTCTGGGCGTTGGTTGGGTATGAGGTCATATTGAACACCCTGGTTTTAGTCTAACTCGTCGCATTGAGCGGACCGCACTTGACGTAGATCAAATCTGCGGCTTGGACTTTAGATAAGGTTCTTTATGTCGCGCTATGCAATTTCGGCCGTTCCTGCTGCCTATTCGCGCAGGGAGGGCACGGTGTTCTCCAGCTCAGTAGCAATAAGGGTAATAGCGGCAGGCCGATAATACGGTCCGTACGCGGCCGCGCGGCAATGGCCGCCGGCGGGCCGACGATGTTCGCCCGCATCGGCGTGATGCGAGCACTGAACCGACATGAGCCGAAAGCGGCACCTGCACCACGCAGGAAGCGGGCGAAGACCTATCGGGTTGTTCGTTAGACCAACGCGTCGCCTTACTAGGCTAGCCGTCGCGACGGCGCTTCAACGCGAAATCTCCAAATTTGTGAAATGGCACACAGACAGAGAGCCGTTCAAGAAACGCAGGCGGCGCGCGCCTAAATTGGGTCCCCTTTGGGGGCCTGGCGTCCCCTGGAATAACAACAATGCTGAGCATGCCATCAAAGCGTTCGCATCGCTTCGCAGCGTGATAGGGGGAGTGACCACGGAAAACGGCCTTCAGGATTTCCTTGTCCTGCTGAGTATTTGCGAGACATGCAGATACAAGAACATCGACTTCCTCGATTTCCTGCGCTCTGGTTCAAAGAACATTGACGATTTCGCGAACACCAGACGGGAGCGGCTCGTAGCACATTAAAAAAATAGAGTGCCAAAGCGGAGAGGGTTTTAATCTGCCAGCCACAGAGTTTTGTCACGCTGCATGAGTTCTGTGGCCTAACAGCGCCGAAAGTCGCCGACTTCCGAGATGGGTCCAATCGCTACAGTTTCGAGATGTCCGCGCCACGCCGCTTTTCACCTGATGGCGACCAAATCGCAGAAGCGCCAATACGCAGCGCGCTCCGGCGGTTCCCGAGACCACCTATGAGCCCATGGCACCAACGCGCCTGACAGCGGCCACTGAGGCACTATGAGGCTTGCGAGCCCAGCGAACTCGATGGACCAAGCCGGTTCCCACACGGCAAGTTCAAGGGGTTTCGTGGGCATCATTGCTATCTCGCACGGGTCCTACTTCGGGGCCTGAAATGCCCAAGTTCTCCTCAGAGCGATTTCAAAGACTTCGAAGCTTTACGCCCGATGATGATCGGCTGGCGGCTTCGGTGTCTCGCGCTGGATTTGGTTGGTCACCGATTCGCATCTATGGCCAGGCGGGTATGCACCGCGGCGTTAGTTGGACGGATGGTTCCCACTGGTGAACGCCCAAGGTGCTTCTGTTCCCCTCGCATGCGCTGCCGAGAGCAAATTCTCAGCGTCGAAGATCAGCCCGGAGAGCTGCTACAGCTCCGAGGCTTTTTTTGTGTCAGCAGATTACCAGTTTCTTTCCAACGCTCTGTAGCGCGCGATCCGCTCGTCACGCTCTTCACCCAACATATCTAACTTCCGCAAATACAGTAGCCCAGCCTTTCGCAAGGTGTCCGGGTCGCACTCGCCATCTTCACAAAGGTGGGTAATATACCGATGCAGCGTGGTGAGCCGGTCGTCGTCTTCATTCACTTCCTTATGGAGCAACAAATAAATGCGCCAAGCGGAAGCGCACGCTGCCTCTCCCGCGCGAATAGCCATCACGATGTCTCCTCTTTGAGAGAGAAGTCGGTGCTCGCCTTTTTGTTCCGGTGGAACTGCGGTCCAACCGCTGGGATCGAAAGTGCCCAGTACCAGTATTCGTACAGCGGTGCCCCGCCTCTAACCGCCGCCTTAGAGCTGGCAGGTGATTTGCTTCATTACCGCGTCGCCGGGTTTGTATCCGGGGCGAGGCGCAAGCGACTTCTGATGTGTCACGATGGCACCCGAGGCTTCGTCCAAGCGCAGCAACTTCCAGCCAACCGGTTCGTTGCTCGCGCTACCGCCGCTGACTTGCCAAACTCTCATAACGGCGTTGTCTTCCTTGGTGAAGCCAACAGCGTGGACCTCGACAGATCGGGAGTAGCCGTCATAGCGAAGTTCAAGAACATGGCCTGACCGCAGCGCTTCGCACGCGACTTGGACCCACATGTCAAAACTCCCAGTTGCGACTGAGCAAGGGATACAGCTTAAGCCTCTTAGGAGTCCGCAGGGAAGCCTAAGGGCGAGAGCAACCCACGTCACCCGCGCGTATTTGAACGCGTCCGTCGAGTCCTAAGGGCTGCTCGGGGCATCTCGCGGGCTGCAGTCCGTGACCGAGTTCGTCAAGCGCTGATTGGTCCGCTTCGCCCTAGCCGGCGCACTTAACCCTTAAGGACCGGCCACGCCGCTACACAGGCGGCGATCGCAGCCGCGGGGTAAGCAAAATCATCGACCAAAATCGCAAAGTCTCGCGATGTTCTTTGATCGTATCCAGCTCTTTTAACCATTCTTGGGCTTGGCTCAGCGTATCGACATTTTTGATATAGTTTCCGGTGATCATGTCGGCTCGCAGCCCTGCCGAGCCCATAATTTCAAATTGCGCGCGATTTTCGGAGCTAACGGTCATTGCTCATTTTCCCTTCACCTTCAACCCGAGCTCGACCAGTGCCCCGCGCACGTGCTCGATGCCCTTGGCCTCGAGCCACTTGGCCAGATCGCCCGCCACATAAGATGAGCCATTGTCTGAGAGAAGCCGTGGCCTGTGCACGACGGCGACGTGATCAAGGCCCGAGGCCGAGAGCGCCAGGTCGAGCGTGGCAGTCACGTCCTCGGCGCACATGGTGGCGCAGAGCTTCCAGGCCACGATGTAGCGCGAGAAGTCGTCGAGCACGGTCGAGAGATAGTACCATCCCCAACCGGTGATCTTGAGGTAAGTGAAGTCGGTCTGCCAGAGCTGGTTGATGGCTGTGGTCTTGTCCTTGAACTCGTCCGCCGCCTTGATCACCACATAAGCCGGGCTGGTGATGAGATCATGCGCCTTCAGCAGCCGGTAGACCGAAGCTTCCGAGATAAAATACTTTTTCTCGTCGGTGAACCGCACCGCCAGCTCCCGCGGCGACAACTCAGGAGCCTCCAGCGCCAGGTCGATGATCTGGCGGCGGACATCGTCCGGGATCCGGTTCCAGACACGATCTGGTCGTGAACGGCGGTCATCCAGCGCCTCAGGCCCGCCCTCACGGTAACGGTCATACCAACGGTAGAACGTGGCGCGGGGAATGCCGAGCTTGTCCAAGGTGCGCCTGGCGGGCAGATGCGATTGCTCGACCAGCTGGATGATCTCGGCCTTCTCGGATGCAGGATATCTCATGCCTCGTCCTCCCCATCCCCGCTCATGCTTTTTTTAAGCAGGCGGTTCTCCAGGGTGAGATCGGCCACGACCTCCTTCAAGGCTGTGGCCTCACGACGAAGGTCCTTCACCTCGCCGGACGTTGCGGCGCGGGCCGTGTCGCCCGCCAACCGGCGCTTGCCGGCCTCGAGGAACTCCTTCGACCAGCCGTAATACATCGAGGCGGCGATGCCTTCACGGCGGCAAAGCTCCGAGATGTTCTCCTCGCCGCGTAGCCCTTCCAGCACTATGCGGATCTTCTCTTCAGCCGAGTACTGCCGGCGTGTCTGACGCCGAATGTCCTTCAGAACTTGTTCTGCCGGCGCTTTATCCGGCCCGGATTTCTGTTTCATCTTCGCTCCTTGCGGCTACGATGAACCAGAAATCCTCCCTTCGTGAAGACCCTCAGTTTGTCTCAGGGGTGCTGACGGGGAACACTCGACCAGGCGGCGGATGGCTTCGGAGCGGTAAGTCCGATTTGCCCGGAAGCGGGTTCGCAGAGCAGATAGTTGCCGAAAGTCATCAGGCTGGCGAAAACCTTCCGAAGCTTGATGAATCATTTTGACTGTGCAGTGCGCGCGCCCCTTCATCGTGGGATTAGAAGGCTATTGACCATGATTACAGTCATGACAGGAATTTTTATCGTTACGAGTATTGGTATTCTAGTAGCTCACGCTCTGGAGGCCTTTCGCTCGGCTTCTCGAAATTGATATCGCAACGTGTTGTGAGTCATGGGCGCGGTAGCGGACGCCTCTTCGGCAAGGGGATATGCTCAGCTGTTGGTGGCTCGCTGACATCGGCGGACGCCTGTAAATTTGGTGCTTGCCTTAGGATTGCCGCGGCGGCTCGCTCGAAGACTGCTTTTGCTTCCTCTTCAACTCTTGAACGCTGATCAATAATCGTCCGTGTCCCCGTGTCGGGGCCATTGATATCGGGCGACGTGGGCGACGATCGCTGAACGGCTTCGACTGGCGGCGGCGCGGTGACGGAATAGGTGAAACACCCTGCCACGGCAGCGGCGACTAAAACGGCTGGAACAATGAGTCGCCAGCTGGTCATTTCTTCACCTTCAGAATCTGGCTCGACCAGGCGGCGGATTGTCTCACACCCGCCGGGCAGTTCGCGGGCAGCATAGCACTTTATGTCCCCAACGGCTGGGGCCTTTCCTTTGGAACCAACCTTTGTTGCGCGGGTAAGACCCTTTGCTTCCGGCACTAGCGCCCCTAGGCGCTGGAAGAAAACCTCCAAGGTTGGCGGCCCCGGCTCCGGACAATGGCTACAATGAAAATCGGCGCAATAGATGCTCAGAAAGACCGGCACGCCAGTTGAGCGCATCTCCGACGCTCACGCCATGGTTGAGTCAATGGCTCCCGCGCGAGAGATTCAGGATTGACTCTGGGGAGAGCGCTTTCTATGCGAAAAATAAAGGCTTGCTCTGGCTGCAAAAATGCCGAGGGCGCCACCGAAAACCTTTTCGGAGGCATCGAGTAGCGTGCCGTGACGATCTGGCGTCAACGTCTGCAAATATTCTAGCAGCACGGCACTTCCAACAACGATAAGGCATACGCGCACGATTTGTCTTGGATAGGCTAAACAAAACAAGAGCCCGGTAACCGCAAACGCAACAATGTGTTCGAGGTCCGGACTCGATACCTTGGGCCTCGCCTGGATTGGCGAGAGTGTTGCGTAAGCGATGAAGACTAGACACGCCCAGGCGGCGGTGGCGATGAGTTTGTGAAACATCTTCGTGTATTAGCCGACTGGATCGAAAAAAAACCGCCCGAAGGCGGTCAATATTGCTTGAGCTTAGGCTGTTCGATTGCTGGGAAAGCAGGTCCCTGCCCCGGTGAATGCAGGCATCGGAGAGCCGCTGCTGATTCAATTTTGTTGGTGCGCGACGAACGCCGCGGCCGATAGGGGTCTCGACCATTCGCTGGCGGCGGGGTTAGCCGAGCTAGTGAGGGCGCGCCCGGTGTCGAAGCGGGTTGATGCGCCCTATCAGCGACCCACCTCAGCATGTGATCGCGACCGCTACAGCCTGCCGATTGTCTGATGACTGATGATAGGTTTGCGCCGCTAACCTCTACCCGCTCTACCTTACCTGCCTTGTAAATCCGCGCTGCATTAGAGCAGACGCGATTTCAGAAAGTTTATCTTCTATATCAGAAAGCTTATCTTCCATAGATGAGAGCCTTCGTTCAACACGCAATATCCGTGCTTGCTGCTGTTGGAGGAGAGCGTTGTTGTCGTCAATAACCCCAATTGGCGTCTTACAGTATGTGCACTGTACCGAAATTATTTTGTAATCTAGCTCGCCCTTCAAACTCAATTCTTTCACCTTGAAGGTACTACTCTTCTCGCACTTGATGCACTTCGTCGTAGCGAACCCGAACATAAGAATCTCCAGTTGTGCGTGATTCGCCACAACGTGAGTCGTATTGGAACTTAAGTATTGCTTTTCCGGGGCGGCTAAAGCCTACCAATCGTCTGGTAGTCCACCCGGCGAGATCCCACCGGGCGAGCCGGGCGCGCACCGCTTTTTCTTCCGGGCTTCCCACGTCGATTTGCTGTTGGCGGCGATCGGCCACGCAGGCCTATCAGGCAAGCCACCCGGCGCGCTGGCGGACGCGATCGCGCAGGTGGCGGCAAGCATCGGCGCGCCGTATCAAACGCCCGACCAGCTCCGCAGGGTCGCAGAGCAAGCCGTCGATGAAGTGCAGGAACGCGTGGCCGCGATGCGCCAGAACGGCGGCCTGAAGGAAGTCAACCGTTCCTACAAGGCGTATCGCAAGCGCCAAATCGTCAGCGGGGAAAGAGCAATTCCCTACTCGGCCTATTTGCAGCGCTTCACGACGATCGTCCGCGACGGGGCGGATGATCTAGTTTTTCTTGCCGCGAGCGTCCGATCAATTCTTGCCCGGCAGACGATTGGGCAGCGTGTGCTTTAAAATCGCCGCAACATCCTCGAGCACTGCCTTGATTAGCTGCTTTTTGGGACCTTCTACCAGAGAGGGGTTTCGCCGCACCGTGGTCTCCAAGCACGCCTTGAAACTGACGGCAAACTGCTCTGTCATAGCTTCCACAAATGCGGCCGTGCGGTCTTCCGCCAAGCGCACGCCGGGCCTTTCAGCGTCGTCGGTAAATTCGACGCCGGCGAATTCGCAGGCGGTTCGAATGTTCTTTAGGGTTTCATACTGCGCCTTCAGCGGCCCCTGGGCGCCTTCCAGCCGCTTGATGGTTTCCACCGAGACGTCGGCCCGCTCGGCGAGCTGTGTCTGCTCCATGCGCAGCATTGCCCGGGCAGCCCGAATTTGCTCTGCGGTCAGCGTCAATGGCGATCTCCCTGCCAAGCGGTTAGGCCGAATGGCCCCGCCTCCTAAAGTGTATGACCTTTGCCCGTCAGGTGTTGACTTTAACCCGCGATTCGGGAAACTCTCAGGTGTATAGTGAACACCCCTAGAGTGCAAGGTCACGACAATGACAAAAGCCCCGCCTTTCGCTTTCGTCCGCCGCGAAGTAGTGAAGCCGCAGCGCCTGGTCGTAGCCCTGCCGGCGGCCGACCTCGCTCGCATCGACAGCTGGGGCATAGCGGCCGGCAAAATTTCCCGGAGCGAAACCGTCCGAGCTCTGCTCTACAAAAGCTTGGATGCCGAGCCGCCGAAGAAGGCGGCCGGCTGATGCCGAAGCAGGCCGCACTTCCTCCGACACTGGCGCCCGCCTGATCGGGCGAGACGCGGCGGCTGCCTATGTGTGCCTCTCGCCGCATACTTTCGCCAGCCTGACGCGGCGGACCTCAAGGGCATAGTGGAAGACATTAGACGTTCAGGGATCACTACGGTGCGTGGGATTGCCGATGAACTGCACACGCGAGGCATTAGGGCTCCTCGGGGCGACATCTGGCATCCGACAGCGGTGTCACGGCTGCTCACGCGGCTCGGCACAGCGAAGTAGGGCAAACACCATGACGATCAGCGCCATCCTAAGCGGCCTCGCGTTGTTCTCAGTGGCCTTTGAGTGCCACGTTGCAGCAGCGGTGTTCCTCGCGTTGGCATTCTACTTGGTAGGGCACGGCGCGTAGGACGAAGGATGATTTGGGTCCCATGTCGAGCACCGGACCCTATTTTGCCCGACCCCGCCTACCCGGCTTCAAAATGTTGGCTTAAAGGGATCGGCCACCGCCAAGCTCACGGCAGGGGTGTGTTCGCTCGTACCGCGCCTGCCCATGGTAGAGCACCAGTGAGCCATGGCAGCCGCAATGGATCAGGCCACCGCCCTCAACCTGCCATCGGTATCCGGGTTTGCGCAAAGCAGACGCTTGCGAATGGCCTAGGTCATCGCAGTAGAAAGAAAGGCCGCCTGCGTTGCCACAAGCGGCCAAGTCTAGGGAGGAAACGCCCAAGGAGGGCAGCGATAGCGGAAGGGGGAGCGCGGGGGTCGCTACCGCATGCCCGTAACCTAAGATGATTGCGATCAGCGGCTCAATTGAACACAGGTAAAAGTCGGGCATACGAAGGTTTACCGCTCGCCCTAATCGGACCGAAGATACGACAGGCATGGCGATGGTTCGGCGTCTAAGACGCACCGCCGCGCGCCCGCCGAAAATGTTTGGGTCCCCTATCGTTCACCGGACCCCTGCGGAAATGACCACCCACCCCGATTTTCAAATGATCGACTTCAAGGGGCGGGCCGCCGCCGAGGTTCACAGGGCCGCGTGTGCGCCTCGCGCTTTCCACGTGGATGTTGTAAAAGCTAGTTGAAATCATCCGTCAGGCAACATGGGAGACAGGCGATGCGGGCTTTTCTGCAAGTCGTGCTCATGAGCGTCACAGTGATGTTTCTTTCGATCCCACCGATGGCCGCCGGAGAGCCCAAGGAGGAAGTCGAAGCGGCAGCGGCGGCATGGGCGCAGGCACTGGGCGAGGATGATCCTGACAAGGTGTTGCCGCTCTATGCAAGCGACGCCGTTCTCTGGGGGACCTTATCGCCGAAGCTACGGTCCGATCCTGCAGCGCTGCGGGACTATTTCGTGGGTGCCTTCAAGGTCCTTTCCGGTCTGAAGGTTGCGTTCGGCGATCACCTGATCCGCGTCTATGGAAATACGGCAGTGAACACGGGCTACTACACGTTTTCATTTGTGCAAAACGGCGAAAGCAAAACTTTCCCGGCTCGCTATAGCTTCACCTACGTCAACAACGGCGACCACTGGATGATCGTCGATCACCATTCTTCAGCGATGCCTTCGCCGCCGAAGTAGGACGCCGCGAGGCTGCGGCCGCCGCCGAGGTTCACAGGGCCGCGTGTTCGACACAGGGAACGAGGTGGCGCACCGGGTTCATTCGGGCAATCCGGCGAGACGCAACGGCGTAACCAGTGCATCGAGGTTTTTGTGGTGGCGATAGGGCAATCCCTGCGCCCTGTCATTGTCGGAAACTCAATCCGGCTAGTAAGTGGAGTCGAATTGGGTGATGCTCTTGGTTGATGAGAGATGTTTTTAGCCTAATTTGGTTGGCGCTGATCGGATTGTTCCGATCGCGAGCGTCGCTGCAAGTAGAGATCTTGACGCTTCGTCATCAACTCAACGTGCTGCGGCGTAAATCGCCGCAGCGACTAACCTTCACCAGCATCGACCGTCTGGTATTTGCCGGGTTGTATCGGTTGACGCCCGGCGTGCTGGACGCTTTGAAGATCGTCAGGCCGGAGACCGTGATCCGCTGGCATCGTGCCGGTTTCCGAGCGTATTGGCGCTGGAAATCAAGACCGCGCTGCGGCCGGCCGAAAACCCCGCTGGAGATCCGTCATCTCGTTCGCGAGATGAGTCTCGCCAACCCATTATGGGGCGCACCACGGATCCATGGCGAGCTTCTCAAGCTCGGCATCGATGTTGGGCAAACCACCGTTGCAAAGTATATGGCGAGGGGAAGGCGACCGCCGTCCCAAGGGTGGAAGACGTTTCTTCATAATCACGCCGACGGCGTCGCGTCGATGGACCTGTTCGTGGTTCCGACACTCTCATTCCGACTGCTCTACGGGTTGCTGATACTACAACACGATCGCCGCCAAATCCTATGGCTGGGAGTGACTGCGCACCCAACGGCTGAATGGATTTCGCGCCAGCTCACCGAGGCCTGTGGTTGGAAAGTAGCGCCGCGATACATCATTCGTGACCGCGATGCCGTCTACGGTGACGTCTTCATCCGCCGCCTTCGGGCGATGAGCATTCGGGATCGGCCAACCGCGCCGCGAGCGCCGTGGCAGAACGGATATTGCGATAGGGCGATCGGTTCGATCCGGCGGGAATGTCTTGACCACGTTGTCGTGTTCGGCGAGCGGCATCTTCGCCATCTGCTGCGATCTTACGCGACCTACTATAACGCGGCTCGCACGCACCTATCAGTCAACAAGGACGCGCCGTCGCCGCGAACAGTACATGCCGTTGGTCGCATTTTGCCTACGCCATTTCTTGGCGGACTCCATCATTTGTGTGTGCGTGTTTGATTTCCGACAGGCACAGCCGCTTGGCATTCGGTGCTAAGCGGTACCTTGCCGCGCACCCATGATCCGTATTTTGCATGCTCGCCGAGATGCTCGCCGGGGAAATTGTTGGCTACCTCTGCCCCCGTCATTTCCCCTTCGCCTTAGCGGTCTAGATTTATCGGGTGCGCGGCAAAGTACTCCCGGAGAAATTCTTCGTCACTCGAACTTCGCCTTTTCTGCTGTCTCTTTTCGTTTTCTTCTCCCTGTAGGCGAAGTTTGCTGTCGAATTCCCGCATCTGCATTTCATTTTCGAATTGCGATTGACGCGCTTCGAATTGCGTCTGATCTGCTTCGTTCAGACGCTGACGCATTATAGCATTGGTTTCGCTTTCATCTTGCCGCTGGCGCATTTCGTTTTCGAATTGCTGCTGCTGCCTTTGCAGTTTTTCGAATTGCTGCTGCTCTTGCTGCTGCCTCTCGACGCGCCGCTGCATGTCCTGCTGATCAATCCAGTCCCCTCTTTCCTGATTTCGAAGCGTGTCTAGTTGCCACCGATAGGAATTATATTGCGCCTGGCGCGGCTGCGGCCAACATGATGAGGGCCGCCAGACCGGCGATTTTCTCGATTTTGTCCGTCATTCCCTGAACTCCCATTACGGTCATTTCTTCGCCCTCAGCCCGAGCTCGACCAGGCGGCGGCGAGAGCGGAGCCGGTCGCGCAACGGGAGGCGCCGCCGGCGCTGTCTCATGGCATGGATCCGCTCGTGCAACCTCATCGTCATCTTCCCTTCGCCTTCGGCTGATCGATGCGGGCCTCGCGGAATTCCGGCGGCCCTTTCGTGAGGCGCTGGCGCCGCTGATCGCGCTCTTCGGGCGGTGCCGCTGGATCGATTATTTTCTCGATCGCCTGCGTGGCGAGCTCCCGAGCGCGCGTCCTCCGGCCGGGTTTGGCGACCGTCTTCGCTCGCGTCTTCACCTTGAGGCCAAGCTCGACCAGGCGGCGGATGGCGGTGGCCAATGCGGGATGATCCTCCTGCTTCTTGGCCCAAGCATTGATCTCAGCCTGAAATTCTTCGGTCATTCGGACACCGACGAGCGGCGCCGTGCCGGTAGCGGGCCGGCCCCTGCTTTTACGATGATCGTTTATTGACTTCTTCATGATTTTACGATTATCATAAAAGCGAGCCGAGGGGAAGGACCAACTTCCGCCCCGGCTCTAACCTCAACCATCGAAAGGGTTAAAATCCATGATCAAGGCTGACAGCGTGTTTAGCACGCCACCCACAGGCGCGTCTGCAATCGACGATCCACAATCCTCCCCAATGTCCGAACGTTTTGAACATAACCCGCAGACGTTTGTCGGATGCATGGGGCCGACGCTGGTTTTCGTCGGCATCGCCAACCGCAAGACATTCGACGAGATCGGCGCACCCTGTCAGGACGCCGGCGAGAATGAGAACGGCCACGTTCTGGTCAAACGGGTTGGCGACCACGGTGAGAACGAGGTTACGGTGATCTTTCAGCACTGGATCAAGTCGCGGACACTCGATGCGCTGATCGCAGATCGGCAGGCGGAAAGGGAAGCTGAGTTGATCCGCACCGGTGGGAGGGCGTAGTCATGAAGCGAGGCCGCAAACCGAAACCCGAATTGTCCCCCAAGATTGCTGCAATCCATCGCTTGACCGCCGATGGCGCCAGCAGCAACGCCACAATCAGGAAGTGGATAGCCCTGATCGCCGCGGAGCGAAACCTCGACCCTTCGAAAACGAAGGCGCTGATGAAAGGGCGATGGCTCAGGCTTCGTCATCTATGCCAGTTCGCGGAGAAGCATAACCTTAGCCCCCATTGGCTTGTTAGCGGCGATCTTCGATCGCATCCCCGCGGAACTGCACCCCGGCCGCACTTTACGCGAAGCCTCACGGATGGGGATGCAGCATGAGCGAGCTCACCCCGCAGGACGTTTTGGCCGATCTATTCAGCGACCCCGACTTTGCGGTTGCTATCCTTGACCCCAAGCGGGCGGCCGACATCGTTATTAGGTGGCTACTGGCTGCCGGTTTCGAGATCAAGCCGATCGAGAGGCATCGGCCATGAAGCGACGACGCCGACTTAAGAAGAAAATCGCCAGCGGATTGCCGCTCATGCAAGGCGGCTGAGGCGATAACAGCGACAACCGGGCCGCCTCGCTTCGTGCCGGGGCGGCCCTGGTTCGGGGACTGGTTTTCAACATGGGTCCCACTCAAGCCGCACGCCAGCTTTTGGCGGCTGCTCATCTTTGCGGGATGGCCGGGCCGAAACCCATTCAGCCGTACAGAGAATCCCCCGATCGCATTCATCCGCGAGCTTAAGAAGCAGGTCCGCATTGGCCTTGTCCTGCGCGGCGAGGGCCAGTCCGCGATATCGGATCGCGCGGGCGCTGCTCATGGCATCTCAAATCCCAACGCAACAGAACGAGGATTTAAGTACAGGAAAAAAGATTTGGTTCCGGGCCGCCCAAGGCTCGGGTCAGCGCCGGCATGCCGTGCGATAGCGGCGACCGGCCCGCCTTCGACAGCACCCAAACCAAACCCGCACCAGCGGCCTCCCTAAAGTCACGGCGAGGCGCGCGCCTTACCTCGGCGGGTGCAAATCGCCTTGAAGCCAGCGTCCAAGACCCTTGGATTTCATGGGGTCTTCATACGCGGCATGGGTCCTAAGTACGTGATTGCAGATAGCGCATTCAAACGTGTTCAAGTCGACGCCAGGGCCCGCTACTCGATACTGACGAGCATCATCGGGGCCCTGCACTTCGGACAGGCGGGACGCCCAATGGCAGCGAACGGAATGATGGAAGACAGACGGTGAGACTGGGGCATGATGCTTCCCTCGAAGTAGGCGGGAGCGCAACACTCTCTGTCACCGATAATGCCTAGGAGGCGGAGCGGTGATCATTCACTGTGCGCCCTGGAGCGCGAATAAAATTAGCTAATTCCGCAGGCAAAACAGCGGCGGGCCACGATGAGGGGTTGATCGCTTTATTGATACGATGATGGCCCGCCGGTTCCATGCCGGTGGATTTTCAGACCTCAATCGAACGCGATACCAATCCGACGCGCCTTTCGCCAGACAACGTGACAATGGTGATTACTGTGCTCTGTGTCGATAACCAAGTCGAATGAGTTGGGAATGCCGATTTGGCTTTCGACCTCGAGATTTGCGCCAAAGCCCGACATTTTGCGGACTAAGCAGTCGATTCCAGAGCCATCAAACGAGATCGTTCCAGCCTTTAGGTTCTGCTGGCCCTGGGTGCCTCGCTTTTCGTCTAGACCGGGCATGCTTCTCTCCCGTGAAAATTTTGTTCTTGAGGACAGCATTTGCCCAATCGAGCAGGCAGGCAACTACCGTTCTGCCATCGAATGGTATTTGTGCCCTGCAACAATCCGGACGATGACCCCGATGCGCCCGCGGGGCAGCGGGATCGGTTCGTCGAACGGGCGCCGGATAGTCGGGAAACACGCCCTGGCATCGGCGGCAGGTTGCCGACGTAGCGATTGATCACGCGGAATAGCCGATGATGGCGGCCTGGTTGATGCTGTAAGGATTGCACATGCTTTCGCTTCCCGAATTAACTTGCGGGCCCGCCCCATAAAGCCCACTATTTCGGCATCACCGACCTGACATTGGCTTTCGGTGACAGAGAGTGTTGCGCTCCCGCCTATGAGTAGGGGTGCGTCATGTCCGAGCTTCCAAAACCTACATTGTCACTGCGCCGAACCACGCATCGCCGGTGCTTGGTATGTCAATCGTCAATGGAGGTCCAGCGCCTCGACGAGGCCCGCATGGGCTTTGAGCACTGGACGCTCCGCTGCACGAGGTGCGGTCACATCGACCAGGTGCAAATGAGCACCGACCCGTTAAAGTCCGACGCGTCGGGTTGGATGACGGGCGACCTGCGGCCGCCCCATTAGATGCGGGTCCATAGGCGCGTCAGGCATGCTATGCCTCAGTGAGGACGCCCCTTGACCAGCCAGATCGTCGGCGGGTGGCATCGCGTATCGATGCGAGGACCAGCGCGGCGCGCGCTAACATGCGTTCGCGAACTAACAGGAACCGACATGACCCGGTGCATCCCCGAGAACTTTTCCACATGGTTGGTCGACTGGAGCCTCGTCACGGGCAACACGATGCCGCCTCGAGATCCCGACGACGACGATGATGATGAGGAGGAGGACGAACCGGACGACGAGTCGCCTGTCATTAGAGAACCCGACGAATAGGGCGAAAGACCTAATGAGCTGGTGGGAAGCCTTCGTTTGGGGCACCTTGATCGTCGCTGTCCTGCTCGGCCTGCTGATCGCGGGTTACTACTACTTGATTCCCTACTTCACGGCGGCCACCTAGTAGAGTTGCTCGGCGAGCGAGGGCGGCCATGCGCCATGATTTCGCCGATCCGCCCGGAATGAAGCCGCTACGGCTTGGGGCTAAAGCCGCCCGAATGTCTGCCATCGCCATCGGGGGCGCTTTTCTCAAGCTTCACCTTGCGTTACGCACCAAGCCGGCCTGCCGTCGCTTAGGATTTGTTTTTCCGCAGTGGCCGGTGTCGCCGGGGGGTTCGGGACAAGGACGCACCAGGGGCGTTCCTGAGTTGCAATTCGAATGAGGCTAGACGTGCTAAGCAGTTCGATCGGCGTTCCCGTCCCTCGTGGTGGTTCTTCCTCACCGTTTGATAACGAAATTCATGACGATCGTCGGCTGCGTCGTTCGCAGCGGAATGCTGGCGCCGCCCTGCGCTGTGCCTGTGAAAGTTGAAGCCACCGTACCGGTCGGCGCTTTTCCCACGGCGTTGGCCGACATCATTCTATTCGCGCCGCCAGTGGAAGCCGCGGATACTGGTCCGCCGGGTATTATTCATGCACGCATCAGCGTCACCTCCGGACGGAGTGTACGCGGAGGCAACCGAACCAGCGGGCGTATAGGGAGGAAGGGAAGTGATCGAGTGAAGCGGGGCTATGTCCGGCCCTGCCATTTCCGCGGCGGCAACGTGTGCGGAGGTCAGCTTAC
>CAVRMY010000052.1:0-46194 GCA_963721935.1 uncultured Alphaproteobacteria bacterium
ATGTCCGGTTTACCCCCGATAGCGACCGAATTGCGGACATCGCTGGAGTGCCACAAGCAGACGTTCGGCCCTTCCCGGTCCGAGCCCGGTCAACCCCAGAAAGCGACCATCGCTGCCGGCACAGTTGCGGTCAGCTTGGGGGCAAAGCCGATCTTAGTTTCTCTCGGACATGGATTTTAGGCGGTTCGTTTTTCTGCCGAGCAGGCGAGGTTACTAATGCACCTTGACCGGCATTATTTCCGCGGAAAGCTGAACTTCATTGCCAATATGGTAGCCGTAATATGCCGGGCGAGAAATCAGACGCAGAAACAGGAACAAACGGAAACGCAGCCTTGGAACAGGCTCATATCCGCTCGCCGGGAACAGGTTCTCATGGGAGACATGGACCACCCAATGCTGCGGATCGGGCGGCAGATCGATCTCATCATGCCGCGCCATATCCTCAAGGTAGCGCTCGACATTCGGCTCCTCCATGAAGCCAAGGCGCAGCTGGACGCTGATGACGCTGCCGCGTTCTTTGTCGCGGTCGAAATACGATCACCCGATAGCGGTCTTCGTGAATATAGGGGACTTTAGGATGGATGACTTCGACCAGGATGACGTTACGCGGAAAAATGCCATACCGCTCCCATAGCAGATTGACGAGTGTGGGTGCGCGATCATCAGATGGCGCACCTGCGTCGGCGCCATCACGAGCGCGTTGGTTCGAAAAAACGGTGCCCGAGCGATGCAGCGCGACCACTTCCTCCATGGTCAGGGTCGAGCGCGCCGCATAGGCCGCGAAGGTCGCCTTGCGCCCCCAGCGCCAGGTCGCCATCACAAGGAAACTCGCAACGCCGATTCGAGCGGCACGACCCCGCCTTCCAGGAACTTCAACGAGCACGCAACAAGGAGGGCGCCGTTGACCGCAGTCAAAGGACCCCACACGAGCGTCGTTTGCGCCGTGCCCCAGTCCCAGTAGCGCCGCGCGATGGCGACCATGGCGGCAGATGCAACCAGCATGACGCCGGCCACGGCGAGCCCGTAGGCGGCGGCCAAGTCCCGAGACGAGCCGAAAGACGAGCACCAGCGCGACGCAGCCGACGTACAACCCCAATTGACAAATGGAATGTAGATCTGTCCGGGATGAGCTGGATGAGTGTGGCGGACAAAGCCGGGGAAACAGGCCGAGCCCAACAGCCTGCCAGGCGAGGGAAAAGGCAGCCGAAGATCAGCGCCTGGGAGGCGATGACCGTTGCTAGCGTCGCCAGCACGACGAGCGGCACGAGCAAAGGCGCCGGCGCCAGGTTGTAGAACAGCTTGCCGCCCGCAACCGGCGCACCGCCAAGGAGATAGGCGCCCTGCCCGAGATAGTTGAGAAGCAGCGAGGGAAAAACAACCGCGAACCAACTGATGCGGATCGGCCGCGCGCCGAAGTGCCCGAGGTCCGCATACATAGCCTCGCCGCCCGTGACGACCAGCATCAGCGCACCCAGGATCAGTAGTGTCCGCGCGGCCCCGCCGCATCAGGAAGACTGCCCCATAGGTGGGGTCGAATGCTGCCAAGATAGCCGGTTGCCGGGGCGATCGACAAGGCCGAGCGCCGCGATCGTGACAAACCAGACAATGAGAAGCGGCCCGAAAATGACTTCGATTCCCGACGTGCCCTTGAATTGAATGGCGAAAAGCGCGGTCAGCAAGATAACGGTGATCGGCAGGACATAGGGCGAGAAGGCGGGCGTAGCAACTTCGAGCCCTTCAACTGCCGACAACACGCTCATCGCCGGGGTGATCATGCCGTCGCCGAAAGCAGGCCAGCCCCCAACATCAGCGACCACAGCAAGACACGCCCGCGCTCATTTTTGAATTGGTGCAGTAGGCCATAGAGGGCAAAGACGCCGCCCTCGCCGTCGTTCTCGGCGCGCAGCACCAGGAATGCGTATTTGATCGCAACGATGATGGTGATCGTCCATATAGCGAGCGAGATTGCGCCGAGCGCATTCTCGGCCGTCCGGCGAAGCCGACGGAACCAAAAAAAATTTGGTCGATCGCATAAAGTGGCGAGGTGCCATATCTCCGAAAACAACGCCGAGCGCGCCGAGCGCAAGCGTTGTGACGTTTTCGCTAGGTGCACGAAAATGCGCCCGCTCGGAGTGCGTTGTGGGGTTATGTCCTTTTTGGCCCCGGCGCAGAAAGTTCATAGAAGCGATAACACCCCGGTGACCCTCAACTAACTCGTTGCAGCGATTTGAAATTGACGTAGGCGGCGGGAGCGATCGTGAGGAATTAGCAGCAAAATTCTACTTCTAAGCTACATTGTCCCAGTGCGTTCCACTCACTGGCCCGATGAACCTTCCGTTCTTCATGCAAAAGGCACCAGCGCTCTTGCATGCTTCCATGATGTAGGGCTTGTCGGCGCCGATAGCGATGCAATGCGAAACAGCCTCCGTGCATGTCATGGCAAATGCTGGCGGCTGTTCCTATTGTCACCACTAGAGCAATCGCTAGAAATAAACGCAAGCTTCCCTCTTCAACTCTTTGGATCTCAAGGCATACGTGCCTTACTACCTGGACTTGGCATAGAATGGTCATCCTAACTGTTCCGCGTAATCTACTTTGATTTAGCTCAACTTTTGGCAAATTCGACGCCCAACCTTCGTTCCGGCCGCAATCGCCGATCAATAGAACCTCTAACCCGCTACTAGAATTGCCTGCGCGCGGGCCCTGGAAAGGACGATCGTTGGAGAACTAATCAGAACTCGCCCCCGGGGCGAACAACTGCCAGCTTAGTCATGCTCGGGCCGTCCAGCGAGCCCACAATAACCGTGGTGTTCGGGCTCCGAGCTGCCACTGCGCATATGGGACAAATGGTATTCTCGCCAGGCCATGCAGTGGCTGGCTATGCAGTGATACATCTTGTCCGAATTCTCAAACCCGTCAGTCATTGTGTTGTGGAGACGATTGTCGCCATCAATGCGGACCATCGGGGCACCATTTTGTCCACGCAGCCTTTTCGCTTGTGAGCATCCGAATCACCCTTTTGTCGCCCAACATATAGCGAGGCGCTTTGATATTCAGGCTTTGAGCCATATCAATCGGATTGCCATCGCCAGCTTTTCCCTGTGGGCGAGATACAGATCGTTCCAGGCGAAGATCGACTACGTCAAGTCGGCTCAGGGTCAAAAACGGTCCTGACGGCCCTGAAGCGCGACTTCTGCTTTACCCCGATCAACGGACATTGCCAGACCGGCCCGGTTGGTCCGGTTGGTGCCAAAGGCGACACGGTGCAGGATTACTCGATCACACGATCGGCCAGCAACTGTAGGGAGTTGGACACGGTCAGGCCGAGGGCGGCCGCGGTCTTGAGATTGATGATCAGTTCGTATCTGAGCGGGAGCTGAACCGGCAGATCGCCCGGATTTGCGCCTCGCAAAATCTGGTCAACGTAGGACGCGGCCGGCCGTGCCTGTTCCTGCTGATTGATGCCGTACGAAATCAGGCCACCACTCTCGGCATAGAAGCCGAAGGAATAGATCGCCGGCAATTTGAAGCGGGCTGCCAGATCGACGATGAGATCGCGACGGGTCGCTGTCAGCGCGCTCGGCGTGACGATCAGTCCACCACCTTGCCGTCCGAAGTCCGACAACACCCGTTCGATGTCTGCAGGGTTGGATTCGGCCGGCGACACAGCTATCCCTATTTGGGGGGCGGCAGCTTCGATCACCCGCAGGAAGGCCACGTTTGGAGCGATTTCCGGAACATGCACGACCGCAACACGGCGCAGGCCGGGCGCGATCTGGTTGAGATAGCCAAGCCATTTGCCGCCAATGGCGGGCTCAAAATTGTGAAAGCCTGTAACCTTTCCTCCGGGATGATAGAGGTTCGGGACGAATCCACTTCGGACCGGATCGGACACCCAGGTGAAAACAACAGGAATTGAGCGCGTAACGTTGAGTGTTTGCGAAACGACCGAATTCGTAGCGGCAAGGATCACGTCAGGCTTAAGCCCCACGATCTCCTCGGCCATGCGGCGCATCAGCTCCTCGCTTTCACCGCTGAAGCGATAGTCGAAACGGATATTGCGCCCGTCGGTCCAGCCCAGCTCTTGCAACGCTTGCCGGAAAGTCGCGAGATAGGCCTGCCACACCGCGTCCTCCTCGGCGAACCCCATGATGACGCCGATACGCCTCACCCCGTCGCTCTTTTGTGCAAGCGCGGCGAGCGGCCAGACCGCCGCACCGCTGAGCAGTGTAACGAACGCGCGCCGGACCATTTCTGGCATTGCGCTTCCCCCTTGATCGCCCAGCCTAGTACGAGTTCCGACGCGCCCAAAGCGACGGTGCATTTTGGGCGAACGTCGGCTTCGGGTCAAAAACGGACCTGACGGCCCTGAAGCGCGACTTCTGCTTTACCCCGATCAACGGACATTGCCAGACCGGCCCGGTTGGTCCGGTTGGTGCCAGAACCGGACATTCGTTGGTTGCGGGTGAGCTTCCAAGTATGTGCATGTCCCATGATATGCTTCGTGGGTGGCAAAAGGAGAGGCTTTCATGCCTGACGATCCAAGCGCATACGTTGGTAGCATACCCGAGCATTACGATCACAATTTGGGTCCGCTGCTTTTCGCCGACTTTGCCTTAGATATCTCTTGTCGTGTGGCCGCTTACAAACCCCGACGCGTGCTAGAGATAGCTGCAGCAAGCGGGATTGTTACGCGCCAACTCCGAAATCAGCTGCCTGACGGCGTAGAACTAACAGCGACCGATCTCAATTCACCGATGTTGGAGATCGCGCGCCGCAAATTTGAGCCCGGCAACTGATTGAATTTCAGCCTGCCGACGCCACTGCGCTGCCTTTCGCTGATAACAGCTTTGACATGCTCGTATGCCAGTTTGGTGTGATGTTCTTCCCCGACAAGGACAAATCCTATCGCGAGGCCCTTCGAGTTCTCGTCCCCAGTGGCCACTACCTTTTTAGTGTCTCGGGACTCGCACCGGTACAACTCGTTTGCCAGGATCACGCATCAAGTCACGCAAAGCTTCTTTCCGGCTGATCCGCCGCAGTTCCAAAGTGTGCCGTTCGGTTATCGATTTGATCCAATCGAGACTCGCTTCTCGATGCTGGTTTCACCAATATCAGTGCCGTTGTGAAGCGCCTGCAAAAGGAAGTTCCGGATCTGTCGGTTCTTGGTCGTGGGCAGGTTTATGGTAGCCCGATTATCGATCATGTCAGGCAACGAGGCGGCGTTAACACCGAGCAAATTGTCACTGCAATCGTCGAGCAATATCGGAAGGAATTCGGGGACGAGCCTGCTGAATCGTGCAACTCCAAGCGATCTTATTTTCAGCCGAGAGACCGGCCTGCCCCGAGTAGTCATTTGGTCTGCTCTGGGTCATTCGCTTCACTTTGACCGCGCGCTGCTCACTTCCGGTCTTCCCCAATTAGCGGACGTCCCTAGGGTCATTCGGCTTATCTCAAAGGTGCCAGGAGCAGACTCACGCGCTGCAACTAATAACTGCGCGAAAAATTGGGAGGGATCTCATGGGTGCACCGCCCCAAATGCGGAAAACGACTGGTCCCGGTTGTCGCCTTCTCCGGCCGGACCGACCTCCAACGCTTACGGCGACCCCGCGGTGAAAAAGTCTGCTTATAGCCCCTGAGAAGCCAATCGTTGAACCCGTTTAGCCACTTGGCGAGTCCCTACAGCAGCCAAAAGGCCACCCCTATAGAGCAGGGCCTTCTCGCCTTCCTCTTCCACGAGATACGCAAGTCGCTCAAGCTGACCCGCTCGGCATCGCCTGACGTGCTCGCGACTGTGCGCGGAGTTCGGCGTCGCCTGACCGGCGATCCGGCCGGCGCAGCGTCACGTGGCAACAATATCCTTGGTATCAATAGTTGCCGCACCGCATTGCTCAGAAGTTGCGCGGACTAGCGCTGCTAACACGACCTCAAATGACCCCTCTGCAACCTGCGCATTGGATGCGCTTTCCACGGGCGTGGCGCTGTCCGTGCCAAGAAAAGCGAGGAATATGTCTGCGCTGCCTGGTTTTCTTGGCGAGCCGTCTAACGGCATATTGGATTTTGGCGTTTGACGGCCGGTCAACGTAGCAGACGCAGACAAGTGAGGTGTCTGCCAAGTCGAGCGAAAAGAATTTCGACATCGATAGAGCATCCGCCTTTTCCGCTATCGCGCCAAATCCGCGGCGCCGCATTAGTTGAGCAAGAACCAACGCCGCGGCCTCGTCGAGTTTAGTAGATCCGGGGATGTATAGAACAGAACGCGGCGACCTCCATTTTTCCGGGACCAGGATAGGTTTATCGTTCTCCATTGCAATCTGCTCCATTGCAAGGAGTGCGCCGAGATTTGAGCTGACGTCGGGTGCCGTCACATTGGTCGCATCCACATCGTGGTGTGTTTCGAGGTCAGCCACCAAGTCGCCGACCGTAGCCACGATGCGATCCAATCGCTCCTCGTTGAGATGACCTAATCGATTGTCGACTTCCGCAAGTCGCAAACCTTTCAACAGGATCGTGTCGTAATAATCTTCAAGCGATGCACTTTGCAGATATTCGTGCGCCTGTTCCGCCGCTTCCATGGGGTCACCCGCGAGCATTCGCTGGTAAACCAGCTGGGGCGGCGTCAATGGAGGACGGTCGCCGAGCATGATGTCGAGGAACTTGAGACGATCGACATGCCTTCCGACGACAACGAGGCAGATCGTAAGGGGTGTCGCTAAAACCAATCCAACGGGACCCCACAGCCAGGTCCAGAAGGATGCGGACAGGATGATCGCTACAGGAGACAGACCAGAACTATGGCCAAAAATCAGGGGTTCGAGGACTTGTCCGGCGAGCAGTTCCGAGACCACAAACAGCGCCGCGGTAAGCACCAGCATCTCCCAGCCGGAGCCTACGGCCGCGGCGAGGATGAGAGGGAACACGGCTGATATTAACGCGCCGATATAGGGTACGAAGCGTAGGATCATCGCGATCAGGCCCCACAGCGGGGCCGAAGGCACGCCAATGAGCTCGAGGCCGATACCGATTACCAGACCAAATACGGCATTGAACGCAATCTGGGTGAGAAACAACTTGCTCAGCCGCTTGCCGGCATCATCCAGAGCGGCGGTGGTCCGTTGAATGTCTCCTGATCCGGCAAGGCGGATGAGTCGATTTCTCAGGTCCTCCCGTTGCAGCAAGATAAAGACCACAAAGATCACGACGATCCCTGTTGTTGTCAGCGGCGAAAGCAATGGCTGGATGATTGCGACCAGTGTCGTCAAGGCACCGGGGTCGGGCTGCCTTACCTCAACGGGTATCGGTATCGGCTTGTCCGTCGGCTGCCTCAGCAGTCCGCTGTCAGGCCGACCGGTTCCATCCCGATGCTGTAGCTCCGTGCCCAATTCCTTGAGAACCGTTGAGGCCTGCTCCAATGTTCCGGAGCCGCCCATCAAGCCACGCAGGCTTTCGATCTTGTCACTGAGCGTTTGTTGATATCCGGGCAGTTTGCCGGCGAGACGGGTCGCCTGCGACACCATCAGGCCGCCCAGACTGAATATGATCGAGAATCCGATGAACGACGACCACTAGGACGGAAACCGTGCGTGGAACTCGCCAGGAATGCAGACGTATGACAAACGGCGCAAGGACAAAGCTCAAGAGAACTGCCAGCGCGACCGGTACAAAGATTTCACGGCCGAAGTAGAGCGCAGCAATGATCAGCGCTGCGACGGCCAAATTAATCAGCGTCGTGCCGCGAGGCTGTGTGAGCTTTATTTGATCGGGCTCTTTCAATTACGCATTGTCTTTCTGTCTTCTCGCAACGGCGCAGCGACCATCTCGCCCGCGGCAATATTTTTCATGGCATTGCACTCGCGTTTGCCGCCGATTTCAATTTGCCCGAGCGGAAATCGTTCCGGTTCGGTATGTCTGCGATGACCCCGGTCAAATGCCGAGCGCACTCGAGATTTCGGCAAGCGTCGCCTTCTCGGCGTCGCTCACCTGGACGCCGCCGCCAAACAAGCTGCCGCCCTCAGTGGCGGCTTCGGCGGTGCTTTGACTGATTTGGTGAAGCCAACTCTTAAAGGCGGCTGCGTCGGCCGGGGCTTTTGCAGTCAGCAGAGTTGAGACCTGACGCAATGACTCGATTGATTTGGTCTTGATATCCGCCGGTTTGCTGCCGGCGAATTCTGCTTTGAGACCGTCGCGCGTAGCGCTCCGACCCTCGCTGGTCGAGAAGTCTGCGACCACAGCCTTGATGAGTGCGTCGGCGTTTGGGTCGGTCGCCCCTTTCGTCAGCGCCGCGCCGCCGGCGAACGATTCCTTCAAAAGACCCCAGAGCCCGCTGGGATCGGCGGCCGTGATGGCCATGCCTGCAATCATTGGGCTTTTCAGAAGGAGCGTCCACTCTTCCTTTGTAAAATTGGTCTTGTCGGCCATTTTTCTTTCTCCTGATGTCTATCCGGTTGCTCACAAGTCGCGAGCGCAGCGAGCGGGCCGCATGCATCGCCTTAAGACCACCGCTGCGCAGTCCGCCTCGCGCAGACCACGCAACGGCAGCCAGAGATCAAGCACGCGAGAGCGTATCGAGTCTTCCGCGAAGCTCATCAATCGTCGGCTTCGCGATGTCTCCAACCGCTGGCGTCGCCAGCACCTTGTCACACATCTGGTTGATCGCCGGCATCGCTGCCGCGATTAATTTGGCGAGCGCGCTTTTTCCCTCGGGGCTCAGTTTCGCCGCGAGGTTGCTGACTTCGTTCAATTGAGCCGTTGCCTCGCGAAGCTTAGGCAGGGCCGCTTGAGCGGAGGCGGCATCGGTGATGCCCGGAAGCACGGACCTCAAGGTGCCGACGGATGAGTTGACCTGGTTCGCCAGATTAACCCCTCCAATCGTCAGATCGGCAGGGGCGATACCAACGGTTCCGGTCGAAGCCGGCTGCGTTGTGGCGGGACGCGGCGCTTCTGCGACCTTCTCATTCCCCTGACGCCCGAGGGTAAACCAAGCAAGACCGCCCAACAGCGCCAGAGCGGCCAACCAAATAGGGCCACTGTGTCGATGCTGCCCTGGTTGCCGCGGAAGCCGCTTGACTGGCTCCGGCGATGTTCCGGTCCGCGGCGCTGGCAATGCGGCTCCCGGCGGCCGAAACTGCCGCGGCGCCGCTCCGCAAGCCTGCCGGATGCTTTGTCGATAAGACCTGCAGCGCTCAACTGATCGGCCAGGCCCGACGGGAATCGCCGCGGCGATCTGATCTTTTTGCGAGCCGAGAAGAGAGGCCAGTCCACTTGCATCCAGGCCCGCGCTGCGCTGCGTGTTGACCCAAAGCCCCGAGGACTACCGGGCCAAGCATGCCCAGTAGCGACTTGCCGGTGCCCTCGCCAACTCCCGCGAACTTTCCGATCGTTTGCGCCATGGTGTCCATCGCTCCGCCGCCGAACAGGCCGGACAGCATGCTCGATCCGGTTTCCGCGAGCGTGCTTTGACCTGAACCGCCAAGCAGGCTTTTGAAGCTTTCGAGTGATCCAGGTGGCTGCTGCGTCACCATATTGGTGAGTTGGCGGGCCCCGTTGGGGGTAGAGGCCACATCGGCCAAGCTCGAAAGGATTGCAGGGACGGCCCCTCCAATCGCTTTTTGCGCGACGCTGCGGTCAAGGCCCAGAGCGGAAGCGATCTTTGCGATCATGTCGGGGGTCAGAAACTGCATCACAACAGATACGAGATTGGTGGCCATGGCGTTCTCTCCATTTTGGTTGCGAGTTGAATTATTTGTTAGGTCTGAAATGCGAGGTCAGCCGCGCAACCGCAGCAGAGACTCGGTTCGAAACGCCCAGGCCGAACCCCTAACCAGCGGCCGGATGTTCTGGGTAGCGCTTTATCGGCACAAAATTGGTCGACTTCCAAACCTTCATCGGCTGGCGTGCGTGACCCATGCACCTTTGTTTTGCGAGAGTGAACCGCCGCCGCTGACGGTCGCCCAAATGCCGCTCCCAAAAAGCAGGAGACTGAGTCCGAGTATTATTTTGGTCAATTCCCGAACTCCGTGTTGGAATCACGATCCGATGGTGTTCCCAAACCCTGGAACAGTCGTTGCGGATTCGTGTTGCAGGCGTTTGGCCGCAATTATCTTGGCGGCTGCAATCCGGTCGACGCCGACATCATCATGACCGGCGGTATCAGCCGGCCCGGCTTGCGCAAGAGTTCATTGAAGCAAAGCTTGGTTTCAGGCTAGCTTCATCGGCTCCGGAAAATGGTTTCGTTGCCCCCCGGTTCGATCCCTACAAGCCGAGCCACGCCGTCACGCCGCTATGCGGTGAAGGGTACCGTCCAACTCATCAGCGGGCTTCCTAGAAGTCCCTACGACAGCCAAGGCCACCAAATAGAGCGGGGTCTACTCGCCTTCCTCTTCCACGAGATCCGCGAGCCGCTCAAGCTGACCAGCCAGAACCAGCCAGCTATGTGAAATGCTCATAAGCAGATCGGCACGACGGATTGAAATACCGGGCTGCATTGCGAGAGATTTGTATTCGGCGGCGCAATCTCGGCACTGTTCAGCGCTTTGCATGATCGCTCCTTTGCCTTGGGCGGGACCGCGACATTCTCTGTCACCGGTAGAGGGCCTTGGAGGCGGGAGCGGTAACTGTCCAAGTCTATGCCTCTGGGGGTTTCAAACGCCAGTTAAATAGCACGTGAACCCATAAATCCGTATTAGTCGGCGGAGTCCGCTTTGGTGCGCACAACGGACTCAGTTCGGACATCGCTCCATGTCCGAAAAGTGCCGATAGTGTTGCAAAAGTCGAAAATCGAACACCCTCGAAAATCTCGCGAAAGATGATTTCTCGGCATCTCTACCGCTGCAAAGCCCCGCAGGGCCGATACGAAGCTCCGTGGTCGTTTTCCTCGTAAGCGATATGGTCCCTCACGTCTCTGCGCATGGAACACATCAGCGGGCCTAGAAAATTTTGTTCGTCACCCCCAAAAGACTTTTGCAACAGTATCTGCCAACAGCCGACTCCCGCATCGCGAGGCGGTCTATAGTCGCCGGGATGTCGGGTCAGTCGATCCTTCGCCTCTACCTGTCGCGCATCGTGCTGCCTTCCTGGCCGCGGCCCTCTACGCCGGGGCCCTGTACGGGTCGCCGGTGAGCGGCGGGGTCGCCGGCGCCTTGTGTTCGGCCAGCTTCATTTCGCTCGAACGATTCGTGCTGAGACGCAATTCCGGCGGCTTCATCCGCCCGTTGCCGTTTCTGGCCTATTTCGCGCTGCGTTCGGTCCTTTACGTCGGCGTCATCGTTTTCGTCATCGCCGTCGTCAATGTGGCCGCCGGGGCTGGCTTTGCGGGAGTCCGGGCCTTCGACCTCATCGCTGCGTTGGTGTCGGCGGTTGGCGTGATTTTTTTCCTTAGCGTCAACGACCTCCTCGGCCCCGGCGTGCTGTTCGCCTTCGCCGCCGGGCGCTATCATAACCCCCGGATCGAGGAGCGCGCGCTCCTGTTCATCGACATGCGCGCCTCGACCGCTATCGCCGAGCGCCTCGGCGAGTTACACTATCTCAGCCTGCTCAACCGCTTTGTCGGTGATGTCTCTTTCGCGGTCGCGGAAGCGGGCGGCGGAATTCACAAATATGTCGGCGACGAGGTGATCGCGACATGGCGCCTTGCGCCCGGCGCAAATCCTCCGGCGTGCGTCAGCGCCGCCTTCGCCGCCCTCGACCGGATCGCCTCGCAAGGCCCTACCTATCAGCGCGAGTTTGGCGTCGTTCCCGACTTCCGCGCCGGCCTGCACTGCGGTCCGGTTGCCGTCGGCGAGCTCGGGTCCTTGAGGAAAGAGATTGCGCTCATCGGCGACACGATGAACACCGCCGCCCGCATTTTGGAGGCCTGCCGCGACACCGACAATCGGGTGCTCGCCTCCGCGGCCCTCATCGAGCGTCTCGCCACGCTGCCTCCCGGCGTCACTCGGCGCAGGCTTGGGGAGTTCCCCGTGCGCGGCAAGGAGCGCCCACTCGAGCTTGATGTGCTGGAGGCAGAGGGCCCGCCGAAAGGCCTGTGCTAAAAACCTAACCTGGGACGTAGTGGCGCTGAAGTCCGCCAAGGATGGCGTGTTAGCGGCAAAAGTCTTCAAGCAATTGACCAGTAAATCCTCTCCGACGGGCCAGCAAATCACGACTGAATGGAGCAGTGCCGGCCAGCGTTACCAAATTACGCTCGGCGGCACCTTACCCCCATCCTGATGTCTCTTCAGGGTCATCTTCAGACCTCGGACCGAGTTCCGAGTGAGGTCTCTTCATCCCCCGAACAGCGGACATCCGGCGGCTGCAACGGCATGTCGGTTTCGTGCCATCAACCGAAGTCGCCAGACTTATTCGATCACCTCGTCGGCGAGCGCGAGGAAGGTTGGCGGCAGTTCGAGGCCAATCGACTTTGCGGCCTTTAAGTTGACCACAAACAGATAGCGCGTCGGCTCCTCGAACGGCAAATCGGCAGGCTTGGCGCCCTTGAAAATCCGATCGACCAGGGAGGCGGCGCGGTCGAAAGATTCCTTGAAATCGGCTCCATAGGACATCAAGCCGCCGTCGCGAACATAGAAATCGAATTCGTAAATTGCCGGCAGACGATGGGCGGCAGCGTAGTCGAACACGCGCTTCCGATTTAGAATGGTAAGCGCATCGGCCACCATGAGGATAGCGTCGGGCCGTTCGCGATCCATCGCGGTGAATGCGTCTGCGAAATCGTCAGGCTCGGCGACGCCGAGCGGTAGAACCGCGGTGCCGAGAGATTTGGCAGCGTCGGCGGACGACTGATAACGCAGCGTCATGCCGAGATCTTCTTTGTTCCACAACATCGCGACCTTGCGCAAGCTCGGCACCGCCTGCTTGAGCAGCCCTAGACGCTTAGTGCTCAGTGTCGTTGCGTTGTCCGATATACCGGTCACGTTCCCTCCCGGCCGCGCCAAGCTAACGATAAGGCCACTTGCGACTGGATCGCCCGCGCCAAGGACGACGACCGTTGGAATGCCGGTGTCCTTCATCGCGTCGGCCGGCGGCCAACCGAGGACCACTACGGCATCGAACTTGCTCGCGACAATATCCCGAGCAAGTTGCGGTAACCGGGCAAGCTGCGTATCCGCACCGTAGGCCTTAATTTCCAGGTTTTGACCGAGTGTGTAGCCACGCTGCGCCATTGCCCCAGTGAGTAGCTTCCCGAGGGGGCTGTCTTCAGCTATTGCCGGGGTCGCGGTAAACGTCGCAAGGCGATAGGTCTTTGTGGTCTGCGCTGCGACGCGGTAAGGCGCGGCTATCGAAGCGCCAGCAAGTAATTGAAGGACATCGCGACGTCTCATGGATTGCTCCTTTGCCACCTAATCACGCAGGTCAGCTCCGCTTATTTGAAGTAGCCGAGGAGCATGAGAACCACCGTCACCGTGACGGCTCCGCCGATCCTGGTCGCAATCTGGGCAAACGGCATGAGCTGCATCCTGTTGGCCGCGGTCAGGATCGCGACGTTGCCAGTGCCGCCCTGCCCGCTGTGGCACGCGTTCACGACGGCGGTTTCGATCGGGTACATGTTCATGAGGCGACCGACAACGAAGCCGGTTGCCATGATGGTGATGACGGTCGAGACGATGGTGATGATGTTGGCGAACTGGAAAGCTGCAATCAGCTTGTCCCAGGGCGTCAGCGCGACGCCGATGGCGAACAGCAGCGGATAGGTCATGTTGGTACGAACGAATTCGTACACCACCATGGCGCCCTGCTGCAGCTCAGGCGATACCGCACGGGTCAGTTTTGCAAGGACTGCCAGGAACAGCATGGCAACGGGTGCCGGCAATCCGATCAGGTGATGGCAGAGCACACCAAGAAGGTAGAGGGTGATCGCGGTCAAGCCGGCAGCCGCGATCGTGCTGACCCCGACGTGGCCGACACCCTTTTCCTCGTCCCCTTCCTCATGGACGGCCTCGATCTCCGGCTCGGCGTCCCGCGGCGGCTGTAGCTTACCCTCTCCAGTCAAGGACGGGTATTTCTTACCGACGAAATTCAGCGCCCCCGAGAGCAGGATAGCCGTCAGGCTTCCCAACATGACCGGCGGCAGGACCTGTGCAAAGACTTCGCCTTGCGGGACGCCCGTCAGGGCAGCGTATCCAATTGATAATGGAATGGCACCCTCGCCGATGCCACCTGCCATGATCGGTACCACGACATAAAACAAGGTATGGCGCGTGCCAAGTCCGAGCATGGTCCCGACCAGCGTGCCGACCGTTGCGGCCACAACGGACCCGACAGCGAGCGGCACAAATATCTTCAAGAACCCCCTGATAAGAACGTCCCGGTCCATCGCGAAGATGCTACCGACGATGATCGATGCAATGAAGAGGTAGAGAAAGTTAGTCGACTTCGTAAACTCAATGATCGACGTTTCGATCTGATCCGGGATCAGATGGTAGTAGGCAAGAGCGGAAGGAATGAAAGTCGCGAAAATCGCGCCGGCACCAATGTTGCGCAAAACCGGGAGCCGCTTGCCGATCTCGGCACAGGTGAAGCCGCCCAGGACAAGCACCACGATCATCGTCGGAGCATCCGATCTGACCTCCCCCGCAGCGACGAGCGCGGCGACCAGGCCGATGAGCAAGACATAGACGGGCAAGGGGACGATGCCGATCCGGAAATCGATTAATCGCCACCAGCCTTCAGGCCAGAAAGCGCGACGTGGTTGTGCAGCCGAATTTGCGCGCGAAGAAATGGCGTCCACGTCATGCGCTGGCATGCCGTTCCCTCCTGATCGTAAGGACGAGCCTTCGATCGCTGCAACCGAGTGGTAGCAGCGAGGTGGCGTCCTGCCATCCTTGTGTTTTCTTGGCAGAAGATGATAGGTTGGCTCGGCTGTCAACAGCTTGTCATGCGGGTCCAGCACAGCTTGCCGGCTTTTAAGGTCGTGCACGATGCCCCAGCGCGATGAACCCGCTGGAGAGCAGTACAAAGCCGCTGCGAGCAGATCAGAACCTTTAAGCATGGCATCGCCGCTCGTGCCATGTCGGCGCTTAGGAGACCACGAAGATTGGTCGCGTGACGTGTCCGAATTCTCGCTGAACGAATTTCATTTCACCTCTCCCCATGCCGACACTTCCCGCCTTATGCAGAACATGTCGACCACCGAGGGATCGGGCCGCGCGACATCCGCGATCCAGCGTTCACAGTCATCCAGTGACGCAAATGTCGGACTGTTGTGCATCGGCTGGCATTGGTCGGCACTTGGGCCGGTGGCGATGCAGACCGCGACCATGAAGATTTCCGCTGTCATTTGGGCATTCTAGCCTTATAGCCCGACATGTCTAATCTCGCGCCCATAGGGTTGGTTTCATCGAAAGCCGCAAGGTCTAGCGGCTTCAAAGCCGGTGCCGCTCATCGTAAGTACCCGAACCGCGTCCCCACCCTAGAGAGAAACGATGCAATGGCCACCCGGCACCGGAAGCAGTGCAATTGCGTTCGTCAGCAGTTCAACGAAGGTCGGCGCCTGATCGGAGCGTTCGCTCAGGTTTTTGGGGCGCGGCTTTCGTGCCAGTGCCACCAGAGCACAACGCCGATTACGAGTGCCGCTATCGAAATCAGCGCGACAATCAGAGCTGAAGCTTCGATCCACGCCGCCGCCGGAACGCACCGCCCAACCCCCTTGGCGCGGGGCTTTTGTTTGCCGCTTGCCGCTCACGCGAATCGGTGGCATTGGCGCCGATCAGATGGAGGGGCAAATGAAGAGCATTGGAATTGTCGCGGGAGTGCTGGTTGCCATGGCGACGGTATTGGTTGGATACAAGTCGACCCGGCACTCCGGATTCGACGACGGTTGGGAGGCTGGTCGCTGCTACGACTGGAAGCAACTGAACAGCATGTCCCAGTACTACGGCTTCGATCGAACCAAGATAAGCGACACGGAGCGTGAGATTATTCGAGCGCTCATGTGACATCGTCGCCAAGTGGAGCAATCATAGCTTCCTGACCAAGCTGTTCGAATAGCTGAGCCGATCAGTCAGCGGCGATTAAGACTTCGACCCGCATAAACGGCCGCTGATGCGCGCAATTCCGGCCGCACCCCTGGGTAGCTCCCACGTCGGAATAACGCGCCAGTGACGTCCTGGACGTTCCTGGAGCGCGGTCGCGCCGCCATTGCCACCACCAAGGAGCGCGATCGTTGCGCCCGCAACCGGTCAGCGGTGCTGACTTATCCGAATCACCCGCTGCCGACCAGGTTTCGCAGAAGTCAAGTTAAAGCTTGACTCACGTTCCCGTTTTGTGCTAAAGTTCCCACAGAATTCCCGGTTGGGAGTTCCGCCGGACGGTCCCGGTAGCGCCGACACCGCGGGAGGCCTTCCCTCTTACGGACCAGCTGCCCTAGCAAACGTGTTCCATTCATATGGCCTAGGGGGCGGGAGGAAATCCCGGCATGAGCTGGGGCTTCAGCCCAATCAGCAGCGGCGGAGCCATGCCCGCTGATTGGCCTGAAGCAGAGGGGGGACTTCAAATGTCGATAGTTCGCACAGACCAGCGTATCAGGCCCGACGGCCACCGGCGCCGGCCGCCGCGTCGGCTCACGCGAAAGGGCAAGGCCTGCGCCCTATGCGATGCCGGCCACCACGCGGATGGGCCACGCGGCCATCACGTCGACGGCAAATGGAAGCCTTGCCAGAATCAAGCGCAGCCTGAGGCCCGCAAGGCGCCAACCGCTGCCGCCGATGCGCGGTACGACCGGATCGTCCGCCGGAAGCAGCAGCATAAACAGCGCCAAACACCGGCGCTGCCGCTGCTGCGCCCGGCCTAAGAGCCGGCACCTCCCCCACAGAGATTGCGAATCCGTAACCAACCAACCACCACCTAGCTTAGGGGAATTAAAACCATGACCAAGTTCAGCGCAGACGATGTCAATGCCAGCGAGCGAGCGAAACAAGGACGCGCGCGAATGAAGGAAATCGCCGGCGAAACGATGTCCGAGGTCGAAAACGTCACCAATGCGATGCTGGTCGGCCTACAGCGAATTTGGACTGAGGGCGAGCGGCTTGAGGCCGAGATGATTGCATCCCTCCTGGTGCGGGCGCGCAGGCAGCGCGGCTGCGGCCGGAGCGATCTTGAAGAGATGCGGGCGGCGACGGATCTGCTGAAAAACTCAGTGTTCCGATCTCCGGGGCCAGCAATGCGGGCGGCAGAGCGCGCATCCGAGCAGCATAAGGTGCTCAATGCTGAGGGCGCCCATTTCGAGGTGAGCGCCGGAACTGTGGAGTTCAAGCGTGACTGATGGCAGTCCGCGCGGTTGCAGGAGGCCGCCCCGTGGCGCCGGGGACGACCGCAAGCCGAAACCACGTCCAAAGGCGGCGGCATCCCGGCCAGCTGCTTCCGGTGGCGATATCACGTTGCTGGCCTGGACGATCCGGCCGATCCGTCGACGCGGGTCACCCAAACGAACCTAGAGGCACACAAAAATGTCGAATCGAACCGTAAGGGTTGCTAGATCATCGCCCTCCGATCGCCCAGCGATCGGAGCCGGATCGCGCCCCGTATCGCCGGCCAATCGCGCGGCCATCACGAACAGCCCTTCGCAGCGTCACGGCCGCACTGCGAGCGGGCGCAGGGTCAAGGATTTGTATGCGGGCTACCTCGCCGCGTTGGGGCATCCTGGTGACGTGCCGACGCAGGCCTTGGCCTTGGCCGCCGCTGAAGCGGTCGCCTTGGCCGAAACCGCGCGGGCCGAATGTCTGGCCGGCTTGAACGGCGTCAACGGCGAACTCTGCATCAGATTCGAAAACTCCGCGAACCGAGCGTTGCGCAGACTTGGGCTGGCCAAGGTCACCCCGAAACCGGCCGGCCCAACGCTGAACGAGTTCCTCGCCTCCCGAACGGTCAAGAGGGACTCCTGATGCTCTCCCCACTCGAGGCCATGCGCGAGCCGGAGTTGTTCGCGCGGTGGTTCAAGGACCCCTCAACATGGATTTGTTGGACGGTGTTCCTTTCCGCGCTGTTCGGTCTTCCGATCGATCCCGCCGGGCTTGAAATCTTCACCCAATGCACTGGGCGTTCAATGCCGCCGGCTGGCCCCTTCAATGAAGCGTGGCTGATCGTCGGCCGACGTGGCGGCAAGAGCATAATCCTTGCCCTGATCGCGGTCTTTTTGGCCGTATTTCGAGATTGGTCTGGCCGACTGGTACCAGGCGAACGGGGCACCGTGCTGGTGATCGCGGCGGATCGCCGGCAGGCGCGCGTGATCTTCAGGTACATCACCGCCTTGATCACCGAAACGCCGCTAATCGCCGGCCTGGTCGACGGCGAGGTCACCCAGGACCGCATCGACCTGACGAACGGCATCAGTATCGAAATCTCGACAGCGAACTTCCGCAGCGTCCGCGGTTACACGCTGGTCGCGGCGCTGTGCGACGAAATTGCATACTGGATGGGCGATGATAGCGCCAATCCGGACACCGAGATCCTGACGGCAATACGGCCGGCGATGACGACCATGCTGCCCGACGCCATGCTGTTGTGCGCGAGCAGCCCTTACGCCCAGCGCGGTGCCTTGTATGAGGCATTCAAGAAGCACTACGGCCGCGACGATGCTCCGGTATTGATCTGGCGGGCCAGCACCACCACCATGAACCCGAGCGTTCCGCAGTCGGTCATCGATGCGGCATACGAACGCGATCCCGCCGCGGCAGCGGCGGAACACGGGGCCGAGTTTCGAACCGATCTCGTCACCTTCGTCGATCCGGCAGTTGTCGCTCGGTGCGTCGTGTCGGGTCGCATCGAGCTGCCGCCGGTGGCGGGCGTCACGTACACGGCGGCGGTTGATCCGAGCGGTGGATCTTCCGATTCGATGACTCTGGCCATAGCGCACGCTGAAGGTGACCGTGGCATCCTCGATCTCGTCAGAGAGTGGCCGAGTCCGTTTTCGCCGGCAGAGGTTTGTAGGGACATAGTCGAGGTGGTGCGCCGCTATAACGTCACCAGCGTGGTCGGCGATAGATACGCGGGCACATGGGTGCAGGAGCCCTTCCGCAATCAGCGCATCGAATATCAAATCGCTGACCTGACGCGCAGCGAGGCGTACTTGACGATGTTGCCGGCGATCAACTCGGGGAAAATCGAACTTCTAGATGACCGGCGCTTGATTTCCCAGCTCTGCGCGCTGGAACGTCGCACGGCACGTTCTGGAAGGGACACCGTCGATCACCAACGGGGTGCAAAAGATGACGTCGTTAACGCGGCTGCGCTGGCGCTAGTCCGTGCAGCACTCTCGCCAAAGGGTTCCGCCGAAAACTGGATCGAATATTACCGCCGCCTCAACGAACGAGCCGGCACGCTTCCAGAGCAGCAGGCAAGCGTGAAGCAGCCCGAGTTCGGTTACGCGGTCACCCCGCCGGCCGTCAAGAAGCACCGCATCCGCGTGCCGGAAGGCATTACCACGCTCTACCTGATCGACGGCACCTCCATGCTGGTACCAGAGGATCGCATCGTCGAGGTCTCCGCCGAGGACGCCACCGCGCTCGCAATGCGCGGCTGGGAGAGGCTCGCGGTCGTATGACGCAGAAGAAGATATCGCGAGACCCAAGCGCAGAAAACAATTTAAAGCCAGTGGTAATAAAATCCTCAAGGAGCACTCCAGTGAATAAACTCTTCTTCAGCGAGCATGAAAACTCGCTTCGCCGATTCCTCGTCAACGAACTGAAAATTCGAACCGAAAAGCAGTGTGCTTGATGTCAACAGATTACAGGCCACTGAAGGAAATTCGCGCTTCTGACCTGTTCGATGGCCGTCTGGGAAGATTTAAGGTCCACGAACACCTGAAACCAGATGAAACCAACGAAACACGAAGATGTCTTTCGGATGGTCGCAATTTCGTCTGGGTATACATCGGGGATGACGGAAACGTCGCGAGCCTCTCGCGTTATGGGTGCAATGCCCCAGGTCGCATCTTGGCATCAATTGCAGAAGCATTCGATACCCAGATCGTGTCTGAGTACCAGCCGCAGTTTTGGGGCTTTGACACGCAGCAGGAATGGGATGCTTATCTGGAGAAGATCAAGAACGAGCATAAAGAGCTTTTCTACCTTGAAATTCTGAAGCATTTGCGAGGTGCAGCAAATGACATTAAGCCCGGTACGATCGGGATGATCCAGGCTCAAATCGCAAGCCGGATTGTTGCGAATGAGCCCGAGTTAATGTTGGTACAAAACAAGGACAGGCTGCTTAGCGCAATCGATGAAATTTACGAACGTGAACACGTCGTCCAGGTCACGCTGAGTGAGGCAGATATCGCCGCAGCACGTATGGCGATTACGGATGAAGATGATCTACCGCAAGCGTGATGGCGGATAGTTTGTCATCCGGACGGCCTCCAGATGAGGATGAGCCGTGATACGTCGCCAGATGTGACGTCAAAGGGGCAAACCTAGAAAAGCCAATTTGCCTTCCAGCGGTAAATGAACGGAGGCTGATCATGTCAAACATCGTCACTGGGAGGCAATTGCAGGCAGTGCGTATTCTCGCGGGCCTTACCCAGAAACAATTGGCGAAAGCGGTTGGCGTTCACGAAACGCCGCAAAATCGAGAAATTTCGCCGATGACACAAGTTTTCACTCTTGTTGGATTCGTTGCGAAGTTGAAGGCGATCGAGCGCAACATGCGTGCGGTCGAGCCGGCGATCGTCGCGAAGGCCACTCAGATGGTTTGGGAGGAAGCCCGGCGTGTCCTCGGCACCGAGGGTTACAACTGGCCGGCCCTCTCGCCAAATACCAAGAAGACGCAGCCGGGAATGCTGCTGGAAACCGGTGAGCTGCGCGACAGCATCGAGTGGACGGCGCACGGCTTACATGGCGAGGTCGGATCGAACAACGACAAGGCGCTTTGGCACGAACTTGGCACCTCGCGCATTCCGCCGCGGCCGTTCTTGGCTGGGGCAGCCGCTGCGATGGGTCCCGAGATCCAAAAAATGGCCGCACGCGCTGTGATGGCGGTCGCGCTCGGCAAAGGTCTTCACAGTTCGGAAATGATGGAGCTGCTAGTGGATGGAATCTAACACTTGGTGCCCGCGTCTGACGGCTTGGATAATTTTGTCAGGATCGGCGGTCCATGAGAAGGGTTTCGGTTCGGCGTTATGTTCGATGATGAAGCGATTGATTGCAGCCTGCGGGTCGACGACCGATAGGAAGATGCCGCGTTCCAATCGCTGCTTTGTGAGCTTGGCGAAGAACCCCTCGACGGCGTTGAGCCAGGATGCCGATGTGGGCGTGAAGTGGAAGGTCCAGCGGGGATGCCGAGCCAACCATTGGCGCACCTTCGGGTGCTTGTGGGTTGCGTAGTTGTCGACGATGGCGTGGATTTGCTTTCGCGCCGGCACCTGCGCCTCGATGGAGTTGAGGAAGCGGATGAACTCCTGGTGCCGGTGGCGCTGCATATTGCGGCCGATGATGGTGCCGTCGAGGACGTTGAGGGCCGCGAACAGTGTCGTCGTGCCATGACGCTTGTAGTCGTAGGTCATCGTCCCGGCGCGGCCCTTCTTCATTGGCAAGCCAGGCTGGGTGCGGTCGAGCGCCTGGATCTGGCTCTTTTCATCGACCGAGAGGACGACGGCATGGGCGGGCGGATCGACATAGAGACCGACAACGTCGCGCAGCTTGTCGACGAAGCGCGGGTCGCTGGAGAGTTTGAACTGTTTCACCCGGTGCGGCTGCAGGCCGTGCGCGCGCCAGATGCGTTGGACGGAACTCGCGCTGATGCCGACGACCTTTGCCATCATGGCGGAGGTCCAGTGGGTCGCCTCGGTGGGCGGGGCAGTCTGGGTCAGCGTCACGACGCGTTCGGTGATGCACGACCCCAGCGACGGGATGCGCGAGGGGCGTGTCTTATCGTGCAGGAGGCTGTCGTAACCTGCCTCCATGAAGCGTTCCTGCCAGCGCCACACACAGGTCTTCGACTTGCCGGTCCGGCGCATGATCTCATTGGTGCCAACACCGTCCGCGCTCAAAAGGACGATCTCAGCCCGCCAGACATGCTTGTGCGGGGTGTTGCGGTCCCGCGCTAGCGCCTTCAGACGGCGGCGATCAGCAGGTTTAAGAGTAATGGAGATTCCGGTTCGCATGCGCCAAACTCGCATGCATTCAGGTCCCTGGGAATCCCCTCCGGGATTCAAATGTCAGACGCGATCCACTAGATCTCCTCAAACACGTCGGGCACGCCGTTGGGAAGGTCGTCGACAAGGCCCTCGATGGACCCGAAGACGACAACCGCAGGAAACGGCGATGATTACTATAAAAGAGGCGCCAGGCGGACCTGAGTTCATCGAACGTGTCGACGCCGCGGCCGCCAACCTCGCTCGCTTCTTTATCGATACCGACGAGGTCACGATACGGAAGGACCTGGTTCAATCGCGCCTAAACCTTGAGGCCAGCCTTGGGAAGATTCTCAGCAAGACTGCTGCCCTTCAGGTCGCGGAAGCTTTCGTAGAGGCGGTGATCGAGTATAGGCGGAGGCTGCGGCGAGCGAAATGAATACGATCACACGCATTCTCAGCAGGATCTCTTGCTTTGCGAATTGTTATCCGCGAGTGGTCCTGGCGCTTGCGTTGGCGAGCATCATCGCTGTCATCGGCCTCGGTGTTTTCGGCGCCGTATCGCTGGTCACGCAGCCGGTGTTGTCAAAGCTTCTGCTGTTTGTGGCCATCACGCTGGCGGCGCTCGTTGTGATCCAGCGCTATTTCACGAGAGGCTAAAGTTTGGCGGGGCCACGCGCCTCGCCAGCCGGGGTTTGGTTCGCCGGATGTACGCGGCCGACCTCGGCAAATCAATCGGATATGTTGGAATGGCAAGACGCAAAGCGGTCGACGACCACGACGATGATGACGCGGCGCCGCGGCGCCGCTGCCCGGAGGCTCAAGCCCGGGCAGTCCGCGCGGCAACGGCAGGCGGCATGAATTTATTGAGCTTTTTTAAAAAGCTCGGGCTGCTTCAGGCCGTTGTTCCTCCCAGGCGCGCTTCCCGCAATCGCATTTGAACATGCGGTGAATACGTCCGTCGCGGGGATCGAGCATCTTGCAGATTAATTGGAACCGAGCGCCGCAATTACATTCGCGCTCTTCCTCTGCTGTGTCGTGCACGGTTTGATTTGTACCCATCAAGTCCGGCCCTCGTGCGTCGAAGAGCGCACCATCCTCGTGAGGCAAAAGAGTGCCATGTTTTGGCTACTTCTGTGGCTGCCGGCTAGCGAATGAGAGGCGAGCGGAACTGACCTGCCGGAGCAATAGATGCCACCTTGTGTTGAGTCGGGCAATAACAGAAAGTAGCGCGCGATAGCAGGCAATCTGTCGTCATCGATCCCGCGCGAGCTTACGCCGGCCCCAATGGTGTCCTTACGATCGAACACGCGCTCGACGTGGCGATTTAGCGCCCTCATGCCGCCGATGTGCTGAAACGTCGCGGGATTTCAATTTAGCCCGGCTGAAATCGTGACCCAGATTACACTTTTTCGTCGGCTCCTGGCCATATTTGCCGGTGTAGCATAACTGATCACCGACCCGCCCTCGGCTGTTATTGGTGACTGAGAGTGTTGCGCTCCCGCCTGATCCAAGGGAGTGCATACATGCCGAAATCTCATTCCCCTCGCCTGATCGAGCGGTCTCGCTGTCCCAATTGCGAGATTCGCATGACGCTGGTCGGTGTCGAGTTCAGCTTTGCTGGTCCCGATTTGGGCACGCTTGAATGTCCAAGGTGCAAACTGGCCTACAGGGCGCTGGCAGAGGGACCAACGAAACCAAGGACAAAGCGGGGCGAGTAAGGCCGTCTCAGTTGGCGGCCTCTTTCACCAATCCGGTGACGATGCACACTACGCACATGCTTTGACTGCGACGGTCCTGATCCGCTGACAACCGAAAAGACGATGGGTTGGCTAAAGGGCGATCTACGGCCGCCGAAGGATCCGCGCTCGTAGGTGGTTTGACTGGGTATCAGGCGTACTCTTCGACACTCTGCCAATCGGGCCGCACATCCGCGCCGCGCCGGCCGCAAGCCTGGCAGCTAGGGGGGCACTACGCGAGGACCCGCACGAAATGGTCGTCAAGACTTCGTGAGATGTGAGCCAGACCACACGTGCTCCTGAGTGTGCAGGCCATGTTGGACAGAATTGATGAGGCGGGTTTTGTTCGCATCAAGATGCAATACCCACAGAGCGAGGCGTACTTGCCTCCGATGTGTCCAACCAATGGAGACGACCATGCAGAAGACAGCTCTTACTATCTTCGGCGCGTTGTTGATTTCAGGAATGGCGGTTCAAATGGCAGCGGCGTCCGAGCACCACCGGAGCAAGGCCTACGTCGGCCGTAATATTGATCGGTCGGTTCTTCTCCGGGCCTACAATCAGGTGAACGGGCCGATCAACGGGCCGACTTATGTCAACTCACACGTGTTTGATAACCCCTACGCGGACAGAAGGGACCCATCGTGGATCGGCGACCAAGACCCGTCGTTCAACCCTGCTGGAAACTAGTTGTCCTGAGGAGTACCCCACCCTAGGACGGGTGGGGTACTTAACCGGCGGCGATACGGCGCGGCTTTCATGGCGTTGAAGCGATGACGTACAGCAAGGCAACGGCCGCATAGATGATTACCCCACAGACCGCCCCGCCAACAATTTGGAGAGGCAGCCGTAACGGCCAAGGTAGCGAGTCGAAAAGGTACCCGTTCGACGACCGGCTGCCGTTGGCGCAAACCTGCAATATCTGATTGGCGACCTCTGCAGTAACCGGAAGGATCGGCTGGCCGAGCTTGTGAGCCGCGCCGGCAATAGCCGCGACCGCCATCTCGGGGGCAACGTCAAACCATTCGCCGTTGCAACGATGGCTTTTAAGCATCTCATGCGCGCCGGCCTCGATATCGAAACCGGTGCCGGGTGTGACTGCTATATAACAGAAATCGATTGGGAAAGCCGACGCGGTTCGCAACTGCGCCAGGCGTGCCCGCGGGTTGGTGGTGACCCCGATTTTAACGAGATTGTGGTCCCCTCGGATCACGTAGACGAAAGATCCCGTCATCGGCTCGCCGGGCTTGTTTTGCTTTGGCTTGGTGGCGAGCCGCAGCAATTCGCTGGCGCTAAAGCTGATGCCGGGGCGGATGCCAAGGATTCGCGGGCCCATGAAGAAAAAGCGCATGTGGGAACTCCTCCTGCACTATTTGGTCTTCACCTTCGGAAGATGTCGATGTTGAATGCGCCGTAACGGTCGGTCGACACCAGGAAGCACTCATAACGGACGTCGCCGCGCGTCAGTGTGGCCGAGCGGTGCGTGTGGACGTTGATGCTCTGGGCGGTGTGCGAATTCGGTTCGTCGCCGGAACCGATCTTTTTTGGTCCCGGTTTGGCAATCCCGACCGTGGCCTTGTCGCGCGCCCAGTCCGCCATCTCTGCCCCATCCTTTGCTCGCTTGTAGCAGGCGCGGGCGCCATCTTCGATCACCCGCGATGATGCGCCGGTGAGGATTGCGCCCATCGATCCCGTGATCGACCAGAAAACATCCGTAGGGTGCTCGGTGGTGTCCCAGCTCAGGAAGATGTCGGGACCGTCGGCCGGGTTGTAGGAGTCACAGCCGATCGAAAGTTCGCCCGGCACAGCGGCGTGCTGTAGGAAGATGTGCGACGTGCTTCGGCTCTTAATCGTCGCGTCGAGCTTGCTGACGATCTCGGCGGCCTTGGCCTCCCAATCGTTGGCGTGAGCCGGCGTCACAAGGGCGGTGCCCATCGAGATCACAGCGGCGAGAACTATACGGCGCATCGGTCAACTCCATGATCAAAGGTTCTCTACTTCAATTCCGCCGGTGGCGGTGAAGATGACGCCGGCGTCGTCGAACACCCGGAGCACGGCGGAAACGTTGTCGACAGTGCCCAGGATTGGTCCGTTGCCGGCCTCCATCCGCTGGAGCGCGGGAATCGAAATGCCGGCTTTTTCCGCCACGTCCTGCTGGCTCATGCCGAGCAGCGCTCGCGCGGCCCGGATTTGGCCGGATGTTATGTGGGGTATCACGGGCGACGACGATCGGCCACGGCGGCGACCGCAGCAAGTCCGACGTGAAACGGGCGCCGGAGCCATGAGGCCGGCGCCATCACCTTTATCGGCACCAACTTGGCGCGCCGCGTGATGCAGTCCGTGATCGGTTGTTTCATTTTCTTCGCCTTCAGCCCGATCTCGACCAGGCGTCCCAAAATTAGACTGGCTTATTGCCCGGACCAAGCGTCTCGCGAAGATGCGCGACCGAGCCTGGTCCTAGGTCCTGTAAGCTGAGCAGCGTCTTGTCGGAGGTTTTGCGAACCTCGCCGACGGTCTTGATGCCAGCAGCATTGAGCACATTCCTAATCCGCGTTGCAAATCGGACGTGATCGATCGGCGTATCGTCTGGAAGTTCTGGCGTCGGGTAGAGGAACATCCTCTTCACCTGATCAATCATACCCAATACTGTGCCGGGTTCGGCATATCCGCCATCTCTCACCAAAATCGTAGACAGAATGCCAGTGGCCGGCGCCTGGATCTCGTGCGTCATATTGTAAGTGTCGATTTCGACGACGGGCTCGCCGATAGTGACTGGATCGCCCACGGACTTGAACCATCGCCCGACGTACAAAATCAAGACGCCTGCAATCTTCGGCACTTTTATTTCTGTCCCCATTTTTAGCTCGTTTCTTCGCCTTCATCCGAAGTCGAACAGCGATCGGCCTCGGAGCGCATATCCGGGAAACGAAAAAATCCCGGCCCATGACCGGGAAGGCTTGAGCCGGGATTAGTCAGTACAGCCCATTGCGATAGGCCACCCAAAAACTAGTGGCTCTGCACAGTGATTTTGACGGGTTGGGCGTTCAGATTAGCTCGGGCAGGAGTTTCGAATCAACGAGGACCTCGATGCTGCGAGGCGTCCTTGGTTGCCTTCTGATGAGGCCGGCTCGTTCCAGCGTCAGCACCATCTGGTGAACCGAAGGCGGGCTGACGCGGAAATATTCTTGGATGTCGGTTTCGGCCGGGGGTCTGCGGTGCAGCCGCGTATAGAGGTGGATATAGGCCAAATACTGCCCCTGCTTGGGCGTGAAGGTTTTTGTCGAAGGACTCACGCCGGCCATCCGATTCAGTTGTTGGTGCGTGCCTCGAACACGGAGGCCCGCCATGAATGTACGCTATCGGGTCGACCTGAGCCAAATCGAGCGCACCGAACTCAGGGCGCTACTCAAGGGCGGCAAGCAGGCATCGCGCAAGCTCAAGCGAGCGCAGATTTTGCTGGCCGCCGATGCCGGAGGCAGCGACGAGGAGATCGCAAGGAGCGTCGGCGTGGGCGGCTCGACCGTGTATCGGACCAAGCGACGCTTCGTGGAAGGCAGTCTGGAGCGGGCGCTGAGCGACGAGCCGCGTCCAGGGGCTGAGCGCAAACTCTCGGGCAAGGAAGAAGCCTTGCTGGTGGCGACGGCCTGCGCCAGTCCCCCAGAAGGCCGCGCCCGCTGGACGCTCAAGCTGCTGGCAGGTGCGATGGTCGAACTCACCGAACACAAGAGCCTGTCGCACGAGACGGTTCGGCGGCGCCTGACCGAAAATGACCTCAAGCCCTGGCGTAAAGACATGTGGTGCATTCCGAAAGTCGATGGCGAATACGTCGCCCGCATGGAGGACGTGCTCGACCTCTATGCCGAAGCGCCCGATCCCAAGCGGCCGGTGGTGTGCTTCGACGAAAGCCCGGTGCAACTCATCGGCGAGGCGCGTCAGCCAATCTCGGCCAAGCCGGGTCAGCTCGAACGTTACGATTACGAGTATCGTCGCTACGGCACGGTCAATCTCTTCGTCTTCCTCAACGTCCATCGTCCCTGGCGCAAGGTCAAAGTCACCGAGCGCCGAGCGGCAGAAGACTATGCCCACCGCATGCGCGACCTCGTCGACATCCATTATCCCGATGCCGAAATCATCCAGGTCGTCCAGGATAATTTATCGATCCACTCGGCCGGCGCCCTGTATCAGGCGTTCCCGCCAGCCGAAGCTAGGCGGATTGTGCGACGGCTCGAGTTCCACTACACCCCCAGCACGCAAGCTGGCTCAACATGGTCGAGATCGAGATCGGCGTCCTGCGCGGTCAGTGCCTGGATCGCAGGATCGACGACCCAAACGACTACGCCGCGAAATCACAGCCTGGGAGCGGAGGCGAAATGCCGCCCGGTCCCGCATCAAATGGATGTTCACAACAGACAAGGCCCGCGCCAAAATGGGCCGCGCCTATCCTGCCACTTCCAAAAAGTCATAATCACTGTGCAGAGCCACTAGGGCGTAACCTGAGTCGAAGAAAGCCCAATAAAGATGCACATGCACCCTTGATGGCTTTCAAATCCGGGTACGAACCTAACCTCGCCGAGCGCGATCATTTCGGCGCCTTCAGCCCCAGCTCGACCAGCCGGCGGGTGGCATCGGAGCTTCCGGGGCAGCGCGCGGCCTGAAACCTTGTTGGAGGGTAGCGCGTTAAGTTCTGATGCCTCCTGAGTATCACATCGCGTTCGGCGTCCCGTTTGTCCTGATCGGAGCCACCCTGGCGTGTGCCGGGTTAATTCTCGTCGCGGCGAACGCAGAATGATCCTCTTGATTCAGCAGGTTCAATTGGGAATGGCCGCCTACCAAACCGCGTTTGCCGTCGCGTTGATCATTATTGGCGTAGGGTTGATTTGTGTCTCGCTGATCTGGCGGCGTCAGGCGGAGACTGAGCCGCTGGAGCCTGTTGATGACTCCGACAATTTGCGCATGTTTGTCGATTCGCTTCGGCGGACAGACGAAACGGAGGCGAATCTTCGCCCGCGAATTGACCGTCTCCGTAATGAGGAATCCCTCAAGTAGTGGTAGGCCGAGCGCGCGAAACCTTCCTTATGGCAGCGCGTTAAGCTCCGACGTGTTTTGAATACCATATTGCTTTTGGGGTTGCGCTAATCGCGATCGGCGCGGCCTTGGCGTGCGGCGGGTTAATTCTCGGCGCGTCGACAGCGGAAATGATTTGTTATCATCTATCCCGCGCCAGCTTACGCTGGCCCCAATGGTGGTCCTTGCGCGATGTATCGAACATGCGTTCGACGTGGCGATTTAGCGCCCGCATGACGCCGATCCGCGCAAACATTGTCGGCCCATCGGATTCGGCGACCAGGATCAAAGCCAGCAGCCTGCCATACTGGGGCCGTGTGCTCGGACTCCGGTAGCTTGAGAATGTAATTTCCGGCGTCCAGTAGAGTGACAAGCCGGTGTCCGCGTGGCAGCCGTATCGGTTCGTCAAACTTGCGGGACCAGATGCTTGCTGCCATCAGGCGAACAGCTCGGCACCGGCCGGCGTGAATTTCACATAGGTGCCGCTCTCGTGCCGCCACAGCCAACCCTTGGAGATCGCGCGAGCCAGAGCGATGCGGTACTGGTCCGGCGTGCCGCCAGCTTCGAGGAACGCGGCGTTGATCCGCTCGATATAGATGCGACCATCCTGAACCGCCTCGATACCGTTGGCGATCTCGACCAGCTTGCGGGCGGCAACGTCGGGATCAGCGAATTGGCTCGGTTCGACGAATTTCATGGGTTACCGAGGGCGTGTCGCATCGGCGCAGTTGCGTCCGGCGTTGTTGGCATCACTTCTGACAAGGGAAGGTGCCCTCTAAGGCACGAAATATCCCGAGACCAGTATCGAGCGTACCGATTGCGAGGTCTTTCTGGACAGCGCGGCGCAGTATGTCGATCACCTGCTCGCCTGTTAACGTCAGAGCGCGTGGCTGACAGTAAAGCTCTGGCTGCTTAAGTCGAATGACGTACATAGACTGTGCTGTCGAAATTCCCCTCGCGACGAGATCCGCATGAATGCTCGCGTACACATGACGGACCTGGTCGTTGCTATCATAGGCCGCGATTAGGGCGTTGACATCGCCATCCGCCTCTTTCGCGGAAGCGGGCATGCTGAGGATGCAGAGTAGTATCGCCGCCGCGGCACGCATCGGAAATTCCTTTCGAGCGCTCCCGGCACCGGCAACTTTCGCGTGCCGGGCCTCTGCCTCGTAGGTTCGTCCATGACTTCCAAACATTTTAGAGAAAAATTGTTGGAAATTGTCTAATGCATTTCTCGAAAAATGTGCCTGTTCTTTTGAACTCTGTTTACCGAGTTTCACGATGCAGCCACTGGACGGCGACCAGAGAGACTTGGCGCCAGCCGCGGCATTCTTGATCAACAGGCCCGGTCTTTAATCATCAGTGAACAAGATACGGACAGGCGCCGCTCAGCATCTGTGCAAATAGGCATTAGAGCGCCTTATTCTTTCAATGAGAACTTCTCATTTCTAGCCGGCTCACCTCGCTGTTAGCGTTCTCACCAAGAGAGATTGATGCAACAACCATCGCATTGTTTGCAAGGAGTTGGATATGGGAAGAGATACCGACAAATCAGGCAAGAGAAGTGTTGCCAAGGGGCATCTCCCCTCTCGCCGACAGTTACTAAAGGGTGCCGCGGCAGTCGCCGGTGCGGCCGCCGGATCGAGCGTGATCGGCGCACCCTTGATATGGGCACAGGAGATCAAGGATATCGAGCTTCGCCATGTCGGCGTCTCTTACTCGGTAGTAAAGGCGATCGGGGACCAGGCCGCCAAGGATCTCGGCTTCAAGGTCACGATGCAAAACCTCGACACCTCGGCGGCGATCAATCGCTTCATCACCCAACCGAACACCGTGGATATCCCGGATCTCGAGGGCTGGCAGGCCAAGCTTGCTGCGAAGCGCGGCGTGATCCAGGGCATCAACATCAAAAAGGTCAGGGAATTCGACAATTTTCTACCGATTTTCACCAAGGGCGAACTCGACGGACAAAAGATTCCGCGTCAGGGCGTCTCGCCCTATGAAGCGATGTACATCAAGGAAGCGTATTCGACCGATCTGCACGACGGCGTTACCGACTGGGCGACATTCCTGCCGCAAGTCTACAACGCCAATTCCATCGGCTACCGGCCCGATCTGGTCGATCATCCGGTGACCGAATGGAAGGATCTGCTCAATCCCAAATACAAGGGTAAGGCCGCGATCCTCGACGTGCCAGCGATCGGCATCATGGATGCCGCACTTTGCTTCGAGAGCGCCGACCTGATCAAGTACGGCAATAAAGGCAATATGACCACGAAGGAGATCGACTTCACGATCGATAAGCTGATCGAGCTAAAGAAGTCGGGCCACTTCCGTGCTACCTGGACCACCTTCGACCAGTCGGTGCAGCTGATGGCAGCGGGCGAAGTCGTGATCCAGTCGATGTGGTCGCCGGCCGTCGCCGCCGTCCGCGTCAAGCAAATCCCTTGTGTCTATGCACCAGTCAACAAGAAGGGCGACAAGGAAGGCTATCGAGGCTGGTGCAACGGCCTCGGCCTGATGAAGCATCTAAGCGGCAAGAAACTGGAGGCAGCCTACGAATACATCAACTGGTATTACACCGGCTGGCAAGGGGCGTTCGTCAGCCGCTACGGCTACTATAGTCCGGTGCCATCGACGGCAAAGAAGTACATGACTCCGACCGAATGGGCGTTCTGGTACGAAGGCAAGCCGGCGCCGGAAGAGATCAAGGATCCGTACGGCGTTCCGATGGAAAATGCCGGTACCGTTCGCGACGGTGGCTCCTTCGTGGAGCGCGTCAAGAATATCTCGTGCTGGAACACGCTGATGGACGAGGCCGCCTACATGAACAAGCGCTGGAACGACTTCAAGGTCGCCTGATGCTCGCGTAGCAAAACCTGAGACGCTCGCCGTCTCAGGTTTTTCTTCTATGAATGTAGCGTTGGTGGTTCAAAAAGCGGATGGAAAGCAAAGCCAATGGAGGACGGAACACCGCAGGTTGGCTGCTAATCCTTCCCCTCTTTCTTATTCTGGTGCCGTTCTTTATCGTACCGATCATCGGCGTCGTGGCTACCAGCTTCGTGCAAAGCGACGGCTTCGGCGGCATCATTCCCAGGTTCACGCTCGACAACTACAAGGGCGTTTTCACTTCGTGGCTTACCTATCAGTTGTACTGGGCGACCCTGAAATTCTCGGTGTTTGCCTGGATCTTCTCGCTGCTGATAGGTTTCTGGATTGCTTATTTTCTAGTGTTCCATGTTCGCAACCCTCTCCTGTCGCTCGGACTATTCCTGATCTGCACGGTCCCGTTCTGGACCTCGAATATCATCCGTATGATTTCGTGGATTCCGCTGCTTGGCAAGGAAGGGTTGATCAACAGCGCGCTGATCAAGACCCATGTCGTCGAACAGCCGCTCGACATACTTCTGTTCTCGAGCCTCGCGGTGGTGATCGCCTATGTTCATCAGCTGACGATCTTCATGATCGTGCCGATCTTCAATTCGATGGCTCGAATCGACAAGCGCACCATCGAGGCGGCGCGGGACGCCGGTGCATCGCGGTTCGAAATCGTTCGCTTCATCGTGCTGCCGCTTTGCAAGACCGGCATTGCCCTCGGGTCGATCTTCGTAGTCTCGATCGTAATGGGTGACTTCTTCGTCGTGAAGGTGATGTCCGGCGGCGGCTCGGCGTCGGTAGTTGGAGCCTTTTATGAAGACATCGGCGTGCTGCAGTATCCGACGGCCGCGGCCAGCGCCACCATCCTGACGATCATCGTTTTGTTACTCGTTGTGACGATCTTGCGCACCGTCGACATCCGCAAGGAGCTGACGCGGTGACCGACCATCCGCTCGCAACCGCTGGCGCCGATCCGGTACCCACCCGACGCCGACACGCGTTGGCACCGAGCAGGGACGGCCGTCCCTGGACGTTCTACGTGCTGGCGACGTTGTTCACCCTGTATGTCATCGCGCTCTATGGACCGATGGTCTGCATCTATATCTTGTCGTTCCAAGATGTTCGCGGCGGCCTAGTGTTTCCGATGCGCGGAACGTCGCTGCACTGGTTCGTCGATCTCTTCACCCAAGTGCGCACCGGCGATGTCAAGGGTGCGTTCGGCCGCTCGATCCGGCTGGCCGTGGTCGTGACCGTCGTCACCGTCGTGATCTCCTTCTTGTCGGGCCTCGCGTTCCGCAAGCGCTTCTCCGGGGACAGCGTGGTGTTCTATCTGATGATCGGCAGCCTGGTCGCGCCCGGCCTGGTGCTCGGCATCGGCGTCGGCCTGATCTGCAACGTGCTTGGTATCGAGACCAGCTGGTACACCACCGCGCTCGGCGCCCAGTTGTCTTGGACGCTGCCGTTCGGCGTGCTGGTGATGTTCGCCGTGATGTCGCGGCTCGACAACGCCTGGGAAGAGGCGGCGCGGGACCTCGGCGCCAGCGCCTGGCAGACCACCTTTCTCGTGATCGTCCCGATCCTGGCTCCGGGCCTGGTGGCGGTCGCCCTGTTCGGGTTCACGTTGTCCTATGACGAATTCACCCGCACCCTGCTGACCGCAGGGTCGCTCAACACCCTTCCACTCGAAATCTGGAGCATGACGCTAAACGTCACCTCGCCATCGCTGTACGCGCTCGGCACGGTGACGACCCTGATCTCGTTCATCATCATCGGCGTTTGCCTCGGCACCATCGCGCGAATCCAGAAACGGCGCGTGTCGGGGCCGGCGGTACACTAGGAATCAATAGAGCAATGACTGTCGAAAACGGAAGCATCGAACTGGCTGGCATCGTCAAAAGCTATGACGGCACCACCCGGGTCGTCGACGGCGTCAACCTCAAGGTTCCCGACCGCGCCTATTGCTGCTTCCTGGGTCCGTCCGGCTGCGGCAAAACGACCATTCTGCGCATGATCGCCGGCCATGAGGATCCGACCCATGGAGAGATACTGATCGGCGGCCACGACGTCGTCGGCCTGGCGCCGGTCGAACGGCGCACCGCGATGATGTTCCAGTCCTACGCGCTGTTTCCGCATCTCAATGTCCGCGACAACATTGCTTTCGCCTTGCGCGTGCGTGGCGTGGGGGTTCAGGAACGACGCAAGGCTACCGATGCCATGATCGAGAAGGTCAGGTTGACGGAGTTGGCCGATCGGCTGCCGGCACAGCTTTCGGGCGGTCAGCAGCAGCGCGTCGCACTGGCGCGCGCCGCCATTACCGGCCCGAAAGTATTGCTCCTGGATGAACCGCTCTCGGCGCTCGATGAACAACTCAGGGTGCAGATGCGGCAGGAACTTGGCCGGATGCAACGTGATCTCGGGATCACCTTCATCCATGTCACTCACACCCAGCTCGAGGCGATCGCTATCGCTGACATCGTCGTGGTGATGGAAAAGGGCAAGATCAAGCAGGCCGGGCCGGCCCGCGACGTTTATGACCAGCCGCAAGACCGCTATGTCGCCGAATTTCTCGGCGGCCAGAACGTCCTCACCGGCCGGATCGAGCGGATCGAGGGCGACAGCGCGATCATCGTGTCGCAGGAGATGCGCGACGTCGTGGTGCCGCTTGGCGTCCGCCGGGCCGTATCAGCTGGGGATCGCGTGGATTTTGCGATACGCCGCGACGATGTCGATCTGGTGCGGCCCGAGATTGGCGGCGGCAGCGATCGCGCCAAGGTGCCAAGCCGGGTCCGCGCCATCGAATACCAGGGGAATTTCGTCAAAGTCATCCTGGACAATATCGGCGACGATCAATTGATCGCCTACGTCCCGGATCGTGTATTCTATCGTGACCCGTTCTCCGTCGGAGACGTTGTGATCGCCGGATGGGAAAAAGACAAGGCCCGGATGCTCGCTTGAAACTGACAGCCAGTCGAAGATGCAACAGGAGAAACGCGCATGAATGTCGAGGTGACGGTCAACGGGAAGAAAGTAAAGGCAGATATTCCTCCTTCACTGCTTCTATCCGATTTCCTCCGCGAGAATCTCAACCTTACAGGCACCCACGTCGGCTGCGACACCTCGCAATGTGGTGCCTGTGTCGTCCATATCGACGGCGTCTCGATGAAGAGCTGCACGTTGCTGGCGGTAGGTGTTGACGGCAAGTCGGTCACGACCATCGAAGGCCTCGCCAAAACGGTCGATGCCGACCTGCATCCTATGCAGCTGGCCTTCCACCACAATCACGGCTTGCAATGCGGCTTCTGCACGCCCGGCATGATCATGAGTGCGGTCGATTTCGCTAAGCAGACGACGAACCCCACTGAAAGCGATGTGCGGCACTGGCTCGAAGGCAATATCTGCCGCTGCACCGGGTATCAGAATATCGTCGCGGCGGTGCTTGCCGGCGCCGCCGCCATGCAGACCCAGGCGGGAGGCTGATCATGAATATTCATACAGGCATTGGCGCCTCGATCCTTCGCAAGGAAGATCGCCGGTTCATCACCGGCAAAGGCAACTACGTCGCCGACATCAAGCGCCCGGATATGGCGATGGGCGTATTCCTGCGCTCGCCGCACGCGCACGCGCTGATCGAAAGCATCAACATCAAGGCGGCCGCCGCTTTGCCCGGGGTCGCAGCAATCTACACCGGCGCGGATCTCGCCGCGGACAAAATCGGCGGCCTGCCCTGCGCCTGGGGCGTCAGCAATGCCGATGGCACGCCGATGAAGGAGCCGCCGCGCTCGGCGATGGCGTTCGACAAGGTACGATGCGTCGGCGACGCGGTAGCGTTCGTGATCGCCGACACGGTCGAACAGGCGCGCGAAGCGGCTGAGGCGATCGAGGTCGACTATAAGGTTCTGCCGGCCGTAGTCGGCGTGCTTGACGCGATTCGCCCTGGCGCCGCCGCCGTGTTCGACGACATCCCCAACAATACCTGCTTCGACTGGGAATGCGGCGACGCCAAAGCGACGGCAGCAGCGTTCAAGATTGCGGCCCATGTCGCCAAGATTAGCCTGGTGAACAATCGCCTGGTCGGAAACCCAATGGAGCCGCGCGCGGCGGTGGCGGAATACGATGCCAGCCGCGACCACTACACGATGTGGACCACCAGCCAGTTTCCGCACGTGGTGAAGGTGCTGATGGGCAACTTCGTACTGAATATCCCGCAGCACAAATTGCGCATCGTGGCGCCTGACGTCGGCGGAGGTTTTGGCGTGAAGCAGTTCCTGTACGCCGAGGAGATCATCACTACCTGGGCTTCGCGCAAGGTGGGTCGTCCGGTGAAATGGGTCAACGAACGCAGCGAGGGCTTCCTGTCCGACGCCCATGGGCGCGATCATGTCAGCGAAGCGGAACTGGCGCTGGACGAAACCGGCAAGTTCCTCGGCCTGAAGGTGTGCACCATCGCTAATATGGGCGGCTACCTGTCGACGTTCGGCCCGAACATCCCGACCAACCTCTACGGATTGCTGCTAGCCGGGGTCTACACTACGTCCGCTATCCATTGCGAGGTCAAAGGCGTTTTCACCAACACCGTACCGGTCGACGCCTATCGCGGTGCCGGCCGCCCCGAGGCAACCTTCCTGCTGGAACGTCTCGTCGATGTCGCGGCCAGCGAGATGAAGATCGACAGGGCGGAAATCCGGCGCAAGAACATGATCGACGTGTCGCAATATCCCTATCAGACGCCGGTGATCATCAAATACGACAGCGGCGACCCGAAAGCCTGCCTCGAAAAGGCGCTGGAGATCTCCGACTGGGGCGGTTTTGCCAGGCGCAAGGAAGAATTGAAGTCGCGCGGCAAACTCCGCGGCATTGGTCTGTGCACCTATGTGGAGGCGTGCGGCCTGGCGCCTTCGCGCATCGTCCATTCCCTCGGCGCCCGCGCGGGCATCTTCGAAAGTGCCACGGTGCGTGTCCACGTCACCGGCGATGTCACGGTGCTGATCGGGACGCATAATCACGGCCAGGGCCATGAGACGACCTTTGCGCAGATCGTGTCGGAAAAATTGTCCATTCCCACTGACAAGATCGAGATCGTATTCGGCGACACCGACAGGGTGCAGTTCGGATTGGGCACCTATGGCTCGCGATCGCTGGCCGTAGGTGGTACTGCGCTGTCCAAGGCCACCGACAAGATCATCGCTAAGGGGACCAAGATTGCCGCGCATATGCTCGAGGCAGGTGAAAGTGACATCGTATTCGAGAATGGATCGTTCGCCGTGCAGGGCACCGACCGGACGAAATCGTTCGGCGATGTGGTCGGCGCGGCTTATGGCCTAGTGAATTTTCCGATCGACGTGCTCGAGCCGGGCATGGAAGCTCAGGCATTCTACGATCCGGTGAATTTCACGTTTCCCGGCGGCGCCCACATCGCTGAGGTCGAGATCGACCCAGATTGCGGCTCGGTCGATCTCGTATCCTATGTAGCGGTGGATGACATCGGCACAGTGATCAACCCCATGATCGTTGCGGGGCAGTTGCACGGCGGCATCGCGCAAGGGGTCGGCCAGGCTCTGTTCGAGAACTGCGTCTATGACGAGACATCCGGCCAGATGCTGTCAGCGTCATTTATGGACTATTGCATGCCGCGCGCCGACAACATGCCGAACATGGAGATCGTCACCCACTCGACGCTGTGCACGCATACCAGCTTCGGCGTCAAAGGCTGCGGCGAAGTCGGCACCATCGGGTCACCCGCGACCGTGATCAATGCCGTGGTCGATGCGCTGTCACATCTCGGCGTCAGTCATGTCGACATGCCGGCGACGCCAAGCCGTATCTGGCGCATCATCCACAACAGCGCCAATCAGCTGCGCGCAGCCGAATAGGAGCAGGCGATGAAGGACTTTTCATACTACAAGCCATCTACGGTGTCCGAGGCTGTCGGCATTCTAGCGGCCAGCGGCGAGAACCGGCTCCTTTCCGGCGGCATGACACTGCTGCCGTCCATGAAAATGCGGCTCGCATCGCCAACCGCCATAGTCGATCTGGCCGCGCTGCCTGGGCTGACCGCGATTACGGTCGGCGGCGGCAGTGCGACCATCGGCGCGATGGCGACACATTGCAAGGTCGCCGCCTCGGCTCAAATCAAGGCAGCGATCCCCGCCCTCGCCACGCTGGCCGGCCTGATCGGCGATCCTCAGGTCCGGCATCGTGGTACCATCGGAGGATCGATGGCCAACGCCGACCCTTCGGCGGACTATCCCGCAGCGGCGGTTGGCCTTGGAGCGACGATCGTCACGGATCGTCGCGAGATCGCCGCGGACAGCTTTTTCACGGCGATGTTTCAGACGGCGCTCGAACCCGATGAGATCATCCTGGCCGTCCGCTTTCCGATCCCAGACGCGGCCGGTTATGCCAAGTTTAGGAGTCAGGCATCACGGTTCGCGCTGGTTGGCGCCTTCGTGGCGCGGTTCGGTGGCACCGTGCGCGTCGCGATTACCGGGGCTGGGCCGGTGGTATTTCGATCCAGCGACATCGAGGATGCGCTGGCGGCCAACTTTTCGCCCGAGGCGCTGGCGCGGATTTCGATTGCGCCGTCAGGATTAAATTCCGACATCCATGCTGACAGCGAGTATCGCGCCCATCTGGTGGTGGTAATGGCCCGCCGGGCTGTCGCACAGGCCCTCGGGCACGAGCCATCTTGACGCGGCGCTGTGCGCCGTGTGCCTAACGAGGCGGCAGGCGGTGACAGAGATGGCGCTTTATTCGGCCGCCTCCGGGAGCGCAGGCCGCATCGAGGCGTTCGCCGTTTCGGCGGCGAACTCGAGACGGCTGGAATCCGAGCCCAGATAGCTCTCGAGATAATTATACAGCGCATCGATGGCCGCGAGATTGCGGCCAGCCGCCCGGTAGAGCAGCAGGTCGACCGGAGGCAATAGCGGAAAACCCTCATTCGCGCCGATTTCGCGCAGGCCGGGCGTCATTGCGCTGCGGCCCAGCACAGTCACCGCCATGCCGGCGAGGGCGGCTGCCTGCAACCCTACAGCGCTGGCGCTGACACAGGTGATCTTCCAATTGCGCCCGATCCGCTCCAGCTTGTCGATAGCATGCTCCCGATAGATGTTGCCGGGTGGCAGCACCGCCAGCGGCACCGGATCGACCCAATGCGCATCGGAATCAGAGCCGACCATCCAGATCAACTGCTCCTGGCCGACGACTTTGCCGCCGGAGAAACCTTCCATCTTGGTGACCAGCGCAAGATCGATCTCTCCGCGACGGACAAGTCCAACCAGCGGTGTCGACAGTTCGCAGCGCAGCTCGACCTGCACTTTTGGAAACGCCTTGCGAAAACGGCTCAGAATCGCAGGCAGAACGAAGGCTGCGTAAAGATCCGGCGTGCCCAGGACCACGGTGCCTTCGACGTCCGGCGAGGCCAGCCGCTGCAACATCTCGTCGTGAAGCCGGAGGATGGATTTTGCATAGGACAAGACGAGGTCCCCTTCGTCGGTGAGAAGGTGGCGGCGCCCCTCATGGCGCAGCAACGTCGTGTTGATCAGTTCTTCCAGTCGCTGCAACTGCAACGTGATCGCAGGCTGGGTCCGCCCAAGTTGCCGCGCTGTGGCGGTTATGCTGCCGGTCTGAACCACGGACACGAATGACCTCAGCATACGAATATCGAGGCTTATCAATGGCATATCCAAATCGCCTCCGCTACGGAGGACAATGCAGTTCTCGTGCCATTAAAATAACGCGCAAATTTCGGGTATCGGCAGCCCATATGCCCTGAATGGTCGAATAGAGGGGCTCGTGGGCAAAGAAAGCATTGCCGAGCGCGTTTCACGCTTGGATCGAGGCTGGATTCGGTTGGCAGGAACGGATGGCGCAACGCTTTATGGACATCGCAAAAAAGTTTGAGAAGTCGGACCCGTCACATCTGACGGGTCTAAGCGTGCTTGCTCTGACATGCATGCCGAAGTCGAGCGCCGCATCGCCGCCGGCAGACCATTAGCCGCGCCCGAGCGGGCGGTTACTGGCGATTGCCTCTAGTTTCAACTTGTGGGAACCCGTTCGCCGAGATTTGATCCCGCTGCGCGGGTCCTTGCCGCGACACCGATTTTCTTCCCCACTCGCCTCGAACCATCCAACCGCAAGTGCCCCTCCGATGAAAGGCCGACGACGAAGGACCAAGGCGGTGTTACCCCGGTTCGCGAAGCTGTTCTTCCAAATAACTTCTAAGGCGCTCTTGGGTGATGGGATCGAAGACTTCAGCGGCCGCTGTGATACGCCTCGCCTGCTCAAGACGCCGTTCCAACTCTTTGCGGTTGCTCTCTTGAGCCATTGGCGACACTCCGTCTTATAAGTACGGGGAGCCGCGCAATTGTTCAATTCTAGAACTCGATTTTTGGCTTGGCTTGGAACGTGGCGACCTTGCGATCGCGCTGCCACAGCTCAATGTCCTGGCCATCATCAAGCTGTTTTGCCGACTTAATGGCGGCGTCGTCACCGGCGCAATCGAGAGCGATCGAGCTTTGAAAGTTTCCGTCTTTGCCAACGATGTAGACGCGATAATCTGCCATGTCGCTCCCTCGGTTAGGGCGGGAGCGCAACACTCTCAGTCACCGGTAAAAGCCTGGGGCGGCGCGGTGATATAGGACAATACGGCCGACGATGGTAGGTTCCGAAAAGGTCAGCCGTGCAGGTTCACTTCTTCGGCGCCTCCAGCCGAGCCACCATCCGCTTGTCTTGCCAATCGACGGCGTTTTCGCCGACAAGCTGGTCGGCGGCCTCGATTGCCTCTGCGTCGTCAGCGCAGTCGAGATCAATACCCGCCTTGATGCGACCGTCCGACCCTATTTGATACGCGCGGTAATGCGCCACGTTTCCCCTGCCCAACGTTCGAGTTCAGTACGTTGGAATCTTTGCGCTTGCTTGTGAAGCGAAAACATTGGCGTTGGCAAACGTGCACAAGTGCACACAATCAAAGAGAAGCCCCGCGCCAAAAACACCAACGAAACCAGCGCGCGAAGTCGACCGAAAACGGGGTGGTTTTCGGTATAGGGCCGGAGGAGCACAGCGTTTTGAACCTTCCGCCCGGCGGCGAGGACTTGTAGGTGGCGATGCCGGCGACGAGGCACGTATTGCCCTGACCGATACCCTCGATCGGCATCGAGGCGACGGCGGGGCGCGGCGTTTCGCGCCTTCCGGCGCCGCGCGGGGGACCGGCAATTAAACCGGCAAGCGTGTACGCCTCTCGATACTGCTGCGCAATGAGCGAAGTGTGTGACAGCTCACATTAGATAGCACCAACATTTGGTAGTGTACGCGCGTTAAGTCGAAGCTCCAATGCTCGCCGGCTGCCCCGGTCGGGCACCGTGCCAAGTTACTGCAAGGGAGTGCGGCTATGGCTAATCTCGATGACTTGCTCGATGCCGACCAGGAGGCGCTTGAGTTTGCCGGTAACTTATTAGGTACGCTCGCGGATATTTCAGGAGCTACCGGAATCAACTTCGTCCAAGACTTACTCTCGCAGGATTTGACGCTCCAGAATCTGTTGAGTGCGATCCAAACGATCTACGCAGATCTCCAAGGCCAGATCGCCGCGAGCGATAAGCTGCAGCGGATGCGGGATGTGGATCAAGGGATCAATGCAGCGGTCGGCGTGTTTGCACAGTTACCCGCAATCATGTCGGCCAGCCCGCCACTGAGCGAGGATTTCAAGTTTGCGCAAATCCAAACCTGCCTGGACGCCGCGCTGTTTTTCGCCGACTACGACGACAAATGGCAGGCGGTGCAGGTCGATTTGCCGTACTATTCTGATTCCTGGACAGGCAAGATGGCGCCTCCGGCGCTAAGCGATGGTTTGGTCTTCAATTACACGTACACGCTCCCTCAAGCGTTACGGTCGATTTACATTCTGCTCACAGCAATCAGCGCTTTAGCCCAGAAATCACTGCCGCAATACGTCAACGCGCTGACGAGATGTCTTAATCGTCTGGAATTGGTCCATCAGACAATCGTGACGTTGGGTATCGTGGGCATGAAGCAGCCAGGAATAGATGATATTGGCAGTTCCGACCCAAATACAGATACCTACAACCTCAACTGGATTATCCTGACGGGCAATCCGTTCAATGATGTTTACTATCCTTACGGTGCAGTTGAGATTTATTCGGGTGCTAACAACCTGCGGTCATATGCGGCGGATTACTTCCCATATTGGGGGATAGACCTAACTGAGTGGTGGTATGTGAACGCCAACAATTTCTTGACTCTGTTGAATTTTCGTGTGGTCCGACAGATGAAGGCGTTGTACGTGCAGATCGGAATGCCGACGGTGTTGAGTGTGATAAATCAATTGAAGAGAATAGTTGGTCAGTCTCCATCAACGGATCCGGTATATTCGGCGTGGCCGTTTTCACAAGTGGTGTCCCTGCTTGGCCTGACGCTGCCGCCACCTACGCACAGATTCCCGGTTAATTTTCCATCGCCGTGGAGCGAGCCTCCCGGTTTGGAGGACGCCCTCAGCACATTTTTGCTGAACACTCCGCCCTACGTAAGTTATCCAGGCATGCCAACGGCTCCGGTACCTCTTCCTAACGGGCCGTTATACACCTTTTTGACGGGAGTGTCTTTGCAGCCGGTGGCCGAGCTTTAGCTGCTTAAATGAACCGTTCTTTGACAAAACCGGTGCTGCCGCGGCTTCGTGTTTTGTCGGCAATCACCCGCGTTTCGGGTGCTTAGCTGCGCGTATCAGACGCCATTTCACTTTTTGATTCTGGAACGTCGGCACAGCATCGCCATACAAAAGTGTAGTCTCACGCTCAGGATGCCACATTAGGCGATAAATACCGGTCGTTGTTACAAAGTCCGATATGTTTCAGGTCCCGATATTCGGCGGCATCAGCAGCTTTCGCCACCAGCTTGGTTTCGGACAGCGGCCGGGTCTGGATCTGGCGGAAGATCCAACGCTGGCGCCGACTGATAAACGGACCGGCGTCGGCGATCATCCGAGCCATCAGCGCGTCCTGAGGCCCCGTCAGTTGCCGGCCGTGTTCGGCCAGTTGATGGATGATCCATTCGGGGCGGTAGTCTCTGGCCTCAGCGACGGCAACGAGACGATCGAAGCTGCTGCCGGCCCAATCGAGCACGGCGTAGTATGGCATCGCCGCCAGTTCGTCTGGGGTCGGGTACTGCTCTGGCGACGTGGTTTCGGGGCGCCGAAAGTCGGCGATGTTGACGACGTTGTTGGTCATCATGCTCTCCTTTCCATGGTGGGGGGATTCGTAGCGCCCGGAGCACCAGCGCAGGGCGCGTGCTCGTCGGGATCGACGAGGTCGTCGTCGTCCAGATCGATGATGGTGCCGTCGATGTCGATGATCTGAAATGCCCGTTCCGGTGCCCGCCGGGCCGCTTGGCGCGACCGGCTCAGACGATCCTGCGTCACGCTAAACTGCGTACCGCCGTCTATGTTGGTATCTCTATCTACTATCTTGTTAGAAGAGTTATGGAGCGGTACGGATTTTAGCGTGACATGCGCCGCCTTCCGGCGTTCCCGTTCGGCGCGCTTCCGCTCAGCGTCTTGCGCCCTGCGACGCGCCAGCTTGTCCTCTTCCGATAGCTGCAGACCGGGCCTGCCGCGCTTGGCCCCGGTGCTATGAGCGGCCCGGAACTTGCGGGACTTCGCGGCGTTCTTTGCCCTCTGGATCTTCTGGCGCTTCGTGTAGTCGTGATCATCATCGGCGCCGAGAAACCATAACTTGTGGTCTTCGCGGTCGGTCACGGTAATCTCGAGCACGGTGGCACTTTCGTCGTGGCTCCAGCGCTTATTCGAGGTCTCGGTCTCGGCGAGAAACTGCTCCAGCGCGGCGCCCTTCAACCACGGCGCCCATCTGCGGACCCAGTTGCGGGCAGATCGCTCCGGGTTCGGCGAAGCCAGCCACGCATGGTCAGCGCCCCATCTGAGGATTTTCTGTCCGCGCCTGCCTTGCGGGAGAACATTCCATTGGCGATGGGCGAACACCTTTGCCGCGTTCTTGAGTTGCCCTCGGGCGAACAGCGCGGCTTTATCTGTGTCGGAATCTTGCGGGGAGTGGTTGCGGCCGGATTTGGATTTCTTGTTGCCGCTGCCAGCCGACTCTTGCGCTGGATCTGGCGTTAGTGTACAAACGATCATTGATCATACCTATTCCGGCCGCTTCTAACGGCCGCCTCTGCTGAAGAACCCTGGCCACGGAACCGCTGCGAACGGTGTGGCCGGGGTTCTTGTTGATGGGTGTGGGGTTTGGCCTTTGCCTCGTGCGTGACGGCCTTGGCAAGGGCAGCCGAGTGTTAGTCACTCGTTTCGATAGCCCTTAAGTGACGTGCATCGCCGTTAGAGTTGTTAGTCGCTCTAACCTATTGACAGAACGCGCTTTTGGCGTTTCTGCTGGGATCGCCACGAATACTGGCCGTCGGTCGAGCAACGGCCATTTCATAGGTGAAGATCGCCTGAAATCGGAGAAGATCGCTTGGACAATCTTGTAATCATTGCCGTTTTCTTGATAGCCGTTGCGCAAGCGCTGACCGTACTTCTCACAATCCGTCGCGAGAGGGATATCAAGGAACTGGCCGGACTTGTCGACAAGCAGCGGCTGCACATCGTCGAGCTGACGGCCTGGCTGGCTGGCCGCAACGCTGCCCAGCCGCGCCGACCAAAATCCGAACGCGAACCGGTGAGCGATCCAACGGCTGACACCGCTAAAGCATCGGAGCCCGCGACTGCGACGGGTTTACCTTCAACCGCGCCCACGCGCACTGCGGAGGTTGAAGCCGCACAGGCGATGAAGGTCCTTAACTGGCAGCGCCAAATCCTTGCCGGCCTGCGCGCCGGCCTTAAAGCGAAAGAGGTCGCACCGCCGGAGCCGGCGATAACGGGGGCACCACCTGAGACCGGGACGACGCCGAAGATTTCGTCTGACACCGTGCACCCGAGCGTCACGGAAGACGAGCCTAAACGTGCAAGCAAAGCCTTCAGGTGGTTCAAAGAGGACGCAAACGGGCCGCACGAGATCGTTTCTGCGCGCGAGATCGTGGCCGGGCTCACCAAGGTTGCCACACCACCGGAGCCGGCGATAGCGCCGAAAGACTTGCCCGATGTCGTTCAGCCGAGCAGCGCTGAGAACGAGCTTGAACGAGCGACCAGGGCCATCGATTGGTTGAAAGAGGATGCCGACAAGGCGCGCGAAATCGTCGCCAACTTGAGCGGCACGCCACCGGCAAAGAAGACCGGATGACGGCCGCTTCTTGAATTGGCCGTTGGTTTGTTCGTTGTGCCCAAAGTTCCCGTTGCGGATGTACCGAAGACGGCGGCCAGGGCGTCGGTGGAATGCCTGGAACACGGGGAGAGAAGCGCGCATGGACGTGCGGCGTCGGCTGTTTGTGGTGTGGGTTCTGCTGGCGGCGACATGGCTGGTGGGCTGCATCTGGTTCGGCGCGGCCAGGTGGCACTGGTTCGATGCCACCCGAATTTATGAGGTCGCTGACGGCAACGACGAGAAATATCGAGTTGAAGTCGATCCAGACTTCACCGATGACGAAATTCTCGCATTTGTTCAAAGGTCCGCCGGCTCAAAATGGTTGCGTAAGCAGTGCGCCAGGGATGTGCGCGGGCCGTGGTGCGATGTGGTCAGTTCCCTCAAAATGCCGAGGCAGTATTTCACCTGGCAGTATTTGGCGATTTCGATCGGCGGATCGCTATTGCTGCTCACGTTGGCGGTATTCGCCGGCATTCGCCGCCCTTTGAAAGGCTGAAGGCCGGTCGCTTTTATACCCGGTTCCTACATCCTGTTACCGATGTTCACGACTCTTGAAGAATTACGGATAAGCCGCCGGCCGCGCGAGCGCGAACGGGGCCGCGCGAGTACGCGCTATCGCCCTTCCTCGTTGTGCCTTTGGCGACTTCGTCTTTCCGTATCCCGCAGCTGATCGGCGTCGCGTGCTTCGTAGCGACGTTCCTGGACACGACGTTTTCGTCCTCCCGCTTTGCCTGAAAATCGCGTCCCTGGGACAGGGAGTCCCTGAACATCGTGTCCAGCTGCATACTATCCTGGGCGAAAGCGGCCGAGCCAAACAAAAAGCCAATCAAAATGGCGGCAGCCGAAACTCCAACTGCCGAGCGAGTGCCGGTCGTCATTGTTGCGCATCCTCAAGTTTGAAAGCGGCCTGCCGCCATGTTGGGACGATCCTCCGATAGCGTTTGTTACCCCGAACGAGAAAGTTTTCCCTCGACCGGCAGCGCGACCCGCGAACTGGAAATGACACGGGTTTGCACTGACGAAGCACTCAAGACGAAACATGGCGGGACGAAATGCGACGAGACGTTCACATAAAAACAAACAGGCCCGCCCCTTTTCGGAGCGGGCCCGTCGGACAGCATGATTTCCGGGACTTACTTGTCCTTCTTCATTCCGTCGTCTTTCTTCATGCCGTCCTTGCCCA
>CAVRMY010000053.1:0-75663 GCA_963721935.1 uncultured Alphaproteobacteria bacterium
GCCCAGCCGCCGGCCATGTCCATCGCCGCGCGCCGCATCAGGCACATGGTGCCGTGTACGATGATGGCGTTCTCCTCGTTGCGTTGAACCATGCCGATATCGAAGAAGCCGGCATATTCGCCGTTCATGAGATAGTGCATCGATGACGGTCGCCGTCGCGATGATCCTGCGGCGCCTGGACCAGCCCGACGCGGGGATCGGCAAACGCCGGCACCAGGTCCTTCAGCCAGTCCGGCTCGACCACATAATCGGCGTCGATGACGCCGATGATCTCGGCATCCGCGGCCGTCCGCTCCATGGCGATGCGCAAGGCGCCGGCCTTAAATCCCTCGACCTTCTCCGCATTGATGAACTTGAAGCGTTCGCCAAGTGCGCGACAGTGATCCTGGATCGGTTGCCAGAACGCCGGATCGGGCGTGTTGTTGATGATCACGACGCATTCGAAGTTCGGATAGTCGAGCCTGGAAACCGCATCGAGCGTCTGCTTGAGCATATCCGGTGGCTCGAAATAGGCGGGAACGTGAATGGATACCTTCGGGATGCTCGCAGCTTCTGCGCGGGCAACACGGTCGCGCCCTTGACGAGCAGGCGCCTTGGCTTGCGCCCGAAGGCGATAGCGGCGATTTCCTCGATCCTCGCCATGGCGATCAAAACCAGAGGCACCAGGAGAATCAGACCAAGCGTCAAGGCGAAGGCCGAGCCGAACACGAAATAATGCCCGGCCCAATAGGCAAACACCGTGGCAGCCCACGCGCCGACGCCGTTCGCGGCGGCCGACAGCAGCATGGATTGCATCACCGTCGGCTGCGCCAGTCGCAGGATCGGCAACGACATCAGGATGCCGACGAGCAGCGCGATGGTCGCAAGCTTCCAGTAGTCCGGGTTGACGATCGGACCGGTCCAGCTGAATTTCGGCTCGCGCGCCGCGTTCAAGATGCCCCAGTAGGGACCGACGCCACCCTCAAAGAATTTCCAGGGCTGATCGATCGCCTCGACGATGTTGTAATCCATCCCGATGGCTTCGGCGCGGTTCACGAAATTGCGCAGAACCGTGGCCTGCGCGAAAGCACCGGGAACTGCGTTGCGCAAATTGTAACCCGCGCTCGGCCAACCGAATTCCGCGATCACGATCCGCTTTCCGGGAAACTGATCGCGCAAGAGCTGAAACATCGCGACCGCCTGGTCCACCGCCTGCTTGTCGGTGAAGTTTTCCCAGTACGGCAACACATGCGCGGCGATGAAATCGACGGAATATGCAAGCTGCGGATAGTCGCGCCAGATGTTCCAGATTTCGCCCGTGGTGACCGGCACATTGACCGATTTCTTTACCCGTTTGATAAGCTCGATCAGATCGTCAACCTTCTGCTCGCCACGATAGATCGTTTCGTTGCCGACGACGACGCCGATGACGTTGCTGTTGTGCCGGGCAAGATTGATGGCGGCGTCGATCTCGCGCTCGTTGCGCTCGTTGTTCTTGTCGATCCAGGCGCCGACGGTGACCTTGAGACCGAATTCGGCGGCAATCGGCGGCACCAGCTCGACACCGCCGGTCGACGAGTAAAGCCGGATCGCGCGGGTGATCGTCGACAGCTTCTTCAGGTCGTCGCGTATCTTCTCCTCGGTCGGAATGTTGTCGACGTCGGGATGGGCGGTCCCTTCGAACGGCGCATAGGAAACGCTCGGCAGAATGCCGTGAAAATCGGGAGCCTGTTGCTTGTCCCGTAATAAGCCCCAAAGCGCGGCGTGAGCTGCGGTTACCAACACCAAAACGGCGACGACGGCGCGCATCGCGACTAGACCATACGGGGCCTGCATAGGGGGAACGCGAACCCGTCCCCTAGGTTCGGCAGATACGGGAGCGATTCTAAGGATAATCCTGCCACGTGATTTAACAACTGGTATGACGCGATGGCGTTTTGAGGGCGCGGCGTCTCAACTCGTCTGGACCGACAACGTTCCGGAGGAGAGTGCCGCTACTTCGCCGCCGCCGGTGCTGCCGCTGCAGCCGGCACGGGCGCTGCCGCCGCGCTGCCGGCCGTTGTCGGCGCAGGGGCGGGCGAGGCCGCCGCGGCCGCCTGTGGCTGGGCGTTGGGATTGATCCAGCAGGCATGGACCCGGTCGTCCAGGCTTTTTTGTACCTTGTCGTCGATCTGCGCACCAAACCGGGTCAGGCAACGGAAGGTGGCCTGGACGTGTCCGCCGGGACAGCCGAACCGGTCGTAGAGATCAAGGTGACGGAATGCGGTATCGAGGTCGTCACGCCACATCAGGCGAACGACCCGGCGGCCGAGCCAGACGCATTCCGGGTTGCCTGCGGGACCATTGATAACCTGAGCGGCTTCCGCGAACTCATCGGTCTTGCGCTGGTTGTCCCGGGCGGCATCGGCCGGACTGGCCGCCGCTGGTTTGCCGGACTGGTCCGGCGCGGCGGGCGTACCGCTCTGGGCAAGGGCCGCTCCGAGACCGATGGTGAAGGTCAGGCCGGGAACGGCGAGGTGACGCAAAAACGCAATCCAAAGCTGAAACACCCGCTGACGCATAAATTCCCCGAACTGGTTCCTGCCCACGTCTTTGCCGCTACGCATGCCGTCCAAATAGGTCCCCAATGCGGCGGAGACCTGATCGGGAATCCCATGGCGGACATTTTGGATTTTGTCCAGCAAAGTCACAACTTTATCGCTTTGTGGTAAAATCGGTCCGGCCGCGGGGCGGCGGTTTGACCTTCCCGCTCTTGGCAGACGCCCGGTGACCTAGTAATCGACGGTCCCTGCCCGGAGGATGGAACTGATTTCACGACGCACGCCGCTGGCGCTTCTCCTTGTTTGTCTTGGCACGATCGGCGCGGCGTGGTGGTGGCTCGCCAAGCCGATCGTGCTGGCGCGCGCGCCGATCGATCCGGATGCCAAATTGATGTGCGTGTCCTACGCCCCCTTTCGCGGCGAGCAAACGCCGCTCACGCCGGCGACGCAGGTGAGCGCAGAACAGATCGCCGAGGATCTCGCCCAGCTTGCCAAGATAACCGACTGCATTCGCACCTATTCGACCGACAACGGACTCGATCAGATCCCGGAAATCGCTGCCAGGGTGGGATTGAAAGTCATTCAGGGAATTTGGTTGACCAGCAACCGTCAACGGAATTGGCGCGGATTTCGACCACCTTGCGGCTGACCAGGGAATATCCCGCCACGATTACGGCTCTGGTAGTCGGCAACGAGGTGTTGCTGCGTGGGGAAATGACCACAGCCGATCTTGCGGCCACCATCAGATCGGTCAAGGCCCAGGTCGCCGTCCCCGTTACCTATGCCGACGTTTGGGAATTCTGGCTGCGCAACCGCGAGCTCTACGACGCGGTCGACTTCGTCACCATCCACATCCTTCCATACTGGGAGGACTTTCCGGTCCGCGCCAAATTTGCGGCGGCCCATGTCGATGCCATCCGCCGGCGGATGGCGGTTGCCTTCCCGGGCAAGGAGATCCTGATCGGCGAAACCGGCTGGCCGAGCACAGGGCGCATGCGTGAGGCGGCGTTACCTTCGCGCAGCAATCAGGCCCGCGTTGTTTCGGAAATCCTTGATCTTGCCAAACGCGAGAACTTCCGGGTGAACTTGATGGAGGCTTACGATCAGCCGTGGAAGCGTCAGCTCGAGGGGACGGTCGGCGGATATTGGGGCCTGTTCGATTCCGTAAGGCGCGCATTGAAATACCCGCCCGGCATCGCCGTCAGCAATTACCCGCTCTGGAAGTTCCAGATGGCAAGCGGCATGGTTTTGGCGGTGCTGGTGTTCGCGGTAGCCTGGCTGACGCTTCGCCGCAGGCCGTGGACGCCGCGCCTGGTCTCCTGGGTGGCAGTCGGCGTGACGGCGACGTTGGCTGGAGTCCTGCTTGGAATTGCTGCCGACAAGATGTTTTACGAAAGCTACGGCCTGGGCGGCTGGCTTTTGTGGGGTTCGCTGCTGGCGGCTGCGATCGCCTCTCCCCTGGTCAGTGCCAACGCGCTGATGTCCGCTCGTTCGCTGCCAACCTTTCTGGAATTGCTGGGGCCCGGGAACTATCGACGTTGCTCAGTCCTGACGCTGGTCCTGGGGCTAACCCTGGCGGTCGCCGCCTCGATCGGCGCCGATACTGCGCTCGGCCTTGTGTTCGACCCGCGTTACAGGGATTTTCCCTTCGCTTCCCTGACCATGGCCGTCGTGCCGTTTGCCGCATTGACGCTGCTTAATCGCCCGAAAGAAGGATCGCGGCCGATTGCGGAGGCAGTATTTGCGGCGCTGTTTGCGGGGGCAGCACTATTTGTCGGATTTAACGAAGGTCCTGACAATTGGCAGTCGCTGTGGACCTGCGCCGTTTATCTGCTGTTCGCAATCACGCTGTGGCAGGCGCGGGCCGTGCAAATCCCAGAATAAGCAGGCCGATCGCCAGGCCCGACAGCACCGCATTGTACAGCACGATGCCAAGGCCCGCCGCGATAAGTCCGCCCGTGAGCAAAACAATGGATGGCCGGATGACGTGCAGCGTCGCGATAATCAGTGCAACAATGCCAAATACCGAATGACGAAACAGGTAAGTCGCGAGCGATCGAGCCTTGCAGAGCATGGTCTGAAGGCCGGCATCGCATGCGAGCGCGACGCCGGAAAATTCAATCGCAAGGTATCGCAGGTAAAGCGCATAACCGACCGTGACAAAGCCTACGACCAAGAGCCATTGCACCTGGTAGGGGCTGAGCCGAAACGGATTTTTCTTCACAGGCGTTATTTCCGGGTGCGTGGAAGCCAGGCCGACGCAGGACAGCATCGAATAACCGCTCTCGGCGCCGACGGGTAGCCACTTTTGTGCCGGGCGGGCAAGGCGAATTTGAGATGTTACTTTTGAAGGTTTCTGCGAGGAGCCGGTTAAATTGGATCAGGGCGTAGTTACAAGCCACTGGAGAAACGGTGTTATTTTACCTGATCTTATCCTTACCTGGAGAAGAAAGAGGAAACCGTCGATGGCTCCGGCTTCGAGGCCGGCTCCTCGGCGACGGGAGGCCGCCTGGAATTGGACCGCCTCTGGGGCGAGGGCTTGCCAGGGAAGGCGGGTTTGATTTCGGTCGGCGTCGTTTCCTCGGGATTTAGCGCCAGGCGCTGGCCCTCAAAAATGGCGGTGGTGCAGGGTCGTTCATTTGCGATCATCGATGCACAGATTTTTGCTGCCGCCGCCGCGTCGCCGATCGGTCCGGCGACGAGGCGTAGCTGCATACCCAACCCGTTACTGCCCTCCTTGATTACGATGATCGGGCGCAGCGCGACCAAGGGCGCGCTCGACCTCGACTTGAGAAGCCCGCGCCAGAGCGCACGCAAGCCCGGAATGGAATTAGCGCCGCCCAAATCCACTCCGAATTCGGTGCGCTGGATCGAAGGCTTGGGGACATTTGCGGCTGAATCCGTCTCCGTGTCTTCCTCATTGGGGGGCACGGACGCCACGATTTCCGGCATCGGCGCTGCCGTGATGACCTTTGGCGGCTGCATGGGTTCCAGCAGTTTTGGGGCGGCCGGATCGGGCGGCGCCATCATCGATTTCGAGGCCATCAGCGAGGTTGGCGGAGCCGGCGTGTTCGCTGTTGCCGGCGGCTCCGATGGCGTTGCGGTCGGCCCGGGTTCAGCGCGAGCAATGGCTGCCTGCGGTTTCTCGCTGGCCTTGGCGGGCGTTGCCGGCTTGTCGGCTGACGTGGCCGGGATAGCCGCAACGGGTGAAGCGGCCGGCTTTTGCGCTGGTGAGAGCGTTTCGGATGGCGCTGCCACCGCAGCGGTCGCCGGCGGTGGGGGTGCGGAGGTGGACCCGGCCGAAGCCGTTGGAGAGGGCGCGGGACCAGCGGAGGCTGCAGATGCGGCAGTCGGCGAAGTTGCGGTTTGCGAAGGGGTGCCCGCGGAATTCTGCCGCGCAACGGCCCCCGTCACCGACTCAAACCCTTGCTCGAGAATGGCAAGGCGCGAGTAAAGCCGGTCTCGATCTCCGTTCAATGTCTCGATCGCCGAGGCCAGGCGCCGCGCCTCGTTCTGGTTCTCCCTGACGACGGACTGCATCTGCTGAGATTGGCGGGCCAGATCGGCGGACGCGATCTGCTCGCGTCTCGTGCCGATTGACGATTGATTGGCGAGGATGGCGACGATGACGGCGCCGACCGAGGCAACTGCCCACGACCCGAGCCGCCAAAGCGTGCGCCGGTCGAATTCATCTTCCTCCGCCAAAAGTCCCGACAGCGCGCCGCCGGTGTTCTCGGCATCGAAGCCGCCTGCCAGACCGTGAGAATCTTTCGCCATAGGAATATGCTTCGGCCCCCAAAGCCCCAACCGAATCAACGTGAACATTAACAGGAAATGGGTCTCGACCTTGAATCCCACCGGACGGGGTGACGAATACGTGTTTCCATGGGACACCAAAACGCTTTATGACGGCGAGCATCGCAACGTGGTCGCCCGAGGGAACTGGATGCCTGGCAGGACTGTCCTGACGATCGTGCTCGCGGCCGGCGAGGGGACGCGCATGCGGTCGGCCAAACCCAAGGTCCTCCATCCCGTGGCCAATCAGTCGCTGCTGGCGCACGTCCTCGCTGCTGCTCCTGGCGCAAACACGGCCTCGCTTGCGGTCGTGATCGGGCCGGATCATCATGCGGTCGCCGAAGAGGCGAAGCGGGCGCGGCCGGATGCGGCGATCTTTGTTCAAAGCGAGCGCATGGGAACTGCTCATGCGGTGCTGGCTGCCCGCGACGCCCTTGCACGCGGCGCCGATGATCTTCTCGTTGCGTTCGGCGATACGCCGCTGATTTCGGCACAGACCTTCGATCGGCTGCGGGTGCCGCTGAGCAACGGCGCGGCGCTTGCGGTGCTGGGCTTTCACGCCGCAGACCCCAGCGGCTATGGGCGTCTTATCGTCGAGGGTGATCGTTTGCTCGCAATTCGCGAGCAGGCCGACGCCAATGCCGCGGAGCGCGCCATCACACTCTGCAATGCCGGCGTAATGGCCTTTGATGGCCGCACCGCGCTCTCGATCATCGAGAAGATCGGCAACGCCAACAGCAAGCGCGAATATTACCTGACCGACGCCGTTGCGATCGTTCGGGACCTGGGATTGGAGGCCGTCGTGATCGAAACCAGTGAGGATGAAGTGCGCGGTATCAACACCAAGACGCAGCTCGCGGAAGCCGAGCAGGTCATGCAGGCAAGGTTGCGCAAGGCTGCGCTCGATGCGGGCGTCACCATGATCGCACCTGAAACGGTTTACCTTGCTGCCGATACGACCTTCGGCAAGGAGGTTACGATCGAACCGTTCGTGGTCATCGGCCCCGGCGTCTCGATTGCGGATGGAGCGATCATCCATTCCTTCAGTCACATCGTGCACTCTTCGATCGGCAAGAACGCTCTGGTCGGGCCCTTTGCGCGCCTGAGGCCCGGAACATCGCTTGGTGAGGGGGCAAAAATAGGCAATTTCGTCGAGGCGAAGGCCGCAACGCTCGAGCCCGGGGTGAAGGTCAATCATCTCAGCTATGTCGGTGATGCCCATATCGGTGCCAACGCCAATATCGGAGCCGGTACCATCACGTGCAATTATGACGGCTTTGGCAAGAACAAGACCGAGATCGGCGAGGGCGCGTTCGTCGGCACCAATTCGTCGCTGGTCGCGCCCGTCAAGATCGGCAAGGGGGCCTATATCGGCTCGGGCTCGGTGATTACCCGCGACGTGCCTGACGACGCGATGGCCGTGGAGCGCAGTCCGCAAACCAACCGCGAGGGCGGCGCCAAACGGTATCGCGAGATAAAGACGCGGGGCAAAGCTCCAAAAAGCGGCAGTTGATGGCCCACTTGTTAAGCTTTCCGCTTAACGCTGTTTCAATCCGCAATAATTATTGAGTATCTCGGCTTGGCCGAATTTCGTTAAGAGTTGCAGAGCGCATCTTTCATGACCTGGGGAAATTGATCCGAATGTGCGGCATTGTCGGCATTCTCGGTCGCGGAGCGGTCGCAGAGCAATTGGTGGATTCGCTCAAACGTCTCGAATATCGGGGATACGATTCCGCCGGTGTCGCGACACTGGAAGGCGACCATCTCGAACGCCGCCGCGCGGAAGGCAAGCTGAGGAATCTCGAAACCCGGCTGAAGGCCCAGCCGCTTCAAGGTCACACCGGCATCGGTCATACGCGCTGGGCCACGCACGGAAAGCCGACCGAGAGCAATGCTCATCCCCATGCCACCGACAACGTCGCGGTGGTTCACAACGGCATCATCGAGAACTTCCGCGAACTCCGCGTGATGCTGGAAAAGCAGGGCGCGAAATTCTCGAGCGACACCGACACCGAGGCCGTAGCCCATCTTGTCAACTCCTACCTGCTCAAGGGCAGTTCGCCGCAGGAAGCGGTGAAAGCATCCCTGCCGCAGCTGCGCGGCGCCTTTGCGCTGGCATTCGTGTTTCGTGGCCATGGCAATCTCATGATCGGCGCACGCAAGGGTTCGCCGCTGGCGATCGGCCATGGCAATGGCGAGATGTATCTGGGTTCGGACGCGATCGCGCTCGCGCCCTTTACCGACAGCATCAGCTATCTGGAAGATGGCGACTGGGTGGTTCTGACCCGCGACGGCGGGGAGATCCACGACGCGAGCGGCGCGACGGTAAATCGCGAGGTGCTGAGATCCGGCGCCTCCTCCTTCCTGGTCGACAAGGCAAATTATCGCCACTTCATGGCCAAGGAGATCCACGAGCAGCCGGAAGTCGTCGGCCACACGCTGGCGCGATATGTCGACATGTCGACGGAACGCGTCATGCTTCCGATCAAGCTGCCCTTCGATTTCAAGGACATTCAGCGCATTTCGATCACGGCCTGCGGAACCGCGAGCTACGCCGGCTATATCGCCAAATACTGGTTCGAGCGTCTCGCTCGCGTGCCGGTCGAGCTCGATGTCGCCTCCGAATTCCGTTATCGCGAGGCGCCATTGCGCAAAGGCGATCTCGCCATCTTGATTTCGCAATCCGGCGAGACCGCCGATACGCTGGCCGCCTTGCGCTACGCGAAGTCACAGGGCCTGCATACGCTCTCCATAATCAACGTGCCGACCTCGACGATCGCGCGCGAAAGCGAAACCGTGTTGCCGACGCTTGCGGGGCCTGAAATCGGCGTCGCCTCGACCAAGGCCTTTACCTGTCAGCTGATGGTGCTCGCCGCGGTCGCGGTAGCGGCCGGCAAGGCACGCGGCGTACTGTCGGATGGCGATGAGGCCAAGCTCGTCCACAGCCTTGTCGAAATTCCCCGCCTGATGTCGGCGGCGCTGGCGACAGAACCGCAGATCGAAAAGCTCGCGCGCGATATTTCGAAGTCGAGGGATGTGCTCTATCTCGGCCGCGGTACCAGTTATCCGCTTGCGCTGGAAGGCGCGCTGAAACTCAAGGAAATCTCCTACATCCATGCCGAAGGTTATGCGGCCGGCGAACTCAAGCACGGGCCGATCGCCCTGATCGACGAAAACATGCCGGTGGTCGTGATTGCGCCACACGACCAGGTGTTTGAAAAAACCGTTTCCAACATGCAGGAAGTGGCGGCTCGCGGTGGCAACATCATCCTGATGACCGACGCCAAGGGCGCCGCGGAAGCCACCATCAAATCGCTGGTGACGATCGTGCTTCCGGATATGGGCGCGACTTTTGCGCCGATGGTCTATGCGATACCGGTGCAGCTTCTCGCCTATCATACGGCTGTCGTCATGGGCACTGACGTCGATCAGCCCCGAAATCTCGCGAAATCGGTGACGGTGGAATAAATTCCCCCGCAATTGCGGCTGGACGTGGGTCTTCAAAAGTCTGATAGGATGGCTTAGCTGGCTAGGATAACTGCTCGCTTCGACCGACCTGGAACCCCCATGAACCGCGACGAACTGCCTGATCCCGTGCCGCCGGCCAACGCCCCGCCGGATGTCCACAGCGGATTGATGGCCCGATTCCGCAACTATTTCCTTACCGGCCTGATTGTCGCGGGCCCGATTGCGATCACCTTCTATCTGACCTGGTGGTTCGTGACCTGGGTGGACGGACTGGTTCGGCCGTTTGTCCCGGTTGCGTACCGCCCCGAGACCTATTTGCCGTTCGGCCTTCCGGGCTCCGGACTGATCGTCGCGGTGGTGGCGCTGACGCTTTTGGGCTTTCTCACCGCCAACCTGATCGGGCGCACTCTTGTCGACCTGGGCGAGAGACTGCTGGGGCGCATGCCGGTGGTGCGCGCGATCTATCGCAGCCTCAAGCAGGTGTTCGAGACATTGTTTTCCGGGAAGGGGTCGAGCTTCCGCCGGGTTGGCCTTGTCGAATTTCCTTCGCCCGGAATGTGGTCGATCGTATTGATCTCGCAATCGCCGAGCGAGGAGGTCGCTATCAGTCTTCCAGGCCAGGAGGAGCACATCTCGGTGTTCCTGCCATGTGCGCCGAACCCGACCACCGGCTTCTTTTTCTACGTGCCCAAAAGCAAAATCATCGAAGTCGAGATGAACGCGGAAGACGCCGCGACCCTGATCATGTCGTGCGGCGTGGTCCAGCCCGGCTCCGACCCGCAAAAGAAGGTTGCGGCACTGGCTGGAATGGCGAATGCCGCGCGGGTGGCGAATTCATCGATGCTGCAGGTGGAACCGGAGGCGGAACCGGCGAAGGCGGAGTGATGACGCCCATCAACCCGCGCCCATCAGGGGCACGGCCTCGTCGCGCTCGAACATATAGAGCAGGCAGCGCAACGCTTCGCCGCGCGACCCCGAAAGCTTCGGGTTTTCCTTCATGATCCGCAGCGCCTCGTCGCGAGCCTGTGCGATGAGCTGGGCGTGCACATCGGAGCGCGCGATCCGATAACCGGGCAGGCCGCTTTGTCTGACACCGAGAACGTCGCCTTCGCCCCGCAGTTTCAAATCCTCCTCGGCGATCCGAAAGCCGTCGGTGGTTTCCCTGATCACAGTCAGCCGCGCCTTCGACATGTCGTTCAGCGGCTCCCGGTAGAGCAGCAGACAGGTCGAAGCCTCGGCGCCGCGACCGATCCGGCCCCGCAATTGATGCAGCTGCGCGAGGCCGAAACGCTCGGCATTCTCGATCACCATGATGGTGGCGGCCGGCACGTCGACGCCGACTTCGACCACGGTAGTCGCAACCAGCAGGTTGATTTCCCCGCTCGCGAATTGCGCCATCGCCGAATCCTTGTCGGCGCCGCGCATTTTTCCGTGAACAAGGCCGACCCTGGCGCCGAAGCGTTCGCGCAAGCTCTCGAAGCGCTGTTCGGCGTCGGTCAGAGTAACGGTCTCGGATTCCTCCACCAGCGGAACGATCCAGTACACGCGTTTACCCTTGTCGATCGCCCGTCCCACCGCTTCCATCACCTCGTTGAGGCGGCTCATCGGCACCGCGCGGGTATCGATCGGCTGCCGTCCGGCGGGCTTCTCGCGCAGTTCGGAAACATCCATGTCGCCGAAATAGGTCAGCACCAATGTGCGCGGGATCGGCGTGGCGCTCAGCACCAGGACATCGACGGCATCGCCCTTGGCGGTCAGTGCAAGGCGCTCACGCACGCCAAATCGATGCTGCTCGTCGACGACGGCCAGCGCAAGCGCCTTGAACTCCACATCGTCCTGAATCAGAGCATGGGTGCCGACCAGGAAGTCAATTTCGCCGCCCGCGAGCCGTGCAAGGATTTGGCGGCGTTCCCTGCCTTTCTCGCGTCCGGTGAGGATCGCGACGCGAAGGCCGGCGCGTTCGGCCAGAGGCGCGATGGTCTTGATGTGCTGGCGTGCCAGGATTTCCGTTGGCGCCATCAGTGCTGCCTGTTTGCCGACCTCGGTCACGGCGGCAGCCGCCAGCAACGCCACCACGGTCTTGCCCGATCCGACGTCGCCCTGCAGCAACCGCAACATGCGCAACGGCTGGCGCAGATCCTCCGCTATCGCAGCAATGGCCTGCCGCTGCGACGACGTCAGCGCATAGGGCAGCGCGTCGATGATCTTGTTGCGCAGATGGCCATCGCCGGCATGACGATCGCCGGCGGGACGCCGCAGTTGGGCTCGCACCAACGCGAGCGCCAGTTGACCGGCGAGCAATTCGTCGAACGCAAGGCGCGACCAGTAGGGTCCCTCGGGCAAGATGTCCGTCAGTTCGACCGGCATGTGCACGCGGTTCAGCGCTTCCCTGATCGGCGGAAACTTGCAGCGTCGGATCACCTCGGCGCTGATCCACTCCGGCAGGGCCGGGATTTTCGGCAAGGCCTGGGCGATCGCCCGCCGCAACGAGCCGAGCGCCAGTCCTTCGGTGAGCGGATAGACCGGATCGATCGCCGACAGTTTCGCAAAACCGGCTTCATCCACGACGCGGTCCGGGTGCACGATTTGCGGGACGCCGTCATACATCTGCAACGTGCCGGAGACGTAGCGTTTCGAGCCGACGGGAAGCAGCTTTTCCACATAGCCGGGCTGGGCGCGAAAATAAGTCAGGATCACATCGCCGGTGTCGTCGCTGGCATAGACGAGGTGCGGCGCTCGTGAATTGCGCGCTGGCGTAGGACGATGGCGGTCGACCGTCACTTGCAGGGTCACGACGGTGCCGGGCGCCGCGTCGCGGATTTTCGGTCTCGCCCTGCGGTCGATCACGCTCGTCGGCAGATGCAGCAAGAGATCGATCAGCCTTGGCGTCTCGTCGCGGCCGAGCAGGTAGCGGAACAACTTGTCCTGCTTCGGCCCAACGCCGGAAAGGCCCGTGACCGGTGCAAACAACGGATTGAGCAAAGCAGGGCGCATCAGCAGGCCTTCTCAACGCAGGTTCGTCATGGGCGGGCTCCGACCCGCGCTAACCGTCCCTGCCGTCATGCCCGGCCTTCGTGCCGGCTATCGACGTCTTGTTTCCTTGTCCATGGACGCATGCCAGGTCAAGCCCGCTAACGCCACGGCGACGATCGGGAAGGAGCAAGGGCTGACAATCGTTGCTCGAATCGCTATATCAGCCCCGCCCGGCACGTCCGGGCTTTTGGCGTTGGAATGGAATTTCGAAGATGACAGGAACGACACGATCAAGCGATGGCCTGGACGATCGCCGCAAGCGGCTGCTGTTCCGCTGCTGGCATCGGGGCACCCGCGAGATGGACCTCATTCTCGGCCGATTTGCCGATGCCGAAATCGCCGGCTTGAGCGAGGATGAATTGGGTCAGCTCGAGCGTCTGATCGAGGTGCCCGATCCCGATCTTTATGCCGCGCTCACGGCAGACGTATCGGTAGTGCCCCCCTTTGCGAGCCGCCTGTTCGACCGCATCAAGTCGTTTCGCCCCGCGGATCATGGCGTATGAAACAGCCGACCCAATCGCCCGCGCTATTGCTTCGCCCTGGCCGCGCACTGACCCTTGCCAATGTCGCCGAGGGCGCGGAGGGCCTGATCATCTCGGACCTCGCGCGCGCGGTCGCGGCGCGGCCAGGCCCGCCCGCCGTCAGCCTCGCGGTGGTGTGCCGGGACGGACCGCGCATGCAGCAGCTTGCCAGGGCGCTGGAATTCTTTGCCCCCGATCTGCCGGTGCTGCAGTTTCCGGCCTGGGACTGCCAGCCTTATGATCGGGTATCGCCGCACGGCGGAATCCTGGCGCAGCGCCTGACGACGCTGGCACGATTGGCGAGACTTGCCGGCAGCGACAAGCCGCTGATTGTTCTGACCACCGTCAACGCGGCCGTGCAGCGGGTGCCGGCACGCGAAACCATCGCCGCGCAGGCGCTATCGGTCGCGCCCGGCCATGTCGTGCCGATGGATTCCATCATCGCCTGGCTGGAACACAATGGCTACAACCGCTCTTCGACGGTGCGCGAGGCGGGCGAATACGCCGTGCGCGGCGGCATCCTCGATCTGTTTCCTGCTGGCCTCGATCAACCGGTCCGGCTCGATTTTTTCGGCGATAGCCTGGAATCGATCCGCACCTTCGATGCCGAGACCCAGCGAACGCTCCTCGACATGCGTTCGCTCGATCTCGTCCCGATCTCTGAATTCCAACTGACCACGGAGACCATTCGCCGCTTCCGGATGGGCTATGTAGCGACCTTCGGCGCCCCCGAGCGCGACGATCTGCTTTACGAGGCGGTCAGCGAAGGCCGCCGCCATCCCGGCATGGAACATTGGCTGCCGCTGTTCCAGGAGCGCATGGACACCCTGTTCGACTATCTCGCCGGTGCGCCCGTGGCGATCGAACCGCAAGGCGAGGATGCCGCGCGCGAGCGTTTCAAGCAGATCGTCGACTACTACGATGCCCGGCGCGAAGCGCTGGAACACCCCGGTAGCGGCGCGATCTACAAGCCGTTGCCGCCCGAGCGGCTTTACCTGAGCGAAGGCGAGTGGGCGCAGCGGCTGCAAGACTTGGCTCTCGCACGGTTGACGCCATTTTCGATGCCGGAAGGCAGCGCCGATGTGATCGATGCCGGCGCCCGTCAGGGACGCAATTTTGCGCCCGAGCGCAATGATGGTTCCGTCAATGTGTTCGAGGCGCTCGTTGGCCATGTTCAGGCGTTGCAGGCGAACCGCAAGAAGGTCGTGATCGCGCTGTGGAGCGAAGGCTCGCGCGACCGCATGGACAACATGCTGCGGGATCACAAGCTTCAGAACCTGACCCGCATCAACTCCTGGCGCACGGTGCAGGCCACGCCCCGCAACGAGGCGATGCTGGCCGTGGTCGGCATGGAGTCAGGGTTTGAGACAGCCAATTTCGCCGTCATCAGCGAGCAGGACATTCTTGGCGACCGCCTGGTGCGTCCGCGCAAGGCGAGCCGCAAGCTCGACAACTTCATTTCCGAAGTCACGAGCCTTGCTTCCGGCGATCTCGTGGTTCATGTCGAGCACGGCATTGGCCGGTTCGTCGGATTGCAGACGCTGGAGGTCGCAGGTGCCCCGCACGATTGCCTGGAACTGCATTATGCGGCCGACACAAAACTGTTCCTGCCGGTTGAAAACATCGAGCTGTTGTCGCGCTATGGTGCCGACAACGCCAATGTCGAACTGGACCGGCTGGGCGGCGGAGGGTGGCAGGCGCGAAAAGCCAAACTCAAGAGCCGCATCCGCGAAATTGCCGGCGAACTGATCAAGATCGCCGCCGAACGGCACCTGCACGAAGCGCCGAAATTACCGGTGCAACCCCATGTCTACGACGAATTCTGCGCGCGTTTCCCCTATGAGGAAACCGAGGACCAGCTCGGCGCGATCAATGCCACGCTGAAGGATCTTGAAAGCGGCCGTCCCATGGACCGCCTGATCTGTGGCGACGTCGGATTCGGCAAGACCGAGGTGGCATTGCGGGCGGCCTTTGCGGCAGCACTGGACGGCAAGCAGGTCGCCGTCGTCGTCCCGACCACGCTATTGGCGCGCCAGCACGCAAAAACCTTCAGCGAGCGTTTTCGCGGCCTTCCCGTCCATGTCGCACAGGCCTCTCGCCTGATCGCGCCGAAGGAACTGAATAAAATCAAAAAGGGGCTCGCCGACGGCTCGATCGATATCGTGGTCGGTACGCACGCGCTGCTCGGCAAATCGATCAAGTTCAGGGACCTCGGACTTCTGATCGTAGACGAGGAGCAGCATTTCGGCGTTAGCCACAAGGAGCGGCTCAAGCAATTGCGGGCCGAAGTCCACGTCCTAACCCTGAGCGCAACGCCAATCCCGCGCACGCTGCAACTGGCGCTGACGGGCGTGCGCGAACTCTCCATCATTGCCTCGCCGCCGGTCGATCGGCTGGCGGTGCGCACCTTCGTGGCGCCGCACGATCCGCTGATGATCCGCGAAGCGCTTTTGCGCGAGCGATACCGCGGCGGACAAGCCTTCTATGTAGTGCCGCGGATCGAAGACCTCGCCGGCGTCAGGGATTTCCTCGACAAGAATGTGCCGGAGATGAAAGTGGCGGCCGCGCATGGGCAGATGCCGCCGACTGCGATCGAGGACATCATGTCGGCGTTTTACGACGGCAAGTACGATGTCCTGCTCTCGACCACGATCATCGAATCCGGTCTCGATATCCCGAACGCCAACACGCTGATCGTGCACCGCGCCGACATGTTCGGACTTGCGCAACTCTATCAGCTCCGCGGAAGGGTAGGGCGCTCGAAGTTGCGTGCCTATGCGCTGTTCACGCTGCCGGCGCAGCAGAAGATCACGCCGCAAGCCGAGCGGCGACTGAAAGTGCTGCAGTCGCTGGAGACGCTGGGGGCGGGGTTCCAGCTCGCCTCCCACGATCTCGACATTCGCGGCGCCGGCAATTTGCTCGGCGAGGAGCAATCCGGTCACATCAAGGAAGTTGGATTCGAGCTTTACCAGTCGATGCTGGAGGAGGCGATCCTCAACCTCAAGGCCGGCGTGGCTGAGCCAGCGGCGGACCGCTGGTCGCCGCAAATCACCATCGGCATGCCTGTCCTCATTCCCGAGGACTATGTCGCCGACCTCGCCGTGCGGCTGTCGCTGTATCGGCGGCTTGCGGACCTCGAAACCGACGAGGAGATCGACAATTTCGCGGCCGAACTGCGCGACCGCTTCGGCGTATTGCCGGACGAGGTGCGCTATCTGTTCAAGGTCGCCGCCATCAAGAACTATTGCAGGCGCGCCAATGTCGAGAAGGTCGATGCGGGACCGAAGGGGGCGGTCATCACCTTCCGCGACAACAAGTTCGCGCAGCCCGATCGGCTGGTGTACTTCATCCGCCAGCACGGCCAGGCGGCACGGGTGCGCCCCGACATGAAGGTGGTGTTTTTCCAGGGATGGGAGACGCCCGAGGAGCGACTGGCCGGTACGACGGAAATCCTCAGACAGCTTGCAAATCTGGCAGAGGACCGAAAGGCAGCCTAGACCGCCGGCATTGCCGCCGGCGGTCGCCGCAAACTCCGTTGGTTACTTCGGATATTTGAATTCCGGAGCAGCCTTGAGAGCCTCCTTGGTGGTGTTCATCGACGCCAGCCACTTGTCGTTCTTGGCATCGTAGCGGAGGTTCACCGAAGAGGGTGAAACCGCGACGTAGTGCTCGCCCATGCCGAGAAAGCCGCCCACCGACAGGATCAGTGCGTCGACCTCGCGGTTCTTGATCGCAAGGTCGGTGATCTCGCCGACCGTTTCGTCCTTTTGATTGGTGACGCTCAAGCCCTTCAGTTTCGAGCTGAACATCTCATCTTTCGACACTGTCGAGAACTTCGCTTCCGCTGGTGCGTTGCCGGTGGTCTTTGGCTCCTGGGCAAAAACAGGGCTCGCCAGCACAGCAAGGGAAGCAGCAAGCAATGCAATCTTCTTCATGGAATCATTCTCCTTCATTGCGGAATTGTTGCTTTACAATGCGAGGCGGGAACAAACGTTCCGCAATATTTCGGGGAACCATTGGTGGGATGCGAACGACCGCTAGGACGCGGCGCGACTGCCGTCTTCGTACAGCCGGGCAAGCAGGGAATGCTCGGTATCGGAGGCCTGAAGGGTGGCCAGCGTCACCGTAGGCTCCGACCGCCGCGGGTTCCGTCTACCATGATCGGTATGACGCATAACGCTGCAAAGCCGGCGCGCGATCGCGTGGGCGTTGCGCAAATCCGTATCGGCAAACACTGCGACCACCGATCGGTCCTCTTGTACGGTTCCAAAGTCCATCTGCCGCATCAGGCGGCTGAGCAGCCTTGCGCCGTCAAGGTGCGCGCGCATTTGCGCCGGATCGAATGCAAATCGCGCCATCGAGAGACCGCCGCCGCGCGAGAGCGTCTGACGCACTGCATTGGCAAGATCGCGTTTGAAGGCATCTCGTGTCAGCAGGCCAGTCAGCGGGTCAAGGAGGCCGCCGGCGTCGATCGACCGCAGCGTGCGGCCCAAATGGGCTTCGTAGGCATGTTGGCGTATCAACGGCAAGGCATTGGCGGCAATATGCGAGGGATCGCCGACGATGATCTCGAGATTTGGCAGTTCATACGTGGCCGCCCAGCCTTCCAGCGTCACCACGACCGGCAGATGGCGGAAACGCAAATCTTCACCCAGCACGGTCAGGAACGCATCGACCACGCGCGGGCTGAAGCCTTCGCCAAGCACGATGCCGTCGATGTCGCGCATGTTGAGGTGCTTTGCGGCCGCTTCGATACTGAGTGCTCCCACGATCCCCATGCGCCCGCCAAGGGCCACCGACAACGCCGGATAGAGGCTGCCTCGACCGACCAGAAGCACGGTGGCATCGCGCGCCGGTTTCGTCTCGCCGATGGTCGGGCAGGCCATCGCCTGATCTTCCAGGCGGCGCATCACGGTTGCATGCAACGCGCGGACCCGCAACGCCGCACGCAGACGGGCAACCAGCCGATCCGGACTTCGTCCGGCATGGGAGAAAGGAATGACATTTTCGGGCAACGACGACTTTGGATCGATCGCTATCATGGGCAGGTAAGGCTGCGACGCGCCAACCTGCCTTGCGAGACGCAAAAGCTCAGCTTCGCCTATTTGTGACATCGCCACGAGGACAGCGCAGGGCTGCATCTGTGCCACGGCGCGCGACGCGTCGGTCGAGGTGGCCTCAATGACCGGAAATACCTTGGCTTCATCGAGGGCCAAAGTCAGCTTCGGCTCCCCGCTGTTCGATACGACGATGATCGGGCCTGACAATGACATCGGAAAAATCGGATCAGCGACGCCTCGAAACTTGAACGCGTGATGCTAGTTCGCCAGCCTTAATGGCGCGTTATCAAAACCTCACACGATATCAATAATTTGCAGGGTCTTCTTGCCGAAAGAAGCCCGTTAAATCCATTGGTGTTTTGTCGGGAGTGTCTAACTCTGGATAGCTAGAAAGCGCACTTTTCGCGGATACAACTTAAAGGAAATTCTGTCCGAATGTCGAAAGATTTCACGTCAAAAGGGGAGGTGCGCCATGCGCGGACCACCTGATCCAGACATGCGAAGGCCCGGCACTCGCCAAAGCGCCAGGCCAAAATCGCGATCGTCACAGCAGCAGCAACCATACACGAGCCGGGCCGATGTTCAAGTCTTCATCGCTGCGCTGCTGCCGCTGAGCTTCCCGCTGCTGTGCCTCCTCACGTCGTGGGGGGTGCAGCGATGAACAAGCACATCAAGCCCAGCACTTTGGCGCCATCCGAAATTGAAATGGCTCATCGGGCAAGGGCGGCCTTTTACAGCAAGCGCGGCACTCAGCAATCTACCAGGTGCACCTGCATCGACGCCATTGAAGAGATTGTCTTTCTGCGCACAAGCGATTTCGTCACGTGGTTGGAGATGGCCGATCCGCGCGACCGCCGGATGCACACTGGCGAGCTACCGCCCGTCGTTATCGCTGAGCCCCCTTCGAAGAACCAATATCGCACCCCGCAAGCAACGCTTGATGCCTTCTTCGGCTGGATCGTCCGCCAGGATGAGGCGACGCAGGCGCATTGGCTCGCCGAGCACCCCGAGGACGCACCCCTTATTCGCAGGCTCTGGAGAGAGAAATGCTCGAGCTAACCCCAGAGCAAATAGCGACGACAGACAGGGTGCTTAAGCTCGTCGAAGGCTCTGCACAAGAAAAGGCGCCGATCAAAAATGAACTCACGAGCAAGCCGGCATCTTCCTACACGATGCGTGCGATCAGTTGGTTCTGGCCTGGCAGATTTGCAATCGGCAAGCTAGCGATCATCGGGGGCCTGCCGGACAAGGGCAAGGGATTGATCAGTTGTTCATTGATAGCCGCCTGCACCAGCGACGAAATCATCGAGCTGCCGTGTAACGAGGGCCAAACCCCGAAGGGCAGAGCAATCTGGTTTAGCGCCGAAGACGATATCGAAGATACTGTCGTACCACGCCTCGTCGCGGCGGGAGCCGATCTCAACAAGGTCGAAATTGTCGGGATGACAAAGAATGCCGGGGGCGAGCGGATGTTCAATCTCGCGACCGATCTGGAGCTGCTCAGAAAGAAAATCGACGGGTTCGGAGACGTCGTGCTGGTGATTATCGACCCGGTATCGGCCTATCTCGGCGTCGGCAAGATTAACAATTCCTCGACAACGGATGTGCGTGCGGTTCTCGCGCCGCTCACGAGGCTAGCAGAGGAAAAGAAGATCAGTGTCATCGGCGTCATGCACTTCAATAAGAAAGCGGACGTTACCAACGCGATGTTGCGCATTGCCGACAGTCTCGCCTATGTCGCGGCAGCTCGCCACGTCTACGCCACCGTAGACGATCCTGGCGACGACACCGCCCGCCTGTTCGTCAAAGCCAAAAACAATCTGGCGCCCGACAAGAACGCCCTCCGCTATCGGGTTGGCGTGCGAATGGTGGGGCACGACCCTGACAGCAAACAAGAAATCTGGGCTCCGCACATTGAGTGGGACGCGAGGCACGTCGAGATCACAGCCACGGAGGCCATGCAGGCTTCGTCAGGCAAGGCCTCTCCTCGCCATGAGGCGGAAGACTTTCTTCGCAGCAGGCTTGCTTATGGTCCCGTCCTCGTGAGCGATATCGAGGAAGAGGCCAAGGCTCATGGTATCTCCGTCAGCGGAGCGCTCAAGCGTGCCAGGACCAAGCTCGGCGTGACTTGCCGCAAGGAAGTCGGAAAGTTGGACGGAAAGTGGTTTTTGGAGCTTCCTAAGAGGCTCGCGAACGACCCGGATTAGCGAAGTAGAGCACCCGGAGGGGTAGGTGCACGAGTTGCTCTCCTTGCACGCCTTCGAAGGAGAGCACGAAGGAGTGGCCTGCACCCGGTTCTGTTGACACGCACTTAAGCTAACCCGACCTTGCTTTCGAACTCCATAGGGCTCAAATACCCGATCGTCGAGTGCCGACGCTTCGGATTGTAGAAACGTTCAATGTAGTCGAAGACATCGGCCTTGGCTTCATCTCGCGTTCGATAAAGCTTCCGTGCCGTTCGTTCGGTCTTGAGCGAGGAGAAGAAGCTCTCCATCGCCGCATTGTCCCACACGTTGCCTGCCCGGCTCATGGAGCAGACGATGCCGTGATCAGCCATCAGCCGCTGGAACTGTTCGCTGGTGTATTGGCTGCCCCGATCGGAGTGATGCAGCAGCGCATTGGGCCTGCCGCGTCGCCAGATCGCCATCACCAGGGCATCGGTGACGAACTGGGCCGTCATGGCGGCACTCATCGACCATCCCACCACCCGCCGCGAGAACAGATCAATCACAGCGGCAACGTAGAGCCAGCCCTCCGCTGTCCAGAGATAGGTGAAGTCGGCGATCCATCGGCGGTTGGGAGCCGGAGCATCGAAGGAGCGGTCCAGCATGTTCGGAGCGACGGCGGCGGCCTGCCGCTCACCCACATCGGGCGGCAGCCGACGCCGGCGCGGACGTGCCTTAAGCCCTTGCTGCCGCATCAATCGCTCGATCCGGTGCAGTCCACATCGCGCGCCTTCGGCAAGCACGTCGTGCCACACCCGCCTGGCGCCATAGGTTCGATCGCTGCTCTGGAAGCTGGCGCGCACCCTTGCGCCAAGCTCCTCATCGATACGACTGCGTTGACTGCGCGGCCGCGTCAGCCACGCATAGAAACCGCCCCGCGAGACACCGAGCGCCCCGCACAACCACCCCGCCGGCCAGATCCCCCGGTGCTTCGCGATGAAGGCGAACTTCATGTCAATTCCTTCGCGAAGTAGGCCGCGGCTTTTTTAAGATATCCCGCTCCGCCTTCAGCTTCTGCACTTCGCGCCGCAATCGCTCGATCTCAAGCTGCTCCGGCTTCATCTGACCATGCCCCGGAAACGCATGCTGCGGATCGGCGCCGAACTCTTTCATCCACTTCCGCAGCACATTCTCATGAACATTCAGATCGCGCGCAGCTTGCCTAACGGAAACCCCGCGCTCCGGACCAGCTTGACAGCCTCAACCTTGAACTCCCGCGTAAACCGTCGCCTCTCCATGACCTGCCTCCTGCTCCATTAAACACCTTAACTGGGTGTGTTGGAACCGGGAGAGCAGCTAGATGATTAAGTTATTGATATTTAAAGAAGGGGAGCAAGGCGTGCAGTTTTCCCTTCCCGCCCCAGATCAGAACAGAGAGAGAATTTGGCGTGAATAAAGACGTAAGCAGGGACGCTGACGGCCGATGGCTGGGAGGGACGGCAGGAAACGCAGCTGGGCGACCTATGCATGCCAGACAAAGGATTCAGCGAGAATTCTGTTTGAGGAATAGAACGTGAATAAACGAACGAACCAAAGAAGCCGCCTTCAAAGAGGGCACCTTAGGCGCGTCAGGGCATCAACGAGGAATCACATGACGAAGGCAAAGCCTAAAAAAAAGCCGAACAGCATCGCTCTCGATCCCAACCCAAAAGGTGAGCTTAAGCTACTCGGCGGCGGCCGTGCAGACGAATGGAATATGCGGCTTGTGAACCTGGTCGGTGGCTCATTACCGATAGATCATTCTAACCGCGACGCTAGCAATGAAGCGATCACGGCCGTCTGTCAGGCAACGGCAGATATCGCACCGGCTGATCCGGTCGAGGGAATACTGATCGCACAATTGATGGCGGCTAACGCTGCATCGTTGGCGCTGTATCGGAAGGGCTGGCAGAACGTGCCAGAGTATTTCGACGCGGGAGCGAAATTTCTTCAGCTCGCCGACAAGGCTGCGAGGACGGTGGTGCTGTTGACCGAGAGGCTCGACCATCATCGAGGCCGCGGCCAGCAACAGATCACCGTCAAGCATGTGACCACGAACAACGTCACGGCAGATCAGGCGATCATTGCCGATAACGTCACTACAGGCGTCGGCGCTCGCAATGTCGCGTCTCCTGCTCTTCTGGCTGCAAGTTCTGTGATGCCTATGCAGATCCTCAACGAGGCAAGGTTGCCTGATCCAGTTGGGGTGGGGGGAGGCAGGAAATTGAAATGACCATCAACCCCATGCAAAGCGCCCACGACGCGCCTCGCTGCAAAGCCAAATCGAAACGAACAGGGAAGCGCTGTCGTGCGCCTGCGGTTCGCGGCTGTCGCGTCTGTCGGATGCATGGAGCTAGGGGCGGCGCGCCGACCGGTAAGCAGAACGGAAATTATCGGCACGGCACGCGCACAAAAGAGGCGATCCAGGCAGTGAGGTACGTCAACTTGCTGTCGCGCTTGGCGCGTAAATCCTGAAAGAGGGCTTGTCCAATGGGTCGTCGATGGATGCCTCCAGGCGGCCTAGCGCGGTCTCGGTGCTCTTCCCTGGGCGACGGGGCCGCGTTTCCCATCTCACGGTCTGCGCGCTTTGACGGACCGGTACAAGCCGGTCAAGCAATTCAATGTCGTGCTTCCTCTTGGAACGCGCCGCGCCATCTCTGGTTTATTCAGTTGGGCCGCGGGTGTCTCCGTTGACGCGGCCTGGACACGGGGCCGGTCCTGCAAACCATCGCGACGGCCGGCCCGTGTTCCTGGCGATACCTGGCTCGGTCTGCCTTGCCCCCCGTTGCCCCATGGTGGCCCGAGCGTTCTTTCAAAAAGTAGACTATTTGTAAGTTTTCAATTGACGTTGATTTCCCGATATGTTTTTACTTGCATATCGTAGACTTTCAAAAGTGGGGATTGAGATGGCAAAAGTCGGATATGCGCGGGTGAGCTCGAACACCCAGGACTATCAGGGGCAGGTTGACGCGCTGAAGGCTGCCGGCTGCGAGAAGATCTACAGCGAGAAGGCGTCGGGCAAGTCTACCAATGGCCGACGTGAGTTCGAGAAGCTCATGATGAAGGACCTGCTACCGGGCGATATCGTTGTGGTGACCAAATTAGACCGCCTGGCGCGTTCTAGCCGCGACCTCCACAACATCCTGCATGAGCTTCAGGGGCAATCCTGCGGCTTTGTAAGCCTTGGGGAGACATGGTGCGACACCACGACCGACATCGGCCGCCTCATGCTGACGATTATGGGCGGCATCGGCGAGTTCGAGCGTGGCTTGATCCGCAAGCGCTGCGAGGAAGGGATTGAGCGAGCCAGGCGCAAGGGCGTTACGTTCGGCCGTAAGCGCAAGCTGGACGAGGAAATGGTTCGTGTTGCCGCCGGGCGTTATGCCAAGGGCGAGACGATGGCGGAGCTTGCCGAGGTCTATGGCGTGTCCGAGCCGACGATCTGGAGGGCGCTCAACAGCCCTTTCGAGGCAAGCGCAAGCGATTGAGGCGAAGATGAAGGCCAATTATTCAGGCGGCCGAAGCCCCGGCGAGTTAAGCCATTCGTTCGTATGGGAGGCGGTTTCGAGTTGTCTGATCTTTCTTAGCAGCGCGTCCCTCTGGGGACCATATGGGAGATCGGCGACTTGCTCTTCTAAGTGCGCTTTCTCGGCTGCAATCTGATCTTCAAATGAATACGGAACGGATCGACGGCGATGCAACATGACACAACCTCGGTGCTTACGGGTCCTAACCGTGGGGTTCAGCAGTTCCAATCCTAATATGCAGATGCCCGCCCGTCAGTTCCTTTTTGAACCAAAATTCGCACGCCTCTGTGCACTTGTGCACTTTTGTCAACGCTGTGGCAGCGAGTTTTCGCAAAGCAGCAAGATCGAACCTTATTGCCGCGCGCCTGCCTAACGGTGGGATGGATATTAAGGTGGTGCAGCTTATGCCGATGAGGATAATTCTAGCCATTGTTTTTGCGGTCGCTGGCACTGTCTGCTGGCTCTTGCCCGCTGAAATCGGCGGCTTGCTATCCCATGCCTTGCTCGTCAGCGCCCGCGAACGCGCAATTATCGGCGCCATATTTTTCGCTGCGGCCGCCACCCTATGATTCGTCCGACGCTGATGTGGTTCTTATTCCAAGGCTCGATCATCTTCGCGGTCGTCGCCTCCAACATTCATTGGCATTGGACGCCAAACGGCTATCTGCCCGCGACACTTGGAACGCGGCTGCTGAACGTTCGCTGGAAAGGACGCAATGACATTTGATCTCGAATAAGAGCAGCCCCGTCGCGCTGCGTCTTGGCACACGGACGCGCCAGGGCCGTTCTGCCCTTGGTGCTCTCTGGAGGAGAAGTCTCTAAATCCCAAGGGCGCTACAGCATACCCAATGCACTCAACCGGGAATAATCACACTTTTGCGTTCATGGGACGAGGCTGCTGAACGCTCGGGTCATTCGATTTTCTTTCCGAACCACACTGGCGCCATTAGCAGGGCGAAGATGGCGGCGCCCGTCAGGGCTGATATCCGAATGTCTCGACTGGAGACGCCAAAAACATATTGGGCAACGAACCACGCCGTGACCGCGACGACCAAGGCCACGCAGAGGGCAGCCAGAATGTCTATGACACGATCGTCCATCCCGAAACCCGCCAAGAGTAGACTGCGCGCGGTGCTTAGCGGACCTGGCAATCCAATTGTTGTGATTCCTCTTGCGATTTCGTGCCAATGATTTGGGATATAGCGCCAATGTTAACTCACCTGTGCGCTCGTTTGTCGAAGCTAGGTGGGCAGCCGCTTCCAGAAACAATAAATCCATGGGCTCCGCTAAGTCAGCAAACGGCACTCTAGGACGCCTGTGCGGGGGCCTTTGAAAGGCAGTGCTACACCGTCTCGGCACAAATGATGGCGCAGCGTTGCGTCCGTCCGCGTTCGCGCAGATGCGCCAAGGCCGAGCGAAAGCGCTCGCTCATGGCGTAGTCCGCATAGTTATGAAAACTCTCGTTCTCCCAGAAGCCATTGATTTCGGGAGCGACGGACTTTTGACGGCCTCGCAAGCCGCCGAGATCCGCCAGTGCGGATTGGCGCGCGAGGGCGGCATGGTGCGGAACGTCAGCGAGCAACGTCACCTCGACCTCTCTCAGGAGATCGACGAACTCGCCGATCTGCCGTGACCGATGGTGTAGAAGGCGTGCGCCATCCGAAGGTCCTGTACGATCAGTGCGACAACCGCCGCAGCGCCCTGCCCTTGTGCAGAGCGATGTGGTCGGTCTTCTCGCTCTTGATTTCATACTGCGGTTCGTCCGGGCTGGCGTGATGGACGTAGCCTTTGTAGTTCACGTCCTTGCGATGCACGCGGACGATCCTGCCGCGCACCCGGCCGGCTTCGGAGTTCCAGCTTACGTGATCGCCGACCTTGAACGTTACTGCCATGACCTTTGTCCAATGGCCCGCCAAATCTTCTGCGTAGGCCGACTGTTCCCATTCGCGGGTCCCCAGCGCCTATATAAGTAAAGCCCGACAGAAGCCGAAGACAGCCGCTAGGCTTCACGTTGGCTGCCATCGCTCAGAACCTCAGGCAACTCGCCAAGCTTTTGGTGCGACCACCACCGGCTGAACAGGAGTCCTTTTGCGTAGACCCTGCGTAGCCCAGGGGCGTCGGAAGCAGTTAGCGCTCCCTGCGTCATGATGGACTATTTAAAGCACGTGACCTCTGTCTCGTCGCTCCATTTTCGAGGTATACAACCCCTTTGGGGGCCGGGCTGCTGACCACGATTGCGTTGTAGCTGGTAGAGTTCAGGAGATTGAGAATCGCCACGGGGCTGTTCGGTCGCGCGCTCTTTGTTTGGTCTATGTTGCAGCGGCGTCACAGCGTCAGAACGCCGCCGATGTTATTGTTATTTGCGGGGCTGGTGGGGGATATCGAATGAAAACGACGATCGCAACGGCAACGCTTTTTCTGGCGTTGATGTCTTCTGCAGCGATCGCCCAAGAACGTACAGGAGACGCAGCGCTAGGGGCATTGTCTGGCGCCATTGTGCTCGGGCCAATTGGTGCCGTGGGCCGGAGCCATTGTCGGTTACACCACGGGACCATCGATTGCGAGCGCTTGGGGTTTGCGGCGATCAAGCTATCCTCGGAGGCCGGCTGAGCCGGGTCCAAATGCAAGCTACAGATCGTCTGCACCGCCAAAGGAAGCCTATGCGGCAATGCCAGCAGCGGCACCGCTGTCTCCTCCAACGAGCGCATCCACTCTACCACCCGTCCAGCCGCTGGAGTGAGGGTGCGAGCGGCTTCTGCCGCGAGCCAGCCCGCGTGTGCCTTCGAAGCGCATCTCGGCGAAGGTGATTTTCTGAGGGCGGTTCATGCCCCATGATCGTGCCGATCAAGCTGGAAGGAAAGCCGCTAGGTTTTGGGGATTTCAGCGGAGCTATGCGTTAGCACCGTCGCGCTTAGCCAAAGCGAGCCACCCCACGATGGCTCGCATCCGCGCAATAGCCTTGTAAATATCGTACAGGTTTCCCATCAGAACCTTAGTCGGACCGGTGCAACAAGCGTTCATGGCCGACGTGTGGGAGGCTCATAAATCGCTACTGCCAGCGCATCAGCGGTGACTGACAACGCCACCTCTCCCGCTGTTCACGCTTGGTCGCTGATCCGTTGCCGCCTGCCTGTGGATAACCGGTGCATAACCGCAGCAAGAGGACAAGAGCACACGGCTTCACCTTACCTCCGCCTTTTAGACTTCGATAACTGCAAGCGTTGACAGGAACATTAGGAGGAGGCATCGCGCAATGGCGACGAACGACGGGTTTGATCCGGGCAATTCTTTGCCGCTCTTTCTTTCCGTTGGTAAACCTGAGCAGGAGATCGGGACCAACAGAGCTGTCATCTCGTTGCGAGGTCTCATGGTTGCAGCGGCGATAGCGATCTGCATCGGGATTCTATCGAATCAAGTGACGCTGTTTGCGGACGTTACAGCTTCGCAGGTCGATAAATCGCCGCCTCAACCTGGCACCGATCAATCGACGCCAGTAGTTCAACCAGCCGTAATTCGATCAACCACTGACGCGGAGGCTTTGCCGGCAGCCGCGACGGACACCCCGAACCGCGAAGTTAGTACCTCTGAACCCGCCAGCCAGACGGAGACTGAAAACAAAGAAGCCCTGTTTAGGCAGTTTCAGGCTTGGGCGGCTGAGCAAGATGCACGGGCTCTAGCTTAAGCCCGCACAAGAGACACCAGCACCTGTGCGGCCCATGCAAAAGCAGCGAAGGCAGCCCGTACAGGATGCACGAGCACAGTCCGCTCAAAATGCCGAGGCACCGTCTTTCCTACAGAGCTTATTTGGATCAAGCCCGCCACAGCGCGGAGCCAATAAATTAAATAGCCCGGACACAAGAAGCGGCTTCGGTCCCGCGCTTCTGGCATTCTGGCCGCTTTGACATCGACGCGCCCACTTACGAATGCGACGCCGAGCCTTTAAAAGGCGCAACTTCGATCTAGAGCTCGCCATCGCCCCTCCATGCCTCAGTGATGGGCAGCGGTCCGGCAGCGGTCCGAGCAGGCGCCCATCTCGGCTCGATCGTACATTTTTAGCCGAAAATAAAGACAAGTAGCATCCATCCCAAGACGATCGGTATCCAACCGAAAATCATGATGCATGCTATCAGCTCAAATCGCTGCTCGGACTCAATTTGCTTCCGAGCATTCATGTCAAATCGGGCGCGGCGTTCCAGCTCTTCCCATCGCCGCGTTTCTTCTTTCATTTGCTGGTAATTTTCAAGCAACATCGAATTCCTCCCTCAGTGTCCCCGAACCGCGCGTGTCGCGACCTTCGCCAGCAACCGGCCATCGCGCGAGGCTAAAGGAATCTCCAAGGCTAGTAAATCGCGGTTGCGATGATGTACGCCATGCCGCTAACGACCGAAACGGCGATGAACGTGCCGGCGGCCAGGTCCCAAATTTCCGTTTTCGTCTGCTCGTCCATCGGGGTCTCTCCCGTTGGCCTCCAGCCGACAAAAGCTAAACCACCGCAGCCACCGAGAGTTCCGCCCCTATGGTGCATTTAATCGCTGCCGAGGAACCGCCGTCGCAACGTCCCGTTATCGTCGTCGGGCCATGTGAGCCAAGCGCTGGTCCGCCCAGGCGGGACCGTGCGCTCTCGATTCTAAAGGGCGGGAGACAGCGCCGCCGAGGCCGGTTCCAAAAAGGGAACAATTTCAGCGGCTCCGAATTGAATAAGCGGTTCAATTGCACGGAGCTCCAGCAGATGAGCGATCAAGAACTGGCCGTTCAAGCCATCCGTGAAGCCCAACACATTCTCGAAGAATATCTTCAGCCAAAACATCACGACCACGAAAGGCTACTCGACAGGCTAGTGGAGGTGTTTGAACGTCCCTCACTCGTCGTCGCCGTCGATCGTTTGCGCCGCGGCCTTGGGAACAGCTAGTCCTCGCAAAAGTGTCGATCCCAAGGGCCTTAAGCCCAGCGCCTCACCTCCACAACTCTAGGCTGTCGCTGACTTGGCCGACCGGCGGCTCTTGAGAAGCCGAACCTTTGCGCTAGATCACGGTCCGGCGTGTCCGAGCCGTCACATTGTGACGATGGCCAATTTCATTTTCACGTGTTGGGCGACGGCGTTGACGTCCAGCACCGATCGGACGACGATTCAGATATTTCAGAAACCGAGTACGAGGTGATAGGTTGGTGCCTCGTGGCTGGCGAGACAGACCAAAGGATTCGCGACCGAGGCTGAGGCCAAACGATTTGCAAAGGAGATGCTTTCCAAGAATCACTACGTCACGGCCGGTACGATAACTCCTCATCAGCCAAAACGACGGACTATTGCAGACTGTGAAATCGCTCAATGGATAGAGGGAGAGAAGTAGCCGGCGCAACCCAACGGATCGACGCTTCGGCCGTCGATTCGATGGGGTTCACCAAGTTGGACTTTAGCTGCTGAGCGCTACGGCTTGGTGTCGAAGCATCGTGATAGGCCTTCGAGTATTTGGACCTATGGAGCGCGAGCAGCGCTGACATTTCGTTCGTCATCACATTTGCCAGTCCGGACGGTCCCGGCTTCCACGGGCGTCGGGGCTTTCTTGCAACGTGGCGGCCACTCCATTCGCGCAGAGGCGCGGTCAAGGTGATCGGATCACCGTTCAATACTTTCGCGGACGCCGAGGCCGCCTGCAACACAATGCTTGGGGTATTGGAACAGGCCAGCCGGGGCGCTGCTCAAGCAAACAATGCCGCACCGCTATCGGTGAACTTCAGATAGGTGCCGCTCTCATTTGAAAATGAGTGGCGGCTTTCTTCTTGCCATACGCCGCATTCGCGATCTAAGGTTGTCGCCGTGTTTCAAAAGGGAGTGCGGACGTGGCGACAGGTACTGTGAAGTGGTTCAACGCGACGAAGGGTTTTGGTTTCATTCAGCCGGACGGCGGCGGCAAGGACGTGTTTGTCCATATCTCGGCCGTGGAACGAGCCGGCCTGAGCAACCTCAATGAGGGCGCCAAGGTGAGCTACGAAGAGAAGGAAAACCGCGGCAAGATGTCAGCGGAAAATCTGAAGGTAAAGTGAGTAAGAGTTCGGGGCCAGGCGGGAGCCGGGGATGGGCGGGGGCTTAGGTCCGCCCAGAAATGAAAGAGGCCGCCGACCGGGGCGGCCTATCTGAATGGCTTTTTCAGTTTTGGCTTTGCTGGCTGGTTTCCCCTTAAGATTTCTGTCCGCACTTCTTGCGCTTCCTTCGCCAGTCTTAGTCCCCGGAGGCGCTCCATGTTCATACGGACATCAGCCGCCTTTTTGTCGATCTCTCCCAAGATCGACGGGCGCTCCCCTGGCGCAAGGCGCTGCCTGTTCGCCCTGGCGCCCTCCGGCGGAGGTTCGCCTCTGCCTGTGGGCTTGTTCATTCGTGCTCCAGCTTCTTGACCCCACTTCGGACCCGAGGGGCTTCGGTCCCGCGCTCTTCGCACAAGAATACGAGGTGAGCGGGCTCACTTCATACCCCTGTCCAGGGGGTCGGGTCCATTCCGAGCCACCACCGGTCGGTCAAAGCCGCTATCGATCTGCACAATGCAGGCGGCGATCGCGGCCGCCCGCGTCTGGAATTTCATATTGCCGACCACCGTTGGACTGGCTTCTATCTTCGGACAGATTTTCCAGTGCCACCAAGAGGGCGGCTTCTCCTCAACGTCAAAATCAATGCCACGATGCTTCACGAGAGGCTCTCTGCTCCGCCAACTGAGGCGGCCCTTTACATAAGCAAAATAGCTATCGCCATCACGATCAAGGTTTCTACGCCGGCCACGGCAACACCGAGACAAACCTCGCCCATAACTCTCTCAGATTGGAACTCGGGTTGCTTGCTTCGCACGGCGTTTCTCCCACGCCATCTCAACCCCAATGGATCACGCGGGAGCCGGGAAATCGTTCCGGTTCCAAAGCACGATTAAGTGAGCCGGCTCACTTCGGGGGCTGCGGCGGGGCTTCCTAGAGTAACGGCGGCTATTCTGGCGCCGGCTCATCCGTCCCGCGTCACCGGCCGCCTGCTTCGTGCCGGGCGGTCCTAATTCGTTACGCGGATGGAGCGCATTTTACGCCCGCTGGCGCAACCAGGCGGGCTTTTCCTTTGCTGAACGCGCGAGGATTTTGACCGCGCCACTCGAGACAATGCTTTTGGGTCTGGTAGATACAACCCGCGGGGCAAATCTAGCGGCCCAGCGCTGCTCGAACCTTCTTTGAAGGTCCAGAGGTACGTCGCACATAACTCAAAACTCCGCGTTAGCGGCCGAGGTCCATCGCCGTTAACGCGCGTTAGCAGCCTTACATGCTCCGGCAAATTCCGGCCAGCGATGGGCCGGCACACGACAGCCCGCGAATCCCGGACTCAGCAGCGGGCTTCCTAAAGTCAGCAGGAGGCGATCTAAAGGAACGCAATCGGCAACTGGCAAACCGCGGCGCGCGCCAAATCGCTATATACTAAGGCTTAAATTCGTTGCAGATCGAGGATGTATCATCCAATCGGCATGACCTCAGACGAACAAGCGCAGCACGCCAAAGCCAAAGAGCAGGCCGAATGCATCAAGGCCATCCAGGCTGCCCTGAGATGTCTTGGGTATCGATTGGCTGAGCTGACACTTCCTTAGAGTCGGGCAGGGCCATCCGCGCTCACAGCGCACGAGTGCCACTCCATCGAATTTTGCTGGGGACGGCCGCTATTGTAATCGGGACAAGCAGGTGATGTTCAGCCAGACTGGTTTATCTGGTGACCATCTCAAACGATGGCTGCGAAATGATGATTGCCGCCCATTCGGCCGAAATTCGTGTGCGACGCATCAGGTCTTCACGCTTGATGCTTAACTAGGAAGTCAACTTCCGCGACCGGATTGGCTCCGTTTATTCGGATTCCGGACGCATCATAAACGCTAGCGGGCTCTCTTCTTGGGACGCCATTTGATTCAGAGTTGAATGCGGATTCGAGGTCCGTTCTAGTGATCGCGCGGAAGAGCTTTCCCAATTCCTCATGCAAATGGTTCCAGGAATGGGCTACTTGTCCTAATGCCATAAAGTAGGGATCAAGAAGATTTTTTATTGCCACCATGTTGGTTGTCCTTCGCCTTCGGCCCCAGCCGGCAGATGGCATCTGAGCGGCTGGGCAAGTCAGGCTCCCGGCAAACCGTCGATAGCACAGCTATCTCGGCAGCTTGGGAACGTTCAATGATCCGAAGAGTTAGCCCGATGGTGATGATCCGCGTGTCCCGGTCGTCACCGAGTTCGAAATGGCGGCCCCAGCGGCCCTTCCTGCTGGGGCCGTTTTCCTTTCCCAATCAAAATCCGGCCTTACGTCTGCGCCCTTGGTTCCGCAAGCTGAACAGATGAACTGAGCTTCCAGCTCGGACAGGCGGACTTCATCGCGCCATTTGTCGCCGCTGATAGCGGTCCAATGGCTGCACTTATAGTCGGAGCAATAGATCAGGAGACCGCGAACGCCGGAGGAGCATCTCGGCAAGAGTGATTTTTTGGCGGGTGACGGCGGGCATGAAGCATTGAAGCGCGGGCAAAGGCGGCAAGAAAACCGAGTTTACAGGTCGCGATCGAAAGAATCGCCGCTACAGCCTATCGAGCAACAGGTGAACGCGCGAGAACCGCCCGTCGGGGTTTGGCAATTCAGCAATTCCGAGGCTGCCGGCGGCGGCGTGCCGATCGATAGGGACGGGGTGTTTGTCTGTCAAATGGACGGCGCTGATCGAGATTATAATCCCCAGCGCAGCGGCTAGCACAGTCAGAACCACGAATTTGAAAGTGATCGCTTTCTGGGTCATCGCAGATACTCGCTTTGACCTACCCTGCGCGCAGGATGCCAGATTTTCCTGAGAGGGGGAATTAGAAAGCTAACCTCGACTCGGCCCGTAATGGAATTGCGCTTTGATAAGGATAGCCATTTAGAGCCGCCTGGGGCGGACACCAAGTCCGCCTAGACCAGCGATGTTGACTAGCAATCAAATAAAAGCCGCTCGTGTACTGGCAGGCGCCGCCCAAGCCGAGATTGCGGCTGCGGCTGGCGTAACGAGGCAGACCTTGGTGCGGCTGGAAGCTTCAGGGTCGCGGCCGGTTGTCAGTCGCGATGCCACGGTGGCGGCTGTGCTGGCGGCTCTAGGGGCCAAGGGTGTGATGTTGGTCCCGCAGGGGGTGGTGCTGGCGTCGTGAAACGCAGGAAGGCGTTTTTCACGCCTAACCTGGTTTCTTACATAACAGGAATGTCCCCAAAGATTTAAATGTTAATTCACGGGCATGTCGTAATTGGGTTGCGATTTGGTCAAATCGGACGCCAACGGTCTAGCTTTAGCAAGCATGTGGGGGACAACATGCAAAATAGAAATCTCGCAATAATGTCCGTAGACGAACTTTGGCGTCTGCGCGAAGAAATCGATTTAATCCTGCCAGCGAAAATTGAGGCTGAAAAACAAGAGCTACAGTATCGTCTGGCAGGCGCAAAGCCAAGATCAGGATCGAGAGTCCACCTCCGTCTGATTTCTCGGACGGGCTGAAACGCTCAGGCGCTTTTCTGCATAGTTTGACTGGCGCTTCGGATCTGCCTCGGCCTTCCGAACTTCGTCGCGAAGCCTTAGCAAATTGAAATAGAGATTTGCTATGGCGTCGTCAGAAAACTTGCGGGTAATTTTCGCAGGTGTACTCATGAACAACCCCCTGTTGAATGGATGTAAAAAGCTTACCGCTGCGGATTGCCAGATTTGATTCAAGCAAACTCAATAAGCCGCCACGTATCGACCTAGCGGTCCACCCAAACCTTAGCTTTTTTGGTCAGCCAGGTACGTTGGTAGAAGCCCAACGCGCGTGCTCCCTCAATCATGATGCTTCGCCTTGGATCAGGCGGGAGCGTTAGAGCTCTCCGTCACCGGTAGATGCCGTGATAGGACGCGATGGAAATCAGGATGGAACGACGCTCGTCCTGGCGGTGTTCAATTTTGCTCACTTTCGAAAAGTTAATGTATGCGCGAGCGCCGGCTCAGTGTCAGGCATATGCTTCGGCCGATTGCCAATCAGGCCGCACATCCGCACCACGCCGGCCGCCGATCAGCCGGCAATGCAGGATGGCGTCATAGCGATAGGGCGAGCACCGGAAAGCTTGAATGGGATACTCTCGGTAGCCAGATAAATCGTAGCGAATGCCAACGCCGTAAATTGATTGTATGCGGCCTGGCGCTTATCTGCGCGAGCCTAATCCTGCCGTTGTTCAGCAGGGGCGAACCTGCCTCCTCGGATGAGGCCGTCAAACCCTTCGTGCCACGACCATGGGTCGATCCTCATCCAGGAGCCTGCCGGTACATCGATCTCACGGACCGGGCGCGCGCCCGAGCCAGTCGCCAGCCCTTAGACGAGCTTCGACTGCATGAGATATAAATATGACGGCACCAAACAGGCCAAAGATTATCGCGACGGCTTCAATCATTTGACGGACTACTCTCTATGTTCGGAACGAGCGTCTGATAGCCGGCTTTTGTTGCACGTCCGCTTCGTCGGATCGGCATAATGGTTTCGTCGGGCCGGCGCAGGTCGGCAACAGAACGGCCCCAGCCTGGGGGCAAGCTGAGGCCGTTAGGGCTCCTGTGTTCTCTCTGTGGGGCCACAGACACAAACCAACAATATAGTGCATTGCCGCTTGCCCCAAGACACCCATTCGGGTGTCAACGACGAACGCGAAAGCCGCCTGTGGGGGCTTGGCGAGCTTTAGGAGCGCGACGCCGCCGCTCTTCCGCGCTCAGTCACTTGATAATGGACATCGCTGATATTGGTAGAGAATGCATTCAGCCAACCCAAGTCAACCAGACGCTGGTATCTCCCGCGATCGACGTTGCCACTTGTGTATTTGCTACCACCTGCAGCCACTATTTCTCGGATCAGCTTGAAGTCATCGGGTTCAGCCATAACCCCAGTCCCTCTACTTTTTCGCCCTCAGCCCCAGCTCGACCAGGCGCCGGATGGCTTCGGGACGATCCAGTTTCACATCCTGACGGGCGATCCATTCGTCAATTGACTGCATTTCGTACTCAGTCCATTGCGGGTTTGGATTTGGAGCAAGCGCCTTTTGTGCCATCCCTTTAGCGACCGCGCCGGCCGCCGTGATTTTGGACAGTGTGCTTTCCTTCATCGGGTCCTCGCCTTCTTCGCCGGCTTCTCGCCCGGGTCTTTCGCCAGGATGTGCAGCATCGTCTCCATCATGGCCCGTATTGCCTCAGCGCGAGTCAAGGATGCGCCGCACTCAAAGTGAAGGGGTGTGTGAACACTGAAAGAATCGAGTGCTGATATGCCCTTCAGCAACTTCGATGGTCGTAGCGTCAACAATCTTCAACGTGAAAAAAGGCCGTTTGAACAAAAGCGACCAGCGCTTGGCAGGTGATTCAGTGATTCGAAACCGGCCGTCCTTCGCGCTCTGTACAGATCGGACTGTTCTCTCGGCACGAAAATCTCCTCGCACTTCAAATCGCTTGTTGTCGGAAAAGATCATTAGACTTGGAAACGGCTGAGACGAGACGGCATCGATACCGATCCTTTTGAGAATAAAACACGCCCCGTTCGTCGAACCGGGAAAGCTATCGTCTCTTGCGACCCATACGCCGGTGACCGGATAAGACTGTGTTGAAGCTGCACAAGAAAACAACGAAATGGCAATGGCAAGCCAAACCCGGGTTATGAAGCCGGGTCGGATCGACAATATGAAATGGGTTACGTGGACCAGTTGCCCCGCTTTTGATCGACGACACGGACGGCACATATGGTGCCACCACTCGTCTGCAATTGATTAGAAATCGGAACGGGCATTTACTTTATGAGAACAGATGTAGAACATGCGTCGAGTTCGATGTAAGGTAGGCATCCCGAATCGCCCGAGATCGGTGTGAACATGCCAAAGCCCGCAATTGATGCCTCCAGCTCAATCCGCATTGGGACCTACACCGCCGAACTGGAGCTGCTGCATTTGTGGGGGACCGATGAAGAAATCGACCGAGAATTCAATTCGGTCTGTCGAACGATCTGGGGCTATACACTCGATGATTTCGATGACGACTGCCTATCCAAGGAAGACCACGACTGGCTCGATGATTTAACCGCCCTTCAGGCGCATCGTTATGCTGCAGAAATGGGATACGACCTTGGCGACTACACCAATGGCGAAATGGTTTCTGACTGGTGGGGGTTCGTTTGGATGATCCTTGCCGAAACCAGAGGTTTGCTAACGCCGGAACAAAGAGCGTTGGCTTGGAAGAAGCACGACGAACGGTTACTCGCACGAGAAAGGGTCGTAGGAGCCATTCGAATCATTGAGTAACGGAAGCCTTGGTCACGCGGTGATGCCGTCGTTGTAGGTTGATCCATCCGTTGACCAACTAATGATTGTGGCGCGCGTTGGGCGTTCCACCCGTTACTCAGACCAAAGGCACCGCCCCCGCTCACTCGCTTGAGGAGGCCGTTTCGTGAACCGCCGGTTTCGGAATCGCCGTTACCGAGTCGAGCAGCGGCAAGGGAACGCCCGCGCAGCAAGTGGCGAATGGCCAAAGGTGTTGCCGTCGTGGTGGTGCCTTCGGGCGGCTTGCCCGTCGTTGGCTCATCGAACCCGGCTCAATAACGATGTCAAATTCAAGCGCCGTGAAAGAGGCTATCGAGGTGGCCGTGGCCAGCATCCGAGCGGCGTTTCGCATGTGCGCCTAGCGCCAGTCCCGAGCTTCCCACCAGTCGTAAGCGAAGGCGGCGGCAACCGTAAGGCCCATAATGGTTCAGCAGATCATCGCGAACGACGAGAACTCGACGCTATCTGCGAGCCGGTGAAAGCCGTATCGACGCCACTCAATATTGGCGGTGTCGCGGTGTTGACTTCGCCCTTTTTCTTTGACGTGTCTTTGCTGACTTTGGCGTCGTCACCGGTTCCCTTGTGGCTTCGGTTCGCGAGCGGCACTGGCAGCATTTCATTGTGACGCGACATATTGTTGGTTTTCCTTTTTAAAAAGGGCAGGTCGTCTCTTCATTGCGCTGTGAATATCGCCACTGTCGGTAGCAGTCATTGCATGGCTATCAAAGCAGTGATTATTGGCGAGCATTTTAGCAACCGCGACAAACACCCTTGACCACGCGGTCAATCTTCGTGTTTTCCTCATCTAGGATTGGCTCGCGCGAAGACTTGGTTTGCGGTACATCGGTCATTTGTGGCTGCCGATGACCAACTGGCGCCGACCACGGTATGGTCGATGTTTCGCACCCAGGAGGTAACCAATCGGCGGACGGGGCGGGTGCTCGGCCGTCGCCAGAAGCTAAACTCGGGCAAGCGCCCACCTGATGCGTGACGGCCTGTGCCGGCGGTGATGATAGGAACATAGTCGACAAGACAGCGGCAGCGACTAGAAGTGTAATTTTGCTCATCGGTTTGGGCGTTCCTCGCGAACGCTGCTACCGAATGGACCGATCCTTAAGCCTTGACATTCCCTCGAACGCGCGAAGTCGCGAGATGTTGAAGCGCTTCAGGAAGCCCTGGCTGTCAATCGGCGTCCAAATTTGACCCTTGGTCGGCGTCCAATTTAAAATTGCACGCCGAAACACAGCCGGGCTAACGATGTCCGTTCATCGGGGCAAAAGCAGAAGTAGCATCGAGGCGTCGCCACTTCCGTTTTAGGACCCATTGCGGACATCGACCCACATAAGACAACTTTGCTGTCACACCAAATCTCGTTTTTCTGAATACCTTTCCGGGAATGTTTGAAGTAAGCCGGAGTTAACAGGTTCGGCTGGATCGTTGGCTCAACCGCGTAGGAATGCAGGAGGTTTGCATGGCTAGCTGGAAGATCATAAGGTTTGCGGCGCTGGCAACGCTTTCGTTGGCGCTAATGGCTTCGCCCTCGTTTACTCCGGCATTTGCGGCGGGAGGAGGCGGTGGAGGCGTTGGTGGTGGTGGGGAACCTCCTCCTTCCGCCAGGGGCTCCAAAGCCACCCACACCCCGAAGGCCAAAAAGGCCAGCAAGCAGTCCAAAATCGACGACCCCGCTTTTGCCAAGGGTTACCGCGAAGCCTATGCGACCATCTATGACCGCAACCAATATGCTGCGGCCATCGAGCAGCTAAGGGCGCTTGGCCATGACGATCATCCGAATGTGGCCAATCTGATCGGCTATTCCTACCGGAAGCTTGGCGACTACAAGCTCTCGCAAGTCTGGTACGAGCGGGCGCTGAAAGCCGATCCGAACCATGTCCTGACGTGGCAGTATTACGGTTTGTGGCAGATCGAACAGGGCAACCGGGACCAGGCGGAATACCATCTAAGCAGGATCGCCGCGATTTGCGGTACCGCATGCGAGGAGTATCGGTCGTTGGCCGCCGCGCTAGAAAACCCTCCGGCCGCCGGCCTGTTCTATTGAGATGTGTGTAATTCGGTGGCGGTCCCCAGACTCTACTTTCACCGACATGACTCCTTAGTCGGAATTCTTGGGCACCCTCGCGCTGGCAGGTCATGAGCCTGCCTTGGTGATAAGGGACATTGTCGAGCGTGCTGCAGCAAGGAGCGGAGCCACTTTCGAGCTGTAAGCCCACCAAATGGAGATGACCATGGGATCTGAAACGGAACGTCAGGACCCAACGCCGTGGCAGGCTGGTTTCGCTGACGGCCTCACGGGCAGGCGATCGCCGAGCGAAAACCAACGCGCGTATCGCTCCGGTTACATTGCGGGTTCCGCGCGGCGCATCAGTCGGCGGACCATGATGGCCGTAGCGCTAGCGACCCTCGTGGTTCCGAAGAGGGGCGCTCTCGCAGCTCCGGAGCCCGACCCGATTTTCGCCGCGATCGAGCATCACCGGCAAGCCTGGGAGACTCTCAAGAGCGCGCCCCACGATGACGATCAGATGCGTTTGCACGAGGCGGTCTTGATCGCCGAATCCGAGGTCGTGAACATTCGACCGACGACGACGGCCGGCATGGTGGCTCTGCGCACCTATCACCGCGAACATCGGTACCGCGAGCGCACGTACCCGACTCCCTATCCGGGTGGATATGGGTACTACGGTAAAGGTTAGGGCCGCCGGCGCGCTCGACCCGGAAGCGCGCGCGCAGATCATTTGAAACAGCCCAGCAAAGAAGGGCGGCGTTCCGACACTTTTGCGATCGCTCAAGCTCATGCACGATCGCGATGGCCGCAACCGGCGGAAGTTCGTAATGAGTGCCGAACTCGAAAAGGCTATCCGGGCAGCCGTGGCGAGCATCATGGCCGCCTTCGTTCAAGCCAATCCCAGCCGAATGCAGCGGCTACGGTCAGGCCCATAATGGTGCCGCGGATCATCGCAAACGATGAAAATTCGACGCTATCCGCGAGATGGAAAAGGCCGCGCTGGAGCGCAGTCATGAAGGCGACCAGGATCAGGGTGCAGATGACGGTTTCGCATGGCCCCACCCGGCGAATCGGCTGGGCGGGAAGATAGGCGCAAGGGTGCCGGAAGTTCAAGTGATTGTGCATCGAGCCTGAGACCACGGCGCGTGGCGACGAAATGGCCGGCTTCAATCAGCGGATCGATTATCCGAGGTGGGGTTTGGCTTAGACACGGGCGTTTAGCCGTTATATTGTGCGGGCCTCGGAAGAAGGCTAGGGGCGCGATGATCGACTTGGCGATCGCTGCGGCGGGCGGAATAATGTATCTCAGTGGCCAATATCGCCTGGCTCTAATTTTGATCGCACTGTCAATAATCAGCGGGGCTGGTGCTGTGGTGATGGCGATTGCAAACCCCGATTGGTACAGCCACAAGCGAAGTTAAGCAGGCTTGGACACGGACATTTTTAATCCGCGAAAAGGCATCGGCGGTTTAATACTCACCAAGGCCATCATAATCCCAATACTGATTTGGGTTGCTTGGCACATTGCCGAAAAAGCGGGATACCTGTCATGAGACATTTGGCAATTGTTTGCTTTGCACTATCCGTCGCAACACCCGCATTTGCTCAAATGACCTTCAACGATTTGCCGTCTTATTGCAAAGCGATGAGCGAAGCTTCGACGCCGACTTTGCTTGCGCGAACTCAAAACGTCCCCCTTGGCCAAGCGGAAGCTTAATGCAGCGAATGACCGATCCGCAGGCGATACGCATGGTCAAGGAAGTGATCGCCTTTGCCTATTCACGCCCGGTAGGAACGCCGATTGAAACGTTGAGATCGGACCTGCGAGAACAGTGCATCGCCAAAAACATTTTTGTTCAATAGACTGAACGTACATAATTTTCGGCACGGCCATTGAGAGATGCTAGAGGCTTTTCTGAATCGCTCAACGAGTTGGTCACCACCGCGATTTTGGACCTATATGGTCCTTTTTTTATTGATCGTAATGGAAGTGACTAGCTGGATGGCATCGCAGGGGTCCGGCTCTTCTTGCCTGGTAGATGTTAAAAGTTACGGCGCCTATTACGAGCAGAACAATCAGTGCCCAACGTTCCACGTATTTGTCATTGGAACGGTGAGCAGCGCACTCGAATCACTCGGGCACGAATGGCTCATCGCTGTTGCCGCAATGGCCACTGCTTTCTTTACAGGCACCCTGTGGTGGTCGAACTCGGGGAATGTTGCAAGCGACAAACGAGACCATTCGGTTGGCTCGCGATGAATTTGTCTCCGCTCACCGCCCAAAGCTGATTGTTAGGCAGTTTCAACTCGACGAACCAAAACCAGATACTGCAATTAGATTGCAGTTCTCTGTTATCAACGTCGGCAGTACCGTAGGAACCGTAAGTCTCATTGCTGCTGAGGTGGCACTCTGGAATGGTACGTCTTGGGAAGCGCCAGGGATTGACCCCTTGCTAAAGCCTTTCGGTCCCCGAACTATACGGAGCGGACAGCGCATATCGGCAATAATTGAATCAAGATTTAAAATTACAGATGCTCAAATCAAGGCTGTTGAACAGAATGCTCTGACAATTTGTGCCGTGGGAGAATTTACTTACACCGACCAACTCGGAACCGAACGTCGCACCGGCTTCCACCGCAAGTGCGATTTCTCCACCGGTATGTTTACTGCCACCACGAATACCGAAGAGGAATACCAAGATTAGAATGTTATAGGCAGACGTCATCGGCCCACCGCTCGCGGTGATGGCATGCGCGCACCCATGCGTTCACCTGGATGAATGCGCTAGAAGTAAGCAGGGTTTCGGCGCTCATTCAGTACCGACAGGACCACCCGGTCAGCAAGATTCGGATCAATCGCATTGATAGCGCCGCGCACTAATATTTCGTATCTCTCGTCAGCATAGGGGCTTATGACAATCTCGTCGATCACGTCGCCAATTGCCCAATCTCACAGCAGTAGGTGAAACTCGAATTGAGCGCGATCGCGAACCGCGACAGCGCGATGATGATGTTTTCCCCATGCCGTCGGCAAAATGCTCCTGCTCCGGATCGCCGCTCATGCTCTGAAAAGGCAGAACTAACGATGATCTCGTCCGAGCTAGCTCAAAGTTCATCCCTAATAGCTGACATTCAGGCAATGCGTCAGCGCGAATTTCCTTGCAGCCGGCGCACGGCTACTTCTTCTTGGCTCGCGCGATGCCTTCCATGATCAGCCGGTGGGCGTCCTCGGGGCCGCCCCAGCGCAGCACTTTCACCCATTTGCCCTTCTCGAGATCCTTGTAGTGTTCGAAGAAGTGCTGGATCTGCTGCAGCGTGATATCGGGGAGGTCGCTGTAGCTTCTCAACTTGTCGTAGCGCTGCGTTAGCTTCGAAGACGGCACCGCGATGATCTTCTCGTCGTCGCCGGCCTCGTCCTCCATCAGCAGCACGCCGACCGGCCGCACGCTCATGACCGCGCCCGGCACGATCGTGTCGGTATTGGCGACCAGCACGTCGCAGGGATCGCCGTCGCCCGACTGCGTGTGCGGGATGAAGCCATAATTGCCGGGATAGCGCATCGCCGTATGGAGGAAGCGGTCGACTACCGGCGTGCCGGCAGCCTTGTCCATTTCATACTTGATCGGTTCGCCGCCGACGGGCACTTCGATGATGACGTTGACGTCGTGCGGCGGATTGATTCCGATTGAGATAGCGTCAATGCGCATGGAGGGCTCCGCTTGTATCCGCAGCGACAACGGAAAAGGTCGTTGATTGCGCTGCCGTTGCCGGAATAGCAAAAGTCGTCGGATCGACTTCGAAGAATCCGCTTCCCCGGACTACTTGCCCTGGGCCGTGACAATGTCGCTCGTGACCCCGATACGTTGAGCAAAATCATCGGCGCAACCAGCGCCGACAAAGGCTCACCTTTGACAAAGCCCTGCACTGCTAGCGTATCAGGTGGCGCGCCCTTGGCGACTTGCGAAGAAGCCATGGACAGCGAGGACGATAATTGCGCCGACCACGCCACCAATGAAGCCAGCCGATTGTCCGGGACCATACCACCCGACAGCTTGCCCGAGGTAAGTTGCGGCGAACGCGCCTACAATTCCCAAGATTGTCGTTAGAATGAAGCCCTTCGGCTCATATTTGTCGCCAGGCATAAGGAACTTGGCAATCACGCCAACGATAAAGCCAATGAGGATTGTCCAAAGCATCGCAATTGCTCCTCTCTTGCATCAGGCACCTAGACAATTCAGAGATGGTAGCAGGTCTCGGCGTCAAGTCTCTGCTCGGCGCTTTTTTTGTTGCCCGGCTGGGTCGCCAGACAGGCCCAACCGGCGATAACTGATTGAAAAGCTGACGATCCCAGCATTTCCGGCATCAAGGCCGTTTTCAGTGGCATGCACTGGCAACCCGTGTCAAACGCCGGTTGTTGCCGCTTAAGGTTTTTCCGTCACTGGCGAACTTGTTGCTGGCTCGCCCCGCGGTCGCGAATGACCCAAATGGCTCGCTGATCAGATTTCGCAGTCGATTGAATTCAAAGCCTTACGCAAACCACCAAACGCGCTTAACCGACAGGGCTCGGTGTCGCCGGCAGCCTTTGAACGATTGGAAATGGTAGTTCGCTTGATATCGGTTTCCTTCTTCGACTTAGTAAAGGCAGCGGCAACCTTCTTTGATTTGGGATGGTGCCGATGTTGGTTAATCACCCTCGGGGGCTCCGAAGAACCGATGCTCATGCCTACCGACGGAGAAATGCGTTCGTCGACTAGAGAAGGCTGCGCTGGCGTTTCGCTGCTCGCAGCGGCAATTTCTAGTCGATCAGCCTTCGCCAACGCACCATTTGAATCCGAAATGCCTACGGTTGTCTCGGCAAGGGGCTGGACGACCGCTACCGCACTACGCGGTGGAGTTCTGAGTTCCATTGCCGCTAGAGACTCCCACACAGGAGAGTGCCCGACGCGACAACGGATGGTTGGCTGCGATAACGAAGCGATAGAGTGTACCACCGCCGACGATGCAGTCAGGATCGCAAAGGCATTCGCCCGCAGGCCCGGCTATTGTGCCTCGCGGGCTGCACTAATAGGCGTTCCGTATGTTGCGTGAGGGCCGCTGTGGCGCAAACTCATCAACCGACAAGCAACCCAGTACAAATTTACGAATTATTTTGACTGTGCAGGCGCTCGCGGGCTTTAACATCGGCGCTAAGCGGAGGTGATGTATGTATTCGGCTTTTGCTCTCACTTTCATTGTTCTGAGCATCGGCATCTTAATGGCCCACGCAATGGACGCTTTTCGCTCGGGTTCCTAACTAGATTTCGCTGCGGCGGGAAACTGCAATCGCCCCGGACTTGGATCGACTGCTCGTCGGACGAAAACGAAGGGCCCAAGCTACAGCGCCGGGGCCTTTTTTGACTTCCGTGCGGGCCTCGAATGCGGCGGTTACGGGATGTTCATGTAGTAGTCATCAATCGACTTTGTCGTGCCCGGCGCACCCCAATCCCAACGCACCGATTGATACTACCGTCGGCTTTTCAGACTGCGACGGTCAAAATTGGCCCGCTGAATTCATTGGTGAATTGCGCCGGGTGTGAAGGCAAACGGGGACTTCGATTTGTTTTCTGGAGCGCCGCTGTGAGCAAAAAAAATACAGCCCCATCCCGGCCCTCTCGGAATGGGGCGAAGTCAGTGGCCACGTGCGTGACGCCAGCGCTCTCCATTCTCCAAGAGGTGCCACGATTCCGGGATATGGCCATTTAAAATCGCGGGTATGGAGGGCGTCTGCCGCCATTGAGCGCATAACTAAATCTAAGGCCGCCTCGCTTCGTGCTGGGCGGCCTCTTTCATACCAACGGCCGCGCGGTCTCCAAACCACTCCCCTATCTAAACGGAGGCCCCATATTCTCGTCGACACTGCCCGGGTAGTCACCGTCCCCATACGGGCCTCCCCATCCTGAATGATAGGTTGGACGAGCTATGCCGAAGACAAAATGGTCAAAGTCCTGCGCCGGCATTCTGTGGACCACTAGGCCAGATGGCTGGTGGTGCACGCCGTGCATTTGATAGCCAACACCGGCAGCTGCCACGGCCGGACCCGCGAGTACAAGCGAAAGTGCGGCGGCTCCGATAATTCTAAAATTCGTCATAACAGTTCTCCTCAGTATCCAATGAAGGAGGCAGCGCTTGGTGACGGCAGCCTCCTTCCTACAACAACGGTGTCTAGAAGCCGCTGCCGTCAAACCTGGGATTACGGGCGCAAGCATCGTCGCCACGGCTATCCCAACCACCCCTGGCTCGCCAACCGCTCCAGGCTTCGTAATCGTACACAGGCGAATAGGGATTTCCCGGTTCTATCGTCGCGCAATAGGTGCTCCGGGCGTAGTTGCTCGGGTGGGCCATCACGTGCTGAGCCATCGCGGGCCCTGCCAGCGTGAGTGAAACGACTGCGGCAGCGCCAATCAATTTGAATTTCGTCATGCGTTCCTCCTTTTCGTTGTAGGTAACGCAGGTGACCAAGTGTAGGCAGCGAAAGGAGGTTCCGCCCTTGGTTCCTAAAAGATAATTGATTCAGTCGCGGCCGGCCGGTCAGCCCGGCGCTGCACCGATCGGCACTGCCCAGGACCAGCGAAGGAATTAAAGTCAGCAACGATACAAATCGCGTAGCGCGAAGCACCAGCGTTAGGGGATGTAGCCGCCGCTCTTGTTACCCCGCGAGCAATGGGGCTTTTCCAGGAAGAAATAGCGATTGTCGGTTTTGCTGGGTCGCAGCCGGCATCCATCCACGATGCCCTGCAGAACAGTCTTTGGGCAACCCCAAATGCTAGTGGCCCTTCGTCATGCAGGTTTGGCGCGATTACTGGCGAAGTGGCCTCTTACCTTAGAGGATTTTCTTTTCGGGCCGAATTCGTCCGGTATTGCAAATTGTTTCTGCACCGCGCGGCTTTACTTTGCGGCAACGCGCCCGCGTGCGGAATTTGATGCAATAGTCAGTGTGTCACTCAGATGAATGCTTCCTTTGCCCTGTTGGCTTCGCACCATTCAAGGCAAAGACAATTGATCGTGTTTGTCGACGGCTTGAGGAACGATGCTGTAACGATACAGGTTGTCGCCAATTGGGTGCTAACTGATGAGGCCTTACAATGGCTAGAGACGAACATAATATAGCGGTCGAGCTTCGCGAAAACGTTGCCAAGGCGCACCGCAAAGACCCTGCCAAGGAACATGAGCAGGCGAACACCGCTAAGCAACATTCGCAAACCGCCCACCAGCATTCTGACCAAGCGCACTCTAAGAGCCAGCAGCAGAAATGATTGAAACGAAGGCCCGGCTCACCACCGGGCTTTTTTGCGAACGTATTGGCTGACCAAAGAACTCCGAGTCTTCCCTAGGAGTTTATCTGAGTAACGCCAATGCGTAGACGATCAATTCTACTAACACCATCGGTCGCAATGAAGCTGGCCAGTAATGCGGTTATGGGCATAGCCATGGCGGTTGTATTTGCCCTCACCCTAAACGTCCTAGGCCGGTCCAGCATCGCCAGATTGATCGACCACAGTGCGGATCAAGGCACTACCGTCCCCGTGTTCGTGGGCACCGTTGTTACGACCTTCGGTATAGGTGCGACCTTAACTGGCCTAATCTTGATTATGACGGAAGATAACTGATCCTTGGTAGCTCGCGCTGCTGTCGCGCGCGTCGCTTAGGTGAACGAAACAATTTCCTCATATCCCGCCTCCTTCCTCGATAATGATCCAGCAGACTAGCACCAACCCGGCACAAAGCGAGGCGGCCCGAAGAAAAGGCGTGGCTGAGCCCCGCCACTTACCGCTGGATGGGTCGCTGCCGAGCAATCTGGTTCGGTTGATGGCGCTCTACGCTAAACCCGTCTGCAACCTTATAGGCCTTGCATTCGATTCGGGCCCACTCGACCGCTTGATCGTAATCGCGACACCTAAGCGTCATTGCGTGGCCCCGAAAAAAGACGACGACATCACATTCAGGAACACCATCGTAGCGACGCACACGAATTTCGGCCGGATGGGCGGTGGTCATGATCTCCCAGCCAATCGTTTGAGATGGTTTAGGCAAACCAGTCTTGCTGAACATCGCTCGCTTGTCCCGATTGCAGTGTGGCAATCCCCAGCAAAATTGAATGGAACAACGTTCAGCGCGGTGAACGCGGGCCGATGAAAGCCCTGCGCATTTGCTTTTCCCAGCGGACGTTGTGCACTGCGCGGCCCAACTGACCCTTTATGCTGCTCGCTGCCCCACATATGATCTCGAATCGCTAAAGGGCCCAACTCCGCCATGTCTGAACGACGAATGCCGAAGGGCTGTTATGTATTTCTCGTCGAGGACGAGGTCATGATCAGGATGATGGTCGCCGACATGTTGCAGGAGCTGGGCTATCGCGTCGCCGGTGAGGCGGGTCGCGTTGAAGAGGCGCTTGGGCTCGTACAACGCACTGAATTCGACATCGCAATTATGGACATCAACCTCCACGACGAGCCGGTCTTTCCTGTGGCAAAGGCGATCAAAGCGCGTAATCGTCCGTTCATTTTTGCGACGGGTTACAACAATTCCATCCTGCCGGATGAATATCGCGATCGGCCAGCATTGCAAAAGCCGTTTCAGATCGAGACGTTGGGGAGGCTCATCGAGGTGACGCTAAAGAGCCATCGTGAAGTGCAAGTCCGGACGCAATAGCGGCATCGTCATTTCGGGAGCGTTGGCAGCCCACGCCAGGATTGCATTTCCCTAAACTCTAATGCCGCAGGTGAAGTCAGGGCCGCTCGGGCATGTCGTGCCGTCAGTAAATCGACTTTGCGAGCTGGTTAGCGCCCCCTAGGGCGTTGGTGTCGACTAGTCATTCCGGCTTTCTGTCTGGACGTTCAATAAGTTCGTACGTGGGAACCTGGGTGCTTTCCAACCACAATTCTAGCGCAGCCCCGCAGGACCACGCAGACCGCGTCACCCGTATGCGGTTCCAAGAACTTCTCTTCAGTGCGTCTGTACTCGGCGCCGCAATTGCATTGAACAATCGTCGCCATCCTCGGAATATGCGCTGCACCCGACCCCTTTTCCAGCCCGTCGCCGGGCGGTTATCCGCTCGAGCGACGTTGTGCGTTGCGGTGTGTCCCGATCCATTCGCGGAATACGCGAACATCCTGAACCGTTATGACTTGACGAGTTTTTGGACCAGCAGCAAAATTTCTCGCATGGGCCACGCTCGACGACCGACCCGCCCCAATTGCGGGCACCGCTCGGTTTGGCGCTACCTCCCGATGGAAAGGGACGTCGCACGTTCCAATGTTTTGGCTGCGACCGGCCTGATCCGCTGAAAGCGGAGCGAGTGATCGGCTGGCTTAAGAGCGAGCTTCAGCCCCCGAGATAAATCGCTTAACAAGGCCAAACGAACGAAAGCGCCAACGTAGTGTTGGCCTTGTATGGCCAAGTTTTTCCTTGCGCTTATTGCAGTTGCCGTCACCGTGCTAATCGCGGCATTCATCTTTGCGGCCTTTACGTTGTAGGCCGCCTCAGTTCGCGGCCTCCGCGACACACCGTTCAGCTTAAGGTTTGGCTAATCGTTCGACAACTGAAGCAGCCGGTCCAGTCTCATGAGCGGCTTCATGCACTTCCTTTATTCCGGTCGCGGCGCCGCCCGCGGCAGTAACAGCCGAACGGTCGTGCCCGCGCCCGGTTCGCTCTCGAGGCTGATCCGGCCACCCAACCGCTCCACGACGATGTTGTAGGCGATGTGCAGCCCAAGGCCGGTTGCGCCGTAATGGCGGCGGGTGGTGAAGAACGGATCGAACGCCAGCCGCTTGATGTCCGGCGCCATGCCGCAGCCGTCGTCAGCCACCAATACCTCGACATCATCAGGCCCGGCTGCACTCATCACGATATCGATCGTTCCGTCGAGCCCGTCGGGAAATGCATGCGTCATAGCATTGACAACGAGATGAGTCAGGGCCTGACCGAACGGGCCGGGGTAACCGTCCATCAGAAGATCGCCCTCAGAGCGAAGCTTGAGCGTGACGGCGCGCTCGTTCGGTTCCCGCGTCAGATGCGACAGAACCTGTTCCGTCAGCTCGCCCGCATCGAAGTTGCGCCGATGTGACTGGCTCTGGTCGAGCGCGACCTGCTTGAACGATTGAATCCGTTCGGCTGAAAGGCTCAGATTGCTTACCAACTGAGCGGCAGCATCCTGCACGAGATCCACGAATGTGTTCAGGCTCGAGCGCCTAAGATCGCCGCGCGCGGCTACGGCTGCAAACTGCGCCGCCTTCTGCTGCAGCGCGGAGGCAACCGTGAGGCCGATGCCGATGGGACTGTTCACCTCATGCGCGACACCTGCCACCATCCGGCCAAGCGCAGCGAGTTTTTCGGCCTCGATCAGCAATTCCTGGGTCTCGCGCAGATGCCGCAGCGCGGTTTCGGCCGCATCTTTCGCGTCCCTTATTTGCTGATCGGCACGCTTGCGCTCGGTAATCTCTTCGGCAGCGACGTTGACCGCGACGATCTCGCCGGTGGGTGCGCGAAGCGGGTGCCAATAGGTCACCCAGTAGCGTTCCTCGACGCGGTCGGCGCGTTGTCCGGCGACCTCGATCCCGATCACCGGCTCGCCGGTTTCCATGATCGAGCGCACAATCGCTTCGACCGAATCCGCAAGCGCCGGCACGCAATCCCGGACTAAGCGGCCGAGATGGTCCTCCACCGAAATGCCGCAGATCTCGGTGAGACGCTGGTTGATCTGCAAGTACCGGCAGTCCGGGGAGAGGCAGGCGAGCCCGATGGGTGCCGTATCGTAGATCAGTTGCAGGGCTGGTTGCTGCGGAAACAGCACCACCTCGGAAGCCTGTGATGATTTTGGCGCCTTTAGCTTCATTCCTCGTTTCCGTAACAAGTATATCAGCGACGAGTATATGGCCTAAAAATCTGTAGTTTCAGCGTTATAAAAACCGGCTTGGAAAAGAACTGGCAGCTAGTAGAGAGCATAACCTCCAGTCGAATCACCCCCTCTGCCTGGCGTGACCGGCAACCGATCCTGAGGCTTGGAAAACTGTAGTGCTTCTTGCGGCGGTTGGCTTGGTGCAAAAGCGCAATTAAGTGAACCGATTAGAGATTGATCAAAATGCGTTAGAGCGCCCGTGGTCTGAGCCATTCCCCGGCCAATTTTCTGACACGATTCAAGGCCCATTCTGGCGAATCCATTGCAAAACGAGGGGCAGCGCATGTGGCTTGATTTGTTGGTTGCGTCCGGGTTGGGCCTTCCAGCCATGGTTTACGGCTCGCTGCTCTTGGTAAATTACATGCAGTAGCGCCGGGGCCAAAACTCTGCCAATACCAGCAATTTCAATATTTTACAGCGATTATTTTTTCCGCGGGTAACAGCGCGGGTAACAATTTTGGCGGCTAGCTCAGCGGTTGAGCATTGGTTTTACACACCGGGTGTCGGGAGTTCGATCTCTCACCGCCCGCCGTTTTTCACGTGTTGTTTTTGAGTTGCGTATTATGCCTGCCCGTCGATACCTTAAGAATGCTGAGGAATGTCTGGATCGGGCTGCTGCTGCCCGGAAGTCAGAAGATATGGATGCGTGGCTCCTGATCGCCGAGGAGTGGCTCAGGCTTGCCGTTGAACTGGACGCGGCAAAGCAACAATCCGGAACATCACCGCGACAGTAAAGAGGAGGGCCAATGTTTCGTTTCCTGCTCTTTGTTTTACTGACACCGCTCCTCGCGACGCCTTGCCTTGCACAACAATTTCCGGTCACGCCGGGCGAATTGCCCGTCGCTGCGATAGAACTGGACAAGATGCCATGGACGAGAATTCTCGGCATTGGCCCCGCGCAGGAATTTGCGACCATCGTGCGGAATCGCGAGAAGCCCGGACTGTACATCCAACTGGTCCGGTGGTCGCCTCACGCCACCCTCAAGGCCCATTCGCATCCCGATGACCGATACGTAATGGTGCTGCGCGGCACGTTCTATCACGGCATCGGCGAAAAATTCGACGAGAGCAAATTGGAAGCGCGGCCGGCTGGCAGTTTTTTCACCGAGCCAAAGGGTGTTCGTCATTTTGGGATGACCAAGGATGAGGGAACCGTTCTCTATTTCGTTGGTACCGGTCCGTCGACAACAGACAATCTCGAAAAATGAACCTAGAAGCAATTTCGACCAAGCGTGAACGCAGGCCCGAAGCTGCCGCGCCAAGAAACCCTTGCCGACTCTAGGGTCCGAGATGCTCGAGCCTTCACGGTGCTGGCCGACGCGCTGATGGAATCCGTTGTGAGCCGGAAATCCCACTCAGTGTAAGGTTGGTGTCAGCTCCAGGCCCTATCGTTTCCCGGTCGGGATTGGGAATGGGTAAAGTGGGTGAACTTGAAGTCGTTGCTCCGATTCTGATTTTGATCGCGACAGCCCAGCTCACGGTCGGAATTGTCTTTTGGTGGCTATCAAACCACTGACTTTTTGCCGACATTCCGAGTTGACCCCATTCATCGGGAAGCCAGCCGATAACCGAAGCCCCGCGCGCCCTGGTCTTGCTCAGGATGTCTCCGAACCCCAGGCAAATTCGTGGAACAAGCCAAAGTGATAATGAGCCTATCGACGTGACCTCTCGATAAGCGCTTATTTGTTTGATGGAACACAAAGGCATCCAGTATCAGGTCGTCCAGACAGCCAATCCAAATGGCTTTAGATGGACCGTACAGCTAGATGAGAAAAAGACCAAGACGGGGGTGGCCCGCGCAAAGGGCACCGCAATTTTCCATGCGGTGAGCTTCATCGACAGAGCACTGCGCGAACGGCCTAGACCTAACGGCTCCCCACGCTCACAGCAAAACTAGCTGCGTTGTAGGGCTCGCACAGAGGACGTGTGTGCGTTCAAATGGCGCATTGTGGTCAAGGTCGCAAATACAATCGCGAGGCCAAATGCGAAAAGTAATGCAGCGAAGATTAATCGCGGGCCCATTCTGGACTCCCTGCCACATCTCCACTCAAAGGCATTTTATCCTTTTATCCAGATGCCTGGTCGGTTCAACCGGGGCAAATCGGCACAGCTCTTGTGATGGCGTGGTATCACGCTAGCTACCCCTAGCGGCTTCATGCCGCCAGCAATTGGCGTGATCATGCGCCATGCTCAAGCGACCGCAGAAAATCACCTTCGCAGAAATGGGCTCAAGCGGCGTTCGCGGGCTTTTGGTGTACTGCTCCGATTATCACCGCTCGCACTGGACGCGATCAGCGGCAACCAATGGCCGGAACGACGCCCGCCTATCTGATCTGGAGCCACGGTTTACCTGCCAAGCTTGCGGCCGGCGTGCCCTTTCCGACGAAGAACGCACCCCAGTCGATCCGGTTCAGGAGTACGGCGCCATCTATTTTGACGTCGGCACCTACTCGGGAAGCAACGGGCTGCCCGATTGGGTTATGGCGTCGCTCGGTGCCCAAAGCCAAGATGAGCCCGGTGGTGGGTTTGCTCGGTCACCAATGGATGCGTACGCGCAGTACCGCTAATTGGGCACCGCCCGAACTTCCATTGGGAAGAAGAAGCCCCACGTGCAAGAGAAAAAAAGGCCCATGTCATCGCCGATCGCGGCTGGAAACGAGCGTTCGAAGACCCGATCTTGCTGCCCCGCGGTCGCCGGTTTGTCACTCTAGGGGACGCAGGCAATTACATTCTCAAGCTGCCGGAGTCCGAGCACACGGCCCCAGAATGGCCGGCGGCCATGAAAGCGCTGGGCCTGGTTGCGACGCTGGGCGGGCCGACAATGTTTGCGCGGATCGGTATGCTTCGGGCGATAAATCGCCACGTCGAGCGCGTGTTCAATCCCGACCGCAAAGACCATCATTGGGGACGGCGGAAGCTGGCGCGGGATCGATAGTCATTGACTCAGACGGGGCTGATAGATTGGTATAGCTTATCTATAGGGGTGATTAGTCATGAAGGCTGAATTGCTAATTATCAACGGTCAGCTCTTAGAAGAGAAAGATTGGCCAAACGATTTTACCCCCGATGCGATGAAGCATGACGCCTTAACGCTTCTGCGCAAATATTGGGAGCCAGTAGGGGGTAAACTCGTAAAGAAACAACACGATCCGTACGCCTACGCTGTGCGCGTCGTGATTAATGGGCAACCACTCTTCTGGACCACAACCCAGCTTGCCCAAGAACTCGGCGTGGAACCGCCGTAAGCCGTCAAGCCACCGGCCTGTACTGCCCCGCCGCATTCGATCAAGTCACGGCCACAACCAGTTCCAAAAACTGCGGCGCGGTTGCGGCGCGCCGACCGGCTTTGCCTGTTTCACCGCCTTGCCACTCTTGGGCGCCGGGGTTTGAGCAAAGGCATATCCCGAAAAGCCGACGATAGCGGCGAGCACAAGCAGGATCCTCATAGTTGTTCTTGCCTTTCCTCAGCCGGAACTCGACCAGGCGGCGGCGGCCGCGGGGCAAGACATTTCTCCGTCTGCATGGCCTCTGCACACCGATGTTTAGGCAATTTGCCGTTTCATTGACGTGCCCATGCTGTGTATGGGCCGAGTAGCCGGGCGCAGCCTTTTCCCACCTACCCCAGAGAGCGAGCGCTCGGCTACTTTCGGCGACGACCGGTGATCGTCAGCAGTGACCACTTCCAATCAATCAGACCGCCTTCGTGAAGGGGCCGCCGGGTAATATGCCCGGCGGCCCACCGGGCTCATAATTCCTTGAAGAGGAAAAATGACACCGCCACAGCCCCCGGTGTAGCGGAGATACGCACGGCTGGTCGTGGGTGTGGAGTCCTAAGTTTGCTCCACAGAAAGGAACACAAAGCCTGTTGCGGGTAGGACACATAACGCCAGCTCGATTCGAAGTACATTGCCGACGTTTCTCCCGAACTGGGACCCGTCGCCAATGGCGGGTTCTTTTTGTGAGAGGTGCCGCCCGCGCTAATCCGGCTTACGCCGCCGCCAACTCTTTCGTGAGGGCCGCGTACATTTGGTGCGTCACAGGAGTCAGTTGCAAGCCTTTGATGAGACCGATGCGTGTCAGGGTCAGCAGAGCGACGCGCGCAAAGCTTCTCTAAACGGTTACACAAACCGTTTTGGAACATACTGACCGCTTTGCTACCGATGAGCCTTCATTTTTCAGCCGCGACGCCACGGTTACGGCTGTGCTGACTGCCTTGGGAGCCCGCGGCGTGATGCTGGTGCCGCATGGGGTGCTGCCGGCATCGCGATGACCGGCCGCGCGGCTCGGCGCGGGCGAATTCGGTCTCTGTGTGGTCGCAAGCCTTGATCTATTCGCTTGCCTGTATTGGCGTCGGCGTTGCGGTAGCGCCAGCCCGCGCAAGTGCCGCGCGACTGATTTTGTTTAGGCCATCGTTCCGAACGGCGTTTTTGGGGACGAAATCCAAATTCAAAAGGACGGCGGTGCCCACGATCGCAACGATGAGGGCTACCACTGCTGGCACTAGAGAGCTGCCCGGCTGCATCCCTCCCTCCCACGTCGATGTCAGTCACGGAAATCAAATCATATTTTGACGCGGTAACGCAGTTACGAGAATGCGTTTTTCACGCGATCCATCGCAGGATGGTTGCGGTTCTTCACCTTCACCCGATGCGGCGACCGTCCGGCGCGATAGGGACGATCCCGTCGCTTCGATACCAGGCCCTCCAAACCCATATTGCAGGCCGCCCGAAATAGGTCCGGTGTCGTAGCCGCAACGAGGCAACTCAGCTTTGACTCGCTTTCGGTTCATTCGACTACACATTTATAGGTAGCCGACGGATACCGAGGAGACCGCGGCAAAGTGCCTTTCTCCTCGATCATGTAAGGCTCGTAGCATTCCGGAATATGCAGCACCTCAGCCGAGGCTTTGCTCGACCGGATGCTGAACAAGATCGACGACCTCTGCACCGAGCGCGACAGGGTTCAACGATGATGAGATGGTTTGAAGATGAGAAAAACCCTCATCCGTTTCTCAAGGCGCTCCAAGAAGTGCGCAATCTCGCTACTCGAGAAGGTTGGCGCTATCAGCACGTCCAAGCGATCATCGTCGCGATTGATCAGTATGCGGAGGCAGCGAACGGCAACCGCGAGTTCTTTTTGAATAAGCCGCATGGCGGTGCCAGGCGTGGTGATATGCCGTGACTGCAAGCGGGGTTGAACGCGAAGTGTTAAAAATGATTCCCGGCCATGCGCGACGTGCAGTTAGCCGCCCCGCGTGCCGACTCGTTTTCAAAATTTCCAAGAGCACGCCGGGTTGTTACGAGCAAACCCAAATAATTGCCAACGCCATCGGGACACCGATACCCAATGCGCCACCAAGCATCATTGCGAAATCAAGAAGAAGGCCTGTTCCAACCTGCAACTCACGAGCTGACATAACATCACTCCGTCGAGCCCCCATAGGCAGGCTGGACTTGTATAGTTAACGAAAGGTTAACGGTCTCGTCACTGATGGGTCGAAACTCAGACTCAAATTCGCCCGCGACTCAAACGACGATGAACAAAACGAGGGAATTGCACATGGGCACGGTACATCGGCTTTACAGCGAGGACGGCATACCGCTTCGCGATCGATTTCTCGAACTCTTGTCACCAGTGCTCAAGGAGCCCGCGATGATCTCAGCAGGGAGAAGGTCACCTCAGGCGACACATGACGCTCTACTGTTGTTGGAGCAGAACGCTCGCCTTCGCTCACTCGCGATTCAATTGTCGGATCTCGTCAAAGAGCGAACTCTTTCGAAATGAGCGACCACCGAAAGACGCGCTACGTCATCAGTTGACACGCCATTGACACAGCGTAGATGCAAGCCATTGAAATGGATGCGATGTATTTCCCATACTAAGGGCAGCACTGTCACTACGCATCAAAACATAATTCACGCATAACGTGGGGAATGGCGCGAGGCATCCCATCTGCGCCGCGCCGGGCCGCAAGCCTGGCGGGTAAACCGCGGCTCCAGATCGGACAACCTGACATCATCCGGCCATCGGTCGCCGCTGATCGCAGTCCAGTGCGAGCAATGATAGTCGGAGCAATAGATCAAGAGGCCAACAAATCAGGCTTCTGGCGTATCGCGTCGCGGCCGCAGGCGTTTCAATCGTCGCGGCCGCAGGCTTGATTGAATTGCGGTCGACCTGCTGCGACGGGGGCAGGCGGCGTCAGCCGCGGTCGATCATTCTCTCGGCGCTGGCGCGGATGGTCGAACAGGCGCCGGCCTATATCTACTTGGCCTTTGTCTTCGCCTACGGTATCCAGGTGCTCCATCAGGATCGCGACTTCCTGCTCACCTGTCTGATCTTCGCCGGCATCGTTGAGCTGTTCACCCTGCCGCTGGCGGGACATCTGTCGGATCGCATCGGGCGCAAGCGCATGTATCTGATGGGCGCGGTCCTGACCGGGCTGTTCGGCTTTGCGTATTTCGCCATGCTGAACACTGCGGCGCCGGCGCTGATCTTCATCGCCATCGTGCTGTCATTCGTACCGCACGCCATGACGTACGGCCCACAGGCGGCGTTGATCGCCGAGTGCTTCACCCCGCGGCTCCGGTACAGCGGCTCCTCGATCGGCTATCAGCTCTCCTCGATCATCTCCGGCGGTCCGGCGCCGTTGATCGCCACCGCGCTGCTTGCCGCCACGGGATCGGGCTACGTGATCGCGCTCTACATCCTGTTCTGCGCGATCGTCAGCATTGCCGCGGTCGCATTGATGCCAGACTACACAAACAAGGACATTTCCGAAGAGCACGACAGGCCTTGATCAAATCGCCTCGTGGCCGCCGGATTGAGACAACCCGGCAGCCATCGCGCGGAATTGCGTTGCCGGCGTCGCTCGGCAGCACGGTTCCTCCGCGACCGTCCGTCGTGGCTGCTTTGGTGTCCGGCAATAGGCATGAACTCCGGGTGGCCGCGTGCCAATCTCTGTTCGGGGTCATCAACGACCTCGACGCGGGCAATCGTGGGGTCCGCTTCGCCCCCGAAAACGGACGTTCGTCTGTATTCCAGGGGATGTCCGAAAGGTGCCATAGGCGGACATTGCTCATTCAAACGATTTCAGGATTTTTTTTGACGCGCTTCGGTGCATTCCATGCATCCTGGCCTATAAATAGTGGAGCGCGGCCACTCGAAAAAATAATTCGCGCGCCCGTTGGAACCGCCGAAGCTGGGCGGCGTTTAGACTGCCCAACCCGCGGCTATGTTCCGTGCGCCGCCTGCCGAGTGTCAGATAGGTTCTCACGTTCTTTGCAGATACAACGCAGCATTCCGCCTTTGCAGATATAGCGCAGCATTCCGCGCGAGGTAAGATTCCGCGCGAGGAAAGGGGGTCCGACATGATTAGCGTTAGGCAAGCAACCATCGACCTGTTTCGCACCTACGGGCTGACCACCTGGTTCGGTAACCCCGGCTCCTCGGAGCTGACTCTGCTGGAGGATTTTCCGAAAGATTTCCGCTATGTGCTGGGACTGCAGGAGATGGTGCCGGTGGGGATGGCTGACGCCTATGCCCAGGTCACCGGTCGACCCGCGGTGGTCAACATTCACACCGCCCCAGGCATGGGCAACGCCCAGGGCGCGCTCTACAACGCATTCGTGAATAAGACCCCCCTCATCGTCACCGCCGGAAACCAGCGTCGCTTTATGCAAAACCAGTACTGCCTACTAACCAACATCGAGCCCACGACCGTACCCAAGCCCTTCGTGAAGTGGGCGGCCGAACCGGCGATCGCGAGCGAGGCTCCCGCTGTGCTCGCCCATGCCATCCACTTGGCTACCACGCCGCCGATGGGGCCGGTGTTCGTGTCGCTGCCGATGGACGATATGCAGGCGGAACTCGACGACACCCAGGCCGCAGACATCGCCGCGGTGCGCGACCGCAAAGTCACCCGGGCCGTCGGGTTTCCCGCAGATCTCGCCCAAGAGATCTGTGCGCGCATCGCCGCCGCGACGTCGCCGGCGCTGATCGTGGGTGGCGATGTGGAACGCTACGGGGCGTGGGACGCGGTGATCGGGTTGGCCGAACGCACCCAGTCTGTCGTGTGGACAGCGCCGCTGACCGGGTGGAGCGGCTTCCCCGAGAATCACCCGTTGTATCAGGGCTTGCTGCCGCCGGGTGCGGGGTGGATCTCTCAAGCGTTAACGGGCCGGGATTTGGTGGTGGTGATCGGGGCCCCGGTGTTTCGGTACTACCCGCGAGTGCCCGGCCCCTACTTACCGAAGGGCGCTAGCCTGATCCACATCACCAATGATCCCGACGAGGCCGCCCGCGCTCCGGTGGGGGACGCGATCATCGCCGACGTGCGCAGCGCTGCCGAGGCCCTGCTCGCCGCGGCCAAACCAACCAAGCGGCCCGCTCCAGCGCCGCGTCCGCCGATCCCGGATGTCAAACAGGCGCAGGCGCCGCTGAAACCAGAGGCCCTGTGGGCGGCCGTCGGGCGAGCCGCCCCTCCGGACACGCTGTGGGTCAGCGAGGCCGGCAGCAACGAGTCCGCGGCTATTCCGGCCGGTGTTCGGCCCGGCAACCGGTTCTCCCACTTATCGGCGGCCGGTGGCGGGCTCGGCTTTGGGTTGCCTGCCGCCGTTGGCGCTCAACTGGCCGCCCCGCAGCGTCCGGTCGTGGCGTTAATGGGCGACGGATCTATGCATTACGCGATCACCGCGCTGTGGACCGCGGCGCACTACAAGATCCCGCTCACCGTTGTGGTCGGATCCAACGCCGAGTACGGAGTCCTCAAAGAATTCGGCAAGTGGGAGCACACCGCCGGGGTCCCCGGTCTGGACCTGCCCGGGCTCGATATCGTGGCCACCGCCGCCAGCTACGGGCTGGACGCCCACGAAGCACACACCGCCGACGAGGTCACCCAGCTGGTGAAAGACGGGATCGCCGATCGCCAACGGCCCACCCTTATTAACGCACGCATCTTACCGGTCAACGCCTGATCCGGGATCGGCTGTGCGTGCCGGCAAATCCGGCGCATATATCGAAATCATGGGCGGCAAGATGGATATGCCGCCGGCTCTCGCTCATGGTCAGTTGAAGGCCATGTACGGCGACACGCCATAATACGGACAGACCGACAGAAGATGGCGAGAGCAGCAGTGCTCTCGCCATCTGTGAGTTCAATGTCCGCTTTGGGTGGTGGGCTCGACCGGTCGGCGCAACACTCTAATCTTTTAGCAAAGATGGAGTGTGGACATGAAGCAGCAACGTCGGATCTACTATTCTGCGGTTCAGCGGTCTGAGATCTTGGATCGCTGGCAGGCTGGCGAATCGATGAGTTCAATCGGGCGTCGGTTTGACCGGGAGTCCTCGTCAGTCTTTTCAGTGATTTCGCCAACCGGTGGCATTCGTCCACCGGATCGGCACCGTGCCAAGCAGGCGCTCACTCTCTCTGAACGAGAGGAGATTTCTCGATGGCTCAGCATGCGCCGCTCGTTGCGGTCGATCGCACGCCACTTGGGACGATCTGCATCGACCGTCAGCCGGGAAGTCAGCCGCAATGGAGGAGCGGACCGCTACCGGGCTGCCGGGTCAGATCAGGCCGCCTGGGATCGGGCGCGGCGTCCCAAGCTTTGCAAGCTGGCTTGCCACCCGTTCTTGAGGCGGACAGTATCGATTGGGCTGCGGCGACAATGGTCGCCGGAACAAATAGCCGGCTGGCTCAAGCGCACATATCCGGGGGAGCCACAAAATCAGGTGTCACACGAGACGATCTATCGCAGCCTGTTCATTCAGGCGCGCGGCGTGCTGAAAAAAGAGCTGCTTGAGCACCTGAGAGCAAAACGCACTATCCGCCGCTCCAGGCACGCCAGCCTGAAACGGAATGGGCTCGGCCAGATCAAGGATGCCGTATCCATCAGAGTACGACCAGCATCTGTTGAAGATCGTGCGGTCCCAGGCCACTGGGAGGGCGACCTGATTGGCGGATCGAGGAACAGCTATGTCGCAACACTTGTCGAACGCCATTCGCGCTACGCGATGCTGGTCAAGGTCGCGAACAAGGATACCGAAAGCGTCGTCTCGGCGCTCATCAAGCAATCGCAGCGACCGCCCAGCGAACTTTACCGGTCGTTGACCTGGGACAGAGGCAAAGAGCTCGCCGATCATCAGCGCCTGACATTGGCCACCGAGGTCAACGTCTACTTCTGTGATCCTCGCTGTCCCTGGCAGCGTGGATCAAACGAAAACACCAACAGATTGCTGCGCCAGTACCTTCCACGTGGCACCGATCTGTCCCTGTATAGCCAGGCCAAGCTTAGCGCAATCGCAAGGCAGCTCAATGAAAGGCCGCGAAAGACCTTGCTCTATCAGACCCCAGCTGAGAAGTTCGCAGAATGTGTTGCGGCGATCAGTTGAACCGGCCGTCATTAGCACCATTTTGACCGCCGGCAGATGGCTTCCGGTCTTCCCCGATAAGCGGACATGCCTAGCGGCTGTGAGGATGGGTCGCGCGAGGACGCGTCCTAAATCACTTGGGAGGCGATTTGACATCCCGGTCCATTTCCAAGCACGTCAGCAACTCGACATAGCTCGGGCTACCGTCAATGTTAGTTTCCTTGACGCAAGAGGCCTTATCGCCGCAACAATCGTACTGAGTTTTCTGACATCGAGATTGCGCTCGAATTGTTCGCGTGACTGCCATTCTTCGACAAAGAGAAGGGTGTTCCGCTTATCAAGGTCGGCGTAGAGACGCGCACCGATGCAGCCGGACGCCACCCGTGTTGGACCGAGGAGAGAGGCGAGTGTGCGCACGATAGCCGTCCTCTTCGCATCTGATGCCACGATCTCCAGTGAGAAAATGATCAAAGGTTCAATTCTTTCGGTCATTGTCCGCCCCACCGACAAAAAACTCGCAACGTGCTCATCGCAAAAAGCGGGCCAACGCAGGGTGCGCAACGCAGCCGTGGAGAAATGGGCGTCAAAACAACGGGATAGATTACCGCGCGGGTTTCGGGTGTGTCCCTGACCACTTAACAGCCTCCAAAAATTTGGAGGCGGAACTCCAAAAATTTGGAGGGCGTGAGCGATACGAGTTTCGTGCCGCGACGGCTCCAAAAATTGCAGGTTGCTGATCTTTCTGGAATTTCTTCTTGAGCCGATTTCGGCCTTGGCCCAGATTTTGCGAGGGGATTCGTCGGCCGTGTCAATCGACGAAAGTTCGCAACGAAGAGATCAGCAATGTTCAGAAAGCTTCTCTGAAGGCGTTTCGAGAGCCATGACGGGACGAGGTATTTAGAGTGGATAACTGCGCCGTTGAGTACGACACGGTCTACTGCCCACAACAGTGACTCGCTGTGAGTCATACAGGCCCTATGTACGGACCGCCGTCCGAACGAAGACGCTGCTGCTCGCGTGGTGGCGTATTTCCGCCAGCCGTCGGAGCTCGACTTCGATCCAGAGCAAGGTTCGTCTGGGATTGGGTAAGGGACCACGGACAGTCGTTTGATTGGATTTTATCAGGCGACCCGCGTTGCATGATCGCCTTCGGCGCAGCGCGACAACACGAGATAGATCGCTGATCGGAGGGGGGACCATGGTCCCCCTCCAACTAACTTGGTGACGGGAGAGACACATATCAGCGGAAACCTATGTTTTTTTAGTGAGGTTGGATCGTCTAGCACAAGTATTGCATTGCCTCGTCACCCCAACTCACTCCATGAACTAGCGTAGAAGACGACGACGCAGGGTTCAGGCATTCGAGACCTTAAAGCTATTCCTGCCCTTGCTTCGCCACAGAGTCGCCTGAGCGTATCGAACAAGAGAAATGCCACGTCTCCATCCACAGTAAATTGTGGGAATTGGGGATAGCCGAAACGAATGCTTCGCATCCGCGGTTTTTGTGGCACGAGTGGTGCATTGGTATCGGGAGGGGTGTTGACGGACGTTCGCTGCCTCTCGGTGAAATGAGTATGTTGAGTTAGAACGACGAGTGAAATTCCCGGTTGCCAACCGGATAAGCGCGAAAACCAATTCCCTTTAGTTTCATTGGGCCTCGGTTTCGCGAAATGCGAACTACGGCGCTTGTGGCTTGGCAGGCCGAGCGCCCAATGGAGACTGATACAAGCCAATGAGCCAGGCCCTTTCGAAGATCCGCGCTACCAGCTTACCGAGACGCGGACTTTCCCGCGAAGAGGCGGCGATATATCTCGGGATCTCGACGACCACGTTCGATCAGATGCGTGTGAATGGCTTGATTGCTCCGCCAAAGATAATCGTGGGGCGTAAGCTATGGGACATCCGGGATCTTGATATGGCGTTCGATGCGCTACCGAGCGAAAATGTTATCTCGCAGTGCAAGAGTAAAACGGCTGTCGGGGCGGAGCCGCCGACGTGGAAAACGTACCGAGAGCAGGGGCCATGACAGAGATCGATCTGCCTTACGTGAAGGCGTACCGAGATCGCAATAGGGTCTGGCGCTATTACTTCCGTCGGAAGAAACGCAATTACGGGGCGCTCCCCGGCGAGCCCGGTTCAACCGAGTTCATGGAAGCTTACGCGTTCTTTCTGGCATCTAAACCCGAGCCTACCGGCAAAGCGCCAGGGACATTTGGGCGCGTCATCACCAACTATTATTCGTCGGTGAACTTCATCAATCTCAAGCCATCATCGAAGCGGAATTATCGATATGTGCTTGAGCCCCTCGCCAAGGAGCACGGTCACAAGCCAGTCGCGCTCCTCACTGATCCTGATGTGAAGGATATAATCGAGGACATCGGCAAACGCTCACCGCAGATGGCGAACCTGACCAAACGCGTGTTGCGAAATCTTCTGACGATCGCGTATGAGCGCAAGTGGATTCCGCGGCCGGTCACCGGCGGAAAGATCGTACCCTACAAAGGCGGCGCGCATCACACGTGGACGCAATTGGAGATGGATGTATTCGAAGCGCGGTGGCCGTTGGGAACGCGCGAGCGACTAGCCTATGCGCTCTTGCTTTATACGGACCAACGCGGTGGTGATGTCGTGCGCATGCGTCGGGGCGACATTGTGAACGGAGAGATTAGGCTTACGCAAGAGAAGACCGGAACCGTCATGGTGATTCCGATCCATGACGAGCTGATGGCCGCGATCAAAGCATACAGGACAAACGGCCTAACGCTGATCGGTGATCGCAATGGGCGACCGATATCGCGGCCTTCACTGACAGAACTGATCGGGAAGGCGGTGCGGCTCGCAGGCTTGCCGCCGCGGTGCGTGCCACATGGATTGCGCAAGTCGATGCTGGTACGGATGGCGCACAACGGCGCTAGCACCAAAGAAATGCAATCGATCTCGGGCCATCGGTCGTCCAAGGAAATCGAGCGGTATTCGATCGACGCAAATCAGGCGATCTTGGCCCGTAGCGCGCTCTCGAAAATGACCAAAAAGGGAACGCCAAGTGTCTAACGGTTTCTCGCTGAGTGTCTAACTTTTTCTAAGTAGCTGAAATAAAAGAACTAAACCAGGTCTCATCTTAATGGCGCGTCAACGAACTTTCCTGTTCAGGAATAGCCGAGCAGGGTCCGATCCCGAAACGCCTCCACCATCAACGGGTTAAGCCCGAGCTGGCTCAAGGCTTCGCGGCCGCGGGCGTTGTCCTGGGCGCGCCCGGCAAGGCGGTAGCCGCACAAACGGTCAGGCAATGCGGTGAGCAAGGCGCCTTGGCCGAGCCGTTTCGACCATTCCTGAAGGTCACGGGACAGGAACCGGTAGCCGCCGACCGAGATCAGTCCCGCGGGCGGCGAGGTGATCATGATCGCCTTGGTCGAACGATGCAGGCGTACCGCATAGCCGGTGTCGACGAAGTCGCGCGCGGCGTGTGCCACGAGTGAATCGCCTGGCGGCGAAGACGGCGCGTAAGCCGCCGCCGCCACCATCGGTCCTCTTAGAGCGAGCGTTCCTGCCGGTGTGAGGAGCGTTTCGCCGGCGGTCGAAGTCCCCGGGATATCGCGCGGCGCGCCGTGCGGCCCCAGCAGGATCGGCGCCGGTAGGCCATCCACGGTCCGGCAGGCGCCAAACAGGCCGGCCTCGCCGAACAGGTAGACATCGGTGAAGCGTATCTTTTCCTCCGTCCAATGTGCGCTCGAGACCACCTGTTCCGGCGTGCGCCACATGGCGACCACGCCACGCAGCGTCGGCAACCGCGCCGCCAGATCGAGCTCCGCCAGGCGCAATGCCATCGCCGCAGGCGCAATCAGCGTGTCGCAGCCGTCCTCGCCGATCTGCCGCTCAAGCACCTCTGCATCGAACGGATGATGCAACGCGAGGGTTCCACCCGACAGCAACCAGAGCAAATGCGAAGCGACAAAGCCCGCAAATGACGACGGCGCGAACGCCGACATCAGTTTTGCACTCAGAGCGATCCGGCTTTCGAGAAATATTGCAAGGCCGCCGGCAATCAGATTGAGGTGCGTCCGCGGCACTGCGCGAAAGCCGTCAGCCGTCACATCAAACGTGATCAGCGCCGGTCTGCGGCCATCCTGTGTGACGGTTCGCGCCGTGGTCGATCCGCTCTTCAGGGCGAGATCGAGCGATGCCATTCCTTCCGGCAGGTCTTCGCCAAAGCCGCAAACGTGCCGGATGGAGAAGGCCTCGGCCGCGGCATTCATGGCGAGATCGGCGTGGTTGACGCCGTCGATCCTGGCCGAGGTCACGATCGCTCTTGCGCCGGTGCGATTGAGCGCCATGGTCAGTTCCGCTTGCCGCCATAGCTGCGGGAGCAGGGCGACGATCAGGCCGGCCCGATGCGCTGCAAGAACCGTGAGAATGAACTCGACCGTGTTTGGCAGTTGGACCGCAACGACGGAATTGACCGGCAGACCGGCTTCGATGAAGTGGGCCGAAAGCGCCGAGATCGCTTGATCGGTCTCGGCAAAGGTCATGCGCCTTGCCGCCTGACCCGTGATCCGCGGCTTGTTGAGGGGATCCAGCAGCGCCGGCGCGTCCGGCTGTCGGGCCAGGATGCGGCAAAATAATCCGTCGAGCGTGGGCGATATGTTGGCTTGGATCACTGGATCACTTGGTTTGGGGCACGGACCTTTGCCACCAGGTTTCGGGAAGATAACCCGTCAGGGCGGTGGCCTTGGGACGTTCTATCCGATTCCAGCGCGCGATCCATTGCTCTTGCACGTTAAAAAGCGGGATGGCGTAGAAGCCGGACATCAGCACACGGTCCAGCGCCCGCACTGCCGAAACGAAGTCGCGGTGTTCGCGCGCTTCCAGCATGACCGCGATCATCGCGTCGATGGCCGGGTCTTTCGCTCCCATGTAATTTCGTGTGCCCTGGTTGTCGGCCGCTTCGCTGCCCCAGTAAAAGTACTGCTCGTTGCCGGGCGAAAGGGATTGATCCCAACGGTTCTGGATCATGTCGAAGTCGAAGGCGAGACGGCGCTGGTCGAACTGAACGGCATCCACCGCGCGCACCGATACCTCGATTCCGGCGCGCTTGAGATCGCGCGCAAAGGCGAGCGCAATGCGCTCCTGGTCGCGAGTGGCAACCAGAATTTCGAAGGCAAGCGGCGCTTTGGTCGCGCGGTTCCGCAACACCGTGCCATCGAGTTCGTACCCCGCCTGCGACAGCAGACCAAGCGCACTCCGAAGAGAGTTTCGATCCCGCCCCGAACCATCGGTCACCGGCAGGCGATAATTTCCATCCAGGATGTCGGGTGCTATGTGCGATGCGAAGGGTTTCAGCAGGTCGCGTTCACGCTTCTCAGCCGGACGGCCATAGGCCGACAGCTCCGAGCCTGCAAAAAAACCACCCGAGCGGCCGTAAAGCCCAAAGAAATAGTTTCGGTTGATCCATTCGAAGTCGAACAGGAGCGTCAACGCCTGGCGGACGCGAATGTCGGTAAACACCTGCCTTCGCGTGTTGAAAACAAGAAACTCCGAAGGCTGCGGCAGGCCTGTCCTGACGGTATCGCGGATCACCTCGCCCTTGCGCGCGGCGGGAAAATCATATCCGTCGTGCCAGCGCAGCGGCTCCGTCTCGACCCGGAAGTCGTAGAGACCGCGTTTGAACGCCTCAAATTGGCCGTTGGCCTCGCGGTAGAAATCGAGCCTGATCTCGTCGAAATTCCATAAGCCGCGATTGACGGGCAGATCGCGTCCCCAATAATCGGGGTTGCGCGTCAGGGTAACGCTGGCGCCAGGGTTCACGGCGCTGACGCGGTAGGGGCCGGAACCGATCGGGGCCGTCATCGAAGTTTCCTCGAAAGTGGAGACATCGACGGCATGTTGGGACAGCACCGGCATCAAGGCGAGGATCAGCGGCAATTCGCGATCCTGCGTGCCGCCAAAATCGAACTTTACCGTCAGCGGATCGAGCGCCTCGGCCTTTGCAACTTTCGAATAATACTGCCGATGGTTTGGGCGCCCCTTGTCGCGCAGCAGGGCCCAGGAGAACAGAACATCGTCGGCGAGGACCGGTTTGCCGTCGGAAAAGCGCGCCAGCGGATCGAGGTGGAATATGACGTAGCCTCTCGCGTCATCGGTTTGCACGCTTTTTGCCAGCAGACCATACAGCGTGAAAGCCTCGTCGTTACCCCTTGCCATCAGGCTCTCGACGACGAAGCCCCTGATTTGTTGAACCGCCAACCCTTTCACAATGAGGGGGTTGAGACTGTCGAAGGTTCCCAGAATGCCCTGAACAAGCCGGCCACCTTTCGGGGCATCGGGATTGGCGTAAGGCATGTGGGTGAAATCAGGCGGCAGCGCCGGCGCGCCATGCATGGCGATCGCGTAACTTTGCGCCACGCTGGCCGCGGGCCCGGCCGTGGACACAAAAACGAGGGCCAGAAAAGCCGATCTGAGAGCGGCTGCGTAGCCGTGCGACGGAACCCGCAATTTGGCACTTCGATTTGATTCGCAATACTGCACCATCGGATTTTACCATGGCGATGCGGCCGCCGGCATCGACCTCAAAGGCCGTCGGCATTGATCTTTTCTCCCGTGTCTGTATGAAGGCGTGCGTTGGCCGTTGGGGCAGGGGCTGTCACGCATCCGCCTCAATTGGCAAGGAGACAGCCGCCCGAGGGACGGCTAGTGGTCCGATCCACTAAGTGCCAGCGCCCGCAGCGGTTTCGGACGCTCCCGATCAGAAAGGGTTTTCCGCAATGAATTTCCGTATCTTGGCCGCGCCGGTCTGGCCGCGTGGGCGGGTATTCGCAGTGATGGCGGTCACGGCTTTGACGGCCACGCTGCCGGCCCCGGACTTGCGGGCTCAGACTCGGCTCCCGCACCTCCCGCACCTGCCACTCCGGCGCCCAAGGCTAAAGCGGCCCCGAAGGGAGCGCCAAAGGCAGCGCCGGCCGCGCCCGCGCAATCGGCGCAACCGACCCAGGCGCCTCCCGCCGCTGCCGCTCCCGCAGCGGCCCAACCGGCTGATCAACAGGTTCAACTCATCTATGCGCCGTGGACCAAGTTCTGTCTCAAAGGCCAGGATGCCAATGCCAAGCAGGTTTGTTTTACGGGCAAGGATGGTCGAATCGAATCTGGCCAGCCGGTCGTCGCGGCCGTGATCATCGAGCCCGAGGGCGAGCCGAAAAAGATCCTCCGCGTTACCCTGCCGCTCGGGATGCTGCTCGTCCACGGCACCCGCATCATCGTCGACCAGAATACGCCTGCACAGGCACCCTATGTGATCTGCTTCCAGAACGGCTGCATGTCGGATTACGAGGTAACTCCCGAGTTGCTGGCCAACATGAAGAAGGGTCAGAACCTGGTCATTCAGGCGATCAGTTCCAACCAACAGCCGGTCACATTGCCCCTGCCGCTCGGTGATTTCGCCAAGGCCTTTGACGGCCCGCCAACGGACCCGAAGGAATTCGAAAATACCCAGAAGAAACTGCAGGAAGAGTTGCAGAAACGCGCCGAGGAGCAGCGCAAGAAACTGGAAGCCGGTCAGGCCGCGGGTGGCGCGACGCCAAATCCGGCAGCCAAATAGGCAGGCCGCACACTGGCAATCGGCTAACGTTCGTCAAATCAAACAAAAGGCGCTCCGACAGAGCGCCTTTTATATTTGCGCGCGATCCGATCGCGCATGTTTTTTTCCCATGACCTGGTTTGGTATGACTTGGCTCCGCATCAAATGCCGGAGCGCAACGGGACGCTCAATTCAGCGAGGGATTGCGCGGACGATAACCGCCAGACTTGTCCTTGACGAAGATTTCGGCGACCTGGGAATGCCGGATCGGCTCGCCTAAGTCATCGGGCAACAAGTTCTGTTCCGAAACATAAGCGACATATTCGGATTCGGAGTTCTCGGCGAGCAGATGATAGAACGGCTGATCCTTGTGGGGCCTGACCTCTTCGGGAATCGAGAGCCACCATTCTTCGGTATTGTTGAATTCAGGATCGATATCGAAAATCACGCCCCGGAAGGAGAAGATGCGGTGGCGAACGATCTGCCCGATCTGAAATTTGGCACTGCGCGTTTTGATCATATCTCGTCGAATAGACCATGATTGTGGCCGATGCTAGAGGCAAACGGCCGAATTAACCCTGCTGTGACCGCTCTTTCCCAAACGCGAATCGAGGGCCGAAGCCGAACCTGGAGCGGTACGGTTCATTCAGACCGGTCAGCTCGCGTTTCCGTGACTGCCGGATTTACCGTCGATGCCCGCCAGGATGGCGCCAACCCCTCGCGCATGGCAAGGCGGCGCAGCGGCCCGAACGAGCCTATCAGGTGCAGACCGACGGCGCGCAGCGACTGCATCGGCAGGAACGCGCTGAGCAGCGAGCGGTTTGCGACATCGATTGCAAAGGTGCGGCTGAGAACGTCGGCGCGCCGCGCCCAGGCGTATTTGTTCAATGTTGCCGGCGACCCGGGATCCCGGCCGGATGCCAGTTCGTCTCGCACGATATCGGCAATATCGGCGGCATCGCGAAAACCCATATTGAGGCCCTGTGCGCCGATCGGAGGCAGCACGTGTGCGGCTTCGCCGACAAGTGCGATGCGCGCCTTTGCAAATTGCGTGGGTTGTTCGATCGCCAGCGGAAATATGTTCCGGCCAACTTCGACCCGCATTCGGCCCAGGATGGAGTGAGACTGGATTTCAACAGCCTCGGAAAGCTCGTCGTCACTCAACGCCATCAGCCGCTCGGCCTCCTTTGGTGCAGACACCCAAACGACGCTGGAGCGATTGCCAGGCAGCGGCACAAATACGCAGGGCCCCCGCGGAGTATGAAATTCGGTCGAGACATTTCGGTGGGGTCGCAAATGACTGACGTTGACGGTCAGCGCTGTCTGATCAAGCGCGCGTCGCCGGACGCCGATCCCGGCAGCCTCACGGCAAAGCGAATGCCTTCCGTCGGCACCGATTGCAAGTCGCGCCGACAGCGATCCGCCGTTTGCCGATTCGATCGTCACGGCGTCGACGTCGGGGTGAATTGCCGCGGCCTCATCGCCGTAGCGGGTAAGGTTCGAAAGCGCAGCCGCATGCTCTTCAAGAGCCGCCACCAGCGTGCGGTTCTCGATATTGTACCCGAACTCCTCAAGACCGATCTCGTCGCAGGAAAAACGAACCTCAGGCGCGCGGACCAGGCGGCCTGTATCGTCCACCAGCCGCATCACACGCAGTTCGCAGGCCTGATCCTTGCAACGCGGCCAGACTTCCAGCGACCGCAGGAAATCGACTGAACCGCCGAGCAGCGCCGTAGTCCGGTTGTCGGTATAAGGCGCTCGCCGGGCAAGGAGCGCGGTGCGCGCACCAGCTTGTGCCAGCGCGATTGCCGTAGCCAATCCGGTGGGACCGCCGCCGACGACGGCTACGTCATATGCTGTGGATGGTTCGCTCATATCGGAACATTTAACGTCTCTGGAAACCATTTCAAGCCCACGCCCGGCATATTGTTTCCGTCAGGCCGGCGACCGCGGTGCGACACAGTGGATGTACAAATCGAGGCGATTCCTGATAGCAGTGGTCCAAATTCGACCACCAAAGGCAAACATGGATCGTCCAAACCAGGAGGGATTTTCCCGGACACCAGCGCTCATGCGCGCTGCTGCGTTTTCCGTGCATATTTTCACCGCGCTCGGCGCTGGCGTCGCCCTGATCGCGCTGCTTGAAGCGGTCCACCAGCGCTGGGCCGCGATGTTCTGGTGTCTCGGGCTTGCGCTCGTGATCGACGGGGTGGACGGTCCACTGGCGCGGCGCCTGGAGGTCGAACGACTGCAGCCTAACTGGTCAGGCGACGTGCTCGACCTCGTGGTCGATTTCGTCACTTATGTTTTCGTACCCGCCTATGCCATTACTGCAAGCGGCATGTTGTTGCCGCTGACCGCGCCGATCCTGGGTGTTGCGATCGCCGTCACCGGCGCCCTCTATTTTGCGGACCGTCGGATGAAATCCGCCGACAACCATTTTCGGGGTTTTCCCGGGTTGTGGAACATCGCAGCGCTTTATCTGTTCCTGCTGCAACTGCCGCAGGCATTGTCCACGCTCGCCGTCGCCGTTCTGATCGTGCTGACATTTGTCCCCTTCAACGTTGTGCATCCGGTCCGGGTTGCGCGCCTGCGCTGGCTGACATTGTCGCTGATGGGCGCCTGGGCCGCGCTCGTGATGGTTGTACTGACCAACGACTTCGAAGTGGGGGCAGCCGTCAAAGTGGCGCTTTGCCTGATCGCCGTCTACATCGTGGGTTGCGATGCTGCGATCCGGTTTGTCAGATCGCTCAATGCATGATCGAACTTTTGACGAGTGCGGAAGCGTGGGCGGCGTTGTTGACGTTGACGGCGCTCGAGATCGTTCTTGGCATCGACAACGTCATCTTTCTGTCCATCGTCGTGTCCGGTATCGCGCCGGCACAGGCCAGGCGTGCGCGCCAGATCGGATTGGCGCTTGCGCTGGTGTTCCGTATCCTGCTGCTCAGCCTGCTGGTGTGGCTGATCGGACTCACGCGAGCTATCTTCACCCTTCACGGCTTGCCGTTTTCCTGGCGCGACATCATTCTGATCGGCGGTGGGCTGTTCCTGATCGGAAAGGCGACCCATGAAATACACCGCGAGGTGGAGGCTGGCGATGAAGCGAGCGAGGCCGCGAAGGCCGGAACGGCTTTCTTCTGGGTGATAGTACAGATAATCATCGTCGATCTGATATTCTCGCTCGACTCGATCATCACTGCGATCGGCATGGCGCAGGATCTCGCCATCATGATCGCCGCAGTGATCATTGCGTGTATCGTGATGTATGCGGCATCGGGCCCGGTGGCGCGGTTTGTCGCCGAGCATCCGACAACCAAGATGCTCGCACTGGCGTTCCTGGTGCTGATCGGAGTTGCGCTGGTCGCAGATGGCTTCAAATTCCACATTCCGCGCGGTTATATCTACTTCGCCATAGCGTTTTCGGCCGCCGTGGAACTCTTCAACGTATTGGCCCGGCGCAACCGCAAAAAACCTCGTTAACCATTTGATCTGCGGGGTTTCGAGATCGGTCGGGTGACCATGTCAGCGTTGACATTGCGGTCTCGATGGCTTTCGCTCGTCGCTGGACGAAACGTTTCGTGAAGGGACCCGAAGATGACGAAGGCCGTGCGCGTGCACAAGGTAGGGGGGCCGGAAGCCCTGGTCTATGAAGACGTCGATGTGCCCGCACCGGAACCCGGTGAAGTGCGCATCCGCCAGCGCGCCGTCGGGTTGAACTTCATCGACGTCTACTACCGCACCGGGCTTTACAAGGCTCCCGGACTCCCATTCATCGCCGGCAATGAGGCAGCCGGCGAAGTGCTTGCGGTCGGGGCGGGAGTCACGAATTTTCATCCGGGCGACCGCGTCGCCTACTATACGAATCTCGGGGCCTATACCGGCGAGCGCAACATCCCCTGGGAAAAGCTCGTCAAACTGCCCGATCACATCACCCACGAACAGGGCGCGGTGCTGATGTTGAAGGGACTGACGGTCTGGTACCTCCTGCACAAGACGTTCAAGGTCGAGCCGCATCATCGGGTGCTCATTCACGCCGCCGCCGGCGGCATTGGCCTGCTCGCATGCCAGTGGGCAAGCGCATTGGGAGCCCACGTCATCGGCACTGTCGGCTCCAAGGCCAAGGCCGACCTGGCCCTGGCCAATGGCTGCGACCACGTCATTCTCTATAACGAGGAGGATTTCGTCGCGCGCGTCAAACAGATCAGCCGGAACGAACTCTGCGACGTGGTGTATGACGGCGTCGGCAAGTCGACCTTCCCGGGCTCGCTGTCTTGCCTCAAGCCGCGCGGTCTGTTCGTCAGTTTCGGAAGCGCGTCGGGCCCGGTTCCGCCGTTCTCGATTGCCGAGCTAAACAACCACGGCTCGTTGTTTGCGACCCGGCCCAAGCTCAACGACTATATCGGCAAGCGTTCGGAGCTGCTGGAAGGTGCCGACACCCTGTTTGCCGCGGTCATCAACGGCAAGCTGCACGTGCCGATCAACCACGCCTATGCCCTGAAGGATGCGGCTCGGGCTCACGTCGATCTGGAGAGCCGGGCGACAACAGGCGCGTCAATTCTCAAACCCTGAAAGTGCGATCAATCGGACAGTGTCGCTTCAACTGATCGTCTCGACCTCCCGCCATAAATCCTGCCATCGTCTCGCCAGCGCGCCGAAGTCGCTCGGCACGGCGTCGAAGCATTCTGCATTGTTGAGTGTACGCTGCCAGGCCTGCGCGCTCCCCAGGTTGATGTGCGCAATCGGCCGTACCCACGACGTGTCGTCGAGCGTCCCGGCGCGCAAGGTGACGACATCGGGCCGATCGCTTCGCTCTGCCAGGATTCGGTCCCCGCATTCGGCACAGAACCAATATTTGCTTGCGAAGCCGCTGGCGCCGACGTGGTGCCAGGCTTTTGGTTCACCACGCGTCAGCGATACGCTTTCGCGCCTGACCGGCATCGACAGGCCAAACGCGCTGCCCGACCATCGCTGGCACTCCGTGCAATGGCAGGCAAAGATCAGAAGCGGCATCGCGCTGACCGCAAAGCGTACGGCGGCGCAGGGGCAGCCGCCGGTCAGAGGCAGAGCGGGTGGATGCAATCTCCCCATTGTCAAGCTCCTCGCATTTCAGGCCACACGTCTTGCGACCCCCATTCTGGTCAGAACCGCGTCGAGGCAACCGACCACGGAATCGATCTCCTGGCGGGCGACGTTGAGCGCCGGCATGAAGCGCAACGCGTCTGGCTTGGGCGCGTTGAGCAGCACGCCTTCCTCAAATGCCTTTGCAACGATCGATGCCGCGATCGGCGCTTTCAGATCGAGCGCGAGCAGCAATCCCCGACCGCGGACTTTGCCAAGACCATGCCGCGCCGAAAGCCGCTGCAGTTCGCTCTCAAGGTAGAGGCCGGTGTCAGCCACCGATTTCAGGAATTCCGACGTTGCGACCGTCTTCAGGACGGCAAGCCCGGCCGCGCACATCAGGGGATTGCCGCAAAAAGTGCCGCCCTGGTCGCCATGTTCGAAACAGCAGGCCTCCTCCGTCGCCAGCAACGCGGCGAGCGGAACGCCGCCGCCTATGCCTTTGCCGAGCGTCACAATGTCGGGGGCGACATCCGCGTGCTGATAGTGGAAGAGCTTGCCGGTACGGCCGATGCCGGTCTGGATTTCATCAAGGATCAACAGCAGACCATGTGCCGTGGTCAGTTCGCGCAAGTCCCGCAAGAACTGATCCGTTGCTGGCAAGACGCCGGCTTCCCCCTGGATCGGCTCCAGCATCACGGCAACGGTCTTGTCGTTGATCTGCCGTTCAACCGAATCCAGATCGTTCAACCTCGCCTTGGGAAACCCCGACACCTTCGGTTCGAACAAGGGCTCGAAGGCCTTCTTGCCCGACGCCGACATCGTCGCCAGCGTCCGGCCGTGGAAACCGCCATCAAACGTGACGATCTCGTGGGCGCCGTTTCGATAACGTGCGCCGTATTTGCGCGCCAGCTTGATCGCACCCTCGTTGGCCTCCGCGCCGGAATTGGCAAAGAAGACGCGATCGAAGCAGCTTTGGTCGACCAATGCCTTGGCCAGCTTCAGGCTTACATCGTTGAAATAAGCCGGACTCGGCGTAATCAACTGCATTGCCTGTGTCGCCAGCGCTTCGGCCACCGCAGGCGGCGAATGTCCGAGGCAATTGACGGCCCATCCCTGGACAAAGTCGAGATAACGCCTGCCGGTGTCATCCCAGAGAACTGACCCTTCGCCGCGCACGAACACGGTCGGCGGACGTGAAGTGATCTCCATCAGCGCGTCGAACGGATGCGGGGCCTTGTTCATGTGAAACTCCGGGTGATGTGAGAGGTTGGGCTGGCCAAAACGCAAGAAGGCCGCACTTTTCGGGTGCGGCCTTCTCGAAAACCTTGCTGAAACTATTTTTTCAGCGTTGTCGTCGGACATGGCGCGACCCGTCGTCGTCGAATACTTGACGGCGGCAGCGGGCGCGGGTTTTGGTCCGGTTGAAAATCATGGCGCACGCAGATACAGCGGTAAGCCAGACGCTGTCAAGTCTCAGAAGCCCGAGACGGAGCCGTGCAGGTCGTATTGGTCAGATCTTTCGATTTTCGCAGTAACGATTTCGCCGACCCGCAGCGGGCGCCGGCTCGAAAGATAAACCGCACCGTCGATCTCCGGCGCGTCGGCCTTCGAACGACCCCTGGAAACGGTCGGGCCGACCTCGTCGATGATGATCTGCTGCCGCGTGCCGACCTTGCGCTTGAGGCGGCGGGCGGAAATCTGCTGCTGCCGCGCCATCAGCGCGTTCCAGCGTTCCTGCTTGACATCCTCGGGAATGGCGTTGGGAAGCGCGTTGGACGATGCGCCCGCGACAGCCTCATATTTGAAGCAGCCCACGCGGTCGATCTCGGCGTCCTCGAGCCAGTCGAGCAGATATGCAAAGTCGGCATCGGTTTCGCCGGGGAAGCCGACGATGAAGGTCGAGCGCAGCGTCAGTTCGGGACACTGCTCACGCCACTTCGAAATTCGTGCCCGCGTCTTTTCCTGCGCGGCCGGACGTTCTCATCGCTTTGAGAATATCAGGGCTCGCGTGCTGAAAGGGGATATCGAGATAGGGAAGTATTTTGCCTTCGGTCATCAACCCGATGACCTCATCAACATGCGGGTAGGGGTAAACGTATTGCAGCCTGACCCAGACGCCGAGCTCGCCAAGCGCTTCAGCCAAGTCGAAAAACTTCGTCCGGATCTCGCGATCCTGCCACAGGCTCGCCGCATATTTGAGATCCACGCCATAGGCGGAAGTATCCTGCGAAATCACCAGCAACTCCTTCACGCCCGCGGAGACAAGCCTTTCGGCCTCGCGCAACACGTCGGCGGCCGGCCGCGACACGAGATCGCCGCGCAGCTTCGGAATGATGCAGAAACTGCAGCGGTTGTTGCAACCTTCGGAAATCTTCAAATAGGCGTAGTGCCGCGGCGTCAACTTGATGCCCTGCGGCGGCACCAGGTCGATATGAGGATTGTGCAGCGGCGGCAACGCCCGGTGCACGGCGTCGAGCACGCTTTCATATTGCTGAGGCCCCGTGATCGAGAGCACGTCCGGATAGACTGCCTCGATCTGTTCGGGTTCCGCGCCCATGCAGCCGGTGACAATGACCTTGCCATTCTCGGCCAGCGCCTGGCCGATGGCGGAAAGCGATTCTCGCTTGGCACTGTCGAGGAAACCGCAGGTGTTGACGATAACGATATCGGCGCCATCGTGCTTGCGCGCCAATTCGTAACCCTCTGCGCGCAACCGCGTGATGATGCGCTCGGAATCCACCAGCGCCTTGGGGCATCCCAGGGAAACAAAGCTGACTTTGGGCGCTGCCGCCTTTTTCATATTCAATCTGTCCGATTAACAGGCACGAGCTAATCGCAATTGCGCGGAATTACAAGGCTTCGAGCCGGCGCCAATCGTGGTACGGACTGTCTGAACCCAACCGCCAGGATGGAAAGCGGGCACCAGCGTGCTATCAATGCGGTGGTGGAATGCGAGTGATCGATGGGCGCTGAGTTGTCTCCAAAAATTGCCATCGTCGACGAAAGCCCGATCCGCGCGGCAATTCTCGAAGAGGGATTGCGGGAGGCGGGTTATACCGACGTTGTGCGGATCGGCGAGATGCAAAGTTTGCTGAGCCGCATCTATGCGCTCGATCCCGACGTCATCGTCATAGATCTCGAAAACCCCAGCCGGGACATTCTGGAGCAAATGTTTCAGGTCAGCCGCGCGGTGCGCCGCCGATCGCCATGTTCGTCGATCAAAGCGACGCCGCCTCGATCCAGGCCTCCGTCGATGCCG